>JAFKFK010000029.1 GCA_017307275.1 Alphaproteobacteria bacterium | reverse complement strand
CTCGGCATCGCGGTTGCGCTGCGGGTTCTTGGTCGTGAGCAGAACGTCGCCGATGAAGATCGAGTTGGCGCCGGCCAGGAAGCAAAGCGCCTGCAGCTCGTCGGTCATGTACTGACGGCCGGCCGACAGGCGGACGACGCTGGCGGGCATCAGGATGCGGGCGACCGCGACGAGCCGGGCCAGCGAGATCGGATCGGGGCGCTCGGCGGTGTCGTTGACCGGCACACCCTTGACCTCGTTCCACATGTTGATCGGCACGCTCTCCGGCGGGCTGGGCAGGTTGGCCAGTAGCAGGAGCATGCCCAGGCGATCCTCGACCTGTTCGCCCATGCCGATGATGCCGCCGCAGCAGACCTTGAGGCCCGCATCTCGCGCATGGGCCAGCGTGTCGATGCGGTCCTGCAGGGTCCGCGTCGTGATGATCTTGTCATAGAACTCGGGCGAGGTGTCGACGTTGTGATTGTAGAAGTCGAGGCCGGCCTCGCGCAGCCGCTCTGCCTGTGCTGAGGTCAGCATGCCGAGCGTCGCACAGGTTTCCATGCCGAGGCCCTTCACGGCGCTCACCATGTCGCAGACGCGATCGAGATCGCGGTCTTTCGGATTGCGCCACGCCGCGGCCATGCAGAAGCGGGTGGCACCGGCGTCCCGCGCACGGCGTGCCGCTTCCACGACAGGCGCCTGGTCCATCAGCCGCGTGGCCTTTACGTCGGTATCGAAGTGGGCGCTTTGCGAGCAGTAGCCGCAATCTTCCGGACAACCGCCGGTCTTGATGCTGAGCAGGCTGGCGGTCTCGACGTGGTTGGGATCGAAGTTGCGGCGATGGGCGGTCTGCGCCTGGAACATCAGGTCGGCGAAGGGCAGGGCATAGAGTGCTTCGGCTTCCGCCCGCGTCCAGTCGCGGCGCGACTGGGACGGGGCATCGGTCGCATCATCCATGCGCGGGGGTACTGCATTCATCGCCGGGACCTCTGAACTGAGATGAACGAAAAGTCGCCGGCATCCTCATTACGAAGATGGCGATCTCGTGTCGGCGACCTTGATACCCATGACCTTCTTCGGGGGGAAGCGTTTGAAGGTACCGAGATGGTTGCGCATACCAAGCTGAAAGGCTTCGACGTAGGCGAGCTTGCGCGTCAGGTAATTGTGCTGCTCCTTGGGGTCGAGATAGAGATTGTAGAGCCGCGGATAGGCGAAGCGTTCCAGCACGCCGGTGAAGCCACCAGTCCCGAAAGCGTCCGTCGAATTGTCGCTCGTCGCCGACAACACCATCTTGTATTCGCCGCAACGCAATCCCGAGAAGGTCTGCGACAGCCAGTAGTAATGGTACTTGCGGCTGGAAAGACCTTCGGGTGCCAGGATGAACGAACTCTGATCGACTCCGTCGATATAGCGGTCCGAGGGCAGCAGGTCGGACGCGCCGGCGAGCGAGAGTGCCGTCGGCAGGATGTCGTTGAAGTCGAACAGGCCATCGCTCTGGCGCCCGGCTTCGATCATGCCCGGCCAGTAGAGAAGGCCGGGGACGCGCACGCCGCCCTCCCAGGTCGAGCCCTTGGCGCACCGGAACGGCGTGAAGGCTGCGTCCGGCCAGGTCTCCATGTGCGGGCCGTTGTCCGAGGAGATGAAGATCAGCGTGTCCTCGAGCTGGCCCGACGCACGCAGCGCCTCGACCAGCCGGCCCATGATCTCGTCGAGTTCGAGCAGCGTGTCCTTGTAGGGATGCTTGGCCGGCGATTTACCGAGGTATTTTTCGTGAGGGTAGTTATCGAAGTGCGCGCCGCGCGTGCAGTGATAGAGCAGCCACGGCTTGTCGGATGTCGCCTGCTTCTTGATGAAGTCCTCGGAATAGCGGCACCACTTCTCGTCGAGTTCGGAGAGGACCGGGATCGTGACCTCCTCGACGTTGGTGGCTTCCTTGCCCTTCGTCGCGTGCACGAAGCAGCGATTGAAGGGCATGTTCTTGATCCACTCGGTCCGGGCGTCGGAATAGACGATCTCTGGGAAGAAATGCGGGTCGCGCCATTCCGTGTACATGTCGGAGACGGAGAGGAAGCCGTAGAAGTCGTCGTAGCCGACATTCTGCGGTTGCGATTCGATGTTCTCTCCGATGTGCCACTTGCCGACCGCCTGGGTCGTGTAGCCAGCCTGGCCGAGCAGCATGGGCAGCGTGACCTCGCCCTGCATGCCGCCGGGTTCGCCGTACATTGGCGGACGATGCAGGCCGTGCCGGTTGGGCACGCGACCAGTATGCAACGTCGCGCGGGATGGCGAGCAGGACGGCTCGGAATAGCAGGAGGTGAGCTGCAGGCCGCCGCGCGCGATCTTGTCGAAGTTGGGCGTCGGGGCGCCGACCGCCACCCCACCACCGTAGCAGCCGAAGTCGCCCCAACCGACATCGTCCATCAGGTAGATCAGGATGTTGGGCTTCTTCTTGCGCGCCGCGAGTTTGCGCGCCGCAATCTCGATGTCGGCCTTGTGTACGAAGCCCGGCTCGAGGTGGTCGGCCTTGCGTACGGTTGGTGTGGCGATGGCATCGAATGTCGGCATGCTTCCTCCGCTTGATTTCGGATCACGCTATCGTCCGACGCGCCAACGGCAAAACAGAATCGCTCTTGGACCCGCGACCGATAGTCTAACGTGTGACGTCGGCGGCGATGGTGCGGGCGAGAGTGTTGAGCGGCGCACCAAAGCGCGTACCCGCTTCGGCCTCGGTCATGGCGGAGCGGGTGAAGCGCATGGAAATGCAGCCCAACACGCGCGTGCCGTTGCGGATGGCGACGGCGATGCCCTGCAGTCGGCCAGGGCGCGGCAAGTCCGCGAAGGCGTAACCATCGCGCCGTATTCGTGCGAAGGCGGCCGCGAGGCTCGAATTGCTGCGCACACCGAGGTCGCGCAGCACGGCGCGTCGCTCCTCGTCCGAGCAGAAGGCGAGCCAGGCTCGACCCAAGGCGCCGGTCAGGATCGGGCTGCGGCGCTGCAACGCCGAACGCTCGAAGGACAAGGGGCTCTCCGGTGCCGTCGAATGGCGGATGGTGATGGCGCGATGGCTGATCGTGCCGAGATAGAGCGGCCAGCCGTGCTTCTGCGTGAAACGGCGCATGTGCGGCGCAGCGGCATCGACGAAGTGATCGACGAAGCGGATCCCCTGGGCCAGTCCCAGCACGCGGTCGGTCAGTCGATAGCCGAGATGACGCGAGACCTGGGTCACATAGCCCAGTTCGATCAGCGTCTTGAGGAGCCGCACGACGGTCGGACGCGGCAGGCCAGTTTCGTCTGCCAAGACGGCGATGGTGCCATGCGGGCGTCGGCTCAGCGCTTCGAGGACGATAAAACTGCGCCGGACCGGCTCGATCATGCAGTGAGGCTATTCCGTATTACGGACTCTGTCGACTTGGCCGCAGAAATTCCCGACCGGCCGGAGTAGGCTCGACCCAAAGAAGACGAGAGGAAACATGCTCGGAAGACGACGCCTTGTCGTGGCAGGCGCCGCTGCAGTGCTCGCAGCGCCGGCCATTGCGCGGGCCCAGAAATTCCCGGCGGGCCGCGTGACGATTGTCGTGCCGTTTCCCGCCGGTGCCGCGACCGATCTCGGGGCGCGCGTCTATTCGGAGCGGCTGTCGGCGCTCTGGGGACAGCCCGTGGTGATCGATAACAAGGGTGGCGGCAACGGCATTCCTGCCGCCGAATCCGTAGCGCGCGCCAAGCCGGACGGGCTCACGATCTTCGCGACCTCGGCGATGACCCAGGCGGTCAATCCCGCGATCTACGACAAGCTGCCCTACGATCCGATCGAAAGTTTCGAGCCGATCACGCGCATGGGCACGTCGCCCTTCGTGCTGCTGGTCGACAGGAACAGTCCGATCAACACGGCGAAGGAACTGACGGCGAAGCTCAAGGCCGAGCCCGGCAAGCACAATTACGGCGCAGGCGCCTTACCGGCGCGTGTGGCGTCGGAGCTCTACAAGATGTCGGCTGGCGTCGAGGCGGTCTATGTCGGCTACAAGAGTAACCCGCAAGCCATCCCCGATGTGCAGAGCGGCCTCCTCACCTTCATGATGATCGACACGACCAACGCGAAGATCGCCATCGACCGCGGCGCGCTGAAAGGCTTGTTGCTCACCGACACGGAACGGTATTCGCCGCTGGGCGATATCCCGACGGCGGCGGAAGCGGGAATGCCCGACGTACTGCTGACGACCTGGACGGGCTACTACGTGCCCAAGGGCACGCCGCGCGAGATCGTGGACAAGATCAATGCCGATATCCGCACCGTCGCCGCCATGCCGGAGACAGCCGCCAGACTCGAGTCGATGGGCGTGGTTCCCCGGCTGATGAGTCCGGACGAATTCGCTGCGTTCGGGCGCTCCGAGAAAGAGCGCTGGGGCAGCATCATCCGCCGTGCCAACATCAAGGTCGAATAAGGAGACGTCTCATGAGCAGCCTGCGTGGCAACAAGGGACCTCGCTACCGCCATGTCGCCGATGAGTCGGCGCCGTACGAAACCCTGCAGATCGACAAGCTGACGCCGATCATCGGCGCGGAGGTGGGTGGCATCGACCTGTCGAAGCCGCTGGGCAATCGGCAGATCGACGAACTGCACCGCGCCCTTGCCGAGAACTGCGTGATCTTCTTCCGCGACCAGCACATCACGCAGGACCAGCATCTGGCCTTCGGTCGGCTGTTCGGTGACCTGCACGTTCACCCGGCCGCGCCGGCGGAGCCCGGCAAGCCGGAGCTGATGATCATTCGTGCCGACAAGGACTCGCCGCGCGCCAATGGCGAGGGCTGGCACACCGACGTGAGCTGCGATGTCGAGCCGCCGATGGGCAGCATCCTCTACATCAAGCAATGCCCGCCCAAGGGCGGCGACACGCTGTTTGCCAACATGTACGCCGCCTACGAGGCGCTGTCGGACCGCATGAAGGTCTATCTCGACGGCCTGACGGCGGTCCACGACGGCGAGGACGCCTATCGCGGCACCTACGCCAACCTCGGCGTCAAGGACAAGCCGGTCTATCCGCGCGCCGAACATCCGGTCATCCGGACCCATCCGGTGACGAACCGGAAGGCGCTCTACGTCAATCGCGGTTTCACCAAGCGCCTGGTCGGCGTGCCGCGCGACGAGAGCGACGGCATCCTGCGTTATCTGTTCGAGCATATGGAAAATCCGCTCTTCCAGTGCCGCTTCCGGTGGCGCGAGAATTCGATCGCCTTCTGGGACAATCGTTGCGTCCAGCATCGGGCGATGTGGGACTACTGGCCGCACACGCGCAGCGGCAACCGGGTCACGGTGGCGGGCGACAAGCCTTACTGATACTCAATAGGGCGTGCTTGTAATCTTCGATTGCGACGGCGTGCTGGTCGACAGCGAGCCGCTCTCCAACACTTGCTTTGCCCGCGCGCTCCGGCGCGAGGGGCTCGACTGGAGCGTCGAGGAAACGATGCGCCGGTTGATGGGCCGCTCGATGAAATCCTGTGTGGAGATCGTCGAGCACGAGCTGGGGCGCGGTTTGCCGGCGGACTTCGTCGACAAGCTGCAGGCCGACACCATGCAGATCTTTCGTGACGCGCCACTGCAACCTGTGGTCGGCGTCGCTGCCGCAATCGATGCCATTGAGGCAGCGGGTGCCGCGACGTGCGTCGCCAGTTCGGGCAGTCTCGACAAGATGCGCGTCACGTTGGGTCTCACTGGCCTGTGGGAGCGATTTGAGGGGCGTATCTTCAGCGCCACCGAGGTAACGCGTGGCAAGCCGTTTCCTGATCTCTTCCTGCATGCTGCGCAGCGCATGAATTGCCAGCCGGTCGAATGCGTCGTCGTCGAGGATTCACTGCCGGGTATCCAGGCCGCGCGCGCGGCGGGCATGCGCGCCATGGCCTATGTTGGCGCAACGCATACCGACGGCGCGGCGCTGAAGGCCGCTGGCGGCCATCCGTTCGACGCCATGGCGAAGCTGCCGGCTCTGGTCGGCTCATGACCGGCGGCCCGATGACCGGAAGCTGGTCGATGGGCAGCGGCCGGCCCGAGAAGGTAGTCGTCGTCGGTGCGGGGATGGCCGGCCTCGTGACTGCACGACTGCTTCATGACTCCGGCTTCGAGGTCACGGTACTCGAGGCGCGCGATCGTACCGGTGGCCGTGTCTGGACCGACAGCCGCATCGGCGCTCCCGTCGATCTTGGCGGCTCGTGGGTCCACGGCGTCGAGGGCAATCCGCTGGCGCTGTGGTGCGGCAAGCTCGGCATTCCATTGCTCGAATCCCAGGGCGAGCGCCTTCTGATCGACAAGCGCGCCACGGCGCCGACGCGCGAAGGCCAGCGCCGCCGCGCCATCAAGGGGCGTATCGCCTTCAAGGCCGCCATCGAGTGGGCAACCTGGAAGAGCAAGGCGATGGCGCGCGTGCGCGGTCCGCGCTCGATCTCCGTTCGGGAAGCCGTGGAGCCGTTGCTCAGGGCGTCATGGTTGCCTGAGATCGACCGGCTGGTCGTGGCGACTTTCGTCGAGATGAGTGAGGGCGTGCAGAGCGCACCGTGGGAAGCGGTGGCCGCGGAGGAATGGTTCCCGACCGAAGGCCTCGACCGCAATGCCCAACCCAAGGGCGGGTTCCACACGCTGATCGACGACGCCGCGCGCGGCCTTGCGATCCGCCACGGAGCAGTGGCTGAACGCATCGTGTGGACGGGGCAGGGCGTGACTGTCCATCTTCAGGGCGGCGAACGCGTCGAGGCAGATCGTGCCGTTATCGCCGTTCCGGTCGGCCTGCTGCGGGCGGGCTTGCCGATGCTCGATCCGGCGCCGCCTGAGATACAGCGCGTCGCTATCGGTCGCCTGGGCTTCGGAGCGGGCATCCTCGGCAAGATCTACTTGCGCTTTCCGCGGCGCTTCTGGCCGGAGCAACCGAAATGGTTTGGCCGGTTGCCGGATTCGCCGCAGCGGCGCGGCACGTTCAACACCTGGGTGAATCACGAGGAGGAGACGGGCCTGCCGGTCCTGCTCAGCTTCGCCAACGGCGACACCGCCATTCGCCTCGATCGCAGTACGTCGGACGGCGACGTTGCAAAGGTGGCGATGAAGTCCCTGCGGGCGATGTTCGGCGACGGGATTCCCGAACCCGAAGCGATGGCCTTTCCGCGTTGGCTGAGCGATCCATGGTCGCGCGGTGGCTATTCCTACCCTGGCGTCGGCAGCGATCCGGAGGATTGCACGACGCATGCCCGTCCGCTGGGCCGCCGGGTGTTCTTCGCAGGCGAGGCGACGGAGCCCGTTGAATACGGCACGGTGCACGCAGCCCTCTGGTCGGGAGAACAGGCCGCCGAAGCGATCTTCCGCGCCGCGACGGGCACGGCAGCGTCGCGATCTGCACGCCCCTGGGCCGCCGCCCGTACTGGCGCGGGCCGGCACAATGCGGGATAAGCCCCTATGACCCTCGCAAACATCCTGTTCGTTCTTGTGCTGGTGTCGGCGTTTGCCACGCTCGGCACTCTGTTTGCCGGCCTGATCAGCATGAGCCGAAACCAGGACGGCAGCATCGACGGCAGCCGGCGCAGCAATCGCCTGATGTGGTGGCGCGTGCGCCTGCAGCTTCTGACGATCGTGCTGATCCTGCTGTGGTATCTCGCGAGCAGGAGCTAGGCGATGGCCGTCAATCTCACGCGTATCTACACGCGCGGCGGCGACGCCGGGCAGACGTCGCTGGGCCGCGGCGAGAGGGTGGCCAAGCACGATATTCGTGTCGAAGCCTACGGGACGACCGACGAAGCCAATTCGGTGATCGGCCTGGCACGCAATGCGATCGCACGCGTCGGCGTGAGGGATCCACGCCTCGACGAGGCCGATGCGATGCTCGGCCGCATCCAGAACGACCTGTTCGATCTCGGCGCCGATCTCTGCACGCCCGAAGGCAAGACCAAGCGCGACGAGCAGGCGCTGCGCATCGTAGCGTCGCAGGTCGAACGGCTCGAACGCGAGATCGACGCGATGAACGCCGAGCTGCAGCCGCTGAAGTCGTTCATCCTGCCAGGTGGCAGCGAAGCGGCGTCCTGGCTGCATCTGGGGCGTACTGTGGCGCGACGCGCCGAACGCTGCATGACGCATCTGGCGGCCGAACAGCCGATCAACCCCGAGGCGATTAAGTACATCAACCGGTTGTCGGACCATCTGTTCGTGCTTGCACGCCGACTGAACGACAACGGCGCAGCAGATGTGCTGTGGGTACCGGGCGGGGCGCGCTAGCCGTTCCAAGCTGTTGAAAGATAGGGCAAAAAGCTTTCACCCTGCGATTTTGTGCAGTGCGCCATAGCCTTGACATGATCGGCGGAACACCCCTACACGAAAACCCCTTCGCCAGGCATTTGAGCCGGGCGGTAACTCACCGATAGGCGCAACGCGATGAAAGTGCTGGTCGCGGTCAAGCGGGTCATCGACTACAACGTCAAGATCCGCGTCAAGGCCGACAACACGGGTGTCGAGACGGCGAACGTCAAGATGTCCATGAATCCCTTCGATGAGATCGCCGTAGAAGAGGCGATCCGCATGAAAGAGAAGGGCGCCGCGACCGAAGTCATCGCCTTTTCCGCAGGCCCGGCCCAGTGCCAGGAGACGATCCGCACTGCGCTCGCCATGGGCGCCGACCGCGGCATCCTCGTGCAGGCCGATGGCGAACTGCAGCCGCTGGCCGTCGCCAAGCTGCTGAAGGCCGTGGTCGACAAGGAACAGCCCGGCCTGGTCATCGTCGGCAAGCAGGCGATCGATGACGACTCCAACCAGACCGGCCAGATGCTGGCCGCGCTGCTGGGCTGGTCGCAGGGCACCTTCGCCAACAAGCTCAACGTCGCCGATGGTTCGGTCGAGGTGAAGCGCGAGGTCGACGGCGGTCTCGAGAACATCAAGATCAAGATGCCGGCGGTGATCACCACAGACCTGCGCCTGAACGAGCCGCGCTACGCGTCGCTGCCGAACATCATGAAGGCGAAGAAGAAGCCGATCGAGACTCTGGCGCCGGATGCGCTGGGCGTCGATGTCGCGCCGCGTCTCAAGACCCTGAAGGTCGAGGAGCCGCCGAAGCGCAAGGCCGGTATCAAGGTGAAGACCGTTGCCGAGCTGGTCGACAAGCTGAAGAACGAAGCGGGAGTCATCTGACCATGGCCATTCTCGTCGTTGCCGCACATGACGGCAAAACGGTCCGCGCCAACGTCGCCAACGCGGTGGCGGCTGCAGGCCAGATGGGCTCCGATGTCACCGTGCTGGTGGCCGGCAGCAACTGCGACGAAGCCGCCAAGTCGGCCGCCGCGATCCAGGGCGTCGCCAAGGTGCTGCAGGCGGACGATGCCGCCTACGCCAACTGGCTGGCCGAGGACATCGCGCCGCTCGTCGTGAAGCTCGCGCCGAACTACAGCCACGTCGTGATGGCAGCCGACTCGGTCGGCAAGAACATCGCGCCGCGCGTCGCCGCTCTGCTGGACGTTGCGCAGGTTTCCGAGGCGACGCAGGTCGTCTCGCCCGACACCTTCGTGCGCCCGATCTACGCCGGCAACGCCATGGCGACCGTGCAGACGGCCGACAAGGTCAAGGTCGTGACCATCCGTCCGACCAACTTCAAGGCGGCTGCTGCGGGCGGCTCGGCGGCGATCGAGAAGATCGGCGGCGAAGGTGCCAAGGGTCTGTCGTCCTACGTCGGCGCCGAGCTCTCCAAGAGCGAGCGGCCCGAGCTCACCAGCGCCAAGATCGTCGTGTCTGGCGGCCGTGGCCTGCAGAGCGGCGAGAACTTCAAGATGCTCGAGACGCTGGCCGACAAGCTCGGCGCCGGCCTCGGTGCCAGCCGCGCCGCCGTCGATGCGGGCTACGTGCCGAACGACTACCAGGTCGGCCAGACCGGTAAGGTGGTGGCGCCCGATCTCTACATCGCCATCGGCATCTCCGGCGCGATCCAGCATCTCGCCGGCATGAAGGACAGCAAGACCATCGTGGCGATCAACAAGGACGAAGAAGCGCCGATCTTCCAGGTGGCCGACTATGGCCTCGTGGGTGATCTGTTCCAGATCGTTCCGGAGCTGACGGCCGCGGTCGAGAAGAAGTAGCCAGAACCCCGTAGCCAGAACTCCAAGGGGATACCCATCATGATCAAGCGCATCGGCGTTATCGGTGCCGGCCAGATGGGCAGCGGCATCGCCCATGTCTGCGCGCTGAAGGGCTACGACATCCAACTCGCGGATGTCGACCAGGCGCACCTCGACAAGGGCCTCGACAATATCGGCCGCAACATGGACCGCCAGATCAGCCGTGGCATGATCCGGCCCGAGGAAAAGGACGCTGCGCTGAAGCGCATCGTGCCGGTCATCGACTACAAGACCTTCGCCGAATGCGACCTGGTGGTCGAGGCGGCGACGGAGAACGAGGCGATCAAGCGCGAGATCTTCAAGAAGGTCTGCATCGATCTGCCGCCGAACGTGCTGCTCGCCACCAACACCTCGTCGATTTCGGTGACGCGCCTTGCGTCGGTCACCGACCGGCCCGGCAAGTTCATGGGCATGCACTTCATGAACCCCGTGCCGCTCATGGGGCTGGTCGAACTCATCCGCGGCATCGCCACGGAAGAGGAGACCTTCCGCACCGTGCGCGAGGTCGTGGTCAAGCTCGACAAGAAGCCGGTGAACGCCGAAGACTTCCCGGCCTTCATCGTCAATCGCATCCTGCTGCCGATGATCAACGAGGCGGTCTATGCCCTCTACGAGGGCGTGGGCAACGTCGAGGCGATCGACACCGGCATGAAGCTCGGTGCCAACCATCCGATGGGCCCGCTCGAACTGGCCGACTTTATCGGCCTCGATACCTGTCTCTCGGTGATGCAGGTGCTGCACGAGGGCTTGGCCGATTCCAAGTATCGTCCGTGCCCGCTGCTGGTGAAGTACGTCGAAGCCGGCTGGATCGGCCGCAAGGTCAAGCGCGGCTTCTACGACTATTCGGGCGAGCGCCCGGTTCCGACGCGCTGATGCGCGAGGGGGCGGCGTCGATGCGCATCGCCGTCCTCTACTTTGCCCACGAGACGGTGACGTTCCTTCCGAACGACACCACGTTGGCCGACTTCACCTATAAAGGCTCGCCGGCCAAGGGCGAGGCACTGCTGGCACACGATGCCCGCTCCTACATGGGCGGCTTCGTGAAGGTGGCGCGCGAGCACGACGACGTCGAGCTGGTCGGCATCGAGTCTCCGCTGTGGCCGAGGACCGGCACCGGTTCCGGCTGGATCACCGAAGAAGCCTACGAGACCCTGCTCGATGGGATGATCGCCGACCTCAAGGCCAGCGGGAAGTTCGACGGCGTGTATCTCAGCCTGCACGGCGCCATGGGCGTTCGTGGCGTGGCGCGGCCGGAAGCCGATATCGCCCGCTGTGTTCGCGAGGTCGTCGGCAGCGGCGCCTTCATCGTCGGGACCTTCGACCCACATGGCAACGAAGACGAAGAATTCCTGCGCCACGCCGACATGGCGTTCACGGTGAAGTACTTCCCGCACTATGACAGCTACCTGCAGGGCGAGCGGGCCGCCCGCATGCTGGTGCGTGCCATTCGCGGCGACTACGCGCCGAAGACCGTGACGGTGAAGGTGCCGATCATCTCGCCCACGGTCCTGCAATGGACCGGCGCGTCGCCGTGGATGGATCTGGTGCAGCGCGCGCTCGTCTGGGAAGCGCGCGAGCCCGACCTCTACGTGAACGTCTTCTTCGGCTTTCCCTTTGCCGACGTGCCCGATGTCGGCATGACCATCCAGGCCATGAGCAATGGCGACGATGCGCTCGCGCGCAGGGCCGCCGACGATCTCGCGCTGTGGGCGTGGCGTCGTCGCGACGACCTGCTCGGCTCGACCAAGGTGCACACCATTCCCGACGGCGTGCGGCTTGCCAAGGAAGCGATCGAGCGTGGCGAGACGCCGGTCGTCCTGGCCGATCACAGCGATCGCTCGGGGTCGGCGACGTGGCTTCTGAAAGAGATCATCGAGCAGGATCTCTCAGGCGTGCTGATCGCGACCATCGCCGACGCCAAGGTGAGCGATGCGCTCAACGCGGCCGGCGGCGTGAAGGCAGGCGATCCGTTCGACATGGACGTGGGCGGCCTCGCCGACGAATCGGCCGGCCAACCGGTGCGCATCACCGGCACGGTCCTGAATGCCGCCGAAGGATATGGACAGCTCTGGATCGTCGTGGAGTTCGGCCGCGGCAACGTGCTGGTGCTGAGCCGCTATCTCGTCCAGGTACAGGAGCCCTTGTCGCTTGAAGCGCTTGGCCTCGATGTGACATCTTTCAACGCCTTCGCCATCAAGTCGCGCGTTCACTTCCGCCGCGGCTTCGACGATTCGGGCTTCGCCAAGACCATCCTGCTGGTCGAGCCGCTCGAACCTTTCCTCGGCACCGTCCGTCTCGACGGCCTGCCCTATCGCAACGTCGACCTGAAGAAGCTCTATCCCTACGGCGACGTTACCTTTCCCTGAGGCCGATGCTCCGATGACCAGTTCGCTTTTCCGTCCCTTCGCCTGCAAGTCGCTGTCGCTCGCCAACCGGTTGGTGATGGCGCCGATGACACGGTCCAAGAGCCCGGAAAGCGTGCCGGGGCCGGATGTGGCGGCCTACTATCGCCGCCGCGCAGAAGGTGGTGTCGGACTGATCGTCACCGAAGGCACGACCGTGGATCGGCCGGCCGCGACCAACGATGCCAACGTGCCGAACTTCCATGCGCCCGCGAGCCTCGCCGGCTGGCGGCGCGTCGTCGAGGAGGTGCATGCAGCGGGTGGGCGGATTGCGCCGCAGCTCTGGCACCAGGGCATGATGCGCAAACCGGGCACCGGCCCGCATCCGGAGGCGCCGTCGGATGGTCCGTCGGGGCTCGCTGCTTCGGGCAAGCAGGTCGGCCAGCCGATGAGCGAAGCCGAGATCGCCGATACGATCGATGCCTTCGCCAAGGCCGCCGCGGTGGCCCAGGAGATCGGCTTCGACGCCGTCGAGATCCATGGCGCGCATGGCTACCTGATCGACCAGTTCTTCTGGGAGGGCGCCAACCGGCGTGACGATTCCTGGGGCGGCGACTTCGTGAGCCGCACGCGCTTTGCCGCCGAGATCGTGAAGGCGATCCGTGCCCGGGTTGGCGAGAGCTATCCGATCATCCTGCGCTTCTCCCAGTGGAAGCAGCAGGACTTCGCCGCTCGCCTTGCGCAGACGCCGGACGAGCTGGCCCGCTTTCTCGAACCGCTGACCGCGGCCGGCACCGACATCTTCCATTGCTCGACCCGTCGCTTCTGGGAGCCCGAGTTCGACGGCTCTTCGCTGAACCTCGCGGGCTGGACGAAGAAGCTCACCGGCAAGCCCACGATCACGGTGGGCTCGGTCGGTCTCAAGGGGGCTGACTTCGTTCAAACTTTCCGGACGCGCGAAACCTCCGAGGTCGGCGAGCTGGGAGAACTCGAGGCGCGTCTGGAGCGCGGCGAGTTCGACCTTGTCGCTGTCGGTCGTGCGTTGCTGGGTGATGCGCAATGGGCAGCTAAGGTGCGCGATGGTCGCTTCGCAGAGCTGGCGCCGTTTTCCGCTTCGTCATTGGCGACGCTTGCGTAGAATGCCACCCACACAAGCAGGGTGGCACGAATGAAGAAACTCAAGCGACTGACGATGCTGGCCGCGCTCGGCGGCCTCGTGCTGGCCGCCATGCCGTTTGGGGCTGCAGAAGCGCAATGGGTGTTCCTGGCGCGCAAGGCGATGGGACGCATCCATCAGATGACCGAGGGCCAGCAGAACGGCCGACCGGGCTATGACTTCGCGACGGTCATCCTCGACGTGTCGGCCGACAAGGTGTTTGCCACGGCGCTTGAGCTTGCCCGCAAGAACAAGTCGGTGCGCATCCTGATGCACGACTCTCATGCCCGCCGCCTGCAGATCGCCGAAGGGGACCGTACGGCGACCCTTAACGTCGTGCACTTCAGCGACGACGTCTCACAGCTCCTGATCGCAGGCCACGCCGGTGCCGGTGAAAGCTCAACGGCCTCGATGGTCGTGCAGGCTGTCTTGCGTGTCTGCAAGGAGATGCACAAACATTGCGAAGTGAGCCAGTGAGCCTAGCTTCGCCAGTCGAGGCCGATATCGAGCACGCTGACGCTATGGGTCAGCCAACCCGCTGAAATGAGATCGACGCCGCTCGCCGCGATGGCGGGCGCCGTCTGCGGCGTGATGCGGCCGGACGCTTCGGCAATGGCGCGGCCATCGATCGTACGGACCGCCTGGGTGAGCTGCTCCGGTGTCATGTTGTCGAGCAGGACGGCGTCGACGCCGATGGCCATCGCTTCGTCGAGTTGTACGAGCGTGTCGACCTCGACTTCGATCTTCACCAGATGACCGACGCCGGCGCGGGCCGCGCGAATCGCAGGCCCGATGCCGCCGGCAACGGCGACATGGTTGTCCTTGATGAGAACGGCATCGTCGAGACCGAAGCGGTGATTGGAGCCGCCGCCCACGCGCACGGCGTATTTCTGCAGCGAGCGCATGCCCGGCATGGTCTTGCGGGTGCAGCAGATGCGCGCCTTGTGGCCGCGCACCGCTTCGACCAGCGTTGCCGCCGCGCTCGCCACACCGCTGAGATGTCCCAGGAAGTTCAAGGCAACCCGTTCGGCCGTCAGCATGCCGCGGGCCGGGCCGGAGATCGTGGCGATGCGGTCGCCCGGTGCCAAACGTGTACCGTCCGGCCGCTCAACCTCGATCTTGATGGCAGGATCGACCAGCCGGAACGCCGTCGCGGCGAGGTCGAGGCCGGCAACGATGCCGGGCTGGCGTGCGACCAGCACGGTCTCGGCGCGCGCCGTTGCGGGCACGATGGCGTCGGTGGTGATGTCACCTGCGCGGCCGAGATCTTCCAGCAGTGCAGCGCGCACGACCGGTTCAAGCATGAGCATGGGAAGCGACGGGATGGTCATGAGCAGGGTTCCGTTTGTAGACGATGCGGTTGTTGTCGAGATGCTGCACGAGGCGGCAGGTCCAGGCAGGCGAGGCCTGGGGGAAATCGCGGCGCCAGTGACCGCCGCGGCTTTCCTCGCGGGCGAGTGCTGCCGTCGCGATCATCAGCGCCACGAGGGCGGGATCGGCGGCGGCATCGTTCGAGAAAGCGATCGGCTCCAACCGCGCGATCGCGGCCTGTAGCCCCTTGCGTTCGCGCACCACGCCGAGGGCCTCGCTGGCCATCGTACGAAGGACAGTGGCGTCGGCGGCTTCGGGCAACGCTACCGGTCGCAATACTGGCAGCGGTGCGACCGATGTTCCTGCGATGCTCTCGGCGACAAGGCCTGCGCCGACCACGGCTTCGAGCAGCGAGTTGCTCGCCAGCCGGTTGGCGCCATGTAAGCCCGTTGCCGAGACCTCGCCGCAGGCCCACAAGCCCTCGATGCTGCTGCGACCGGCTTCGTCTACGACAATACCGCCCATGTGATAGTGGACCGCGGGGCGCACGGGGATCGGCTGCGACGCCGGATTGATGCCTGCGGCGAGGCAACGTGCCGTGATGCCGGGAAAGTGGGTGGCAAAATCCGAACCCAGCGAGTCGCGAGCATCGAGGAAGACACGATGGCCCTGAGCGATGTGCGCGGCGACGGCGCGCGAGACGACGTCGCGTGGTTCGAGTTCGGCGCGACCTTGCCCCGCCATGAACCGTGCACCGGTCTCGTCGACTAACACCGCCCCTTCGCCGCGCACGGCTTCGCTGACCAGCGGCATGGGGTCGAGCCCGACGTCAAGCGCAGTGGGATGGAACTGCACGAACTCCATGTCGGCGAGCATGGCGCCGGCGCGAGCCGCGAGGGCGATGCCCTGGCCGACGGCGCCCAGCGGATTGGTCGTGTGCGCGAAAAGACCACCAAGTCCACCAGTGGCCAGCACCACCGTTCGGCTTTGCAGGACACAGGCATTCCATGGCCCCGCCGCCAGCACCCCCGCAATGCCGCGGTCGTCGACCAGCAGGCGGCGTGCTTCGAGCCCTTCGATCACCGTGATCGAGGGCGTGGCGCGCACTACGGCGGCCAGGGCACGCATGATGGCAGCGCCAGTTCCGTCTCCCGCAGCGTGGACGATGCGGCGGCGGGCGTGTGCTGCTTCGAGGCCAAGCGCGAACCGGCCATTCGCATCACGATCGAAGACGACGCCTAGACGCTCAAGCGTGGCGATGGCATCGGGCGCGGCCGCGGCGATGCGGCTGGCGACCGCCGGGTCGGTGAGGCCGTCGCCCGCCGCAAGAGTGTCCTCGGCATGCAGTGACGGCCCATCGTCGTCGCCCAAGGCGGCCGCGATACCACCCTGAGCCCATGTCGAGGCGGCGCCCTCGGTCAGCGGCGTCTTCGCCAGCAAGATCACCGGCCGCGGTGCGAGCTTCAGCGCCGTCATCAGGCCGGCAAGGCCGCCGCCGACGATGACCGGCACTCCCGCGAAGTTGCGAGACAGGGCTTCCACGATGTCGCTTCCTAGGAGATCGCCAGCATGCGTTCGACGGCACGCCGGGCAGCGTCGGCGACGGCCGGGTCGATTGTCACCTCGTGCTGCATCGTTTCGAGCGCACGACGGATCTTGGGCAGGGTGATCCGCTTCATGTGCGGGCAGAGATTGCAGGGCCGCACGAATTCGAGGTCGGGATTGAGGGCGGCGATGTTGTCGCTCATCGAGCATTCGGTCATCAGCACGACGCGGGCTGGACGTTCACGCGCGACATAGTCGGCCATTGCTGCCGTCGAACCTGCGAAGTCAGCCACGGCCACGACTTCCGGCGGGCATTCGGGATGGGCCAGCACAACTACGCCGGGATGACCGGCGCGCAACTGCTGCACGTCCTTGGCCGAGAAACGCTCGTGGACCTCGCAATGGCCGGCCCAGGTGATGACCTCGACGTCGGTTTCACGCGCGATGTTCTGCGCCAGATATTCGTCGGGCAGCATGATCACCTTGGGCATGCCGAGACTCTCGACGACTTTCCGGGCGTTTCCGGAGGTGCAGCAGATGTCGCTCTCGGCCTTCACGGCCGCCGAGGTGTTGACGTAGGTGACGATCGGCACGCCGGGCCAACGTTGCCGCAGCAGCCGGACGTCGGCTGCCGTGATCGACTCCGCGAGCGAGCAGCCTGCCTTGAGGTCGGGGATCAGGACGGTGCGCGAGGGGTTCAGCAGCTTGGCGGTCTCGGCCATGAAGTGCACACCCGCCAGCACGATCACGTCGGCGTCGCTCTTCATGGCTTCGCGTGCCAGCGCCAGGCTGTCGCCCACGATGTCGGCGACGCCATGGAAGATTTCCGGCGTCTGATAGTTGTGCGCCAGGATCACGGCATTGCGCTCGCGCTTGAGCTGCAGGATCGCGTCGACATCGGGCGCGAATTCCGACCACTCCGACGGCAGGATCACCGACTTCACGCGGTCGTAGAGAGGGGCAGTGCGGGCCATCAGGTCCGGTGTGGAGGACAGGGACATCGAACACCTCATTATGCTCAAAAAGAGCAATTATTAATTATACTAAGAATGAGCATAATCAAGGTCAAGCCCTGGATTTCGCATGGAGCGGCGCGCGTTAGATCGGGCGTGAGAGGGGAAGCTTGGTGCCGGCGACCGACCGTTCGAGGACGATCTCGCGACGGAAACGGAAGAGCTTGGCCGGCCGCCCTCGGGTCTCCGAGGTCGAGGCTCCAGTCGGTTCGACCAGACCTTGCTGGTCGATGAGGCGCCGGAAGTTCTGCTTGTGCATCGGCCGGCCGGCCAATGCTTCGACGGCACGCTGGAGCTGCAGCAGCGTGAACTCCGGCGGCATCAGCTCGAAGAACACCGGGCGATATTTGATCTTGGCCCTGAGCCGCGCGATGCCCGTGGCGAGGATGCGGCGATGGTCGTGGCGCATCGGCATGCCGGGCACGGGCTCGACGGCCGAAGGTGCCGCACGGTTTCGTTCCTGCAGGGTTTCGGGGACCAAGCCTGCTTCGTAGAGCAGTTCATAGCGCTGGAGGATCAGGTCTTCGTTCCAGTTCTCGACGCCGTCCCCGAAATTGACGTCGATCCGCTGCCGCCGCTCGCGTTGCTGCGCGACTGCGCCCGCTGCATCGGCCCATGTCGACAACTGCGGCAGGATCGTTTGTGCGACCAGTGGCGACGGGCCGGCCCGCCAGTCCTCCCAGGGGAAATAGCGATACCAGCTCCGCCATTCGGGATCGCGCGCGCCAGCCGACAAGCGCTCACGGGTCAGGCCGAGATAGCTGATCGACACGACACGGCGCTGACCATCCGACGCGGGCCTGTTGCGATCGGCGAAGGTATAGAGCTGTTCGACGTAGCCCAGCGGATGCTGGGTTTGCCGTTCGACCCAGGCGCGTACGCCGCTCTGCAGGGTCGGATGCTCCGTCGCGAAGGGACCCGACGGCAGTAGCGCGCCGTCTTCCAGGGTCAGCACCAGCGGCTGGTTTCCCGTGAGCGCGACGAGAACCGCGTTCAGCTCGATGGTGACGGCATCGGAGATCGCGGGCGGTGGCGTCATATCAAGCGGCGATTGCCGCCTTCATCAGCGCGATCGACTCAGGCATGTCCCAATCGGCATCGCCCTCGATGCGGCCAAGCTCGCGGCCGGCGGGATCGACCAGGATCGAGGTCGGCAACAAGGTGACGTCGAGGCCCTGCATCGCCTTGCGGCCCTTGTCGAAATAGATGCCGAGCTGGGTGAGTTTCTGGTCCTTGTAGAAGGGCACGACTTTGGGCTTGGTCGGCCCGTCGATCGACAGCGGAACGATGATGAACCGGTCCTTGGGCAAGGCCGCCTGCAAGCGGTCGAGACTCGGCATTTCCTTCACGCAGGGCGCACACCAGGTTGCCCAGAAGTTCAACAGCACGGCCTTGCCCCGAAATTTACTAAGGCTGACCTGTTTGTCGTTGGCGTCCTGAAATTCGACATTGGCCAGCGGCTTCGGCTTCTTGGCCGGGACGAAACGCTCCATGGCGCCCCTGGCCAGGTCCGGATTGAGGCCGGCCATGCTGCGCCGGGCCGTCGCCGGCAAGGCGAGGGCGGCCAAGCCGCCGGCAATAACCAGCCGTCTGCCGGGGAGGAAATCTCTTTCGGGATATGCCATAAGCCGCGATCCTAAAGCACAAGTGGCGTTAATTCATGGCACGGAAGAACAGGGCTGCGCGAGCGCCGAAGAGTCGCTCTAACACGATGTGGGGAGGGCGCTACAAGCTCGGCCCGGCGGAGATCATGGAAAAGATCAACGCCTCGATCGGTTTCGACCGGCGGCTCTACGCGCAGGATATCACGGGCTCGATCGCGCACTGCGACATGCTGGTGGCCCAGGGCATCCTGACGGCCAAGGACGGCAGCGCCATCAAGCGCGGCCTCGCCCAGGTGCGCGAGGAGATCGAGTCCGGTCGCTTCAAGTTCTCGACCAAGCTCGAGGATATCCACATGAACGTAGAGGCGCGCCTCGCCGATCTGATCGGTCCGGCCGCCGGGCGCCTGCACACGGCGCGCTCGCGCAACGACCAGGTGGCGCTCGATGTGCGGCTGTGGGTCCGCGACGCCATCGACCGGCTGGAGCCGATGCTTGCCGATTTGCAGGCCGCCCTGATCGAGCGGGCCGAGGAATATGCGGCCACGATCATGCCGGGCTTCACGCACCTGCAGACGGCGCAGCCCATCACCTTCGGCCATCACTTGCTGGCCTATGTCGAGATGTTCGGCCGTGATCGTGGCCGGCTCACCGACTGCCGCGCGCGGCTGAACGAATCGCCGCTGGGGGCTGCTGCGCTTGCCGGCTCACCGCATCCGATCGACCCGCGCAAGACTGCAAAGGCATTGGGCTTCGACAGGCCGATGGCCAATTCGCTCGATGCCGTTTCGGATCGCGACTACGTGGTTGAGTTCATCGCCGCGGCCTCGCTCACGGCGGTCCACCTCTCGCGCCTCGCCGAGGAGATCGTGATCTGGTGCTCGGCGCCGTTCCGTTTCATCGCTTTGTCGGATGCCTTCACCACCGGCAGCTCGATCATGCCGCAGAAGCGCAACCCCGACGCCGCCGAGCTGACGCGCGCCAAGACCGGCCGCATCCTCGGCTCGTTCGTGGCGATCTGCACGATCCTGAAAGGCCTGCCGCTCACCTATCAGAAGGACATGCAGGAAGATAAGGAGCCGCTGTTCGACGCCGCCGACTCGCTGGAGCTCGGTGTTGCAGCGATGGCGGGCATGATCCGCGACCTCAAGGCCAATCCGCAGCGCATGCGTGCCGTGGCCTCCGCCGACTATTCCGTGGCGACCGATCTTGCCGACTGGCTGGTCCGCAAGGTCGGCCTGCCGTTCCGTCAGGCCCATCATGTGACGGGTACACTCGTCGGCATCGCGGCGGACAAGGGTGTCGATCTCGACAAGCTATCGCTCACGGAGATGCAGGCTGTCGAGCCGAGCATCGACCGTAGCGTCTACAGCGTGTTGACGGTCGAAGCATCGGTCGCCGCGCGCAAGAGCCTGGGCGGCACTTCGCCGGCCAACGTGGCGCGCGCCACCAAGGAGGCGCGCAGCCGGTTTATCGGGAAGGCGCCTCGGAGCGCAAAGGGGCGCGGCCGATGAGCTTCTTCACCTACAAGAACGGCGAGATGCATGCCGAAGGCGTGACCCTCGCCTCGATCGCGGCCCAGGTCGGCACGCCTTTCTATTGCTACTCCGCTGGTGCGCTGCGCGCT
Source organism: Alphaproteobacteria bacterium (assembly GCA_017307275.1). Lineage (GTDB taxonomy): Bacteria > Pseudomonadota > Alphaproteobacteria > Reyranellales > Reyranellaceae > Reyranella. The sequence goes on along the minus strand of JAFKFK010000029.1, from coordinate 63,740 downwards.
GCCTGGAAGGAGTTCGCCGACGGCATGAAGGGCATGAATGCGAGCGTCTGCTACGCCATGAAGGCGAACAGCAACCTCGCGGTGGTCCGCCTGTTCGGTGAAATGGGCGCCGGTGCCGACATCGTGTCGGTCGGCGAGATGCACCGCGCGCTCGCAGCCGGCATTCCGGCTGGCCGCATCATCTACTCCGGTGTCGGCAAGAAGCCGTCGGAGCTGATGGCGGCCCTCGAGGCTGGCGTCGGTCAGATCAACGTCGAGAGCTCGGCTGAACTCGAAACCCTGAATGCCGTGGCGGGCCAGCTCGGTGTGAAGGCGGACATCACCATCCGAGTGAATCCGGACGTCGACGCCAAGACGCACGCCAAGATCACGACCGGGCGCAAGGAGAACAAGTTCGGCATCGACATCGACCTGGCGCGCGAGGCTTTCGCCCTGGCAGGGCGGTTACCGAACCTCAAGGTCGTGGGCGTGGCCATGCACATCGGCTCGCAGCTCACCGAGGTGCAGCCCTATCGCGATGCCATCGTGCGGGTGCGCGAGCTGATCACTCAGCTACGGACCGATGGTCACAAGATCGACCGCTTCGACATTGGCGGCGGCCTGGGGATTGTTTACGCCGACGAGGCTCCGCCCTCGATTGCCGAGTTCATGACGGTGGTCGGCAGGGAAACCGACGGGTTGGGCTGCGAGTTGACCTTCGAGCCGGGCCGCCGGCTGGTCGGCGAGGCGGGTGTCCTGGTGGGCGAGGTGATCCTGGTGAAGCCGGGCTCCGCCAAGACTTTTGTCATCGTGGACGCAGCGATGAACGATCTGATCCGGCCGACGCTCTACGAGGCCTGGCACGACATCCTGCCGGTGCGCCAGCCGCGCCCCGATGCCGCCACGATCCGTTGCGACATTGTCGGTCCAATCTGCGAATCTGGGGATTTCCTGGCACAGAACCGTGATCTGCCGCCGCTGGCAGCTGGCGATCTCATCATGGTACGCTCGGCAGGAGCCTACGGGGCGGTCATGGCGTCGAGCTACAATACTCGGCCGTTGGCCCCGGAAGTGATGGTGGATGGCACGCGGTTTGCGGTTGTACGACCGCGGCCGTCGATCGAGGAGATGCTCTCCGCCGAGCGGTTCCCGCCCTGGATGGAGAAGACCAAGGCCTAAGCGAAAGGAAGCGATGGACGCGAGCCAGACCACACCGACGATCCAAGCGCCCGGACTGGGGCGGAAAGTCGGCTTGGCGTGGGCGGCACTGGCCTGGGAAGGCCTGTGGCCGCGGCTGGTCCCGTTGCTCTCCTTTGTGGCCCTGTTCATCGCGGCCGCACATCTCGACCTGTTCGCCGGCCTCGACCCTTGGGTCCATACCGGCATTCTCGTCGCTCTGGCCCTGGGCTTTGCCGGTCTTGCCTGGTGGCGTCTCAGGGATTTTGCCTGGCCCGCGCGAGGATCGGCGATCCGCCGGCTCGAACGCGACAGCGGCGTGCCGCACCGGCCGCTGATTGCCGTGCAGGACCGTCTGGCCGCCGGCGAGACCGATCCGATGGCGACCGCGCTCTGGGAAGCGCATCGCCGCCGCGAGGCCGAGCGTCTTGCGAGCCTCAGCAACGGGCCGGCGCGTCCGGGCCTCGCTACCCTCGACAAGTGGGCGCTGCGTTTCGTGCCGATCCTGGCGCTGGTCGTGGCCATTGCCATGGCCGGTGGGTGGCGCAGCGACCGTATGGCCGCGGCAATGACGCCGGCCTTTCCGCCGCCGCCGCCGGTCGTTGCCAATTTGTGGATTGCGCCGCCGGCCTATACCGGCAAGCCGCCCGTCTATCTCGACATGGCCGACAAGGACAAGCTGCTGCGCGTGCCTGTCGGTAGCAAGATCGCGGGCTTCGTCGACGACGTGCGCGGCCGCAAGCCGCCGCAGCTCGTCATCGAAGGCGAGGGCTCTAAGAAGGAAAGCACGGAATTCTCGACCGTCGGCAAAGGCAAGTATCAGGTCGATCAGACCATCACCGACGGCAAGTCGATCACGTTGCAGGCGCGCGGCGACGAGCAGGCCCGCTGGAAATTGCACGTTATTCCCGACCTCCCGCCGACGATCGATTTCTCGCGTCCCATTGGCGTCGACAAGTGGTCGACCAAGGTCGAATACGTCGCCGGTGACGATTTCGGCGTGACCGGCGTTCAGCTCCAGGTCCGCCTGCATGGCAGCGTGCTGGGCGACGATGCGCTGAGCGACGACGAGGAACCGGAAGTCCTGCGCATCGACCTGCCGGTCGCCGGCAGCGCCAAGAAGGTCTCCGACACTTTCGTGCGCGATCTCACCAGCCATCCCTGGGCAGGGCTCAAGGTTACGGTGATGCTGTTCGCGAGCGATGCGCTGGGGCAGAAGGGCCGCAGTTCAGTCGAGACCTTCCTGCTGCCGGAGCGCGTGTTCAACGATCCGACGGCACGCGCCCTGATCGTGCTGCGCAAGGCGCTGACAAGGGACCCTAAGGGCTTCCGTATGGACGTGGCCGACGGCATGCGCCTGATCCAGGCGCGGCCCGAGAGCTACCGTGAAGATCCGGTAGTGCAGCTTGGCCTGCGCATCGGCGCCGCGCGTCTGGTTCAGAACGGCGACAAGCCGACGGTCGCCGATACCCAGAAACTTCTCTGGGACCTCGCCATGCGCCTGGAGAGCGGCGCGACTTCCGACGCCGAGCGCGCTGTCGAACAGGCTCGTCAGGAGCTGCGGGACGCCATGCAGCGCCAGGCCGGCGACGAGGAAATCGAGCGCCTGATCCAGCAGCTCTATGACGCTATGGGCCGCTGGCAGCAGGAACTGGCCGAGAAGATGAAGGATCCCGAGGAACGCCGCCGCATGCAGGAGCAGGCGGAAAAGATGGATCCCAACAACACCATCACCGGCGACGATCTGCAGAAGATGCTCGACAAGATTCGCGAGATGGCAAAGAACGGCCAGCGCGAAGAAGCCAAGCGCCTGCTCGAAGAGCTGCGCAAGATGATGGAGAACGCCACCCCGATGATGGCGAACCCCAATGGCCAGCAGCGTCAGCAGCAGGGCCAGCGTGGTCAGCAGGGGCAGGGCAGCCAGCAGGGCCGCGAGATGATGAACCAGCTCGACCGGCTGTCGCGGCGCCAGAACCAGCTTCTGGGCGAGTCCGAGCGTGAGGGCCGCCAGCAACAGCAGCAGGGCCAGCGCGGCCAGCAAGGTCAGCAGGGCCAACAGGGTCAGCAAGGCCAACGCGGTCAGCAGGGACAGCAGGGCCAGGGCAATCAGCCGGGCGGCAATCAGCCTGGAGATGGCCAGTGGGGCGAGCAGCAGCGCGGCCAGCAGGAAGGCCTGCGCCGGCAGCTCGGCGACTTCATGAACAAGCTCGACGAGAACGGCATGCCGATGCCCGAATCGCTCGGTCGCGCCGAACGTTCGATGCGCGAAGCCGAAGAGGCACTGCGCCGTGGCGAGCCGCGCGAGGCGTCGCGCTCGCAGCGTCGGGCGCTCGACAATCTGCAGCAGGGCATGGGCGATCTCGCCGAGCAGATGCGCCAGCAGCGCGGCCCGGGCAACAATCAGGACATCGCCGAGATCGAGGAGCGCGAGCGGCGCAGCGAAGATCGCGATCCGCTTGGCCGTTCGGATGGTAACTACGGCGATGCCGTCGACACCGGCGTCGACAAGGTGCCGCTCGAACTGGAGCGCCAGCGTAGCCGTGAGATCCTGGACGAGCTGCGCCGCCGGGCCGGCGAGCAGCAGCGGCCGAAGGACGAACTCGACTACATCGACCGCTTGCTGCGGACCTACTAGCTAGTTCGTCTTCTCGACAACGCCGATATAGGGCAGACCGCGGAAGCGGTGAGCCCAGTCGAGCCCGTAGCCGACGAGGAACTCGTCGCCGGCCTGGAAGCCCACAAAGTCGGCTTGCAGCTTGGTTCGCCGTTTGGCGGGCTTGTCGAGCAGGGTGCAGATCGACACGCGCTTGGCGCCGCGCTCTAGCAGCAGGTTCTTGGCGAAGCTGAGCGTGTATCCGGACTCGAGGATGTCGTCGACCAGGAGCACGTCGCGGCCGCGCACGTCGTCGACGATGTCGCGCACCACTTTCACGCTGCCGGTCGTTTCGGTGGCGGTGCCGTAGCTCGAGAGGGTGAGAAAATCCATCGACCAGTCGGCGCCGGTGCGGCTGAGCGCCCGGATCAGGTCGGCCGCAAAGACGAAGCTGCCCTTCAGGACGGAGACGACCAGCGTGTCGGGGGCCAGCTTGCCTGCAAGCTCTTTTGCCATTTCGTCGACGCGGTTGGCGATTTCGGCAGCAGAGAAACGGATGGATACGGTCGGGCGGTCGGGCATTTGGCGGCTCGCTAGTCGATGGTCGGGACGATGTTGGTCGTGCCGGCGGGGGGATCGTCAAGCGGCAAGCTGAAGCGCGTCCGCCCGCCCGGTGGAATCGGCCCTTCGACCAGCGGGACGATGCGCTGCCCTACCACCTGCTCGCCGGCGCGGAAAGTGAGCTTCAGCGCCTGCATCGTACCCGCCTTGTTGCCGCTGTTGGCGACTTCGCCGGTGACGACGTAGCGCCCGTCGACAAAGTCGATCCGGCTGGCTTCAAGATCGATGTAAAGATGCGCGCGATCGGCCGCACGCCGCGCCTCGACCTTGAGGATCGTCTGCCATGCCGGCGGCAGCCGGTCGCCGATTTCGCCGCGATAGACATAGGCGGCGGCAAACAGCAGCACGACGAGGCCAATGCCGACGGCAAGCCAGGTACGCCAGGGGCTCTTCCGGGGTGGTGGCGTCAGAGCCGGCAGTCCAGCCCCCGGTACGGAGGGCCGGATCACGATATCCGGCACCGGAGCCGGCGTCGGTTCGGGGGGCGAGCCGGAGGCTTCCGGCGGACGCACGGGCGGCTCGAGCGTTTGAAACCAGCGATGGTTACAACGAGCGCATTGAACGGTACGACCAGTAGGACCGATCGCCGTCGGGTCGACGGCGTAACGTGCGCCGCAGCTTGAACAGGAAACGTGCATGATGAGCGGGGAATTCCCCACTAGATGTGCTTGCGGGCGGACATTAGGCCACTAAAACTTGGGTTACAAGCAACACCAATTGCCGACATACATTCCGTCGATGTTTAGCCTCGGGCTGCGCTCCTTCCTGTTCAATGTCGGCTGGTATGTCGGCACCACGATCATTGCGATTGTCGGTGCACCGATCCTTCTGCTGCCGCGACGCTACGTCGTCGCCTGGTCGCTGTTCTGGATCGACTTCTGCTTGGGCTGGCTGCGCCTCACCTGCCGGCTGACGCATCGCGTACGGGGCCTGGAGAACTTGCCAGCGGGGCCGGTCATTCTCGCCTGCAAGCATCAATCTTCGTGGGAGACGCTCGCCTTCTCCCGGATCTTTCCCCAGAGCGCCACGGTGCTGAAACGCGAGCTGCTGTTCATCCCGGTTGTTGGCTGGGCGATGGCGCGCGTCGGCAACATTGCCGTCGAGCGCGGCGAAGGCGCCAAGGCGCTGCGCAGTCTGGTGCGGCAGGCGAAGCAGACTCTGGCTGACGGCCGGTCGATTCTGATCTTCCCGGAAGGCACGCGCGTGGCAATCGGGGCGGAGAAGCCCTATCAGGTCGGCACGGCAGCGCTCTATCGTCAGCTCGGCGTGCCGGTCGTGCCGGTGGCCCTGAACTCCGGCGTCTTCTGGGGCCGTCGCAAGTTCATCAAATGGCCCGGCATCATCGACGTCGAGGTCCTGCCAGCCATCCCGCCGGGACTGGATCGCGAAACGTTCATGACGACACTGCGCGAGCGCATCGAAACGGCCACGGACCGGCTGGTGAGGGCGGCTGAGCGATAGGAACAAAGAAAGAACAATCTTGTTGATATCGCCTAGGCTGAAGCCTACTTTTTAGCGATGGAATGGGCTCAGGTTTCCCAGCGCATCTGGGACATGAAATACCGCTTTCGCGACACCGCCGGCCAGGCGGATGCCGATCTCGATGCCACCTGGTGGCGGGTTGCGCGTGCCCTGGCGGCACCGGAGCGCGATCCGGCCCGCTGGGCCGAGCGCTTTCACGACGCGTTGGTGGACTTCAAGTTTCTTCCGGCTGGCCGCGTGATTGCCGGCGCGGGCACCGGCCGCACCGTTACGCTCTTCAACTGCTTCGTCATGGGCGCGATCCCCGACGACATGTCGGGCATCTTCGAAAACCTGCGCGAGGCCGCCCTCACCATGCAGCAGGGCGGGGGCATCGGGCACGATTTCTCGACCTTGCGGCCGCAGGGTGCGCCCGTGAAGGGCGTCGGCGCCGATGCGTCGGGGCCGCTTTCCTTCATGGATGTGTGGGATGCGATGTGCCGCACCATCATGAGTGCCGGCTCGCGTCGCGGCGCCATGATGGCGACCTTGCGCTGCGACCATCCCGACATCGAAGCCTTCGTCGACGCCAAGCGCGATCCCAAGCGGCTGCGCATGTTCAACGTCTCGGTGCTGGTCACCGACGCCTTCATGAAGGCGGTGAAGGACGATGCCGACTGGGACCTCGTATTCGGCGGCAAGACCTTCAAGACGGTGAAGGCCAAGGCGCTGTGGGAGCGCATCATGCGCGCGACCTACGAGGTCGCCGAGCCCGGCGTGATCTTCATCGATCGCGTGAACCGACGGAACAACCTGCACTATTGCGAGACCATCCAGGCCACGAACCCCTGTGGCGAGCAGCCGTTACCACCCTATGGCGCCTGCCTGCTGGGCTCGATCAACCTCGCGGCCCTGGTGAAGGATCCCTTTACCGCCGGGGCGCATCTCGATCTCGACGCGCTGGAGCGGCTGGTGCCTGTTGCCGTGCGCATGCTCGACAATGTCATCGATGTGTCGCGCTTCCCGCTGCCGCAGCAGGAGAAGGAGGCCAAGGCCAAGCGCCGCATCGGGCTCGGGGTCACGGGACTCGCCGATGCGCTGATCTTCTGTGGTGTGCGTTACGGTTCGCCGGAAGCGGTGCGGCTCACGCGCGAGTGGCTGGGCGCGGTGCAGCGCTTCTCCTATCTCGCCTCGGCCGACATCGCGGCAGAGAAGGGCTTCTTCCCGCTTTACGAACGCACGCGCTATCTCTCAGGCGAAACGATCCGCGGCCTGCCGGAAGAGGTGCGTACCGCGATTGGCCGTTACGGCATCCGCAATGCGCTGCTGAATTCGATCGCGCCCACCGGCACGATTTCGCTGCTGGCCGACAACGTCTCCTCGGGCATCGAGCCGGTCTTTGCCTTCAGCCATGTGCGCCACGTGCTGCAGCCCGACGGTTCCAAGCGCGAGGAGAGCGTGGACGATCATGCCTTCCGCACCTGGCGGGAATTGCGGGGCAACGAAGCGCCGCCCTCGGATGTCTTCGTCGATGCCCAGACACTCTCGCCCGCCGACCATCTGGCGATGCAGGCAGCGGCGCAGGACTATGTCGACAGCTCGATCTCCAAGACGATCAACCTGCCGCGCGATATCTCCTTCGAGGCGTTCAAGAGCGTCTACGAGGAAGCCTACGCGCAGGGCTGCAAGGGCTGCACGACCTACCGGCCAAACGACGTGACCGGCGCGGTACTCGAAGTGAGGCCCGCCGCCGAGTCCGCACCGCCGGCCCTTGTGCCGTCGGCTTTGGTGCCGCCAGCCCTCGTGCCGGCGCCTGCGCCGTCGCGCGATACCGGCGTCGTCTACATCGCCCAGCCGCTCGACCGGCCGGAGGACCTGCCGGGTCGGACCTACAAGATCAAATGGCCGGGCAGCGATCATGCAATCTACATCACGATCAACGATGTGATGCAGGATGGCCGCCGCCGGCCCTTCGAGATCTTCATCAACTCCAAGAACATGGAGCACTACGCCTGGACGGTGGCGCTGACGCGCATGATCTCGGCGGTGTTCCGGCGCGGCGGCGACGTGTCGTTCGTTGTCGAAGAGCTTAAGGCCGTGTTCGATCCGCGCGGCGGGCAGTGGATGGAGGGGCGTTACGTGCCCTCGCTGCTGGCAGCGATCGGCAGCGTGATCGAGCGCCACCTCGTGGAGATCGGTTTTCTGGCGCCAGCTGAAACACCGCACCTCACGGACGTGTCCGAGCCGCGCATGCGCTTGATGGCCGGTGCCCGCGAATCTTCTGGCGGTGAGGGGCCAAGTGCGACGGTATCGGCGGCGATGGGGCAATGCCCCAACTGCGGCGCAGCCGCCCTGACGCATCAGGAAGGCTGCGACGTCTGCTTGAACTGCGGCTATTCCCGCTGCGGCTGACGGCGGTGCGAGCCGCCGTACGCCCGGAAACTCAGCCCAGTTCGAGTTCGATGCCGGCCGACTTGCTGACGCCGGCCCAGAGCACGGAGAAGTCGCCGACGAACTGGGTGTATTCGGGCGGAGTCATCGGCTTGTCGCCGGGCAGCAGGACGACGTCCTTGAAGCGCTCGACGACTTCCGGCGCCTTGTAGGCCTTCTGCAGTTCGTCATAGAGGCGCGCGACGATGTCCGGCGACATGCCCTTGGGACCGGAGACGCCCACCCAGGTCGATGTCGTCAGCTTGGGGAAACCCTGCTCGGCGAAGGTCGGCGCGTCGGGATACATGTCGAGGCGCTTCTCCGAGCTTACCGCCAGCAGACGGACCTTGCCGGAGTTGATGTGCGGCACGTTGGTCGTGATCGGATCGAACATCGAGGGAATGGCGCCGGCCAGCATGTCCTGCAGCGAAGGCGCCGAGCCGCGATAAGGCACATGCTTCAGCTTGATGCCGGCCAGGCTCGACAGCAGCTCGCCCATCAGGTGCGTGTTGGAGCCGATACCCGAACTGCCGAAGGCGATCTGGTCGGGCTTGGCTTTGGCTGCTGCGATGTAGTCGGCGAGCGTCTTGAACGGGGCGTCGGCCGGTACGATCAGAACGTTCGGTGTGTGACCGATCAGGGTGACGTGGGTGAAGTCGGTCACCACATTGTAGGGCAGCTTGGGATAGATACCCGGAGCGATGCCGAGCGGCGAGGCGTGCGAGATCACCAGCGTGTAGCCATCGGGAGCGGCTTTTGCCGCGAGGTCCGAGCCGATCGTGCCGCCGGCGCCGGGCTTGTTTTCGACCACGACCTGCGTGCCGAGGGCAGCCGAGAGTTTGGGCGCCAGGATACGCGAGATCGTGTCGGCAGTGCCGCCGGGCGGGAAGGTGGCGATCAGCTTGATCGGGCCCTTGGTCGGCCAGCCGGGGCTTGCCTTCACGGCGGGTGCGGCGAGCGACGAGCCCAGTGCGGCGGCGGAGGCAGTCAGGACATTGCGACGGGTCAGTTTCATGAAGTGCTCCCTTTTCCCGCGCCAGCCCCAGGCGAAGGGTGCGCGCATTGTCCGGAAGCCCTGCAATCGATATGCCAGCCGCGTGATTCAGCCCTTGATTTGCCATAAGAGTGAACGCAAATCCGGCCCAACCCAGGAGGCGAGTGGATGATTCGGCGAGCAATGCGGCGGGCAGTCTTGGCAGCGGTTGTTATCGGATGTGGCGCTGCAACTGCCTATTCACCGGCGGTTCTGGCACAGCCGCTGCCCAGCTCGCGGGCAGATCTGGCCTATTCCTATGCGCCGCTGGTCAAGCGCGTGTCGCCGGCCGTGGTCAACATCTACACGACGACGAACGCACGGGTGCAGCGCCGCCTGCCATTCCCTTTCCCGAGTATGCCGTTCCCGCCACAGGCCGGTGAGCGCCTGCAGAACTCGCTGGGGTCGGGCGTGCTGGTGAAGCCGGACGGGTTGATCGTGACCAACGCCCATGTCGTGCGCGGCGCCGATGAAATCCGCGTCGTGCTGGCCGACCGGCGGGAGTTCGAGGCTAAGCTCATCACCCAGGACGAACGCTTCGACCTCGCTCTGCTGCGCATCGAAGGCAGCGACGAGAAGTTCCCCTATCTCGATCTCCGGGACTCCGATTCCATCGAGGTGGGTGATGTCGTGCTGGCGATCGGCAATCCGTTCGGTCTGAACCAGACGGTGACGAGCGGCATCATCTCGGCGGTGGCGCGCAGCGCCGGCGGCGTGAACGACTCCAACTTCTTCCTGCAGACCGATGCTGCCATCAATCCTGGCAACTCCGGCGGCGCGTTGGTCAGCCTCGACGGTCGCCTGATCGGCATCAACACCGCGATCTATTCGCAGTCCGGCGGTTCGGTCGGCATCGGCTTCGCCACGCCGTCGAACATCGTAGAACGCATGATCTCCACTGGCACGCAGGGCGGACGCATCGTGCGGCCCTGGCTCGGCGTCAGCATGCAGCGCGTGACGCCGGACCTTGCGGCAGGATTCGGCCTGTCGCGGCCGGCGGGTCTGATCGTCAAGGAAGTGTTTCCCGACGGGCCGGGCGCGGCCGCAGGCCTGAAGCGCAACGACGTCATCGTCGGCATCCGCGAGCAGGTGATCGATGACGAGGCCGGTCTCCGCTTTCGTCTGTCCACGCTGAACGCCGATGTGACGGTGCCGGTGAGGGTCGTTCGCGGCGGCAAGGAAGTGATCGTGAACGTCAAGCTCGCCGCACCGCCGGAGAATCCGCCGCGCGACAAGGCACAGCTCGAAGGCCGGCAGCCACTGTCCGGCGCCACGGTCGTCAACATGTCGCCGGCGGTGGCCGAGGAAATGGGCCTCGCCGAATGGCGTGCTGGCGTTGTCATCCTCGAGGTGAAGCCCGGTGCCTATGCCGGCCGCTTCGTGCGCCAGGGCGACATGATCCTGGGCATCAATGGCCAGGACGTGAAGAACGTCGACGACCTCAAGAAACGCCTGGCCGGTCAGGTCAGCAGTGTCAGCATCGGCCGCGACGGGATGGTCTCCACCGTCCAGTTCCGCTGAGCCCCGGTTCTGCTGAGCCAGGACAGTGCGCACCATGGTAGCCTTCCAGCGTGCCGGCTGAACTCTTCGCCTCGCTCGCCCCGACACCGCTCGCCGAACGGCTGCGGCCCAAGGTGCTGGGCGAGATCCTGGGGCAGGATCATCTGCTGGGACCCGAAGGGCCGCTCGGCCGCATGCTGGCGGTGCGCAAGCTTGGCTCGTTGATCCTCTGGGGGCCGCCGGGCTGCGGCAAGACGACGATCGCGCGCCTGCTCGCGGAAGCAACCGACCTGCATTTCGAGCCTTTGTCGGCGGTCTTCTCCGGCGTCGCCGATTTGCGGCGCGTCTTCGAGGCGGCTCGCCAGCGGCGCAAGGACGGCAAGGGCACGCTGTTGTTCGTCGACGAGATCCATCGCTTCAACCGCGCCCAGCAGGACGGCTTTCTGCCCTATGTCGAGGACGGCACCGTCACCTTGATCGGCGCCACGACGGAGAACCCGTCCTTCGAGCTGAACGCGGCGCTCCTGTCGCGCTGCCAGGTGCTCGTGCTGCGCCGCCTCGACGATGCGGCGCTGGGTACGCTGCTGACGCGTGTCGAGGAAGCCCTGGGCCGCCCGCTGCCGGTCGACGAAACTGGCCGTCAGGCATTGTTCGCCATGGCTGACGGCGACGGCCGCTATCTGATCGGGATCGCCGAACAGTTGGCGCAGCTCAAGGACAAGGGGCCGGTGCCGCCGTCGCGACTCGCGACCCTGTTGCAGAAGCGCGCGCCACTCTACGACAAGGCACAGGAAGCGCACTACAACCTGATCAGCGCGTTGCACAAGTCGTTGCGCGGGTCTGATGTCGACGCGGCGCTCTACTGGTTCGCGCGCATGCTCGATGGCGGCGAGGACCCGAAATACATCGCCCGCCGGCTGGTGCGCTTCGCGGTCGAGGACATCGGCATGGCCGATCCGCAGGCGCTCACCCAGACGCTCGCGGCCTGGGAGACCTACGATCGGCTGGGCTCACCCGAAGGCGAACTGGCGATTGCCCAGGCGGTGATCTATCTCGGCACGGCACCGAAATCGAATGCCGGCTACATGGCCTTTAGTGCCGCCAAGCGTGCCGCGAAGACGCACGGCTCGCTCACCCCGCCCATGCACATCCTCAATGCGCCGACCAAGCTCATGAAGGAGATCGGCTACGGCAAGGGCTATGAGTACGACCACAATGCCGCCGACGGCTTCTCCGGCCAGAACTATTTCCCCGATGGGATGGCGCGCGAGGAGTTCTACCAGCCGGTCGAACGCGGCTTCGAGCGCGATATCCTGAAGCGCCTCGAATACTGGAAGAAGCTGCGCGAGAAGAAGCGCTAGGGCTTCTGCATTGCCTTGGCGACGCGGCGGTCGCGACCATAGACGTCGTCGCGGAACACCGGCACGCCGTCGGCATTGGCCGTGACGGTGCGGTAGGTCACGTAGAGGGTGACCGACTCGGGGAAGGTGTAGTGAGCCTGCTGGCCGGCCTGGATGACCGACTGCACGCGCTCCTTGCTGAAGTTGTTCTTGCCGTTGAACACCTTGTCGACGAAGTCGAGCGGGTTCTGCAGGCGGATGCAGCCGTGGCTGAAGTTGCGGCTGCCTTCGGTGAACAGCCAGCGGCTCGCCGTATCGTGCATGTAGATCCCGTACTTATTGGCGAACGGGAAGAAGATGTAGCCCAGCGCGTTCGCCGCCCCCGGCTCCTGGCGGATACGGTAGGGGAACGCCTTGGGATGGATCGAGTTCCAGTCGACCGTGTTGGGGTCGAGCTCGGTGTCGTCGCTCCAGTTGGCAAAGATCTTGAAGCCGCTGCCGGCCAGCGCATTGGGGTCGCGGCGCAACATCGGCAGATATTCCTCGCCGGAGATAGAGGTCGGCACGGTCCAGAAGGGATTGGTCTGGAAGCCACGCATCACCGACTGGATCTCGGGCGTCGGGTCCTTGGGCGTGCCGACGATCACCTGACTCTGGAAGGCGAGCTTGCCCTGGTCGACGAACACCATCGAGTAGTCGCCGGTGTTCACGTAGACGTAGCGGCTGCCGAGATCCTCCGGCAGCCAGCGGCGGCGCTCCAGGTTGACGACGATCTGCTCGATGCGTTCGTCGACCGTCGTGTTGAGCGAACGAATGGTCTTGGCGCCGATAACGCCGTCGACCGAGAGGCCCTTCATCTCCTGGTAGGACTTGATCAGGCCGACCAGTGCGTCGTCATAGAGGTCGGGCGACGCGCCGGCGGCGGGATCGGGCACAGTGAAGTCCAACTCGACCAGCCGCTTGCGCAGCAGGCCGACGCGCGGATCGGTCATACCGGGCTTCAGCGCCGTGCCGTCGGCGATCGTCGTATGGCCGACCTTGCCGCGCTTGTCGCGCCACGCTGCCAGCGCCTTCTGCAGTGCCGGGTAGTCGCCCTTAGGCGGCAATGAGGCGAGATAGCCGACAAAGTCGGTTGTCTCGGCCGCGGCCTTCAGCAGGTCGGCCTTCTCGACCTTGCGCTGGATGATGTCGATATCCTTGTCGACACGATTGGCGCGGACGCGCCCGGTCGAAACATCGCTCGCATAGGCGACGAAGGCGGCTGTCAGTAGTGTCTCTGCCGCTGCCTGATCCGCGCCTGGCGCTAGCGCCTTCTCGACCTCGGCGATTCCGTACCAGGCGGGTTCGAGCCCATGGTCGGAAGCGTTGCGCAGGACCTTGAGTAGAGCTTCGGAGCGGGCCGTAGCGGCTCCTGATCCGGTCCACAGCAGGTCGGTGGCGTAGGTGGAAGAGGTCCCCAGCAGGGAGGACACGAGCGCCAGAGAAACGGCGAGAAAGTAGGAGCGAATCACACCGGAGGTATAGCTGCTCGCAGCCGATTCGTCCATCAGCCCACGAAGTCGTGAGTCCTCAGAAAGTCAATAAAATCAGCACTTGCGCGTTGCTTCAGAGCCACAGTCCCGCCGCCGGCCCGGGCGCCGCGCGTGACGCAATGCTGCCGCGCCCACGCCTGGAATTCGGGTTCGCTCAGCGCGTGGCCGAGCGACGGCACGAAATGACGTCCGTCATCCTCGATGAAGTTCCGGCAGCGCGACCAGTTCTCGGCATCCTTGATGTCGAAGACCGGCCCGATCGATTCCCAGCCATGATGGGCGGCGCCATAGACCTTCACTTTGATTCGCGCGTTGCCGGTGGCCCGCATGCGGTCGGCATACTCGACGGCAAGTTCTGCCGGTGTGTAGTCATCGCGTGCCGCCAGCATCAGGAACATGGGGCGGCCATGCGTAGTCGCGTCGCGATGCTGTGCCGTTGCCCCGGGGCAAATGGCGACGTGCAGGTCGAAGAGATGGGGAAAGCCGTTGCGCCAGCGCTGGCGCACGGCGATGGCGGCATTGAGGGTCGCAACGCCGCCTTTCGAGACGCCCATGATTCCGATTCGCGACGGATCGATGCGCGGGTCGTTGCGCAGCAGGGCGAGGGCAGCAAATGCGTCGCCCTCCATCTGGGCGGCAGAGACCAGGGTCTGGTCGGCGACGGTACGCCGCACGCCACGCCCGGTGAAACTGTCGACGATCAGCGCCGCAACGCCCGCCTGGTTCAGGAGATCGGCGTAGTAGTGCTCGCGGTGGCGCTGAACGCCGGCGCTGCTGGTCAGGATCACCATGCAGGGCGAGGGATCGGCCGCTGGTCGGTCGGGCAGGTGGAGGCTTGCGCTCAATGTCGCGGGCCGGCAGGCCGCCGGATGGTCGAACGTCAGCGTATCGAACGACACCGATTCCATGGACCCTGTTTAGCTTGTCCCTTAGGTTGCGCGCCATGAGCGATCGCCCCACCGCCGGCGCCACCCGTGCCCAAGTCCAGCTTCGCGCAGTATCCGACGATGAAGCGGGGTTGCGGCTGGATCGCTGGTTCCAACGGCACTTTCCCGAACTGACCCACGCCGCGTTGCAGAAGCTCCTGCGCACCGGTCAGGTCCGAATCGACGGCAAGCGTGCCGAGGGCAAGGACCGTATCGAGCCGGGTCAGTCGATCCGCCTGCCGCCTGGCGTCTCGACGTCGCCCGCTCCCAAGCCGCGGGCGGAGCGGGCGGTTCCGGTGGTTTCCGATCGCGATGCGGCGGAAATCCAGCGCATGGTGATCCACCGCGACGACCATGTGATCGTCCTCAACAAGCCGCCGGGGCTGGCCGTCCAGGGCGGCAGCGGCACCGAGAAGCACGTCGACGGCATGCTCGATGCGCTGCGCTTCGGCTACGAGGACCGGCCGCGGCTCGTGCACCGGCTCGACAAGGATACGAGCGGCCTGTTGCTGATCGCCCGCACCGGGCAGGCGGCCAAGCGGCTGGCCGAATCGTTCCGCGACCGCGAGACCGAAAAGCTCTATTGGGCGATCGTCGTCGGTGTGCCGCCGCGCAAGGAAGGCACGATCGACCTGCCGCTCGCCAAGCGGCCGGGTGCTCGCGACCGGGAGTTGATGCAGGTCGACGAGGAAAACGGCCAGAAGGCGCTGACCCATTTCCGCGAGATCGACAGGATCGGCAAACGCGCGGCGATGCTTGCCCTCTGGCCGCGCACGGGCCGCACGCATCAGCTTCGCGTGCATTGCGCCGAAATCGGTTGTCCGATCCTGGGTGACCGCAAGTATGGCGGCGAGGAAGCGCTGTTGGCCACCATCGCCGACGCGCGTCGTCTCCACCTTCATGCCCGCCGGTTGTCGCTGCCGCATCCCTCGGGCAGGGGCGAACTGAGAGCCGAGGCGGAACTGCCATCTCACTTCCGCCGCACCGTTGAGGCATTGGGCTTCTCTACGGACGGTGTTTGAGCGAGAATCGGTCGGCATGCGGATTCCCTGGAGGCGGCTGGCCTGGATTGCGGCAGCGGCGGTGCCGATCGTCGCGATCGGCGGCGTGGCCTGGATCGCCACGCGCGACCTGTCACGCTACCAGGCCAAGCTCACTGAGCAGATTCGAAAAGTGACCGGCCGCGAGCTCGCCGCGCGCGTGCCGCTGAGCATCAAGCTGGGTAGCGAGCCCGCAATGGTCGCCGAAGGCGTGACGCTCTCGAATGCGCCCTGGGGATCGCGGCCTGACATGGCGCGCGTGAGGAAGATGACACTCTTCCTCGACCCGTTCTCGCTGCTTCTGGGTGAAGTGAAGATCGGCCGCATCGTCCTCGAAGGTGCCGATATTCTGGTCGAGCGTAACGAGGTCGGCGACGCCAACCTCGAGATGCTGCCGCCGCCCGATGGTTCGGGGCCGCATCCGGCCGAGAACCGGTCGCTTCGCCTGCGGACCACGGCGGCGTTTCCCTGGATCAACAGCATCGAGGTGAAGGACTCGGTCCTCACTGTTTCAGAAGGCGCGGGGCGGCCGCCGGCCGTGGTCGAAATAGCGAACGCCACATTCAAGTCGCCGGCGCCCAACCAGACGCTGCAGGTCGAAGGCCGCTTTTCGGCTCCGTACGCCGTCCCCCTCGAACTTACGGGTACTGCCGGTTCGTTCGACGGCTGGATACGTGGACTGCCCGGCAATATCGATCTGCAGGGTGGTTTTGGCGGTGGAAAGATCGCCATCAAGGGCGGCGTCGGCGTGAAGGGGACCAGCCTTCAGATCAATGCCGATGGCCCCGATGTCTCGGTTTTCGGTCCCTATATCCGGCTGCCCGTGCCGGCCGGCGGACCTTATTCGTTGAACACCAAGGCCTCGACGCAACGCAACGGCTTCAAGGTCGAGGTGCAGACCCTCAAGGTCGGTTCGAGCGAGATGGTGGGCGAGGCGCTCTTCCGCCACGACCGCAAAGGCACGGCGACGATTGCAGTAAACGCCGACATTAGCCGCCTGGATGTCTCGGAGTTGCGTGCGCCACCAGCCGTTGCACCTCCGGCGGCGCCGACGTCGCCGGCACAGCAGAGGCTTGTTCCGGCCATGCCCTTCTCGGCGAGCTGGCTCGGGCGGTCGGCACTCTCCGTCACGGTCAGGCTGGGCGAGGTGGTGGGCCTTGGCGCGAAAATGCAGAACGCCTCGGTAACGCTGTCGTCGGGCGAGACGCGGTTCACGTTCAGGGCGGCCGGGTCGGTTGGTGGCGGCTCGGCGGGTGTCGATCTCGTCTACGATCCGGCGGGACGACTCGGCCAGACGACCCTGACGGCATCGGCCAACCGCGTGTCGCTGGGAGAACTCTCCTCGCTGCTGGGGCTCGATCTCGGTTTGCGCGACGCCGTGGCGGACATCGACCTGCGCCTGCGCGGCGGCGGCCGCACGACGCGCGATGCGCTGAACTCGGCGAATGGCTCGGTCGACATCGCGATCGCCAAGGGTGTGTGGCCGCGCGATCAGTTGGTGAACTGGCCGCCCGAGACCCAACGGCTGCTGGGCGGAACCGATTCCGGTGTGCCGTTCAATTGCATCGCCGGCCGTTTCGACGTGAGCAGCGGTGTTGCCAACCTCCGGCGTATCGTTGTCGACACGCCGCGGGCGGTGCTGATCGGCGGCGGCTTCGTCCATATGCGCACCGAGGGATGGGAATTCATCGTCGCACCGGAAGCCCGCGATGCCCAAGGGGCAGCGCTTGCCTCGCCGATGCGCATCAAGGGCGGTGCCGGGCGTCCTACGGCGAGCGCGCTCGATCCAAACCTGTCGAAACTGCTGGTGGGCGGAGGTCCGATCCCGAGCCTGGTCGCGCAACTCGCACAGGGCGCGCGCCAGGCTGGTGCCAACGCCTGCGCGGTCCTCGCGCCGAGGCTGGAGGCGTTGCGTCCGGGGCTGCGGGCGCAGCTTCCGGTTCCTTCATCCGACGTGCGGCAACGGTCTGGCCGTCCGACGCATTCCCAGACGCCGGGTCCGCAGCGCAGTCAGAGCCGCTGAAGTCTCTTCCTGTCCCCGTCCGGGGGCCTTGTCGTCGGCAGGGGCAGACGTGTAATCCCGTCGCCACGTGCGGAGCCAGGGAAACGGCATTTCGCATCGTGGCCCCTGGATCTCAACCAAGCCGAGCTGGATGAAGCGCTTCTACAAGGAAACGGCGGTCGACGCTTGCGACGGTGGCTTTCGCGTGCTGCTCGACGGCAGGCCCATGCGTACGCCGGCCAAGACTGTGCTGGTCGTGCCGACACGCGCCCTGGCCGAAGCAATCGCCGGTGAATGGGCAGGCGTGCCCGAGAAGGAAGAGATCAAGACGGCCCTCCTGCCACTGACCCGTCTCGCCGCGACCGGCCTCGATCGCGTGCCAGGACAGCGCGAGCAGGTGATCGACGATACCGCCAAGTATGCCGGCTCCGACCTGTTGTGCTATCGCGCCTCCGGTCCATCGAGTCTGGTCGAGCGCCAGAAGGATACGTGGCAGCCGCTCCTCGATTGGGCAGCCGAACGCTACGGCGCGCGACTTGCCGTGGTCGAAGGCATGTCGTTCGTAACTCAGTCTCCCGAAGCACTTGTCACCCTGCGGGCCGCCGTGGCGGCGCATGGCGATATGGCGCTCTCCTCGCTCTACAATCTTACGCACATCGCAGGGTCGCTGATCGTGGCCCTTGCCGTTGCGGAGCGGCGTCTCACGGCGGAAGACGCCTTTGCCGCGGCGCAGCTCGACGACCTCTATCAAGTCGAACGCTGGGGCGACGACCCTACGGCGCTCGAGCAGAGGACCGGCGTGCGCAGAGATATCGTGGCAGGTTCCCGGTTTCTCGAACTGTTGGAAGGCACGCGGCTGCGCACCAAGGGGGAAGCATGACGCCAGGCAGGAAGTTTCGCGACGTGCTCGCCCAGAAGGGGCTGGTCGAAGCCATGGCATCGCACAGTCCGCTGTCGGCGATGCTTGCCGCCGAAGCCGGGTTCGATGCGATCTGGGCCAGCGGCTTCGAGTTGTCGGCGATGTACGGCGTGCCGGATGTCAGCGTCGTGTCGATGACCCAGCACCTCGACATGACGCGAGCGATGGCAGAGCGCTCGGGCCTCCCGGTCGTCGCCGATATCGACACGGGCTTCGGCAACGCCATCAACGTGCTCTATGCCGTCGAGCAGTATGAGCGGGCCAGCGCCGCCGTGATCGTGATGGAAGACAAGAGCTTCCCCAAGGTTACCAGCCTGATCGCCGGTGGACGCCAGGACATGGTCCGCATCGAGGAGTTCCAGGGCAAGATCGAGGCGGCGCGCGCGGCGCGGCGCGATCCCGACCTGGTGATCGTTGCGCGCACCGAGGCGCTGATCGCGGGCCTTGGCCAGGACGAGGCCCTGAAGCGGGCGCGGGCCTATGAGGCTGCAGGTGCCGACATGATCCTGGTGCACTCCAAGCAGAAGACGCCGGACGAGATCGAGGCCTTCGTGCGGGCCTGGGATGGCAAGGCGCCGATTGCATTGGTGCCGACGGCCTATCCGCAGATGACGGTGGCGCGGGTTCGTGAACTCAAGAAGATCGGCCTCCTGATCTGGGGCAATCACGCGATCCGCGCGTCGGTCGGTGCCATGCGGGCGACCTTCGCGCAAATTCGCAAGGATGGTGGCATCCATGGTGTGGAAAGCCGGATCGCCACGGTCGACGATGTGTTCGAATTGCAAGGAATGAGCGCGGTCAAGGAAAACGAGAAGCGTTTCCTCCGCTAGACGCGGTCGCGATATTGGCCGAAAACTGCTGGCAAGGGGCCGGAGATACGAATGCAGAAGATGTTGGAAGAGCTCGAACTGAGGCGTGCCGCGGCACGCCAGGGCGGCGGTGCACGTCGCGTCGAGGCGCAGCATGCCAAGGGCAAGCTGACGGCGCGCGAGCGCATCGATGCGCTGCTCGATCCGGGGTCGTTCGAGGAATACGACATGTTCGTCGAGCATCGCTCGATCGACTTCGGCATGGAGACGCAGAAGATCCCCGGTGACGGCGTCGTGACCGGCCACGGCACCATCAACGGCCGGCTGGTCTATGTCTTCAGCCAGGACTTCACCGTGTTCGGTGGCGCACTCTCCGGCATGCATGCGGCCAAGATCTGCAAGATCATGGACACCGCCATGAAGGTCGGCGCACCGGTGCTGGGCCTCAACGACTCCGGCGGTGCGCGCATCCAGGAGGGCGTCGATTCGCTGGCGGGCTATGCCGACGTGTTCCAGCGCAACGTGCTGGCGTCGGGCGTCATCCCGCAGATCTCGATGGTCATGGGCCCCTGCGCCGGCGGCGCGGTCTATTCGCCCGCGATGACCGACTTCATCTTCATGGTGAAGGACAGCTCCTACATGTTCGTCACCGGTCCCGACGTGGTGAAGACCGTGACCCACGAGACGGTGACTCAGGAGGAACTGGGCGGGGCGCTGACCCATACGCAGAAGTCCGGCGTTTCCGACCTCGCCTTCGAGAACGACATCGAGGCGCTGCTGCAGCTCCGCCGCTTCGTCGATTTCCTGCCGTCGAACAACCGCGAGAAGGCGCCGGTGCGCCCGACGCACGATCCGGTGGATCGCGACGACCTCTCGCTCGACACGCTGGTGCCGGACAATCCCAATAAGCCCTACGACATCAAGGAGCTGATCCTGAAGGTCGTGGACGAGGGCGACTTCTTCGAGCTGTCGCCCGAATGGGCCGGCAACATCGTGGTCGGTTTCGGCCGCATGGCCGGCAAGACGGTGGGCTTCGTCGCCAACCAGCCGATGGTGCTGGCCGGCTGCCTCGATATCGACAGCTCGCGCAAGGGCGCGCGTTTCGTCCGCTTCTGCGATGCCTTCAATATTCCGATCGTGACCTTCGTCGACGTGCCGGGCTTCCTGCCGGGTACGACGCAGGAGTATGGCGGCATCATCAAGCATGGCGCCAAGCTGCTCTACGCCTATGCCGAGGCGACGGTGCCGAAGGTGACGGTGATCACCCGCAAGGCCTATGGCGGCGCCTACGACGTGATGGCGTCCAAGCACCTGCGCGGCGATGTCAACTATGCCTGGCCGGGTGCCGAGATCGCGGTGATGGGCGCCAAGGGTGCGGTGGAGATCATTTTCCGTTCCGACATTGGCGACGCTGCCAAGATCGCCAAGCGCACCGAGGAGTATCGCGAGAAGTTCGCCAATCCGTTCGTCGCCGCCAACCGCGGCTTCATCGACGACGTGATCATGCCGCATGGCACCCGCCGGCGGATTTGCAAGTCGCTCGCCACGCTCGAGACCAAGAAGCTCGAGAACCCGTGGCGCAAGCACGGCAACGTCCCTCTGTGACGGTTGCCGTGGCGATGTCGGCGCAAGAGCGGACGAGGCGTGCGCGGATCGTGCGGCTCCACATGATCGTGGGGCTGTTCACGCTGCTGGTCCTGATCGCCGTCAACGCCCTGGTCTCGTCCCGTTATCCATGGTGGCTCTGGGCGTTCATCGCCTGGATACCCCTCATCGCGGCCCATACCGCCTGGTCGATGGGCATGTTTGAACGCAATAAAAAAGGATCCTGAGAATGGCCACCAAGAAGAAGGTCGCCAAAGCTGCGCCCAAGGCCGTGAAGAAGCCGGCGCAGAAGGCTGCCAAGAAGCCGGCAGCAAAGGCTGCGGCGGCAAAGACCGCTGCGCCGAAGGCGACAGGCCCGAAGCCACTGTTTGACAAGATCCTGATCGCCAACCGCGGCGAGATCGCCTGCCGTGTCATCCGCACCTGCAAGCGGCTCGGCATCAAGACCGTCGCGGTCTACTCCGAGGCGGATGCCGATGCGCTGCATGTGCGCGAGGCCGACGAGAAGGTCCTGATCGGTCCGCCGCCGTCGGCGCAGTCCTATCTGCTGATCGACAAGATCGTCGACGCTTGCAAGAAGACAGGCGCCCAGGCGGTCCATCCGGGCTACGGCTTTCTCTCCGAGAAGGAAGCCTTCCAGAAGGCGCTGGCCGCAGCCGGCATCGCCTTCATCGGCCCCGATGCGCGCGCGATCTACGCCATGGGCGACAAGATCGAGTCCAAGAAACTCGCTCAGAAGGCGGGCGTCAGCACGGTGCCGGGCCATCTCGCAGCCATTCCCAACGCCGACGAGGCGGTGAAGATCGCCCAGAAGATCGGCTACCCGGTAATGATCAAGGCCTCGGCCGGCGGTGGCGGCAAGGGCATGCGCATCGCCTACAACGATGCCGAGGCGCATGAGGGCTTCGGCTCGGCGACCAACGAGGCCAAGGCGTCGTTCGCCGACGATCGCGTGTTCATCGAGAAGTATGTCGAAGAGCCGCGCCACATCGAGATCCAGCTCATTGCCGACGGTCGCGGCAACTGCGTCTACCTCTGGGAGCGCGAGTGCTCGATCCAGCGTCGCCACCAGAAGGTGATCGAGGAGGCGCCGAGCCCGTTCCTCGACGCCAAGACGCGCAAGGCGATGGGCGAGCAGGCCGTCGCGCTGGCAAAGGCCGTGAAATACAAGAGCGCGGGCACCGTCGAGTTCATCGTCGACAAGAACCGCAACTTCTACTTCCTCGAGATGAACACCCGCCTTCAGGTCGAGCATCCGGTGACCGAGCTGATCACCGGCCTCGATCTCGTGGAGCTGATGATCCGCGTGGCCGCCGGCGAAAAGTTGCCGTTCGAGCAGAAGGACGTGAAGCTCAACGGCTGGGCGGTCGAGGCGCGCCTCTACGCCGAGGATCCGTTCCGCAACTTCCTGCCTTCGACCGGCCGCCTTGTGAAGTATCGCGAGCCCAAGGCCGGTCCTGATGTGCGCGTCGACACCGGCGTCTACGAAGGCGGCGAGATCTCGATGTTCTACGATCCGATGATCGCCAAGCTCTGCACCTATGGAAAGACGCGCAACGACGCGATCGACCGTATGCGCCGCGCCCTGGACGAATTCTACGTCCGCGGCGTGTCGCACAATGTGCCGTTCTTGGCGGCGTTGATGGCCCATCCGCGGTTCGTGGCGGGCCAGCTCACCACCAACTTCATCGCCGAGGAGTTCAAGGGCGGCTTCACGGCAGCGCATCTGCCGCCGCGCGATCCCGCGATGCTGGCGGCTATCGCTGCCGTGGTCGACCGCATTCAGAGCCATCGCACGGGCACCGTCGAAGACGGCCGCACCGTCATGCTGAACCGCGAGCCGATGGCTGTCCGCGTTGCCGGACAGGGTGCGGCGTTCACGGTCGAGGCTGGCGATCGCGAGATCGCGATTGAAACCAACTGGGTGCCGGGCGAACCGTTGCTTCACGCGACGGTCGATGGCCAGCATATCGTGGTTCAGGTCGATACCCTGGGCTCCGGCTGGCGCCTGGTGCACGAAGGTGGGCAGGCCGATGTGCTGGTCCTGACTCCGCGTCAGGCCGAACTCTATGCGTTGATGCCGGTGAAGGCCGCGCCCGATACGTCGAAGTTCCTGCTCTCGCCGATGCCGGGCCTGTTGGCGTCCGTTGCCGTCGCCGAGGGCCAGGAGATCAAGGCCGGCGAGGCGCTGGCTGTCGTCGAGGCGATGAAGATGGAGAACGTGCTGCGTGCGGTGCGCGACGGCACGGTGAAGACCCTCCATGCCAAGGCAGGCGATAGCCTGCGCGTAGATCAGAAGATCATCGAGTTCGCCTAGGATCGGTGCCGCGCCGATGGCACTGCAGGCACGCCTGACCATTACCGGCAGGGTGCAGGGCGTGGGCTACCGCGACTGGGCGGTGGCCACTGGACGTCGGCTCGGACTCACCGGCTGGGTGCGCAATCGCAGTGACGGCGCTGTCGAAGCCTTGATCGTGGGCGACGAGGCGGCAGTCGGCCGCATGATCGAAGCCTGCCGGCATGGCCCGTCGCTGGCGCGCGTCGACGAGATCGACGTCGATCCGGTCGACCTCGACGTCTTACCGGAAGGCTTTACGCGGCTGCCGACGGCCTGACAGCCGAGGCGGCGGCTTGGCCGAAGACCTCGTCGAACGTTTCGGCCAGCGCGGCATCGAGATCGGCCAGGGTCACTGGCAGGCCGAGATCGACCAGCGACGTCACGCCATGTTCGGCAATGCCGCAGGGAACGATTCCCGCATAGTGCGACAGGTCGGGCTCGACGTTGATCGAGATGCCATGAAACGACACCCAGTGGCGAATGCGCACACCGATGGCCGCAATCTTGTCCTCACGCGGGCTGCCGTCGGGCAGGGCGGGCTTGTCGGGGCGGGTCACCCAGACGCCAACCCGGCCTTGCCGCCGTTCGGCCCGCACGTTGAAGCGGGCGAGGGTGCGGATGGTCCAATCCTCGAGATCTGCAACGTAGCGCCGCACGTCCTGGCGCCGTGCCCGGAGGTCGAGCATCACATAGGCCACGCGCTGGCCGGGGCCGTGATAGGTGTATTGCCCGCCACGGCCTGCGATATGGACCGGAAAACGTACGGGCTGCAGCAGGTCGTGCGCTTTGGAACTCGTGCCGGCCGTATAGAGCGGCGGATGCTCCAGCAGCCACACCAATTCGCTGGCATGCCCGGCGCGAATGTCGGCGACACGCGCCTCCATGGCGGCCAGAGCCTCGTCGTAGGGGACCGCGCCGTCGGAAATGCGCCATTCGGGGCTGTTCATTGTGGCAAAATCGGTACTTCGCGAGACTTGTGCAAGCCCGCCTTGCCACTGGTGAGGCGATTTGGTATCCCCCGCGCCATCGAACCGGCGCGGCCATGGCGGAATTGGTAGACGCGCTAGCTTGAGGTGCTAGTGCCGCGAGGCGTGGAAGTTCGAGTCTTCTTGGCCGCACCAAACGCCGGTTCGATCGAAAAGGTAGCCTGAGGCCGCCGCCTGTTGGAAAATCCAACTGGCGGCCCTTTTTGTTTGGCCGGGGCGCTCGAGAGGGGGAGGCGAGCTTGGCGGATGAACTTACCGACGGCGCGCTCCGTTACCATCGCATCCCTCGACCCGGAAAAATCGAAGTCGTGCCGACCAAGCCGCTGGCCACCCAGCGCGACTTGGCTTTGGCCTATTCGCCGGGCGTGGCGGCGGCCTGCAACGAGATCGTGCGCGATCCGGCGACGGCTGCCGAACTGACGGCCCGTGCCAACCTGGTCGCTGTCGTCACCAATGGCACTGCGGTGCTGGGCCTCGGCGCCATCGGCCCGCTAGCGGCCAAGCCGGTGATGGAGGGCAAGGGCGTCCTCTTCAAGAAGTTCGCCGGCATCGACGTGTTCGACCTGGAACTGGCGGAACTCGACCAGGAGCGGCTGGTCGACATCGTCGCTGCCCTTGAGCCCACCTTCGGCGGCATCAATCTCGAAGACATCAAGGCGCCGGAGTGCTTCTACGTCGAGCAGAAGCTGCGCGAGCGCATGGGGATCCCGGTCTTCCACGACGATCAGCACGGCACGGCCATCATCGTCGGTGCGGCGCTGCTGAATGCCCTGTCGCTGGTCGGCAAGGACATCGCCAAGGTGAAGCTGGTCGTGTCCGGTGCGGGCGCGGCAGCGCTTTCCTGTCTGGGGGTGCTCGAGAAGCTCGGCCTGCCGCGTGAGAACATGTGGGTCACCGACATCGCCGGTGTGGTCTGGAAGGGCCGCAACGAGCAGATGGACCCGTGGAAGGAGCGCTACGCGCGCGACACGCAGGCCCGTACCCTGGGCGAGGTGATTGGCGGTGCCGATGTCTTCCTGGGCCTTTCGGCCGCGGGCGTGCTGAAGCAGGAGATGGTGAAGAAGATGGCGGCCAAGCCGCTGATCTTCGCCCTGGCCAACCCCAATCCCGAGATCACGCCGGAGGATGTCGCCGCGGTGCGCGACGACGCGATCATGGCCACGGGGCGCAGCGACTATCCCAACCAGGTCAACAACGTCCTCTGCTTCCCGTACATCTTCCGCGGCGCGCTCGATGTCGGCGCCACCACGGTCAACGACGAGATGAAGATCGCCTGCGTGCGGGCGCTGGCCGCGCTGGCGCGCAAGGAGCCGTCCGAGGTCGTGGCTCGCGCCTTTGGCGAACAGGCTGGCGGATTCGGCCCCGAACAGATCATCCCCAAGCCCTTCGACCCGCGCCTGATCGTCGAGCTGGCGCCGGCCGTCGCTAAGGCCGCAATGGACAGCGGCGTGGCAACCCGCCCGATCGCCGATTTCGAGGCCTACCGTGACCAGCTCAGCCAGTTCGTGTTCAAGTCCGGCCTGATCATGCGGCCGGTCTTCGAACAGGCCCGCAGTGCGCCCAAGCGCGTCATCTTCAGCGCGGGCGAGGACGACCGCGTGCTGCGCGCCGTGCAGATCATTCTCGACGAGGGCATTGCCAAACCGATCCTGATCGGCCGGCCCGAAGTCGTACGCCGTCGTGCCGAGCGTCTCGGGCTCCGCTTCCAGCCGGGGACGGACGTCGAGTTGATCAATCCGTCCCACGATCCGCGGTACGACAAGTACTGGGGCGCCTATCACGAGCTGATGGAGCGACGCGGCGTCACCGAGCCTACGGCGCGCAACCTGGTGCGCTCCAGCCCGACCTTGATCGCCGCGCTCGCCGTCCGACTGGGCGATGCCGATGCAATGATCGCCGGTGCCTATGGCCGCTTCCGCACGCACTTCAATCACGTGCGCGACGTCATCGGCCTCAAGGAAGGCGTGAAGAACATGGCGGCGCTCAGCCTGCTGGTGATGCCGACCCGCTCGCTGTTCATCGCCGACACTTACGTGAACTACGATCCCGATCCCGAGACTCTGGCTGAGATCACCTTGCTGGCGGCCGACGAAGTGCTGCGTTTCGGCATCCAGCCCAAGGTCGCGCTGATCTCGCATTCGAGCTTCGGCAGTTCGGACCATCCATCGGCGCGCAAGATGGCTGCGGCGGTGAAAATCCTGCACGAGCGGGCACCGACCCTCGAAGTCGACGGCGAGATGCATGGCGATGCCGCGCTCGACGTCGACATCCGCAACAACGTCTTCGCACGCTCCAAGCTCAAGGAGCCGGCGAACCTTGTCATCTGTCCTTCACTCGACGCTGCCAACATTTCCTTTAATCTCTTGAAGAATGGCGCTGACGGCTTGCACATTGGCCCCATGTTGTTGGGAACCGATTTGCCGGCTCATGTGTTGACCCCTTCAGTGACAGCCCGCGGTATCCTGAACATGACGGCGCTGGCCGTCGTCGAGGCGCAGCGTCTTGCTGAGGCGCGTGGATGAGCGGCGAAAGCGATCTCCTCGATGAAGTGACGCCGGAGCTTGTCCGGCGGGTCGAGGCGGCGCTTGCAGAAGACAGGGCGGAGGAAGTCAGGGCGCTCCTGGCCGACCTCAGCGCCACCGGTCAGGCGTCGATCCTCGAGCAGGTGGGCGAGGGCGAGCGCGACAAGCTAGTCGGTATCCTCAAGCGCGATCTCGATCCCGAGGCGCTGACCGAACTCGACGAGGAAGTCCTCGAGGACGTTCTCGAACAGCTCGACAGCAAGGAAATCGCCGCCGCTGCGCGTGAGCTGGAAGCCGACGACGCCGCGACCATTCTCGAGGATCTGCCGGAGGCAGAGCGGCAGGAGGTCCTGGCCGAACTGCCGGCCGAGGATCGCGCCGAGATCGAGCAGGCACTGGCATTTCGGGAAGATACGGCCGGGCGCCTCATGCAGCGCTCGCTGGTCAAGGTGCCGGATGGCTGGACGGTCGGCCAGGTGATCGACTATTGCCGCGAAGCCACCGATCTGCCCGACGACGTCTACGATATCTTCGTCGTCGATTCTGACGGCCGGCTACGAGGCTCGGTGCCGCTCGGCCGCATGCTGCGGACCAAGCGGCCAATCGGCATCCTCGATATCGCCGATCCCGATATTCCCTCGGTGCCCGTGACGGCCGATCAGGCCGAGGTGGCGCATCTCTTCCGTGACCAGAACCTGGTTTCCTGCCCTGTCGTCGATGACGAGAACCGGCTCCTGGGCGTGATCATGGTCGACGACGTCGTCGACGTGATCGACGAGGAAGCCGAAGAGGACATGCTGAAGATGGGCGGCGTCGGCACCGACGACATGCACGCGCCGCCCGTGCGCACGGTCCGGCTGCGGGCGCCATGGCTGCTGGTCAACGTCGCGACGGCGCTCGTGGCCTCCTTCGTGATCGCCCAGTTCGAGGGCACGATCGAGAAGATCGTCGTTCTGGCCGCCCTCATGCCGATCGTTGCCTCGATGGGCGGCAATGCTGGCATCCAGACCGTGACAGTCACCGTTCGGGCGCTGGCCATGGGGGAGCTGACGGCCGCCAATGCGCTGCGCTTCATCGCCAAGGAAGCGGCGGTGGGCAGCATGAACGGGCTGATGTTCGCGATCATCCTGGCGGCTGGTGTCGTCGTGTTGTTCGGTGACTGGCGGCTGGGCGGTGTCATCGCCGCTGCCATGATCTGCAATCTGTTTGCTGCAGCCCTCGCTGGGTCGTTGATCCCGCTCGGCCTGCAGAAGTTTGGCGTCGATCCCGCTGTCTCCTCGACCGTCTTCCTGACGATGGTGACCGACGTGATCGGCTTCCTCACCTTCCTCGGACTGGCGACGATCTTCTTGCTATAGGTGCGCGCCTATTCGCTCCGAGGTTCGCTTGTCGTCCATCGATCCCGCATTTCCCATCCTGACGACGGCCAGGCTCACTCTGCGAGCCGTCCGACCGGACGATGCGGCGCCTTTCCATGCGCTCATGTCGATTACCGATACGACCCGATACAGCAACTGGCCCGACCTGCCGTCTCTCGATGACATAGCTAAGACGATCGAGAGGATGTCTGGAATGTTCGCGGCGGGCACCGGGTGCTGTTGGATCATCGAGGATCGGCGCACAGCTGATCTCGTGGGCTCGATCCGACTTAACTGGATCGACAGGGAATGGAAGCGGGGCGGTATCGGCTACGAGCTGCATCCGACCTACTGGCGACAAAGGGTGGCGACGGAGGCCCTGCGGGCGGTCGTTGCCTGCAGCCATGGCGCCTTCGATCTCAATCGGCTGGAGGCGTGGACGCTGCCCGGCAATGGTGCATCCGATCGTGTGCTGGAAAAGGCCGGCTTTCGGTTTGAAGGCGTCAGGCGAGAGAACGCCTGGTTCAAAGGAGCCTTTCACGACTTCCGCGCGTTTGCGCGCCTGCGGAGCGACGCGTTGGAAGGGTGAGCCCAGTCAGCGGGCGAAGGCCAGGCGGGCATTGCCGCTGCGCTGGCCCGGCCAGGGATGGGCGAGCGCGGAGTCGCGCAGCATCTGCACGAGTTCGTCGTCTGCATCGGCGCGCCACGCCAGCACGACGCGGCGTTCGAGCGCCACTTCGCGGATTTCGGCCGTGACGAGCCCCGGCCGCAGGAGCGAGCGCGGCATCAGGCTGACGCCGAACCCGACAGCGACGGCGGCGGCACAGCGCTCCTCGTCGGCGGAACTGAGCACGGCTCGCGGCCGCACCCCTTCGGCGGTGAACAGGCGCTGGGCATCGTCATGGGCCTCGCAGGCCGCGCGCAGCACGAAAGACGTGTCAGCCAATTCCTTCACCGACCAGCGATCGCGTGTCGCCACGCGGTGGTCGGTGGCAGCGGCCAGTGCATAGGGTTCGCGCCATAGCGAGACGGCGTTGGTGGCTTCGACCGGCTTGCGCGCTGGGAAGAGGGCGACGTCGCAGCGGCCGCGCCGCCAGCGATCGGCAACGGCGTCGGCTGTACCCTCGGCGACCTCGACCTCGAAGCCGGCGCGCTGCTGTGCCGACGCCAGCCAGGCAAGCGCTGCAGGGACAGGAAGGGTCGAGGCGATGGCGACACGCAGCAACCGGCTCCGGCGCGTCGACCGTGATTCGGCACGTGCGAGCTGCCAGGCCTCGACCATGGCGCGGGCATGCGGCGCCAAACGATGCCCTGACTCCGTAAGAACAGCGCGCCGACCGCGGTCGAACAGCCGGGCACCGATCTCTTCTTCCAACCGGGCGATCCCGGCCGAGAGAGTGGGCTGGGTGACATGGCAACGCTCGGCCGCCGTGGTGAAGCTCCCCGTTTCGGCGACGGCCAGAAAGTAGCGGATGAAGGACAGATTCATCGACATAGACGATATCGATGATGAGAAGAGAGACAATCGATTTTATCGATGACACAGCCGAGCCTATGGTTGGACCATGTCTCACCTCAAATCGACCCTTCAGGATGACGGCATCGCCGTCGTGACCTTTGCCCGTCCGCCCATGAATGCCATGGACGCGGAACTGCTTGAGGAAACCGCGGCGTTGTTCGACCGGCTCGCGTCGGACCGCAACGTCCGCGCGGCCGTCCTGACCGGCGAGGGCAGGGCCTTCTCGGCCGGCCTCGACCTCAAGCTGCTGCCGACTCTGGATACTGCCGCGCAGCACCGTCTGATCGCGGCGATGAACGACGGCTTCGGCACGCTCTACGGCTGGCCCAAGCCGCTGGTCACGGCGATAAACGGCCACGCCATCGCCGGCGGCATGGTGGTGGCGCTCTGCGGTGATTGGCGCATCGTCGCCGACGTGCCGCTGAAGGCGAGCTTTGCCGAGGTGAAGGTCGGCGTGCGGTATCCCGTGGCCGCTCTCGATGTGGCGCGAAGCGAACTCGCACCCACGGCCGCGAGACGCATGGTCTTGTTAGGCGAGGAACTCGATGCCGCCGGTGCGGTAACTCTCCAGGTATTTGACGAGTGCGTAGCGGCCGACACCTTGCTGGCGCGTGCCATCGCCCGTGCGCGCAGGGACGCGGCGTTGCCGCCCGAGGCATTCGCGACCATCAAGCGCGAGCTACGGTCCGCCGCATTGGCCCGCATTGCCGCTGCACGCAGCGGGCAGGTGGAGCCACGTTATGCCGCTTGGCTCAGTGAGGAAACCCGCGTCGCCGCTGCAGCGGCTCTGCGTGGCGCTGGCTGATCCGTGGCGCTCGTCGTTCGGCTTCGTTTCGGATCGTGGGCGGGCTATCGTCCGCTCACGGAGGCCATCGATGCGGGCGTTCAATCGTTTTCTCGGCGTGCTTGCATTCTTGTTGTTCGCCGTTCCCGCGGTCGCGCAGAACAAGGTGCCGTCCGATCGTGTGCTCGAAGCGCTGGTGAAGGCGACATTGCTCACCTTCAACGACGCCAATGTGACGGGCAATTACGACGTCTTTCACGCCAAGGCCGCCAAGCCATTCCGCGACCAGTTCACGCCGGAAAAGCTCAAGACGACGTTCAGCGAATTCAACAAGAAGAACATCGACTTCGATATCATCGCCGCCATGACCCCGGTCTATGTGCCCAAGCCTGCAGTCGATGGCGACGGCAAGCTGATCGTAAAGGGCCATTTCCCAACCGAACCGACGCGCCTCAACTTCGAGCTCGATTTCATTCCGTCGGACGGCGAATGGAAGATGATCCGCATCTACGTGAAGACCGAGCCGAAAGCCGAAAAGAACTGAAACAACCAACAACAGCAGGCACGTGAAATCATGATCCCCAATGCAATGCCACCGTTCGATTTCGGCCTGGGTGAAACCGCCGACGCGCTGCGCGAGCAGGTGCAGCGCTTCGCGGCCGCCGAGGTGGCCCCGATCGCTGCCGAGATCGACAAGACCGACCGCTTCCCGCGCGAGCTGTGGCCCAAGATGGGCGAGCTCGGCCTGCATGGCATCACGGTCGAGGAGGAGCATGGCGGTTCGGGCCTAGGCTATCTCGAGCACGCCATCGCGGTCGAGGAGCTCAGCCGCGCTTCGGCAGCCGTCGGGCTGAGCTACGGTGCGCACTCCAATCTCTGCATCAATCAGATCCGCCGTAACGCCAACGAAGAGCAGAAGCGGCGCTTCCTGCCCAAACTGATCTCCGGCGAGCATGTCGGCAGCCTGGCCATGAGCGAATCGGGCGCCGGTTCCGACGTCGTCTCCATGAAGCTGCGTGCCGAAAAGAAGGGCGACCGCTACGTGCTGAACGGCACCAAGATGTGGATCACCAACAGCCCCGATGCGCAGGTGATCGTCGTCTATGCCAAGACCGATCCCAGCGCCGGCTCGCGCGGCATCACCACCTTCATCGTCGAGACCGACCGCAAGGGCTTCAAGGTCGCCCAGAAGCTCGACAAGATGGGCATGCGCGGCTCCTCGACCGGCGAACTGGTCTTCGAGGACTGCGAGATTCCCGAGGAGAACGTGCTGGGCTCCGTCGGCAAGGGCGTGAACGTGCTGATGAGCGGTCTCGACTACGAGCGCTCGGTCCTCGCCGCTGGTCCGCTCGGCATCATGCAGGCCGCAATGGATATCGTCGTGCCCTATGTCCACGAGCGTCAGCAGTTCGGCCAGCCGATCGGCACCTTCCAGCTCGTGCAGGGCAAGCTCGCGGACATGTATACGACGATGAACGCCTGCAAGGCCTATGTGTACTCGGTGGCGCGGGCCTGCGACCGTGGGCAGACGACACGCAAGGATGCGGCGGGCGCCATTCTCTACGCCGCTGAGAAAGCGACCCTGGTAGCGCTCGATGCCATCCAGCTTCTGGGCGGCAACGGCTACATCAACGACTATCCGACGGGACGCCTGCTGCGCGACGCCAAGCTCTACGAGATCGGCGCCGGTACGAGCGAGATCCGCCGCATGCTGATCGGCCGCGAGCTGTTCGCCGAGACCGCCTGACGAACCAGCGTTTGTTTGACGATGGGGGTGCTTTTTCGTACACGGTGTGTATGGAAAGCATCCCGTGCCGCGTTATCTGACCGAAAAGGACATCGCGGACTTCCGCGCTGAGCTGTGTCGTGTCGCCACCGAACGGTTTGCCCGCTTCGGCTACGAAGGCGTCACCATGCGCCAGCTCGCCGAGGCGCTGGGCTGCAGCCCCAAGACTCCCTACCGCTATTTCAAGGACAAGGCCGACATCCTGGCGACGGTGCGGGCGCAGGCGTTTGCGGCCTTTGCCGATGCGCTGGAGAAGGCGGCCGCGTCGACCGACGACGCAGCTTTGCGGGCGCGTCGCGTGGGCGCGGCCTACATGCGCTTCGCCGAAACGAACCCACATGGCTATCGCATCATGTTCGAGATCGAGCAGCCGATCGAAGATGACCATCCTGAGCTGGGGCCGGCGGTGAAGCGGGCGATGCTGCTGATCACCCGCCAGTCGGAGGAGATGGCGACGGCGGGATTGCTCGCCGTCGATCCGCGCCTGTTCGGCTGGGCGATGTGGGCCGCCACCCATGGCGTGGTGATGCTGCAGCAGTCCGGCATGCTGAAGTCGGGGCCTGGCTACAAGGAAATCAGCGAGTTCATCGGCGCAGTGATGCTGAAGGGGGCGTCGTCTCGGCCGGATAACAAGAAGAAGGGGAGGAAAGACGGATGATGCGTAGAGTGGCCGTGCGTGGAGTGATTGCCTTGGCTGTGGCGGCGCAGTTTATCGGGGCGCCGGCCTTCGCCGAGAAGAAGTACGATCCCGGCGTGTCCGATACCGAGATCAAGCTCGGCCAGACCATGCCTTACAGCGGTCCGGCCTCGGCGCTGTCCAGCATCGGCAAGGCGCAGATCGCCTACTTCAAGTACCTCAACGAGACGCAAGGCGGCATAAACGGCCGCAAGGTCACTCTGCTGTCGCTCGACGACGGCTACAGCCCGCCCAAGACCGTGGAGCTGACGCGCCAGCTCGTCGAGCGCGACAAGGTGTTTGCGATCGTGAATACGATCGGCACGGCGACCAACCGCACCACCCATCGCTATCTCAACCAGAAGAAGGTGCCGCAGTTCTTCATCCTGTCGGGTGCGGCGCAGTGGAACGACCCGAAGAACAATCCTTGGACGATGATGGGCATGATCGCCTACCAGACCGAGGGAACGGTCTATGCCCGCAACATCCTCGAGACCATGCCCAACGCCCGCATCGCGCTGCTGCGGCAGAACGACGATTTCGGCAAGGACTATGTCGAAGGCTTCAAGCACGGGCTGGGCGACAAGGCCGGTATGGTAGTGGCCGAGGTTTCGTTCGAGACCACCGACCCGACGGTCGATGCGCAGATCATCCAACTGCGCGCCAGCAACGCCGATGTCTTCTTCGTCGTGGCCACCGGCAAGCATGCCACGCAAGCGATCCGCAAGGCGCACGAGCTGGGCTGGAAGCCGCAGATCTATCTGCCGGTCGGATCTGCTTCTATTCCCGGCGTGCTAAGGCCTGCGGGTGCGGAGGCGGCGACCGGGATCATCACAGCGGCGAATTCCAAGAGCGCGGGCGACCCCACCTGGGCCGACGATCCTGGGATGAAGGACTACTATGCGTGGGCCAAGAAGTGGGCGCCGGAACTCAACCCCGACGATTCCTTCGTGGCCGGGGGCTATACCTACGCCTACATCCTGGCGGACTTGCTGCGCCAGTCCGGCGATCTCCTGACGCGCGAGAACTTCATGCGCCAGGCGACGAGCCTCAAAGGCTACACCACGCCGCTCACCTTGCCCGGTATCGTGATCGAAACCGGACCCAACGACTATCTGCCCTATCAGACGCTTCGGCTGCAGCGTTTCGATGGCACGAGCTATAAGCTGATCGGTGATGTGATCCGGGAGTAACGCGCATGAGTGCGAGCAATACTGCGGGCAAGACGCCAGGCGTGACGGCAGGCGATCGCTTCAGGTCGTGGGCTGACATTCAAGCCAATGCGGCGCGCGCAGCGAGCGGGCTCGCCGCACTCGGCGTCGGCGAGGACAGCAGCGTGGCGCTGATGCTGCGCAACGACTTCCCGACCTTCGAGGCCAACATGGCCGCCGCCCAGCTCGGCGCCTACCCGGTGCCGATCAACTGGCACTACACGCCGGAGGAGGCGGGCTACATCCTGCAGGATTGCGGCGCCAAGGTACTGGTGGTGCATGCCGACCTGCTGGCGCAGATCGCGCCCGGTGTTCCTGCAAGCGTGAAGGTGCTGGTCGTGCCGACGCCGCCCGAGATCGCGGCGGCCTACAACGTGCCGGCTGAGAAGGCCAAGGCGCCGGCCGGGGCCGAGCTGTGGCAGGACTTCGTCGCGGCCTCGCCGCCGCGCACCGATCCGCCGAAGCTGGCGCGCGGCAGCATGATCTACACCTCCGGTACGACGGGCCGCCCCAAGGGCGTGCGTCGCCGTCCGAGCACGCCGGAACAGCAGGCCGCTGGGGCGGCCGAAGCAGCGACTTTCTGGGGCCTCAAACCCGATCCCGACGCCGTCGCACTGATGAACGGGCCGATGTACCACTCCGCACCCGCCGCCTACGGAATGGCGAGCGCGCGGCTTGGCCTGCACATCGTCCTGCAGGCGCGTTTCGAGGCCGAGGACATGCTGCGCCTGATCGACAAGCATGGTGTCAGCCACATGCACATCGTGCCGACCATGTTCGTGCGCCTGCTGCGCTTGCCGCAAGAGGTGCGCCAGCGCTACGACGTTTCCTCGCTGCGCTTCATCACCCACGGCGCGGCGCCCTGCGCGCCGGCGGTGAAGCGGCAGATGATCGAATGGTGGGGGCCGGTGATCAACGAGTACTACGGCGCCACCGAGACCGGCGTCGTGGTGTGGCACGGCTCTGCGGATGCGTTGCGCAAGCCCGGCACGGTCGGCCGCCTGGTCCCCGGCGGCACCTTGCGCATCGTCGACGAAGAGGGCCAGGACGTGAAGCAGGGCGAGGTCGGCGAGATCTATGTCCGCGGTCCCAACCTTTCGGAGTTCACCTACAACAACGACGACGCCAAGCGGAAGGAGGTCGGCCTGGGCGATCTCGTGACCGTGGGCGATGTCGGCTATCAGGACGCCGACGGCTTCCTGTTTCTGTGCGATCGCAAGCGCGACATGATCATCTCGGGCGGCGTGAACATCTATCCGGCCGAGATTGAGGGTGCGCTGATCCAGATGCCGGGCGTGCGCGATTGCGCCGTGTTCGGCATCCCCGACGAGGAGTTCGGCGAGCAGATCTGCGCCTATGTTGAACCCCAGCCGGAGGCCGGCCTGAACGCGAGCCAGGTCCGGGCGTGGCTCGGAGAGCATCTGGCGCGCTACAAGGTGCCCAAGGTGGTAGAGTTTAGTGCAGCCCTGCCGCGCGAAGATTCGGGCAAGATCTTCAAGCGCAAGCTTCGCGCCCCATATTGGGAGAAGGCGGGCCGCAGCATCTGAGGAGTTTCATGGCCGACGACGACGTCACCCTGTTCGGTAAGCTCAAGAACAAGCTGATCGACAGCAAGCAGAAATGGGCCGAAGACGGCCGTCTGCTGACGGGCAAGACCGCGGCCCATTCCCAACGCCTGCCTCCGGGCCAGCGCAAGGTCGACAACTGGCCGGTGCTGGATCTCGGCATCCAGCCCGAGATTCCCACGCATGCCTGGCGGTTGTTCGTCGATGGCGAAGTCGAGAATCCAATTACCTGGAAGTGGGGCGAGTTCACCGACCTCCCGAAGACGCGGCTCACGACGGACATCCACTGCGTGACGGCCTGGTCGCGCTACGACAACCGATGGGAAGGCGTCAGCGCCCGCGACCTGCTGGCGATGGTGAAACCGAAGGCGTCGGCGGAGCACGTCATCTTCCACTCCTACGACACCTATACGACCAACGTGCCGCTGGCCGACTTCTCGGCCGACGACGTGATGCTGGCCTGGAGCTGGAACGGCGAGCCGATCAGCCGCGAACATGGCGGGCCGCTCAGGGTCGTGATTCCCAAGCTCTACTTCTGGAAGAGCGCCAAGTGGATCAAGCGCATTGAATTCTCGGTGTTCGACAAACCCGGCTTCTGGGAAGTCCGCGGTTATCATAACTACGGCGATCCCTGGCTGGAGCAACGCTACGACGAGGAGCCCTGACATGCCCGCCCATGATTTCAATTTCACCACGATCGACGGCAAGCCTCTCGAGATGAAGAGCCTGGCGGGACATCCGGTACTGGTGGTGAACGTCGCCTCCTATTGTGGGTTCACGCCGCAGTACACCGACCTGCAGAAGCTGCACGACACCTACGGTCCGCGGGGCCTCGTCGTGCTGGGCGTACCGTCGAACGACTTCGGGGCGCAGGAGCCGCGCACCGAACCGGAGATCGCCAAGTTCTGCGAGTCGATGTACGGCGTCACCTTTCCGCTTACGGCCAAGCAGAAGGTGATCGGGGCCGACGCCCATGCCCTCTATCAGTGGATTGCCGCAGAAGCGGGCGAGGGCGCTGCGCCGAAGTGGAACTTTCACAAGTACTTGATCGGCAAGGACGGCAGCCTGCTCGGTGCCTGGCCGAGCCGCGTGCGGCCGGGATCGAGCGAGATCACCTCGGCAATCGAATCAGCCCTCGGCTGAGGATCGTTCGAGGTTCAGGCGTCCAGCGAACGGCGCACGCTCTCGAAGACCTGATGGAACATCTCGGTCGTCAGGCGGCCGGTGTTTGTGTTGTAGCGAGAGCAGTGATAGCTGTCGGCCAGCAGCAGGCCGGTGGGCAGTGTGTGCAGCCGGTTATGAATGAAGGGGTAGGCGCCGGCCGGGCGTACCGTCAGCGCGCGCAGGATCTGGTCGTGTGCGCCTTTGCCTAGCGCCACCAGCACACGCAGCTTCGGCATGACGGCGAGTTCGGCCTGCAGGAACGGCCGGCATGCCGTGAACTCGATGGGCAGCGGCTTGTTCTCCGGCGGCAGGCAGCGCACGGCATTGGCGATGCGGCAATCGACGAGGTGCAGCCCGTCGTTGGGATCGGCGCGGTAGGTGCCTTGGGCAAAGCCGAACTTCAGCAGGGTGGAGTAGAGCAGGTCGCCGGCGTAGTCGCCCGTGAAGGGACGGCCGGTGCGGTTGGCGCCGCGCATGCCCGGCGCGAGGCCTACGATCAACAGCCGTGCGTCCAGCCCGCCGAAGGAGCGGACCGGGGCATTCTTCCAGTCAGCGTGAAGGCCCTGCAGCTCGTGCCGGAACCCGACGAGCCTGGGGCAGCGCGGGCAATCGAGCGGCGGCTCTTCGAAAGACGATGCAACCACAGAAGCGGGTGGCCTAGGCGGAGCGCATCAGAGACTCGGAGGGGGGAGCGTCGTACTCGGCGTCGGCATCGCGTGCATTGCCGGCGGCGGCCGGTCGCGGGGCCCGCTCCGAGGGGGTACGGGCGATCAGGGGGGCGAGTTCCGAAAGCTCGATGAAGTCATCGGCCTGGCGGCGCAATTCGTCGGCCACCATTGGCGGCGAGGACTTGATCGTGCTCACGACCGAGACACGGAGCCCACGACGCTGCACAGCCTCGACCAGGCGGCGGAAGTCGCCATCGCCGGAGAACAGGATCACGTGGTCCAGGTGTTCGGCCATCTCGAGCACGTCGATGGCGAGCTCGATGTCCATGTTGCCCTTGATCTTGCGGCGGCCCATGGCATCGGTGAATTCCTTGGTCGGCTTGGTGACCATGGTGTAGCCGTTGTAGTCCAGCCAATCGACCAGCGGGCGGATCGGCGAATATTCCTGATCCTCGACCAAGGCCGTGTAATAGTAGGCGCGGACCAGCCGGCCCTTTTCGCGGAACGCCTTGAGGAGGCGGCGATAGTCGATGTCGAAGCCCAGCGAGCGGGCGGCGGAATAGAGATTGGCACCGTCGATGAAAAGCGCGACCCGCTCGTTTTCGTAAAAATTGCCCTTCATGGCCGCTATCCCTTTGAAAAATATGCGCATGGGGAGAAGGAAAATTTATTCAGCCGGTGGAGTTCTGTAACTCCCACCTCTCCCACAGCAATTGAAGTTTAGGGCGTTATCCCATAGTTCACAAGGGGTTGGAGGGATTTGCTGGTGGACAAAGCGGGCGGTCGGACAATCTTCGTTGGTGCTGGCGCCAACATGGCTCATCCCAATTACAGTTCGCCACGAGAAACACTGGTGGCGGCGCTCTTGGAGCTGGGCCGCCGGCAGGTCGACGTGGTGCGCCACTCGCCCTGGTACCGAACGGCCCCGGTCCCGGTGTCCGATCAGCCCTGGTACGTCAACATCGTGGCCGAAGTGGCAACGGAGCTGCCGCCCGATGCTCTCCTGCAAACCTTGCATGCCATCGAAGATGTGTTCGGTCGTGTCCGTACGGTGCCGAACGCACCGCGGCTGATCGATCTCGATTTGCTCGACTATCGAGGGGAAATTGTCTTGCCGGAGCCGGGAAAAGCCACGCTTCCTCATCCCCGGATGGCCGAGCGGGCCTTCGTCCTGCGGCCGCTGGCCGATCTGGCGCCGGACTGGCGTCATCCGGTCACCGGAGCGTCGATTCAGGCCCTGCTGGCTGCCTTGCCGCCCGAGCAGGAGGCCCATCCCTTCTAGGGAAGCGGCCTTTTCCGAGGCCTTCCGCCCCCTTGTCTTTTGGCGGTGGGGGCGTATAACCCGCGGCTCCCGGGAATTCAGAGGTCCGCCATGGCGCGTGTCACCGTCGAAGACTGCATTTTGCAGGTGCCGAACCGTTTCGAGCTCGTCATGTTTGCCGCCCAGCGCGCGCGTGACATCTCGGCTGGCGCCCAGATCACGCTCGATCGTGATCGCGACAAGAACCCGGTCGTGGCGCTGCGCGAGATCGCCGAAACCAAGCTCGACCAGGCCGTCCTCAAGGACTCGCTGATCTCCGGCATGCAGAAGCACGCGGACGTCGACAAGCCCGAAGAGGTCAACGAAATGGCCGAGCTCGAGCAGGAGCTGGCCGCGGCACTGGCGCAGGGTGGGGCCGAGGCAGCCCAGCCGAAGGCATTGCCGATGACCGAGGAAGACGACGTCACCGAATAGGGCCAAAGGCAGGGTTGAGCCCTGCTATTTGTGCAAACGTCGTGGAGTGAACGCAATCGTCCCCATATAATGGACGATTGCTATGATCCGTCAGTTTGAACTCGTCGAGCGTGTACAGGCCTACGATCCGGATGCGGACGAGGATGTCCTTAACCGCGCCTACGTCTATGGCCTGAAAAAGCACGGTAACCAGCTCCGGGCCTCGGGCGACCCCTATTTCTCCCATCCCGTCGAAGTGGCGGGCATCCTGGCCGAGATGCGCCTGGATACCGCCTCGATCGTGACCGGCCTGCTGCACGACACGCTGGAAGACACCGACGCCACCCGAGACGAGATCGCCGGCATGTTCGGCGAGAACATCGCCCGGCTTGTCGATGGCGTGACCAAGCTCAGCCGGCTGGAGATCCAATCCGAAAGCACCAAGGAAGCCGAGAACCTGCGCAAGCTGGTGCTGGCCATGTCGTCCGACATCCGCGTGCTCCTGGTGAAGCTCGCCGACCGCCTGCACAACATGCGGACTCTGCACCACATCAAGGAGTCGGCCCGGCGCAAGCGCATCGCGCGCGAGACGATGGACCTCTACGCGCCGCTCGCTTCGCGCATCGGCATGGAGAAGGTGAAGCGTGAGCTGGAGGAGCTGGCTTTCGCCGAACTCAATCCCGACGGCCGTGCTTCGGTGCTGGCGCGGCAGGGTTACCTCCGCGAACGCGGCGACAAGCTGGTGCCGCAAATCGAGGCCGAACTGGTCAAGACGCTGAAGGAGGGCGGGCTCGAGGCGCAGGTATCGGGGCGCGAGAAGACGCCTTATTCGATCTGGCGCAAGATGCAGACCAAGAACGTGTCGTTCGAGCAGCTCGCCGACATTATGGCCTTCCGCATCATCGTGGCCGATGTCGCGCAGTGCTACCAGGCGCTCGGCTTGCTGCATGGCCGCTATCAAGTGCTGCCGCAGCGCTTCAAGGATTACATCTCGGTTCCCAAGCCCAACGGCTATCGTTCGCTGCACACCGGCGTGATCGGCCCGCTGGGCCAGCGCATCGAGATCCAGATCCGTACGGAGGACATGCAGGACCAGGCCGAGCGCGGCGTCGCTTCGCACTGGATCTACAAGCAAGGCGGACCGTCGACCGACGCCCCGCAATATGCCTGGTTGCGGAGCCTCATGGACATCCTCGACAAGGCGCCCAACGCCGAGGAGTTCCTCGAGCACACCAAGCTCGAGATGTTCCAGGACCAGGTGTTCTGCTTCACGCCCAAGGGCAAGCTGATTGCCCTGCCGCGCGGCGCGACACCGATCGACTTCGCCTATGCCGTGCACAGCCAGGTTGGCGATACGTGCGTCGGCGCCAAGATCAACGGCCGCATGCTGCCGCTCCGAACCCAGCTCTCCAACGGCGACCAAGTCGAGATCGTCACGTCCAAGGCGCAGACGCCGTCACCGACTTGGGAGCGCTTCGTCGTCACCGGCAAGGCCAAGGCCGCGATTCGTCGTTTCATCCGCGTTCGCCAGCGCGAGCAATACATCCAGCTCGGTCGCTCCCTGCTGGACAAGGCTTTCCACGAGGAGGGCTACGAGGTCACCGAGAAAGGCCTCGACGGTGTGCGTGCGAACTTCAAGCAGGCAACGACGGACGATCTCGTCGCGGCAGTTGGCGCCGGCCTGACGGGCGCCCGCGAAGTGCTGACCGCCGTCTATCCCGGCCTCAAGCAAAACCGCAAGAGCGGCGCCGATGTCGTGCCGATCTCGCGTGCCCGTGCCAAGGCCGGCAAGGCGAGCAAGGCCGACAGTGCACGCGGTCGAGGCGAACCAGGCCAGATCGCCATCCGCGGTTTGATCCCTGGCATGGCGGTGCACTTCGCGCGCTGCTGCCATCCGCTGCCCGGTGACCGCATCGTCGGCATCATCACCACAGGCAAGGGCGTCACCATTCACACGATCGATTGCGCCACGCTCGAGAGCTTCTCGGACTCGCCGGAGCGCTGGATCGACGTCGGCTGGGACTCGGTCGGCGACGGCGAGGGCGGCGTCTATACCGGCCGGCTCAAGATCACGGTCGCCAACCAGCCGGGCAGCCTGTCGAGTCTCTCGACCGTCATTGCCCGCCACGAAGGCAATATTTCCAACCTGCGCATCGTCAACCGGTCGATGGACTTCTTCGACATGGTGATCGACGTCGAGGTCTCGGACGTGAAGCACCTCGCCGACATCACCGCGGCGCTGCGCGCCACGCCCGCCATCAACGCCGTCGAACGCGCCCGCAATTGACGACTCTCTCCATCTCCCTTCAGCGAAAGTAGCGTATGTCCGCGCCCAATCCTCTGCGTCTCGGCGTCAATATCGACCACGTCGCCACCGTGCGTAACGCGCGTGGAGGGCACCTTCCCGATCCATTGCGCGCGGCGCGGCTTGCCGAGGCAGCCGGTGCGGACGGCATCACCGCGCATCTCCGTGAGGATCGCCGGCATATCATCGACGCCGATATCGAAGGGCTGATGCGCGAGCTCAAGGTGCCGCTCAACTTCGAGATGGCGGCGACCCAGGAGATGGTCGACATCGCACTGCGCCATCGCCCGCATGCCGCTTGTATCGTGCCGGAGAAGCGTGAGGAGCGGACGACCGAGGGCGGCCTCGATGCTGCCGGCCAGCACAATCATCTGAAACCCATGGTCGCCCGCCTGCGCGATGCTGGCATCCGGGTGTCGCTGTTCATCGAAGCCGATCCGCGCCAGCTCGAAGCCGCCGTTACTCTGGGGGCGCCGGTGGTCGAGCTGCACACCGGCCGGTACTGCGAGATCGAGGGCGCGGCCAAGCAGGCCGAGTTGGCGCGCATCACCAAAGCGGCGGCGCTCTGCGCCAAGCTTGGCCTCGAATGCCATGCCGGTCACGGGTTGAGCTATGCCGATGTCGGGCCGGTGGCGGCCATCCCCGAGGTGCGGGAGCTGAACATCGGTCACTTCCTGGTGGGCGAGGCGATCTTCGTCGGTCTGGAAGCCGCGATCCGGGAAATGCGCCGGGTGATGGATGCCGCCCGCGCGGGAGGGCAATCCGCGTGATCCTGGGCATCGGGAACGACCTTTGCGATATCCGGCGGATCGAGAAGTCGCTGGAAAGGTTCGGCGACCGGTTCGTGCAGCGAATCTTCACAGAGACGGAACAAAAAAGATCCGAAGGTCGCGCGACCCGCGCGGCAAGCTATGCCAAGCGCTTCGCCGCCAAGGAGGCCTGCTCCAAGGCCTTGGGTACGGGCTTGCGCCGTGGTGTCTTCTGGCGTGACATGGGCGTCATCAACCAGCGTGGTGGCCGACCCACCATGGCGCTGACGGGCGGCGCTCTGGCACGGCTTCAGGAGATGACGCCCGCCGGAATGTCGCCGCAAATCGACCTGACGTTGACCGACGAATACCCAATGGCCCAGGCAATCGTCATCATTTCGGCGGTACCGCAAATATGAACCAGACGGCGATACCACCCGAACTGCAGTGCGCAGATGCCTCAACCGGGGCGGGAGACACAGCCGGCGGGCCCTGCTATAGCCGCGGCTCGTTTAAACTGGAACGGCGATGACGGACGTGGCTGATCGGCGGAAGCGGGGACAGGAGAAGGCCGGCGGCTGGGGCGAGACCGTCCGTACGGTCGTCTATGCCGTGCTGATCGCACTCGTCGTGCGAACGTTTGCCATCGAGCCTTTCAACATTCCGAGCGGATCGATGATCCCGACCCTGCTGGTCGGCGACTATCTGTTCGTGTCGAAATACTCCTACGGCTACAGCAAGCACTCCTTCCCATTCTCGCTCGGCGTGTTCTCGGGGCGGGTCTTCGGTTCGCCGCCGGAGCGCGGCGACGTCGCCGTCTTCAAGTATCCCGGCGACCAGGGCCAGGGCGTCAACCGCACGGACTACATCAAGCGCATCGTCGGCATGCCCGGCGACCGCATCCAGGTCACGAACGGCATCCTCCACATCAATGGCAAGGCAGTCGATCGGCTGCGCTCCAGCGACTATGTGAAGGGCACGAACGGCCACTATCAGAAGGGCACGCTCTATCGCGAGACGCTGCCCAACGGCCGCAGCTACACCGTGCTCGAGTACATGGACAACGGCATGGCCGACAACACGCCCGAGTTCCTCGTGCCGGCCGGCAACTACTTCGTCATGGGCGACAATCGCGACGATTCACTCGACAGCCGAACGCGCCTCATGCTGCGCGACTTCTCCGGCTCGACGCGCGATCGCGATCAACTCGGCTGGTACGTGCCGGCGGAGAATCTCGTCGGCCGGGCCGAGTTCATCTTCTTCTCGCACGATCCATCGGCTGCGGGTTGGCTGGAGCCGTGGAAATGGCCCGAGGCAATACGCTGGAACCGCTTCTTTATGGCCATCCACTGAAGCCGACAGACGCCGATCTGGCGGCGTTGTCGGAAGGTCTGGGGCACGCGTTCGCTCGTGCCGAATTCGCCGCCGAAGCGCTAACCCACCGCAGCGCACTCGACCGCCGTCCCGAGCTGAAAGCGGCCTTCCCTCAAGGTAACGAACGGCTCGAATTCCTGGGCGACCGGGTCCT
Organism: Alphaproteobacteria bacterium; assembly: GCA_017307275.1. Classification (GTDB taxonomy): domain Bacteria; phylum Pseudomonadota; class Alphaproteobacteria; order Reyranellales; family Reyranellaceae; genus Reyranella. Next base: position 19,901 of record JAFKFK010000029.1, on the reverse strand, counting down.
GTCGCTGGTCATGGCCGATCTCCTGCTGAAGCGCTTTCCGCACGAGCGTGAGGGCGGGCTGGCGCGGCGACATGCTGCCCTCGTAAGGGCCGAGACGCTGGTCGAGATCGCGACGGAGATCGACCTTGGCCCTCATCTCCGGCTGGGCGACTCCGAGCGTGCTCATGGCGACAGCATCCAACCCAACATCCTGGCCGATGCCCTCGAAGCGTTGCTGGGCGCCGTCTACCTCGATGGCGGCTTCGAGCGCGCGGCCGCCTGCGTACATAAGTTGTGGGGCGACCGGCTCAGTCAGCAAGGTGCAGCGCCGCCGCGCGACGCCAAGACGGCGTTGCAGGAATGGGCTCAGGCGAGGCGCCTGCCGCTGCCGAGCTACCGCGAAGTCGACCGCGAAGGGCCGGCGCACGCGCCTGTCTTCGTCGTCGACGTGGCGATCAAGGGCCACGAGCCGGCGCGTGGCCGCGGTGGCAGCAAACGTGAGGCCGAACGACTGGCGGCTTTAACTCTTCTCGAACGGCTGGACCGGTAATGAGCGAACTTTCTACACGTGCTGGCTTCGTTGCCGTGGTCGGCGCCCCCAATGCCGGCAAGTCGACCCTGGTGAACGGCCTGGTCGGCTCGAAGGTGAGCATCGTCTCGCCCAAGGTGCAGACCACGCGCATGCGCGTGATCGGCATTGCCATGACGGACCTGCCCGATGGTGCGCGTGCCCAGGTCGTGCTGGTCGATACGCCCGGCATCTTCCGCGTCGCCAAGCGCCGTCTGGAACGGGCCATGGTTGCGGCGGCCTGGCAGGGCGCCGAGGATGCCGATGTCGTGGCGCTGGTGGTGGATGCCGAGCGCGGCATCGGGCCGGAGACCGAAGCCATCATCGAGCGGCTGAAGCAGTCGCGCGCGCCGCGTTATCTGGTGCTGAACAAGATTGACCTGGTGCCGCGCGAAAAGCTGCTGGCGCTCACGGCTGAGCTCAACGCCCGCGTGCCCTTCGAGCACACCTTCATGGTGAGCGCACTGAAGGCCGACGGCATCGGCGATCTTCTGACCGCCCTGGCCGCCGCCGTTCCCGCAGGACCATTCCTCTATCCCGAGGACCAGGCGGCCGACCTGCCGTTGCGTCTCCTGGCGTCCGAGGTGACTCGCGAACAGGTCTTCCTGCAGCTTCATCAGGAGCTGCCCTACGAGGCCGCCGTCGAGACCGATAAATGGGAAGATCGGCCCGACGGCAGCGTGCGGGTCGAACAGACGATCCATGTCCAGCGCGACGGGCAGCGCGCCATCTTCCTGGGCAAGGGTGGCGCGCGTATCAAGCAGATCGGTGCGCGGGCACGCCATGAGCTGGGCCAGATGCTGGAGCGCCCGGTGCATCTCTTCCTGCACGTGAAGGTGAGCGAGCGCTGGGCCGACGATCCGTCGCACTACCGTGCCATCGGGCTGGACTACGAGCCCAAGCGATAACCAAGCAATAACTAGGTCGGCGCCAGTTCGAGCGTGTGCAGGATGCCGCCCGCCGCGTCGCGGTGGGTGACGGTCATCAGTCCCGTGCGGCCATCGACTTTGACATGGCCGAAATGGCAGGAGCCTTCCAGCGGCGACAGATCGATCCGGCTGGGCGTTTTCTGGAAGACGATCTGCGGCCCGAACGTGCGGTCGAGCGCATTAGGACCGAAGCCTCCGGCGCATAACGGTCCCGAGACGAACTCGTAGAACGGTGTGAAGTCGGAGAAGGCGGCCTGGGCCGGGTCGTAGCGGTGCGTGGCCGGATAGTGCACGTCGGCGGTGATCCAGTGCACGTTGCGAATGTCCTCGCGCTTGATGAAAGCAAGCAGGCCCGCGATCTCGAGTTCGCGGCCAAGCGGCGGCCCGTCGTCGGCGTTGGCGAGCGCATCCGCGCCGGTCTTGGTGCGCCAGTCGTCGTAGACGACGAGGCCCAGCGGCATGTCGGCCGCGATGACCTTCCAGGTCGCCTTCGACGACTTGAGCGCCTGTTTCAGCCAGGCGAGTTGCTCGTCACCGAGATAGGCCGTGTTCGAGGCGGAAACCGTGTTGGGGCCGCGGAAGCTGCGCATGTCGAGGCGGAAAAGGTCGAGATGCGGGCCGAACGAAAAGCGGCGATACAGCCGCATCGGTCCGTCGAGCCCGTCGGCCAGGGGCATGTATTCGCGGAAGGCGCGCTCCGACGCGGTCGCAAGGGTGCGGGCATCCTTGACCTTGTAGCGAGGGTCGGCGTCGAGACGTTTCTCCCACGTCCAATTATCGACGACCTCGTGGTCGTCCCACAGCGCCACCATCGGCACTTCGGCATTGAAGCGACGCAGATTGTCGTCGAGGAAATTGTAGAGATGGTTGCCGCGGAACTCGGGCAAGCTTTCCGCGACCTTCGACTTCGCCTCGGTGACGGCGTTCTTCCACACGCGGCCGTCGGGCAGCTTCTTCTCAGGGGCCAGCGGATTGTCGGCGTAGATCGTGTCGCCGCAATGGACGAAGAAATCGGGCGCGAGGCGGCGCATCGTTTCGTAGATCGTCATGCCGCCGACTTCGGGGTTGATGCCCCAGCCCTGACCGACCGTGTCGGCAGACCAGACGAAGCTCACATCGGCATTGGACGCGGGCGGTGTACGGAAACGGCCGACGACCGGCTCGCTCAGGGACTTGAGGTCGCCAAGGTCGAGATAGGCGACGCGATAGAAGATGGTTTGCCCCGGAGGCAGGTCGCCCAGGCGGATGCGGGACGTGAAGTCCGTCGCCTCGAGGGCCAATGGTCCTTCGATGCGCCGCGCGTCGGTGAAGCTCTCCGTCGTCGCATAGTCGACGATCATGCGGGCCGGTCGGTCGGCGCGGCTCCAGATCGTGGCGCCATCGGCCCCGACATCGCCGGCCTGGACGCCCTGCAGGAGACGCGGCCGGCTCGTGGCGGCGGTCTGGGCGAAGAGCTTGGGTGGGAAGGCGGCGAGGGCACTGGCGCCCAGAAGCGTGCGCCGTCTTAATCGGGACATGCCCCAACCTAGCGCGATTTCGCCAAACGCGGCATACACGCGCATGGATTGGACGGACGATGGCATCGTGCTGACGGCGCGGCCTCATGGCGAGAATGGGCTCGTCGTGTCGTTGCTGACGCGCGAGCATGGTCGCCACGCCGGCTTCGTCCCGGGTGGCATCTCGCGCCGTGCCCGTCCCGTGTGGCAGTCCGGCAATCTCGTCGAAGTCGCCTGGAGGGCGCGGCTTTCCGAACAGCTCGGCAATTATTCCGGCGAGCTGCGGGAAGCCCATGCCGCGCAGGTTCTCGATAGTGCAGTCGAACTGTCGGGGCTGGCGGCTGCTTGCGCCGTCGTCGATGCCGCTCTTCCCGAGCGCGAACCGCATCCGGCGATGTTCGACGGCTTCCGTGCCTTTCTGGGCGTGCTGGGCCATCCCGGCTGGCCGGTTCTCTATGTGCGGCTGGAACTGGGGCTGCTGCAGGAACTGGGCTTCGGGCTCGACCTCGAGAAATGCGCAGCCACCGGGACAACGGAGGACCTGGCCTATGTCTCGCCCAAGACAGGCAGGGCGGTGTCGCGGGCCGTGGCGGGCCCCTACAAGGAGAAGCTCCTGCCGCTGCCCGGATTTCTATCCACCGGCGGATTACCGTCCGATGACAATGAGTTGCGCCAAGGTCTCGACCTGACGGGCTATTTCCTCGAGCGGCACGTGTTTTGGCCACACAACAAGCCCTTGCCTCCCGCGCGGTCGAGATTTATGGAGTCGCTCCAACGCTAGAATAACAATGGCCGTGACGAGAATTGCGGCCGGTTCCCCTCACGTCCGGTAAATGGCAAAGCGCAACAACGTCGTTCCACTCGCGGCGGTCAAGCCGGTGCAGTTCGGGCAAGCGCTCCAGGAGCGCTACCTTTCCTATGCACTGTCGACCATCATGTCGCGGTCATTGCCCGATGTGCGCGATGGCCTGAAGCCCGTCCATCGCCGGCTGCTCTACGCCATGCGCCAGTTGCGGCTCGACCCCAACAGCGCCTTCAAGAAGAGCGCGCGCGTGGTTGGCGACGTGATCGGCCAATACCACCCGCACGGCGACCAGTCGATTTACGACGCGCTGGTGCGCCTCGCGCAGGATTTTGCCGCCCGCTATCCGCTGATCGAGGGGCAAGGCAACTTCGGCAACATCGACGGCGATAACCCGGCCGCGATGCGTTACACCGAGGCGCGTCTCACGGCGGTGGCCGAGGCGTTGCTGGGCGGCATCGACGAGAACGCGGTCGACTTTCGGCCGAACTACGACGGCTCGACGGAAGAGCCGGTCGTGCTGCCCGGCGGCTTTCCCAATCTGCTGGCCAATGGTGCTGCCGGCATCGCCGTCGGCATGGCGACCTCGATCCCGCCGCACAATGCCGGCGAGCTGTGCGATGCGCTGTTGCATCTCATCAAGACGCCGAACTCGCGCATCGAGACCCTGGTCGATCTGGTCAAGGGACCGGACTTCCCGACCGGCGGCATCCTGGTCGAGCCGCGCGAGTCGATCGTCGAGGCCTACAAGACCGGCCGCGGTGCCTTCCGTCTGCGCGCCAAGTGGGAAGTCGAACAGCTTCCGCGCGGGCAATACCGGATCATCGTCACGGAAATTCCGTACCAGGTGCAGAAGGGCCGGCTGATCGAGCGCATCGCCGAGATCATCAACGCCAAGAAGCTGCCGATCCTGGAAGACGTGCGCGACGAGTCGGCCGACGACGTGCGCATCGTGCTGGAGCCACGCACCGGCAACGTGCCGGCCGAACTGCTCATGGAGCAGCTCTACAAGCTCAGCGACCTCGAGATCCGCTTTCCGCTGAACCTCAACGTCCTCGACAAGGACAACACGCCGCGCGTGATGAACCTGCGCGAGGCGCTGCAGGCCTTCCTCGATCACCGCCGCGAAGTGCTGGTGCGCCGGTCGACCTACCGGCTGGCTGAGATCGAGCGCCGGCTGGAGATCCTCGACGGCTACCTGATCGCCTATCTCAACCTCGACAAGCTGATCAAGATCATCCGCGAGGAGGACGAGCCCAAGCCCAAGATGATCAAGGCCTTCGGGCTGACAGACCTGCAGGCCGAGTCGATCCTGAACATGCGGCTGCGCGCGCTGCGCCGGCTCGAAGAGTTCGAGATCCGCGGCGAGCACAAGAAGCTCTCGGCCGAGCGCAAGACGCTCAAGGAGCTGCTGAAGAGCGACGACCTGCAGTGGGAGGCGATCGCCGAGGAAACTCGGGAGACCAAGAAGAAGTTCGGCGGCAAGACCGAACTCGGCCGTCGCCGTACCGAGTTGGCCGATGCACCGGCCGAGATCGAACACGCAATCGAGGATTTCGTCGAGCGCGAGCCGATGACGGTGATCCTGTCCGAGAAGGGCTGGATCCGCGCCGCCAAGGGCCATCTCGACGACAAGGCCGCGGCCGACCTCAAGTTCAAGGAAGGCGACGGGCCGCGTTTTGCGATCCATGCGCAGTCGACGGACAAGGTGCTGGTGTTCGCCACCAATGGTCGCTTCTACACATTGGGCTGCGACCGCCTGCCCAGTGCGCGCGGCCATGGCGAACCGATTCGGCTGATGATCGAGCTCGGCAACGAGCAGGACATCGTGCAGCTCATCGTGCTGAAGGGCGGGCGCAAGTTCTTCGTGGCGTCTGATGCTGGCCGTGGCTTCATCGTGCCCGAAGACGATGTCGTGGCGCAGACCAAGAACGGCAAGCAGGTCCTTAACCTCGCCGACAAGGAGAAGGCCCAGGCATTCTCGATCGTACCGGAAAATGCCGATTCGGTGGCGGCGCTCAGCGAAGGCCGCAAACTCCTGATCTTCCCGCTCGCTGAGGTTCCCGAAATGGGGCGCGGCCGCGGCGTGTTGCTGCAGAAGTCCAAGGGCGACCACCTGGCGGATGCGCAGGCATTCAAGCTTTCGGAGGGGCTGCCCTGGGGCAACCGAGTGATCCCGGCCAGCGAGCTGAAGTTCTGGCGCGGTGAACGCGCGCAGGCGGGGCGCATGCCGGAGAAGGGCTGGCCGCGCGCTAAACGGTTCAAGGACTAAGAATGGACCTGACGCTGATCTGGAAGGCGCTGCTGATCGGCGTTATCGAAGGCCTTACCGAGTTCCTGCCCGTCTCCTCGACAGGCCACATCATCCTTGCCGGGGAAGTGCTGAACTTCCAGGGGCCACCCGGCAAGGTGTTCGAAATCGTCATCCAACTCGGCGCGATCCTGGCCGTCTGTTTGCTCTATCGTCGCAAGATCTGGGCGACCGCATCCGGCGTGATCGAGCGGCAGAAGCCTGCGATGCGCTTCGCAGCAGCGATCGGCATCGCTTTCCTGCCAGCGGCCATCGTCGGCGTGTTCGCGCACAAGTACATCAAGTCGGTGTTGTTCGATCCTATGGTCGTGGCGATTGCCTTGATTGTGGGAGGAGTAGCGATCCTGGTGATCGAACGATACGCGCAGCGCCCGCGCGTAAAATCGCTCGATGAGGTCGATTTCAAGACCGCGTTGCTGATTGGGCTGTGCCAATGCCTCGCCATGATCCCGGGTGTCAGCCGCGCCGGCGCCACCATCATGGGCGCGCGTGTTTTCCGCGTGGATCGTGCGACTGCGGCGGAATTCTCGTTCTTCCTGGCGATGCCGACGATGCTCGGCGCGACCGTCTACGATCTCTACAAGAACTGGTCGTCTCTGAACTGGGACGATGGCGGCATCATCGTCCTGGGCTTCGCGGCGGCTTTTGTGTCGGCATTTCTGGTGGTCGGCGCCTTCGTCCGTTTCATCAGCCGTCATGGCTTCACTGTCTTCGCTTGGTATCGCATTGCAGTGGGCGCATTGGCGCTCGCCTTATTGCTCATGCGTTGAACCTTTCGTCCTGTGTGGCGTGCGTGTCATAAGGCGCGCAATTCGGGCGGTATGTCATGCCGTTCCGCCACACGAGTGGAGTCCAATTCAATGCAACGTCGTAAGTTCATCCGCACGGCCGGCATCGGCACGGCCACGGTGGCAGCCGCCGGCACGCTGGCCGCGCCCGCCATCGCTCAGTCCTCGCCCGAGCTGAAGTGGCGCATGGCGTCGAGCTTCCCCAAGGCGCTCGACACGATCTTCGGTTCGGCCGAGATCTTCACCAAGTACGTTTCCGAAGCGACCGACGGCAAGTTCCAGATCCGTCTGTTCGCGGCCGGCGAGATCGTCCCGGGCCTGCAGGTGGCAGACGCCGTGCAGAACGGCACGGTCGAGATGGGTCACACCGCGTCCTACTACTATGTCGGCAAGGACCTGACGTTCGCACTCGATTGCGCGGTGCCGTTCGGTCTCAACGCGCGCCAGCAGGATGCGTGGATGAACTGGGGCGGTGGCCGCCAGCTCATGAACGACTTCTTCAAGGACTACAACATTTACTCCATTCCGTGCGGTAACACCGGCGCACAGATGGGCGGCTGGTTCCGCAAGGAGATCAAGACTGTCGACGACCTCAAGGGCCTGAAGTTCCGCGTCAGCGGCTTTGCGGGCGAGGTGCTGACGAAGCTCGGCGTGGTGCCGCAGCAGATCGCGGGCGGCGACATCTATCCGGCGCTGGAGAAGGGCACGATCGACGCCGCCGAGTGGGTGGGTCCGTATGACGACCAGAAGCTCGGCTTCAACAAGGTGGCGCCGTACTACTACTACCCCGGCTGGTGGGAAGCCGGCCCGCAGCTCTCGGCTTATGTGAACACTGCGAAGTGGGCGGAACTGCCGAAGTCCTACCAGGCGATCGTGGAGGCGGCCGCCGCCAAGGCCCACACCTCGATGCTCTCCAAGTATGACGCGCAGAACCCCAAGGCGGTCCGCGAGCTGGTCGCCGCCGGCACCAAGCTGATGCCGTTCTCGCCGCAGATCCTGGAAGCCTGCTTCAACGCGACGAACGAGGTCTTCGCCTCGCTCAACGAGAAGAACCCGAAGTTCAAGAAGATCTTCGAGTCGTGGAAGCCGTTCCGTGGCGAAGAGGTGCTGTGGTTCCGCGTTGCCGAGAACACGCTGGACAACTTCATGGCGCGTCAGTCGGCGGCCAATAAGCTCTGATCGGCCTCGTCCGAGAAGACCCTGGAAACCCCGCTTCGGCGGGGTTTCTTTATTTTTGGCCCTGTTGCGCCATGCGATAATTCTCCCGCCGTAAGAAGCGGCTCGGTTCAAGGCCGGGTCAAAACAAGAAGTCCTAGGGAGAATTTCCAAGATGCAACGTCGCAAGTTCTTGCGCACGGCTGGCGTCGGTGGCGCGTCAGCGGTCGCGGCTGGTGCGCTCGCAGCACCTGCCATTGCCCAGTCCATGCCCGAGGTGAAGTGGCGCATGGCGTCGAGCTTTCCGAAGTCTCTCGATGCGATCTACGGCGCCGGCGAATTCTTCACCAAGCGCGTCGCGGTGCTGACCGACAACAAGTTCCAGATCCGCTCCTTCGCTGCCGGCGAGATCGTCCCGGCCTTGCAGGTCGTCGACGCCGTACAGAACGAGACCGTCGAGTGCGGTCACACGGGCGCCTACTACTATGTCGGCAAGGATCCGACGTTCGCCTTCGACACGGCGCTGCCGTTCGGACTGAACACCCGCCAGCACAATGCCTGGGTCTATCACGGTGGCGGACTCGAGCTGATGCGCGAGTTCTACAAGGACTACAAGATGACGTCCTTCCTGGTGGGACACACGGGCGCGCAGATGGGCGGCTGGTTCCGCAAGGAGATCAAGACGCTCGACGATCTGAAGGGGTTGAAGTTTCGCGTCGGCGGTTTTGCCGGCCAAGTGCTGGCGAAGCTCGGTGTGGTGCCGCAGCAGATCGCTGCCGGTGACATCTATCCGGCGCTGGAGAAGGGCACGATCGATGCCGCCGAATGGGTCGGTCCCTACGACGACCTGAAGCTCGGCTTCTACAAGGTCGCGCCGTACTACTACTATCCGGGATGGTGGGAAGGCAGCACGGCCATCTCGCTCTACTGTGGCGACAAGGCGTTCGAGGCGCTGCCACCGGCTTACAAGGAGGCGATCTCCGTCGCGGCTGGCGATACGGTAGGATGGTCGCTCGCCAAGTACGACGCACAGAACCCGCGTGCCCTGCGGGAGCTGATTGCGGGCGGTGCGAAGGTCCTGCCGTTTTCCCAGGCAATGATGGAAGCGGCCTTCACTGCCGCCAACGAGATCTACGCCGAGACGAGCGCCAAGAACCCGAGGTTCAAGAAGGTCTACGAGTCGTGGAAGCCGTTTCGCGCCGAAGAGGTGCTGTGGTTCCGCGTCGTCGAGAACACCTTCGACACCTTCATGGCGCGCCAGTCGGCCGCCGGAAAGCTGTGACCCAAGTCTTTGAAAAATAAGTATAAAAGACCTTCTTCGGTGGGGATTCCCATTTGTCTTCAGGGAGGTAGCAACTAGCTTTCCATCCCTGTTGCGCCATGCGATAAACTCGCTCCGCAAAACGCGGTTCGCGTCGCAAAGGACGCGCTCGAAGAAAGAGAGCTTAGGGAGTTTTTTTCAGATGCAACGTCGCAAATTCATGCGCACCGCCGGCGTCGGTGGCGCGACAATGGCCGCTGCAAGTGCGCTCGCCGCGCCAGCGGTTGCTCAGTCCCTGCCTGAAGTGAAGTGGCGCATGGCGTCGAGCTTCCCGAAGTCGCTCGACACGATCTACGGTGCCGGTGAATTCTTCGCCAAGCGCGTCGCCGCACTGACTGACAACAAGTTCCAGATCCGCGTATTCGCCGCCGGCGAAATCGTCCCCGGCCTGCAGGTCGTCGATGCCGTACAGAACGAGACCGTCGAGTGCGGCCACACGGCTTCGTATTACTACGTCGGCAAGGACCCGACCTTCGCCTTCGACACCGCACTGCCGTTCGGCCTGAACACGCGCCAGCACAATGCCTGGGTCTATCATGGTGGCGGGCTCGAGCTGATGCGCGAGTTCTACAAAGACTACAAGATGACCTCCTTCCTGATGAGCCACACCGGCGCGCAGATGGGCGGCTGGTGGCGCAAGGAGATCAAGACGCCCGAAGACATGAAGGGCGTGAAGATGCGCATCGGCGGCTTCGCAGGCCAGGTGATGGCAAAACTCGGCGTGGTGCCGCAGCAGATCGCGGGCGGCGACATCTATCCGGCGCTTGAGAAGGGCACGATCGACGCGGCCGAGTGGGTGGGTCCGTACGACGACCAGAAGCTCGGCTTCAACAAGGTGGCGCCGTACTACTACTACCCCGGCTGGTGGGAAGGCTGCGCGGCGCTGTCGCTCTACTGCGGCGACAAGGCGTTCGACGCGTTGCCGGCGCCTTACAAGGAAGCCATTGCCGTGGCCTCTGGCGACACCGTGAGCTGGTCGGTCGCGAAGTATGATGCACAGAATCCCAAGGCGCTGCGCGAGCTGGTCGCGGCCGGCACGAAGTTCCTGCCGTTCCCGCAGTCAGTGATGGAAGCGTGTTTCAACGCCGCCAACGAGCTCTACGCCGAGACGATTGCCAAGAATCCGAAGTTCAAGAAGGTTTACGATTCCTGGAAGCCGTTCCGGAACGAGGAAGTTCTGTGGTTCCGAGTGGCCGAGAACACCTTCGACAACTTCATGGCGCGCCAGTCGGCGGCCAACAAGCTCTGAACCTTCCGGGCCCTGCCCGGTGGAAAAGCCCCGCTTCGGCGGGGCTTTTTTGTTGTCGACCTTTGCCAAATCGCCTGTAGGCTTATTCCGCCGGGTGGAATAAAAATCCGGTCTACAAAATCCCCAGGGAGGGGCACCATGCAACGTCGCAGGTTCATCAAGACTGCCGGTGTGGGCGCTGTCGCTACATCGGTGGCCGCGCCGGCACTGGCGCAGGCCATGCCGGAGTTGAAGTGGCGTCTGACATCGAGTTTTCCCAAGTCGCTCGACACGCTCTACGGCGGTGCCGAGCATTTCTGCCGAAGGGTCGGCGAGATCACCGACGGCAAGTTCAAGATCACGCCGTTCGCCTCGGGTGAGATCGTACCCGGTTTCCAGGTGCTGGACGCCGTGCAAAACGGCACCGTCGAGATGGGCCAGACGGCGGCCTACTATTACATCGGCAAGGACTACACCTTCTCCTTCGACACGGCCGTGCCGTTTGGCCTCAACAGCCGCCAGCACGTCGCGTGGTGGATGCATGGCGGTGGCCGCCAGGCGATGGACGAGTTCTACAAAGATTACGGCGTCGTCGGTCACTTGATGGGTGGCACCGGCGCGCAGATGGGCGGCTGGTTCCGCAAGGAGATCAAGACCGTCGACGACCTCAAGGGCCTGAAGTTCCGGGTCGGCGGCTTTGCGGGCCAAATCCTGGGCAAGCTCGGCGTCGTGGCACAGCAGATCCCCGGTGGCGACATCTATCCGGCGCTGGAGAAGGGCACGATCGATGCTGCCGAGTGGGTCGGGCCCTACGACGACGAGAAGCTCGGCTTCAACAAGGTGGCGCCATACTACTACTACCCAGGCTGGTGGGAGGGCACCGGCATGGGCACCGCCTACGTCAACCAGAAGGGCTGGTCCGAGCTGCCGCCGATCTACCAGAAGGCGATCGAGGTAGCGGCCAACGAGGTCACGCTCTGGATGCTGGCCAAGTACGACAATGGCAATCCCGCCGCGCTGCGCCGGCTGGTGGCCAGCGGCGTAAAGCTGCTGCCGTTCCCGACCGCCGTCCTTGAAGCCTGCTTCAACGCGACCAACGAAGTGTGCAACGAGATCGTGGCCAAGAACGCCAAGTTCAAGAAGGTCTGGGACGTCTGGCGGCCCTATCGGTCCGAACAGGTGCTCTGGTCGCGCATCGCCGAGGGCGGTTTCGACGGGTTCATGGCCAGAATGTACGGCGCTGGCAAAGTGTAAAATAGGTCTCTCTTGCAACTCTTCGGAGCCCCGCTGCGGCGGGGCTCCTCATCCTGCTCCGAAGGGTGTGGGTCGCTGAACATTGCATAGATTTAAGGGTTTCCGCAGGGGGGCGGCGCTTTCCAAACGGAATTCCGCATGCCAGTCTCGCCTCGCTAAGGAAGGCCATGAGGGTCTTCTTATGGGAGGTATAAAGAGATGAAGCGTAGAAAATTCATCAAGACCGCTGGCGTGGGTGCCGCGGGTGTTGCGGCCGTGACGACCGTCGCGGCGCCGGCTATTGCGCAGAGCATGCCGGAAGTGAAATGGCGTCTGACGTCGAGCTTCCCGAAGTCGCTCGACACGCTGTACGGCGGTTCCGAACTCTTCGCCAAGATCGTCGGCGAGATGTCCGACGGCAAGTTCCAGGTCCGGCCGTTCGCAGCGGGTGAGATCGTCCCGGGGCTGCAGGTCGCCGATGCGGTGCAGAACGGCACCGTCGAGGCCGGCCAGACCGCGGCCTACTACTACTTCGGCAAGCATCCGAACTTCGTGTTCGAGACCGGCCTGCCGTTCTCGATGAACCAGCGCCAGTACTACGCGTGGCTGGAGTTCGGCGGCGGCCACGAACTGATCAACGAGTTCTATAAAGAGTACAATTTCCGCTCGATTACCTTCGGCGGTACGGGCTGCCAGATGGGTGGCTGGTTCCGCAAGGAAATCAAGTCGATGGAGGACATGAAGGGCCTGAAGTTCCGCGTCGGCGGCTTCGCAGGCCTGATCCTGACGCGCCTCGGCGTGGTGCCGCAGCAGATCGCCGGTGGCGATATCTATCCGGCGCTGGAGAAGGGCACGATCGACGCCTGCGAATGGGTCGGCCCCTACGACGACGAGAAGCTCGGCTTCAACAAGGTCGCCAAGTACTACTACTACCCCGGCTGGTGGGAAGGCGCGTCGGTCGGCTCGCTCTACATCAACAACAAGGCGTGGGACGAGCTGCCCAAGGCGTACAAGGCGATGGTCGAGGCTGCGTCCGGCCGCGTCACGTCCTGGATGGTGCCCAAGTACGATGCCGGCAATCCGCCGGCGCTGCGCCGCCTGGTGGCTGCGGGCACCGAGCTGCGGCCGTTCCCGCGCTCGGTCCTCGAGCCGTGCTTCCTCGAAGCCTACAAGTACTACGATGAACTCGCGGCCAAGGATCCGAAGTTCAAGAAGATCTATGACAGCCTGAAGGCGTTCCGCACCGACGAGAACCTGTGGTTCCGCGTGGCCGAAAACACCTTCGACAACTTCAACTTCTCGATGTCGGCTCAGGGACGCTAAGCGCGCCGCTGATCGTCGACTGACCTTCAAAGGAAAAGCCCCGCCGGCGACGGCGGGGCTTTTTCATGTGCATCCGGTGAAGGTCGCCTTGACGGCGAAGGCACTCGGCTTAGCATCGGGTGATGAAGAAGGTTCTGTGTGTCTGTACTGGCAACATCAGCCGCAGTCCGATGATGCAGGCGGTGCTACAGCAGCACCTCGGCGGCGCCTTCCGAGTGGAAAGTGCCGGCGTGAGTAAGGAGTTGGCAGGTCGTCCCGCCAATAAGCGCTCCGTTTTGTGCATGAAGGAACGCGGCATCGATTTGAGCGCCCATGTCAGTCGCTGGGTCGGGGACCTGGATCTCGACCAATACCAATGGGTCGTCTGCGTCGGCCACGATGAGGCCGACCGGGTCCGTTCCCTCCTCGGTTCAGACAAGGCACGCGTGATCGTCGCGAACGAGCACAAGGGCGGCATCCCAGACCCCTACGAGCTTGGTCTGGAGGGTTATCGGGACTGCCTGGCTCTCCTGGACGAGGTGATGCCGCATGTCGCGCGGCGCATCTGCCAAGCTCAATCTGCAAACGCACCCTGACGGCGTCGATCCTACGCTCGATCAATCCGCAATTCAGGCTCGCGGAGTTTCGCCCCATCGCTTTCGAGCGTCATTGATGAAACGCGCAGGCTCGTGAGGCCTGCATGATGCGGCTCTCGCGCCCGCATGAGCGATCCGCGCAAAGCACAGCCGCCTCACCATCTCGATGGCACGGTTGCTCGGGATGGCAACCGTGTTCGCCGCGCCTCAGTTCTTCGGCGGGGCCCCGAAGACCGGCGGCGCAGTATCGTCCGTGGGCGGTGCCTCGATCTCGATCTTGACCTTGCTTGGGTCGACGCCGCTCGGTTTGTCGAGGAAGTAGGTCACCGACTGCGGTACGGCAATCACGATGGCCACCATGATGAGCTGCAGCAGCACCCAGGGGATCGAGCCCCAGTAGATGTCCGTGCTCTTCACTTCCTTTGGCGCCACGCTGCGCAGATAGAAGAGGGCGAAGCCGAACGGCGGGTGCATGAACGACGTCTGCATGTTCACGCAAAGCATGACGCCGAACCAGATCAAGGCGGCATCGGCTCCCACTACCGGCGCCAGCAGCTTCTGCGCCACCGGCGCCAGCATCGGGACGATGATGAAGGCGATCTCGAAGAAATCGAGGAAGAACGCCAGGAAGAAGACGAACAGGTTGACGACGATCAGGAAGCCCCAGACGCCACCCGGCAGGTTGGACATCAGGTGCTCGACCCACTGGTTGCCGTCGACACCCTGGAAGGTGATCGAGAAGCAGGTCGCGCCGACCAGGATGAAGGCCACCATCGCCGTGATGCGCATCGTCGCCTGGAAGGCCTGCACGATCAGGTCGCGCAGCTCTTTCACGTCCCAGGCCCGCCAGCACAGCCAGATGATCGCGGCGAACATGATCGTGAAGGCGATCTTGAAGGGGATCGACTTGAACGCGACTATGCCGATCAACGCACCGATGATTGCCGCCGCGCAACCAGCACCGAACGTGATTCGGTCGAACTTGGTGAGCGGGGCATTGCGCACGACTGCCAGCACGATGGCGCCGATGGTGCCCATGGCGCCGGCTTCGGTCGGCGTCGCGAGTCCCATCATGATCGTGCCCAGCACCAGGAAGATCAGGACGGCGGCGGGGATGATTCCCCAGGCGCACTTGATCAGCAGGGCCTTGCCGAACAGCGTCCGCGGCACCGGCGGCAACGCCTCCGGTTTCACGAGGGTGAGGTAGAAGGTGTAGGCCGCGAACAAGGCGATCTGCAGGAGCGACGGACCCCAGGCGCCGAGATACATGTCACCCACAGAACGGCCGAGCTGGTCGGCCAGCACGATCAGCACCAGCGACGGCGGTACGAGCTGCGTGATGGTGCCCGACGCGGCGAGCACGCCGGTCGCATAACGCATGTCGTACCTGTAACGCATCATCACCGGCAGGGTGATGAGCGCCATGGCGATGACCTGCGCCGCCACAGTGCCCGTGATGGCACCGAGGATGAAGCCCACGATGATGGTCGAGTAGCCCAGCCCACCCTTGATGGGGCCGAAGAGCTGGCCCATCGATTCGAGCATGTCCTCCGCCAACCCGCATTTCTCCAGGATGGCGCCCATGAAGGTAAAGAATGGGATGGCGAGCAGAAGCTCGTTCGACAGGATACTGCCGAAGACACGTCCGGGGATGGCCTGCATGAAGGCCATCGTGAAGTAGCCCATCTCGATCGACAGGAACCCGAAAAAGAAACCGACCGCGCAGAGCGAGAAGGCGACCGGGTAGCCGATGATCATGAAGACCACCAGGCCGCCGAACATCAGCGGCGGCATCCACTCCAAGGGGATCATTGCGTGGGCCTCTCGTAGTGGGCTTCGAGACTGTCGACGGCATACCCGTTGAGGAAGGCCACGCGCTTGATGAGTTCGGAAAGACCCTGCAGGGCGACCAGGGCAAAGCCCACCGGCAGCACCAGCTTGATCGGCCAGCGCACCAGACCGCCGGCATTCGAGGAGTGCTCGAACACGTTGTAGGACTGCATGAAGAACGGCCAGCTCAGCCAAGCCAGGATCGCACAGGTCGGCAGGAGGAAGATCAGTGTGCCGAGGATGTCGATCCAGAGCTGCCCGCGGCGGCTCAAGGTCATGTAGAAGAGGTCGACGCGCACATGCTCGTTGCGCTTCAAGGTGTACGAGGCGCCGAACATCACGATGACGGCGAACATGTACCACTGAACTTCGAGCCAGGCGTTCGAACTGGTGTCGTACGCGTAGCGCACCATGGCGTTGCCTGCGCTGACCACACAGGCCAGCAAGACAAGCCAGTTACAAATATACCCTATCTTCTCGTTTAACGCGTCGATCAGCGCGCTGAACTGCAGCAACAAGCGCATCCGTCCCCCTGCGTGCGAGTTATTTGATTTTGGCCGTTACCCGATCTCGCTCTCGGACAGCTTTTCTTAGCTTGGTCCGCCTAGCGACGCCAGCGCCCGGGAGTTTTTCTGTTTTCCAAGGAGGTGCGTCAAGTTGCGCCACCACCATTGCACTGCCTATGCCGCAGGCAGTTCCATCCAACCCTCGGGGCCGAAGAATTCCAGCGGCCGGAAGGCGCGCTTGTAAGCCATCTTGCTGGAATCGGCGATCCAGTAGCCGAGATAGACGTAGGGCAGGCCCCGTTTGGCTGCAGCATTGGCCAGCCAGAGGATCATGTGTGTGCCGAGACCGCGGCGCGGATCCTGCGGGTCGAAGAAACTGTAGACGGCCGACACGCCGTTCGAGAGCCAATCGACGAGGCAGGCGCCGACCAGCCGACCTTCGGCCGAATCGTCACGGAATTCGACGATCGCCGTCTCGACCGGGCTCTCCTCGACCATGGCGCGATAGTCGTCGAAATCCATGTCCGCCATGTCGCCGTCGCGGTGACGCGTCAGAACATAGCGTGAGAAGAGCGAGAACTGCTCGCCCGTCGCCAGGGCCTGCGTCTCCACGGCATGGACATGCTCGTTGCGACGCTGGATGCGGCGCTGGGCGCGGCTGGGGTCGAAATCGCGAACACGAATGCGCACCGGCACGCAGGCGCGGCAGCCATCGCAGAGAGGTTTGTAGACGAAGTGGTGAGAACGCCGGAACCCAGCGTCGGTCAGCGTATCGTGCTGGGAGATGGCGTCCGGTCCGCTCAGCTCGGTGACAAGCTTCGTCTCCAGCCGGTGCGGCAGATACGGGCATCGCATCGCCGGCGTCGTGCGGAAGAACCGCAGGGTCTGGATGTTCTGGCGGATGAACATGTGCTGGAGCGAGTTTACCCCTCAGGCGGGCGAAGGAAAGCGGCAGTTGCTCCGCCAAAAGTCGAGGTCGTTACCGCCTCAGGGACCCTGACGACCGCGCGCCAGCCTGCGAAACGGTGTCATCGCCAGCCGGATCAGCCTCGGTAGCATCCATATGAGGAGCAGCACGAACACGGCAAGTAGGCACAGAAAAGTGATCGGGTAAGCGATTGCGAGGGCCAGCCCGCCGATGACCGTCACATCTTCGCCAAACGACGCCACGACATTGCTGAACGGCTCGGGCGAGGTGTTGATCAAGGCGCGCGAGCCCGTCTTGGCGACATGCGTGCCGACGGCCAGCGTTCCGCCCAGCAATCCCGCAATGACTGCAATCTCCGGGCTGAGGCCGGTGGCTGCTGCATAGGCCAGCAGAAATCCCGCCGGAATGCGCACGAAAGTCTGCAGCGCATCGTTGATGCTGTCGACGTACGGGATCTTGTCGGCAAAGAAATTGAGCGCGAACAGCAGGGCCGCCACGCCCATGACCCAGGGGGAGGCCAATACCTGGAGATCCTGGGGCAACGCGACGAAGCCCAGCCACTGGGCCACACCCAGGACGAGGACAGCGGCATAAGTGTTCAGGCCGCTCGCCCAACCGGCACCGAGTGCGACGGCGACGGCAGCCAGGGTCTCGGCGCTCATCGCCGGTGCTTCACAGGGCCCGCCGCGCCTTCAGCGCCGTCGCGAGCGTCCCGTCGTCGAGCCAGTCGAGTTCGCCGCCGACCGGCACACCATGCGCCAGGCGCGTCAGCGGCACATTCAGCTCGCCCAGTCTTTCCGCCAGGTAATGAGCCGTGGTCTGTCCATCGACGGTGGCATTGGTCGCCATGATGACTTCGCGCACGCCGCCCGCCGCCACGCGCTTGACGAGGGTTGCAATGTTGAGCTCGTCAGGCCCGATGCCGTCCAGTGCGGAGAGCGATCCCCCCAGCACGTGGTAGCGGCCCTGGAAGATCTTGCCGCGCTCCATGGCCCAGAGGTCGCCGACATCTTCGACGACGCAGATCAGGCCGGAGTCGCGCCGCGAGTCGGCGCAGATCGAACAGGGATCGATGGTGTCGAGGTTGCCGCAAACCGTGCAGGCGCGAATGGCGCGCGCGGCGTCGGCCAGTGCTGTGCCCAACGGCTGCATCAAGGTCTCACGCTTCTTCAGGAGATGCAGTGCCACGCGGCGAGCGGAGCGCGGACCCAAGCCGGGCAAGCGGCCCAGAAGCTGGATCAGCCGCTCGATCTCAGGCCCGTTCATTCGTTGCCATTCATCTAGAGCTTGAAGCCCGGAGGCAGGGGGAGGCCACCGGTGATGCTGCGCATCTGCTCCTGCACGGTCTGCTCGACCTTACCCCGCGCATCGTTCGCCGCCGCCACGATCAGGTCCTCGACGACGCCCTTGTCCTCGGCCTTGAACAGGGAGGCGTCGATCTCGACGCGCCGTGTCTCGTTCTTGCCGTTGACCGTCACCTTGACGAGTCCAGCGCCCGAGGAACCCACGATCTCCAGGCGCTCCAGCGCCACCTGCAGCTCCTGCATCTTCTGCTGCATCTGCTGGGCCTGCTGCATCAGGCCGCCGAGGTCCTTCAACTTGTCGAACATCAGAACTCACTTTCGGGAATGTCGTCGTCGGCTGGATATTCTTCGGCGGACGGCGGCTCCTCGCCGACGAACTCGCCGAGACCGGCAACGAGGGATGTCTGGTCGCCCTTGCGCCGCACCGCATCCAGCTTGGCGCCCGGGAAGGTCTTGAAAATGGCCTGCACGACGGCGTTGTTTTCTGCCGAGGTGCGCAGATCGTCGGCCTTGCTCGCTTTCTGGTTCACGAGGGTCGGCTTGCCTTCGGCATTGGAGACCGAGGCGAGCCAGCGCCGACCGGTCCATTGCGTCAGCAGCTCACCGAGCCGAGCCGCAAGATCCGTCGGCGCCTTGGGCGTCGGGCGGAATTCGATCACGCCCGGCTCGCAGCGAACCTCGTGCACGTAGTGCATGAGGCTGTGAACCAGGCGAGCCTCTCGTTTGCTTTCGAACAGCGCGACCACTTCGGTGAAGGAGCGCGGCGCAGGCAGCGCCTGGGCCGGCTGGGCAGCGACAGCCGTGGCGGGCTGCGTCGCGAGCCGCGCTGCTGCACCGCCGCCTCCACCCCCGCGGGGGGCCGGCGTGCCCATGGCTGCACCATTTGTTGCC
Organism: Alphaproteobacteria bacterium; assembly: GCA_017307275.1. Classification (GTDB taxonomy): domain Bacteria; phylum Pseudomonadota; class Alphaproteobacteria; order Reyranellales; family Reyranellaceae; genus Reyranella. The sequence goes on along the minus strand of JAFKFK010000029.1, from coordinate 734 downwards.
GCAGCGCCGTTCTGCAATGCTTTGATGGCATCGGAAGGCGAGGGCAGGTCGGCGACATAGCAGAGCCGGATCAAGGCCATCTCGGCGGCGCGCTGCGGCGAGGGGGCCGCCAGCGTTTCCTGCAGGCCCTTCAGCAGCAGCGTCCAGGCTCGCGTGAGCGACGCCATGGAGAGCTTGCCGGCCATGGCGAGGCCCTGGGCGCGTTCGCTGTCGGCCGAGGCGGCCGCTGCTTCCGGCGAAATCTTGAGGCGCGTTACCCAATGGGTGAATTCGAGCAGGTCCTGCAACACGACCACAGGGTCGGCGCCGGCATCGTGCATCTCGCTGAGCGCCGCAAGCACCGCCGGTGCATCGCCGCGCATCGTCTTCTCGAACAGTTCGAGCACGCGGCTGCGGTCGGCGAGACCCAGCATGTCGCGCACCTGCGCGGCATCGACCACGCCGCCGCCATGGGCGATCGCCTGATCGAGCATGGAAAGCCCGTCGCGCACCGAGCCGTCGGCAGCCCGCGCCAGCAAGGTCAGCGCCTCGGGGGAGATTTCGACTTTCTCCTCCTGGGCGATGTGGCTGAAGTGCTGGACCAGCGTTTCCTGCGGCACGCGCTTCAGGTCGAAGCGCTGGCAGCGCGACAGCACCGTCACCGGCACCTTGCGGATCTCGGTGGTGGCGAACAGGAACTTCACATGCGGCGGCGGCTCTTCCAGCGTCTTCAACAGCGCGTTGAAGGCCTTCTC
>JAFKFK010000028.1 GCA_017307275.1 Alphaproteobacteria bacterium | reverse complement strand
GTGCTGCTCGCCTACAAGGACCTGCCGTCGCCGATCAAGGAGCTGATCGACTGGGACCAGCAGCGCCAGGACGTGCAGATCAAGTACGAGCAGGTGATCGACCAGTTCCAGCCCGAGGGCATGATGCCGCCGGAGCTGCAGGCAATCCCCGATGGCCCGCCGCCGATGCTCGGCAACGAACTGGCCCTCGCCGGCGTCGTGGTGTCGGAAGACGGCCGTGTGAAGCAGCTCGACAGCGTGTCACTCACGATACCGACGACGGCGCGCTGTGCAGTGATTGGCGCGGCCAGCTCGGGCAAGGACGTGCTGGGTCAGGTGCTGGCGCGCCAGACCATGCCGACCGGCGGTTCGATCAGGATCGACGGCAAGGACTTCTTCCAGCTTCCCGAATATGTGCTGGGCGCGCGGGTCGCCTATATCGGCCAGGATACCTACCTGTTCCCGCTGACGGTGCGCGAGAATCTCCTGTTCGGCTTGAAGCTCCGGCCCATTGCCCCGGCAAGGTACGATGATGCCGAGAAGGCCGTGCGCGAGATCTTCTGGAAGGAATCGGAGCGCGCCGGCAATCCGGCCTTCGATCCCAACGCCGATTGGGTCGACTACGAGCTGGCAGGCGCCACCGGTCCGGCCGACCTGTTGCCGTGCATCGTCAAGGTGCTGAAGCAGGTCGAGCTCGACGAAGATGTCTATTCACTGGGTCTGCGCGGCACCGTCGATGCCGCGGCGCGGCCCGATCTTGCCGAGAAAATCCTGAAGGCGCGCCACGCACTGCACGAGCAGCTGAAGGGCGGCACCTACGCCGGCCTGGTGGAACCGTTCGACAAGGACCATTACGTCCGCAACCTCTCGGTTGCCGAGAACCTGCTGTTCGGCACGGCGGTCGGCAAGCAGTTCGACGGCGACAACATCGCCGCGGACCCCTACGTCCGCTCGGTACTGCAGGCCACCGGCCTCGACCTCGACCTCCAGCGCATGGGTCTGTCGATCGCCGAAACCATGGTCGAACTCTTCTCCGGCCTGTCGCCGGACAATCCGTTGTTCGAGCAGTACAGCTTCATCTCCGCCGACGAGCTGCCCAATGTCCGGCTGTTGCTGCAGCGCTTGGGCGGCAAGGGCATCGAGGCGGTGCCCGAAGCCGACCGCACGCGCCTGATGACCCTGCCGTTCCGCTACATCGAGGCCCGCCATCGCTTGGGCTTGATCGACGCGGAAATGGAGGAACGTATCCTGCAGGCTCGGCGCAGCTTTGCCGAAGGTCTGCCGGAGAGCCTGCATGACGCCGTCGAGTTCTATGATTTTGGCCGCTACAACAGCGCAGCCACCCTGCAGGACAACATCCTGTTCGGCCGCCTGGTCTACGGCCAGGCGCAGGCCGGCGAACGCATCGGCACCCTCATCGCCGAGGTGCTGGACGGGCTTGGCCTGCGCGATTCGGTGATCGAAGTCGGCCTGGAGTACAATGTCGGCGTCGGCGGCAAGCGCCTGCCGGCAACGCAGCGCCAGAAGCTCGGCATCGCCCGTGCGCTGATCAAGCGTCCGCAGCTCCTGGTGGTGAACGAGGCTGTCGCCATGTTCGACGGTCGCACGCAGGATCGCATTCGCGACAACATCCTGACCGCGGCCGCCGAGGAAGGGCGTGGCGTGGTGTGGATCGCCAATCGGGCGAACCAGGCCGAGCCGTTCGAGCAGGTCGTCGTCATGCAAAGCGGGCGCGTTGCCGCTCAAGGGTCGCCGTCGGATCTGGCGGCAAAGGGTGGGCTCTATGCCGAGCTCTTGGCGTCGGCATAGCTGATCGAGGAGGACACGATGAACCTCAACGAAGAAGTCGAACTGCTGAAGGGTGTTCCCATCTTCTCCAAGGTCGAGCAGGCGAAACTGAAGCTGCTGGCCTTCACCAGCGAGCGCGTGAACTTCGCCGCAGGCCAGGAGGTCTGCCACCAGGGCGATCCCGGCGACACGATGTACGTCATCCTGGGCGGCGTCGCCGATGTCCTGATCGATACCGCAAACGGCCAGATCGCCGTCGCCGAGATGCAGCGCAACAGCTTCTTCGGCGAGATCGCCATTCTGTGCGACGTGCCGCGCACCGCCACCATCAAGGCGCGCGAACCGCTCAGCACCCTCAAGATCACCAAAGACATGTTCTACCGCCTGGTTGCAGAGTTCCCGCAGATGGCGGTCGAGATCATGCGCGAGCTGGCGCATCGTTTGGAAGACACCAACGAGAAGCTGCGTGCGGCAACCAAGGCGGCGGCCTGAGCATCACGCATGAGTCGTCTGGACAGTTTCATCGCGCGCATGAAGGCGCAGCGCGATTGCCTCAATTTCCTGAAGCCCGCCATCGATGCGTTGCCCGGCCCAATCCTGGAGGTCGGATTGGGCAATGGCCGCACCTACGACCATCTACGCGATCTTTTCCCTGGTCGTGACATTTTCGTGTTCGAGCGCAAGGTAGCAGCCCATCCCGACTGCATCCCGCCCGACGATCGGCTGTTTCTCGGCGAGGCGAACGAGTCGATCCCGCGTGCGGCGGCCAGGCTCGGGGCGGCGGCGGCGCTGATCCATACCGATCTCGGCACCGGCGATCACGAGGCCAACGTCGCGATGGGCAGGTGGCTCGGCCCCGCGCTCGATGCGCTGGCAGCCAAAGGGAGTTATGTCCTTGCCAACCAGACGCTCGACGTCGCGCGCTGGCAGCGCCAGCCCGATCCCCCCGGCGTGCCGGAGGGCCGGTATTTTCTGTACCGGGTCGGCTAGCGCTGGACGAGGCGCAGGATCACCAGCAGCACGACCGCGCCGATCACCGAGCCGATGAAGCCCGCCGGCTGGCCCGGCTGATACAGACCCAGCGCCTGGCCGCCATAGGTCGCGATCACCGCACCGACGATGCCGATCACGATCGTGACGATGATGCCGTGCGGGTTGGGGCCCGGCGTGAGGAAGCGGGCAAGCAGGCCGACGATCAGACCAATGACCAGCGTTATGATGATCGACATGTGATCTCCCCTCAGATCTCGCTTCAAACCTCGAAGGTGGCCGACACCGGTACGTGATCCGATGCGAGGTCCCAGTCTCTCAGATTTACATCGATATGATGACTGGAAATCGCGCCGGCCAGCGCCGGACTGGCGAGAATATGATCGAGCCGACGGCCGCGATTAGAAGCGCGCCAGTCGTTGTTGCGATAGCTCCACCAGGAATAGAGCTTCTTGTCGGGCGCCACGAACTGGCGCGGCACGTCGATCCAGTCGAGCGAGGCCTGCAGGCGGCCGAACAGCTCGACCTCGACCGGCGTATGCGAGACGATCTTCAGGAGCTGCTTGTGGCTCCACACATCATGCTCCAGCGGTGCAACATTGAGGTCGCCAACCGAGATGCGGCGCAGCCCCTTGCGCACACGCGGACGCGGCTTGCGATCAGCGTACCAGCCGGCCATCTCGCGATAGAAATCGAGCTTATGTGCGAACTTGATGTTGAGTTCGGGGTCGGGGATGTCGCCGCCGGCCGGGATATAGAGATTGTCGAGCAGGATCGGATCGCCGCCGATATCGAGGGCAGCTTCGACATGCCGGCAATCCTCCTTGCCGCAGCGATGGTGAATATTGGTGCCGGAGAACGGCACCTTGGAGAGGATCGCCACGCCGTTGTAGGCTTTCATGCCCTGCACGAGGCGATGGACGTAACCCATCCGCTCGAAGGCCGCATGGGGAAAGAACTCGTCCGGACACTTGGTTTCCTGCAGGCAAAGCACATCGGGCTTGCGCAACTTCAGGTAACGTTCGACGTTGGCGATCCGCAGCCGGACCGAGTTTATGTTCCAGGTAGCAATGGTGAGACTCATTGCGCGGCACTATAGACGATCCGGATATAATCTCGACGTTACGATCTCGGTGAGGGAGACCGGCCATGCAGATGGATGGCGACCAGAGCAGCAACATCGAGGATCGCCGCAGCGACGACAGCATGAGCGGCGGCGGCGGCATGGGCGGCGGCTTTCCCATCCCGATGGGCGGCGGGGGCGGCGGCCTGTTCAAGGGCGGCTTCGGGCTGGTGGCCTTCGTCGTCATCGCCATGATCATGGGCGCCGATCCGGGCGCGATCCTGAGCGACATTGCCGGCGGCGGCGGTGGCGCGAGCTATTCGCCGGCCCCCTCCCCGCCGCCACGGTCGGCGCCATCGCAAAGCGGGCCATCCGCGTCGGCGGGCGCGACCGATGCCGAGTCGCAGTTCGTCTCGCGCGTGCTCAAGAGCACCGAAGATGTGTGGAGCGACATCTTCCGCGAGCTGGGCGGGCAGTATCGAGAACCCAAGCTGGTGCTGTTCCGCGACGCCACGCGCACCGAGTGCGGCGTCGGCCAGGCGGCAATGGGACCTTTCTATTGCCCGGCCGATCAACGGGTCTATCTCGACCTCGGCTTCTTCGACGAGCTGGCACGCCGCTTCCGCGCGCCCGGCCAGTTCCCGCAGGCCTACGTGATCGCCCACGAGATCGGCCATCACGTACAGAAGCTGCTCGGCATCTCCGACAAGGTGCAGCAGATGCGCCAGAGCATGAGCCGGCGCGACGGCAATGCGCTTTCCGTGCGGACGGAATTGCAGGCCGACTGCTTTGCCGGCGTCTGGGCCAATCGCGCCGACAAGCAGCGCGGCGGCAGGATGATCGACGACAAGGACGTAGAGCAGGCGTTGGCTGCCGCGACGGCGATTGGCGACGATGCGCTACAGCGTCAGGCGCAGGGCCGAGTCGTGCCCGACAGCTTCACGCACGGCACCAGCGCGCAACGCGCCCGCTGGTTCCGCATCGGCCTCGACAGCGGCGATCCGCGGAAGTGCGATACCTTCAAGGCCCAACAATTATAGTTGCTACACCAACGTGCAGGTCACGGTCCCGCAGCCGTCGACGAAGCCCGAGAGCGTATCGCCCTTGACGACGGCGGCCACGCCGTCGGGCGTGCCGGTGTAGATCAGGTCGCCGGCGGCCAGCGTCACGAGGCCCGAGAGATAGGAGATCGTCTCGGGCACGCTCCAGATCAGCGCGTTGAGGTCCGACTTCTGGCGGGTCTTGCCGTTGACGTCGAGCTGGATGGTGCCCTTCGACGGATGGCCGATGTTGGCGGCCGGATAGATCTCGCCGATCGGCGCGGACTGATCGAAGCCCTTGCCCATATCCCACGGGCGACCCATGTCCTTGGCTTGGTTCTGCAGATCGCGGCGCGTCATGTCGAGGCCGACGCCGTAGCCGAACACATGCTCGAGCGCCTTGTCGACGGGGATGTCCGAGCCGCCGGACTTCATCGCCACCACCAATTCCATCTCGTGGTGCAGGTTCTTGGTGGCCGGCGGATAGGCGACCTTGGTCGGGTTCTTCGGGTCGGCGCAGATGACGATGGCATCGGCCGGCTTGGTGAAGAAGAAGGGCGGCTCGCGGTCGGGATCGTGGCCCATCTCGCGCGCATGGGCGGCGTAGTTGCGGCCGACGCAGAAGATGCGGCGCACTGGAAACAGATCGCCGGTTCCGTTGACCGGTACGCCGACCGTGGCCGGCGGCGTCACGACATAAGCCATCGCTTCCTCCTTCAAGAGCGTGTCTTTATGAAGGGCACCGGAGACCCAAGCAATGACCGACGAAAATGTCCTGATCGTGCAGGCCGATTCGGCCGAAACCTCGCTGGCGAGCGCCCGCCTGGGCGAGCGCCGGTGGCGTTGCACGCTGGGTGCAGGCGGCATACGCGAGGACAAGGTCGAGGGCGATGCCGCCACGCCTGTCGGCGAATTTCCGCTGCGCCGGATCTATTTCCGCAACGACCGCGTGGTCCTGCCCAAGACCCAGTTGCCGGCGCGACCGATCAACGAACATGACGGCTGGTGCGACGACCCGCGTGCGCCCACCTACAATCGCCTGGTCCATATCCCCAACGACTGGAGCCACGAGAAGATGTGGCGCGAGGACGGGCTCTACGACGTGGTGGTCGTGGTCGGCTACAACGACGATCCGCCCGAGGGCGAATGGGGCAGCGCCATCTTCCTCCATATCGCGCGTGAGGATTACAGCCCGACCCAGGGCTGCGTCGCCTTCGCCCGCGACGATCTTCTCGAACTACTGCCGCTACTCACTCGCGACACGCGCCTGCGGGTGCTGTCGCATCCTGCCGACGAAGCGGCACGCCCGGCCTCGACGGCCGACGACGAGATGAAGCAGTTCGAGGACTTCGACGAAAAGGACTGGTAGTCAGCCCACCTGATCAGCCCGTCTGATCAACCCACCACGCGGCCGATGGCGCGGGCGGTGTAGTCGACCAGCGGGATGATGCGCGCGTAGTTGAGCCGCGTCGGGCCGATTACACCGATGGCACCCAGGATTCGTTCCTGCGAATCGCGGAACGGCGCCACCACCATCGAACAGCCGGTGTTGGCGAACAGCGGATTGTCGGCGCCGATGAAGATCTGCACGCCCGACGCCACATTCGCGAGTTCCAACAGGCGCACGAAGCTCTCGCCGCGTTCCAGTGCATCGAACAGCAGCCGCACGCGCTCCAGGTCTTCGATGGCGGTGATGTCTTCGAGAAGCCGCGCCTGGCCACGCACGATCAACGCGCCGCCGGCGCCGGGCTCGCCCGCCCAGGTGGCCAGCCCCGATTCGATCACGCGCGCCGTCAGGTCGTTCAGCTCGGCACGCTTCAGCTTCAGGTCTTCGAGGATCAGGCGACGCGCCTCGTCGAAGGTCCGGCCGCTCAGCCGCGCGTTCAGATAGTTGCTGGCCTCGGTGAGCGCGGACGGCGGCATGCCGATCGGCGTGTCGATCACGCGGTTCTCGACATGGCCCGACTGCGTGACCGTGACGACCAGCGCCCGGCCGGGGCCGAGATTGACGAACTCGATATGCTTCAGCGGATGCTCGGTCTTGGGCGCCATCACCAGTCCGGCGCAGCGCGACAGGCCCGACAGCATGGTGGTCGCCTGTTCCAGCGCCTCCGTGACGCTGCGGCCGACCGTGGCGCAGCGCGCTTCGATCGATTCGCGCTCCTCCTCGGAGATATTACCGATTTCGAGCAGGCCGTTGACGAACAGCTTGAGGCCTGCGTCGGTCGGCAGGCGACCGGCCGAGGTGTGCGGCGCGTAAAGCAAGCCGGCATCCTGCAGGTCGGCCATGATGTTGCGGATGGTGGCAGGCGAGAGCGTCTCGGTAAGCTTGCGGGTCAACGCGCGCGAGCCGACCGGCTCGCCGGTCTCGACATAGCTCTCGACGACATGGCGCAGCACCTCACGCGCCCGGTCGTTCAGTTCCGTGACCGAGGCCGCCTGCCGCTGCCCCGACGGTGTCTCGGCGAGGCCGCCTCCTTGAATGCCGATACGGTGAATCGCCATGGCAAAAAATGTAGGTAGTGCAGGCATTGCGGTCAATGAAGGCCGGCGTTACACCCACCGGCCTCACCCCGTCAGGAGACCCTTTATGCGCCCTTCCGGCCGCGCCCCCGACCAGCTTCGCCCGGTTTCGCTGGAACCGGGGTTCTCGCGCCATGCCGAAGGCTCCTGCCTCGTGAAGTTCGGCGACACCCATGTGCTCTGCACCGCCTCGATCGACGAGAAGGTGCCGCCGTGGATGCGCAATTCCGGCAAGGGCTGGGTGACGGCCGAATACGGCATGCTGCCGCGCTCCACCCACACACGCACGGACCGTGAAGCCGCGCGCGGCAAGCAATCGGGCCGCACCCAGGAAATCCAGCGCCTGATTGGCCGTTCCCTGCGCGCGGTGGTCAACCTGCAGGCGATGGGCGAACGACAGATCAACATCGACTGCGACGTGCTGCAGGCCGATGGCGGCACCCGCACCGCCAGCATCACCGGCTCCTGGGTAGCGCTGCACTTCGCCTTCGAGCGCCTGATCAAGGAAGGAAAGCTCGCGGCCAACCCGATCACCGGTCAGGTCGCCGCGGTCTCCTGCGGTCTCTGGGAAGGCAAGGCCGTGCTCGACCTCGACTACCCCGAGGATTCCAAGGCCGAGGCCGACGCCAATTTCGTGCTGACCGGCAACGGTGGCATCGTCGAAGTCCAGGGCACCGCCGAGCAGGACCCGTTCAGCGAAGCGCAGTTCCTGGAGCTGCTGAGCCTTGCCAAGAAAGGCATCGGCGAACTCACGGTGTTGCAGCGCACGGCGGTCGGCAAGACCTGATGGCGCGCCGCTTCGTCCTGCCGAAACTGGTCGTGGCGACTCACAACCGCGGCAAGACGGGCGAGATTCGCACCATGCTGTCGCCTTTCGGCGTCGAGATCGTCTCGGCAGGCGAGCTTGGCCTGCCCGCACCGGACGAGACCGGCAGCACCTTCGAGGAGAACGCCACGATCAAGGCGCTGGCCGCGACCCGCGCCAGCGGCCTGCCGGTCCTGGCCGACGATTCCGGCCTCAGCGTGCACGCGCTCGACAATCAGCCCGGTCTCTACACCGCCGACTGGGAAGGCCCGACGCGCGACGCCATGGTGGGCATGCGCCGCATCCAGGACGAGCTGGCCGCCCGCGGCGTGCCGCAGACCGACGCAGCACGCACGGCGACGTTCCATTGCGTGCTGGTGCTGGCCTGGCCCGACGAGCATCTCGAACTCTTCCACGGCACGCTCGATGGCTCGATTGTCTGGCCGCCGCGCGGTACCGGCGGCCATGGCTACGACCCCTGCTTTCAGCCGAAAGGCGACACGCGCACGACGGCCGAAATGTCCGACGCCGAGAAGAACGCGATCAGCCATCGCGGCCGGGCGTTCCGAATGATGGTCGAGGCCTGCTTCGGATGAGCGCGACGCCTCTGGGCGTTTATGTTCACTGGCCCTTCTGCAAATCGAAGTGCCCCTACTGCGATTTCAACAGTCACGTTCGCGACGGCGTCGAGCAGGCGCGTTGGCGTAAAGCGCTCCTCACAGAGCTGGAGCATGCGGCGCGTGAAGCGTCGGGCCGCCGCGTCGAAACCATGTTCTTCGGCGGCGGCACGCCATCTTTGATGGAGCCGGATACCGTGGCCGCGTTGATCGAACGCACGCGGTCGCTCTGGGATACCGTCGACGACATCGAGATCACGCTCGAAGCCAATCCGACCTCGGTGGAGGCAAGCCGCTTCGCCGCCCTGGCTCAGGCCGGCGTCAATCGGGTGTCGCTCGGCATCCAGGCGCTCGATCCGACGGCGCTGAAGTTTCTCGGTCGCGAGCATTCGGTCGACGAGGCGCTCGCGGCTCTTGAGACAGCACGCCGCCACTTCGGGCGCCACTCCTTCGACCTGATCTATTCGCGCCCCGGCCAGACACCGGAGGCATGGGCCGCCGAGCTGGAACGGGCGCTCGGTCTCGCCGGCGAACATCTTTCGCTCTATCAGCTCACCATCGAGCGCGGCACGAAGTTCTTCACCCAGCACGCCCGCGGCGCCTTCATCCTGCCCGCCGAGGACGAGGCCGCCGCGATGTACGAACATACCCAGGCGCGGCTCGCCGCGGCCGGTCTGCCGGCCTACGAGATTTCCAATCATGCGCGGCCGGGGGCTGCCTGCCGCCATAATTTGATCTATTGGCGGTATCAGGATTACGTCGGCATCGGGCCAGGCGCCCATGGCCGCTTCGCCGAGGGTGCCACCAAGAAGGCAACCCGACGCGCAAGCGGTCCGGAAGCCTGGCTGGAGGCCGTGGAGCGCGATGGTCACGGCACGGCGGAAACGTCGTCGATCGAAGGACGGGATCTGGTGGAGGAGGCGTTGATGATGGGACTGCGGCTGGCCGACGGTATCGACCGCGCCACCTTTGCCGCCGTCACTGGCGCCGACCCCGTCGAAGCTGTTGGTGAAAAGCGGCTGGCGCCGCTGCTCGCCGCGGGGTTTCTCGAAGTCGACGCCACGCATCTGCGCGCCACGCCGGCCGGACAGCAGCGGCTGAACGCCCTTCTGGAGCGGCTGGTCGCATGAAGTTTCTGACGTCTCTCCTCGCCCTGCTGGCAATGGTCGCCAGCGCCTCGGCCCAACAGCAGCAACAACAGCCGCAGCGCCCTCCCGCAAAGCAGGCACCGGCGACCAAGCCGGCGCCGCAGCCTGCCGCCAAGCCCGGCCCCAAGTCGCCTTTCACGCCGCCGGCCTTCAAGATCACCATCGCGACCGAAGCAGCCTTTCCGCCTTTCAACTATCTCGACCGCAAAGGCATGCCGGCCGGCTTCGAGATGGAGCTGGCGCAGGAAGCCTGCCAGCGCATCAAGGCGGAGTGCGAGTTCATCGTGCTCAAGTGGGACGAGCTGATCCCCGGCCTGCTTGAAAAGAAGTTCGACATCATCATGTCGTCGCTGGAAATGACGCGCGAACGGCGCCAGCGGCTCGGTCTGTCGCGGCGCTACTATCTCTCGCCCGGTGCCTTCATCGCCGCCAAGGGCGCGCCGTTCGACGGGCCGCCATCGCTTCTGCGCAACAAGCGCATCGGCATCCAGAAGGAGTCGATGCATGCCGACTGGGCCGACAAGAGCTTCCGCCGCTCTGCGCAGCTCAAGCGCTACGGCACCGTCGAAGAGGCCCTGAACGCCCTTGCGAACGACGAAATCGACGCGGTGTTCGGCGACAAGGCGCAGCTCTGGCTGTGGAGCCAGAAGCCGGAAGGCAAATGCTGCGAACTGGTCGGGCAGGACATCAAAGACACGCAGACTCTGGGCGTTGGCGTCGCCGCCGGCCTGCGCAAGGAGGACGTCAAACTGCGCGACGCCCTCAACAAGGCCTTCGCCGACATGATCAGCGACGGCACCTACAGGAAGATCAACGAGAAGTACTTCCCGTTCCCGCTGAACTGAACGTTCGCGTCGGGCGGCGACGACCGTCGATCAGGTCTCTGCGGCGCTCTGCCGATCAGTGCAGCGAGCGGTCGCGCGAGACGTAGTGGCCGCGCTTCAATTCCTTGAAGAACTGCGGCACCTGCGGATGCGACACCGGCTTGCCGGTCTCGTCGGCCAGCAGGTTCTGTTCGGACACGTAGGCGACGTAGGTCGTCTGCGCGTTCTCGGCCAGCAGATGATAAAACGGCTGGTCGCGACGCGGCCGGACCTCTTCGGGGATCGAGGCCAACCACTCCTCGGTGTTGGCGAACACCGGGTCGACGTCGAAGATGACGCCGCGGAACGGATAGATCCTGTGCTTCACCACCTGGCCGATGGCGAACTTGGCGCGACGGGGGGCGCCAAGTGCTGCCCCGGGGGTGGGGCCGGAGGCTTGGTTATTGGGTTCCATAGGCAAAGTATTGCTCCGAAGCAGCCGGGAGGCAACGCAGTAGGTCCGCAGATTCGACTTCAGACTGCAACAATGCGTGAAAAATGGCCGCATGGCCCGCTCCGCAGGATTCCGGCCAATACGCCCGCGATCATGGGCCCGCCGGTCGGCACAGGGTCTGCAGCGGTGGCTCGGTTGACGGGAACCACCGGCGTGTGGACTCTGGCGCCGAAAGGCTGCACGGGAAGGTATCGTTGGCCGACGGCTTGAAAGTACGGTTCTGGGGCGTGCGAGGTTCGATCTCCTGCCCTGGCGCTGAATATGCGCGCTACGGCGGCAATACCTCGTGTCTGGAGGTGACTGCTGGCGGCCGCCGACTCATTTTTGATGCCGGCACGGGTATTCGCACGCTGGGCGTAGAACTCGCGCGCCAGACGCCGCTCGACCTCGACATCTACTTCACGCACACGCACCTCGATCACATCTCGGGCCTCACCTTCTTTGCACCGCTGTTCGAGCGCCGCAATTCGGTTCGCATGTGGGCCGGCCATCTCGAGGCGCCCTATACGTTGAAGAAGGTCGTCGGCCATCTGATGCAGGCACCGCTCTATCCGGTGTCGCTCGATGTCTTCCAGGCCAGCGTCGAGTTCCGCGAATTCCGCGCCGGTGAGATGCTGTCCTGCGGCACCGTCGGCCTTCGCACCGCGCCGCTCAATCATCCCAATGGCGCCACCGGCTATCGCATCGACTTTCGCGACAAGTCGATCTGCTACATCACCGACACCGAACATCGCGAAGGCCAGCGCGACCAGACCATCGTGGACCTGTGCCGCGGCGCCGACGTGATGATCTACGATTCGAGCTACACCGACGACGAATATGCGCGCTACCGCGGCTGGGGACATTCGACCTGGCAGGAAGGCGTGCGGATCGCCGATGCAGCCGGCGTCGGCACGCTCGCGATCTTCCATCACGACCCGAACCACGACGATGCCTTCATGGACGGCGTGGCGCGCGAGGCAGCGGCGCTGCGTCCGGGCCCGGCCGCGAACGGCCTGCCGCGTGTGATCGTCGCCCACGAAGGTCTTACTCTTAGCCCGTGAGCATACTGTAATGACTGCGAAGCTTAGCCTGCGCGGCCGCTGGCGGCGGTTTGCGCTCGGATTGCCGACCGTGCTTGGCATGAAGCCGCGCGGCTGGTTCATCCCGCATCGCTATGCGCCGCTCCTGCCGCCACCCGGCGCGCAGCCGCCCTATCCTGCGATCGAGCAGCTCTTCGAAAGCAGGCTGGCCGAGTTCACCGCCGTGCTCGATGTCGTCGACGCCCAGGCTGCTGCGCTCGAAGGGCTGAAGAGCGTGCTCGACCAATCCTGGTTTCCATCGCTCGACGCGGCGGTTGCCTATGCGCTGGTGCGCGATCGCAAGCCGCGCCGCATCGTCGAAGTCGGCTCCGGCCATTCGACCCGCTTGCTATCAAAGGCCCTGGGGGGCCTCGGCGAGATCCTGGCCATCGATCCTGCTCCACGCGCCGACATCGCCGACCTGCCAGGCGTGCGCGTTGTGCCCTCGACCCTGCAGGCCGCACCACCCGAGATCCTCGATGGCTTGCAGCCGGGCGATGCCCTGTTCATCGATTCCAGCCACATCCTGATGCCCGGCAGCGACGTCGACATCCTGTTGAACCGTGTCCTGCCGAAGCTCCCGGCCGGGGCGCTGGTCCATATTCACGACGTTTTCCTGCCCTACGACTACCCGGCAATCTGGGGCTGGCGGGCCTACAACGAACAGCAAGGCGTGATGCCCCTGCTGGCGACGGGCGCCTATACGCCCCTGTTCGCCAGCGCCTGGGCCGAGCGCCGTCTGGCCGACCGGCTGGCCTCTTCGGTCATCGCACGACTGCCCCGGTTGCCCGATGCCTTGCCGGCGAGCCTCTGGCTCGAGAAGCGCTAGAGAGCCCGCGGATGCTTGGCCGCCTGCGCAGATGGCTCTTCGACGGCGCAGGAACCACCGGCCAGCTCCCGGAACGCGTGCAGGCGGCGATCCGCCGCCAACAGCAGCAAAGCGAGATCCTGATTGGCTGGGTCCAGCTCGCGATCGTCGTGCTGGTCGCCACGGTCTACGAATCGACGGCCATGCCCTCCGGCGTCGTGCAGGAGGACTATTCCTTCGAGCTCGAAGTGCTGGCGATCTATGGCCTGTTCTGCCTCGTGCGGTTGGGCCTTGCCTATGCGCGCCTGCTCAGGCCCTGGATGCTCTATCTGTCGGTCATCGCCGACATGGCCCTGCTGATGGGGCTGATCTACTCGTTTCACTATAAGTATGCGCAGCCGGCCGTCTTCTATCTGAAGGTGCCGACGCTCCTCTACGTGTTCCTGTTCATTGCCCTGCGCGCGCTGCGCTTCGAGGCGCGTTTCGTCCTGTTCACCGGATTCGTTGCCATCCTGGGCTGGATCGGTCTCGTCCTCTACGCCGTGGGCGGCCGCGGCGGCCCACCCAACCTGACCGACGATTTCGTCGAGTACATGACCGGCAACGCGCTGCTGTTGTATGCCGAGGCCGACAAGATGATCGCCATCCTGCTGACGACGATCGTGCTGGCCCTTGCCATCGCGCGCGCGCGTTATCTGCTGGTGCGCGCGGTGAGCGAGGGTGTCGCCGCCCGCGATCTGTCGCGCTTCTTCGACCCCGGCGTCGCGGCACGTATCCGGGGCGCCTCGATGTCGATCAAGGCCGGCGAGGGTGAACTTCGCGATACAGCGATCCTGACGGTCGACCTGCGTGGTTTCACGCGGCTATCGACCCAGCTCGCGCCCGACGCGGTGATGAAGCTCCTGCAGGACTATCAGGGCCGTATCTGCCCGTTGATCGCCGCGCACGGCGGCAGCATCGACAAGTTCCTGGGGGACGGCATCCTGGCCTCGTTCGGCGCCGTTGCTCCATCGCCAACGGCAGCGGCCGATGCGCTGCGTGCCGCCGATGCCGTGATAGCGGCCGCCACACAATGGTCACGCGAGCGCGAAGCCGCGGATATGGCGCCGCTCCAGATCGGCTTGGCCGTGTCGTCGGGCCGGGTCGTCTTTGGTGCGGTAGGCGACGGCGAGCGGCTGGAATTCACCGTGATCGGCGACGCCGTGAATTTCGCGGCGAAACTGGAGAAGCACAACAAAGAGGAAGGTACGCGCGCCGTGACAGATGCCGCGACCTACCGGCTGGCCGAGCAGCAGGGCTACATGCCGGCCGAATCCCGCGAACGGCGGATGAATCGGACGGTTGGCGGTGTCGCAGAGCCCGTGGATATTGTGATTCTCGCCGTTTGAGGGCCGACTAGCCCGAAAGGGCGGCATCTCGTTGCCTTGCCCTTTCCCAATTCGCGGCCTATGTAATTTGGGGACAGGGTAAGGACGCTTGGGTAGCGAGCTGGCGGAGCGCCATCGTGGGTAACAACTACGACATCATCCTTATTGGACTGGTTGCGGTTTTTTTAATTCTGCGACTGAGGTCCGTGCTTGGAAAGCGTACCGGCAATGAACGGCCGCCCGCGCGTGATCCATTCACGCCGCCGACGCAGCCGCCGGCAACGCCGCGCAATGGGAGTGATCCTGCGCAGGGCAACGACAATGTCGTGCCTCTGCCGACCGCCAATCAGCCTGCGCATCGCCCGTCGAGCGCCACCAGCGGTCCTGGCGGCATTCGCGCGACGTTGATGCCGACGGCAACGGCCGGCGTCGCCGCCATCCGCGCGGTCGATCCGTCTTTCGATCCGCTGGGCTTTGCCGCTGGCGCCCGCGCCGCCTTCACCGCGATCGTCGAAGCTTTTGCACGCGGCGATACCGCGACGCTGAAGCCGCTGCTCGACGGCCCGACTTTCGCGAGCTTCGAGGCTGCGATCCGCGGTCGCGCCGAGCGCAACGAGAAGGCCGAAGGTACATTGATCGGCTTCGAGGCTTCCGACATCGCAGGCGCCGAGATGCAGGGCACGCATGCCGCGGTGACCGTGCGCTTCGTCAGCGAGCAGATCAACGTCGTGCGCAATGCCGAAGGCCAGATCGTCGACGGCAATCCGAACGAAGTTCAAAAGGTCGTGGATCTCTGGACATTCCGACGCGACACCAAGTCCAGCGATCCGAATTGGCAGCTCATCAAGACCGAAAGCGAAGGCTGAGGGAGGCGTTGCCGATAATGCGTTGGAGCGTCCTCGCCAGCGGCGCGGCATGGCTGGCCGTTGCGGGTCTTCTTTCTGCTTGCGCCAGCACGCCGGGTGCCGCGCCCGAGAAGCGCGTCGCGATGGCGCCGATCTCCTACAACGAAATTCCTGGCTGGGCCGATGACCGGCACGGCGAAGCACTCGCCACTTTCCGCCGCTCCTGCCCCAAGCTGACGACAGGTCCCGATACCAGGATCGTGACCGACGGCGGCGAGAAAACGATTACGACCGCTGAATGGAAGAACATCTGCGATTCGGCGGCCGCCGTGAAAGCGGGCGACGCCCGCGCCGCGCGCCTCTTCTTTGAAGACAATTTCCGCCCGCTGGTTGTCCAGTCGCCGGGCAAGTTCACCGGCTACTTCGAGCCGGAACTGCGGGGCAGCAAGGCACCGTCGCGACTTTTCACCGTACCGGTCTATCGCAAACCATCCGACCTCACCGACAAGCCCTACTACACGCGCGCCGAGATCGAGAGCGGTGTGCTGAAGGGCAAGGGCCTCGAAATCGCCTGGGTGCAGGATCCGGTCGGCCTGTTCGAAGTACAGGTCCAGGGCAGCGGCCGCATTCAGCTCGCCGAAGGCGGCACCATGACGCTGGGCTTCGATGGCTCCAACAATCGCCCCTACACCGCGATCGGCGCCGTGCTGGTCGAGATGGGCGTGATGAAGAGAGAAGACGCGACCTGGCCGGCCATTCGCGATTGGCTGAAGCGCAACCCGCAGCAGGCGCGGGACGTGATGCGCCGCAACGAACGCTACATCTTCTTCAAGGACACTAGGACGTCCGCACCCATTGGCGCGGAAGGCGTCGTATTGACGGCCCAGCGCAGCATGGCGATCGACCCGACGATCACGCCCTATGGCACGCCCATCTGGATCGACACCAAGCGCCCGGTGGCACGCAAGCCCGGCACCACCGAACCCTATCGTCGCCTGATGATCTCGCAGGATACGGGCGCGGCCATCAAGGGACCGGCACGTGGCGACGTCTTCTTCGGCGCCGGCGCGCAAGCGGCCGATTGGGCCGGCCGCATGGTCGGCGACGGCCGCGCCATCGTTCTCGTTCCCAACAAAACCTGATGCCGTGACACGGCACCTCGTCGGTGCCGTGTCACAGTCATTCAGTCTTCAGCGCTTGGCGCGAAGTGCCTTGATCGCCGCTTCGAGACGATTGCCGTAGTCGGCGTCGGCGGCGCGGAAGTGGCCGATGGCGCGCGTGACGATGTCGTCGCGCGTCACCTTGCCGAGATTGCCCGCGATGTTGGCGATCAGCCGGTCCTTCTCCTCCGGCTTCATCAACCGATAGAGCGCGCCCGCCTGCACGAAATCGCTGTCTTCCTTGTGCAGGACCGGCTTGTGAGCGCCGGTGACACCGCTGACTTCCACGCCGGCATAGGTGGGCACGCCCGTCTCCGCCGGTCCGTTGAAGCTGTTGGGCTCGTAGTTCTTGGTGCGCCCGCCATTGGCATCGAAGCGCATCGCTCCATCGCGACCATAGTTATGCGCGCCTTCCTTGGTGCGCGGACGGTTCACCGGGATCTGCGTGTGATTGATACCCAGCCGGTAGCGCTGCGTGTCGCCATAGGCGAACAGGCGGCCCTGCAGCATCTTGTCGGGGGACGGTCCGATGCCCGGCACGAAGTTCGCCGGATTGAAGGCAGCCTGCTCGACTTCCGCAAAGTAGTTGTCGGGATTGCGGTTGAGCGTCAGCTTGCCGATCGTGATCAGCGGGTAGTCCTTGTAGTACCAGACCTTGGTGAGATCGAACGGGTTGAAACGGTAGCTCGCCGCCTCGGCCGCCGGCATGATCTGGACCTTCACCGTCCACGACGGGAACTGCCCCTTCTCGATCGATTGCAGCAGGTCCTGATGATGGTGATCGGGGTTCTCGCCACCGATCCGCGCCGCTTCCTCGCTGGTCAGGTTCTTGATCCCCTGATCGGTCTTGAAGTGGTACTTCACCCAGAAGACTTCGTTCTTGGCGTTCACCCACTGGAAGGTGTGCGAGCCGAAGCCGTCGAGATTGCGATAGCTTGCGGGAATGCCGCGATCGCCGAACAGCCAGGTGAACTGGTGCGTCGCTTCCGGAGAATGCGAGAAGAAATCCCAGGCATTCTCCGCTTCCTGCATGTTGGTGAACGGATCGCGCTTCTGCGAATGGATGAAGTCGGGAAACTTCTGCGGATCGCGGATGAAGAAGATCGGTGTGCCGTTGCCGACCAGGTCGTAGTTGCCTTCCTCGGTGTAGAACTTCAGCGCGAAACCACGCGGATCGCGGACGGTGTCGGCCGAGCCGCGCTCCAGCGCGACAGTCGAGAAGCGCAGGAAGGTGTCGGTCTTCTTGCCGACGCCGTTCAGGAAATGGGCCCGAGTCCAGGCGCTGCAATCCTTGGTAAGCTCGAACGTGCCATAGGCTGCCGAACCGCGGGCATGTACCACTCGCTCGGGAATGCGCTCGCGGTCGAACCGCGCCAGCTTCTCGATCAGATGATGGTCCTGCAACAGCAGCGGGCCGTTCGGGCCGGCGCTCTGCGAACGTTGATTGTCGGCAGAAGGCGCGCCGCTCTCTTCAGTCAGTACTGGCCGATCAGACATCCGTCCCTCCTAGGTCTTACTTCAAACATATCTGATTAGAATCGTTCTAAACAAGGGGCCGTTGCACCCTATTTTTACCGCTGCCATGGTGGCCGGCGTGTCCAATTCTTCCGGAAACCACCGCTCCCCGCCGCGCCGCGTTGCGCTCTTCGTCACTTGTCTGGTCGACCTCTTTCGGCCAGCGGTTGGCTTTGCCGCCATCAAACTCCTCGAGGAGGCCGGCTGCACCGTCGAGGTACCACCACTGCAGGTCTGTTGCGGCCAGCCGGCCTACAATACCGGCGACCGCGCCACGACCCGGGCCATCGCGATCCAGGTCATGGACGCTTTCGAAGGGTACGATGCCGTTGTGGCACCCTCGGGCTCTTGCGGTGGAATGCTGTCGCATCACTACCCTGCCTTGTTCGACGACCAGCCTGCCCTCAAGGCGCGAGCCGAGAATCTGGCCGGCCGCAGCCACGAGCTGATCTCCTTCCTGGTCGACGTACTTGGCATCAAGAAAATCGCCACCCAATATGACGGCACCGTGACCTATCACGATTCATGCTCCGGTTTGCGCGAGCTTGGCGTGAAGGAACAGCCGAGGCAATTGCTCGGCTCGGTGAAGGGGCTGGAGCTTCGCGAAATGAAGACGCCGGAAGTCTGCTGCGGCTTCGGTGGCACGTTCTGCGTGAAGTATCCGGAGATCTCCAACGCCATGGTCGGCGAGAAGTCGGCGGACATTGCGGCAACGGGCGCCGATACCCTGCTGGCCGGGGACCTTGGTTGCCTAATGAACATGGCGGGCAAGCTGCAGCGTGAAGGCAGCGCAGTGCGCGTCCGTCACGTCGCCGAGGTTCTGGCCGGCATGGGCGACCTGCCCGCGATCGGCGAACCCGAGACGGGAGCGCGCTGATGCAGTCCACCGCGCATGCCTTCAAGGACAATGTCGGGACGGCCCTGGCCGATCCCAATCTGCAGGATTCGCTCTCCAAGCTGAAGGTCGGTTTCTCCGAACGGCGGCGGCAGGCGGCCGAACGGTTGCCCGAGTTCGAGGCGCTGCGTGACCGGGCACGCGACATCAAGAACCACACGCTGGCCAATCTCGATTTCTATCTCGAGGAGTTCGAGCGCAAGGTGATTGCCCTCGGCGGCCACGTCCATTGGGCGCCGACGGCCGCCGATGCACGGCGCATCATCGCCGATCTCTGCCGCAGCGTCGGCGCACGCACCGTCGCGAAATCGAAGTCGATGGTGGCAGAAGAGATCGCCCTCAACGAGCATCTCGAAGAGCTGGGCATCGCGCCGATCGAGACCGATCTCGGCGAGTACATCATCCAGCTCCGCCACGAGCCGCCCAGCCATATCATCGCGCCCGCGGTCCATCTCACCAAGGACCAGGTGGCGGACACGTTCCTCGAACACCATCGCAAGCTGGGCTTCGACAAGCGGCTGACCGAGCGCAACGATCTCGTCGCCGAAGCGCGCTATGTGCTGCGCCAGAAGTTCCTGGATGCCGATGTCGGCCTGACCGGCGCCAACTTCCTGGTAGCCGAGACCGGCTCGTCGATGCTGGTGACCAACGAAGGCAACGCCGACCTCTCCAACACCCTGCCCAAGATGCACATCGTGCTGGCGAGCATCGAGAAGGTGATCCCGACGCTCGAGGACGCTGCCGTGCTGCTGCGCGTGCTGGCGCGGTCGGCGACGGGCCAGGAATCGTCGGCCTACACGACACTGAATACCGGGCCGAAGCGACCGGGTGATCTCGACGGACCAGAGCAGTATCATGTGGTGCTGCTCGACAATGGCCGCTCCGGCGTGCTGGGCACCGAGATGCAGGAGATCCTGCGCTGCATCCGCTGCGGCGCCTGCATGAATCACTGCCCGGTCTATGGCGCTGTCGGCGGCCACGCCTATGGCTGGGTCTATCCCGGTCCGATGGGCGCCGTGCTGACCCCCCAGCTCGTGGGCGTCGAGGAAGCGAGCAACCTGCCCAACGCGTCGACCTTCTGCGGCCGCTGCGAGAGCGTCTGTCCGGTCCGCATTCCGTTGCCCAAACTCATGCGGCATTGGCGCGAGCGCGAGTTCGAGCGGCACCTGACACCCAGGGCCGTCCGTCAGGGGCTCGCTCTCTGGAGCTTCGTGGCGCGACGCCCCGGCCTCTATCGCAGCCTGACGGCCATCGCCAATCGCGTGCTCTCCCTGTTCGGTCGCGCCGATGGCCGATACCGCAGCCTGCCGCTGGCCGGCGGCTGGACGCGCTTCCGTGACTTCCCGGCACCGCCAGCGGGCGGCACCTTCCATACGCAATGGAAAGCCGCGAGGAAGCGGCCATGAGCACCGACCGTTCCCAGATCCTGAACGGCATCCGTCGCTCGTTGCGACGGGGCGAACTTGCAGGCGACGGACTGAAGGACGTGCAGAGCCGGCTGGCGCAGCCGCCGCGCGGCCCTGCCGTCGCGCGCGCACAGGTTGCGCCGGCGGACAAGGTGGCACTGTTCTGTCAGTGGGCGGAGTTCAACAACGCCACGGTAGCGCGCGTGGGCGCCGCCGACGTGCCAGACGAAGTGACGGCCTTCCTCGCGCGCAACAACCTGCCTGCCAATGTCGCCATGGCGCCCTCGCCCCTGCTCGAAGGCTACGACTGGTCGAGCCAGAAGATGCTGTCGATCCGGCGCGGGCGCGGCGAAGGCAGCGATCAGGTCTCGATCACCGGCGCCTTTGCCGGCATCGCCGAGACCGGCACCCTGGTGATGGCCTCGGGCCCCGACCATCCGGTGTCGCTCAATCTGTTGCCCGATACCCACGTCGTCGTTCTGCGCGAGACCGATATCGTCGGCGGGTACGAAGACGTCTGGGTCCGACTGCGCGAACGCTACGGCAAGGATCGCATGCCGCGCACCGTCAACACCATCACCGGTCCGTCACGGACTGGCGATATCGAACAGACCATCGAACTTGGCGCACACGGGCCGCGGCGAATGCACATCCTGGTCGTGCGCGAATGAGACGACAGCAATGAAGTCTGCCGGCGGCGCACCCCCTCCCGGGCCAGCAAGCTCCGATTCGAGGAGCGAGCTTCGCGTCGTCGGCACGAGCGTCAGCCGGGAGATCGAGCGGCTGTTCGATCGCGTTGCCCAGTCGGCTGGCCGACGTGCACCGCGCGTGCTGCAGGTGGGGTCGCGCAGCCTCCTCTCCGATCGCAACGAACGTAACTGGCGCGGTCTGGTCGCAAAGCGCTTCGGCCCCAAGGCACGCTTCGTTGGCCTCGACCTCTTCGAAGGCACCAATGTCGATTGCGTTGCCGACATCTGTAGCGATCCGCGGACGCTCACCGGCAAGCTTGGCGAAGGAGAATTCGATCTCGTGATCAGCCGCCACGTGCTGGAGCGCACACGCCATCCGGCGCGGGCCGCACGTAACATCGAGCGGCTGCTGCGGCCGGGCGGCGTCGCCTATGTCTCGACCGCCTGGTCGCAGGCCTTCCATGCGACACCCGACGACTACTGGCGCTTCTCATTGAGCGGGTTGCGGCTTCTCTTCGGTCGATTGGAGATTGCCAGCGCGTTCTACTGCGGCGGCGATGTCGGCCTCGACGTGGCCTATCGCGTCGAACGTGACGGCAAACCCGAACTCGACCCTCGGGCTGGCGCTGTAGAGCAAGGTCTCTTCCAGCTTGTGCTCGACCACGAGGACAACCGGGCCGTTCTGGCACGCCAGGCCACCGAGCGCCTGCCGGTCTCGCGCACATACCTTCCCACGCTGTTCGTCAACATGGTGGCGTGTAAGGCCTGACCCGACATCGCCGGTCAACTGGAATGGGCACAAAAGAAAAGAGCGGGCTTTCGCCCGCTCTTCCCAATTTTATCCGTAGGACTTGCGACTAGAAGCGCAGGTCCATACCGACCAGCAGACCCCAGGAGTTGCCGGAGACGGCATTCGAGGGACCCGAAGCGGCGTAGTACAGACCACCACCGGTCAGCTTCACGCCCGGTCCAAGCGCGTAGTTGATACCAACTTCGAACTTCTGGACCGACTCTTGACCGAAGCGCAGGCCAGCAGCCACGTTGGGGTTGAAGGCGTTCGAGTTGACGCCCGGAACACCGGTGGCAGCGATACCCGTCTGGGCACCCGTGCCCGTCGCGATGTTCGCAACCGACATCGAGCCGTTACCGTTGGTGTTGAACGAGCCAACCCACACGAACGACATCTGCCACGGACCGGTCTCGTACATCACGCCCGCGGTGTAGAAGCGGGTGTCGTTGTCGACGCCGGTGAAGTAGTTCGAGCCGAGGCCGTTGTTGTCGTAGCCGATGGCGCCACCGAGGGTGAAGCCAGCGTAGCCGACCTGCGCACCGACGACCCACTGCTTCCACGACGTCAGGTTCGCACCGTTAGAGTAGTTCTGGGTGGCGAAGGGCTGATTGCCGGGGATGAACGAAGCGTACATGAACGCGCCGTAGAGGGCGACGGTCACATCACCGAACTTGTTCAGGTAGTTGACGCCGACGTCGAACACGTCCTGCCACGAGTAGTCAGCCGAGGGGCAGTTACCCATGGTGGTCGGATCGTTGTAGCCGCAAACGCCTGCGACGCCTGCCGGACCCGGGCTGCCGAGGCCGGAGAGGGCACCCGCCTGCTGGCCGAGGTTAGCCTTCGGACGATAGCCGACACCGATCTGCAGACCCTGGAAGCGGGGCGTGAAGTAGTTGATGCCCTGACCGTCCTGGAACTGACCGGCGTTGGTCGTCGTCGTAGCGTGGAACCACGCCTTGTTGTTCGCCATCACCGAGGCGTTGGCCCAGGCGAAAGCGGTGTTGTGCTGAATGGCGCCGAAGCCGATCAGAGCGGACGGCGTGCCGTAGTACATACGGTACGAAGCCGGATCGCGGCCACCGAACTCGAGACGGCCCCAGTCGCCGAAGGCGAAGAGGAACGCTTCGTCGATCGTGCGGGTCGCGCCGTTGGCGGAAGACGGGTTCCAGCCTTCGAGCTCCACATGCAGACCGACCGACGTGCCGTTATCGAGCTTCGTCTGACCGATGAAGTGGATTTCACCTTCCTGCTGGAACTGGAGGCCCTTGTACTGGGTCCAGGTGCCGTCCATGGCGACGGTGGAATCGATGCCGCCGGCGATCGCGTAGAAGGTATAGTAACCACCCACGCCGACCTTAATCGGGTCGGCTGCCATGGCCGGGGCGGCCATCAGCCCGCCGACGACCAAAGCGGTCGAGCCGAGTAGAAGCTTTTTCATCATTCTCCCTCTCTCATTGATCAGAGACTGGTACGTACCAAAAGGCCTGTCCGACCGGCGGAAAGTGGAAGCCTGAACGCAGCGACTCACGGCTCCCGCCAATGCGGCCGGCCTATAAAACACTTGAGCCAAAAGGGGGTCAAGAAATGGACGCGCCGTTGCACCATTCTGTCCGCACCTGTGGCGTCTTTGTCACATTTTCCGCGCCTTCCACCCATCTTCTAAGGTGCCAAATCAAATAAGTTTTAATAAAGAACTAACATTCGTGATTGTTATAGTTTTCTTTTAGGACTTATTGTGGTGCGCTGTCTCGCGCGCTTGCAGTCCACCACCGCTTGGGCCTATGGTCCGGCCGCCGCCGTGCCGTCCACGGCCAAAGAGGATAAGGGCGTCAGAATCATGCCGGGCTCGTCTAGATCGCCGATCGTTATCGCGTGCAGCATTGCGCTCGCGCTGGCCGCTCCTTTGGCCATGGGGGCTTGCGCCGACGGCAGCAGCTCGCTGGAGAAGGCGAGCGGTCCCTCCGGCGATCGCACCACGCGCGACGTCCGAGAGGGCCTCGGCGGCCGCAACCGCGAGGAGGGCAGCCTTTTCGGCCCCGGCGGTCTGTTCGGCTCCAAGAGCCAGAAGAAGGACGACACGGGAACGGGCGTGGCCGTGAACGCCTATCTGTGGCGCGCCTCCCTCGACACCATCAACTTCATTCCGCTGGTCTCGGCCGATCCGTTCGGCGGGGTCATCATCACCGACTGGTATACGCCCTCCGAGACGCCCAACGAGCGTATGAAGGTCCAGGTCACCATCCTCGACCGCGACCTGCGGGCCGACGGCGTCCGCGTCGCGGTGTTCAAGCAGCAGACCTCGCCCCGCGGTGGCAACTGGGTCGACGCGCAGGTCGATCCGCGCACCAACATCGATATCGAGAACGCGATCCTGACGCGCGCGCGCCAGCTTCGTATCGCCGGCGGCTCCTGACGCATTCCAGGCCTGTCGCCAAAAGCTTGACGTGAGAGGCCGCAGCGGGCATCCGCTGCGGCCTCTGTCTTTTTCGGGAACAAGTCCGTGTCGTCGACGCCCACAGCACCCGCGCGCTACAATTTCCACGAAACCGAGGCCAAGTGGCAGAAGGTCTGGGAGGATCGTCAGACCTTCAAGGCCGTCATGGATAAGGCGCGGCCCAAGTACTACGTGCTCGAAATGTTCCCCTATCCGTCGGGGCGCATCCATATGGGCCACGTGCGCAACTACACGCAGGGCGACGTGATCGCCCGCTACAAGCGCGCCAAGGGCTTCAACGTCCTGCATCCCATGGGCTGGGATGCCTTCGGCCTGCCGGCCGAGAACGCCGCCATGGAAAAGAAGGTCCATCCCAAGAAGTGGACCTACGAAAACATCGCCACCATGAAGGCGCAGCTCAAGTCGATGGGCCTGTCGCTCGACTGGAGCCGCGAACTCGCGACCTGCGATCCGACCTACTACCGCCACCAGCAGAAGATGTTCCTCGACTTCTGGAAGGCAGGCCTCGCCTACCGCAAGGAAGCGTGGGTCAACTGGGATCCCGTCGACAACACCGTGCTGGCGAACGAGCAGGTGATCGAAGGCAAGGGCTGGCGCACCGGGGCACCGGTGGAGCGCCGCAAGCTCACGCAATGGAACCTCAAGATCACGCATTTCGCCGAGGAGCTCTTGAGCCGCCTCGACACGCTGGAGCGCTGGCCGGAGAAGGTGCGCCTGATGCAGGCGAACTGGATCGGCAAGAGCCGCGGCGCACGCGTCTTCTGGCAGCTCACCGATGCGTCGGGCAAAGATCACGGCAAGCTCGAGATCTTCACCACCCGGCCCGATACGCTCTATGGCGCCTCGTTCATGGCGCTGTCGGCCGAGCATCCGCTGGTCGCAGGCCTCGCAGCCAACGATCCCGGCCTGCAGCGCTTCGTTGCCGAATGCCGCAAGACCGGTACGGCGGCAGCCGAGGTCGAGACCGCGGAGAAGCAGGGCTACAAGCTGCCCTTGCTCGCGCAGCATCCGCTGATGCCGGGCAAGACGGTGCCGGTCTACGCCGCCAACTTCGTCCTGATGGAATACGGCACGGGCGCAATCTTCGGCTGTCCCGGCCACGACGAGCGCGACCACGAGTTCGCGACCAAGTATGGCCTGCCGATCCTGCAGGTAGTGGGGCCGGCCGACGGCTCCAGCATCGACATCGCGGCCGCGCCGTTCATCGAGGACGGCGTCATCGTGAACTCCGACTTCCTGAACGGGCTCGCCGTCGAGGAGGCCAAGAGCCGGGTCATCGCGCGGCTGGAAGAAATGGGCGTCGGCAAGGGCACCATCCAGTATCGCCTGCGCGACTGGCTGGTCTCGCGTCAGCGCTATTGGGGCTGCCCGATCCCGGCGATCCACTGCGAGAGCTGCGGCGTCGTGCCGGTACCCGACAAGGACCTGCCGGTCGAGCTGCCGGACGATGTGACCTTCGACCGGCCGGGCAATCCGCTTGACCGTCATCCGACGTGGAAGCATGTCGCGTGCCCGAGCTGTGGCAAGCCGGCGCGCCGCGAGACCGACACGTTCGACACCTTCATCGATTCGAGCTGGTACTTCGACCGGTTCACCTCGCCGCAGCTCACGACGGCGCCGTTCGACCGCGACGAGAATCACTATTGGATGCCGGTCGATCAGTATATCGGCGGCGTCGAGCACGCGATCCTGCATCTGCTCTACTCACGCTTCTGGACGCGCGCCATGCGCGAGGTCCAGATGACCAGCCGCGACGAGCCGTTCGACGGATTGTTCACCCAGGGCATGGTCTGCCACGAGACCTATCGCGCGAGCGACGGCACATGGTTGACGCCGGAGGAGATCGAACGCGTGGAGGGCGGCAAGGTCATACGCCTCTCCGACAAGAGCCCGGTCGAGGTCGGCCGCTCGGAGAAGATGTCCAAGTCGAAGAAGAACGTCGTCGACCCGGACCAGATCATCCGCGACTACGGCGCCGATACTGCGCGCTGGTTCATGCTTTCGGACTCGCCGCCGGAGCGCGACCTCGAATGGACGGAAGCCGGCGTCACCGGCGCCTGGCGCTTCCAGCAGCGCCTGTTCCGCATTGCCACGGCGGCCATCGACAAGCTGCCGCCTGCCGGCACGCCCAAGCCCGGAACTTTCTCCGATGCGGCCACCGCGCTGCGCCGCGCGGCGCACAAGTCGATTGCCGGCCTTTCGACCGACATCGAGGCGTTCCACTTCAACAAGGCGGTGGCGCGCCTCTACGAATTCGCCAACACCATCGACTCGGTCGAAGCCAAGGACGACTCGACGAAGTGGGCGTTGCGCGAGGCGCTGGAGATCTTCGTGCGCCTGATCGGCCCGATGACGCCGCATCTCGCCGAAGAGCTGTGGGGTGCGCTCGGCCACAAGAGCTTGCTGGCCGACTCGCCCTGGCCGCTGCCCGACGACGCCCTGCTGGTCGACGACACGGTCACCGTGGCGGTCCAGTTGAACGGCAAGCTGCGCGGCACGATCGCACTGGCAAAGGACGCCCCCAAGGACGTCGCCGAGAAGACGGCCCTTGCGCTGCCCGAGCTGGTGCGCGGCCTCGACGGCAAGACACCCAAGCGCGTCATTGTCGTGCCCAACCGCATCGTCAACGTCGTGGTATGAAGGCGACGTGAAGATCGAGCCACGCCAGGTTGAAGCCTTCCTGAGGAAGCCGGATCCCAAGATCCGGGGCGTGGTGATCTACGGCAACGACGACGGGCTGATCGGCGAACGCGCGGCCCAGCTCGCCAAGACCGTGTGCGAAGACCTCAAGGATCCGTTTCGCGTCGTCGACATTGCGGGCGACGTGCTGAAGGGCGATCCGGCGCGGCTGGCCGACGAGTTTGGCGCCATGTCGCTGATGGGCGGCCGACGCGTGATCCGCGTGCGGCCGGCCGGCGAGGAGTCCGCGACCGCGCTCCAGAACCTGGCAGAGGCCGTGGCAGGCGATGCCCTGATCATCGTCGAGGGCGGCAATCTCACGCCGCGTTCGACCCTGCGTACGCTCGCCGAAACCGAGCCGACCCTGGCGGCGCTGCCTTGCTACATGGACAACGAGGCTGCCCTCGAAGGGCTGGTCGAAAGCTCGGCCCGCGCTCTCGGCCTTGCGGTCGAGCCTGAAGCGCTGGAATGGATCGTCGAACGGCTGGGCGGCGATCGTGGCCAGACGCGCAGCGAGATCGACAAGCTCATGCTCTACAAGGGCACCGACGCCGGCAAGACCGTCACGCTGGACGATGCGATGGCGGTCCTGGGCGACACGGCCTCGATCGGCATCGACGATGTGATCGCCGCGACCTTCGACGGCGAACCCGTGGCGCTCGACCGTGCGCTAGACCGCGTCTTCGCCGAAGGCGGCAATCCAGTGCAGCTCGTCCGGTCCCTGCAGCGCCACGCCGACCAGCTTCATCTTGTCTCGGGTCACGCCGCGAAAAGTGGCAACCTCGAAGCCGCGATGTTCAAGGCCCGCGGCCTGCCGCGCGGCGGGCCGGTGCGCCAACGCTTCGAGCGTCACCTGCGCAGCTGGCCGCTACCGCGGCTCTCCACAGCGTTGACGGCGATTCTGGACGCCGAGATCGAGTGCAAACGTACCGGCCTGCCCGACGAGGCCATCGCCCGCCGGCTCTGCCTCAGGCTCTCACAGGCAGCACGTGCGGGGCGGGCGCGGCGTTAGCTGTCCTTGCCGGCGGTGGGGTCCCACAGCGGCGACGCCATGGTCTCGCTGAAATTCTTGAACATCAGATTGAAGGAAATGCTGATGCGCTCGCTCTGCCCATTGTTGGCGGGCACGGTGTGTTTCAGCCATGCCGGGAAGATGAGCAAGCGGCCTTCCTTGCTCTCGGCATTGGCGCCGTTGGCGGTCAGCCGCGTGTACTGACGTGGCTTGGGCATGATCATCGACGCTTGGCCGCGCGGATCCTGGAACAGGATCAACGAGCCTGCCGTCGGCACCGACACATAGTAGACGCCGCTCAGATAATTGTTCGGATGATGATGCATCGGGTGATAGGCACCCGGCGGATTGATGTTGGCCCAGCAGCCGGTAATGGCCATCGGATACTGATCGACCTGCAGGAAGCGCGCGACGCCGCGGGCAGCCGTCTCGACCAGTTTGGTGAACTCGGCAAAAGCCGGGCGCGTATGCAGGTCCTGCGGCGTCTGCCAGTTACTACCCGCAGGAACGGCCGGACGCGGCGAAATCAGCCGCTCGATCTCGGCCTTCAGCTTGGCATTCAGCGTTGCCGCGGCAGCGGGCTGGAGATCCACGATCCACAAAGGGGTCGGGAAGAGTTCCTGGACATCCTGCTTCTCGATCATGCCGGACGATCATATCCGGCAATGCCTGCGAAGTCGCCGTCGAGGGTGAGGGGCTAGCGCTTACCCTTCGTCGCACCGCCCGTGCTGAGGGGAATCGCCGCCGGGGCGGAAAGCACGAGGAAGGTGAAACTTTCCTCGATGTAGAGCCGCACGCGCTCTGCATCGTGATCGAGGTAGCCGATCGAAAAATCCTGGCCGACAGTCAGTTCGAAATCGCCGCCGCGCAGCGAGATCACCAGACCGCCGTCGAGGCCGGGCGCGGCATGGACGTCGCCGTCGATCAGCCGCTGGACATGGCTCAGGATCGGATAGCCCCCATCGGTACGCGCGGTGAGATCCTTGTAGAGCTGCTCGCTCAGCACGACGGCGAAGGGACCTTCGACGCCTTCGTCGCGCAGCGCCTTCAGCGCCGCGGCAACCGCGTCGGGATAGTCGGCATGGCTGCCGCCCAGCGGCACGGCCTTGGTTGCCTGGACCTCGCAGATGCCGGCGATCTGCGCCGCCTCGTAGCCGTGAAAGATCGCGCGATCCTCGGCGATGGCAATCTCGCGCGCCGCGGCCGTCACCGAATCGAGATCGGGATCGCGCGCGCCACGATCGATCGCGTCGAGCTCGCTGCGGCTCACGTCGAAGGGAATGCGCAGCTCGACCAAGGGCTGGATGCGGCGCAACCGCGCCTGAACATTGTCGGCCGAAGGCGGCGAGGCAATCGGATCGGCGCGGCCCAGCTCGACATCGGAAGCACCCCAGCCCAGGGGACCCTTGAAGTCGACGACGCGGCGCGCAGCCAGAAGCGCATGCAAGGTGCGTTTCGCCTCCTTCTCGATCTCCTCCCAGCCAGCTTCGGTGATCGGTGCACGATCGCGGAAAAGATGGTTCTTCATGGTGTCACTTCTCCGGCTGCCGGCGCAGGCTGCCGATGCCGAGACTTCCTGCTGGTGCGGTCTCGTCGGAACCGCTTTCCATGTTCGCTTCGATCTCGGTGATGGGGCCTTCCTTGAACAGGAACGTCCGCAGGTGCTTGTCGAGCACGGGATCGGTGCGACGCAGCCATTCCAGCGCCATGGCGGCGTGCTCCTTTTCCTCGTCGCGATTGTGTTCGAGGACAGCACGCAACTCTGGATTGGCCGTGGCTTTGGCCCGCTGGTCGTACCAGTCGACGGCTTCGAGCTCTTCCATGAGCGAGACGATCGCGCGGTGACGATCGATGACCTCCGGGCCGAGCGCGGCCGGATCCTCGTGAAGTGTTTCGCTTGCCATGTCCGGACCAACGCGCGATCGCATTGCCGGTTCCGGCCGGTCGTCAGTCTTCGGGCGGCACGAACATGTAGCCGGCGCTGCGCACGGTACGAATCGAGGTAGGGCGAGCGGGATCCTCCTCGACCTTGCGACGGATTCGCAGAATGCGAATGTCTATGGCGCGGTCGAAGGCCTCCATCTCGCGATGACTGGTCGTTTCCAGGAGCCAGTCGCGGCTGAGTGGCCGGTTCGGGTTCTCGGCAAAGAGCTTCAGAAGCTCGAACTCGCCGGCACGCAACGAAATCTCCTCGCCCGAGAGCGCCGTCAGCCGGCGGGATTCGAGATCGAGCAGGCACTTGCCGATGCGCACCCTTGGACTGCCGGTCGCCGCTTCCGTTCCGCCAGCGCGGCGCAGGACAGCCTTGATGCGGGCAAGCAGGGCACGCGGCTCGTAGGGTTTGGCGATGTAGTCGTCGGCGCCCGTTTCGAGGCCCACTACCTGATCGATGGTGTCGCCACTCGCGGTCACCATGATGATCCCCATCCTGCGGCTGCGCTCGCGCAGGAAACGCGCCAGGGCAAAGCCATCCTCGCCGCCCGGCAACCTGAGATCGAGCAACACCAGCGCCGGTGGATCCTTCTCGACCAGCTTGCGCAGGACCCCACCCGTGTCCACGCCCGAGGCGCGGTAGCCGTTCACTTCCAGAAAATCGATCAGCGTTTCACGCTGGAACTGCTCGTCCTCGACCACGATCACGTGGGGACGCATGTCTTTCGGACGGGTTGCCATAGGGGGCGCATCCTGCCGTCGACAAATTACAATCTCAAGGACGTAGAGCGCGCCGCGCTTCAATCGCTGGAGCGGTTGTAGACGACAGCGCCATTTGCACGGGCGAATTCCTCCGTGCAGATCGCACCCGTGCGGCCCTTGAGATGCGGGAAGCGGGCTTCGAGATCGGCGAGCGTGACGTTCTCTTTCACCCGGACATGATGGACGCAGACCGCGCCGCCCGGAGCCCAGCCAGCCTCGAAGGTCTGCTCGGGCGCATTCTCGGGCTGCTGGATGTTCTGCGAATCATAGACGTCGATGTTCATGCCATCCTTGGTGAAGGGCATGTCCGCGCCGCCATAGTCGCCGCGCACCATGCGTACGCAGGCGGCATGCAGGGGCGTGAGGCTACGGCCGTCCGGGCCGACGGCCCATGGCCGGTAGCCGAAGCGCACGCACTTGGCGAGGGCGCCCGAGGAACAGCTGAGCTCGATCCCGCCATCAGCCCCCATCAGGGGAAAGCCCTGGCGGCGGCCATCAGGTCCCGGCGTGCAGAGATAGCTCCAGCTGCCGTCGGCTTGCCGGACATCGAACGTGTGTAGCCATATCGACTTCGACGGATCGCCGGGATCGAGTTCGACATCGGTGATGCGCACCTCAGCGGGTTGGCCGTCGAAGCGCACCTTGAGGACAGCACCGGCGAGATCCTTGCTACGCACGGTGCGACCATCCTTCAGCGCAACCACGATCTCCGTGCCGCTGACCGTGATGGATGTCGCGGCGGAGGCCTGCGCCAGGGCCGATGGGGAGGCAAGAGCGAGAAGCAGAAGAGGAAGGAGAAGGCGCTTCATGGCGGACCTCTGCGCGATGCCGAAAATCTGATGCAGCAGAAATAGTCGCGAGGGACTGCCGGCCGATTTCGTGGCTCGGCTGATTTGTTACGCGGGTTTCGCGAGGAACCGGCGCACAAAGGAAAGCGGCGCCCGATGGGGCGCCGCTGATCACATCTCGCGAGATATGGTTTAGCGCAGGGCGGCCGGCAGCTCGATGCCGTCGATCTGCAGGGAGCCGGCGCCCTGCCAGGAGCGGCTGTTCAGCACCAGGCCGTTCTTCATGAAGCCGTTCAGGACCAGCCCGTTGAGAACCAGACCATTCCGCGAGAAGCCGTTGAGAGCCAAACCGTTGAGGGCGAGGCCATTCTTCGAGAAGCCGTTCAGGACGAGACCGTTCTTCGTGAAGCCGTTGAGAGCCAGACCGTTGGTGTAGGAGGTGGCCTGGGCGGGAGCCGAGACGGCGAAGGCGACAGCGGCGGTGGCGACGGTGGTGAGGATGGTCTTGAACATGATGATCTCCCTTTAGGTGTGCCGGGCGGCGATGTGCCGTCCGTCGATGGCGCCAACCTAGGCCCGGCCGGTTGCCCGAGAATTGCGCCAACCCGCAACTTGGTTTCGTGGGTTGCACAACAGGCGTTGCACCAGCGCCCGCGAAACCCACGAAACATTTCCGCCGCGCCGCGTTACCAATGGGAAATCGCGGCCGCGGTAGTTTCCGGAATGACCCAAGCTGCCATCATCTCCGACGCCGATGTCGCCGCGGTTGACCGCGCCATGATTGCCAAACTGATGAGGGGCAGCACGGCAACGCGGCTCCTGGCTCTCACGGTATGGCCGGTTTTTGCCCTGGGCTACGCCGATACGGCGCCATGGTGGGCCTGGGTGGTACCGCTGGCCTTTCATGTCACCATCACCCTTTTCTCGATATGGCTTGCTCGTGTGCACGATCGGGCACCGGATCGATACCCGCTGGCGGGCTGGCTGCGCCGCTACATGGTCATAACCGCCTTCGCTGGAGGGGCCATGGGACTGGGCGGCGCCTATCTCGTCAGCCTTCCTCCCACGGAGCCCAGGTTCCTGGTCTGCATTGCGCTGATGGCCTCGGTCGCATTGGCACCTTCGCGCCTCTACGAACCGCGCTGCTACTTTACCTTTGCCATCTTCGTCATGATGCCACTGGCGATCTCTCTGTACGCCAACGGCGATGGTCTCGCGCCGTCGATTGCAATCACCATGGTGCTCTACCTGCTGGTCCTGATCCTGGCGACACGGCCGGCTCAGCGAGCCCAGCGCAACCAGATCTCACTCGGCCTGGCTTACGAGGATCTTGCCAATCGTCATGCGGCCATGCGCGAGGAAAGCGAAGCGTCGCGCCGCTTGCTGGTGAACGCTCTGGAAGCAACGGACTACGCCCTGGTCGTCTACGATCAGAATGATCGCCTGCTGGTCTGCAACACAGCTTTCCGCACCATGATGCTGAATGTCACCCAAGCCGTTACGCCGGGCGAGACATTCGACGACGGTTTCCGGGCCTATATCGAATCCGGCCTTGTTCCCGGCATGGACGATCCGACGCGACGCGAAGAGGCGATTGCGCGCATGACGGCGCTGCACCGCTCCGGCAAAGCCAGTGTCGAGATCTCGATCGCTCCCGGCCGCTGGCGTCGCATCGCGACGCGCCGCACGCCGGACGGCGGCACCATCACCGTCATCGCCGACATCAGCGAGGCCAAGCAGCGCGAAGCCGAGTTGGCCGAAGCCAAGGAGGGCGCCGAGAAAGCACGTGCCGAGGCGGAGAGAGCACGGGAAATCCTGCAGTCGGTGCTCGACAACATGGTCGACGGCGTCATGCTGTTCGACAGCGACTTCCGCTGGGTGTTCACCAACCGCCAGCTCATGGAGTTCCAGCGCTTCACGCCCGAGGTGGCCTTTCCCGGCGCATCCGGTCGCGACATCGTGCGCTTCCAGGCGCGGCGCGGCGATTTTGGCCCTGCATCGGACGAGGCCGCCATCGAAGCGATGGTCGAAGAGCGCGTGCAGAGGATGATGACTCCGGGCGGCACGCGCTACGAGCGCACGACGGCATCGGGCCATGCCATCGAATTCAACTTCAAGCCGATGCCGGACGGCGGCCTGCTCGCCGTCTATCGCGACATCACCGAACTCAAGCAGCGCCAGCGCGATCTCGAGCTGGCGCGCGACGAAGCCGAGGCCGCCAACCAGGCCAAGTCGACCTTCCTTGCCACCATGAGCCACGAGATCAGAACGCCGATGAATGGCGTCATCGGTACCGCCGAGTTGCTGGAACGCGAGAACCTGACCGAACGACAGAAGCGACTGGTCGGCACGGTGCGCGGCTCGGCGACGTCGTTGCTGCGCATCATCGACGACGTGCTGGAC
Source organism: Alphaproteobacteria bacterium (assembly GCA_017307275.1). Taxonomy (GTDB): domain Bacteria; phylum Pseudomonadota; class Alphaproteobacteria; order Reyranellales; family Reyranellaceae; genus Reyranella. The sequence goes on along the minus strand of JAFKFK010000028.1, from coordinate 52,346 downwards.
TTCTCCAAGATCGAGGCCGGGCGCATGGAGCTGGAGGAAGCGCCCTGTTCCTTGCGCACCCTGGTCGAAGGCACGGCCGATACGCTCTCCGTGCAAGTGGAGAAGAAGGGCCTCACCATCGCGGCCACCGTTGCGCCTGGAACGCCCGACGCCCTGCTGGCCGACGCGACACGACTACGCCAGATCCTGTTCAACCTGATCGGCAACGCCACCAAGTTCACCGACAAGGGCGGCATCACGGTCCGCGCCCGCGCCTTGAACACCGAAGCCGAGGGCATCACCCTCGAACTGTCGGTGGCCGATACCGGCATCGGCATGGACGAGGCCCAGCAAGCTCGATTGTTCCAACCCTTCTCGCAAGCCGACAGTTCGACGACGCGGCGTTATGGCGGGACGGGCCTCGGCCTCTCGATCGTGCGCCGCCTGGCAGAGTTGATGGGCGGCACCGCGACGGTCGAGAGTGCGCCGGGGCAGGGATCGACCTTCACAGTGACGGCGCGCGTTCAGCGCGCGACGGAGGCGGTCGCAAGGCCCGCGCGCCCACCCGCGGTCGAAACCCTGCCAACGGCCGGCGCGCGCGTACTCGCCGTCGACGACTACGACGTGAATCTTGAAGTGCTCGGCGGCCAATTCGAGATTCTCGGCGTGCCCCTCGACACGGCCGCGAACGGAATCGAGGCGCTGACCCTGTGGCGCGAAAGAAGCTACGGACTGATTCTGTCGGACATTCACATGCCGGACATGGATGGCTTCGAGCTGACGCGGCAGATCCGCGCCGAGGAAAGCGCACGCGGCGACGGCCGGCGTACGCCCATCGTCGCGCTGACGGCAAACGCTCTGAAAGGAGAGTCCGAGCGATGCCTCGCGGCCGGCATGGACGACTATCTGACGAAACCCCTGACCCTGGACCGATTGCGGGAGGCCGTAGCGTTATGGATGGCCGCGCCACCGGCGGAAGCGATCACCGCTTCGGCTGCCATAGATCGTTCGGTCGTGGCCGAGATGTTCGGTGACAACAAGGCAGCGGTCGACCGCGTGCTGGCGCGTTTTCGCAAGGCTGGTGCGATGCTGCTCGCCGAGATCGTTGCCGCTTCCGGTGACGCCAAACGTCTGGTCGAGCTCGCCCACAAGCTCAAGGGTGCCGCGCGCGCAGCGGGCGCCGTGCAACTGGGCGATTTTGCAGCAGTCCTGGAGCAGTCCGGCCACGTCCGCGACGTGGCGCCCCTGCAGGAAGAGTGGCAGCGCGTGGAGGCGACGCTCAACGCTTCGCCAGCGCATTGAAGCGACGGCGCGCGACCAGGAACACGCCCGCACCGAACAACGCAAAGGCTGTGGCACTGGCGAGCGCGATGCCGATCAATCCACCGCCGAGCTGTAGCGCCATCCATCCCCCGACGACGACCACGACGACACGTGCGACCGCCAGCAGGAAGGGTGCCGTGACGAAGCCGATGGCAAGGCAGGCGAAGTAACAGGCGAGGCCGACGCCGGTCAGGGGAAAGACGGCCGCGAGGCCCAGCAGATAGAGCGACCCGGCCGCCTGGATGGAAGGATCGGCTGTGAACAGGCTCATCCAGTTTCCGCCGATCAAGGCAACGCCGGAGAAGATCAACCCGATGACGCCCGCCACCGCAGCGCCGGTGTACGCCGCCTGCCGTGCCCGGGCGAAGTCGCCCGCGCCCGCCGCCGTCGCCACCATCGTGATGACGGCGGCACCGAAGGCGAAGGTGATGGGGTACTGCAGCAGCTCCAGCCGGTTGGCGGCGCCATAGGCGGCAATTGCCGTGCTGCCCAGTCCTGCAATCAGGCCGGCCACCAGGAACGTCGTGATCTGGAAGGCGAGTGCACTCGCCGCCGACAGGGCGCCGACGCTCAGGATTTCCTTCGCTTCACCGGTGCGCCACCGCACGTTGCGAAGGTCGAGGCGGACGAGAGCGTGACGCGAGACGAGATGGAGCACGAGGACGATCGTGCCGACGGCATAGGCCGCGATGGCCGCGACGCCTGCGCCAACAATGCCCATCGCCGGCACCGGCCCCCAGCCCAGGATCAGCAGCGGCGACAGCGCCAGATGGAAGAGTTCGCCGATGGCGATGGCAAAGGCCGGCACGACCATGTTGCCGGCGCCGCGTGAGACGTTGGCCAGCAGGTTCATCGACCAGACGAAGCCCGAACCGCCGAACATGACGGCGCTGTAGAGCACGGCCATGTCGAGGGCGCCCGAGGCGAGGCCCATAGCGGCGTAGAGGCGAGGCCCCACCAGGATCATCAGCACCGTGGTGAGCGCCGCGCCGATCAGCGCGATGGCGACCGCGACACCGGCCAGGGATCGTGCACGTTCGGCATTGCCGGCACCCAGTGCCCGGCCGATGGAAGAGGACACGCCGGAGCCGATGCCCGAGGCGGTCGCGGTCTGCAGGATCAGAAACAGGGGAAAGACGACGGCGGCCGCCGCCAGAGCGTCGCTGCCCAGCCAGGAAACGAACAGCGCGTCGGCGGTGAGGAAGGTGATGCGCGCCGCAGCTTCGCCAATGTTGGGCAGAGCCAGGGTCAACAGCAGCGGCAGGACCGGCGCTTCGAGGATGCGCCGGGTGCGAACGGACAGGCCTGAGGTGGACGACGACGCGGACATGGAACTCTCCCGGGCTTGCCCTGGAGAGATGCGCCCTCGCTGCTGTCGGGTCGATTACCTGCCCGGTAATTCAGCCGGCCGCCCAGCCGGCCCTTGCCTGTAAGGGAGCCGTCAGGTGCCGCGCGCAGCATGGCCGGAGCAGCATCACTGAAACTGGAGGTGGAGCGCGTCGATGCGTGTCCTCGTCGTCGAAGACAATGCCGCGTTCTGCAGGCTGGTCGTGGAAGGCCTGGTGCGCGCGGGCTTCAGCGCCGACGAAGTGAATACGGCCGGCGCCGCACGGAAGGCAATTGCCACCGTCGACTATTCTGCCGTGGTGCTGGACCTCGGCCTGCCGGACGGCGAAGGCGTCGACCTGCTGCGAACACTGAGGTCGTCGACGCGCGCACTGCCGATCATCGTCACGACAGCACGGGACGGTCTCGATGACAGGGTGCTCGGCCTGCAGAGCGGGGCCGACGATTATCTCGTCAAGCCCTTCGCCATGGACGAACTCGTCGCCCGGTTGCATGCGGTGTTGCGCCGGATCGACCCGCCGTCGGAACAAACGCTGGAGGCGGGCAACGTTACGCTCGACCTCACCAATCGCCTCCTCAAGATCGGGAGCGACGTGCAGTCCTTGCCGGCGCGCGAGTTCGATTTGCTGGAGCTGCTGATGCGCAACCAGGGCCACGTCATCAAGCGCGAAGCCCTCGTCACTCAGATCTTCGGCAAGCATGGACATCAGGGCGACGGTGCGCTCGATGTCTATCTATGCCGGCTACGCAAGCTTTTCAGCGATGCGAACGCCACCGTACGGATCGACAACATTCATGGCCTTGGCTTCCTGTTGTTGGATGCCGGCGAGACGATCAGCCACGCGGCGGCAGCGCGTAGCCTGCGTCCTTGAGTGCCTTCTCAAGGCCGGCGATGCCGGTAGGGTTTCCCGCTTTGCACTGCTCCAACGAATTGCGGGCTTCGAGGCTCTGCGGCTGGCCGCCCCGATGCATGTCCTGGTTGAGGTACTTTTCATACTTGGCGGCGAGCGCACTGCAGTAGGCGGCATCGCTCGACTGTGCAAACGCAGCAACCGGCGCCAGCGCCCCCACCGCGATCACGGTCCACGCCGAAATTGTCTTCATCATCGTGTCCTCCATCGCTCTCTTGGAGCGAGGACACTTCACTGCCGGAAAGGGGCTGCTTTCCGGCGTTTCTCTTTCGGAGTTCTTACGCGTCCAAGCCGGGTTGGCGTGAAGGCTAACGCCGCGTGAGCTTGGCCACGACCGTGTCGAGCTGATCGAAGTCGCGGATCTCCAGAGTGAGCAAACTCTGCTCGCCAAGGCCGCGCAGTTTCAGGTCGGCCTTGAGGCCAAGCGCTTCCTCGATGCGCTTTTCGAGGGCCCGGGTATCGGCGCTCTTGGCGGAGTCCGTCGACGACGCCTTGCCGTTCGGCTTGCCGCCTTTGCGCTGCGGCGTCTGCTTTTCCTCGCCGCCGAGCTTTTCGAGGTCGCGGACCGAGAGCTTTTCGTCGATGGCGCGGCGGGCAAGCGCCAGCGGATCGGGCAGACCGATCAGGGCACGGCCGTGGCCGGCGGTCAGGTCGCCGTCCTTGATCATCTCCTGGATCGTCGAGGGCAGGTCGAGCAGGCGCAGCGTGTTGGCGACATGCGGCCGGCTCTTGCCCATCGTGCGGGCGATTTCTTCCTGGGTCTGCTTGAAGTCGGCGATCAGGCGCTGGTAGCCCTTGGCCTCGTCGATGGCCGTCAGGTCCGAACGCTGCAGGTTCTCGATCAGGCCGATCTGCAGCGCATCCTGGTCGGTGATGGTGCGCAGGACGACCGGCACGTCGTGCAATTGGGCGAGCTGGGCAGCCCGCCAGCGCCGTTCGCCGGCGACGATCTCGTAGGCGTCCGCCGAATCGCCCAGCGGCCTTACAAGGATAGGTTGTAGAAGTCCGAATTCCTTGATCGATTCGACGAGCTGCTGGATGCCCTCGAAGCTGGTGCGCGGCTGCATCTTGCCGGGCTTGAGCTGGCCGATCGGTAGCGTAAAGGGCGTCCGGCTGGGCGCAGCGCTCGCGACCTCTCGCACGACGGGCTCGGGCGGTGCGACGGGGGTTGGCGCGGGCGGCGGCGGCGCAACGGCAGCGGCAACTTCGTCGTCGCCGAGGAGGGCACTGAGGCCGCGGCCGAGGCCGCGCGGCTTAGGAGGCTGGCTCATGCGGGGCCTTTTGTTCTGCCTGTTCTGCGATGGTACGGCGGCGGCGAATGAACTCGCTCGCCAGCAGGATGTAAGCCTGCGATCCGGCACAGGCATTGTCGTAGATCAGCACCGGCATGCCGTGCGACGGCGCTTCGGCGATGCGAACGTTGCGGGGAATCGTCGTGCCGAAGACCAGCTCACCATAGTATCGGCGTACATCGGCCTCGACCTGCTGGCTGAGCGTCATGCGGCGGTCGACCATGGTCAGGACGACACCGGCAATGTGCAACTTCGGATTGAGTCTCTTCTTCACGCGCTCGATCGTATTGCCCAGCGCGCCGATGCCTTCGAGCGCCAGGAACTCCGCCTGCAGGGGGACGAGAACGGCGTCGACGGAAACCAGGGCGTTCAGGGTGACGAGGCCCAGCGACGGCGGGCAGTCGATCAGGATGATCGTCCAGCGCTGACGCGCTTCGCTGCCAGGACCGTTCAGCGCCTGGTCGAGGCGATGCTCGCGATCCTCCATGTCGATCAGTTCGATTTCGGCGCCGGCCAACTGGACCGAGGCAGGCATGACGTCGAGGCCGGGGATCTGCGAGCTCCGCACGCATTCGCCCAGCGGGTTCAGTCCCAGGAGGAATTCATAGGAACCGGGTGAGCGATCATTTCTGCCTACCCCTAGACCCGTCGAGGCATTCCCCTGGGGGTCTAAGTCTATCAAAAGGACTTTCTCACCGACGGCCGCCAGCGCCGTGGCAAGGTTGATCGCAGTCGTGGTTTTGCCGACGCCGCCTTTTTGGTTGGCGATCGCGAAAATCTGGGGAGCCGCCGACGCCTTGGGGGGCGTCTCAGGAGCCGGAGGGGGCGCCGGAGGTGGCGGCTCGGTAGGGGCCGATTCGAAGGATGACGGCGTCACGATCTGTTACGCTGGCGATGGGCTCGGGCGAAAAATCCCATTCCTTCTTGGCCTCCTCGACCTCTGCCTGCCAGCCCTTCCCCTTGTGGAAAAGGCAAATAGCGGTATCCTTTCGGTGACGCTGCGCCCAATGGAGTAGTTGTTTCATTGGTGCCAATGCACGCGCCGTTACGATATCCGCCGCGGCCGGCGGAGCCACCTCTATACGGGAAATGGCGATTTTCGGTTGGTTTTCCAACCCCATACGCCGGCCAACTTCACCTAAAAACGCGGCTTTTCGCGCGTCGGATTCGATCAGTGTGATCCGCAGGTCTGGCCGCATGGCCGCGATGACCAGGCCTGGGAATCCACCGCCACTCCCCAGGTCGGCCAGGGTTTCGGCCGTCGACGGAATCAGGGGCACAACCTGGGCGGAATCCAGGATATGGCGCTTCCAGACACCATCCATGGTGTTTCGGCTGACCAGATTGATGGCCTTTTGCCAGCGTTCCAGGGTTTCGACGAAGATTTCGAGGCGGTGGCGTGTTTCACGTGAAACATCCGCCAGGGGATCCTGCTTTGGCGCCATTGCCTAGGCGGCCCGGCGGCGAACGTGCTTCAGGAGGGCGACAAGCGCCGCCGGGGTCACGCCGGAGATCCGCGCGGCCTGACCGAGGGTCGCGGGCTTGTGGTTCTGGAGTTTCTGCCGGACCTCATTGGAAAGGCTGCCAATGGCGCCATAGTCCAGATCGGCAGGGAGCTCTAGAGCTTCGTCTCGGCGGTAGGCCACGATGTCCTGGCGCTGCCGGGCGAGGTAGCCCTCGTAGCGCGAGTCGATGGTAAGTTGCTCGACGATCTCCGGAGCCACGCCTGTCAGCTCCGGCCACAGGCCGCCGAGCCGTGCCCAGTCGATCTCCGGGTAGGCCAGCAGGTCCAAGGCCGAACGTGGCACCCCGTCCTGGTTGATCGAAACTCCACGCTTGGCCAGAACCGACGGGCTGAGCCGCAGCGACCCGGCAAGCGCCCGGGCATCTTCCAGCGCCCGTTGTTTCACGTGAAACATCTCGGCCCGGCGGGCCCCGACGCAACCAATCTCCAGACCGCGCGGCGTCAGGCGCTGGTCGGCATTGTCCGCCCGCAGCCAGAGCCGATACTCGGCGCGCGACGTGAACATCCGATAGGGCTCCGTCACACCCAGGGACACCAGGTCGTCGATCAAGACGCCGAGATAGCCGTCGGCACGGTCGACCGTGAAGGGCTTGTCGAGCGCTGCGTTCAAGCCGGCGATCAACCCTTGGGCGGCCGCCTCCTCGTATCCCGTCGTGCCATTGATCTGACCCGCCATGTAGAGGCCCGGAACCCGACGGGTCTCCAGGGTTGGGTGAAGCTCCCTCGGGTCGATATGGTCGTACTCGATGGCATATCCCGGCCGCAGCATCGTCGTCCGCTCCAGCCCCGGAATCGTCTGCAGCATGGCGAGCTGCACCTCGCTGGGAAGCGAGGTCGAGATACCGTTGGGATAGACCGTGTCGTCGTCCAGCCCCTCGGGCTCAAGGAAGATCTGGTGGCGCTCGCGATGGCCGAACCGTACGACCTTGTCCTCGATCGACGGACAATAGCGCGGGCCGACACTCTCGATCTGGCCGGAATACATCGGCGCGCGGTGCAGATTGGCGCGGATGATCTCGTGCGTTGCCGCCGTGGTCGTCGTGATATGGCAGGCAATCTGCGGCGTGGTGATCCGGTCCGTCAGGTAGGAAAACGGCTGCGGCGGGTCATCGCCGTCCTGCCGCTCCAAGGACGCGTAATCGATCGTACGTCCGTCGAGCCGCGCCGGCGTCCCGGTCTTCAAGCGTCCCAACGCAAAGCCAAGGCGGTGCAACGTCTGCGCAAGCGCCGTCGATGGTTGCTCGACCACATCGTCTCGCCCGTTGCCACGCACGCGGCCGGCCGGGATCTTGGTTTCGCCCATATGGATCAGGCCACGGAGGAACGTGCCCGTCGTCAGGATCACACGTCTGGCGCCGATTTCATCGCCCGACTCGGTAACGACACCGGCACACGCACCAGTTGTATCTAGAACAATGTCGGCAACCGCGTCGCCTCGAATCTCGAGATTGGTTTGCTCGGCGAGCAGGTCCTGCACCGCCGCCCGATAGAGCTTGCGGTCGGCCTGGGCGCGGGGTCCGCGCACAGCCGGCCCCTTGGACAGATTGAGGGTGCGGAACTGGATGCCGGCTCGGTCGATGGCCCGACCCATGATGCCGTCCAGGGCGTCGATCTCGCGGACCAGATGGCCCTTGCCCAGGCCGCCAATGGCCGGATTGCACGACATCTCGCCGATGGTCTCGACCCGGTGGGTCAGCAACAGGGTGCGGGCGCCCAGGCGCGCGGCCGCGGCCGCGGCTTCACAGCCGGCATGGCCACCACCCACTACGATCACGTCATATGAAGAAAAGGCCCGCATGGCGGTGCCTTTTACGCCCCCCGATCCCACGCGGTCCAGTCAGGCCCGGTCCAGATGGCTCTCGAGATGGCTGACATCGTTGATGCGCCCAACCCGGACCACGCCCCCGGCAAGCACGTCGATCTCGTTCAGGGCGCAGGGGTCCTGCGCAAACCGCCAGTAAGCAGAAAGCGGCTGGTCAATAAGCTGGAGTAGCAGCGCGCGGTTGACGCTGTCATGGCCCACCAGCACCACCGTATCGTTGGGGTGCTTCTCCAACACCAACCGCAGGGTGTTGGATGTACGCGCCACGACGTCCTGCAGGGACTCGCCGTCCGGAAAGCGCACGAGGTGAGGTGCGCGCCGCCACAGGTGGTAAGCGTTCGCCCACTCCTGTTCGACTTCCGCATGGGTGCGCATCTGCCAAGAGCCGTAGTGAATGTCGCCCAGCCCTTCGTCGACGGCGGCAGGTGTCCCGCAGGCTTCAGCGATATGGCGGCCGGTGACGATGCAGCGCTGCAACGGGCTCGTGTAGACGGCAGCCGGCTTCCAATGTCTCGCGATACGAGCGGCAAGGGCCGCGGTCTGCCTTACACCGACCTGTGTAAGGGGCAACTCGGCACGGCCACGAAAGCGGGCGGGCTCGATGCCTTCGACATGCCCGTGACGGGTCAGCAGGATCTTGGCCATCCCGCCAGTGTAGCCAGGATGTAAAGCCGTGCTAGCCGCGCGTTTGGCGGCGAGCTGCCCGCAGTCACTTCCCGATGCAGAAGTCGCGGAAGATCACATCCAGAAGCTCGTCGATGCGGACCGTGCCGGTGATGCGGCCGATGGCGCGCAGGGCAAGCCTCAGGTCTTCGGCAGCGAGAGCCACTTCGGGCGCAAGCAACGCGCGGCCAAGGGCGGCCTGAGATTCGACCAGGGCCTCGCGATGGCGGGCGCGAGTGAGCGGCACCACGCCCGCACCTTCCTGCATAAGGTTGCCAGCAGATTGCTCCAGACGCGTCAGCAACAACGGCAGGCCGTCGCCCCTGTTGGCCGAAAGTGCCACGACGTCGGCATCTTCGACGGTTGCAAGATCGCTCTTGTTGGCAACCACGATATCGGCCGCGGGATTCCAGTTCTCCGTCGCCGCGATCAGCGTCTTCATCTCAGTGTGCCAGTCACCCGATGCATCGAGCACCAGCAGCCGCAGGTCGGCGGTCGCCGCCCGCGCCTTCGCCCGTCGCACGCCTTCCTGTTCGATGGCGTCCGGCGAGGCGCGCAAGCCCGCCGTGTCGGCCAGCACGACCGGCCAGCCACCGAGATCGAGATGCACTTCGATCACGTCGCGCGTCGTGCCCGCCGTTTCCGAAACGATCGCTGCATCGCGCCGCGCCAGCAGGTTCAAAAGGGAAGACTTGCCGGCGTTGGGCGGGCCGATGATGGCTATAGACAGGCCCTCGCGCAGTCGCTCGCCACGCCTGTCTTCTAGATGCGTCGAGATTTCCTTTTGCAGCGCTGCGATGGCAGTCCGCACCTCGTCGGCGAGACCGCTCGGCAGATCTTCGTCGGGAAAGTCGATGGCGGCTTCGAGATGGGCCAGAGCCCGCAGGCCGGCGCTGCGCCATGACTCGTAGAGCCGGTGAAGCGCGCCATCCATCTGCTGCAACGCCTGCCGCCGTTGCGCCGCCGTCTCGGCCGCGACCAGATCGGCAATGCCCTCGGCCTCGGTGAGATCGAGCTTGCCGTGCTCGAAGGCTCGCCGCGTGAATTCTCCCGGTTCGGCCAGACGGCAGAAGCCCAATCGGGCGATAGCGTCGAGCGCAGCGCCGACGACAGCACGGCCGCCGTGCAGATGCAGTTCCGCCATCGGCTCGCCGGTCTCGCTGTTGGGCGCCTCGAACCGGACGACCAGGCCGCGATCGATGGCCTCGCCGCTCAGCGGATCGCGCAGGGTTCGCAGCACCATGCGGCGCGGTTCGGGCAAGGTGTCCCTAGCGGTGAGGGCGACCAACGCTTCGGCCGCCCGCGGACCACTCAGCCGGATGACCGAAATTGCGCCGGGATGCGCGCGCGAGGGGGTCGGCGTGCCCAGCGCATAGATCGTGGCGTCGGTCACGAGCGTTTGGGCGGGGCAGGCTGTCCCGGCCGGGTGGGCGGCTGCGCCGGCTGGCCGGGGATGGGACGCGCCATCACCTTGTCGGAGATCTTCTCGTAGAGGGATTCGGGGATCAGCCGGCGCTCGACCAGTTCGGTCTTGGCCTTGAACGGCCGGGCCCGGATGATGGCATCGGCCCGCACTTCGCCGATTCCGTCCAGGCTCATGAGATCGTCGCGGCTGGCGCTGTTCAGGTCGATCAGACTGGACGCGGGGGTCGCCGGCGCCGGCCGGCCGGCGCCCTGGGCGAACGCACCCCCAACTGCACCCACCACGCCAAAAGCCAGCGCCACGGCGACGAGGAAAGCTTTAAACCTCATGGCACGCCTTTATGACACGAAAACCGCCTGGGCTGGCAGGGGGCAGGGTCGGACCTGTAGTATCGGCCGCATATGGCAAAGCCCTACGACCAGATTCCCGACCGGCGCGTCATCGTCCGCCGGCGTGCCTTGGAAGAAGCTCTCGCCGCCCTGGTCGAAGACATGCCGGCCGGCGGCGAGCCGCCACGTGCTGCGATCCTCGCCCTGCTGCGCGACGCCCTGGCCAAAGGCCGCGCGGAAATCCGCCGTCGGTTCGAGGAACCGGGCCCTCTCCACAACGACGGTCCGGCAGTCCTGATCGCGACCTCCTATCTGATGGACCAGATCATCCGGGTCCTGTTCGACTTTGCCGACCAGTATGCCTATCCCGCCGCCAACCCGAGTGCTGCCGAGCGGCTGGGCGTGGTCGCCACCGGCGGTTACGGCCGCGGCGAGCTGGCGCCGCTGTCCGATATCGATCTCCTGTTCCTGCGTCCCTACAAGCAGACGCCGCGCGGCGAGCAGATCGTCGAGTTCATGCTCTACCTGCTGTGGGACCTCGGCCTGAAGGTCGGCCACGCCACGCGCACGGTCGACGAGAGCCTGCGCTATGCCGAGCGCGACCAGACGATCCGCACGGCGCTGCTCGAAGCACGCTATCTCTGGGGCGACCGCGACCTGTTCGACGAGCTGATCCGCGGCTTCGCGCAGAAGTTCTATATCGGCGATGGCCACGACTTCGTCGAAGCCAAACTCGCGGAGCGCGATCAGCGGCATCATCGCATGGGCGACTCGCGCTACGTCGTCGAACCCAACGTCAAGGAAGGCAAAGGCGGGTTGCGCGACCTGCATTTGCTGTTCTGGATCGCCAAGTATCTCTATCGCGTCAGCGAGCCGGGCGAACTGGTGGCCAAGGGTGTCCTGACCAAGGGAGAGGCGCGTCACTTCGAACGCGCCGAGCGCTTCTTCGCCACCGTGCGCTGCCATATCCATTATCTGACCGGCCGCGCCGACGATCGTCTGTCCTTCGACCTCCAGCGCGAGATCGCGGTGCGCCTCGGTTATCAGGATCGGCCCGGCAGCCGTGGCGTCGAACGTTTCACCAAGCACTATTATCTTCACGCCAAGACAGTTGGTGATCTCACGCGCATCTTCGTCGCCGCGCTGGAGGACAGCCGCCGGCGCAAGCCGAAGCTTGCGGCACTCTGGCAGACCTTGCGGCCGCGCCAGCTCGAAGGTTTCCGTCTCGACGGTGAGCGGCTGGCCGTCGCGAGCTCTGATGCCTTCGCCAAGGATCCGGTGGCGATCCTGCGGCTGTTCCATGTGGCGCAGGAGAACGATCTCGACATTCATCCGGCGACGCTCAGGCTCATCACCCAGAACATCCGTCTGGTCGATCGGCTCAGGACCGATCCCGAAGCCAATCGTCTCTTCATGGAGATGATGACGTCGCGGCACGATCCCGAGACAACGTTGCGGCGCCTCAACGAGGCCGGCGTGTTCGGCCGCTTTGTTCCCGATTTCGGTCGTGTCGTCGCGCAGACGCAGCACGACATGTATCACACTTATACTGTCGACGAGCACACGATCCGCGCCATCGGCATCCTCTCGCGCATCGAGTCGGGTGCGCTGAAGGAAGACCATCCGTTGTCGGCCGACATCGTGCACAAGATCCTGTCGCGTCCGGTGCTTTACCTCGCCGTGCTGCTGCATGACATCGCCAAGGGCCGCGGCGGCGATCATTCCGTGCTGGGCGCCGATGTGGCGATGCAGCTCGGGCCACGTCTCGGCTTGAGCGCTGCCGAGACCGAAACCGTTGCGTGGCTTGTTCGCTACCATCTCGCGATGTCGGGGACTGCCTTCCAGCGCGATCTGATGGATCCCAAGACCATCGAGACCTTCGCCGCGCTGGTGCAATCGCCTGAACGCCTGCGCCTGTTGTTGGTCCTGACGGTCTGCGATATCCGCGCCGTCGGACCCAATGTCTGGAACAACTGGAAGGCAGCTCTACTGCGTCAGCTCTATAGCGCCACGGAGCAGGTCCTGTCGGGCGGCACACTGGCCGGTGGCCGCGCCGAGCGCATCAAGCATATCCAGGCCGATGTCGCAGGACGACTTGCCGGCTGGTCCGATGCCGACAAGGAAGCGCATTTCGCGCGCGGCTATTCACCTTACTGGCTGTCCTTCCCGCCCGAAACTCTGGCACGCCAGGCCGAGCTGGTGCGCCGTGCCGAGCGCGAGAAACAGCCGCTGGCCTTCGAGCATCGCGTCAATATCGAACGGTCCGTCACCGAAATCACGATCTACACGCTCGACACGCATGGCCTCTTCGCGCGTCTCGCCGGCGCCATGGCGATCAGCGGCGCCAACATCGTCGATGCCAAGATCTTCACTCTCGCCAACGGCATGGCGCTCGACGCCTTCTGGATTCAGGATCTCGAAGGCAAGCCGTTCGACGGTCCACAGCGGTTGGCGCGACTGGCCGCCCGCGTCGAGCTGGCGCTGTCGAACCGCCTCGACATCCAGCGCGAACTCGACGGCCAGCGCGCTTCCTGGCCCAAGCGCGATCGCGTCTTCACGGTCGAACCGCGCGTGCTGATCGACAACAATGCCTCGGACACGTTCACGGTCATCGAGGTCAACGGCCGCGACCGACCGGGCTTCCTGCATGTCGTCACTCGCGCGCTGACGCGTCTCAACCTGCAGATCGCCTCGGCGCACATCACCACCTACGGCGAACGTGCGGTCGACGTCTTCTATGTGAAAGACCTGTTCGGCCTGAAGATCGTGAACCAGGAAAAGCTCAAGCAGGTCGCGGCAACCGTCGAAGCCTCCATCCGCGACTTCGACGCCCGCTTCGATCCGATCCCGAAGGCGGCGGAGTAATCTGCCCGGCTGCTTTCAGCGCTTTCGGACGAATTCGGCGCGCAGCACGAGACCTTTGATGCCTTCGTAGCGGCAATCGATCTCCTGGGGGTCTCCTGTCAGGCGGATCGATCGGATGGTCGTGCCGCGTCGCAGCGTCTGGTTTGCACCTTTGACCTTCAGATCCTTGGTCAGAACCACGCTATCGCCGTCAGCCAGAATATTGCCGACGGCATCACGCACCTCGACAGTAGCCACCGCGGCCTTACTTGCTGCTTCGGCAGCGGGTATCCATTCGCCCGAGGCTTCGTCGTAGACATACTCGTCGTCGGGATCTGCCATTCTCGTCTCGCTCCTTGCAACGGCTCCACTGGAGAGTCGCGAAGGCAGCGCTGTACGCGCCAGCAATCGTCGCCGCAAGGCGACGAAAGCTGCCGTCCGGGAACAGGCTGAAAACTACTCCGGCTTGAAGCCAGCGTCCTTCAGGAGGGCGGTGTTGGTATCGACTTCCTGCTTGATGAACGCAGCGAACTCCTTGGGGCCGCGCGCTGTGGGCACGATGCCGAGCGACGTGGTCTTTTCGATGAACGCCTTGTCCTTGGAGACTTCGGCCATTGCGCCCGCGAGCTTGTTCACGACGGCGTCGGACGTGTCCTTGGGCGCCCAGACGCCGTACCAGGAGCTCAGATGGAAGTCCTTCAGCCCGACTTCGTCGGTGGTCGGAATGTTGGGTGCCAGCGGCGTGCGCTGCTTCGAGGTCACGAACAGGCCCTTGGCGCGGCCCGACGTGGCGAGCGGCAGCAATGCCGTCCAGGGGTCCATGAAGAACTGCACCGCGCCCGACATCAGGTCGGTGTTTGCCGGCGCCGTGCCCTTGTACATGATCGTGTCGAGCGGCAGTCCAGTCTGCTTCAGGAAGGCCAAGGTCGCGATGTGGCCGGCCGAGCCACCGGAGGAAAGAGCAAAGAAGTACTTCTTCGGCTCCTTCTTCACCGCCGCCATGACCGCGGCATAGTCGTTGCCCGGCACGTTGTTGTTGGCGAGCAGAACCAGCGGCGCTTCGCCCGCTTGGGCAATGGCGCGAAAGTCCGTCTGCGGATCGTAGGGGCAGGACGGCACGATAGTCTTGCCGAGAACAAAGAGGCTGGCGTTGAACAGCAAGGTGTAACCATCGGGTTCGGCGCGCCGCACCGTATCGGACCCGATGGTGCCGGAAGCGCCGCCGATATTCTGGACGACGATCTGCTGGCCGAGCTTTTCGCCCAGGAATTGAGCCGTAATGCGCCCCAGCCCGTCCGTGCCGCCGCCGGGCGGGTAGGGGACGATCATCTTCAGCGCCTTGTTGGGAAAATCGCTTTGGGCTCGTGCTGGCCCGATCGCCGGGGCAGCCAAAAGGGAGACGCCGGCGGCGCCAATCAAAGTCCTGCGACGGAGTTTCATGGGTAGTGCCTCAGGGTTTTACGGAGACTGACGATGCACAGGCTGTGCCACGCGCTGTCTCGCAGATCGTCCGAGAGACCTTGCGTTCCTTGACCTCGCCGCAGGGCACGCCGAGCGCCCGCGACAGGTCGAGATGCTGCTTCAGGGTCGCCGTCGCCCCGGGAGCGATCGGGAACGGCGCGCCGTCGCGATAGGCCGATGCCAGCTCGATCGTCCGCTCGCGCCCATCGTTGAGCGCCAGCACGACGTCGACCTGGAGATAGCCGATTGTCTCGCCCGACTTGTTCTCGACGACGAGGCTCGGCACGCAGTTGCCATAGATGTTGGCATCGCCGCCGCGCTTGACGTCGATGCCATTGGCGGCGAATGCCGCCGTGATACCGTTTGCGGCAAACGCCGCTGCACTCCCAAACACCAGACCCAACGCTACAAAGGCTGCCTTCATGGTCGCCTCCTGCTTCGTTATCCGGCCTGCAACCTCTGCTCGCGACGACTCGCCAACATTTGCAGGATCGACGCGGCCGTCTCTTCGATGGAACGGCGCGTGACATCGATGGTCGCCCACTTGCGGCGGGCGTAAAGGCGGCGCGCTTCCTGGATTTCGCGCTGCACCCTTTCCATGTCGGTATAGTCCGTCTCGGTCTCCTGCTGCATGAGACGTAGACGGTTGACCCGGATCTGCACCAGCCGCTCCGGATCGGTGATCAGTCCCACGATCAACGGGCGCTTGGCCTCTTCGAGCTCGACGGGCGGCGCCACGGCCGGCACCAGCGGCACGTTGGCCGCGCGTACGCCACGGTTGGCCAGATAGACACAGGTCGGTGTTTTGGAGGTGCGCGACGGTCCCACCAGGATCACGTCGGCGTCTTCCAGATCGTGCGTCGACTGACCGTCGTCGTGCGCCAAGGTGTAGTGCATGGCGTCGATGCGGTCGAAATAGCCTTCGTCGAGCTGATGCTGACGGCCCGGCCACTGCTCGCTCTTGGAATGGAAGTGGACGGCCAGCACGCTCATCGCCTGGTCGAGCACGCCGACGCAGGGTAATTGCAGGCGCCGGCAATGGTCGCGCACGACGTCGCGCAGCTCGGGATCGACCAGCGTGTAAAGGACGGGGCCACGGTCGCGCTCGACCGCCTGCATCACCTTTTCCATCTGGCCGGGCGTGCGCACCAGCGACCAGACATGCTCCTGAACGAAGATGCCCTCATATTGCACGAGGCAAGCACGCGCCACGCTCGACACGGTCTCGCCGGTCGAGTCGGAGACGAGGTGCACATGGAAGTTCCGGTTCGCCACGCTTCGTTTTACCCCACAGGACCCTCGGGAGAAACGTGGGATTGGCTGTTGGAACACGGGGACAGGTCGGGCCGTTGTCCACGAGCCCCGGATTCGAGACCCGACTCGCCTCTCCGATCCCGAGGATCGTCCCTTGCGGACAAGCTTGCGGGAAAGTCCTGTGAATCGGGAATCCTGCGCTAGAATCGCATGGAATCGGCCTTTCCTGGTCCACAGGCATCTGGGGAAGGTTGGCCAATAAGGCGCATCCCCACATGCCACAGGCCCTACTACTGCTACTACCTATTATGAATAGAGTAAGAGGGTAGGCATGAGGATGACGTGTGAGCGGCAATAAATTCCTGGAAACACTGGCCGGGCGGCGCTTTGCGACGCCGCCGGTCTGGTTGATGCGTCAGGCGGGCCGGTACCTGCCGGAGTATCGTGCCGTGCGCGCGACGACCAAGTCGTTCCTCGAATTCTGCTACACGCCGGACAAGGCCGTCGAAGTCACTTTGCAGCCGATCCGGCGCTTTGGCTTCGACGCGGCCATCATCTTCTCCGACATCCTCGTGGTTCCCGATGCGCTCGGGCAGAAGGTCTGGTTCGAGGAGGGCGAGGGACCGAAGCTCGAGGCCCTGACCGATCCGGCGCAGTTCGGGAAGCTCTCGCGGGCCCGGCTCGGCGATTTTCTGGCGCCGGTCTATGAGGCTATCAAGCAAACACGCGCAGCGCTGCCCAAGGAAACCGCTCTGCTGGGCTTCGCCGGCGCGCCCTTCACGCTCGCCTGCTACATGATCGAAGGAAGCGGCAGCAAGGATTTCGCCAAGGTGAAGAAGTGGGCCTATGCCCATCCGGAATCCTTCGGCCTGCTGATCGACCTGCTGGTCGATTCCTTGGTCGATCATCTTTCCAACCAGGTCGAAGCCGGCGCCGACGCCGTCCAACTCTTCGATTCCTGGGCCGGTGTGCTGCCGGAGGAACAGCTTTTCCGCTGGTCGCTCGATCCCCTGGTGCGGATTTCCAAGGGCTTGCGCGAGCGTCATCCGTCGATCCCGATCATCGCTTTTCCGCGCGCCGTCGGTCCGGCAGCGTTGATGTACCGGCGCCCCGACAGTTTCACCGCACTCTCGATCGATACCGGCATTGGTGCGCATTGGGCCGCCAAGGAGCTGCAGCCGCATATCTGTGTGCAGGGCAATCTCGATCCCATCATGCTCGTGGCGGGCGGCGCGGCGCTGGAACGAGAGGCCACGCGCATTCTCGACAAGCTCGGCCATGGTTCCTTCGTGTTCAATCTCGGTCACGGCGTGGTGCCGCAAACGCCGCCCGAGCATGTCGCGCAACTGGTTGAGATCGTGCGCAACTGGAAGCCTGGGACCGAATGAAGATCGCCATCGTCCTGTTCAATCTCGGCGGCCCGGATTCGCCCGAGGCCGTGCAGCCTTTCCTGCGCAACCTGTTCAGCGATCCTGCCATCCTGCGCCTGCCGTCGCTGTTGCGTGGCCCGCTGGCGAATTTCATCGCCAACCGTCGCGCGCCGAAAGCCCGGGACATCTACGCAAAGATCGGCGGCAGCTCGCCGATCCTCGGCCAGACCGAGGCGCAGGCGCGCGCGCTCGAAGAGGCGCTGGGCACCGAACACGAATGGCGCGGCTATGTCTGCATGCGCTACTGGCACCCGATGACGGAGGCCGTTGTGCGTTCGGTGAAGCGCTTTGCACCGGACCGTATTGTGTTGCTGCCGCTCTATCCGCAGTTCTCGACCACGACGACGGACTCCTCGGTGAAGGCGTGGCGCGAAACGGCGGCCAAGGCCAAGCTCTCGGCGCCGACGCAAACCGTCTGCTGCTATCCCGACGAGGAAGGCTTTATCTCGGCGTCGGTCGAACTCCTGCGGCAAGGCCTGCGCGAGGCTGGAAACCAGCCGTCCCGTGTGCTCTTTTCAGCGCACGGTCTGCCCGAACGCGTGATCAAGGCCGGCGATCCCTATCAGGCGCAGGTCGAACGCACCGCGCAGGCGATTGCCGACCGGATCGGCGGTCTCGATTGGTCGGTCTGCTATCAGAGCCGTGTTGGCCCGCTGAAATGGATCGGTCCGTCGACGGATGCCGAGATTGCGCGCGCCGGCACGGACAAAAAGGCGGTCGTGCTCTATCCGCTGAGTTTCGTGTCGGAGCATTCGGAAACGCTGGTCGAGCTCGACATGGAATATCGCCATCTCGCCGAGAAGAGCGCCGTACCGACCTATGTCCGAGTGCCGACTGTCGGGACGCACCCTGCCTTCATCGCAGGACTTGCCGATCGCGTGCGTGCGGTCCTGGCCGATCCGCAGGTGGCCGTTTGCCACGGCGCGAAGTCGATGCCCTGCCGCCATGTTCACACGGGTTGTCCTCTGATCGCCGGAAGCGTGTGATGCTCTACGAGGTCTTGAAGGCGCTGCACATCGTGGCCGTCATCGCGTGGATGGCGGGCCTTCTCTACCTGCCGCGCCTGTTCGTCTATCACGCCGATGCGCCGCCGGGTTCGCCGCAAAGCGAGACGTTCAAGGTAATGGAGCGCCGCCTGCTGCGCGGCATCATGAATCCGGCAATGATCCTCGTCTGGATATTCGGGCTGCTGCTCGCCTGGCAGGGCGAATGGTGGCATGCCGGCTGGCTGCACATGAAGTTCGCCCTCGTCTGCGTACTCACCTTCGTGCACCACCTCTACGGCCGCTGGCGCAAGACATTCGAGGCCGACCGCAACACGCGGCCCGCCACCTACTATCGCTGGTGGAACGAAGTGCCGACCCTGCTGATGATCGGCATCGTGTTCCTGGTGGTGCTGAAGCCGCTCTAAGCCGACGATGGTTGATGGAGGAGTTGCCCGGGCCAGATTCCTCTTTCGACATGATCGGTCACGATGTCGGCGATGGTGTCGCCGGCAAATCTCGCGAGGCGCAGGACGGGCCGGTCCGCGGGATAGGACAGGACCAGTCGTCGGACTGGCACGGGATCAATCAAGGGGGCGGCTGCCAGACGGTTGGCGGCGATGTCGTCGTGAATGGGTGGCAGGGGCAGGATCGTCCAGCCATGGCCGTGGCGCACCAGGTCCTTCAGCGTCGCATAAGAATCTGCTTCGACCGCGACGTTGAGGGCGATGCCCGCTTCTGTTGCGCATTGCTCAACGATCGTCCGCAATCCGTGGCGCGTGCTGGGCAGCAACACGCGCCGACCCTCGAGGTCCTTGAATGGAATGGCGCGGGTGCCTGAGAGCCCTGAGTCGGGCGGTCCGATCAGGAACAGGTTTTCGAGCAGCAGAGGTT
Organism: Alphaproteobacteria bacterium; assembly: GCA_017307275.1. Lineage (GTDB taxonomy): Bacteria > Pseudomonadota > Alphaproteobacteria > Reyranellales > Reyranellaceae > Reyranella. Next base: position 32,866 of record JAFKFK010000028.1, on the reverse strand, counting down.
GGGAGCGCAGCGACCGGGCGGAGTGCGGATCGTAGAGGACGGCAAGGTCGATCTCGCCGCGATGCAGCCAGTCGAGCAGGTAGCCGGTGTAGGCGCCGACCAGGCGCAACTCGACTTGCGGATGCGCCTTCCCGAAGGCCGCGACCAGGGGAACCGAGATGATGTCGGCGACCGTCGGCGGAAAGCCGATGCCGATCCGGCCACGCAACGGCGTGTCGAGGTCGGAGGCCGCGGCGCGGATCTCCTCCAGCTCGACCATGACCCTCGTGGCGTGTTCCAGGATCTCGCGGCCCTTGTCCGTCAGGATCATGCCGCGGCCGTGGCGGGCGAACAGGCGCACGGCGAGCTCTTCTTCCAGCATCCGGATCTGGCGGCTGAGGGCCGGCTGGGCGATGCCCAGGCGCTCGGCCGCCTTGCTCAGGCTGCCGAGCTCGGCGACGTGGATCAGCGTGCGGAGTTGGGAAAGCTCCATTGAGCTATACAATATCGCTATAGCTGATCACAGAGAATGGTCTTCGATGGCGAACTTGGTGATAGCTAGTATCTGCCCTTCGTTATCGCCTTCCTTGAAGCAGCCCGAGACGGGAGAGACATGAACGCCAGCGCGACGCCTGAATGGCGCGACCAGATTTTCGAGGTCCTGCAGGATCACGACGTGAAGCAGGTCTATCACGTGCCCGACGCCGGCCACGGACGCCTGATCGAGGCCTGCCAGCGCTCCAATTCCATGCGCACCCTGGCGCTCACGACCGAGGAGGAGGGCATTCCGCTCGCCGCCGGGGCGTGGCTGGGCGGGCAACGTTCGGTCCTGCTGATGCAGAGCTCAGGCGTGGGCAACACCATCAACCTGATGGGCATGCCCAAGACCCTGCGCTTTCCATTCCTGACGCTGATCACGATGCGCGGCGACTGGGGCGAGTTCAATTCCTGGCAGTATCCCATGGGCCAGGCGACGCCGAAGGTGCTCGAGGCGATGGGCGTGCTGCTCTACTCGGTTGAGACTGCCGACGAGGTGAAGACGACCGTCGATGCCGCCGCGCGCTCGGCCTTCAACGGCGGCCAGTCCGTCGCGGTTCTGCTGCGCCAGAAGCTGATCGGCATCAAGAATTTCGGGAAGAAGTAACATGAGCACGCAGAAGGCAACGCTCCAGCGCCGCCCGCTGGTGAAGAAGATCCTCGAAGGCGCCGACGACAATCTGCTGGTGATCGCAGGCCTCGGCTCGTCCAACTGGGACATCACCGAAGCCGGCGACCGCCCGCTCAACATGCCGCTGTGGGGCTCGATGGGCGCACCGGTCGGCATGGGCCTGGGTCTCGCCCTGGCACAGCCCAAGAAGCGCGTGCTGGTCATCACCGGCGACGGCGACATGCTGATGAGCCTGGGCTCTCTGGCGACCGTTGCTGCCCAGCAGCCGGACAATCTCGCCATCGTCGTGCTCGACAACGAGAAGTTCGGCGAGACCGGCAATCAGGCGACACACACCAGCCCGCTCAACAACGGCCCGACCGATTCGGGCGCCGGCACCGATCTCGCCATGATCGCCAAGGGCTGCGGCATCGCCGATACCGGCACGGTCCGCGACGCTTCCGAAGTTGCGGCGCTTGTGAAGGACGCCCGCACCAAGAAGGGTCCTGTGTTTCGGCTCGTAAAGGTGATGGTCGAAAAGCTAGAGTTCGTCATGCCACCGCAGGACGGCGCGCATCTCAAGGATCGCTTCCGCCAGGCCCTGCTCGGACATCCATAGGGGACAGACCCCGGAGGCTTCATGACCGACTACGCTCCCTTCCCGCTGATCGATCTTTCAGGCAGCCCGCGGGAGCGGGGTCGGATACATGGCAAGGCCGCCGCCGATCGGCTGCGGCGCGGCGCGAAGATGTACGCCGAGTCGCTCCTGAAGAGCGGCGTCGACTGGAAAGAACTGGAGCGGCGCGCCGAAGCGATGGTGCCGCTGATCGAGAAGTTCGATCCGGCCTACGTCGAGGAAATGCGCGGCATCGCCGAGGGTGCCAACGAGCCCTTCGCGGCGGTCGTGCTGATGAACGCTCGCACCGAGATGGTGGTGGCCGCCCGCAAGCAACAGGCGGCCAAGCACTTTCCTGATGGCTGTACGGCGGCCCTGGCCCTGCCCGAGGCCAGCGCGGATGGCGTGCTGCTGCACGGCCAGAACTGGGACTGGCGGGCGGAGTGTGCGGAGACCGGCGTTGTGCTGCGCATCCGTCGCGACGATGGGCCCGATATCCTGACCTTCACCGAAGCGGGCGGCCTTGCGCGCTCGGGCATGAACTCGGCCGGCATCGGGCTCACCGCCAACGCGCTGGAATGCGACCGCGACTATCAGCGCGGCCCCGGCGTGCCGTTGCCTTTCATCCGGCGCAAGGTGCTAGAGGCCACGCATCTGGCGCTCGCCGTCCACACGGTCGTGTCGACGCCCAAGCCCGGCTCCAACCACATGGCCATCAGCCATTGCGGCGGCGAGGCGTTCGGCTTCGAGTGCGCGCCCGACGATACGTTCTGGATCGCGCCCGATCGTGGCCTCTACGTGCATGCCAATCACTGGATCGCCGAATCGGCGCGCGCCAAGGTGAAGGACACAGGCCTCGCCGAGACGCCGGACTCGATCTATCGCGACAAGCGCGTGCGCGATCAGCTTTCACCAAAGCGCGGCAAGCTCACGCTCGAAGATTTCCGCCAGGCCTTCTTCGACGATTGGGGCACGCCGCATTCGGTGTGCCGCCCGCCGCGCCTCAGCAATCGCGGCGTCATGGTTGCGACGACGGCGATGATCCTGATGCGACCGGCGGAAGGCCATCTCGAAGCCTGTCCGATGCCGGCCCTCAATCGTCAGTTCACGACCTATTCGCTGACGCCCGACCGCATCGCCCAGAAGCAGGCGGCCGAGTAGCGATCAGCCCGGATACCAGGACGGCTTGCGCTTCTCGCGGAAGCTCGCGAGGCCTTCGCGGGCTTCGTCCTGCTGGCGGGTGCGCGCGTGCTCGTCGATCAGGTCGCGCAGCTCGCCATCGTCGACGAAGGCGCGCGCTGAGGCCAGCGAGCGCAGCTTGGTGGCTGTCGTCGCGCGTGGTGCGTTCATCAGCACGGCGTCGATGATCTTCTCGCCCGCCGCGTCGAGACCGCCGGTCGGGCAGACTTCGTGCACCAGGCCGAGGCGGCAGGCTTCGGCGGCGCCAAAGCGCTCGCCGGTCAGGGCATAGCGGCGGACCTGACGGAACCCCATCGACTGGCAGAGCTGCGGCAGGATGATACCGGCCATCAGGCCCCAGCGTGTCTCGCTGATGGAGAAGATCGCATCTTCCGACGCGACGACCACGTCGCAGGCTGCGGCGATGCCGGTGCCGCCACCGAAGCAGCCGCCCTGGATCAAGGCGAGAGTCGGTACCGGGCAGGTGTCGAGCCGGCGGATCGCTTCGGCGGTGAGCCGGCTCACCGTGTCGTTCTCAGCCGGCGACTGACTGGCGACACTGGTGATCCACGAGAGATCGGCGCCGGCCTGGAAATGCTTGCCGTTGCCGCGCAGCACCACGATGCGCAGGTGCGCCTCGCGGCCCAGCGCATCCATGGCGTCGTGCAGACCCTGGATCAGATCGCCGTTGTACGCATTGTTCACCTTCGGCCGGTTCAGCGTGACGGTGGCCACGCCGCGCCGGTCGATCGCCCACAAAACTGTGTCGTTTGCCATTTTCTCAGTCGACCTTTGCGTAGCTGTCCTTGAGGGAAATTTTGCCGTCTCTCACTTCGTAGAGATCGATGCCGTACCGGTCGAACGGCTTGCCAGCATGGTCGATGCCGGTGACGCGGAACGTCCCGAACAGCTTGTCGCCGGCGCGATGGATACGCGCTTCGGAGTAACGCGCCTCGCGAGGCGCTTTGCTCTTGTCGGCGAAGTAGGCGCGCAGATCGTCCTTGCCCTTGAGCACGCGGCCGGACGGCGCACCGCCGGCGCTGAGGCGCCATTCGAAATCGTCGGTGACGCAGGCGGCAATCTCGTCGACATCGGCCTTGTTGAAGGCCTTGCCGAAACGGCGGAACAGGTCGTCGATGGCGTCGGCCATGGTGTCCTCCTCGGTTTACTCAGCAGGAAGCAGTGTGGCGAAGGCAGTCGCAAGCTCGCGCTTTACGACGGCAAGGTCGACCTGGGCCAGATCGTATCGACGCGGTGTTTCGAGGGCCGAGACGAAGATGGCATCCCTGGCGACAACATCGCCACGCACATGCAGCGCCGGGGCGGTATCGGACCCCTTGGGGCGAACGGTCAGCACCATCGCGGGCGCTGCGTCGGCGTTGCCGGCCTCATCCGGCGAGAATTCGAGCGTCGCGACGTTGGCTTCATGACCGGCACCGCGCAGCGCATCGACGGCCTCGTCGAATTCCGGGCGGATGATATCGCGGCACTTCACCCAGAAAGCCTGCACGAAAAGATCGGTCTCGGTATCCATCTCCCCTCCTGTCGTTTGTTATCGCGACCCTAGCATCTAAATCTCCCAGGGCGGGGGCGAGAACTTTTCGAGGATGAAGTCGATGAAGGCCGTGACTTTGGGCGCGAGATGGCGGCGGTGCGGATAGACCGCGTGGATGGGCACAGGCTGCTCGGCGCGGAACTCTTCGAGCAGCGAGACCAGTTCGCCGCTCTTGACCGCCGCGGCGACCGTGAGGCGGGTCAGCCGGACGATGCCCAGACCTTGCAACGCCAGCCGCATCTGCGCCTCGCCTTCGGTGACGGCGAGGCGGCCGCCGACTTCGATCTCGCGGACTTCGCCATCGATGCGGAAGGGCCAGCGATTGAGATAGCTGTGCTCGCGCGAGACGATGCAGGCGTGGCGCGTCAGATCTTCCGGCCGCTGCGGCGCGCGGCGGTGTCTGAGATAGGAGGGTGAAGCGCAGACCAGGCGCACGTCCTCGCCGATCTTGCGCGCAATGAAGCTCGTGTCGGCGAGGCGGCCGATGCGGATCGCGATATCGACGCCTTCCTCGATCATGTCGACGACCCGGTCGGTCGGCATCAGTTCGAGCTGGAGCTGCGGATAGCGCTCGAGAAATTGACCGATCACCGGGGCGAGCTGATGGGTCGAAAAGGCGAGCGAGGTCGTGACCTTGAGCAGCCCGTAGGGCGTGCTGCTGTGCCGGCTGATCTGGTCCTCGAGCGCCTCGATCTCGCCCACGATACGCCGCGCCGTGGCGTAGAAGGCCTCGCCTTCTTCGGTGAGGTGCAGGGCGCGGGTCGTACGCTGCAGAAGCCGCACCCCCAGCCGCGTTTCGAGGCGTGTCACCAGCTTGCTGACGGCCGACGGGCTGAGGCCGAGCGCCGGGGCCGCGGCGGAAAAGCCATTGGATTCAACGACCCGCACGAAGGCGGCCATCTCGCTGGCGTGATCGATCATGTCGTGATTAGTGAAAATCCTTCATAAATAATAGTCAATCACTCTCTATTAACCACCAATCGGAATGGAATTAGGTTCGTTTCCATCCTTTGGAGGTTCTCATGTTCACGACTGCCTATCCCACCATTGCCGAACGTCAGGCCTATGAGGTCCGCGCGCTGCGGCTGCGTGGGGCGGTCGTGGCCAGCCTCGCCCGCGCCGTCGCCCGCTGGGTTTCCGCTGCCGCGCGCTGACCGGCGGCTTAGCTCGACCTGAGCTTTTTCGGCACCTTCACCCCGGCCGCCTGCAGAAGCACGGCGGCCGCCTGGCGTGCCGCCGTCGCGACCTTGGGGTCGCCGCGCACGATCGCCGCGGCAATGGCGCCGTCGATCAGCAACAGGAGCTGCATCGACAGCGTCTCCGGGTCGGCCACGCCCAACTGCACCAGCAACGCCTGAAACCATTTGCGACGCTGCTCCTTGAAGGCGAGCGCAATCCTGTTGGCGGCGTGTGCCGGCTCCTTGAGCTCAGCCACGGCATTGACGAAGGGGCAGCCGCGAAAGACGCCGGTGCCGCCACCAGTTCCTATCGTGCGTTCCAGCCGCTCGAAGCTGCCCAGGATCTGCTCGACCGGCGGCCGTTCCGACGGTGGCGTGGGCTTCAGGCGCCGCGACAGGTAGGCGACGATCAGGTCGTCCTTCGACGCGAAGTGGTTATAGAGCGTGCGTTTGCTGATGCCGATCTCGGCGGCAATCGTGTCGACGCCGACCGCGCGGATGCCCTGGCCGTAGAACAGCCGGTCCGCCGTCTCGAGGATGCGCTCCTGCATGGCAGCTCTGTCTTCGGATCGCGTCATATTACACAGACCTGTTTACTTCATCCTTGACCAGCTCATCCTCGAAACTAAGGTGCACAGACCTGTGTAATCAAGGTGGAGCGTTGCGATGACCGTCCTCAAGGAACTGCGGCCGGTCATGCCGATCCTGATCGGCGCCTCGATCATGTTGAGCCTCGGCATGGGCGTGCGCCAGAGCTTCGGCCTGGTCATGCCGTCGCTGACCCGCGACATCGCGCTCACCGTCTCCGATTTCGCGCTGGCCATGTCGGTCCAGAACCTCGCCTGGGGCTTCCTGCAGCCAGTCGCCGGCGCTTTGGCGGTACGCGTCGGCTTCCGGCCGGTGATGATGGCGGGCTCGGTGCTCTACATCGTGGGTCTCGCCTTGTTTGCGATGGCCGGTGGCATGACGGGCGTGATGCTGGGCGGCGGCGTGCTGATCGGCATGGCGCTCGCCTGCACGGCCTCGGCCATCTCGCTCGCGGTCGGTTCGCGCGCCGTGCCCGGCCCGCTGCGCAGCTTCGTCCTGGGCGCCATCACCGCCACCGGCTCGCTGGGTGCGCTGCTCGCCGCCCCGCTCGGCCAGACGCTGACGGCCGACCTGGGGTGGCGCGCCGGCCTCCTGGGATTCCTCGTGTTGGTGGTCGGCATGCTACCGGCGGCCTGGATCGCCGGCCGGGTGGATAGGCTCGCCCTGCCGCCGGCAACGGCGAATCAGATCGGCAACGTGTCGGCGCGAACGGCGCTCGCCAGCGCATCGCGCAGCCTGCCGTTCCTGGTGATGACCATGGCTTACTTCGTCTGCGGCATGCAGCTTCTCTTCATCACCACCCACCTGCCGTCCTATCTCGCGATCTGCGGCATGGATCCCTCGCTCGGCGCCGAAGCGCTGGGCGCGATCGCGCTGTTCAATGTGTTCGGCAGCCTGTTCTTCGGCTGGGCCGGTGGCCGCTGGTCCAAGCTCGCCTTGCTTGGTGGCATCTACATCGCCCGCTCGATCGTGCTGGCGGGGTACTTCTTCTTCCCGCCGACGCCGCTCTCCACCCTGGTCTTCGCTTCGATCATGGGCTTCCTGTGGCTGGGCGTCGGCCCGCTGGTTGCGGGCTCCGTCGCCGAGATGTTCGGCGTGCGCTGGCAGGCGATGATCCAGGGCGTGGCCTTCATGAGCCATCAGGTCGGCAGCTTCCTCGGCGCCTTCGGCGGCGGGCTGCTGTTCGACATGATGGGCTCCTACGACCTCGCCTGGCGCCTGGGAGTCGGCATGGGGCTCGTGGCCGGACTCGTGCAGGTAAGCTTCGCGCTGCTCGGGCCGCCGCCGAAACCGGCGACGACCTGAGAGCCGACGTTCAGGGCCGGAGGGGTCAGCTCTCCGGCTTGAACTCGTGCTTGATCTCCTGCTTGCGCCACTTGAAGCGCAGCTCGGCCAGGCCGACGCTCAGCACGTAGAAGAGCGGCGTGAAGATCAGGCCGAACAGCGTGACGCCCAGCATGCCCGAGAACACCGCGGTACCCAGCGACTGACGCATCTCGGCACCCGCGCCTTCGCTGAACACCAGCGGCACCACGCCCAGGATGAAGGCGAGCGAGGTCATCAGGATAGGCCGGAGCCGCGTGCGCGCCGCGGTGACGGCCGCATCGAAGCGGTTCATGCCCTGCTCGTGGGCCTGCTTGGCGAACTCCACGATCAGGATGGCGTTCTTCGCAGCAAGGCCCACCAGCACGATCAGACCGACCTCGACCAGAACGTTGCGGTCCAGCCCCCGGATGTTGACGCCGATCATGGCCGCGAGAATACACATCGGCACGATCAGGATGACCGCGAGCGGCAACAGCCAACTCTCGTAGAGCGCCGCCAGCAGCAGGAACACGAACAGCACGGCGAGGCCAAAGGCCAGGACGGCGGTGTTGCCCGCCAGCTTTTCCTGCAGCGCGATTTCCGTCCAGGCGAGCTCGAAGCCCGAGGGCAGGACCTTCTGCGCCAGGTTCTCCATGGTGGCGATGCCCTGACCGGAAGAGTAGCCGCGTTGCAGGGCCACCTGTACCTCGGCGGCCGGGTAGAGATTAAAGCGCGCCACGCGATAGGGCCCCGTGATGTCGCGGAACGTCGCGACGGCGCCGATCGGCACCATCTCGCCGCTGACGCTGCGGGTCTTGAGATTCTCTACGTCGCGCAGGGTCAGGCGGTAGGGATTGTCGGCTTGCACGGTCACGCGATAGGTGCGGCCGAGAATGTTGAAGTCGTTGATGTAGGCCGAGCCCATGTAGGCCGACAGCGTTTCGAACACGCGGGCAATCGGCACGCCGAGCTGCTCGGCCTTGGTGCGATCGATGTCGGCGAAGATCTGCGGCGTGCGCGTATTGTAGAGCGTGAAGGCCTGAGTGAGGCCGGGCGCCTGTCCCGCCGCACCGGCCAGAGCCCAGGTCGCGCCTTCGAGGGCCGTCAGGCCGCGCGAGGCGCGATCCTGCACATAGCCCTTGAGGCCGCCGCCGGTACCGATGCCCGGCACGGCCGGCGGCTCGAGCACGAACACGAAGGCCTCGCGCAGGCCGAACATGCGACCGCGCAGATCGGCGAGGATCGCGTCCTTGCTGATGTTCTGCCGTTCCTTGAACGGCTTCAGGGTGACGAAGATCACGCCCGTGTTGGGGGCATTGGTGAACGTAGCGCCGTCGAAGCCGACGAACGCCACGGCATGCTCCACGCCCGGCCGCGACATGATGATCTCGCTCGCCTGTCGCACCAGCGCGTCGGACCGCTCCAGGGTCGAACCGGCGGGAAGCTGCATGGCGGCGATCAGGTACGAACGGTCGAGCTGCGGCACCAGACCGGTCGGCGTGACGGCCAGCCGATTATAGGTGAGCCCGACCAGACCGGCGTAGAGCACCAGCATGATGAAGCTCATGCGGATCAACCGCGATGTCGTACGGCCATAGGCATTCGACAGCCAGTCGAAGCCGCGATTGAAGTGCCGGAAGAACCAGTGCATCGGCCACGCGATGCGGTCCAGCAGGCTGGGGCTCGACTTCTCGACATGCGACAGCGCATGGGTCTTGAGCAGCATCGCCGCCATGGCGGGCGACAGCGTTAGCGACACGAAGGCCGAGATCGCGGTCGACGCTGCGATGGTGATGGCGAACTGCTTGTAGAAGGTGCCCTGCAGGCCGGTGATGAAGGCCGTCGGCAGGAACACGGCGATCAACACCAGGGAGATCGCGATCAGCGCGCTGCCGACCTCGTCCATGGTCTTGTGCGCCGCCTCCTTGGGCGACATGCCCTGGGTGAGATAGCGCTCGACGTTCTCGACCACGACGATGGCGTCGTCGACCACGATGCCGATGGCCAGCACGAGGCCGAACAGCGACAGTGTGTTGAACGAGACGCCGACCGCGGCCATCACCGCGAAGGCGCCGATCAGCGACACCGGAATGGCGAGGATGGGGATGATCGCCGCCCGCCATGTCTGTAGGAACACGATCACGACGATGACGACCAGGATCACCGCTTCGAACAGCGTCGTGATGACGGCGTCGATCGAGGCCTGGATGAAGGTGGTTGGATTATAGACGATCGAATAGTCGATGCCGGCCGGGAAGCTCTTCTTCAGCCGGTCCATCTCGGCGATGATCGCGTCCGAGGTCTTGAGCGCATTGGAGCCGGGGCGCTGGAAGATGCCGAGCGCCACCGCCGGCTTGTTGTCGAGATAGGAATTCTGCGTGTAGTCCTGCGCACCCAGCTCGACGCGGGCGATGTCGCGCAGGCGGGTCACCGAACCATCGGGTTCGGCGCGGATCACGATGTTCTCGAATTCGTCGGGCGAACTCAACCGTCCGAGCGTGCGCACCGACAGGGTGAAGGCGCCCGGCGATACGGCCGGGGCCTGGTTCACCGCGCCGGCGGCGACCTGGAGGTTGGCCGCCCGCAGCGCCAGCACCACTTCGCCCGCCGTCAGGTTGCGCGCGGCGACGCGGGCGGGATCCAGCCACACGCGCATCGAGTAGTCGCGGCCGCCGAACACCAGCACGTTGCCCACGCCGTCGACGCGGGTCAGCACGTCCTTAACGTAGAGCGTGGCGTAGTTGGAAATGTACTGCTGGTCGCGGCTGCCGTCGGGCGACGACATGTGCACGACCATCATCAGGTCGGGCGAGGCCTTGCGCACGACGATGCCGAGCCGCTGCACGTCCTCGGGCAGGCGTGGCTGGGCGACGGCGACACGGTTCTGCACCAGCACCTGGGCTTGGTCGATGTTGACGCCAGGCTTGAACACGACGTTGATCGACAGCCTTCCGTCACCGGTCGACTGCGACTCGATGTAGAGCATGTCGTCGACGCCGTTGACCTCGAGCTCTATCGGCGTGGCGACGGTTTCGGCGATGACTTCGGCCGAGGCACCGGGATAGGTCGCGGTGATGTTGACCGTCGGCGGCGCAATGTCGGGATATTCCGCCACCGGCAGGCCGCGCTGGGCGATGAAGCCCACGATCACGATGATGACCGACAGCACCGAGGCAAAGATCGGCCGGTCGATGAAGAAGTGCGAAAAACGCATGGGCTGACTCTGAAGGAGGAGGTCTTAACCGGCTTTGGCGACGATCTCTGACTTCTGCGGGACGACCTTCGCTCCGGGCCGTACAAACGGATTGGCGAGGCCGTCGAGCACGACCCGGTCGGTCGGCTGCAGGCCGCTGCGGATCACGCGCAACCCGTCGACGATGGGGCCGAGCGTTACCGGCTTCGCCTGCACGACGTCGTCCTTGCCGACGGTGAACACGATCTTGCGCGACTGATCGGAGACGATCGCGGAGTCGGGGATCAGGAGTGCATCGTATTCACCGCCGAAGAGTTGCAGGCGGCCGAAGATGCCGGGCGTGAGGAGCTGGTCCTTGTTGTCGACCAGGGCGCGGCCGCGGATCGTGCCCGACCGCGCGGTCATCGCATTGTCGACGAAGTCCATCTTGCCCTTGCGGGTCCACTCGGTCTCGTCGGCGAGGCGAATGCGCACCGGGTTATCGCCGTCGCGCGAGGAGGAGAGTGCCCCCGACAGGACGAGACGCGAGTAGCGCAGGTGATCGGCTTCGGAGATATCGAACACGAAGCGGATCGGATCGAGGGTGACGATGGTGGCGAGCAGGGTGGCGCCGCTCTGGCCGCCGGCGATCAGATTGCCGGCATCGACCTTGCGATCGGAAATACGGCCGCTGATCGGCGCCCGCACCTCGGTCCATTCGAGATTGAGCTCTGCAGTCTTGAGACCTGCTTCGGCCGACTTCTGCTGGGCACGAGCGATGCTCAGATTGGCCTTACGGGTGTCGAACTCCTGGTCGGTGATGGTCTTGGACTTGATGAGAGAGGCGCCACGATCGACCTGCAACTCCGCCAGTTCGACCTGGGCCGTGGTGCGCGCGACCTCGGCCTGTGCGCTTTCGACGGCGATCTGGAACGGCCGCTGGTCGATGGTGAAGAGCGGGTCGCCCGCTTTGACGAGCTGGCCGTCGCGGAAGTGCAGCTTGTCGATGAAGCCCGATACCCGCGCCCGAACCTCGACCGAGGCCAACGCCTCGAAGCGGCCCGAGAATTCGTCCCACTGGGTAACACGCTTCGCCACCGGTTCGGCGACGCCGACCGGCATGGCAGGCGGCCCGCCCTGGGCGAACGCCAACGACGAAGCAACGAAGAGTAGGCCGGCGGCTGCCAGCAAACGGCGATGAAGTGACAAGCTGGACTCCCCCGCGAAAAATTCAGCGGCGCGAGGGCGAGATGTGGTTGCCCGTCGGCCCTCTGTCAATTGCGGCGCAGGTTTGACGGCGCGCTATGTCGTGCCGGTCACACTCGCAAAAGATGTGCCTTCAATGCAGGCAACTTCGCCTTAGTTTTCCTAAGGGGAAATGATCCAAATGGATCATTATAGATCACTAAAGATTCAAGTGTTGCGGCCGGCGATGGCAAGCAGTACCCGTAGTGATCGTTACTTTCCGTGGGGGAATTGATGCTCGACCTCAAACGACTCCTCGTGGCCGGTGTTGCAGCCGGCGTCTCGCTCGTCGTTGCTTCGACGGCCTTTGCCCAGTCGACCCTGGAGACGGTGAAGAAGCGCGGCCACATCATCTGTGGCGTCAACGTCGGCCTTGGCGGCTTCTCCCTGCCGGACAGCCAGGGCAAATGGGCCGGTCTCGATGTCGACATGTGCAATGCCGTGGCCGCCGCCGTGCTGGGCGACGCTACAAAGGCCAAGTACGTGCCACTCTCGGCGCAGCAGCGCTTCCTTGCCCTACAGTCCGGCGAGATCGACGTCCTGTTGCGCAACTCGACGATCACGCTCCAGCGCGATGCTGGACTCGGTATTCAGTATTCAGGAATCAATTTCTACGACGGCCAGGCGTTCATGGTGCCGAAGAAGTTGGGCGTGAAGGGTCTCGCCGAGCTGGCCGGCGCCACGATCTGCGTGGCCCAGGGCACGACGCACGAATTCAACATGGCGAGCTGGTTCCGGGCGCGGAACCTCCAAATCAAGACGGTCGTCTTCGAAAGCCAGGACGTCATGTACGAGGCGTTCTTCAGCGGCCGTTGCGATGCCATGACCCAGGATTCGTCGGCGCTCGCCTCGGCGCTGGCCACCCGCGGCAAGCAGGCCGACTACATGACCCTGCCGGAACTCATCTCGAAGGAGCCGCTGGGGCCGTTCGTGCGTCGTGGGGACGATGTCTGGAACGCGGTCGTGCGCTGGTCGCTGTTCGCCATGCTCGAAGCCGAGGAGCGCGGCATCACCAAGGCCAATGTCGACGAGCAACTCAAGTCGACCGATGCGACGGTGCAGCGTCTGCTGGGCGTCACCCCGGGCAATGGCAAGGCCCTGCAGCTCGAAGAGAACTGGGCCTACAACATCATCAAGCAGATCGGGAACTACGGCGAAAGCTTCGAGCGCAATGTCGGCCAGGGCAGCCCGCTCAAGCTCGATCGCGGCGCCAATGCGCTGTGGACCAAGGGCGGGTTGATGTACCCGATCCCGCTGCGCTGAGCTGAAGGCGCGCGGACAATGACAGCGGGGCCGCTCAACGCGAGCATCGTCGAGGCTTTCGAAGCCATGCCGCCGCAGCTCCAGGCGGCGGCGCGCTACATCCTCGACAAACCCGACGACGTGGCCCTGCTGTCGATGCGCGAACAGGCCCGCCGTGCGGGCGTGCCGGCCGCGACCATGACGCGGCTGGCCAAGCGTCTCGGCCTCGAAGGCTACGACGAGGTGCGGGCGCTCTATGCCGGTGCCGTGCGCGCCGGTACCCTGGGGACGCTGGGCTTCGCGGGCAAAGCGGGCGTCCAGGTCCAGCAGCAGAACCTGCGCGGCGAACGGGCGCTGGCAGCCGACATGGCGCTCTCGCTGTCGCGCCAGATCGCGCGGCTGGCGGAGCCCGAGGCGCTGGAGCGCGTGGCCGATGCGGCGGCTCGATTGCATCGCGCGCGTCGCGTCTATTGCCTCGGCCTGCGCGCCTGCCACGCGGCCGCCTGGCACTTCCACTACATGTTGTCGCTGCTGGGCGACAAGACGGTGATGCTGGACGATGCCGGTGGCACCGGCCTCGATGCGATCCGCGATGCCGGGCGCGACGACGTCGTGCTGGCCGCCAGCGTCGAGCCTTATGCGCGTGCCACCGTCGAGGCGGCGCGTTACGCGGCAACCGAGGGCGTGCCGCTGGTGGCGTTGACCGACAGCGAGGTCTCGCCGCTCGCCCGGCTCGCCAACACGGTCATCCTCGTGCCGACCGAAAGTCCTTCTTTCTTTCATACGGTGACGCCGCTGCTCGCGGTTGCGGAGATCCTCGCGGCCCTGGTCGCAGGTCGCGGCGGCCACAAGGCGCTCGAAGCGCTGGAGCGCACCGAAACGCAGCTCTCCGCATTCGGCGTCCACCTGCCGCGCCGCGCCACCAAAGGAACCTAGACCATGACTCATATCCTGCACCGCCAGATCGGCGGCACTCTGCCGGTCGCGGCCGGCGGATCGGGCATCGAGATCGTCGACAGCACCGGCAAGCGCTACCTCGATGCCTCGGGCGGCGCGGCCGTCTCCTGTCTCGGTCATGGTCATCCCGCCGTCACGGCGGCGCTGCACGAGCAGCTCGACAAGCTGGCCTATGCCCACACCGGCTTCTTCACAACCGACGTGGCCGAGAAACTCGGCGACCGGCTGATCGCAGATGCGCCCAAGGGCATGAGCCATGTCTATCTGGTGAGCGGTGGCTCCGAGGCGGTCGAAGCCGCGCTCAAGATGGCGCGGCAGTACTTCACCGAGCGCGGCGAGAAACAGCGCCGCCACGTCATCGCGCGGCGCCAGAGCTATCACGGCAACACGCTGGGCGCGCTGGCGGCGGGCGGCAACGAGTGGCGGCGCGCGCCTTTCTCGCCGCTCCTGATCGAAACGCACCACATCGATCCCTGCTTCGCCTATCGCTTCCAACGGCCTGGCGAATCGGAAGAGGAATATGGTCGCCGCGCCGCCGATGCGCTGGAGGCCAAGATCCTCGAACTCGGTGCCGGGACGGTGATGGCCTTCGTCGCCGAGACGGTGGTCGGCGCCACGGCCGGCGCGGTCCCGCCCGTGGCGGGCTACTTCAAGCGCATCCGCGAGATCTGCGACCGCCATGGCGTGCTGCTGATCCTCGACGAAGTGATGTGCGGCATGGGCCGCACCGGCACCCTGCACGCCTGCGAGCAGGAGGGCATTGCGCCCGACCTGATGACCATCGCCAAGGGCCTGGGCGGCGGCTACGAGCCGATCGGTGCGGTGCTGCTCGGCCGGCACATCTACGACGCCTTCGCGGGCGGCAGCGGCTTCTTCCAGCATGGCCACACCTACATGGCCCATCCGCTGGCCTGTGCCGCGGGCCTCGCCGTGCAGGAGACGATCCGGCGCGACAATCTCCTTGCCAACGTGCGGACCATGGGCGCGCTGCTGCAGCGACGGCTCGGCGAGCGCTTCGGCAACCATCCGCATGTCGGTGACATTCGTGGCCGCGGCCTCTTCCAGGCCGTCGAGCTGGTCGAGGATCGCTCGACCAAGGAGCCGTTCGATCCG
Source organism: Alphaproteobacteria bacterium (assembly GCA_017307275.1). Lineage (GTDB taxonomy): Bacteria > Pseudomonadota > Alphaproteobacteria > Reyranellales > Reyranellaceae > Reyranella. The sequence continues at coordinate 17,590 of JAFKFK010000028.1, read as the reverse complement.
GCACGCAAGCTCCATGCGAAGGTCAAGAAGGCAGCGATGGCGCGCGGGCTCATGGTCTACCCCATGGGCGGCACGATCGACGGTGTGCGCGGCGATCATGTGCTGCTGGCGCCGCCGTTTATCGTCACGGCCGACCAGATCGGCGAGATCGTGGACCGCCTGGGGAGTGCGATAGACGACGCATTGGCCTAGTCTTCTGGAATGAAGACAGCGGTTATCGTCAACCGCATGGCCAACAAGGGCAGCGCCGCCAGGCGCTGGCCCGCGATCAAGGTCGAACTCGAGAAGCGTCTGGGTCCTCTCGAGCCGTCCTTCACCGAAGCTCCAGGCCACGCGACATCGCTCGCCCGCGCCGCGCTGGCTGAAGGCGTGCGCCGCTTCGTGGCGGTCGGCGGGGACGGCACGGTCAACGAGACCTTGAATGGGCTGCTCGATGCGTCGGGCAAGCTCAACGCGCCCGAGACCGTGCTGTGTCCGGTCCCGGCGGGTACAGCCAACGAACTTTGCCGCGCGCTGGGCCATCTCGCCCAGCCCGAGCTTGCCTATGATTGTGTGGCCGCCACAGGCCGCAAGTCGATCGACCTGCTGCGCGTTCGCTGTATCGGCCTCGATGGCAGGCCGATGGAGCGCTTCGGCTATCTGATCGTTTCGCTGGGCGCCGCGGCGTCGATCAGCCATCGCACGTCGCAGTCTCGCTGGGCGAAGAAACTCGGTGAGATCGCCTACCTGCTGATGACGCCGGTGGTTACGCTCGGTTATCGCAACAGGGATGTCGCGGTTGCCGTGGACGGTGTCGACATGGGCAGGAGGCGTCTGTTCACGGCGATGGTGGCCAATACCGAGAATGGCGGGGGCGGCATGAAGCTGGCGCCGGGGGCGACCTTCGACGATGGTATTCTCGATCTCGTGGAACTGGGTGACGTGTCGAAATCTGCGGTCCTCTTCAGCATCCTGCCAAAGACCTATAGCGGCGGGCACATTCACCATCCCCTGGTGAGGATGAGCCGCGGCCGGTCCTTCCGCTTCGAGGCCGACGGCGACACCCTGGTCGATCTCGACGGCGAGACGATCGGATGCCTGCCGCTCGAGGTCAGCGTCCTGCCGCAGGCCTTCTCCGTCGGATCGGTACAATGAAGATCGGTACCCGTGTCGTAGCGGCAGTCCTGGTGCTCGCGATCGTGGCCGGCGCCGTCTACTGGTTTGCTTTACGCGAAACCAAAGGCCCTCCCGTCGCTGCGGCGCCTCCGCCGCCCGAGGTCGGAGTCGTTCAGGTCGGCGTGGCCGATGTGCCACTCCCGCTGCACTATGCCGGCCGGGTGGCGGGCTTCCGTGTCGTCGAAATCCGCTCGCAGGTCGGCGGCTTCCTGCAGAAGCGCGAGTTCGTCGACGGCGAGCCGGTGAAGGCGGGCGACGTGCTGTTCCGCATCGATCCGCGCAGTTACGAAGCAGCCCTTGCCCGCGCCAAGGCTCTGGTCGCGCAGGCGCAGGCCACGCTCACCCAGGCTACCGAGAACTATGCGCGCATCCAGGGTCTGGCGGCGCAGAAAGTCTCGACGCAGAAAGCCCTCGAAGATGCGACGGCGGCCCGTGAGCTGGCGACGGCGGCGCTGGCGTCGGCCAAGGCCGATGTGCAGACCGCCGAGCTCAACCTCGAATATACGGTGATCCGCGCGCCGATCTCGGGCCTCACCAGCATCGAAGCCTCGCCACCCGAAGGCACGCTGATCCAGCCGCAGCAGACAGTGCTGACCCGGATCACGCAGCTCGATCCGGCCTACGTCTATTTCACGACCACCGACAGCGAGCAGCGCGAGCTACGCGAGGTGAACGAAAAGCGCGCCCAGCCGCTGAAGCCCGAAGATGTCACGGTGCAGCTCCAGTTCGGCAACGGCGACCGCCACCCGATCGACGGCAAGATCGATAGCAGTTCGGGCATCGTCGATCCGCGCACCGGCACGGTGCAGGTCCGCGCCGTGTTCCCCAATGAGAAGAGCGGCCTGCTGCCGGGCCAGTTCGTGCGGGTCAACATCGTGGGCGTCACCATGCCCAACGCCATCGTGGTGCCGCAGACGGCCATCGTGCAGGGCCCGCAGGGTGCCATCGTCTACGTCGTGAGTGCCGACGACGTGGCGACGGCCCGTCCGGTCACGCTCGACCGCGAGGTCGGGCGCGGCTGGATCGTGAAGAGCGGCCTTCAGCCGGGCGAAAGAGTGGTCGCCGATGGCGTGATCCGCGTCCGCACGGGGATCAAGGTCCGGCCGGTTCCTGCCGCCGCGGCGCCGTCGCCGGGTGGAGCGCCTGCCGGGGCGAAGAAGTGATCTCCAAGTTCTTCATCGACCGGCCGGTTTTTGCCAGCGTCCTGTCGATTGTCATCGTGCTGGCGGGCCTGGTCGCCATGCGGGCACTGCCGATCTCGCAGTACCCGCAGATCGTGCCGCCGGATGTCGTGGTCACGGCCAACTATCCTGGCGCTACCGCCGAGACCATTGCCTCGACCGTGGCGGCACCGCTCGAACAGCAGATCAACGGCGTGGAGCGCATGATCTACATGCGCTCGACTTCGACGGGCTCGGGCACGATGAGCCTCACCATCAGCTTCGAGATCGGCACCAATCCCGACCAGAATGCCATCAACGTCAATAATCGCGTGCAGCGCGCGCTGCCGCTGCTGCCGGCCGAAGTGACGCGCCAGGGCGTCGTGGTGCAGAAGCGCTCGACCTCGATCTTGATGGTGATGACCATGTCGTCGCCCGAGCGGCGCTACGACACGGTGTTCATCAGCAACTACGCGCTGGTCAACGTGATCGACGAGCTGCGCCGTCTGCCGGGCGTTGGCGATGCGGCGCTGTTCGGGGCCTCCGACTATTCCATGCGCATCTGGCTTCGGCCCGACAAGCTCGCGCAATTCAACCTCACACCCGGCGACGTCGCCGCCGTGATCCGCGAGCAGAATTCCCAGTTTGCGGCCGGCCGCTTCGGCGACGAGCCGATGAAGAACCCGCAGACCTTCACCTACTCGGCGACGACGCCCGCCCGGCTGGTCGATCCCTCGCAGTTCGAGAACATCATCATCCGGTCCGACGAGATCGGTGGCGCGCTCCGGCTGAAGGACGTGGCGCGGGTCGAACTGGGGGCGCTCACCTACGGCTTCTCGGCGATCTTCAATGGCGCACCGGCCGTGCCGATCGGCGTCTACCTGCAGCCCGGCGCCAATGCGCTGGAAGTGGCGCAGTCGGTCAAGGATGCCATGCAGCGCATCTCCAAGCGGTTCCCCGAAGGGCTGCGCTACGACATCCCTTTCAACACCACGCGCTTCGTCGAGGTGTCGATCGAGGAGGTGGTGATCACCTTCATTGAGGCGATCGCGCTCGTCGTGCTGGTGGTGTTCCTCTTCCTGCAGAGCGTGCGGGCAATGATCATTCCGGTCATCGCCATTCCGGTGTCGATCATCGGCACCTTCGCCGGCATGTATATGCTGGGTTTCTCGATCAACATGCTCACCTTGTTCGGCCTCGTGCTGGCCATCGGCATCGTGGTCGACGATGCCATCGTCGTGCTGGAGAACGTCGAACGCATCATGGCGACCGAGGGATTGTCGCCGCGTGCCGCCGCCATAAAGGCCATGCAGCAGGTGACAGGGCCGGTCATCGCCATCGTGCTGGTGCTCTGCGCGGTGTTCGTGCCGGTCTCCTTCCTGGGCGGCCTGGCGGGCGAACTCTATCGCCAGTTCGCCGTCACCATCGCGGTTTCGGTGGTGATTTCGGGCATCGTCGCCCTGACCCTGACGCCCGCGCTTGCCGCGCTGATCCTGAAGCCGGGACATAGCAAGCCATGGTGGCCGTTCGCCAAGTTCAACGCGGGCTTTCAGTGGCTGAGCGACCGCTATGCTGGCGGCGTCTCCTTTCTGTTGAAACGCGCGGTGGTCGGTATCACCGGATCGTTGATCATCGTCGGGCTGGCGGTCGCGCTCTATCAACGCGTGCCGGGCGGGCTCGTGCCCAACGAGGATCAGGGCTACGTCTTTCTGGTGACGGCCTTGCCGCCCGCGGCCTCGCTGGCGCGCACACGCGAGGTGACGGCGAAAGCGAGCGAGGCGCTCATTCAAAATCCGGCGGTCGCCAATGTCGTCACCTTCTCGGGCTTCGATCTCCTGTCGCTGGCGCAGAAGACCAACTCGGGCATCTCCTTCGTCACCCTGAAGGATTGGTCGGAACGCAAGGACCCGAAACAGGATGCGCGCAACCTGGCGCCGTCGCTGTCGGCGCTGAATGCCAATTTCAAGGATGGCGTGGTGATTGGCTTCAATCCGCCGCCGATCCTGGGCATGAGCACGACGGGCGGCTTCGAGTTCTATCTGCAGGACCGGTCCGGCGGTACGCTTGCAAGCCTGTCGGAAGCGGCCAACAAGGTCGTGCAGGCCGCCGCCCAGCGGCCGGAGCTCCGCGGCGTTTCGACCACCTTCACGACGGCGGTGCCGCAATACCGGATCGACGTCGACCGCGAGAAGGCCAAGGCGCTCGGTATTCCGATCAATACGATCTTCGACACGATGCAGGCGTCGTTCGGCAGCTTCTACGTCAACGACTTCACTCTGTTTGGCCGCACCTATCGCGTCAGCCTGTCGTCGGAACCCGACTTCCGCGAAAAACCGGACGACCTGCGGCAGGTCTTCGTGCGCTCCGACCGCAATCTCATGGTGCCGTTGAACGAGCTGGTCTCTGTGACGCGTGTCGTCGGTCCCGACACGGTCGACCGCTTCAACATCTTTCCCTCAGCCAAGATCCTGGGCGGGCCGGCACCTGGCTATTCGTCGGGGCAGGCGATTGCCGCCATGCAGCAGGTCGTGGCCGCGACGCTGCCCAACGACTACACGATCGGCTGGACTGGCTCGGCCTATCAGGAGCTTGCGACCCAGGGGTCGGGGCGGCTGGGTTTCGTGTTCGGCCTCGTCATGGTGTTCCTGATCCTGGCGGCCCAGTACGAGCGCTGGTCGCTGCCGCTCGCGGTCATCACGGCGGTGCCCTTCGCGGTGTTCGGTGCGCTGCTCGCCGTCTGGCTGCGCGGCCTGGAGAACGACGTCTATTTCCAGATCGGCTTGGTGACCCTGATCGGCCTTGCGGCCAAGAACGCCATCTTGATCGTCGAATTCGCCTCGCAGCGCTATCAGGACGGGCTCTCGGCCTACGATGCGGCGATGGAAGCGGCCCGGCTGCGGTTCCGGCCGATCGTGATGACGTCGCTTGCCTTCATCCTGGGCGTGCTGCCGCTCGCCACCAGCACCGGCGCCGGATCGGCCAGCCGGCATTCGATTGGCACGGGCGTGATCGGCGGCATGCTGGCTGCGACTTTCATCGCCATCCTGTTCGTGCCGTTGTTCTTCCGGCTGCTGACCCGTCGCCGCAAGGTGGAGCCGCCTGCTAATATGGAGTCATGAAAAAGACATTCGGCACGCCGCTCAAACCCTCTTCGATAAAGATCATGCTGCTGGGCTCGGGCGAGCTCGGGAAGGAAGTCGCCATCGAGGCGATGCGGTTCGGCGTCGAGGTCATCGCCTGCGACCGCTACGCCGCCGCACCGGCGATGCTGGTGGCCAACAGTGCGCATGTCTTCAACATGCGAGACGGCAAGCAGGTCCGGCGCATCGTCGAGAAGGTCCAGCCCGACTTCATCGTGCCGGAGATCGAGGCCATCGCCACCGACACGCTGGTCGAGCTGGAGAAGGAGGGCTGGACGGTCATCCCGACCGCCCGAGCAGCACAGCTCACCATGGATCGCCGCGGCATCCGCAAGCTCGCGGCTGAAAAGCTCAAGCTGCCGACCTCGCCCTATCGCTTTGCCGCCAGCCTCGAAGAGCTGCGGGCTGGCGCCGAGGCCGTGGGCTTCCCCTGTTTCATCAAGCCCACCATGTCGTCGTCGGGCCACGGGCAGAGCGTGGCGCGCAAGCCGGCCGATATCGCCAAGAGCTGGAAGTACGCGATGGAAGGCACGCGCGCGGCCACCGGCCTGGTGATCGTCGAGGGCGCCATCGACTTCGACTACGAGATCACCCAGCTCACGGTCCGCCACGAGGGCGGTTTCGCCTTCTGCGATCCGATTGGCCACATCCAGGTCGATGGCGATTATCGCGAGAGCTGGCAGCCGCACGCCATGTCCAAGGCGGCGCTGAAGAAGTCCCGCGACATCGCCAAGAAGGTCGTGAACGAGCTCTGTGGCGCCAAGGGCCGTGGCCTGTTCGGCGTCGAGCTGTTCGTGAAGGGCGACAAGGTCTGGTTCTCGGAGCTGTCGCCGCGGCCGCACGACACCGGCATGGTGACGATGGTGTCGCAGAACATGAGCGAGATGGAGCTGCATGTGCGCGCCATCCTCGGCCTGCCGATCCCTCGGGTCACCTGCGTTCCCGGCGCGTCGGTGCCCGTGCTGGCCGATGGCGATATCGCCGACCCGACCTACACCGGCCTTGCCAAGGCGCTGGCTCAGCCCGGTACGTCGGTGCGCATCTTCGGCAAGCCGGAGGTCAAAGGCCATCGCCGCATGGCCGTGGCATTGGCGACCGGCCGCAACGTCGCCGAAGCCCGCCGCAAGGCGATGGCTTCGGCCAAACAGTTGAAGGTGCGCTAAGCCCGGAGATCAGTGCCGGAAGTGCCGCATGCCGGTGAAGACCATGGCGAGGCCCTTCTCGTCGGCGGCGTCGATCACTTCTTGGTCGCGCATTGAGCCGCCCGGCTGAATGATCGCCGTGGCGCCGGCTTCGGCGGCGGCCAGCAGGCCGTCGGCGAAGGGGAAGAAGGCGTCGGAGGCAACCACGCTGCCAATCGCCGGGCTCTGCGCCAGTTTAGCCATTTCGCCCGATTCGGCGGCGCGGATGGCGGCGATGCGCGAGGAATCGCGACGGTTCATCTGACCGGCGCCGACGCCCACGGTGGCGCCATCCTTGGCGTAAACGATGGCGTTCGACTTCACGTGCTTGCAGACGGTGAAGGCGAACAGAAGATCGTCCAGCTCCTGCGCCGTCGGCGACCGCTTGGTCACGACCTTGAGGTCGCTCTTGCTCACATGGCCGTTGTCACGGGTCTGGAAGAGATAGCCGCCGGCCACACTCTTCAATGTCATGCCGGCGGTGGTCGGGTCGGGCAGGGTGCCGGCCAGCAACACGCGCACGTTCTTCTTCTTCTCGAGGATCGCCAGCGCCTCGGGCGTGGCGTCGGGCGCGATCACGACTTCGAGGAAGAGCTTGGAGAGATCCTCGGCCGTCTTCGCTTCGAGCGTCGTGTTGACCGCGACGATGCCGCCGAAGATCGAGACCGGATCGCAGGCATAGGCCTTGAGGTAGGCGTCGTACTGGTTCTTGGCGACGGCGACACCGCAGGGATTGGCGTGCTTCACCACGACGACCGCCGGCTCCTTGAACTCGGCCACGCACTCGTAGGCCGCTTCCGTGTCACCGATGTTGTTGTAGGAGAGTTCCTTGCCCTGGACGATGCGCGCCGTGGCGACACCCGGCCGGTTGCTGCCGTCGCTGTAGAAGGCGGCCCTCTGGTGCGGGTTCTCGCCGTAGCGCAGCGTCTGCACGCGCGACGCCGACAGGGTCAGCCGCTCGGGGAAGGTCTCGCCTTCCTGCTGCGCAAACCAGGTGGCGATGGCGGAATCATAGGAAGCCGTGCGGGCATAGGCCTTGGCCGCGAGCTTGCGGCGCAGGCCGAGCGTCGTGGCGCCCTTGTGGGCCTGCAGCTCGTCGAGGACCGACTTGTAGTCGGCCGGATCGACGACGACCGTGACGAAGTCGTGGTTCTTGGCCGAGGCGCGGATCAGGGCAGGACCGCCGATGTCGATGTTCTCGACGCAGGTCGGGAAGTCCGCGCCGCGCGCCACCGTGGCCTCGAACGGATAGAGATTCACCACCACGAGGTCGATGCCGGCGATCTTGTGGTCGCTCATCGCCTTCTTGTGTCCGGCGTCGGTGCGGCGAGCCAGGATGCCGCCGTGAATCGAGGGCTGCAGCGTCTTCACGCGGCCGTCCATGATCTCGGGGAAGCCGGTGTGGTCGCTCACCTCGGTGACCTTGAGGCCGGCGTCGCGCAGCGACTTGGCCGAGCCTCCGGTCGAGAGGATTTCGACCCCCTGGGCGGCCAGCGCCTTGCCCAGCTCAATCAGCCCCTCCTTGTCGGACACGGAGATCAGGGCGCGCTCGATCTTGGCGAGGTCGGGCGTGGGCGAGGGGACGTATTGGGTGGCGGCGGACATGGCCGGTCTTTTAGCCCGCACCCCAGTGGGGGCAAAGCGGCGGATTTACGCGTCCGCGCCTTCCAGCACCCGGACCTTGAAACCCTCCGTCTCCAGGGCCTGGACCAGCTCGCGGGCATGGCCGCGGTCGCGGGTTTCGACCGTGACGTCGAGTTCAGTGGCCTTGGCCACGACGCTGCCGAACAGGCGCTGGTGCTGCACTTCTACGATGTTGCCGCCGGCGCCGCCGATCAGGCCGGCGACCCTGGCGAGCTGGCCCGGCAGGTCGCCGATCATCAGCCGCAGCCGCACGATGCGGCCATCGCGCACCAGGCCGCGCAGCAGCACGGAGGCGAGCAGGCGGGTGTCGATATTGCCGCCGCACAGTACGAGGCCGACCTTGCGGCCGGTGAAGTGTTCCGGATGGGCCAGCAGGGCGGCGAGGCCAGCCGCGCCGGCGCCCTCGGCGACCGTCTTCTCGACTTCGAGGAACAGGGCGATGGCGCGTTCGATGGCCACCTCGTCGACCGCCAGCACGCGATCGACCAGGGCGCGGGCGATGGCGAGCGGCGCCTTGCCGATGTCTCGGACGGCGATGCCTTCGGCGATGGTGTCGCCGCCCACCGTGACGTCGTCGCCCGCCAGAAGCTGGCGCATCGCCGAATAGCCCGCCGATTCGACGCCGATCACCTTCACGTCGGGCCGCAACCCGCGCGCCGCAACGGCGCAGCCGGCGATCATGCCGCCGCCGCCCACCGGCACCACCAAGGTGTCGAGCTGGGGCACGTCCTCGAGCATTTCCAGTGCGATCGTTCCCTGGCCTGCGATGATGCGTGGGTCGTCGTAGGGATGGACGAAGACCAGCTTCTCGGCGTCGGCCAGACGATGGGCTTCGGCCGCCGACTCCGAGAGCGTGTCGCCCTTCAACACGACGCGCGCGCCGTGGTCGCGCGTGTGCTTCACCTTGTTGTTCGGCGTGAAGGACGGCATCACGATGGTGGCGGGAATGCCCAGCCGGCCGGCGTGGTAGGCGACGCCTTGAGCATGGTTGCCGGCCGACATGGCGATGACGCCACGCTGGCGTTCTTCAGGCGTGAGCTGCAGAAGCGTGTTGAGCGCGCCGCGTTCCTTGAACGAGGCGGTGAACTGCAGGTTCTCGAACTTCACCCAAATATCGGCCTTGGCGATGCGCGACAGGGTCTCGCTGCGCAGGCAGGGCGTATGGACGACGGCGCCGGCAATGCGGGACGCCGCTGCGCGGATGTCGGCGAGGGAAACGGGAAGAGCTTCGGTCACGCGACTAGTCTTGCCTCGACCCTTGCCGCACCGCAAGCAGGTGCGTGTTAGGCGGCCATCCGGCGATCGAGCCAGTCGCGCGTGCGATACCAGGCGCCGACGATCGGCAGGAACCAGGAAGGATCGCCGTTGTAGAGCGCATGTTCGGGGAAGTCGCGGCCATCCAGCGGATTGACCGGCACGTTGCGCCCGCCGGCGATCTTCCGCGCCGTCTCGGTGCCGAGATAGGTCATCATCGCGACGCCGTTGCCGTTGCAGGCCAGCAGATAGTGCACGCCCTGGTCGGTGCCCATGTGCGGCATGTAGTCGAGCGCGAAGGCGACATTGCCCGTCCAGACATGGGTGATGCGGATGCCGTCGAGCTGCGGGAAGCGGTCGATCATGTACTGGTAGAGCGCCGGTGCGCTCACTTCCGGTGGCGCCGCCGTGAAGCGGGCGCGGCCGCCGAAGATCAGCCGCGTGCCGTCGGGCGAGGGCCGGTAATAAGTCAGCACCCGCTTGGTATCGCCGATTGCCCGCATCTCGGGGATCAGCTTGCTTGCCGGTTCGGGCAGCTCTTCGGTCGCGATGATATGGCTCGCCACCGGCACGACGCGACGCTTCAGCCGCGGCGTCAGATCGCCGGTATAGCCGTTTGTTGCGACCACGACTTCGCGACACTCGATCGGCCCCTTCGGGGTCAGCACGCGCCAGCCGTTCGTGATCTTCTCCAGCCGCTCCGCCTCGAGCTGGGCGCACAGGATCGCACCGGCGCGATGCGCGGCTTCGAGCAGGCCCTTGTAGTAGAGGGCGGGGTGCAGATGACCGGCGCGCGTCGCATGCATGCCGCCGAAATAGTAGTCCGACGCGATCATCTCGCGCTGGCGCTCGCGCGGGATCATCTCGGCGCCCGCATCGGCGTACTTGTTGTAGGTCTCGACCTTGGTCGCGAGGTCGTCGTAGTGGCGCGGCGTCCAGGCGCCGACGAAGCGGCCATTGCGGTGCAGGCCGCACTCGATCTTCTCGCGGGCGATGATGTCTTCCAGCACGCTGAGCGAGTCCGCACCGGCGCCCATCAGCTCGGCCTTCATCCGCTCGAACTCTTCGGCAATCGGGCTCTTGCCGCCCAATCCCTTGCCGAGATTGGTACCGCCCGAGATCATCCCGCCGTTGCGCGTCGAAGCCCCGATCCCGAAGTCGCCGCGCTCCAGCACGACGGCGGCAACGCCGTTGCGGCGCAGTTCCAGCGCCGTCGAGAGGCCGCCATAGCCTGCGCCCACGATCACCACGTCGGTGCGCGCCGGCGGGTCCTGCGACAGGGCGTTGTTCGGCGTCCACGCCTCCCACCACCAGGGTTGTGCCTTGAACTCGGGGTGGAAGATGTCGGTGCGCATTTTAGAAGTCCGTCACCTTGCCGTTGAATTGCCAGTCGCCGTAGCGCGTCGGTTCGGGGCCGGGCGGGCCACCGATCTCCTCGACCTTCTTCGGCTTCTCGGGCGGGACGGGCGCGGCCGGCTCGGCCTTGGCAGGCTCGGCGGCAGCCTCGGGCGGCGTCGGTTTCTTGGGCTCGGTCATACTGTCATGATGCCTGCGCACGCCTTGTTTCGCCACAGTTGGAAACCATCTTTCCCGCCATGAACTACTTCAAGACTGCCCTTCTCCTGGCCGGCCTGACAGGCTTCTTCCTCGTCGCGGGCTATCTGTTGGGTGGCCAATCCGGCCTTGTCCTGGCGCTCGTCGTGGCGCTGGGCATGAACCTGTTCGCCTACTGGAACAGCGACAAGATGGTGCTGCGCATGAGCAACGCGCAGGAGGTCGGGCCGGAGACCGCGCCCGAGCTCTTCGGCATCGTCCAGCAGCTCGCCCAGCGCGCCAACCTGCCGATGCCCAAGGTCTACTTGATCGACGAGGACCAGCCGAACGCCTTCGCGACCGGCCGCGACCCGGAACATGCCGCGGTTGCCGCCACGACCGGCCTGCTGCGCAACCTTTCGCGCGAGGAGATCGCGGGCGTGATGGCGCACGAGCTGGCCCATGTCCGCCATCGCGACACGCTGATCATGACAGTCGCCGCGACGCTTTCGGGTGCCATCGGCATGCTGGCGAGCTTCGGCGGCTTGATGGGCGGTGGCCGCGATTCGGAAGGCCGGCCATTGGTGAACCCGATCGTGGCCATTGCCGCGATGATCCTGGCGCCGATGGCCGCCATGCTGGTCCAGATGGCGATCAGCCGTGGCCGCGAATACGAAGCCGACCGCATGGGCGCGGAGATCTGCGGCCAGCCGCATTGGCTTGCCTCGGCGCTGGCCAAGCTGCACGCCGGCACGCAGCAGATCCACAATCAGGCCGCGGAGCGCAATCCGGCGACGGCGCACATGTATATCGCCAACCCGCTGGCCGCTGCCGGCGGCATGTCGAGCCTGTTCTCGACCCATCCGCCGATGGAGGAGCGCATCGCGCGCCTGCAGGCGATGGCAGGGACGGGCGGTTACAGCCCCCAGCCGGCCGGCGCCTCGCGTCCGGCCCGGTCGAGCATCCCGCAGACGGGCGGCAGCCCGTGGGGCTCCGCGTCGCAGGATTCGCGGCGCGGCCCCTGGGGCTAAGCCTTATTGGGCTTGGGGAGTGCCGTCGGCTCCTCGCCGAGATCGACGTCGAGGATTCGCTGACCGCGTTTGGTGATGCGGTCGGCCGAGATGTCGACGTCGCGCAGGTCCTTTTCCGTCATCGCGAAGTGTGACTTGAGCTTGTCGACGCGCTCGTCGAGACGCTTCACGTCGTCCAGCAGCAGGCCGACCGTCTTCTGGATCTCGCCGGCCTGCTCGCGCATGCGCACGTCCTTCAGGACGGCGCGCACGGTGTTGAGTGTCGCCATCATGGTCGTGGGCGACACGATCCAGACACGCGCCTTGTAGGATTCCTCGACGATTGCCGTGAAATTGGCGTGCAGCTCGGCGTAGACCGCTTCCGAGGGCAGGAACATCAACGCCGATTCGGCGGTCTCGCCCGGCACGCCGACATACTTCTCGCTGATGTCGCCGATATGCTTGCGCATCGCCTGCTGGAAGGCGCGTTGTGCGGCCTGCAGTGCCGCGGTGTCGCCCGGCGGCACGGCCCGCAGGGCGCGGTAGCTCTCCAGCGGGAACTTGGCGTCGATAGCGATTGGCCCCGGCGGATGCGGCAGTTTCAGCAGGCAGTCGGCGCGCACGCCCGAGGAAAGCGTCACCTGGAAGGCGTAGGCCGAAGGCGGCAGCGCGCTCGACACGAGGTCGTTGAGTTGCACTTCGCCGAAGGCGCCCCGCGCTTGCTTGTTGGAGAGCACTTCCTGCAGGCCCACGACCTGGGTCGACAGCTCGCCAATCTTCTTCTGCGCCTCGTCGATGCGGACCAACCGTTCGCGCAGGTCGGTGACGATCTGGCCGGTGGCCTTCTCGGTGCGGTCCAGCCGCTCGTGGACGACCTTGCTCAGTGCCTGTTCCTGCTCGCGCAGCGAACGTTCGACCCGCTGCACGGTTTCGGCCTGCTGGCTGAGGGCCAGGCCGAGCTGATGGCGCATCTGCTCTGCCTCGCGGCTGCCGCCGCCCTGGCGCAGCAGGGTCACAAGGAGAAGCAGCATCAGCAGCGCGACGGCGGCGAGGAGGACGATCGTCAGCGTATCCATTGTCCTCCTTATAATCCGCCGCCTCGACAAGCGCACGGCTGGCGGCTAAGCCAGCCCTGCCATGCCTCCCAAACATGATCCCGACGTCTGGCTGTTCGATCTCGACAACACGCTCTATCCGGCGCGCTGCAACCTGTTCGCCCAGATCGACGTGCGTATCGGGCGCTACATCTCCGACTGGCTGAAAGTCGACGCCGAGGAAGCGCGGCGGGTCCAGAAGGAATACTGGCGCGACCACGGTACGTCGATGCGCGGCATGATGAGCCTGCACGGCGTCGACCCGAAGCACTATCTCGATTACGTCCACGACATCGACTACTCGCCGGTCGAGGCCAATCCCGCGCTCGAAGCCTCGCTGCGCGCGCTGCCGGGCCGCAAGATCATCTTCACCGCCGGCGACGTGCCGCACGCCGAGAGGGTCATGGAACGGCTGGGCGTGGCGCATCACTTCGAGGCGATCTTCGACATCGCCGCCGGCGACTATTGGCCGAAGCCGCACAAGCAGATCTACGAGAAGCTCGTGAAGCAGCACAATGTCGACCCGACGCGCGCCGCCTTTGCCGATGACATCTCGGTCAATCTCAAACCAGCCGCCGACATGGGCATGCGCACGGTGTGGATCCGCACCGACGAAAGCGTAAAGCGCGCGGCCGATACCGATCTCAGCCACATCCACCACCAGACCGACGACCTTGCGACATGGCTCGCGGACTGGCTGGCCGAAAGGAGTTCGAAGTTGTGAAGATCCTTATCCTCGGTGCCGGCGCGGTCGGCGGCTATTTCGGCGCGCGTCTCCATCAGGCCGGCGCGGACGTGACCTTCCTGCTGCGCGAGAAGCGCGCGGCCAAGGTCAAGGCCGAGGGGCTGGTCATCAAGAGCCCGAAGGGCGACGCGGTGCTGCCGGTCAAGGTCGTCACCAAGGGTGCCGATGGCGGCCCGTACGACCTCATCATCCTTGCCTGCAAGGCCTACGATCTCGACTCGGCGATCGAGTCGATCGCGCCGGCGGTGGGCGCCAATACGACCATCGTGCCGATGCTGAACGGCCATGCGCATTTCGGCGTGCTCGACGCCAAGTTCGGTGCCGACAAGATCGCGGGCGGCCTGGCGCGCATCGGCGGCATGCTGGGCCCCAACGGGGAGGTGTTGCACACCAGCCCGTTCGCCGGTGTCTCTTTCGGCGAACGTTCCGGCCAGCCGGCGCGGCAGTCGCTGAAGGATCTCGACGCGGCCTGCAAGAAGGCCGGCATCGACGGCGGCCTGAACGACAAGATCAACCAGGATCTCTGGGACAAGTGGATCATGCTGACATCGCTCGCCGCGATGTGCTGCACGTTGCGCGGCACGACGGGCGACATCATGGCGGCCGACGAAGGCGAAGCGTTGATGGTCGAGACGGTCGAGGAATGCCGCAAGGTGGCAGCGGCCGAAGGGTTCGATCCGGGCGACAAGGGCATCGCCAACCTCAAGACCTATCTCACGCAGCGCGGCTCGGGCTTCGCGGCGTCGATGCTGGGCGACCTCGAAAAGGGCGGCCAGATCGAAGGCCGGCACGTGATCGGCGACATGCTGGGCCGGGCGCGCAAGTACGGCATTGCGGCACCGCATCTGCGCACGGCCTATGCGGTAGTCCAGGCCTACGAGGCGCGGCGCGAGCGCGGCGGCCTCGGCAAGCCGACCAAGTAACCCTACCCGGAGGGCCGTGCGAACGGGCTTGAAAGCCCGCCCGCGCGGGCTTACCTCTTAGGGCATGAACTTCTCGGCAGTCCTTTCCCTGGTGCCGCGGCGGAACCATCCGATCGCGGAAGCGTAGTCCCCGAGCCGGCCCATCGTGTCCCGGCGTCGGGGCACTCAATCGCCATGCGCGATTGCCGACAGTTCTTATCCTTTTTGTCGTTTCTAAAGAGCAGGAGCATCAGCGATGCCCGCAGTCGTGCGGAACCGGTCGGTTCCCAACATCATCGTAAGCGCCGCCGATTATGAGCGGCTGACCGATCTTGCCACCGCGTCTCTCGAGCGCCTTCCCGAAGTCGCCGAGGAGCTGTTGAACGAGATGGAACGCGCCAAGATCGTGAAGGACGGCAGCGTGCCGGACGACGTGGTGCGCATGGGCTCGACGGTGACGTTCCGGTCCGACGATGGTCGCGAGCTGACGGAGACGCTGGTCTATCCGGTCGACGAAGACAGCGACGCCCACAAGATCTCGGTGATGACGCCGGTCGGCGCCGCGCTGATCGGCCTTGCCGTGGGCCAGTCGATCTCCTGGACGGCGCGCGATGGCCGCAAGCACCAGCTCACCGTCGTGAAGGTGAAGCAGTAGCCTCCGCTCTCAGGGCTTGTAGCGGAGCAGGGCGGCGCCAAACCCGATGAAGACCAGGCCGCTGGCCCGGTTCAATCGGCGCCGCCAGATCCCATGCATCAGCCGGTCCGCGAGCTTGCGGCCGGAGAGCGCATAGATCGAATAGAAGAACAGCTCGACGCCCACGAAGGTCGCGACCATCAGCGCGAACTGCGGCATCCAGGCCGCCGTGGGGTCGATGAATTGCGGGAAGAACGCCGCCGCGAAGATCAGCAGCTTGGGATTGCTGATCCCAACCAGGAACCCGTCGCGGAAGAGCGCTTTCTTCGACATGCCTGTCGGCCGTGGCGCTGCGTCGGGTTCGACCGGCTCGCGCCAGAGCTGGATGCCGAGATAGACGAGATAGGCGGCGCCGGCGATTTTCAGGACATCGAACGCTGTAGGCAGCGCCAGCAGGAGCGCACTGAGGCCAGCGACCGACCCCGTGAGCATCAGCACGAGCGCCACGAGACATCCCGTCATGCCGATGGCGGCCGGGCCCAGCCCGAAGCGGATGCCTCGGGTCGTGACATAGAGCACGTTCGGCCCCGGCGTGCAGGCGATCAGCACGACGGCGCCGAGGTAGAGCCACCAGGTCTCCAGCGCCATCGCGGCCTTAGCGGCCGTTGCTGAGAGCGCCGTAGGCGGCCAGAGCGGCGTGGTTCACCAGGTCGCTCACGGTCGCGCCCATCTGTACGATCTGCACCGGCTTCTGCAGCCCGTCGATCACCGGGCCGATCACCGTCACGCCGCCCAGCGACTGCATCAGCCGCGAGGAGATGTGGGCGGAGTGCAAGCCCGGCATCACCAGCACGTTGGCCGGACCAGTGAGGCGGCAGAACGGATAGGTCGAGCGCAGCAGCTCGTAGTCGAGCGCCATGTCGGCCTGCATCTCGCCGTCGTACTCGAAGTCGACCTCCTCGGCATCGAGCAGGCGGATGGCCTTGCGGATGCGGTCGATCCGCTCGATCTCGCGGCTGCCGAAGTTGGAGAACGACAGGAAGGCGACGCGCGGGTCGTGGCCCATGATCCGCACATTCTTCGCCATTTGCTTGGCGATGGTCGCGAGCTGTTCGGGGGTGGGCGTTTCGTTGATCGACGTATCGGCCAGGAACACCGTGCCCTGGCGCGACACGATGATCGAGTAGCCGATCGGCACCTTGTTGGGCTCGATGTTGATCACGCGCTTGACGTCGCCGTAGCACTCCGGGAAGCGCCGCGTGATGCCGGTCACCATGCCGTCGGCATCGCCCATCGCCACCATGCAGGCGCCGAACACGTTGCGGCCCTGGTTGACCATGCGCTGCACGTCGCGATGCAGGAAGCCGTCGCGCTGCAAGCGCTTGTAGACCATGTCGGTGTAGGGCGCGTTGCGGGTCGAGAGCCGCGCGTTGTGGATCTCGAGGCCCGAATCGTCGTTGATGCCGAGCGCCTTCATGGTCTCGCGCACCTGCTCCTCGCGGCCGATCAGGATCGGCGTGCCGTAGCCGTTGTCGCGGAACATGACGGCCGCACGAATGGTGCGCTCTTCCTCGCCTTCGGCGAAGACGATGCGGCGCGGATTGGCCTTCACCTGCTCGAACAGGCTCTGCAGCCAGTGGCTGGTCGGGTCGAGACGGCCCGAGAGGGAGCGGCGGTATTCCGCCATGTCGGGGATCGGCTTGCGCGCCACGCCGGAATCCATCGCGGCCTGCGCCACCGCGGCGGAGACAAAGGAGATCAGGCGCGGATCGAACGGCACCGGGACCACGTATTCAGGTCCGTAGCGCAGGCGGCGGCCGGAATAGGCGCGGTCGACCTCGTCGGGCACGTCCTCGCGGGCGAGCTTGGCCAGCGCCTCGGCGGCGGCGATCTTCATCTCCTCGTTGATGGTGCGCGCCCGCGCGTCGAGCGCGCCGCGGAAGATGTAGGGGAAGCCCAGCACGTTGTTGATCTGGTTGGCGTAGTCGCTGCGGCCGGTGGCGATGATGGCGTCGGCGCGCACCGACTTCACGTCTTCGGGCGTGATCTCGGGATCGGGATTGGCCATGGCGAAGATGATCGGCTTGGCGGCCATCGACTGGACCATCGCCTTGGTCACCGCGCCCTTGACCGAGAGG
>JAFKFK010000070.1 GCA_017307275.1 Alphaproteobacteria bacterium | reverse complement strand
CCGTCGAGATAGCCGACGCGCGCCGCGCCGATCGGGCCCATGAAGGGCACGCCCGAGATGGTGAGCGCCGCCGACGTGGCGACCATCGCCAGAATGTCGGGATCGTTCTCCATGTCGTGCGCGAGCGTCGTCACGACGACCAGCGTCTCGTTGCGGTAGCTCTCGTGGAACAGCGGACGGATCGGGCGGTCGATCAGACGCGAGGTCAGGATTTCCTTCTCGCTGGGACGGCCCTCACGCTTGAAGAAGCCGCCGGGGATCTTGCCCGCCGCGAAAGCCTTCTCCTGGTAATTCACGGTCAGCGGGAAGAAGTCGAGGCCGGGTTTCGGCTTCTTCTCGAACACGACGGCGGCCAGCACCGTGGTGCCGCCGTAGGTCGCCATCACGGCACCATCGGCCTGACGCGCGATCTTGCCGGTCTCGAGCACGAGCTTGCGCCCGGCCCAGTCGATCTCTTTGCGAAAAACTTCGAACATCTCATTCATCCTTTCCATCACGGCCGTTCGCCCCCGTTTGGCAACGACCGCCCGCCGACGCCCTTGCGCCGGCAGGACCGAGACAGGCCTTTGCTCTCGCCCCTGCCTTCCCGGTTACTGCGATGTCGCGTCAGCCGGCCGAATACACGGGGACCGGACGACGCGACGCGAAAAGGCCCCGCCCCATCTTTGAAAGAAGGGAGCGGGGCCTGAAGTTCAACGCCGGAGACCCAGGCGCTCGATCAACGTGTCGTAGCGCTTGTTGTCCTTGGCCTTGAGGTAGTCGAGCAGACGCCGGCGCTGGCCGACGAGCTTCAGCAGACCACGACGCGAATGGTGATCCTTCGCATGGCCCTTGAAGTGCTCGGTAAGGTTGGAAATGCGCTCGCTAAGGATCGCGACCTGGACTTCCGGCGAACCGGTGTCGCCCTCGGCCTGAGCATAATTCTTGATCAGCTCCGCCTTGCGCACGGCTGTAATCGACATCGGTCATCTCCATAGTCTTAAAGGTTGAACACGCGCACCGGCTGAAGCGCGGCGCCGTCCGAACGGACCAGCGCCACGAGCCTGTCGCCGGCCTCGGCGCGAACCAAAGCGCCGGACGGCGGTGCGTCCCGGGTCAAGAGTACCGGCTGGCCTTGGCGCAACCGATCCGCTTGGGCTTCCGTCACGGCCAGCGCCGGGATGTCGTCCAGCGCGGTTGCAACGGGCGCCAAGGCCCCGAAGAGCGCGGGAATATGCCCGAGGGCCTCCAGTTTGGGAAGCGAAATGGCCGCGGCTTCCGTGAAGGGTCCGGCGGCGGTCCGACGCAGCATCGACAGGTGTCCGACGGTCCCCAGGGCCAGCGCCAAATCGCGGCCGAGCGACCGGATATAGGTGCCTTTGCCACAACCGACCACGAAATCTGCATGGTCCCTGTCCGGCCGGCCCAGGAACTCGAGGCGTTCGATCAGGACGCGACGTGGCTTGAGCTCGACCACCTCGCCCGCCCGGGCCAGGTCGTAGGCCCGGCGGCCATCGACCTTGAGCGCCGAGAAGACCGGCGGCATCTGCTCGATCTCGCCCAGGAAGGCCGGAAGCGCCGCAGCGATCGCGCTATCGTCCGGCCGGGCCTCGCTGGTGGCCGTGACCTCACCTTCGCGGTCTTCGGTCGAGCGCGCTTCGCCGAAGCGGAGCGTGAAGCGGTACTCTTTGCGGCCGTCCATCACGAACGGCACGGTCTTCGTCGCCTCGCCGAGCGCGATGGGCAGCACGCCGCTGGCCAGCGGATCGAGCGTGCCGCCGTGCCCTGCCTTCTGCGCACCGAACAGCCGGCGCACGCGACTGACCGCCGGAGTCGAGCCTAGACCCTCCGGCTTATCCAGCACGACCCAGCCGTCGATCTTCTCGCCCTTCCTCGTTCGTGACATGACACAGCCTCTACACAGACACTTGGTTGCGCGCCAATCGTTGCTTCAGGCAGGCTGCAGACATGACATCCGAACCACAATCCGACGCGCTGCGACGCCCGGCCCTCTTTGTACTGTTTTTTCTCTCGGGCGCCGCGGCGCTGATTTACCAGACGGCCTGGCATCGATTGCTGGGCCTATTTGCAGGGGCAGACACGATTGCGGCAGCGCTGATCGTCGGCGCCTTCCTGCTCGGTCTCGGTATCGGCAGCTTGGTCGCCGGCTTCTATGCCGACCGCCTGTCGCGACGCGCCTCCCTGGTGGCCTTTGCGATTTGCGAAGTCGGCATCGCAGCATTCGCGCTGATAAGCCCGTGGCTCTACTACGATGTCATCTATCGCGAGCTGCTGCCGCTTTCGTCCTCGCGCGCGGTGATCTTCGCCATCGTCTTCGCCAGCCTGCTGTGGCCGACATTCCTGATGGGCTGCTCGCTGCCCTTCCTGTCCAAGGCCGTGGTCAGCCAGATTTCGGGCTCGGCGAAGCTGATCGGCTGGCTCTACGGATTGAACACGCTGGGGGCCGGCGTCGGCGCCTTTGTCGGCGGCTGGTTCCTGATCGGGACCTTCGGCTTCGACAAGGCGGTCTATGTCGGGGCCGCCCTCAATCTGGTGGTCGCGGCGGGCGGTCTCCTGCTGGCGCGCGGCCTCGACCTGACCGTGGCCTCGCCAGGACCGAAGGCGGCCATAGCCGCCCCCGCGGGCGAAGACGTCGTCTGGCGCTGGTCGCTGCTGGTGTTCATCAGCGGCTTTCTGATCGTGGCCCTGCAGATCGTCTGGTACCGGCTGGTCGGGGTGCTGCTGCAATCCAACGGCTACAGCTTTTCGCTGGTGCTTGCCGTGTTCCTGCTCGGCGATGCCGCCGGGCTACTGGTCGGCGCCAGGGTCATCGACCGCATCGCCGATCCGCGGCGCTTCTTCTTCCTGATGCAGGGCGTGGCAACGACGCTCGCACTGTGCGGCGCCTGGTATGTCTATTTCGCCATCGGCGCCGGACTGTTGCCCTCCTCGTTCGTCGACCGCGACCTCATGAGCGGCAAGCCGGCTGACATCGCGGTCATCGTCTTCCTGCTGCTGATCGTGGTGCTGCCAGCCTCCTTTATCATGGGGTTCTCTTTCCCGGTGGTGCAGAAGGCCGTACAGCGCGACCTCGACCTGCTGGGCAGCCGGGTCGGCCTGGTGCAACTCGCCAACATCGTCGGCAACAGCATGGGCAGTCTGGTCGCCGGCCTCCTGCTGCTCGATATGGTCGGCACGGCCGGCACCCTGAAGCTCCTGGTGGCGATCGGGCTCGCCTTCGCCCTCCTCCAGCTCGCCGGTCCGCGTGCGACGCGCTGGGCCTATCTGCCGGCGGCAGTACTGGTGGCCGGCCTGCTGTTCTTCCCCGGCGGTGATGCCTTCTGGCGGCGCCTGCACGGGCTCAAGGAAGAGAAGGCCATCATCGCGGAGGACAAGACCGGACTCAGTCTCCTGAAGATGTCCGGCGCGGACAACGGCAGGCTCTACATCCAGGGCCATTCGCAGAGCCAGTTGCCGTTCACGACGGTGCATGCGTTTCTCGGCGCCATCGGGCCGCTGACGCACGATGAGCCCAAGCGCGTGCTGGTGATAGGCTCGGGCACCGGCGGCACGCCCTACGCCGCCGGCCTGAACCCGGCGACCGAGAAGGTCCGCGTGATCGAGATCGTGGCGCCGGTCATCGAGACCCTGCACGACTATGTCAACGAGGGCGGACGGTCGGGCATCGACCAGTTGCTGGCGAACAAGAAGTTCGAGGTGGTCGTGGCCGATGGCCGTCACGCACTTGCCCACGACGCGGCGCGCTACGACGTGATCGAGGCCGACGCCATCCTGCCCAAGACGGCTCTGTCGGGACTCCTGAACTCGCAGGAATTCTTCCGTCAGGTGCGCGCCAAGCTGGCACCGGGCGGCATCTACGTGCAATGGGCACCGACCCAACGTTCGATCGAAACCTTCCGCTCGGTCTTCCCCTACGTGACGATGGTGCATCCGGCGATGATCGGCAGCGACCGGCCCATCCCTTACGCGCGCGAGAAGGTACTGGCGCTGCTGGAGCGGCCCGAAATTGCCGCCCACCTCAAGGCCGCACGAGTCGATCGCGACGAGCTGCAGAAATGGATCGAGGACAAGAAGATCGAGACGCTGAACAACGGCCAGGTCGTGGCCGCGACCTCACCCAATACCGACTTCTTTCCGCGCGACGAGTACTACCTCAATCGTCCTTGATATCGCGCGCCACGTCGGGTCGACGCAGCAGCGCGCCGATCTTGTCGGCCTCGTCGAAGGTGCGGTCGACCTCGAAACGGATCTCCGGCGCATGTCGCAGCCCGGCGCGCTCGCCGACCCGGGCACGGAACCACGGCGCAGCGCGGCGCATGGCCGCCAGCAGCCGGGCCTCGTCCTGGCCGCCGAGCGGCATGATGAAGGCCGTGGCATTGCGCAGGTCGGGACTGATATCGACGGCCGTCACGGTGATCGAGGCGCTGCGCAGATCGGGGTCGCGCATGTCGCCGCGCTCCAGCAGCTCGGCCAGGAGATGGCGCAGTTCCTCGCCGACGCGAAGCTGACGCTGGCCGGGAGCACGATTGTCTTTGTCGGATGAACGACGCCGGGACATGGCGTTTCTCCCTCCCTTCCTCCCCACTCAAATAGGGAGGTGGCCCTTAGGGCCGGAGGGGCCATGACCCCTCCGCCTCGCTGCGGCTTGGTTACAAGCCGCGAGACGAGGCACCTCCCCCGATGACGGGGGAGGCGAAACGTTAAAGCGTCGGCTTCACTTCCTCGACGTCGAAGCATTCGATCACGTCGCCGACCTTGATGTCGTCGTAGTTCTCGAACGCCATGCCGCACTCGAAGCCGTGCTGCACTTCGCGGACTTCCTCCTTGAAGCGGCGCAGCGTCTTCAGCGTGCCTTCGTGGATCACCACGTTGTCGCGCAGCAGGCGAACCTTGGCGCCGCGCTTGACCTGGCCTTCCGTGACCATACAGCCGGCGACGTTGCCGACCTTGGTGATGCGGAAGACTTCGCGGATCTGGGCGTTGCCGAGGAAGGTCTCCTTGTAGGTCGGGTCGAGCAGACCGACCATGAGAGCCTGAATGTCCTCGGTCACCTTGTAGATGATGCTGTAGTAGCGGATGTCGATCTTGTCGCGCTTGGCGATCTCACGAGCCTGCGGATTCGCACGCACGTTGAAGCCAATGAGCAACGCACCCGACGCCTTGGCGAGCGTGATGTCGGCTTCGCTGATGCCGCCGACGCCGCTGTAGACCACGCGGGTCGCGACCTTGTCGGTCGACAGCCGCGCCAGCGCACCGGCCAGCGCTTCCGCCGAGCCCTGCACGTCGGCCTTGATCAGCACCGGCAGTTCCTTGGCCGTGCCCTCGCGGATGCCCTTGATCATCTCCTCAAGGGTGCCGCGGCCGCCCGCAGCGCGGGCAAGCTGGGCCTGGCGATCACGGCGAGCGCGGAAGTCGGCGATCTCTCGCGCACGCGCCTCGCTCTCCATGACGTGGAACTCGTCGCCCGCCTGCGGCGTGCCGTCGAGACCCAGGATCTCGACCGGGAAGGCCGGACCTGCATTCTCGATCGCGTTGCCGCGATCGTCGACGAGACGACGGACGCGGCCCCACACCGAGCCGGCAACGAGAATGTCGCCGACCTTGAGGGTGCCACGCTGCACCAGAACAGTCGCCACCGAGCCGCGGCCCGGATCGAGCTTGGCTTCGACCACGACACCGTCGGCCGGACGGTCCGGGTTGGCCTTGAGTTCCAGCACTTCCGACTGCAGGAGGATCGCTTCCTCGAGCTTGTCGAGGTTGATCCTCTTGGTCGCCGAGACTTCGATCGACTGGACGTCGCCGCCCAGTTGCTCGACCTGGATCTCGTCCTGCAGCAGCTCGGTGCGGACCCGGCTCGGGTCGGCGCC
>JAFKFK010000027.1 GCA_017307275.1 Alphaproteobacteria bacterium | reverse complement strand
GGGATTGCCTGCAGCTCCGGCGGCATCATGCCCTCGGGCTGGAACTGGTCGATCACCTGCTCGTACTTGATCTGCACGTCCTGGCGCTGCTGGTCCCAGTCGATCAGCTCCTTGATCGGCGACGGCAGGTCCTTGTAGGCGAGCAGCACGCCGACCACGGCGCCCACGTCCATGTGACCGGTGATGGCGAAGTAGCCACCCACCAGGTAGATCGCGAACGGCGTGGCCTGCGAGAGGATGTTGTTCCAGAACTTGGCGATGAACTTCTTCTGATAGAGATCGAAGCGGATCTTGAAGATCCGGCCCAGGCGCTCCGTGATGTCGGCGCGCTCGTAGTTGGCAGCACCATGGATGTGGATTTCGTTGATGCCGTCGGCGGTTTCGGCGATTCGGCCGGCGAGCTGGCGGGCGGTGATCTGGCGCTGCCGGCCGAGCGCCAGCACGGGCTTGCGAAGCCGCGGGATGATCATCATCTGCGCGGCCAGCAGCACGATGACGATGATTCCGAGCGTCCAGCTCTGCAGCATGATGAAGATGATGGCCGTCAGCGCCTGGCCGCCGAGGAACATCGGCTGCACGAAGGCATCGCCGATGAAACCGCCGAGCGGCTCGACCTCGTCCTTGACCATGGTGGCGAGTTCGGCCTGCTTCACCTTCCGGAAGTGGGCCGGCGGAAAGCGCAGGATGCGGTCGTAAAGTTCGTAGCGCAGGCGGCGCAGCATGCGCTCGCCCATGCGGCCTTTCTGGGTGTTGATCGTCTTCTTGAAGAGGCCGTTGACGACGACGGCCCCTAGGAAGACGAAGCTCATCGCCACCAGATACTGCAACTGATTGACCTGGAAGCCGTCGAACAGGCGGACCACCGTGCCGGGCAGGAAGGCCGAAAGGTCGAACTCCCAGACCAGGAAGGGGATGGTCTGGTGGTTCTTGAAGGCGTTGCCCTGGATGCCGTTGTTGATGACGTCCTTCGGGACGGTCAGCGACAGGAAGTAGAAGACCTGGGCCAATACGACGAGCGCCAGGATCACGACCTGTTCGGGCCGGCTGTACCGCCAAATGTAAGCGAAGAGACTGCGTTCCATTGATTCCCGCACTACGGCGTTCTTGCCTTCCGTATAGGCGATCAGGCCCTTGATTACATTCGGTTTTTTCGGGATACCGCCAGCCGGGAAGCCGGTGGGGTGCGCGGCGGCCCTGCCTTATGGCATAATTTGCTCAGACTTCACCGGTCGGGGCAGGAAGCGCTTCGGCAACGGGAGATGCACTTCATGTCCGCAAGCGGCCGGTCAAAGCGTGTGCTGCTGTACAGCCACGACTCCTTCGGTCTCGGCCATGTGAGCCGGTGCCGTACCATCGCCAACGCGATCGTCGAGGCCGACCATTCGGTCTCGGTGCTGATCGTTTCGGGCTCGCCGATCATCGGGTCCTACGAGTTCCGCTCGGGAATCGACTTCGTGCGCATTCCCGGCGTGGTGAAGCAGATCGACACCGGCGAGTACGATTCGGCCAATTTGCGGGTGAACGTCGAACATACGCTGGAGATGCGCACCCGCATCATCCGCGACACGGCCGACATCTACCGGCCGGACCTCTTCATCGTCGACAAGGAGCCGCTTGGCCTGCGCGGCGAGGTCGGCCCGGCGCTGCACCTGCTGAAGCAGCGTGGCACCCCGCTGGTGCTGGGTCTGCGCGACGTCATGGACGACCCCGCCCAGCTCGCCAAGGAGTGGGAGCGCAAGAATGTCGTGCCGGCGCTGCGTGACCTCTACGACGAAATCTGGGTCTACGGCCTGCCGCAGATCAACAAGCCGCTGACGGGCATCGAGGTGCCGCCGTCGGTACGCCACAAGATGATCTACACTGGATACCTGCGCCGCGAGCTGCCGTTGCACGGCGACGTGCCGCACGAGGGCGAGGACATCGACGGGCCGTTCATCCTGGTCACGCCGGGCGGCGGCGGCGACGGTGTCGAGCTGGTCGACTGGGTCCTGTCTGCCTATGAAGTCGATTCGAACATTCCCTACGGGGCGGTGATCGTCTTCGGGCCGTTCATGTCGGCGGCGGCGCGCGAGGCCTTCAAGGAGCGCGCGGCCAAGTTCCGCAACATCCGCACGCTCACTTTCACCAACAATCTCGGCGCGCTGATGCAGCGTGCGGCGGGCGTCGTGGCGATGGGCGGCTACAACACGTTCTGCGAGATCCTGTCCTTCGACAAGCGGGCGATCATCGTGCCGCGCACGCGGCCGCGGCTCGAGCAGTTCATCCGCGCCCGCGCCGCACGCAATGTCGGGCTGCTCGAAATGCTCGACGCCGATCGTGGCCGCGATCCGCAGCATATGGCGACCGCGCTGCGCCAGTTGCCGCAGCAGGGCCTGCCGAGCGACGTCGTGGTGCCGGGCCTGCTCGACGGCCTCGGTAACGTCTGGCGCCTCGTCTCCAAGCAGCTCGCACACCCGCACCGCGGCCCCGCCTCGCTCGAAGTGCCGGAGCTGTCGGCCGAGCCCGCGGCGACCGATATGGCCTCGCCTTCGTCGCGCGCCAGGACCTGATATAGCCGGTCGTCCATGTCTCAAAGTTCAGGTCAGAAAGCAGGGGCCGCGCGCGTCGCGGTCGTCCTCAAGGGGTGGCCGCGCCTGTCGGAAACCTTCATTGCCCAGGAGCTGGCGGGCCTGGAGGCGCGCGGCGTGGCGCTCGAACTCTGGTCGATGCGCCATCCGACCGACAAGGAACGCCATCCGGTGCACGACCGGGTCAGGGGCCGTGTCGTCTATTTGCCGGAGTATCTCAAGGACGACCCCCGCCGCGTCCTTGCCGGCTGGCTGAAAGCGCGTCGCCTTCCGGGCTACAGCGCCGCCCGGCGGAAGTTCCTCGCCGATCTCCGGCGCGACTTCACGCCGAACCGGGTACGCCGCTGGGGGCAGGCGCTGGTGCTGGCGGCCGAGCTGCCCGCGTCGATCGAGCGGCTCTATGCGCATTTCCTGCACACGCCGGCTTCGGTGACGCGCTATGCCGCCACGATGCGCGGCTTGCCATGGAGCGTGTCGGCCCACGCCAAGGACATCTGGACCAGCGAACCGTGGGAGATGAGCGAAAAGCTCGCGGACTGCGCCTGGTTGGTGACCTGCACCAATCTCGGCCTGCAGCGCTTGAGGGAGCTGGCGCCGCGTCCGGACCGGCTGCGCCTCGTCTATCACGGGCTCGACTTCGCGCATCTGCCGCCGCCGCCGCCGGCGCGACTCCGCCGCGACGGCACGGATCCGCGGGATCCCGTCACCGTGCTGTCGGTCGGTCGCAAGGTCGAGAAGAAAGGCTATGGCGATCTCCTCGATGCGCTTGCCCGCCTGCCGCGCTCCCTGCACTGGCGGTTCGAGCATATCGGCGCGGGCGAGCTCTCCGACGCGCTGAAGGCGCAGGCTGCGGCCCTGGGCATTGCGGATCGCTGCATTTGGCGCGGCGCCCAGCCCCAGAAGGAAGTGTTTGCTGCCCTGGCGCACGCCGATCTCTTCGTTCTGGCTGCGAAGAAGGCGGCCGACGGTGATCAGGATGGTCTGCCCAACGTGCTGATGGAAGCGGCCTATCAGGGCCTGCCGCTGGTTTCGACGTCGGCGGCGGCGATTGGCGAGTTCATCGAAGACGGCGAGAACGGATTGCTCGTTCCGCCGGGCGCGCCCGACGCGCTGAGCGCGGCGCTGGCCCGCATGATCGGCGATCCCGATCTGCGCCAGCGTCTCGCCGAGTCCGCGGGCGAGGTGGTGCGGACACGTTTTTCCTTCGAGTCCGGCGTCGACTGGATCGCCTCGTCGCTCGGTGAGCCGCATTCGTCACAGCAATCTACTGCTGCCGCGCGCGCTGCGGCGTAGCGCCATGCGCGTTCTCCTGCACACGCCGTTGAAGCCACCCGACAGTCCCGTGCCGTCGGGCGATCGCGAGATGGCGCGCGGCCTCTCCCGCCTGTTGCGGCACCTCGGTCACGAGGTCCTCATGCCTGCCGCGAGCCGTGTTGAGCCCGGCGTGCCGGCAACCAACGCCCACATCGCTTTGGAGCGCCGTGCGCGGGCACAGGCGGCGCGTCTGATTGCGCAATGGAAGGCACTGCCGGCCCATCATCCGGAGCGCTTCGATCTCTGGTTCACCTACCATTGCTACTACCGCAAGCCCGACTGGCTGGGGCCCGTGGTGAGCGGGGCGCTGGGCATTCCCTATGTGATCGCCGAAGCCTCGCACGCCCCGCGTCGCGCCCAGGGGCCGACCCGGCTTGGCCATCGCGCCGTCGAGCGGGCGCTGGCTGCCGCCGATCTCGTGCTGACCCTGAACCCGCGCGACGTGCCCGGCGTGAAAGCCAGGCTGCGGCCGGGCGCGCGCCAGGCCTGGCTGCCGCCGTTCATCGATACCGCACCGTTCCGCCGCCCGTCACAACGCGACCCGAACGAGCCGCCGCTGCTCTTGAGCGTCGGCATGATGCGCACACGCGACAAGGCGGACTCCTATCGCGTACTGGCGCAAGCCTTGGCGAAACTGAAGGATCGTCCCTGGCGGGCACTGCTGGTCGGCGACGGACCGGCACGACCTGAAATCGAATCGCTCATGGCGCCGCTGGGCGACCGCGTCGTCTTTGCGGGTGCACGGCCGCATGCGGAACTGCCGGCGATCTATCGGTCGGCAGACCTTTACCTTTGGCCGGCGATCAACGAAGCCTATGGCATGGCTTTCCTTGAAGCGCAGGCGGCGGGTCTTCCCGTCGTCGCCGGTCGCACCGGCGGCGTGCCGGCCGTCGTGGCCGATGGCGTCACCGGCCTGCTGACGACGATCGGCGATGCCGACGCGTTCGCTGCTGCTGTGGCGCGCCTGCTCGACGTGCCGCAGGAACGCGCTCGCCTCGGCGCGGCGGCAGCGGCGCGCGTGACGGCGCGTCACGACGAGCGTGCCGCGGCACGCGCCCTGGCGGTGGCGCTCCGGACGCTGCAATGACAGGCATTCCTTTCGCCATCCTGCGGCACGCGCCGACCGAGTGGAACGCGACGGGCCGTCTGCAGGGCCTGACCGATACCGATCTCAGCCCGGACGGTGAAGCGTTGGTGCGGCGCTGGCGCCTGCCGCCGCCGGCTGCCGGCTGGAAACGGGTATGCAGTCCGTTGCGGCGTGCCCGCCGTACGGCGGAGCTGCTTCGGCCGGCGATGCCCGTCGGCACCGACTCCGCCTTGCGCGAGATGAGTTTTGGCACCTGGGAGGGCCGAACCCTGACGGAGCTGCGGGCCGAAGGCGGCGAGAGTTTCGCTGCCGCCGAAGCTGCCGGCCTCGATTTTCAGCCGCCGGGTGGCGAGTCGCCGCGCGCGACCATGGTTCGCCTTGCCGGCTGGACCTCGGCCTTGCGTGAACCGGTCGTTGCGGTGTCGCACAAGGCGGCGATTCGTGCGCTGCTGGCGCTGGCCACCGGTTGGAACATGCTGGGCCGGCCGCCCCACAAGCTCGATTGGCGCTCGGTGCATTTCTTCGTGGCGTCGGGCGACGGCAGGGTCACGATCGATCGTCTCAACGTGCCGTTCGAGAACGCATCATGACGGCGCGTGTCTTCTTCTACGTGCAGCACCTGCTGGGCATCGGCCATCTTCGCCGCGCCGTTACCCTGGCGCGAGCGATGGTGGCGGGTGGTTTCGAGGTGCTGCTGGTGTCAGGCGGCGCGCCGGTCGCTGGGCTCGATCTCGGGGGTGCACGCTTCCATCAACTGCCGCCGTTGCGCGCCGCCAATGCGCGGCTGAAGGAGCTGGCGCAACTCGACGGCACGCCTGTCGACGATGCCTTTCGCGCAGAACGCACGCGCCGTCTGCTCGATCTGTTCGACGCCGAGCAGCCGGACGTGTTGCTGACGGAACAATTTCCCTTTGGCCGCACACAGCTTCGCTTCGAGCTGCTGCCGCTCCTCGAAGCGGCGCAGGACCGTGCCTCGGCGCCATGGATCGTTTCTTCGGTGCGCGACGTGCTGCGGCGCTCGGCCTCGCCGGCGAGGGTCGACGAGATGGTTGTGACCTTCGAGGCCTTCGACGCGGTGCTGATCCATGCCGATCCGGCGCTGGTGCGCCTCGACGAGAGCTTTCCGGCCTGGCCCGACATCCAGGATCGCGCGCTCTACACCGGCTACGTCGCCGAGATCGATCCGGCGCGTGCCCCGCCAGGGTCGGTTGGCACGGGCGAAGTGATCGTCTCGGCGGGTGGCGGCGCCGTCGGCATGCCGCTGCTGCAGGCTGCTATCGCCGCGCGCCCGATGACCGGGCTGGCCGACCGCAGATGGCGCCTGTTGCTGGGGCCGAACGTGCCTGCGGCAGAGCAGGAGGCCCTGCGCGCTGCAGCCGCCGAGGGGATTATCGTCGAGCCGGCGCGTGCCGACTTTCCGAGCCTGCTGCGCAATGCGGCGCTTTCGATATCGCAAGCCGGCTACAACACCGTGGTCGAGACGCTCTGCCTTGCCGACCGGGCCGTACTGGTGCCATTCGGGACGGCGCGCGAAACCGAGCAGGCCGACCGCGCGCGGGTGCTGGTCGAGCGTGGCATGGTGGCGTCCGTGCCGCCGGATACGCTGACGCCGCAAAGCCTGGCGGCCGCTGTCACCCGCGCCTGGTCCGGCCCCTCGATCCGCAGCTTTCCGGCTGTCGACGCAAACGGCGGCCCGGCAACGGTCGCTGCCTTGAAGCAGATGCTGTCGCCATGACGTCCTGGCAGGCTCTTTCCGACGAAGCGGCGCGCTGGCGCGATGCCGGGCGCACGGCCGATCTTTGGTGGCGCGACGACGATGCGGCGGATGTCGATCCCGCGCTCGATCGTCTGCTCGCCATCCATCGCGACACCGCTGCGCCGCTCGCCCTGGCGGTCGTGCCGGCGCGGGCGACGGCGGCGCTGGCGCAACGGCTCGCGGGCGAGCCGGGCATCGATGTGTTGCAGCACGGCTACGCCCACATGAATCATGCTGCGCCGCCCGACAAGAAGATCGAACTCGGCCTGCAGCGTCCCGCGATGATCGTGCTGGGTGAACTCGGCACTGGCTGGATGGCCCTGGAGCGGCTGTTCGCGGCACAGGCCCTGCCTGTCATGGTCCCGCCGTGGAACCGCATCGCCGAAATCCTCGTGCTGACCTTGCCGGAGATCGGCTATCGCGGCTTGTCGACCTTTGGACCCCGCAAACGCGCCCAGCCGGTGCGCGGGTTTCGTCAGGTTAATACCCATGTCGATCTGATCGACTGGAAGGCCGGTGGTGGCTTCGTCGGTGAGGAGGCCGCTCTCGCCGTTCTGGTGGAAGCGCTTGGGCGCTCGCGCAGCGGCGATGGCGAGCCGATAGGCCTGCTCAGTCATCATCTTGCGATGGACGGCGGGGCTTGGGATTTCCTAAGGTCGGTTCTGGAAGCAACAAAAACGACGCAAGGGCTGTGCGTTCGCGCGGCGCGCGAGCTTTTCGCGTCGTGAGCGTTCAATCAGGGGAGGAGCGCGGGTGAGTTCTGCCGATCTGCGCTATCCGCGTCCGACAATCATGGCGGACTATGCGCGCGCCGGCATCGGCGTGCTGCTGTGCGGTGCGCCGCTTCTGCTGCTCGAGGTCAATTATTGGCTGGCCGCGATCCTGGGCGCAGGTTTCGCGCTCTTTGCGTTGTTCCTGATGCGCACGGCCCTTCGGCATCGCACGCGCTACGTGCTGGGGCCCGACACGCTCTGCGCCGACGGGCCAGGCGGCACTTTGGTCGAATGGAGCCGCCTCGACCGGATGAAGCTCAGCTATTTCTCGACCAAGCGCGACCGGTCGGACGGCTGGATGCAGCTTGCCATCGGTTCGACGGATGGGCGGCTGATAAAGGTCGATTCCTCCCTCGACGGCTTTCAAGATATTGTGGAGCGGGCGGCTCGTGCAGCCGAGGGGACGGGCGTGGCATTGAGTGATGCGACTCGCGCGAATTTGCGGGCGATGGGGATCGTGGTGGCGGGTCAGGAAGAATCGGTATGAAAGATCTGCTGCGTGTCGAGGACCTGACCGTCGAATTCGGCGTCCACGAAGGCACCCTGCGAGCGGTCGACAACGTTTCCTTCGCCATCCCGCCTGGCGGTACCGTGGCGCTGGTGGGCGAATCCGGTTCCGGCAAGTCGGTCTGCAGCCAGGCGATCATGGGCCTGTTGCCGCGCACGGCAAGAATCCCGTCCGGCTCGATCCTGTTCCAGGATCCACGCGTCAACGAAGGTGTCGTCGATATCGCCAAGCTCGACCGCGCCGGGCCGGCGATGCGGCGTATCCGCGGCGGCCAGATCTCGATCATCTTCCAGGAGCCGATGACCTCCCTGTCGGCGCTCCACACGGTGGGCGATCAGATCGGCGAGGCCGTCGAGTTGCATGGCGTGCCGCTCGGCCGCTCGAACGGCGCCAAGTCGTTCGCCGAGAACGGTCGCAAGCTCAGCCGCGCCGAGATCGATGAGCTGACGCTCGCCATGCTGCGCATGGTGGGCTTCCCCGATCCCAAGCGCGCCCTGCGGACCTATCCTTTCGAACTGTCGGGCGGTCTGCGCCAGCGCGCGATGATCGCCATGGCGCTGGTCTGCCGGCCGGCGCTGCTGATCGCCGACGAGCCGACGACCGCGCTCGACGTCACCATCCAGGCCCAGATCCTGCAGCTCATTAAGGATCTGCAGAAGGAACTGGGCATGGCGCTGCTGATGATCACCCACGATCTCGGGGTGGTCGCCAACGTCGCCGACGATGTCGTCGTCATGTATCGCGGCAAGGTCGTCGAGTCGGGCAACCTGCACGATATCTTCCGCGACCCGCAGCATCCGTATCTCAAGGCCCTGCTGCATGCCGTGCCGCGTTTCGACATGGCGCCGGGCGAGAGGCTGGTGCCGATCCGCGAGATCAAGGGCACAACCGGCCATCTCCTGAAGGAAAAGCCTGCTCAGGCGCCGACTGCGACCTTCAACCCGAAGGCGCCGGTGCTCAAGGTGCGGCACGTCTCCAAGACCTTCCGCATTCGCAAGGCCGACACCTTCCTCGAATCGATGATGGGTGGCGGCACCACGCGCACTGTCTATGCCGTCAACGACGTCAGCTTCGACGTCGAGCGCGGCGAGTGCCTGGGGCTGGTCGGCGAATCGGGCTGCGGCAAGACCACGCTCAGCAAGATGCTGATGCGCGGCATCTCGGCCGATTCGACTCCGGACGGAAAGGGCAAGGTTGGCCGCGTCGTGTTCGACGATTGGGGCCGCAAGACCGATGTGCTGAAGCTCGAAGGCGAGGAGCTGAACCGCTTCCGCACCAAGCTGCAGTTCATTTTCCAGGATCCGTTCGGCTCGCTGAACCCGCGCATGACCGTCTACGACATCCTGGTCGAGCCGCTGGTCATCCATGGCATCGGCGACGATGCCTATCGTCGCGAGATGGTGTCCGAGCTGATGGAGATGGTGGGTCTCGACCGCCGGCATCTCAGCCGCTATCCGCATTCCTTCTCGGGCGGTCAGCGTCAGCGCATCGGCATCGCGCGCGCATTGGCGCTGCGGCCCGACATGGTGATCTGCGACGAGCCGGTGTCGGCGCTCGACGTCTCGATCCAGGCGCAGATTCTCAATCTCCTCAAGGACCTGCAGAAGCAGCTCGGCCTCACCTACCTCTTCATCAGCCACAACCTCGCCGTCGTCGACTATATCGCCGACCGGATCGCGGTGATGTGCGCCGGCCGCCTCGTCGAGCTGGCGCCGGCCGGCGAGCTGTTTCGCAATCCCATGCATCCCTACACCAAGGCCCTTCTCACGGCGGTGCCGATGCCCGACCCCGACGCGCGCCTCGATCTCGGCGCGCTGATGGAAGGCAAGGCCTCCGATCCCACCATCTGGCCCGCGCCGTTCCGCGACGACGGCAAGGCACCCCTCTTCTGGACCGAGGCCGAACCCGGCCACTATGTCCGCATGGCGCGCGGAGGAGCCTGAGCATGTTGCGCTTCATCGTCCGCCGCGTGCTGCTGATGATCCCGACCCTGTTCGTGATCAGCGCGCTCGTCTATTTCATCATCGACCTGCCGCCGGGAGACTGCGTCTCCTCGCAGATCGACGAGCTGCTGGCGCGCGGCGATGCCGATGCGCATCAGCGCGCCGACGAGCTGCGCGAGCTCTACGGCCTCAACATGCCGCTGTGGCAGCGGTATCTGAGCTGGGTCAGCGGCATCTTCCGCTGGGATTTCGGCCTTTCCTGCCAGGATACCGTGCCGGTGGCCGACCTGATCGGCGAGCGGTTGACGCTCACCATCATCATGGAAACCAGCACGATCGCCTTCATCTGGATCGTGTCGTTCCTGATCGGCACTTATGCCGCCACACACCAGTACAAGCTCGGCGACTACGTCGCCTCCTTCATCGGCTTCATCGGCCTTGCCATCCCGAACTTTCTGCTGGCGCTGGTCCTGCTCTATGTCGGCAAGGTCTATTTCGGCCTGTCGATCGGCGGCTTGATGGATCCGGAGTACATCGACAAGCCTCTGAGCTGGGGCAAGGCGCTGTCGGTCATGCAGCATCTCATCATTCCGGTGATCGTGATCGGCATGTCGGGGACCGCCGGCATGATCCGCCGCCTGCGCGCCAACCTGCTCGACGAACTGCAGAAGCAGTATGTCGTCACCGGCCGTGCCAAGGGCCTGCCTCCGATGAAGCTGCTGGTGAAATACCCGCTGCGCCATTCGCTGAACCCGTTCGTTGCCGACATCGGCGGCCTGTTGCCCGACGTCATTTCAGGATCGGTCATCGTCTCGGTCGTGCTGTCGCTTCCCACGACCGGTCCGATGCTGCTGGGCGCGCTCAAGACCCAGGACGTCAACCTCGCCGCCACCTTCCTGCTGTTCGTGGCGGCCCTGACCGTGATCGGCATGCTGATTTCGGATCTGGCGCTGGCCGCCCTCGATCCGCGTATCCGCTTCGGCGCGACTTCGGAGAAGTGAGCCGGACATGACCGATACGACTCCCAATCCCAACACGCCGCGCCGCACGCCGCATTTCGTCAGCCAGGAGCCGTGGGATCCCTACGTCTCCGAGCGCCTGACCAAGGAGCAGGAACGCTACTACATGGCGGGCCAGTGGAAGCTGATGTGGTGGCGCTTCCGCCGCCATCGGCCGGCCGTCATCTCCGCGGCTTTCCTGGCGTTGATGTACCTTTCCACGCTCATCAGCGAGTGGATCGCGCCCTACGACCTGCACACGCGCAATTCGCGCTACATCTTCGCCGCTCCCCAGTCGGTGCATCTCTTCCACGAGGGCACGTTCATGGGGCCGTTTGTCTACGGCCTGAAGATGGAACGCGATCCGGCGACGCTGCAGCGGGTCTATTCGCCGGACACCACCAAGCCGCAGCAACTTCGCTTCTTCTGCCTCGGTGAGCGCTACGAATTCTGGGGCTTGATCGAGGGCCGCTTCCACTTCGTCTGCCCGCCCGAGGATGGCACCTTCTTCATGTTGGGGACCGACAGGCTGGGACGAGACATGTTCAGTCGCATCGTTTATGCGGCGCGAATCTCGCTCACCATCGGCATCATCGGTATCGCGCTCTCCTTTGCGCTTGCCCTCGTCCTGGGAGGGCTCGCCGGCTACTACGGCGGCTGGGTCGACAGCGTCGTCCAGCGCATCACCGAGATCATCAAAAGCTTCCCGCATCTGCCGCTGTGGCTGGCCCTCTCGGCAGCGCTGCCGGTCACCTGGTCGCCGCTGCTGATCTACTTCGGCATCACGCTGATCCTGGCGCTGCTCGACTGGCCGGGCCTGGGCCGTGCGGTTCGGTCCAAGCTCCTGTCGCTGCGCGAGGAGGACTATGCGGCGGCGGCCCAGATGATGGGCGCCAAGCCTGCCCGCATCATCGGCCGCCATCTGCTGCCGGGCTTCATGAGCCATCTGATCGCTTCGGCTACGCTGTCGATCCCCTCGATGATCCTGGCCGAAACCGCGCTGTCGTTCCTGGGTCTCGGCCTGCGGCCGCCCATCACGTCCTGGGGCGTGCTGCTGAATGAGGCGACCGACATCAACGTCGTCGCCGTGAACTGGTGGCTGATGCTGCCCGTGGTGCCGGTGATCCTGGTGATCCTGGCCTACCAGTTCATGGGTGACGGCATGAGGGACGCGGCCGATCCTTACGCCTAAGCCCGAAGTGCTTAGGCGTGGTGGGCATCAGGGACTCTAATCAGCCCCGAAAACCCGCACGTTCCGGAGGGGGAAGCGCGGCGCATATCGCCTCGCGCCTCGAAGTTGCGCGCCGCGTGCTTAATTTCCCACCTCACCGGGTGTGATTAAAAAATCACAGTCTTGCCCCATTTGGGTCTAGCGACGGCCATCGGGGGTTTCCATCTTCCTCTTGTATCTCCCCCGAACGTGGTCCCCCCAAAGCCACGTTCTAGCCTCTTCGGAGGCGCTTAGGCCGTCATCTCACTCTCCCCCGAGATGACGGCCTTTTTCTTTTCTCCGTGCTACCACGGCGTCTCATGGCGCCTCTCTCCCTCGAGATCGATGGTCTGGCCTGCCGACGTGGCGGCCGGCGGGTGTTCGACCGTCTGTCCTTCGGGCTGGGCGAAGGCGAACTGCTGGCACTGACCGGCCGCAACGGCAGCGGCAAGACCACCTTGCTGCGCGCTCTGGCGGGCCTCGTCCGGCCCGATGCCGGCACCGTGCGCTGGCTGGGCGTCGACGTCGCCGACGATCCCGAGGCCTGGCGCGGCCGGCTCGCCTGGCTGGGCCATCTTGACGGGCTGAAAGGCGATCTGTCGGTGGTCGAGAACCTGCTCGTCGCCCAGCGCCTGCGCGGCGGCGCGCAGGATCGTCTCGATGGCGCCCTGCTCGCCTTCGACCTCGGCGCGCTCGCGGCTCGGGCGGTGCGGACGCTGTCGGCGGGCCAGCGCCGCCGCACGGCGTTGGCGCGAATCGTCTTTTCCGCCGCCCCGCTCTGGCTGCTCGACGAGCCGCTGAACGCACTGGATATGCCGGCGCAACAGGCTTTTCGCGCCGCCTTGCAAAAGCACCTCGCCGCCGGCGGTCTCGCAATTGCCGCCACTCATGCCGAACTCGGCGTGGAAGGCGCGCGGACCCTGGAGTTGGGGCGCGCATGAACGGCTTCATGGCCCTGCTCGCGCGCGATTTGCGCCTGGTCTGGCGGCGGCCCGGCGATGTCGGCGTCGTGCTGGCCTTCTTCGTCGTGGCGGTCGTGCTCTTTCCTCTAGGCATCGGGCCGGAAACGAACACCCTGCAGCGTATCGCGGCCGGCGTGCTCTGGTGCGCGGCCCTGTTCGCGGCGCTGCTGTCGCTAGAGCGTCTGTTCGCGGCGGACTACGAGGACGGCACGCTCGATCTCCTGCTGCTGGCGCCGTGGCCGCTCGAGCTGGCGGCGCTCGCGAAATGCACCTCTCACTGGATCGTGACCGGCTTGCCCCTCAGCCTCCTGGCGCCAGTGCTGGGCGTCGCCTTCGGGCTCGATGGCGACAGTCTGCTGGCCCTGTTTGGAACCCTGCTGATCGGCACGCCGACCCTGTCGTTGATCGGCGGGCTGGCGGCTGCCCTGACGCTCGGGGCGCGCAAATCCGGCGCTCTATTGGCCTTGCTGGCGTTGCCGCTCTGCGTGCCGACCCTGATTTTCGGCGCCGGCGCCGTCGAAACCCTGGCGGCGGGCGAGGGACTTTGGACCCATCTTGCGATCCTGGGGGCGCTGGCGCTGGTCGCGCTGGCGACGACCCCGTGGGCGATTGCCGCGGCCTTGCGGCAAGCCGGGGAATAGACAAAAGACCAGCCAAGCCAGAAACAAGGGCGGGACAAAGCCATGGCCGACCTGCATTTCCTCGCCAACCCCGCGCGCTTCCGCCGCTTCAGCCAGCGCGTGCTGCCCGGCCTCGGCTTCGCCACAGTGCTGATGCTGGCCTTTGGCCTCTACATGGCTTTCTTCGTGGCCCCGGTCGACTATCAGCAGGGCCAGACCGTGCGGATCATGTTCCTGCACGTACCGTCCGCCTGGCTGTCGATGGGCGGCTATGCGCTGCTGGCCGGTCTCGGCGCCTCGCTGCTGGTGTGGCGTCATCCGCTCGCCGCCCTGATGGCGCGCGCGGCCGCGCCCGTGGGGGCGAGCTTTGCGGCCGTGTGCCTGCTCACCGGCTCCCTGTGGGGACGGCCGATGTGGGGCACCTACTGGGTGTGGGATGCGCGGCTGACGTCG
The DNA here is from genome assembly GCA_017307275.1 of Alphaproteobacteria bacterium. GTDB lineage: Bacteria > Pseudomonadota > Alphaproteobacteria > Reyranellales > Reyranellaceae > Reyranella. The sequence goes on along the minus strand of JAFKFK010000027.1, from coordinate 77,158 downwards.
ATGCTCCTGCTCTTCTTCCTCTATCTCGGCCATATCGCCTTGAGCCGCGCCTACGACGAGCCGGAGCGCGGCGATCGTTCCGCTGCCATCCTGGCGCTGGTCGGCGTCATCAACCTGCCGATCATCAAGTTCTCGGTCGATTGGTGGAACACCCTGCACCAGCCGGCTTCGGTGACGCGCCTCGATGCGCCCGCGATCCACAATTCGATCCTGATTCCGCTCATCTGGATGGCGGTGTCGCTGCTCTTCCTGTTCATCTTCCTGGTGCTGGTGCGGACAGAAACGGAGATCGACCGGCGCCGCCTTGAGAATGCCGCCGTGCAGGAAGAGGAAGCAGCGGCATGAGCAACCACGCAGCCTTCATCCTGGCCTCCTATCTGGTGGCGTTCGCCATTCTGGGCGGGCTGGTCATCGCCTCGTTGAGCGCGCGAAGCAAAGTGCGTCGCGAATTGACGGCCCGTGGACTGGACAGAAAGAGATGACACCGAAGCGCCGTCGCCTCTGGTTGTTGATCGGATCGCTCGGGACGCTCGGCGTCGCGGCAGCTCTGGTGCTGTCGGCGCTGAACGACAATCTCGTCTTCTTCTATTCGCCGACGCAGGTTGCCGAGAAGAGCCTCGGGCCCGACCGCCGTTTCCGTCTGGGTGGCCTGGTCGAAGCGGGCAGCGTCCAGAAGGACGGCCAGGTCGTGCGTTTCACGGTCACCGACACGAACAAGACGATCGCCGTCGTCTATCGCGGCATCCTTCCCGACCTGTTCCGCGAGGGGCAGGGCGTGATTGCCGAAGGTGCGCTCGGCAGCGACGGCGTCTTCGCTGCACGCGAAGTCCTGGCCAAGCACGACGAGAACTACATGCCGCCCGAAGTCGCGAAGGCGATCAAGGAAGCGGGACAGTGGAAGGAAGATAAGAAGTGAGCCGCCTTGTCATCCTGAGCGCAGCGAAGGATCTCATGCCGTGGCAAGCGGCAGTGAGGTCCTTCGCTGCGCTCAGGACGACAGCTAGAGGACGGTCATGATCCCGGAACTCGGCCACTTCGCGCTGATCCTGGCGCTGGCGGTGGCGCTGGTTCAGGGGACCTTGCCGCTGATCGGTGCGTCGCGGAACGACGACCGGCTGATGGCGCTGGGTCGGACTGCGGCGCTGACACAGGCGTTCCTGGTCATCCTGGCATTCGGCGCGCTGACGCAGGCCTATGTGACGTCCGACTTCTCCGTGGCCAACGTCGTCGCCAACTCGCATTCCGCCAAGCCGCTGCTCTACAAGATCTCCGGCGTGTGGGGGAACCACGAGGGCTCGATGCTCCTCTGGGCGCTGATCCTCGCGCTGTTCGGCGCGGCGGTCGCGGTGTTCGGCGCGGGCCTGCCCGATACGTTGCGCAGCCGCGTGCTGGCCATCCAGGCGTTGATCGGCGTCGGCTTCCTCGCATTCCTGCTGTTCACCTCGAACCCCTTCGAGCGCGTCTTTCCCGCGCCGGCCGATGGCAATGGCCTCAATCCGCTGCTGCAGGATCCCGGTCTCGCCTTCCATCCGCCGCTGCTCTACCTGGGCTATGTCGGCTTCTCCGTCACTTATGCCTTCGCTGTCGCCGCGCTCCTTGAGGGCCGCGTCGATGCGGCCTGGGCGCGCTGGGTGCGGCCGTGGACGCTTGCCGCCTGGTGCTTCCTGACCCTCGGCATCGCGCTGGGAAGCTGGTGGGCCTACTACATTCTCGGCTGGGGCGGCTTCTGGTTCTGGGATCCGGTCGAGAATGCGTCGCTGATGCCCTGGCTTGCCGGCACGGCGTTGCTGCACTCCGCCATCGTCGTGGAGAAACGCGACGCGCTGAAGAGCTGGACGGTGCTGCTGGCGATCCTTGCCTTCTCGCTGTCGCTGCTCGGCACCTTCCTTGTGCGTTCCGGCGTGCTGACGTCGGTGCACGCCTTCGCGCAGGATCCGGCGCGCGGCCTCTACATTCTTGGCTTCCTGCTGACGGTGACGGGCGGCGGTCTCGCGCTCTACGCTTGGCGCGCGCCGCAGCTTCAGGGCGGCGGTCTGTTCCAGCCGGTCAGTCGTGAAGGCGGGCTGATCCTGAACAACCTGCTGCTCTGCACGCTGACAGTTACCGTGCTGCTGGGGACGCTCTATCCGCTGTTCCTCGACCTGCTGACCGGGGACAAAGTCTCGGTCGGCCCACCCTTCTTCAACGCCACCTTCGTGCCGCTCTGTGCGCCGTTGTTCGCGGCGCTCTGCGTCGGCCCGTTCCTGGGTTGGAAGCGCGCCGAACTGTGGCCGGCGCTGATGCGCTTGCGCGTGGCCTTCATTGTCGCTGTGGCGGCCGCCCTGGTCGCGATGACGACGATCGACAGCCGCAGCACGCTCGCCGCATTGGCCTTCGGCTTCGGCGTCTGGCTGATCGTCGGCAGCCTGTGGGCGCTGGCAGATCGTCTCAAGCAGGGCACGTTACGCACCACGCCGCGGGCGACGCTCGGGATGGTCATCGCGCATGCCTCGCTGGGCATTGTCGTGTTGGGCTCGGTCGCTACCTCCGCGTGGCACACCGAAGTGATGCAGACCATGAAGCCCGGCGACCGCATTTCCTTCGCGGGCTACGCCGTCCAGCTCGACAAGATCGAACAGGTGCAGGGTCCCAACTACGTTGCCGAGCGGGCCACGCTCAACGTCACCGTCGGCGGCAAGCCCTACACCGTGCTGCAACCGGAGCGCCGGCTGTTTACGGTGCAGCGCCGACAGGTCGCCGAGACGGCCATCCAGACCAACTTCCTGCGCGACTTCTACGCGACCCTGGGTGAGGGCGATCCTAGCCAGGGCTGGGTGATCCGCCTCTATCTCAACCCGCTCGCGCCGTGGATCTGGCTGGGCGCGGCCTTCATGGCGTTCGGTGGCTTCGTTTCGCTGTCGGATCGGCGACTGAGGATCGGCGCGCCGCGCAGCAGCAAGACGCGCCGTCCGACCCCGCAGCCCGCCGAGTAAAAATGCGTCGCGCGCTCTTCATTTTGCCGCTCGTAACCCTGGCTTTGATGGCCGGGTTCTTCGCCTGGTCGCTGACGTCGGGCCGCGACCCTGCGTCGATCGGTTCCGTCATGGTCGGCCGGCCTGCACCCAAGCTCGATATCGCCGCGCTGCGCGAAGGTGAACCGGCGCTGACGGATGCGCTGCTCAAGTCCGGCAAGCCGGTGCTGGTCAATTTCTTTGCGAGCTGGTGCACGCCCTGCCTCGCCGAGCATCCGCTTTTTACGCGGCTTGCCGAGCGCGACGGCGCGACCATCATCGGCATTGCCTGGAAGAACAAACGTGACGATGCGCTGAAGTGGCTGAAGCGCCTGGGCGATCCGTTCAAGTATGCCGGCCTCGACCTCGAAGGCCGCACGGGCCTCGACTGGGGACTTTCCGGCGTACCCGAGACCTACCTCGTCGACGGCCAGGGCATCGTGCGGCTGCACTTCCGCGGGCCGATCACCGAACGCGATCTCAACGAGCGGATTCTGCCGGCATTGAAGGGCGCGAAATGAAGATCGCGCTCGCTCTTCTGCTGCTGGTGTTCGCTTTCCCTGCCTTCGCGGTCGATCCCTCGGAGGTTCTGCCCAATCCTGCACTGGAAGCCCGCGCGCGCGAGATCGGTCGGGCATTGCGTTGCGTCGTCTGCCAGAATCAGTCGATTGATGACTCGAATGCCGAGGTCGCGCGCGATATGCGCCGTGCGGTGCGCGAGCGGCTGGTCGCCGGCGACAACGATGCTGCCGTGTTTGATTTCATGGTGGCGCGCTACGGCGACTACGTGCTGCTCAATCCGCCCTTCAAGGCGCGCACGCTTCTTCTTTGGCTGGGTGCCCCACTGGTGCTGCTGATTGCTGGTGGTGCGCTCCTGATCGCCGCGCGCCGTCGTAAGGCGATCGTCGCGCCGCAACCACTGAGCGACGAGGAGCAGCGCCGTCTTGATTCGCTGCTGAAGGGGTAGCGGCGTTGCTGGAGTTCCTGCTCGCTCTCCTCACCACCGCGACCGTCGGCGCGTTGCTCTGGCCGTTGCTGAAGACGCGCGTCGATCATCGCGACCGGCTAAGTGGCGAACTCGCGATCTATCGCGATCAGCTCGCCGAACTGGAGCGCGAGCGGTCGGCGGGCACCGTGAGCGAGTCCGATGCCACGGCCGCTCGGGTCGAGATCGAGCGGCGCATCCTGGCCGCTGGCGCTGCGGCCGAGAAAGTCGGCGCAACGTCTACCGCTCCGGCGCTGCACAAGTTTCTTCCGCCGGCTCTCTCTCTGCTGGTGCCGCTGCTGGCGTTGGGCGTCTATCTGCAGATGGGTCGACCGGGTCTGCCGGCCGCACCCTTCGACCGCAGCCAGATCGCAGGCCAGGACTCCGACCGTCCCCTCGACGTCTTGCGCCTGCTGGCAGACGCCCGGGCAAAGCTTGCCCAGGATCCCGACGATGCCGAGGCACTGGCCGCGCTGGGCGAGGGGCTGACTCTTGAAGCCGAGGGCACCGTCACCCAACCGGCAGTGCAAGCCTTCACCAAGGCACTGCAGAAGCTGCCCGGCGATCCGCGGGCTCATTACTATCTCGGCCTGCACGAGGCGCAGAGCGGCGACAGCCGCGCCGCCATTGCGCGCTGGCAGAAGCTTGAAGCCAGCAGCCCACCCGATGCGCCATGGCTCGGCCTGCTGCGCGCCGAGATTGCCAGGGTCGCCAAGGCTGCGGGCATTGAAGTTCCCGCAGCGCCGGCCGCGCCTCCGTCGGCCATGCCGCAGCCCAGCCGCGAGCAGCAGGAGGCGATGGCTGCCCTCGCGCCTGCCGAACGCGAGCAGGCGATCCGCTCCATGGTCGAGGGACTGGCCGCGCGTCTCGAACAGAATCCGCAGGATCGTGCCGGCTGGTTGCGGCTGGCCAACGCCTGGAAGGTGCTGGGCGACAATCCACGCGCCGCCGCCGCCTATCGCCAGGCCGACACGCTGGGGCCGGTCGATGCGCGCATCCTGGCCGACTGGGCCGAGGCGCATGTGCGGCAGATCACACCGGGCACGCCGCCCTCGGCCGATGCGGTGCAGGTGCTGGAGCGGTTGGAGAAAGTCGAGCCGCGCAATGCGCTGGCGCTGTTCTATCTCGGTGCGGCTGCCTTTGCCGCGGGCGACAAGCCGGCGGCGGCGCGCCGCTGGAAGACGTTGCTGGCCCTGCTGCCGGCCGATGCACCGATCCGCCCGATGCTCGAGGAGCGGATCAAGGAAACCGAGAAGTAGTCGCCGACCGGCCCGCCGGGCTCAGCTCAGGTGCAGGTTCTTGATGGAATTGAGGAGCTTGCGCAGATGCTCGCGCTGCTCCGTGTCGAGCGGCTTGTCGTCAGGCAATGCCTGCAACGCGAGCTCGGCCTCCTCCAGGCGGCGAATGAAATCCATGACCTCGGTAGACTTCTTGTCGCTTGTGCCGCTGACGAGTTGCAGCATCGTGAGATAGAGCGAGCCCAGGCTCTTGTTCTGGAGATCGGGCGAGAGCGGGAACTTGCTCTTGAACATCCCGTCCATCGCCGCTTTGGCGTCGCCGACGGTCTTGGCCCGCCGCAGGCTGTATTCCATCTGGTCGAGGCGGTGGGTGACTTCGAATCTGTGCGTGGAGAGCTGCTCGCGGTTCTTCTGCTCGATCTCGTGGTTGTGCTGGATGTTCTGGATCAACGCCGCGCCGCCCGTCAGCACGACCGAAGACAGCAGCCACATGCCGAGCGTGCTGTTGAAGAACTCCAGAACCTTCTTGCCGAAGCCTTGAGCGGCTGACTCCGCTGCTACGATCCCGTGTTCGACATCGAGGCGCCGGCGCACCTGATGGCGCAACTCTTCCTCGGCCTCGATTTCGCGACGACGTGTGTCGTCGATGGCTTTGTTGACTTCCATTGGTGTCGACGTACCTACGAGCTGAGCCGGAGCGAGTTCAGGAAATGCAGTACCGCCTGGCTCTGTCGATACTCCATCCGGCCGAGAACGGCCAGCTGGTAGAGTCGCTGCCCAAGATAGTAGAAGCGCATCGCGAGGAAGCCCTTGTTCTGGTCGACGGCAAGTGTGAAGGCGCGGCCCTGCGCGCGTCCGAGCTGGCTGTCGCCCTGTTCGAGAACCGTCGAACCGGGCCAGCGTTGCCGCACGGCATCCTGGGCTCTCCTGAGCATGGCGGCTTCGTCGGTGAGCGGGTGGCCTGCCTCGGCCTGGACGTAGTCGGTGATGGAGTAGTCCATCGCGAGGCCCGGAAAGGTGGAGCGGTACTGTCGCGTCGTGCTGCCGTCCGTGCCCGGTATGGTGACGAGTTGATAGTCCTTGGGCATCTGGAGCCGCCACCGCCTGTCCTCGGCTGCGACGTCCTGCCATTCCACCGATTGCGCGCGGACCACAGCCGGCGCCGCGAAGAGCGTGGCCAGGGCCGAGCCTGCGATGAAAGAACGACGGTGCATGGCGGTCCGCTTCTACCAGATCAAACGGACGCCGGCCGTAAGGGCGTGGCTCGAATCGGCGCCCGACAGGGTGCCTTCGTAGCGGACATAGGCCGAAGCCGACTCGGCGATCGCGGTGCTGGCATTGAAGCCGATCACCGCCCCGTCCCGCAACGGCGCGGCGCCGTAGGTCGTGAAGGCGGCCGCCGGTGCGCCGACGAAGGAGGCCGTGACCGGGCGTGCGGTGTCGGCGAACTCGTGGCTCCAGCCCAGCCGGAGCTGCAGCGCGAGCCGGTCCCGCCAGCCGAGATCGAAGGCGCCGCCAAGCTGCGCGCCGAAGACCGTGCGCAGCGAATTGGTGGTCTGCGTCGCCACGCTGAGGCCCAGCGTGCCCGCGCCACTCTCGGTGAAGGCATTCTGCGTCGATGTCGCGCCCTGCAGTCGGGCGAAGGGCGTGATGTAGGCGTCGGCGATGCCGCCGAGGCTGAAGCGGTAGCCCGTTTCGATCTGGCCGAAGAACTGGTTGGCGCCGGTGCGGCCCTGCGCCGTGAACGCATTAAGGCTGGGGACGGCGACAGGGCGTGTCATCCAGTTGTCGGAATAGGCATAGGCGGCGAGGCCGTCGACGTAGACCGGGCCCTGGGTGAAGCTGCCGTAGAGGCCGGCCTGAAGGGTGCTGGTGGTGCCAACGCCCTGAAAGCCCGACACCCACTGTGAGCCGGTGCTGTAGCCCACCGTGACGCCCATCAGGAAATTGGGCGTGATCTGGTGGTCGAGACCGGCGGCAAAGCCTCCGAGGTTATAGGTGAGGCCGCCGGCATTGGTGTTGCCGGCGATCGTGCCCAGGCCGCCAACCGCGCCGCCCCACGCGCCCCATCGCGCAGGCGAGGCCGTATCGCAGGCGACGTCGCAGGCCTCGGCCAGCGCGACGCGGTTGGTGCCGCGGCTGCTGCCGCCGGCCTGGCCCGCGAAATTGTTCATGAAGAGCTGCGCGCTGAGTACGCCGACAGAGGAGAAGCTCGAATAGTTCTGGCCGCTCAGCGCCGTCAAAGCGGCCGAGCCGGTGGTCGGATCCATCATCGTCAACGTCGAGAGGGCGTTGGCGAAGCTGCCGGTGGCGCCCGCGGCCCCCGCGTCGAGGGCGGCGCCGACCGCGGCCTGGTTCGCGGTTTGACCACCGCGCGCGAAGCTGCGTGCCACGGTGAGGTAGGCGTTGTTGGCATCGTAGGAGAGCGACGGGAACAGGAAGGCGTAGTTGCTGCTCTGCACACCGGCATAGGTGCCCGTGAGGCCGCCCGTCGCGGTCAGGATCGTGTAGGTCTGCTGCGCGGCGAAGGAGTTCGACAGCGGCACGAAGTTCACCGTGCCGCCCTGCAAGGTGGCCGCTCCCGTGACGTTGACCTTGTCGCTCTGTCCCTGGTTGTTGACCTCGACCTGATAGGTGCTGCCGGCCACCTGGGTGAAGCTGCCGGTGACGTTCAAGGTGCCGATCGAGTTGCCGGGCGACAGCGTGCCGGCATGGATCACGTTTCCGGTAATCGGGCCGTTGCCGCTCAGCAAGCCCTGCGACCCGATGGTGATGGTCGATGCCGCCAGCGAGGTATTGATCGTCGCCGTTCCCTGCTGCACGGCGAAGGCGCCGGCACCGAGGTCGATCGCGCCATTGAAAACGACGGTGCCGCTGCCCTGGACCGTGAGGTTGTGGCCGAAGCCGTTCACCGCACCATTCAAGGTGGCGACGCCGCTCTGGGGCGCCAGGGTCGTGGCTTGCAGCAGGGCGACCGGCAGGGTGGTCGAAAAACCATTGGTCAGTGGGACCGGGCCCTGGAGAGCGAGGACCGGCGTCACCACGCCGCTATTGGTCATGCCATTGTCGGCCAGACGGTAGCCGAGGTAGCCGTTGACCGGATCATACATGTAGTCGAAGGCCGAGAAGAACGCGCGACTGGTGTTCACGAACGGCGCACCGTCATGCGTGATCGTCACGTTGCAGGGGTTGAGCGAGTTGCCGGCGTCGGGCGTACAGGTCGCCGCTTGCCGCGCCGTGAAAGTATAGGAGGCGGCGCTTCCGCTCTGGCCCGGCAGCCAGATCTCGACCAGCGTTCCGTCGGGTGCCAGCGCGCGGTTGGGCAGGGCGTTGAGGCTGCTGCCGCTGGGCGGCGACAGGAACATGTAGCCGATACCGGCATCCAGCAAGACGCTGCCGGAGCCCGTGGCGCCGCCGGCCGACACGGTCATGACGGTCTGGTTCCATTGCGGCACGCCCGGGATCGATGTTGCCGCGTCCTGCGTGAGTTTCACGAACGAGAAGCCCGCCGTCGATGTCTGGGACAGGCCGATGGTGACGGCGTTGTTGCCCACGATGTAGCCGGGCTCGAGCTGCTGGCCCGACATCAGCTTGACGTTCACCAGGGGGTTCAGGCCGGCAACCGAGGTGCCCGTCATGTTATTGCGGTTGAAGCCGACGCCGGCATACAGCGTGCTCTTGTCCTTTTCACCGGTCGGCGTTGGCACGCAGCCCGCGCCCAGGAAGTTGCAGGTGACGTAGTCCACCAGCAGGACCTTCACCGGCGTCGTGCCGACGGCTCTGCCCTTGTCGTAAAGCGTGACGTTGGTCTGATAGTAGGTGCCGTGCAGGACGGCGCCGCTGCTCGTGTAGGTATAGGTACCGCTGGTCAGCTTCGTATCGTTCTTGCCGGGTGTGAAGTAATTTCCAGACACGGCGATGCCGGTCGAGCCGGTGTCCATGGTGAACGCCTTGACCGTGCCGTCCACGCCGCCGTTGCCGATCTGCATATCGAGGAGGGCGCCCGGAGATTCCTTGCCGGGCTGATTTAGCGCGCCGCCCACGTAGCCAATGCTGAGGCTCGGTCCCGTCCCGTAAAGGCCTGTCACCTGGGCCTGTCCCGGACTGGGCAGAAGGACGGCGGCGAGGCCCAGGGCGGCAGCCCCGCTGGCGTGGCGTGCCGCATGACGCGACGGCCTTCTATGGGCTTCTTTCATTGATCGCGCCTGCTCCAGATGCAGATAGAACCTGGCGCAGCGTAGATGCACATAACTACACTGCAATAAGGTGACTGCCCAAAATGGGCAATGAGCCTGTTTGCACGGTGTACCGGGAGGGAAAGATGGCGAGGCGGTCCCAGCGATTGGCTACGGACGACAGCAGCAAGGAGACCAGCGTGCCCCGCCGACGTGCCACGACTATTGCTCCTGAGGGCCGGCTGGTCCTGACGGAGAGTTCCGGTAACTCCCGCCTGTTCATCTTCATGATCGGGAATTTCCTGCACCGGATCGAGCGCGAGCGCCGCGGACTCTATGATGGCGACCTCGACCTGGCGCTCGTGGCCGAGATCATCGGCACGGCGGCCATCGAACCCGGCATGCGCGACGCGGCTTTCCGTGAGCAACACAGGACCTTCGCAAGCATCATCGGCATCGAAGGGCAGCGGGCCGTTAACGCCACCTCGATCTCCAGCGCTTCGGGAATTCCGCGGGAAACGGTTCGCCGCAAGCTGAAGCGCCTGCTGGAGCTCGGCCTCATCGTCGAGAAGGGGCGTGCCCACTATGTTACGAAGCCGGGCTCCGTTCAGAGGCCGGAGCAGCAGGCGGCCTTCGCACGCGGTATCCAGCAGACCGTGCTTTTCATGAACGAATGCCTCGAACATGGGGCGGTGCGCTGGGTGCCGGCCCGTAAGACCAAACGAGCTGCGTCATGACCGGGCAGAACTAGGAAAGAGATGCCGCTTCATTGGATCATCGACTCGCGAACACGGCTGGTCACGGCGACGGTCGAGGGCGATTGCACCCGTACTGACCTCGAAGTCTATCTCAAGGCCGTCGATGGCTGTGGCGCAGTGACCTGGCGCAAGTTGTTCGATGGCCGCCACAGCCCGCTCTCCATGGACCAGAGCGACATGCTGGCGATTGGCGCCCTGTTCCGCAGCTATCATCAGCGCGGCCCGGTCGGCGCGCTGGCGCTCGTCGTCTCCGAGACGCGTACCGAGCAGGTTTCACGGGCCTTCGGCATCCTCGCCGTCGCCGATCGGCCGATGCGTCTCTTTACCGATCTCGATAAAGCTCGCCGCTGGATCGACGGCCTGCCGGCATAGGCCGGTATGCGCGCCCGGGTCATCGCGCAGGCCCGGCAAATTGGCTCCAAACTGGAGCCGATGGTATCGAATGCGACGGCGCCGCCCATGGACGATGCCGCGACTTTGACAGATACCACCGGCCGCGTTGAAGCAGCGGTCAATCGCCGTCTGTTGTAAAAGGCTTCGTCGACATGTCCGCTGCGGGTTCCCGTCCAGGGACGGCGTCGCGTCCGCGACCGCTGTCGCTGACGGGTCTGCTGCGTTCCTTTCCGATGCTGGCCCGCCGCGGGCTGGGCACCATCGGTGTTGCCTGGGCGACGGGCGCCGCGCTGCTCTTTCTCGTCTGCTGCCTCGCCTCCTTCCTCTATCTCTGGCTGGCGCTGCACCAGAACGAGACGGTGGCGGCACGCCGCAAGTCGGCCGAGGTGCTCGAACTCGCCCATGTCGGTGGCGAACTGATCTATGCCGTCCAAGCCTATACCGACGGCGGCCGCCATTCCGTGCACGCCCTGCCGGCGTTGCGCGATGCCTGGCGGAGCTTCGACGTGCAGCTCAATCGCAAGTGCCTTCTGCCCGGTGGCGTTGTCTGCACGGATGCGTGGCGCTTGCGCGAGCTGCTGGCCCCGATCCTGGCCGAGGACCCTCCGCTCTTCGGCCACGACGAAATGCGCCAAATCCTTCTGGCGCATGCCGAATTGAACCGGGCCGGCGCGGTTATCGCGATGGAGCTCGAGGCCGTCATCGATCGCGTGATCGAGCACTATCAGACGGCACTGGCCGTCCTGGCGCTCAGCACGCTCGGCTTCATCGTGTCGGGCCTGGTGCTGTTGCTGCTGGTCGGACGCGCCGCGCTGGAGCGCCACGCCCTCTATACCCAGGCGCGCGAGGCCGAGGCCCTGCTTTCGGAAACCATCGAGGCGCTGCCCGCCGGCCTCACCGTGTACGACAGCGAGGAGCGGCTGACGCTCTTCAATGCCGCTGCCCGCGAGATCACGCCGGTGCTGGGCGAACCCGATTCGATTGGCCTGCCCTACGCCGAGCTGGCTGCGCGTGCTGCAGCGGCACGGGGTGGCGATTCCGCGCAGCAGCACGAGATGGTGAAGGTCTGGCTGCAACGCTTTCGTAGCAGGGAGGCGCAGCAGACGCAGCGGGTGCCCAATGGCCGCTGGTACGAATGGTCGGAGAAGACGACGGCCTCCGGTCGTATCGTCGGCCTGCGCATCGACGTCACGCATATCAAGACGCTGCAGTTGCAAAGCGACCGGGCCCGTCGCGAATACCAGCGTCTGGTCGAGTCGCTGGCCGATGTGGTCTTCGAGGTCGATATCGCGAGCGGCGTGCTGAACTTCGTGAGCGCTGCCGCCGCCGACCTGTTCGGCGTGCCGGCCGCCCAAGTGGTGGGTACGGTCCTGCTCGACCATGTCCACGCCGAGGATCGCGAGCTGCTGCGCGATGCCGTCCGCCGAGAGCTGCACAGCGGCGACGGCGAAGTGCACCAGATACGCTTCCGTGTCCTGCAGGCCGGCGCCGAGGGTGTGAACGTCGTGCGCTATGCCGAGGCCCGCTATCGCCGGCTCGTGCGCGACGATGGCAAGGCAATTGCCAGTGGCGTCGTGCGCGACGTCGACAGTGAAGTGCGGTTGGCGCGACGGCTGGAGCAGGAGCGCGCCCGCCTGCGCTCGATCATCGATTCGAGTGCGGCCCTGGTCGTGCTGACCGATCGCAACCTCGACATTCTGATGGTGAACCACGAGTTCTCGGTCTTCAGCGGCCTTTCGTCCGAGCAAGCCGTCGGCCGCTCGCTGCATACGGTCTTTGCTCGGCCGGTCGATCCCTTCGTCCTGGCCGACTGGCTCGACCGGCCCTGGACCGAGGAGGCGCTGATTGCTGCGCGCGGTACCCTCACCGTGGACGATGCCGAGGGTCGCGAACGCGTGGTGGAGATCACCGCCCGGCCAGTGTTGAACGCCGAAGGCCTGGTGCGCCAGATCGTCTTCGCCGGCGTCGACGATACGGTGCGCCGCGAGACAGAACGCGCCCTGTTCGACGCCGAGCGCCTGAAGAGCGTCGGTGCCATCGCCGCGACGGTGATCCACGAGGTCAACCAGCCGCTGCAGGTCATCACGCTCGCTGCCGAATCCGCGCTGGAGGATCTGGAGGCCGCAACGCTCGCCCGCCGGTCGGTCGAACCGGCACCGGTCGCCGCCAAGTTCGAGCGCGTGTTGAAGCAGGTGGATCGCATGGTGCGCATCACCGGAGAACTGCGCGCCTTTTCGCGGGCCACTGCCGCCGAGAAGCCCTCGGCGTTCGACGTGCGCGCGGCTCTGGCCGGCGCCGTCGATCTCACGGTCGCGCCCGCGCGCAATGCCGGCATCGCGCTCACCCTGGATCAGGCAGACGAGCTGCCGTTGGTCCTGGGTCATGTCGGCCGGCTCGAGCAGGTGATGATCAACCTGATCAACAATGCCCGAGACGCCCTCGTCGAGAGCGATCCGGAGGGGCTGCGGCGCGACATGGCGATCGCCGTCGCCGCGCGCACCGTGCCGACGCCGAGAGGAAATGCCGTGCGAATCACCGTCGACGATAACGGCCCCGGCATTGCCACCCACATCCTGCCGCGCCTGTTCGAGATGTTCGTCACGACCAAGTCGCGCGCCAAAGGCACCGGCCTCGGGCTCGCTGTCTGCCAGCGCATCGTCGAGGAAATGGGTGGTTCGATCGTCGCGGCGAACAAGCCGGATGGTGGGGCAAGGTTTACGGTGATGCTGCCGGGCGCGGTGCTCGGCTCTGCCGAGTCCTTTGCCTGAACTCTCTAGCTTTCGTCCCGTTCATTACCTCTCAGGCAATCGCCGCCCACCCCGTCCCACGCTTATCTCCCGCCTGGATAAACCGTCCAGAGGAGTAAGCCATGTCCACCACTACTTCATCGCCCGATGCCGTCGTCGAGACCTATGTCGCCGCCTGGAACGAAACCGATGCGGGCCGGCGCGGCGCCGCGGTCGCGCAGGCTTTTGCCGACAAGAGCACCTACCGAGATCCGGTGATGACGAGCGATGGTCCGGCCGGGATCGACGCCATGCTGGCAGGCGTTCAGGCGAAGTTCCCGGGCTTCGTGCTGAAGCGGACCTCGAAGATCGACCATCACAACGGCGCCCTGCGCTTCACCTGGTCGCTCGGGCCGGCGGCGGGGCCGTCGGTCGTCGAGGGTGTCGATTTCTGCACCCTGGCGCCCGATGGGCGGTTGGCGTCGGTAATCGGGTTCATCGACAAGATGCCGGGCTGATTGCCCCCGACAACAGAAAGCGCGGTCTCGAAAGAGACCGCGCTTTCCTTCGCTTTGATTGGTGCAGTGGCTGTCTACGCTGCCTTTGCGAGATTCACCGGCTCGTTGCGGATCAGATAGTCGAACGCCGACAATGCGGCCTTGGCACCTTCACCCATGGCGATGACGATCTGCTTGTAGGGCACGGTCGTCGCGTCGCCGGCGGCAAAGACGCCGGTGGCGGAGGTGGCGCCACGGGCGTCGACCTCGATCTCGCCGCGCGGGCTCAAGGCCAGGCTGCCCTTCAGCCACTCGGTGTTGGGCACCAGGCCGATCTGGACGAAGATGCCGTCCAGCTCCACCTGCTTCGTCTCGTCGCTCTGCCGATCCTTGTAGGAAAGGCCTGTCACCTTGGCGCCGTCGCCATGCACCTCCGTCGTCTGGGCGGAGACGAGGATCGTGACGTTCGGCAGCGAGGCGAGCTTGGCCTGCAGCACCGCGTCGGCGCGGAGCTGGCTGTCGAACTCGATCAGGGTGACATGCGCCACGATGCCGGCGAGGTCGATCGCGGCCTCGACGCCGGAGTTGCCACCGCCGATCACCGCCACCCGCTTGCCCTTGAACAGCGGGCCGTCGCAGTGCGGGCAGTAGGCCACGCCCTTGTTGCGGTACTCGGCCTCGCCCGGAACGTTCATCTGCCTCCAGCGTGCGCCGGGAGAGAGCACCACGGTGCGTGCCTTGAGGCTGGCGCCGTTCTGGAGCTGCACCTCCGCGAGGCCGCCGGGCTGCGATGCCGGGATCAGCTTCGTGGCGGTCTGCAGGTCCATCACATCGACCTCGTAGTCCTTCACGTGGCTCTCCAGCGCCGCCGCCATCTTCGGCCCCTCGGTATGCGAGACCGAGATGAAGTTCTCGATGCCCATCGTGTCCAGCACCTGGCCGCCGAAGCGCTCCGAGGCGATGCCGGTGCGGATGCCCTTGCGCGCAGCATAGATCGCCGCCGCCGCACCCGCCGGGCCGCCGCCGATCACCAGCACGTCGAACGCCGCCTTGGCCGCGATCTCCTCGGCCGCGCGCTCGCCGGCGCCGGTGTCGAGCTTGGCCAGGATCTGCTCCAGGCTCATGCGGCCCTGCGCGAAGGGCTCGCCGTTGAGGTACACCGAGGGCACGGCCATCACGCCGCGCTTCTCGACTTCGTCCTGGAACAGCGCGCCGTCGATTGCCGTGTGGCGGATCTTCGGATTGAGCACGCTCATCAGGTTCAGTGCCTGCACCACGTCGGGGCAGTTCTGGCAGGAGAGCGAGAAATAGGTCTCGAACGTCCGCTCGCCCTCCAGACCCTGGATGCGGGCAATCGTCTCCTGCGTCTCCTTGCTGGGATGACCGCCGACCTGCAGCAGCGCCAGCACAAGAGACGTGAATTCATGGCCCATCGGCAGACCGGCGAAGCGCACGGAGATGTCGGTCCCCGCGCGGACGATGGCGAAGGACGGCCGGCGCGCATCGTCGTCGCGGCGCACGTAGCTCACCTTGTCGGAGAGCGTCGCGATCTCTTCCAGCAGCTCCTGCAGTTCGCGCGACTTCGCGTCGTCGCCGAGAGACGCCACCAGCTCCACCGGCTGCGTCAGGCGCTCGAGGTATCCCTGCAACTGTGTCTTGAGGTTGGCGTCCAACATTGAAATTACTCCGGAAATACTCTGATCACGTTCCTCTCCCCCGCCATCGGGGGAGAGGTTTGGTGAGCGGCTGTCGTTAGATCTTGCCGACCAGATCCAGGCTCGGGGCCAGGGTCTTCTCGCCTTCCTTCCAGGCGGCGGGGCAGACCTCGCCGGGATGGGCGGCGACGTACTGGGCAGCCTTGACCTTGCGCAGCAGTTCGCTGGCATCGCGGCCGATACCGCCGGCGGTGATCTCGACGATCTGGATCTTGCCCTCGGGGTCGACGACGAAGGTGCCGCGGTCAGCGAGGCCGGCTTCCTCGATCATCACGCCGAAGTTGCGGGTAATCGTGCCGGTCGGGTCGCCGACCATCACGTAGTCGATCTTCTTGATGGCGGCTGACGTGTCGTGCCACGCCTTGTGGCTGAAGTGGGTGTCGGTCGAGACGCTGTAGATCTCCACGCCCAGCTTCTTGAACTCGGCATAGTTGTCGGCCAGGTCTTCGAGTTCGGTCGGGCAGACGAAGGTGAAGTCGGCCGGGTAGAAGAACACGACAGACCACTTGCCCTTGCCCTTCAGGTTGGCGTCGGTCACGTCGACGAACTTGCCCTTCTGGTAGGCGGTCGCCTTGAACGGCTTAATCTCGGTGTTGATCAAAGACATATCGGTACTCCTTGGGTGTTCGGTCACGCCGGGAAGGCGACGGCTGAACCCGGCGTCGGACTAAGACTTAGGAGCGTTCTAAGATTTATCAAATCGCAAAATACCGAATTGATTAATCGGAAAAAGCGATTATATGCTCTCCATGAGGACGGTCCCTACCCTGCGACAACTGCGGTATCTGGTTGCCGTGGTTGACCGTTGCCACTTCGGCCAGGCCGCCGCGGCCTGCAATGTCAGCCAGTCGACCCTGAGCGCCGGTATCCAGGAACTGGAAGACTTGCTGGGTGCCCCCCTGCTGGAGCGCACCAAACGCAGCGTGGTGCCAACGGCGCTGGGACGCGATCTGGCGGACCGGTCGCGCGCCCTGCTGAAGGGCGCCGAGGAACTGATGGACGTGGCTCAGGCTGCGCGCGAACCCATGGCCGGGCCGCTGCATCTCGGCGTTATCCCGACCATCGGTCCGTTCCTGCTGCCGCGTGCTCTGCCGAAGTTGCGCGAGATTTTTCCCAAGCTGCAGCTCTATCTGCGCGAAGACCAGACCGCGCGGCTGCTCGAACGGCTGGATGCCGGCGAACTCGACGCCGTGTTGCTCGCGTTGCCCTATGCGTTGGGCGACCTCGACGTGATGGACCTTGGCGAAGATCGCTTCTCCGTCGTCTATCCTGCGGATCACGGCCTGCCGGCCGCCGGTGCGGCGACGCCCACCGACATCGCGAGCGAGAACCTGTTGCTCCTGGAGGATGGCCATTGCCTGCGCGACCAGGCCTTGGCGGCTTGCGAACTCGAAAGCGCGCGGCGCAACA
The DNA here is from genome assembly GCA_017307275.1 of Alphaproteobacteria bacterium. Lineage (GTDB taxonomy): Bacteria > Pseudomonadota > Alphaproteobacteria > Reyranellales > Reyranellaceae > Reyranella. Next base: position 60,271 of record JAFKFK010000027.1, on the reverse strand, counting down.
CCGCCTTCAATGGCACCAGCTTGCACACGCTCGCCCAGATGGTCGCCAACGGATTGGGTGTCACTCTGATGCCGCAGATGGCCCTGGACGCCGGCATCGTGCGTGGCCTCGACGTCGCCGTGCGGCCCATGGTGGAGGGCACGTCGCATCGCCGCATCGGGCTCGCCTGGCGTCGTACTTCCGCGCGCCGGGAAACCTTCCGTCAGCTCGGTGAGGCGCTTCGCCCGTTCCTGTAGAGGGACGCTCTACGCGCGCGGATGCGAGAGACGACGCAGCAACTCCGCGCCCGTCGTATCGACCAGACTGTTGAACGACGCCGATGCCGGGCCGCCGATCAGCCATTCGCTGTAGGCCAGCCAGACCTTGGCGCCGCGCCGGCGTGCGACGGCAGCAGCTTCCTCGGCAGTGTCGCGCGCCCGGTCGGCGAGGCCGGCGCGAAGCTGAACATGAGCGAGGTCGGCCAACAGGCGCGCTTCGTTTTCCAGCCCGGCATTGCGGCGGCGCGCATAGGTCAGGGCATCGCTGAGCGTCGCTGCCGCATCGGAATGGGCGCCGCGCATGGCCTGCGCCAGCCCGACATAGCCTTTGCCGTAGACCATGAGGTAAGGATTGCCGCTGCGCTCCGCGAGCTGCAGAGCCTGCTTGCTGTGGCTATCGAGCAGATCCAGATCGCTCAGCGCCCACGCGATGTCGCACTGGGTCGCGTGCGCCAACAGCCTGTGCAGCACGTCCACTGTCGCGTCGTCGGCTGCGATCAAGGCATCGAGCAGCGGCCTCGCGTCGTCGAACCGACCCATCATGGTGAGGATCTGGGCCCGCATGCCGTTGATCCAGATGGCGATGCTGAACCCCAGCGTCTGCTGGTCGATGTCGTCGATGTCCTTCACACGTGCCAGGGCGTGATCGTTGGCTTCAAGCGCGCGAGACAGGTTGCCCGACAGTCTGAGCGCATGGCACAGGATCGCCGTCAGAACGACGCGCAGGCTTGCATTGCGCGTGCTGTCGTCGACCGTTGCCAGCACACCGTCGACGGTCGTGACATAATCCTCGGCCGAGCCGCTGGCCGCCAGGGCCCGCCCATAGGCAACGGTCAACAGGGTGATGGCGCGCAGGTCGCCCAGCTCGCGCGCGATTGCCAGCGCTTCGGCGTAGTAGGGCTCGATATCGACAGCCGTCAGCCCCTCGCGCCAGGCGAGGTTCACGATCTGACCGCTGGCCATCAGCAGCGGGTATCGCTGCTGACCCTGCAGGGGCAGGCTGCTCAACAGACGATGGGCGCGTCTCCAGGATTGCAATGCCTGGGCGGCGTCGCGCGTGCCGTGCCACGTCCCCGCCTTCATGCTGTACGAGGCCGCTTGAAGAGGATTGCCGGCCTCCTCCCAGTGATAGGCGATGAAGCCTGCCTGCGCGCCGTTGGGATCGGGCAGGGTCTTCTCGAGTTCGGCGGCGACGGCAGCATGCAGATTGCGCCGCTTCTCGGAGAGAAGCGAGCGATAGGCGACATCCTGCACCATCGGATGCCGGAAGGCGTACAGGTCGTCGCCGCCGGATCCTGCTTCGTAGACCAGACCAGCACCGGCCAGGCGATGCATCACGTGGCCGAGTTGCGAGGCCAATCCGCCGACCAGCCGCGCCAACACGGGCAAGGCGAACTCACGGCCGATCACCGCGGCTGTCTGCAAGATCGACTTCTCGGCCTCCGGCTGACCGTCGATGCGCGCTCCGATGATCGCCTGCACCGTGTCGGGCACAAGCCGCATGTCGGGAGATCGCCGCAGGCGGTAGACACCGCGCTCGCCCACGAGATCGCCGCTCTCCTCGAACTTGCGAACCAGTTCCTCGATGAACAGTGGATTGCCGCGGGCGCGGTCGGCCATCAACGCGAGCAGCGGTGTCACCGATTCGTCGTCACCGAGAAGCTGTGCAGCCAGCAAATCTGCCGCGCCCCGCCGCAGTGGCGCCAACGAGACTTGATCGTAGTGGTCGCCGTGCATCCAGGTCGCGGCGTAGCCAGGCCGGAAGTTGACCACCAGCAGGATGCGCGTGCCGGGCAGAGCTTCCGCCAGCACCTCCAGGAGCGATTCGCTGCCGGAATCCAGGAAGTGCAGATCCTCGAGCAGAATGACCGCAGGCGTCGTTGCTCCGGCGGTGCGGATGAGCCGGCGGAACAGGCCATTTAGCCGCTCGCGCCGCACGACTGGATCGGCACGGGGCAGCGTCGTGGCGGGATCGGCGACGCCGAGGAAATCGAACAACAGGGGCAGGTCGGTGCCGAGATCGACGCTCAACGACTGCAGCGTCTCGACGATCTTCTCGCGGGCCCGCTCCGGCTCGTCGTCCGACGTCATCTCGAACAGGGCCTTCACCAGATCGATCACCGGCTCGAAAGGAGTCGCACGACTGTGCGCGAGCGCGAGACCTTCGAGCACGCGTATGCCGCGCGCTCGGCAACGTTCGGCGAATTCGAAACAGAGCCGGCTCTTGCCGATACCGGCGTCGGCCACGAGGCCGATCGCGCATCCATCGCCTTCGTCGGCCCGCTCCAGACCGTGTTCGAGAAATGCCATTTCGGTATCGCGCCCGACGAAGTCCGAGCGGCCAACCTCGTTGCTGAACCGTTGGCTGTTGGGGCCGCGCCGCAGGCCGGTCAGCAGGAAAATCTCAAGGGGAGCCGAAAGCCCGCGAATTGGCTGGGTGCCGAGCGATTCGACGGATACGAACTGCCGGGCGCCGCGCAGGGTCGCCGACGAAAGAGCGATGCCGCCGGGCGGAGCCAGGCTTTGCAGTCGGTTGGCAATGTGGACCGCGAGGCCGGTCGCATCGAACTCATTGGAGAAGTCGTTGGCGATCACCCGCGCCAGTACCTCGCCGGAGTGTATGCCAACCCGGACCGGTGGTGCCTCCGCTGGCAAGGCTTTGAAAGCGGCCTGCATGGCAAGCGCGGCGCAACAGGCGCGCACGGCATGGTCTTCCTGCGGGTTGGGCGCTCCGAACAGAGCCATGACGCCATCGCCCTGAATCTTGACGACGGTCCCCTCGAAGCGATGGACGGCATCCTTCATGGCCTCGATGCAGGGGGCCAGGCGGCGGTCGGCTTCTTCGGGGTCGAGCGCTTCGATCAGCTCCGTCGAGCCGAAGACATCGGCAAACAAGACGGTGATCTGTTTGAGTTCTCCCCTAATGGCCGAGGCGTTGTGAGGGCCGGCCATCGGCGAGCGTTGCACGGCTGTGCCGCACTGAGTGCAGAACCGGGCTGTCGCGGCATTGAGGTGATTGCACGACAGGCACAACTGACCTAGAGCCGCGCCGCAGGCGATGCAGAAACGGCTGTCCGCTGTGTTGTCGGTTTCACAACTCGTGCAACGCATCGTCTTCCCCCGACGGTGGTGCAGAACGAGCTTAGCGGGCCTTTCGACAAGAGGGGAGTCTCATCGAGACTCGTCGAGGTTGTAGACTCTCCGCTCTCCTCCTCCTAAGGTCCAACGTCGATCGGTGGAGACCTTGGCATGATCCTGGGCTCAGTAACGCCGAAGCGTAATTTACGATCTTTACTGGATTTTAGACATCGCGCCCGAATCGAACGGATCGTCGGGCGATTCGCCGTGCGTTTCCCCGAAATCGGTTTCGACATCCTGTGGACGTCGCCGACCTGCAACGCGCAGGCCTTCGTACTGGATGGCCGGAAGCAGATCCGTCTCTACGGCGGTCTTGCCCGGCATCGTCGTCTTTCGGTCGCAGGCATTGCGTGGGTGATGGCCCACGAGACCGGACATCATCTGGGCGGCGCTCCTGCCCATCCTCATTACTTCTGGCTGAGCTCGGAAGAGCGCGCCGATGAGTGGGCCGCGACCAGCGGCCTGCGAACCGTCTTTGGTAGATCGCTCGGCCGTCGCTACGCGACCGTCGGCCGTCGCGAGGCAATGAAAGTCGCGCACCCATAGATTCGAACGGGGGAGCAGACGATGGGACTTTGGCTCAATGACAAACAAATCCAGCGGATTGTCTCCAGGCTGGATTTCAAGTTCAGTGACAGCGGTCCAAGCAGCGGTATCGAGAAAATTCGCTCGACGCCGGTGCGCATGAAGCGCTTCGATGCAGGTAGTGCCGGACTCAAGCTGCACAGGATCGCGCGACGGATGCGCATCTGGGGTGACAACGGGGGGCCCGCCACAACACATTCCAAGCGATGGTGGGGGTTTCTCAAGGTCCTGCATTCCAAGGCCAACAACGCCCCGGGCGGCGGATCCGATGCTGCAGAAGACATCAAGAAGTACATCAGGACTGCATTGCTCGCGGCTGACTGCGAGGCGATCAAGTTCGCCGCCGTGACCGGGACGGACCTGCGTGTGGTCGCCAATGCAATTCCACTGCCACAGGATGTCACGAAGTTCATCACCTTGATCATCCTGCAGACGCCAGAAACCGACGGCACCGAAGAGGACGATCCGGGCTCGACGGGCGAGGATCCGGGCGGCGAGGATCCCTTCTCGCCGAGCTTGGCGAAGGCCAGAGCCGTGTCGAGGAACTTTGCCGCGAAGAAGAGAGCGGCGAAAAAGAAGTCGGCAAAGAAGAAGGTCGCCAAGAAGAAAGCCACCAAGAAGAAGGCCGCGAAAAAGAAGAAATCCTGAGCGTTGAGATGTGCGGGCCGGGCACTGGACGCCCGGCCCGCCGCATTCGCACACTCGGACCTTAATCCTCTGGGGAGAGGGACATGACGGGACGTCGGCTCGCCATCGTGGCCATGGCGTTGGTGTTGGTTGGTTGCGGTTCGCCGCGACCAGAGTCGCTGCAGGGGGAAGTCTGCAAGTCGATCGCCACAGCGGGGCACTCGCCCTATCCCTGGCCGGACATTTATCAAAGCGTGATCGAGGCGCAGGCGCAGCTTGCCCCCGTACCGCCCGAGGGAGCGCCGCCGGTCGCCGCCGCCCCGCCGCCACCGGCGGCTACGCCGCGCACGGCGGCTTTCCGTAGCAAGGTCGCGGCCCAGGCCGATGCGCGGCAGCAAGCGCCGGTGCCGGCCCCGCCGCCTACTGTTGCGCCGCGCCTGGCCGCACCGCCTCCACCACCGCCGACGCGCATTCTCTCCGTCTCGGCTGGCGGTGCGTGGGGCGCGTTCTCGGCAGGCTTCCTCGAAGGCTGGGGCGAGAACAGCGCGGAGCCACGACCCAAGTTCGATGTGGTGACGGGCGTCAGCACCGGGTCGATGGTCGCGCCGGTGATCTTCCTCGGTGATGCCAAGCGCATGGCCAAGCTACGCGAGATGTACTCCAACCTCGGCAACAAGGATGTCTTCACCTCGCGCGGGACACTCTCGCTGCTCACCGCAACGTCGCTCTACGACAACGCGCCGCTCCGGCGAAAGGTCGAGGCGATCCTGGATGAGGAGATGGTCGAGGCAATCGCCGCCGAGAATGCGACGCGTACGCTCGCGGTCATGGCGACCAATCTCGACAGCGGTGTGCCGGAAGTATTCGACCTTACGGCGATTGCCGCGCGGCAGGACATGACCATGGCGCAGAAGCGGCAGCGCATGGTCGCGGCCATCATGGCGTCGGCGGCGCTTCCCATCGGCTTTCCGCCGGAGTTCATCGACAACAACCTCTATGTCGATGGCGGCGTCCGCTTGCATGTCTTCTTTACGCGCGAACTGCAGGCGGCACTGCAAGGCCGGCGGCTCGACGTCACCATCGTGGTCAGCGGCGACATGAAGGTCGGCCGTGACTGCACCGGCAAGGACGGCCTCGATCTTCTGAGCATCGCGGGCCGCACTGCCTCTGTCGCCATCGACCAGCTCCTGCGCTCCAGCGTCGAATCGCTGCTCACCGTCGGACGTCAGCGCGGCAACGTTGCGCGTTATATCGATGCCGCATCGCTGATCGACTATGGGGCCAAGGTCCCGCAGCCCGGCATGCCGCCGCCCGGCCCGTGCCGTATCGGCGGTGGCGGCGACAATGACGACATGTTTGACCCGGTCTTTCAGCGCTGCCTGGCGGCTCAGGGGGCGGCCATGGGCCGATCGGACCCGATTCCCTGGCGGCTCACCATCCGTGGCGGCCGCGTAACTCGCCCTGCGGTTGCTCCTCCTGCGTCGGTCGTTCCCCCATCTGGGTGACGCGCAATTGGCTCGGCTGGATGCAAGCAAGCTATGCACTAAAAAAATGGCGGACCGTCTGGTCCGCCGTCTGACAAACTGCTAACTCGAACTTGCAGAGATTAAGGCCTGTGCGCCCGATCGCGGAACTCGCGGTCGGGCTCTTTTTTTGTGCCAATCCTGCGTTACTGCTGTGCAGGTCGGTCGGGCGCCGGGGTCGTATCCGCAGGATTTGCGGGGGCCGGCGCCGGACGCATGGGGATCGCCGGCGTCCTCGGTTCATCGGCAGGCAACGCCCTCGCCGCCGGGTCTGTCGGAGCGCGGGCCGTATCGTTGCGGACCTCGACGGTACCCGACATGAACAGCATGCCGACGGCAATCACGAGCACCGCCACCACACCCAGCACGAGGTAGAGACCTCTGCTGGGCGTACGAAGATCGCTACTCGCCATGGTCTACTCCTGCGGCGCCGTGCGCGGCTCGGCCGGCGTGGCCGGGGCCATCGGCGCTGCCGAAGCCGGCGGCTTGGGCTGGTCGATGCCCGGCACCGTATTCGGGTTGGCGCCCGGCGTGGGGGTCAGCGACCGTTCGGTGGCTGGCGGCGACTGGGCCTGCTGCTCGTTAGCGTTGTGGGGGTTGGCGAAGTAGAGAAATCCGCCCACCAAGGCGACGCCGGCCAGAATGGCCAAAAGCGCGAAGCCCGAATTGCCGCTGTCGGTCTCGTATCCCGGTTCCTGGCCATAACGGCCACGGTTGGGACCCAGATCGTTGGGATTGTAGTCGCTCATCTGGTCCTCCTTTTGGGGTGTCCGCCAAACCAACGACTCGTCTGGGCGAATGGTTTCCAAGGAATGACATGGCTGGTAGCCTGCGCCGCCTAGGCTGGAGGTCTAACAAATGCCCGATTCGTTGCCATTTTCTGCGCCGCCGAGGGAACCGGCCCTGCTTGATGCCGATGGCGCGGCGGCCCTGGTCGGCTCCTATGCGCCGGTGTCCAAAACCGCGGCGATCAAAGACATCGGCCGGATTGACGTCCATATGGGTCGTTTCATCGCGCTGTCGCCGATCTGCCTCGTCGCCACGGCCGACGCTTCGGGCAAGCAGGATGTAACTCCGCGTGGCGATCCGCCCGGCGCCTTCAAGGTGCTGGACGAGAAGACCGTGGCGATCGCCGACCGTCCCGGCAACAACCGGCTCGATACACTGAAGAACCTGCTCGAGAATCCGGAGATCGCATTGATCTTCCTGTTGCCTGGCGTCAGCGAGACGGTGCGGCTCGCGGGTACGGCGCGGCTCTCGGTCGATCCGGCGTTACTGGAGTCGATGGCGGTACAAGGCAAGGCGCCGAAATGCGCCATCGTGGTCTCGGTGCGACAGGCTTACCTGCACTGTGCCAAGGCGCTGTTGCGGTCGCGGCTGTGGACCGGCGACTACGTCCAGCCCAAGGGCACCTTCCCGTCGATCAGCCGAATGGTCGGCGATCAAGTCGGTCTATCCGAAGACGAGAAGAAGCAGCGCGAAGCCGCCACCGAGCATGCCTACAAGGAAGGGCTCTGGGCGCCCATCACCTAGTGGGCCAGCGCATATGCGAACCAGCCAGGGCGTCTTCGAATGTGGTGACCTGCCGCTGCAACGCGGCGGCACCCTGCGCAATGCACGTATCGTCTACAAGACGTACGGCATGCTCTCGCCGCGGCGCGACAATGTCATTCTCTATCCGACGAGCTACGGCGCCCACCACACCGACATCGAATGGCTGGTGAACCCGGAGCACTGTCTGGACCCCAGCCGCTATTTCATCGTCATCCCCAATATGTTCACCAACGGCCTCTCGTCGTCGCCGTCGAACACGCCGGGGGAGTTCCCGCAGGTCACGACCTACGACAATGTCCTGCAGCAGCGCCGCCTGTTGAACGAGCTGTTCGGCGTCGACCGGCTAAAGATGGTCTATGGCTGGTCGATGGGGGCACAGCAGGCCTATCACTGGGCCGCCCTGTTCGGCGATGCGGTCGAGCGTATCGTGGTGAACTGCGGCTCGGCGCGCACGGCGCCGCACAACTTCGTCTTCCTCGAAGGCATCCGCACCACCCTGCTGGCGGCGCGCACGCCCGAAGACGGTCTGCGTGCCATGGGGCGCATCTATGCCGGCTGGGCGCTCAGCCAGACTTTCTATCGCCGCGAGATGTGGCGCGGGCTGGGCTTCGACAGTCTCGAGGATTTCCTCGTGCGCTCCTGGGAGGCGAACTTTCTACGGCGCGACGCGCGCGACCTGTTGGCTCAGCTCTGGACCTGGCAGAACGGCGACATCTCGGCCAACGATCTCTATCGCGGCGATCTCGAAATGGCGCTGGCCGGTATCAAGGCGAAGGTCCTGTTGATGCCGTCGGCCACCGATCTCTATTTTCAGACGGACGACAATCGCGCCGAGCTGCCACATCTCAAGTACGGCAAGCTGGTCGAAATCCCCTCGGTATGGGGTCATCGCGCCGGCAATCCCCGCGACAATCCCGAGGATGCGGCGTTCGTCGACGCGCAAGTCGAGGCCTTGCTCGCGACTTAGTCCTTCTCGGGTATCACCGAGGGCTGCACTGCGTGATCGTTCCCAGCGGGCTCCGGCTCGGGCGGAGGTATCGGCTCGGCAGGCTGCGGCGGCAGCGGTGCACCGGCAATGAAGGCAGCGACGACAGCGGCGGTCGCCCTGGGATCCTCTTCCATCGGATTGTGGCCGAGGTTGCCGAAGATCTCGAGCTTGGCGCCCTTGATGTCGTTCTGGAAACGGAAGGCGTCGGCAGCCGGTATCCAGCGGTCCTTGCCGCCCCATAGGATCAGGGTTGGCACATCCATGCGGCGCAACGGCGTGGGATCGAGCGGTTCCTGCGTGCGGGCCCGCTGGAGGGTTGCTTCGCGATTGCCGGGGAAGCGCTGCAGTTCGGCCATGCGCTTGATCCGGTCGGGCGTTGCCTGGGCAGGATCGGCATAGGCGTCGCGCAGCGAGCGCCGCACCATGCTCTCGGGCTTGAAGTAGATGCCGATGTCGCCCACCACCGGCGTGCGCGCCAGTCGGGTCAACAGCGGTGCCTCTTGGTCGTTCGGCCGCGGATAGCCGGCGGCATCGATCAGGACGAGTTGGATCACGCGATCGGGGCGTGTCGCGGCAAAGGTCCAGGCCACGGCGCCGCCCAGCGAGTGCCCCACCAGCACGACCTTGTCGAGGTGGAGATTGTCGATCAGCACCTCGATGAAATCGGCATAGGCCTCGACGGTATATTCGTCCCGCGGCCAGATGCCGGTCAGGCCGTGGCCGGGCAGATCGACGGAGATTACACGGGCGTTCGAGCCCAGCTCGCGCGCCCAACCCTCCCACACCTGCAGCGAACCGTTCGAGCCATGGATCAGCAGTATCGGTACGCCATCGGGATTGCCCTGATCGCGGACGTGGGCACGCACGCCACCGACATCGATGAAGCGCGACCGATCGGTGGTGTATTGGGCGATCAGTGTTTCGGCCGGAAACGACGGCGCATAGGCCCAGAGCGCCACGCCCGCGAGCACGCCCGAAGCGAACAGCGCATAGAGTGGCCAGCGGCGACGCGGCGCTTCAGACCTTCGACGGCGCGTCGGCATCGCCCGACTTCTCCGGGGAACTGTCCTTGTGACGATCCTTCGCTTCTGGTTCGGGATCACCCTGCAACAGTGTGACGCCGATCCGCTCGAGACCGCGCAGCTTGAGTTCCGACATCGGCGCCGGATCGATGATCTTCTTCTCGATCAGTTTGGCAAGCAGCGCACGGTTCAGATCGTTGGTCACGATCTGCCGGTCTTCCAGCCGGGCCACGAACACAAAGAGCTCGAACTCCAGACCGCTCGATGCGATCCGCACGAAGCGCACGATCGGTGCCGGAACGCGTAGTACACGAGCATGTCCCAAGGCGGCTTCGCGCAGGAGGCCTTCGACGGCGCCGACATCGACATTGAGCGGCACGGTGATCTTGAGCTCGATGCGGCTCGACGTGTCCGAGTAGGTGCGGTTGACGACCGGGTTTTGCAGGAAGGCACTGTTGGGCACGATCACATGAGTGCGCTGGAAGGTTTCGATCTCGGTGGCGCGGATGTTGATGCGCCGGACGAAGCCTTCGTGGCCGTTCACGATGATCCAGTCTCCCGCCTTGATCGGCCGTTCGACCAGCAGGATGACGCCGGAGATCACGTTGTTGGCGATGTTCTGCAGCCCAAGGCCGATGCCGACCGACAGCGCGCCCAGCACGATGGCGAGGTTGGTGAAGTCGACACCGAGCGCACCGATCCCGATCAGGATGGCGACAATGACGCCGACATAGTTGAGGCCGGCGTCGATCGACTGGCGCAGCGGCAGCGGGGCATCGACGGTCGGCAACACGCGGTCGCGTACGATGCTGCGTATCAGGCGGGCCAGCAGCATGCAGACGGCGAAGGCGAGGATCGCCATGCCGACGTTACCGAGCGAGATGGTGACGCCGCCCACTTTCACGCCGCGCAGAAGCTGTCCGAAACCGTCGAGGATGGCGTCGATGTCGACGTTCCACGCGGCCGGAATGGCGATCGCGAGCAACAGGATCAGCGCCGTATCGAACACCAGCAGCAGCAGGTGCTGACCGCGGATCGTGGCGTCGGCCGGCAGACCGAAGCGGCGGCGAACCCAGGCACCGGGCGGCGTATCCGGTGCGGCGGCGGCGTCCAGCAGGTCGGCCACGAGCTGATGCAGCAACAACGCGATGGCGATCAACGCGCAGGTTGCGGAAATCGCCGCATGGAGGTGCGACGCGAGCGTCGCATAGCCTGCCAGGGCAAAGGCGATGGACGAGAGGACCATCACGGTCAACACCAGGCGAGTGATCGACCACCAGGTGCCACCGATCATCGGCGGCAGATCCGACCCTTCGGGGCGCGCTGCCTGCCAGGAGCGATTGGAGAGCGCCGGCAGCGCCAGCAACGCCACAGTCGTGGTGAGGATCAGTGCGCCGACAGGCGCTATCGCGCTGTGGTCTGCGCCACGGCTGAGTGCGATGTAGACGAGATCGAGCAGCACGCCGACCACCATCAGGCGGCGCAGTGCCTGCGACAGATACTGCGCGCTGTCGTCGGTCAGCGGCATGAACCGCCATTCCGGCCGGCCCGGCGACAGGCCGGCTGCCGTCATGCCGAAGACCAGAAGAAGCCAGATCAGGCGGATCGCCACTTCCGGCACCAGCCTGTCGAGAGGCGCCGGCGGCGCTGTCGCGAGAAGGAGCTTGCTGACCAGCCAGACCGCGAGGATGGGCACCAACACCAGGCCGAGCCCGTCGATGGCCGTGGCGATGGTGCGATAGCGCTGAAGGTTGACGTGTGTGCCGCTGCGGCCAAAGCGCTGGCGCAGCGCACGGCCGGACCACCAGAGGCCGATGGTGATTGCTGCCCAGAAGGCCAGCGGTACGAGGTCCTGGTTGCGGAGAGGGGTAAGGCCGTTGCGGGCCCAGGTCGCGATGGCCGTGCCCAGCGTTCCGATTGCCGCGCCGAGCTGCGGTCCGATCTTCGTCCAGACCTCGGGCGACAGCGGCGAGAGATCGCGCCGCATCAGGTTCTGAAACACCAGCTCGCCGCGCACCTTGGTCAGGCGTTCGAGCAGCTGGTCGGCGCGGGCGATCACCACCTCGCACTGCTTGAGCCGGCTTTCGTTGAGCGTTGCCTGGTCGGTGAGCCGCTGGCGTTCTTCCTTCAGCGCGTCGGTTTCGGGCGGTGCATCGGTGCCCGGCTTGATCTCGAGCGGCGCCAGCAGTTTCTTGGTGTCGGCGAGATCGTTGCGTGCCAGCGCGGCTGCTGCGATCGCCGCGGTCCGCACGTCGGTCGCCTGTTCGCGCAGGCCATCGATTTCGATCGGCAGCAGACCTGCCTGCTCCGTGCGAGTGGCAATGCGGTCAAGTTGACGCGTCCACAGGTCGGTGAGCTGACCGAACGGGCGCTGTGGCTGCTGCGATGCAGTTTGCGCCGAAGCTGTGACTGCGACACCGACCAGCAGCAGCAGGAACAAGGCGAGGCGGGCTAGAGACCGCATTCGATGCGCGATTCCCGGAGAACGAGAGAGGACTTTCCTGCTCACTACCACGGGCGAAGACCTCAGGCGATGATCCGGCCGTGTTTGGGCGGCCAGATGGGCGAAATCAGGGCGTCTTTTTTCCAAGGTATTCAAGGGGTGCCGCTTCGTCGTTGACAGGGCCGGGACGACGCGGAACCTTGCGCGCCGAAAGCGTGAATCGGGGGAGAAGTAGATATGGCCGAAGGGCAGAGCTCTGTAGGTGAGGTCCGGATCGAACCTGACCGCCTGCACGGCTTCACGATGGCAATTTGCCGTGCGGACGGCAGCTCGGCGGAAGAAGCGAAGCTGGTCGCCGACCACCTCGTGCTCGCCAACCTGTTCGGCCACGACAGCCACGGCGTCGGCATGATGCCGCACTACATCCAGAACACCATCAACGGCGCCTGCAAGCGCAACCACCATGCGAAGATCGACCGCGACAACGGCGCGGTGATCGTGGTCGATGGCGGCGCCGGCTACGGCCAGGTGATCGCCAAGGAGGCGATGGATATCGGCATCGAGCGCGCGAAGAAGCACGGTGTCTGCGTCGTCGGCCTGAAGAATTCCCACCACATCGGCCGCATCGGCCATTGGGGCGAGCAATGCGCCCGCGCCGGCATGGTGAGCACGCACTGGGTCAACGTGCACGGCCACAAGTCACTGGTGGCGCCGTTCGGCGGCGCCGAAGCGCGGTTCACCACCAACCCCTACTGCACCGCCATTCCACGCAAGGGCCAGGAGCCGATCGTGCTCGACTTCGCCACCAGCCAGGTGGCGATGGGCAAGGTGCGCGTCGCCAACAACAAGAAGATCCAGATGGAGCCCGGCCTGCTGATCGACGCGGCGGGCAATGCCACGACCGAGCCGGGCGTCATGTACAATGCACCCTACGGCGCCATCCTGCCGTTCGGCCTGCACAAGGGCGGCGGTCTCGCCGTGATCTGCGACCTGCTGGCCGGCGCTCTCACCGGCGGCCGCACGCACAGCCCGCGTACGATCAAGAAGGACGGCACCGACATCATCAACAACATGCTGTCGATCATCATCGATCCCGATGCGATGGGCGGCACCGCTTTCTACGAGGACGAGGTCGATAATTTCATCAGCTGGGTGAAGTCGGCCAAGCCGCAGCCCGGCGTCGACGAGGTGCTGGTGCCCGGCGAGCCGGAACGTGCGCGCAAGCTCGACCGCGAGAAGAACGGCGTTCCGATCGATACCACCACCTGGCAGCAGCTTGTCGATACCGCCCGACTGGTGCGGCTGAACGATACCGAGATCCCCCGGATGGCCGGCGCCTGACGCGACCGGAAGACAGGAGACCGACCATGGCCAAGATGAGGCTCTACTATTCGCCGTCGTCGCCTTACGCCCGCAAGGTCCGGGTGCTGGCGCTCGAGACCGGGCTCGACAAGAAGATCGACATGGTGAACGTGGCGCTGACGCCCGTGGCGCCCAATGCCGATGTCGACAAGCACAATCCGATCGGCAAGATCCCGGCCCTGTCGGTCAAGAACATGGACCTCTTCGACTCGCCGGTGATCTGCGAGTACCTCGACCATCAACACAAGGGCCGCAAGCTGTTCCCGCGCAAGGGGCGCGATCGCTGGGTCGCGCTGCGCCAGCAGGCGATGGGCGATGGCCTGCTCGATGCGGCGCTGCTGGCGCGTTACGAGGGCTTCCTGCGACCGGAGGAGCGGCGCTGGCCCGACTGGACCAAGGGCCAGATGAAGAAGATCGACGGCGTGCTCGACCAGCTCGAGGCCGAGGCCAAGGGCCTGAAGGGCAAGCCGACCATCGGTACCGTCACCATCGCCTGCGCGCTGGGCTATCTCGACTTCCGTTTCGGCAACCATGATTGGCGCGCCAAGCGGCCAAAGCTTGCCAAGTGGTTCACGGCCTTCGGCAAGCTGCCGTCGATGAAGGCCACCGTTCCGCCGCCGGCCTGATCGCGTGACAGCCGACGAGATTATTGCCCGCCTCGGGCTGCAGCCGCACCCCGAGGGCGGGCATTTTCGCGAGTCCTTTCGGTCGGCCGATGCCACCGGGCCGGGCGGCCGTGGCGCCAGCACGGCGATCTTCTTTCTCCTAAAGGCCGGCGAACGCTCCCACTGGCATCGCGTCGATGCCGACGAGGTCTGGCATCACTATGCCGGTGCACCGCTCGAACTCTCGATGAGCGACGACGGCAAGACGACGCGTCATTTGCGACTCGGCGGCGACTTCGGCCTTGGCGAGACACCGCAGATCGTCGTACCGCGCGGCGTCTGGCAGGCCGCACGCACACTCGGCAACTGGACCCTGGTCGGCTGCACCGTGGCGCCCGCTTTCGACTTCGCCGGTTTCGAACTCGCGCCGCCGGGCTGGATGCCGGGTTAGCGCTTCCACAATTCGCGCGAGGCGAGGACGGCGCCGACAGTGACCAGCAGGGCGGCGATCAGAAGCGTGCCCGTCGGCTCGGCGAGGCCGCAGGCGATCAGGATGGCGGTCGAGAGGATCGGAGTCGCATAGGAAAGAGCGCCCAGAGCCCGGATGTCGCCGCGCTTCACCGCGTGATCCCAAAAATAGAAAGCGGTGCCGGCCGGGCCGCAACCGAGCGCGAGCACGGCAAGCCAGGCAGTCGGCGTGGCAGGCCAGACGGTACGCTCGAAGGCGAGATGGCAGGCGAGCGAGAGCAGGGCCGAAGCTGCGCAGAAAGCCGCGATCGCATCGGTCGGTGTCTCGCCGAAGCGGCGCGACAGAACCGAGTAAAGCGACCACGTGAGCGCGCAGCCCAAGGCCAGCGCATAGCCCAGCATATGGTCGCCGGCGAAGTTTATGCCGCGACCGAAGGCGAGCAGCGCCACACCGGCAAACCCCAGAAGGGCACCCAAGAGATGGGGCCATCCCAGCTTCTCGCCGGCCAGTGGCGCGGAGAGCAGCACGATCAACAGCGGCCAGAGATAATTGACCAGATTGGCTTCAGCCGGCGGTGCGAGCTGAAGGGCGGCAAAGTAGAGCGCGTGATACCCGAAGAGGCCGCCGATCCCGAGCAGCCACACCGGTCCCGGCCAGCCGACCAGTCCCGCCCAGCCAACGCCGCGCATCAACGCGCGCACGATTCCGATCGTCGCGCCGACGGTGAAGGTCATGGCCACCATCTGGAACGGCGGGATGGGACCCGCCAGCACCGAGAGGGCGGCGAGCATGCCCCATAGGCCAATGGCGATCAGGCCTGCCGCCATCGCGCGGCGCCGGACGGTGTCGGCAGCAGTCATGGTCGCCGCATAGAGAATGAAGTGCGGATTGTCGAGCGGATGCGTCGGTTTCGTTTCGCGGTTACGATACTACCAGCGGAGCGTGGATGTTTGTTCGGCCGACCAACCCGATAAGCCACAGGCTGGCGCGCATGGCCTTCATTCTGGCCAGTGTAGCCGCCGTGATCGTGGCCGCTTCAGGGCCACTGCATCGTTTCCTCGGCTTGGACGTCGAGGCGGCGATCGCCGTCTTCCGTTATGGCTTCTACATGGCGGTCGCCGGCGTGGCCTTGGGACTCGCCACGATCATTCCATCGCGTCCCGGCGACCGGCGGCGCGGCTTCGTGGCGGCCGTCCTCGCCGTCGTGATCGGGGTCGCCACCTCCTGGGTACCGCTGCGCTGGTTCCTGCAGGCCCAGACCCTGCCCGCGATCAACGACATTACCACCGACATGACCAATCCGCCGCCGCTGGTCGCAACGCTTCAATTGCGCCGGGGCTCACCCAACCCTCCCGCCTATCCTCCCGCCAGCGCGCCGCTGCAGAAAGCGGCCTTCCCTGACATCGAGCCGCTGATCCTGGCCGTGCCGCCAGCTGAAGCTTTCCGTCGTGCCGATCAGGCCGCGACCTCGCTCGGTTGGGACGTCGTCGCGCGGGCTCCGGCCGAAGGACGGCTGGAAGCCATCGCAACCAGCAAGTGGTTCGGTTTCCGTGACGACATCGTGGTCCGCATCCGCCCGCAGGGCACGGGTAGCCGCGTCGACATTCGCGCCAAGAGCCGAATCGGCGAATCGGATCTCGGCGGCAACGCTGAACGGATCCGTACCTTCCTCGCGCGTCTGAAGGTGGAGAGTTAGCTGAGAGGCAAGGTGAAGCAGAAGGTCGTGCCCTGATTGCTCGACTCTGCCAGGGTGATGTCGCCGCCGTGGAGGCGGACGAGATCGCGTGCGATTGCGAGGCCAAGGCCGGCGCCGCCTGCGCGACCGCCCGTAGTGAAGGGACGGAAAAGTTGACTGGCGACGGCCGGTGACACACCGGGTCCATTGTCGACGACGTCGATCATCAGGAAGCCGCCATTGGGCCGGCACCGTACGGTGGCCGAGGTGGCGCCACATTCGAAGGCGTTGCGGCCGAGATTGAGGAATACGCGATAGAGAAGGTCGCGATCGGCCTTTACCCGCTCACTGCCGACTTCGTTCAGCCAGGTGCGCAGCACGTTGGGATCACGATCCTCCCCTTGTTCCTGCAGCACGACACCGACCTCGTCGACCAGATCGGCGAGATCGACGTCGGCAAGCTTGGGGGTCGGCTGTTCACGCACGTATTCGATGGCGTCGCTGGCGAGCCGTGCCGCGCGGTCAATCGTGTTGAGGATGGTGGGGGCGAGCGAGCGCGTGCGCTCGTCGTCGCTGCGTGCGAGCCGGTCCGACAGCAGGCGTGCCGTCGACAGCATGTTGCGCAGATCGTGATTGATCTTGTTGGTGGCGGCGCCAACTTCGGCGAGGCGCGATTTCTGGCGCAGCGAGGTGCGTAGTTCGCGTTGCAGGTTCTGGAACTCGCGATCGACCACGCCGATCTCGTCGTTGCGCTGGGTCGGTGGCCGCTCGGTGCCGATATCTTCCGGCGCGCGGCGGAAGGCCGTCATGTCGGCGGAAAGACCTTGCAGGGGTTTGATCACCATCCAGCGCAGCGCCAGATAGAGCAGTGCCGCCGTCGACAGGGCGACGATGATCGACAAAAGGAGAATGCGACCGGCGTAATCGTACATCGCGGCACGCATCGGCATTTCGTCGACCACGATCCAGACCTTGGCCTTCGGCAAACGCATCGAGCCGCCGACGACTCTTATGTAGCGTGAGCCGTCGTGCGACATGGCCGAAAGTGCGTCCCAGATGAGGCCAAGCGCGTCGCGGTCCTTGAGCTTGAATCCCGGCATCTCCGGCCGCGGCTCGACATTCATCAGCGCCCGTTTGGGCCGATTGGGTTCGACCAGCGCCACCGCATCGACGCGCGCATGGTCGAGCAAGGTGCGCTTCAGGTTCTCGTTGATCATGTTGTCGGGGGTGGCGTCGAGCGAGAGCGCTGCCAGCGCACCGCTCTCGATGAGCTGTTCGAGATAGACCAGCCGGAAGCGGGCAATCGACGGCAGGAAGATCGCGACCTCGGCGGCCATGACGGCAGCCACGACCAGCCCGAGGATTCGCCACGACAGGCCAAAGGCCAAGTTGCGGCGGGCGGGACGTGCAGATTGGGCCGGTGCGGTGACGTCGGCGGTCATCGAGGCGGAGTCTAGCCAAGTCGCCGCATCTGGCCTAGCGGGCCTCCGGCAATGGCGCCGAAATCAGACGACTTTCAACGGCACTTCTTTGTGAATGCCTGCCGATACCATGTGAATACGTCTAGTGGGATTCCGGTCCGGTGATCAGCCGGGCACCAGACTGGAAGGTCAGGTAGGACCAGATCCATTCAAGCATCACGACCAGCCGGTTCCTGAAGCCGATCAGGAACGAGACGTGGACGAGGCCCCACAGCAGCCAGGCGAGCGTGCCTCGAATGCGCAACCAGCCGAAATCGGCGACAGCCGCCCGGCGGCCGATCGTGGCCATTGTTCCCCAATCCCGATAACGGAAAGGAGGTGGCGCCGGTTTACCCGACAGGCGGGCACGGAGCACCTTGGCCACATAGGCGCCCTGCTGCTTGGCGACAGGTGCCAGGCCCGGCAAGGGCTTGCCGTTCCGGCCGAGCGCGTGGGCCGTGTCGCCGATTACGAAGATCTCGGGGTGATCCGGCACCGTAAGATCGGTGCCGACAACCACGCGGCCAACGCGATCTGTTTCCGTGCCGAGCCATCGCGATGCCGACGAGGCGGCGACGCCGGCGGCCCATACGATGGTCGAGGCGGCAAGATGTTCGTCACCAATCGTGACGCCGCTCTCGTCGCAATTGGAAACAGGCGTACCGAGGCGGACCTCGACATGAAGCCGCTCGAGCGACTTCCGGGCTGCCTCGCTGAGAGAGGGAGGAAAGGCCGGCAGGATACGTGGCCCTGCCTCTACGAGAACGATGCGCGCTTCGCGCGGATCAATGGTGCGAAAGTCGTGTCGCAGCGCCACGTGTGCCAGTTCGGCGATGGCTCCAGCCATTTCGACGCCGGTCGGACCGCCCCCGATCACCACGAAGGTGAGGAAACGTTGCCTGTCTTCGGCAGGAGCCATCGACTCGGCGTGTTCGAAGGCACTCAGGATACGGCGGCGAAGGCTGGTGGCGTCGTCGATCTTCTTGAGGCCCGGCGCCACGTGCTCCCATTCGTCGTGGCCGAAATAGGCATGCCGCGATCCCGTCGCCAGCACGAGGTAGTCGTATTCGATCTCGTGGTCGTCCAGCTTGACCACGTGGCGTTGCTTGTCGACGCCGGAAACCCGGCCGAGGACGACGCGCACATTGGGCGCGCGGCGCAGGATGGCGCGGATCGGCGAGGCAATCTGCGCCGGTGAAAGGCCGGCCGTGGCGACCTGGTAGAGCAGTGGCTGGAAGAGATGATAGTTACGCCGGTCAATGACGGTGACGTCGGCGTCCACGCCGCCGAGTGCGTGTGCGGCATTCAACCCGCCGAAGCCTGCGCCGACGATAACGATGCGCGGCCGGGACATGGCGCACTCCTTCTGGGCGTATACCTTCGACGAGTATCCGTCGGACAGGTCTACCAGACCGGCAGTCGTGCCAGGAAGCGGACAAGGCCGCGGGTGCGCGGGCCGAACAGCGTTTCAGTGAAGTAACTGCCGGCGGCGCGCTTGCTGGCTTCGCCGAGCGTCGGATAGGGCGGTACGAAGCTCGCCAGGGCTGAAATCTTGAGCCGCCTCGAGAGGGCGAGGCACCAGGGCTGGATCAGTTCGCCAGCCTGCGGTCCCACGATGGCGGCGCCCAGGATGCGGCCGCGCGGATCGGTAGTCACCTTCACGAGGCCGTCGGTCGCGCGCTCGGTCTGCGCCCGATCATTCTCGGCGAATTTCCAGCGCAGCACCTTGATGCCATCACCGTACTTCTGTCGCGCTTCGTGTTCGCCGACGCCAACCTGCGCCAACTCCGGATCGCTGTAGGTCGCCCAAGGCACGATAGCCGCATCGAGCTTTGCCGGCGCTCGAAACAGCGCGCCGCGGATGAACAGCGAGGCTTCGTAGCCGGCCATATGCGTGAAAGGGTAGAGCCCGTTGCAATCGCCGATCGCCCAGACGTTGCGGTTGGACGTGCGCAGGGACGCATCGACGGCGATGCCCTTCTTTGTGTGGGCGACGCCGGCCTTGTCGAGATCGAGCCCTTCGGTCACGGGCGTGCGACCGGCGGCGACCAGGAGATGTGTTCCAGTGAGCCGCGTGCCGTCGGCAAGGACGGCGACACCGCCGTCGGTCGAGCATTCGACGCGGTCGATCTTCACGCCACTGCGCAGATCGACGCCTTCTTCGCGCAGCCGTGCAACGACGACGGCGGCGAGTTCCGGATCGTCCTTGGGCAGGAATGTCGCTGCCTCCAGCACCGTAACCTGGGATCCCAGACGCCGGAACACCTGTGCCATCTCGATGCCGATGGGGCCGCCGCCGATGATCAGGAGATGTGCAGGCAAGGTGCGGTTGGCGAAGATCGTCTCGTTGGTGAAGTGCGGCGTGTCGGCGAGGCCCGGGATCGGCGGCAGGGCGGCGCGAGAGCCGGTCGCGAGCACAATGCGTTTGCTTGCGATGCGATGTGGACCGGCCTGCATCTCGGTGCGGCGAATGAAGCGTGCCTCTTCCTTGAGAACCCGCACGCCGAGCTTCTCGAAACGCTCCACTGAATCGTTAGGGGCGATGGCGGCGATGGTTTGGGTCACATGATCCATCACGCGCGCGAAATCGATCCGCGGCTCGACCGGAGCAATGCCGAAGGCGCTGCCGCTGCGTTGAGCCTGTGCTGCCTTCGCCGCCGCGATCAGCGCCTTGGAGGGCACACAGCCGAAATTCAGGCAATCGCCGCCCATCAAGGCGCGCTCGATCAGCACGACGTCGAGGCCCAGTTGTGCGGCACCGGCAGCGACGACCAGGCCAGCCGAACCGCCGCCGATCACGCAGACATCGGGAGTGAGGCGTTGGCTCATGTCAGAGTGTGGCGTTGGGCTTGCGCAGGCGGGCATAGACGACCGGAAGCAACGACAGGGCCGCCAGTCCCAGAAGCGGCAGCAAGATGCGCCACTCGAAGATGATCCCGAGATTGGGCCGCTCGCCGCGTTCGATCAATATGCCGAGGCCGGCGCCGACGCTCGCATAGACGATTGCCGCCGGCACGATGCCGATCATGGTCGCGAGCACATAGCGGCCGAGCCGCATGCCCAGCAGCGCCGGCACGATGTTGATCAACCAGAAGGGAAAGACCGGCACCAGTCGCAGGAACAGGAGGTAGCTGAAATCGTCGCGTTGGAAGCCTGCTTCCAGCCGCGCCAGCGCGGCGCCGGCGCGGGCGCGGAAGAGATCGCGGAAGGCGGTGCGGGCCGCGAGGAAGACGGCGATCGAGCCCAGCGTCGCGCCGATTACTGAAAGACCGGCACCCATCCAGGTCCCGAACAGGAAGCCCGCCACTGGCGTGACGACTATGGCGATCGGCAGCGAGAAGGCGACGACGGTGGCATAGGCCAGGATGAACGCCGCCGCCGAGATAAAGGCGTGCTTCGCGACCCACTTGGTCAGTGTCGCCTGATGGCGATACAGCAGGTCGTAGGAAAAGTAGCGCTCGAGACCGAGCAGCAGGAACACCGCCAAGCCACCCAGGAGAATCGCCACGGGAAGCAGCCGGCGGAGCATCAACGGGGTCATCTGGCCTGTCGCATCGCCTCGCCCCGATAATCACCTGTGCGCACCGGACCTCAAAGCACATGCTGTCACGGCTGGGTTACCGGCAGGCCCGGGGCGGTCGCGGCGAGGCTGGGGCGTCCGCTGAAGCGCGTCCACCATGCGGCGAGCCGCCGATGCTTGGCGAGTAGGGCGTTACCGCGCGGTGACAGGGCGAAGTAGGCGACCATGGCGCCGAGGTGGAAATCGGCCAGCGAGACCTCGGGCCCGCAAAGATAGGCATCGTCGGAGGCCAGGGTATCGAGCGCCATCAGGACACGAGCGGCAGCGTCCAGACCCTTGTCTCGCTCTACCAGGTCGACCTCGCCGCCGGTGTGGGGACGAAAGACGTCGTGCACGAAGACCTGCCGGACCAGGGGCCAATAGGCATAGGAATCGACGATGCCAATGATCTGGTCCATGCGGGCAAGGGCCCGCGGGGAGGCCGGCCGGAGGGCAGGCCCGGCGAAGGCCCGGTCGACGTAGCGGGTGATGGCGCCGGTTTCGTAGAGTGCGAAACCGTCATGGACGAGGGTCGGGACCCGTCGGAACGGGTGAAGCGCCAGATAGTCGGGTGGACAGTCCGCCGCGAAGGGGTTCACCTCGACCCTTTCGTAGGTCACGGCCTTCTCGGCCAGGGCCAGACGGGCGATTCTCGTGTAAACACTGAAGTGGTAGCCGTGCAGGAAGAGTGTCATGGGCCATCTTAGGCCTCGTTGACTCGCCGCCGTCTCATGCTTATTACGCTCGGCCACGGAATTTGCCCCTGCGCACCGCGCGGGGGCGTTGTATTTAAAGGAGTTGCGTCATGAAACGCACCTATCAGCCGAGCAAGCTGGTGCGCAAGCGCCGGCATGGCTTCCGGTCCCGCATGGCGACGGTGGGTGGCCGCAAGGTCATCGCCAACCGCCGCCGGTCGGGCCGCAAGCGTCTGTCGGCCTAGCCTCTTTTGGCTGCGGCGCGCCTCGGGCGTTTGCCGAATCGTCGCGATTTTCTGCGCGTCCAGGCCGGACGCCGCTGTGCCATGCCTGGATTCGTACTCCAGGTGGCCCCCGTTCCTGCCGAAATCGCCCTGCCCGATATCCGGGTAGGTTTCACCGTAACCCGCAAGGTCGGCAATGCCGTGGTCCGTAACCGCGTACGCCGGCGTTTGCGCGAAATTGCCCGCTTGGTGATCCCCGCCGAGGCGCGGCCGGACCTCGACTATGTGCTGGTCGGCCGACAGGGCGCCCTCGTCCGCGACTTCGCTGCAATGCGCGGAGAGCTGCGAGAGGCGCTGAAGCGTCTCAAGGCGCAGCTCGTCGCGACGCCATGACCTGCACGGACTGCTTGCGCCCGCGCGGTTAAGTCGCCAGTTTCCGGGCCGCATGATGTCCTTCGTCCTGCGTGGCGCGATCCGCTTCTATCAGCTCACGCTCGCCTACTTCTTCGTCGGCGCCTGCCGCTACGAGCCGTCCTGCTCGGCCTATGCGGCTGGGGCGGTGGCGACGCATGGCGCGTTGCGGGGAAGCTGGCTCGCCGCGCATCGTCTCTGCCGCTGTGGCCCCTGGGGCGCCGGCGGCTGGGATCCCGTTCCACCGGCCGCTGCTGCACGGCGTCCGCACCAAACCCTTTCCTGCCAACCCGCTGAGCGCTCCTGAGCGCCCGGAAAGATCGCCTGAGAAAGATCGTCTGAAATGGATCAGAAGAATTTCATCGTCGCCATCGTCCTCTCGGTGCTGATCATCGTGGGCTGGCAGGCGGCCTTCCCGCCGGCAAAGCCGCCGGTCAACGGCACCCAACAAGCGACGACCCAGCCCGGCGCTCCGCAGGCGCCAGCCGGCCAGTCGGGTGCACCCGGCGCACCGGGTACGCAGCCCGGTCCGGGAGCAGGTCCCGCGCAGCAGCCGGTAGTCGGCCGCAGCGAGGCGCTGGCCCAGAGCCCGCGCGTCACGTTCAACACCGCCGAGCTGGTCGGCTCGATCTCGCTCAAGGGCGCGCGCATCGACGACGTGCGGCTCGTGAAGTATCGCGAGACCATCGATCCCAAGAGCCCGCCCGTTCCGGTCCTCTCACCGGTCGGCAGCGCCCACCCCTACTACGCCGAGTTCGGTTGGTCCTCGTCGGATCCCGCGATCAAGGTGCCGGGTCCCGATTCGCTCTGGACGACGGACAACCAGACGGTAGCGCCCGGCAAGCCGGCGAAGCTCACCTGGGACAACGGCCAGGGCCTGATCTTCGGCCTCACCGTGTCGATCGACGAATTCTTCATGTTCGACGTGCAGCAGAGCTTCGAGAACAAGACCGACAAGCCGGTGACCTTGTTCCCGTGGAGCCTCGTCGTGCGCTACGGCGAGCCGCCTGCCGAGGGCATGTACATCCTGCACGAAGGTCCTTACGGCGTGTTCAACGGCGCGCTGAAGGAGTTCAGCTACTCCGACTTCAAGGGCAACAAGCAGCAGAAGATCGCCACGACGGGCGGCTGGCTCGGCATCACCGACAAATACTGGATGGCGACGCTGGTGCCCGACCAGAAGTCCAAGCTCGATGCCTCGATCAAGCAGACCGGCGCGGGCGCGGACCTCAAATACCAGATCGACTATGTCGGTGCCGGAATTGCCGCCGCGCCGGGCGCGACCGTGACGACGGACTCCCGCCTCTATGCCGGCGCGAAGATCGTGCGCGTGATCGACGACTACGAAAAGAAGTACGGCATCGAGAAGTTCGATCTCACGATCGATTGGGGCTGGTTCTGGTTCTTCACCAAGCCGCTGTTCTGGCTGCTCGAGTGGCTCTATGTGCAGCTCGGCAACTTCGGTCTGTCGATCCTGGTGCTGACCGTCATCGTCAAGCTTGTGTTCTTCCCGCTGGCCAACAAGTCCTATGCGGCGATGAGCAAGATGAAGAAGCTGCAGCCCGAGATGGAGAAGCTCAAGGAGCGCTACGGCGAGGACCGCCAGCGCATGAACCAGGAACTGATGCAGCTCTATCGCCGCGAGAAGGTGAATCCTGCGGCGGGCTGCTTGCCGATCCTGGTGCAGATCCCGGTGTTCTTCGCGCTCTATAAGGTGCTCTACACCACCATCGAGATGCGCCATCAGCCGTTCTACGGCTGGATCAAGGACCTGGCGGCGCCCGATCCGCTCACCATCCTGACCGGCTTCGGGCTCTTCTCGTGGCACGTGCCGGACTTCCTGCACTTCTTCAACATCGGCCTGTGGCCCATCATCATGGGCGTCACGATGTATCTGCAGCAGAAGCTGAACCCGCAGCCGACCGATCCGGTGCAGGCGCGCGTGTTCCAGTTCCTGCCGATCCTGTTCACCTTCATGCTGGCGCCGTTCTCGGCCGGCCTGGTGATCTACTGGGCGTGGAGCAACATCCTGTCGATCGCCCAGCAGTACATGATCATGCGCCGCCACGGCACGCCGATCGGCGGCGGCAAGGCGCCGGTCGCGGCCACGCCGGCGCCGGTGGCTAACGCCAATGCCAACGGCAACAAGAAGGGCGGCAAGGGCTCCGGCAAGAAGAGTTGATGCCTTCGGATCAACAGGAGGGGCGTAGCCCGGAAGAAATCGAGGCGGCTCGCAAACTTTTTGCGGGTCCCTGCGATTTCATCTCGGGCGCGGCGTCGCTCGAATCGCTGACGCCCACGACATGGCCGGAAGTGGCCTTCGCCGGCCGGTCCAATGTCGGCAAGTCGAGCCTGGTGAACGCGCTCACCGGCCGGCGGACCCTGGCGCGCGTCTCGGCCAAGCCGGGCCATACCCGGCAGATCAATTTCTTCGACCTTGCGAACCGGTTGGTGCTGGTCGACCTGCCGGGTTACGGCTTCGCCCAGGTCTCCAAGTCGATGAAGGAGACGTGGCAGGATCTCGCCTCGGCCTATCTGCGCGGCCGACCGACGCTGGTGCGGGTCTGTCTGCTGATCGATTCGCGCCACGGCGTGAAGGAGAGCGACCGCGAGACGATGCGCAATCTCGACAAGGCCGCCGTCTCCTACCAGATCGTGCTGACCAAGACCGACCAGCTCAAGGCCGCCGACGTGCCGCGTGCCGTCGCCGCCGCTGAGGCCATCGCCCGCAAGCATGGCGCCGCCCATCCCGTGGTCCTGCCGACCAGCAGCGAAACGGGCTTCGGCATTCCGGAGTTGCGGGCCGAGATCAAGGCCGTCGCCGGCGTCTGACGCAACCTAAGCCGCGTCGTGAAAGATGATGCCGAGCGTGAAGCGCTGGCCGTCGCGCACGCTCGACACGCCGTGACGCATGGCGGTGCGATGCCAGCCGCGCGTTCCTTTCACGGGGCGTTCATTTACGGCGAAGATGATGGCGTCGCCTTGAGCGAGCGGGACAACCTCGCCGCGGGACTGCATGCGCGGCCGCTGTTCGATCAGCATGAATTCGCCGCCCGAGAAGTCGCGCTCCGGGGCACTCAGCAGGATCGTCGCCTGCAGCGGGAACACCAGTTCGCCGTAGAGATCGCGGTGCAGGCAGTTGTAGTCGCCGCGCCCGTAGCGCAGCAGCAGCGGTGTCGGCCGCTTCTGGCCGCCCTCGTGGCATTGTTGCAGCCAACCATTCAGGGTCGGCGGAAACCGCTGTGGGCGTCCAAGTTGCTCGTTCCATGCATTGGCCACGCGTGCGAGCTCGGGATAGAGCGCCTGGCGCAGGCGCTCGACCGGCTTGGGCAGCGGATAGGTGAAATACTGGTATTCGCCCTGCCCATAGCCATGGCGCTGCATGACGATGTGCTTGCGAAAATGAGCCTGATCGGGCCAGAGGGCGGCGAGCGCACGGCACTCCGCCGGGTCGATCAGGTTCCGTGCGACGGCAAAGCCGCGGGCCGCCAGAGTTTCATAGTCCATCATGCGGACATCCTGCCGCGGGCTGAGCACTTCTTCTATCCGCGGCCCGCCTGATATATGATGCCGCCTTAGCCCCCTCCCGCACCGGGAGGGGGCTTTTGCCAACTTGGGCGCACTTTACGGGAATCGACGACATGGCCGAGCCGGTTCAGACCGACAAGGAGCAGAAGCGGCTCATCCGCATGGCGGAGACCATTTCCAAGGCGCTGCCCTTCATGCGCCGGCACAACGACGCCACCTTCGTGGTGAAGTACGGCGGCCACGCCATGACCGACCCCAAGCTCGGCGACCTGGTCGCCCGCGACGTCGTGCTGATGAAGCAGGTCGGCATGAACCCGATCGTGGTCCATGGCGGCGGCCCGCAGATCAACAGGATGCTGGAGCGCGTGGGCCTCAAGAGCACCTTCGTGAACGGCCTGCGCGTGACCGACGCGCCGACGATGGAAATCGTCGAGATGGTGCTCGCCGGTTCGATCAACAAAGCGATCGTGGCGGACATCAACGAATGCGGCGGCATCGCCGTCGGCATCTGCGGCAAGGACGGCAACCTGATCCTGGCGCGCAAGGTGACCGAGATGCGCGACCCCAAGACCGGCGAGCTGCTGAAGGTCGACCTCAAGCAGGTCGGCGAGCCGGCCAAGATCAACGTCATGGTGCTGGAGCAGCTTCGCCGCGCCGACGTCATTCCCGTGGTGGCGCCGATCGGCTTCGGCGTCGACGACGAGCTGACTTACAACATCAACGCCGACACCTCGGCGGGCGCCATCGCCGGCGCCATGAAGGCCAAGCGCCTCCTCTTCCTGACCGACGTGCCGGGCGTGCTCGACAAGGACGGCAAGCTCATCCAGGACATCACGGTCGAGCAGGCGCGCGCCCTGATCGCCGATGGCACCATCTCGGGCGGCATGATCCCCAAGGTCGAGAACTGCATCGACGCCGTGAACAGCGGCGTCGAGGCAGCCGTCATCATGGACGGCCGGGTGCCGCACGCCCTGCTGCTGGAGGTCTTCACCGAGGCCGGTGTCGGCACCATGGTCACCCGCAACTGATCTTGAAACCCGTAAATCTGCCGCATATCTAAGCACCATGGCACTTCTGCCCATCCTTACGGCGCCCGATCCGCGCCTCAAGAAGAAATCCCTGCCGGTCGAGG
The DNA here is from genome assembly GCA_017307275.1 of Alphaproteobacteria bacterium. Lineage (GTDB taxonomy): Bacteria > Pseudomonadota > Alphaproteobacteria > Reyranellales > Reyranellaceae > Reyranella. Next base: position 33,014 of record JAFKFK010000027.1, on the reverse strand, counting down.
CTGTCGACGACGGCGTGCGCCAGCTCATGGACGACATGCTGGCGACAATGTACGACGCGCCCGGCATCGGTCTGGCGGCCCCCCAGGTCGGCGTGCTGAAGCGCGTGGTGGTGCTCGACATCGAGCGCGAGGACACCAAGACCGGCCCGCTGTTCATGGCCAACCCGGAGATCATCGACGCGTCGGACGAGGATGCCTCCTACGAGGAGGGCTGCCTCTCCGTGCCGGAGCATTACTCCGACGTCGTGCGTCCCGCCAAGGTGACGGTTCGCTACCTCGATCGCGAGGGCAAGACGCAGGAAATCGCCGCGGAAGGCCTGCTCGCCACCTGCCTGCAGCACGAGATCGACCATCTCGACGGCATCCTGTTCATCGACCATATCTCGGCGCTCAAGCGGAACATGATCCTGCGCAAGCTTCTCAAGGCGCGGAAGGAGAAGGAGCGCGACGAAGCCGAGGGCAAGCCTGCAGCCAAAGCCAAGGATCCCGAGCACGCCCTGTAGGCGTCGCTGCCGCTCCCATCCTTGGCGCGGCTCGACCGTCAGTCGATCAGTTTGCCGTTAGCGTCGAAGAATGGATGCGGTCCGTCGTAGTTGCCGATCACGGCTGTATGGGTGATCAGCTTTCCGCCGTTCCACCAGTGCAGCATGAAGCCCGGCGGTTCCATCGTGAAGCAGCTGGGCGCCTCGGGGTCGATATCGAGGGCAACCTGATGTGCCGGGCTCGGGCAGGTCAGTGCCGGCCGGCCACCGACCTGGGCACGGATGGTGCGGTGCAGGTGGCCGCAAAGGATCAACTCGACTTGCTTATGGCGTTCCATGACGGCGGCAAAGCCGTCTGAGCCCTTCAGGCCGATCTTGTCCATGTGGCCGATGCCGGTGATGAAAGGCGGATGGTGCATCAGCACCAGTGCCGGCGCGTCGGGCTTCTGCGCGAGCGTCCTGTCCAGCCACTCCAGCCTTTCGCTGCAAAGCTCGCCGCCGCCCTCGCCGGGGATCAGCGTATCCAGGCCGACAATCCGCAAAGGGTAGTCGTCTTCGATGACGAACTGCAGGAACCGGCCGTCGGCTGGCAGGTACCCTTCGCGGCGGAAGGCGTCGCGCATGGCGTCGCGGTCGTCGTGGTTTCCGGGAATCGCGATGATGCGCTGACGGATCGGCGCCAGGATGGATTTCAGGTGGTCGTATTCTGCCGGGCGACCCAGATCGACCAGATCGCCGGTCAGCAAGATGAGATCGGGCTGGGGGGTGAGCGCCAGCAGCTCGTCGACGCAGCGCTTCAGCATCGCTGCCGTGTCGACCTTCTTGTAGGCCAGCTTGCCCGGAAGCTTGATGTGGGTGTCGGTTATCTGGGCGATCAGCATCGCAAACTCCTCTACAGCACCAGCAGCCCGCGCGGGTCGATGGCGAGCCGCACTGTCTCGCCGTGGCTGAAATCGCGCCGCGCCGTGCTTTCGATCACCAGCGGCTGCGCCTCGCCGACATCGACGAACAGCCGCGTGCGGTCGCCGAGGAAGAAAGCGGCTGCCACCGTGCCCTGCAGGCCAGAGGCCTCCTGGCTTTCGGCGATGCGGATATCCTCCGGCCGGAACAGTACCTCCGTCGCGTTTCCGTGTGCCGTGTCCCACGCCAGTTCGCCGGCGCGGCAGGCGAACACGCCGTCGCGTACGACGCCGGACAGCCGGTTCATGGTGCCGATGAATTCCGCGACGAAGCGGGTGGCTGGGCGCTGATAGATGTCGCGCGGCTTGCCGACCTGGGCGACGCGGCCGTGATCCATCACCACGATGCGATCCCCCAGCGCCATCGCTTCGGCCTGATCGTGGGTCACGTAGATCGCGGTGATCTGCAGCGACCGCAGCAGCGAATCGATCTCGAGGCGGAGCGTATCGCGCAATTTGGCATCCAGAGCCGTCAGCGGCTCGTCCAGCAGCAGCGCCCGTGGCCGTACCGCGATGGCGCGCGCCAGTGCCACACGCTGGCGCTGACCGCCGGAAAGCTGGTCGATACGCCGGTCGGCGAGCTTTTCGATGCGCATCATCGCCAGCATCTCGGCCACGCGGGCGCGGATCTGCGCCTCGGGCGTCCGGCGAATCTTCAAGCCATAGCCGATGTTCTCCGCCACCGTCATGTTGGGGAACAGGGCATAGGACTGGAAGACCATGCCGACGTTGCGCTGCTCGATGGGCAGGTGGGTCACATCGATGCCGTCGAACAGCACCTTGCCGCCGGTATCGGGTGTCTCCAACCCGGCGATGATGCGCAACGTCGTCGTCTTGCCGCAGCCCGACGGACCGAGAAACACGATGGTTTCGCCGGCGTTGATGGTCATGTCGAGCGGTTCGAGCGCCTTCGTTCCATCGGCGAAGGTCTTTGCGCAGTTCTCGAGGGCAATCGCCAGCGGTTTGGTCGTCTCGGTCATTCGGTTTCCTCCGCCACGAATTTCGGCGTGCGTGGCTTGGCGAAAGCCTGCAGGGCCAGCAGCAGCGGCATGATCATCAGGAAAAACACCAGGGTATAGGCGCTGCCGATCTCAAGACGCAGCGACGCGTAGGCATCGGCGAGGCCAACAGGCAATGTCTTGGTCAGCGGCGTATGCAGCAGCCAGGTCATGTTGAATTCGCCCATGGAGAGGGTCACCACCATCAGCGAGCCGGCAAGAATGCCGGTTCGGCAGTTGGGAAGGACGACGTGGAAGAAGCGCTGCCAGAACGTCGCCCCCAGCGAAGCGGCGCCTTCCTCCAGTGTCTGCAGGTCGATGGCGCTGAGGACGGCCAACACGCTGCGCACCATGAAGGGCAAGGTGAACAGCACATGCCCCACCAGAATGAAGAGCCATGAGGTGCGAAAGCCCGGCAGCCCACCGTAGCTGACAATCAGTGCCAGCGCGGTCGCGAGACCCGGCACGGCCACCGGCATGACCAGCAATTCCTCGATGGCCCGCGTCAGTGCGGTCTGCCGCTTGGCCAGTACGTAGGCGGCGGGAATCCCGATGACGAGCGTGAGGGCGAGGCAGGCGAGCGAGATGCCGATGGAGAGGAAGATGGTGCTGCGGTAGCCGTTCCAGACTTCCATCACCCAACGCAGGGTCAGGCCGCTTTCCAGGCCGACCAGATAGTTCACGGTCAGTCCGGCAAGAATCGACAGGATCACCGGCACGATCAGAAAGGCGCAGACCAGCAGGGTAAAGCCGAGCTGCAGGAAGAAGAGCCATCTGTTCTTCATGGGGTCACCCTGCGGCCGCGACCGTGCTGCCCGCTGCCGTGCGCGCCACGGCCAGCACGATCCAGGTGACGGCGCCGAGGACGAAGCTCAGGGCGGCGGCCATGGCGATGTTCGCCGACAGCGTGAACTCGGTATAGATCACCATGGGCAGCACGTTGATGCGGGTGGCCAGCGTGAACGCCGTGCCGAAGGCGCCGACCGCGGTGGCGAAGCAGATGGCGCCGGCGGAAATGAAGGCAGGCTTGAGGCCCGGAATGATGACGTCCAGGACGACCCGCCAGGGCGACGCACCGAGGGAACGGGCGGCTTCTTCCAGCTTCGGGTCGAGCTTTTCGGCCGCCGCCATCACGGTGAGGATGGTCCGCGGCACCGAGAAATAGACATAGCCGAGGAACAGGCCGGCCATCGAATAGGCGAACACCACCTTGTCGCCCGTGATGGCCTCGCTGATCTGGCCGATCAGCCCCTGGCGGCCCGCAAGCATGATGATCATGAAGCCGATCACCACGCCGGGGAAAGCCAGCGGAAAGGTCAGCATCGCCACGAGTGCGGCGTTGCCTGGAAACTTGTGCCGCTGCAGGAACACGCCGGAAATGCCGCTGATCAGCAGCGTCGCGACTGTAGTGGCCGCAGCAACGCCCAGCGTCGCCACGAGGCTGCTGAAGTAGTTGGCATTGGTGAGGATGGCGGCATAGGCCGCCCAGCCGGTGTTGCCGCTGCCGCCAATGAAGAAAAGCTGCACCATCGGAAGCAGGAAAAAGGCGGCAAAGAATATGCCGGCCGGCAGCAACAGAAGGATCAGTCGTCGGGTGTCATCCCGCATGGCTGGTTTTTTCCTCGAACGCGTGACGGCGGAACGACTTGCAGAGCCGTTCCGCCGGGCCTCGTTTATTGCACTTTGCTCAGTTCACTTCGTTCTTGTAGCGGGCCACGATGTTGGCCTGCGCGGCCGCCAGCTTCTTGAGGTCCACCGGCTTGGCGCGAGCGTACTCCGCATCGGGCAGGAACTTGGCCTTGGCCTCGGTCGAGAGCTTGTCGGCGAACACCGGGCGCAGGAAGGCATTGCCCCACATGGCCTGGCTGTCGTCCGACAGCACGAAGTCGAGCACCTTCTTGCCGTTCGCCGGATTGGGGCCCTTGTTCACGAGTCCCATCACATACGGAAAGACCAGCGTGCCCTCCTTGGGGATCACGAACTGCACGGGTGCCTTGTCCTTGTACTGGCCGCGATAGGCGTTGAAATCGTAGTCGAGCAGGATCGGAATCTCGCCCGAGATGACGCGGGCATAGGAAGTCTGCTTCGGCACGATCGGCTGGTTCTTGGCCAGTTCCTTGAAGAACTTGATCGCCGGGTCGAGGTTGTCGTAGGTGCCGCCCAGGGCAAGGTTGATTGCCATCACGCCGAGCTGGCCGACGGCTGCCGAGGTCGGGTCGAGATAGCCGACGAGACCTTTGTATTCCGGCTTCAGCAGGTCGGCCCAGCTCTGCGGCACCGGCTTGTTGCCGAGAGCCGCCTTGTTGACGAACAGGCCGAGCGTGCCGGAGTGGATCGTGAACCAGTTGCCGTCGGGATCCTTCAGATCGGTGGGAATCTTCTCCCAATTCTGCGGCTTGTACGGCGTCAGCACGCCGGCATCCTTGGCAGGATCGGCGGCGATGCCGCCAAGATAGGTCACATCCGCCACTGGATTGTTCTTTTCGGCAATCAGCGCGGCAATCGCCTGGCCCGAGTTCTTGTTGTCGGGCGGAACCTGAATGCCGAGCTTCGACTGTATCGCCTTGAGCTGCGAGCCCCAGTCGGCCCATTCGGGCGGGCAGTTGTAGCAGATGGCCCGCTGCTGTGCGGTGGCATCCATCGCGCTCAGTGCGACAGTGCCTAGAGCGATTGCAAAAGCGAGACGTTTCAACATGGGCTCAACCCCTCCTTGCTTGACCAGTTGCTGTCGTGGAAACGGCATCGTCCGACCAAACGACCAGACGTACGCCGGCATCGCGCAGTCGGTCCGCGATGGCCGTGGGCGGCGGGCGGTCGGTGAACATTGTACTGGCCTCGGCGACGTTACCGCCGCGCACCGTGGCACCGCGGCCAAATTTGGAGTGATCGAGCACCAGGAAACGCTGGCGGCAATGCTGCGTCAGCTCGTTGCGCATGGTCACTTCGTCGGTATTGAAGTCCAGGAGCGTTCCGTCCTCGGCAACCGCTCCGACCCCGTAGATTCCGATGTCGACTTCGAAACGGCTGAAGAAGCCGTGGGCGTCGCCGGCCACCACGTCGCGATCGAGGTTGCGCAGCCGGCCACCCGCCACGGTGATCTCGCAGGAGGGATTGCGGCTGAGGGCCAGCGCCGCGTTGAAGTTGTTGGTCATCACGCGCAGGCCGGGATGGTCGGTCAGCGCCAGGGCGCATTGTTCGGGCGTGGTGCCGATGCCCAGAAACAGCGAGGCGCCTTCCGGTATCGCCTGCGCGACCAACTGCGCGATGCGGCGCTTGGCTTCGACATTCAGGATCTGGCGGGCGGGGTAGGCGAGATTCTCGCCCTCGGGCGGCAGATCGACGCCGCCGTGGCGGCGGCGCAGCACGCCGCGATCACACAGCAGATTTGCGTCGCGGCGAATGGTCTGGGGCGTCACTCCGAACTGGAGCGCCAGAGTATCGATGGCTTGGAAACCGTCACGTCGGACGAGTTCCACGATGGCGCGCGCACGGTCTTCCGCCTGCATTCCAGATCCCGAGCCGTTTCCCCTGGCCAAAAGCATTGTTCGAATGAACAATATTCGGCGCTTATTGTGTTCATATGACTTTCACATGAAAGTATTGTGACGTCAAACGAACATCACCGGGCGGCATGGAAATTGCCCGACTCCTGCCGGTTCAGCCTCGGGAGACTCTGCCGATGACGCCGCAGCAAATTGAACTGGTCCAGACGAGCTTCAAGAAAGTCGTGCCGATTGCGGGTACTGCCGCCGATCTGTTTTACGCACGCCTCTTCGAGATCGCTCCCGAGGTGCGATCGTTGTTCCCGCAGGACCTCAGCGAGCAGAAGAAGAAGCTGATGGGCATGCTGGGGACGGCCGTCGGCAGCTTGCACAGGCTGGAGGCGATCCTTCCGGCCGTGGCGGATCTCGGGAAACGCCACAAGGGATATGGCGTGACCGCCGCCCAATACGCGCCGGTTGGCGCCGCCCTGCTCTGGACTTTGGAGAAGGGCCTCGGGGCCGACTTCACGCCGGAGGTGAAGGCGGCCTGGACCGAAACCTACACGACGTTGGCCGGTGTGATGACCAACGCCTGAGACGCAGCGCTACTGCGCGGCGATCTTCGATGCAGCCGGCGCGAAGGCCTGCTCCATCTCGCGGCGCAGCTTCACGGCGGTCAACGTCTCGTCCATGGCGACGTCGGCGTAGGTCAGCGACTGGCCAGCCTTGATCGGCTTCAGGAGCTTGACGTTGTGCGCGAGGCCGAGCGGCAGGCTGCCCAGCGTCGTCGACTTCTCCGACGGGAACAGCTTGCCGTAGACCGTGTAGCCGCCCTCGCCGTCCAGTATCTCGCCGGGCTTGAGGTCGCGCTTGGCGGTCGCGATCACGTCGGCATGGAAGCCGATCGGGCAGCCGGTCGGCTCCTTGCGCAGGCCGATCGAAGCGACCGACATGCCGACTTCGAGGCCGATCAGATGCCAGCGCTTGTACATGACCGAGTACCGGCCCGACGGATCGGTGCAGAGCATGTACTCCTCGAAGCAGTTCTTCTGGTAGTCGGTGGCCGCCTCAAACACGACCCATACGCCCTTGCGGATCTCGTAGGGGATTGCACGGCCGTCCTTCTCCAGCGACGAGGCCACTTCGACCTGGCCCTTGTGATGGAGCTGGCCGCCTTCGGAGATCGGCCGCATCACGAAGGGCAGGTCCTCGACCGAGCAGGGCGGGAAGGCGAGGCCATCCGGCGCCGGCGTGAGGCCGGTCGCGTTGGCCACGGCCGTGCTCTCGATGGCGGGCTTGGAGCCGTCGAGGAAGGAGTTGAACATCTTGGGGTTCAGGCCGCCGCGCTTGGCCTGTTCTTCGTTGAGGCCCCAGTACTTCCATACGGTTTCCGGTGTCGACTGCGCGAAGTGCGGCAGCCACTTGTGGCCGCGGCCGGCCGCGGTGACTTCGAAGCCCGACGTGCGCGCCCAATCCACCAGTTCGCAGATCAGTGCCGGCTGGTCGCCATAGGCAAGGCTGTAGATCACCCCGGCCTGCGCCGCGCGCTGGGCCAGCAGCGGACCGCAGAAGGCGTCGGCCTCGACCGTCACCATCACCACGTGCTTGCCGTTGCGGAAGGCTTCGAGCGCGTGCTCGACGGCGGCGATGGGGTCGCCGGTCGATTCGACCACGATGTCGATTTCGGGATGGCTGACCAGTGCACGCCAGTCGTCGGTGAGGTAGGTGCTGCCATGTTTGCGGGCGTCGGCGAACGAGGTGGCAGCCGTGACGTCGGGCTTCCAGCCCAATCGGGCTAGGTTCTCGCGGGCGCGGTCGGGCGAGAGATCGGCGACACCCAGCAGATGAATGCCAGGCGTCGTCGGGATCTGCGACAGATACATCGAGCCGAACTTGCCGGCGCCGATCACGCCGATGCGCAGCGGATTGGCTTCGGCCGCACGGGCCTGAAGCATGCGATGGAGACTCATTGTTTCCTCCGAAAGTCTTCGTTTATTCCGCTGCGGCCTTGCGATTGACGGCGCGCACGACGGCGTCGTCTTCCCAGGCGTCGATCGGCGTGAAGTCGCGGTGCGCGATATAGTCAGGCCGCTTGAAACGGCGGATGGCGTTGGAGACCGCGTTGTAGGTCACATAGATGATCTGGCGATCCCACGGCGACAGGTTGGGACCACTGCCATGGACCAGCGTGCCGTGGAAGAAGATCGCCGAGCCCGGGCCGCCCTTGGGCGAGACGATACCGCCCTGGTCAACCAGCTTGGCGATGGTGTCGTTGTCGATCGTCCACAACGGGTAAGAGGTCGTGGTGAGGTCGTGACTGGCCTCGATCGCGCCCTTCTTGTGGCTCTTCGGGATGAACCAGAGCGGACCGTTGAACTCGTTCACCTCGTCGATGAACACCGCGAGGTTCATGGCGCGGGCCTCGGGCATGTCGTCGTCGGCCTTCCAGGTGCCGTAGTCCTGGTGCCACTGCCAGACATCGCCGTCGAAGGCGGCCTTCCCGTTGATCTTGAACTGGTGGATGTAGGTCTTGTCCTTCAGGAGCTGCTCGGCCGGCTCCACGAAGCGCGGATGATGGATCAGCGCCTCGAACACGGGATGATAGGTGTGGACCGCGAAGGCGGTGCGCACGACATCGCCGGTCTTCTCGCGGATGTTTTCGGGCCGGCGCTGGGCGAAGACCTCGGGCACCGAGGATTTTAGGATCTTCGTTTCTTCCGGCGAGAAATAGTCCGGAAAGAAGAGATAGCCGTCTTCGTCGAATTGCCGGAGCTGCTCAGAGGTGAGCTTCATGGCGGTTCCTCCTTGCCTTGTGTTGAACGCCGTCTTCAGGCGGCGCGTGAAATGACAACCTTCAGTCGTCCCGTGAGAATGTCGGCCATCTGCTCGGCATGGCCACGGCAGAGCGCTTCGGCCTCGGCGGTCTGGCCGGCTTCGAGCGCACGCAGGATGCCTTCGTGTTCATCCCAGACGCTGACGCGCAGATCCTCCTCGCTCAGCACGGCGGCCATCACACGACGCAGATGCTGCCAGTGCGGTTGCGCGGTTTCGCCAAACAGCGGGTTGCCCGAGGCCTCGTAGATGAAGAGATGGAAATCGATGTCGGCTTCGATGACCGACGGCACGTAGGCGCTGGCGACGGCGCGGCGGCCGACATCGAGAAGCTGGCGGCCACGCTGCACGAGATGCGGGGTGTAGTTGGCGGCGGCATGGCGGGCGGCGGCACCGTCGAGCGCGGCGCGCACGGCATAGAGGTTGCGCGCCTGCTGGACGTCGAGCGGCGCCACGCAGACACCCTTGCGACCGGCGTCGATCAGGAAGCCCTCGCGCCGCAGCAGCATCATGGCCTGCAAGACCGGTTGGCGCGACACGCCGAACTGTTGCGCCAACTCCTCCTGGGTGATGCGCGCGCCCGATTTCAGCTCGCCCGAGCAGATCGCTTCGAGGACGGAGTCGTGAATACGTTCGGACAGGTCGGGTTCGGGGAGTATCGGGCGCATACTCTGTATACAGAACACACAATCGCCTGAGTCAACCGCCTAGCGAGATTTCAGCCCTTTGGCTGCGAGAACCGGCAGGGCGCGGTCGGGATAGTCGGTGATCAGCCCGTCGACCCCGAGGTCGATCAATCGCGCCATCTCGGCGGGGACGTTCACCGTCCACGGCACGACCTTGAGACCCAATGTCTGCGCCTCTTTCACGTTGTCCGCCGTGACGTTGCGCCAGAAGGGCGACCAGGTTGCACAGCCGGCCGCTTTGGCGAGCCGCGGTACCGAGCCACCGTGTGCGGCGAGATCGAGGCCGGCAAGCCACGGCGAGGGTCCGCTGCCGGTTCTGCCGACCGTGTCGAAGTTGTTGCTCTCGATGGTGAGGCAGGCCGTGGCGATTTCGGGCGCCAGCTTCTTCACTTCGAGAAGGCCGCGCCAGTCGAACGACTGCACCGTGGTGCGCGCGGCCGTTCCGGCTTTGCGGATCGCGTCGACGGTAAGACCGGCAAATCGCACTGGGTCGATCGTGAGGTCGGGCTTGTTGGCATCGGTCTTGATCTCGATGTTGAAGCGCACGGCAGGGCCCGCCATGGCAAAAAGCTCGGCCGCCGTCGGGAAGCGCTGGCCGTCGACAGGCTTTTGTTCGGGAAACTGCTGGGCGTACTTGCTGGCGGGGTTGAGGCGGCCGATGTCGTAGCGCTTCAGCTCTTCGTAGGTGAGGGTACGGATCGGCGGCCCCGGCCGAGCCAGCCATTGTCCATCCGGTCCACGTGTCAGGTCGGGATTGAGCAGCGGATCGTGGCTGATGACCACCTCGTCGGCCTTGGTGATCGCGAGATCCGTCTCGAGTGTGCTGACGCCGAGATCGAGTGCCACCTTGAAGCCCGCGAGCGTGTTCTCTGGTGCCAGGCCCCGGGCGCCGCGATGACCCTGCAGGTCGAAGGCGGCGGCGAAGCCGACGCTAGCTGCCCAGATTACGCAGGCGAGAGATGCGATCCTCGATATCGGGGTGCGTTGCCAGGAACGCAGGCGTGTCCTTGGTGAAGTCCTGGACGGGATTGACGATGAAGAGATGCTGCGTGGCATGGCTCACTCCGGGAAAGGGCGCGGCCTTGTCGGCGAGCTTCTGCAGCGCCGAGATCAGTCCGTTGGGATTGCGCGTGAACTGCACCGACGTGGCATCGGCAAGATACTCTCTCTGACGCGACACCGCGAATTGCACGGCTTTGGCGGCCAGCGGGGCCAGGATGGCAATCACCAACAGGAGAATGATCAGGATCGCCGCCCCGCCAGAGTCCTTCTTGTTGCCGCTGGAAGACCGGTTGTGCGCCGAACCACCCCAGTTGAGCGTGCGCAGGGCCATGTCGCAGACCAGGGCGATCAGGCCGACGGTGACGCCCACCATCACCATGTAGCGCGTATCGAGATTGGCGATATGGGCCATCTCGTGCGCGACAACGCCCTGCAGTTCGTCGCGGCTGAGCGTCTTCAGCAAGCCGCGCGTCACCACGATGGTGCCGCGCTGGACCGATGTGCCCGTGGCGAATGCGTTGAGCGCGTCGGTCTCGAGAACCATGACCCTGGGCATCGGCACGCCGGCGGCGATCGACATTTCCTCGACGACATTGAAGAGCTGCGGGGCATCGGCCTTGTCGATGTCCTTGGCGCTCGCCATGCCGAGGACCATCTTGTCGCTGACGGCCAGGGATACGAGGCTCCAGCCGATGCTGGCGGTTGCCATCAGCGCGGCGCCGATCACGCCGCCATGGCTCAACAATCGTGGGGCCTTGTCGTCGGCGCCGAGGAACCAACCGATCAGATAACCAAGCGATGCCGCCAGCAACGTCAGAATGGCCAGCAGCACGAATGTGTTGCGCCGGTTGGCCCGCTGGGCGGCAACGAAGTCGGTGGTGGCAGTGCTGACGGTCAAGGCCGCACGTCCTGTCCGGAAGGAACGTCTAGCGCAGCGCGACCTTGGGCACTTCGCGCTCGGTCTCGGGCATGGTGAAGAGGTCCATCGGCCCGAAACCCAGAGATGCGGCGGCCAGCACGGCCGGGAAGCTCTGGCGGCGGGTGTTATAGGTGTTGACCGAGTCGTTGTAGAACTGGCGCGCGAAAGCGATCTTGTTCTCCGTCGTGGTCAGCTCTTCCTGGAGCTGCATCACGTTCTCGTTGGCCTTGAGCTGCGGATAGTTCTCGACCAGGCCAAGCAGCCCGCGCGTCGCCACCGACAATGCCGCCTCGGCAGGTCCTGCCTGCGCCGGGTTGCCGCTTGCCGCGACCGCGGCGTTGCGCGCCTGGATCACCTTGGTGAGCGTCTCCTGCTCGTAGCCCATGGCGTCCTTCACCACCTGCACAAGATTTGGAATGAGATCGTGCCGGCGCTTGAGCTGGACGTCGATCTGGCTCCAGGCGGTCTGCCCCTGGTTCCGGGCACCGACCAGGCCGTTGTAGATGGCGACCAGCCAGAAGCCGATGGCAGCAATGACGCCAATGACGATCCAGAAGCTCATGCGGAAGTCTCCCCGGCGGCGGTCTTGGCCGCTGGCGGTACTTTAGTCATGATTGTGGCCATACGGGAGGGTCATCGATGGAAACGTCAGCGTTGCTGAAGGCGTTCTGCTCGGCTGTGGAGCGTCGCGACGGCAAGAGCTTCGCCAATCTGTTCACCGAGGATGGCGTCTATCACGACGTGTTCTACGGCGCGTTCAGCGGTCACCAGAAGATCGCCGAGCTGATCGACGACTGGTTCTATCGCACGGCCCACGAATTCCGCTGGGACATGCACCGGCCGGTCAGCGACGGCCGCATGCTCTATACCTATTACACGTTCAGCTACGTCTCGAAGCTGCCCGAAGCCCAGGGCCGGCGGGTCGGCTTCGAGGGCGTGTCGATGATGAGCCTGCGCGACGGCAAGATCGCCGAGTATCGCGAGGTCGCCAATGTCGGCCCAGCCTTCGTCGAACTGGGTTTTCCGCCGGAGCGCACCTCCAAGATCCTGGCCAAGGAAGGTGCGCACTTGAAGAAACAGCCGGAGTGGAAACGCCACGCCGGCTGAGCCGGACTCAGTCCCGCAGGAGTTCGTTGATCGACGTCTTCGAGCGCGTGCGCTCGTCGACGGTCTTCACGATCACCGCGCAATAGGTCGAGGGCCGGTCCGGGCCGCCGCCGATGTTGCCCGGCACCACGACCGAATAGGGCGGCACCTTGCCGATGTGGATCTGGCCGGTGGCGCGATCGACCACCTTCGTGGTGGCGCTGATGAACACGCCCATCGACAGCACCGCACCGGTGCCGACGATCACGCCTTCGACCACTTCCGAGCGCGCGCCGATGAAGCAGTTGTCCTCGATGATGACCGGGTTGGCCTGCAGCGGCTCGAGCACGCCGCCGATGCCGACGCCGCCCGAGAGGTGGCAGTTCTTGCCGATCTGGGCGCACGAACCGACGGTGGCCCAGGTGTCGACCATGGTGTTGGTGTCGACATAGGCGCCGAGGTTCACGAAGGACGGCATCAGCACGACCGACGGCGCCACGTAGGAGCCGCGGCGCACAACCGAACCCGGCACGGCGCGGAAGCCTGCCTTCGCGAAGCGCGCGGCATCCCAGCCGGTGGTCTTGAGCGGCACCTTGTCGAACCAGGGGGCGGCGCCCATGCCCGGGAAGGAAGCGCCGCCATCCATCGGTACCGAGTCGTAGAGCCGGAAGGAAAGCAGCACGGCCTTTTTCAGCCACTGGTGCACGACCCATTCTTCGCCGAACTTTTCGGCGGTGCGGAAGGTGCCGTCGTCGAGGCCGGCGATTGCTGCCTCGACTGCATCGCGGACCTCGCCCTTGGTGGCGCTGTTGATGCCATCGCGCTTTTCCCACGCCGCGTCGATCGCGCTTTGAAGCTGCTTGCTCATCGAAATCCCTCGAAAAATGCCGCCGGACCATAGCGGCGGGGGGCAGGGAGTCAATGTTCCGGCTATGCTGGCCCGATGGCTCCCGAGATGGCCTTCAAGATCCCCGAATCCGTGCTGGTGGTGATCCATACGCCTCGGCTCGACGTGCTGCTGCTGGAACGGGCCGGGCAAGGTTTGTGGCAGTCCGTGACAGGCTCGCGCGAACCCGATGACCCCGACCTCGAAGCGACGGCCCGCCGCGAGCTTCTGGAGGAGACAGGCCTTTCCCAGGGTACGCTTGCCGATTGGCGGCTCATCAACCGCTACGAGATCTGGGCGCAATGGCAAAGCCGCTATGCGCCCGGCGTGACGCACAATGTCGAACATGTCTACAGCTTCATGGTGCCGGAGCCCGTCCTGGCGACCCTCGATCCCAGCGAGCATACGAACCAGCTCTGGCTGCCCTGGCAGGAGGCGATGGAAAAGACCTTTTCGCCCACGAACCGTGATGCGATCTGGCAACTTCAACGACGGGTTCTGAGGCATACTGGCGGTACATGACCGCCGCTCCCAAAGAAGCGTCGAAACTCGGCCAATTCAGTTGGGCCCTGTTCGACTGGGCCAACCAGCCCTTTTTCACCATCATCACCACCTTCATCTTCGCTCCCTACTTCGCCAACGTGCTGGTCGGCGACCCGGTGAAGGGCCAGTCGGCCTGGGCCTTCACACAGTCGACATCGGGCATCCTGATCGCGCTGATGAGCCCCTTTCTGGGCGCCATGGCGGACGCCGGCGGCCGGCGAAAACCCTATATCTTCGCCTTCCAGCTCCTGCTGGCGGCAGGGTGCGCCGGCCTGTGGTGGGCCTATCCCGACCGGCCCGATCTCATCATGCCGATCAGCTGGGCGGTGATTGCCGCCACCGTCGGCGCCGAAATGTCGATCGTGTTCAACAACGCGCAGCTTCCCAACATCGTGCGGCCTCAGCGCATGGGCTGGCTGAGCGGCTTCGGCTGGGGGCTCGGCTACTGCGGCGGGCTGGTCTCGTTGTTCATCGTGCTGGCGGTTTCGATGCCGTCGATGTTCGGTCTCGGCACGGGCGATCAGCCCCTGTTCGGTCTCGATGCGAAGACGCATGAACTCGAACGGCTGGTGGGTCCGGCATCGGCGCTGTGGCTCGCCGTCTTCGTGCTGCCGATGTTCCTGTTCACGCCCGATTCGGCCGGTGCGCGCCGTCAGTCGCTGTGGGTCGCGGCCAGGCAAGGTGGTGCGTCGCTGCTGTCGACGGTGCGCAAGCTCCGTCACTTCCGCAATGCGCTCACCTATCTGATCGCCTTCATGCTCTACAATGACGGGCTCGCGGCCATCATCGCCTTCGGCGGCGTCTATGCCGCCGCGACCTTCGGCTGGAGCACGGTGACGCTCGGCGTCTTCGGCATCATCCTGACGGTGTTCGCCATTCCGGGCGCCTTTCTCGGCGGCCGTCTCGACGACATGATCGGCAGTAAGCGCACGATCCAGATCGCCATTGCCGGTGTGATCATCGCCACCCTGGGCATCGTGGGTGTCACCGCCGACCGTGTCTTCTACATCATTCCAGCCGATCCTCTCAGCCCGACACGCGGCCTGTTCGGTTCGCTGCAGGAAAAGACCCTGATGGGCTTCGCATTGATCCTGGGCTTCTGCATGGGGCCAATGCAGGCGGCCAGCCGTACGATGATCGGCCGGATCGCGCCCGAGGGCATGACCGGCGAATTCTACGGCCTCTTCGCTCTCTCCGGCCGCGCGACGGCCTGGATGGCGCCGCTCGCCATCGGCATCGTCACGGCCGCGAGCGGTTCGACGCGGATCGGCATGGCCTGTGTGCTTGCCTTCCTGGTGATAGGCTTCATCCTGCTCTGGAACGTGCGCGAGGAACGCGCGAAACACTGAAGGAGATCGGCCATGATCACCGCCATCGTGAACTTCAAGCTGCCCGCCGGGATCGATGCCAAGCAGGCGGCCGCCCTCTTCAGGGATTCGGCACCGAAGTACCGCGGCATGAAGGGGCTGGTCCGCAAATATTACCTGTTCGACGAGGAGACGCGGATCGGCGGCGGCGTTTACCTCTGGAAGAGCCGTATCGATGCCGAAGCGGTCTACACACCGCAATGGCAGGCCTATATCGCCGCGCGTTACGGCATGCTGCCGGAGATCCGCTATTTCGAGACGGCGGTCGTCGTCGACAACGAGAGCGGTCGGATCGACGAGGCGGCCTGACCAATTGAAGGACGGCATCATGCTTGCCCGATGCGCTTGCGGAAACGTCGAGGTCGAGGCCGTCGGCGCGCCGATCATAAGCGTCGCCTGCTACTGCGACGACTGCCAGGAAGGCTCGCGTCAGGTCGAAGCGCTGCCGGGCGCGCCCGCCGTTGTCGATCCCGATTCCGGGACCACCTACACCCTCTTCCGCAAGGACCGCGTTCGGTACTCCAAGGGTGCCGAACTGCTGAAGAGCCTCAAGATCCGCGAGAAGACGGACACGAACCGGGTCGTCGCCACCTGCTGCAATTCAGCGATGGTGATGAAGTTCGACGACTCGAAGCACTGGGTGCCGGTGTACCGCGCGCGCTTCGGCAGCAATGCTCCGCCGCTCGACATGCGCATCTGCACCAAATTCAAATCCGGCAGCGGTACCCTGCCGACCGACGTGCCCAGCTACCCGGGTTTCTCTCTCAAGTTTGTCGGCAAGCTTCTCGGTGCACGAATCGCAATGATGTTCGGTCGCTAGGCCGCGACCGTCTTTCCTTTGAAGGTGCAGAGGTCGTTCACGACGCAGGTCGGGCACATCGGTGTGCGCGCCTTGCAGGTGTACCGGCCGTGCAGGATCAGCCAGTGATGCGCGTGCAGCCGGAATTCTTCGGGCACGCGTTTCAGGAGCTTCAGCTCGACCTGCAGCGGGTTCTTGCCGGGGGCGAGACCGGTGCGGTTGCCGACGCGGAAGATGTGGGTGTCGACGGCGATGGTCGCCTCGCCATAGGCCACGTTCATCACCACGTTGGCGGTCTTGCGGCCGACGCCCGGCAGGTCTTGCAATTCGGCATGGGTGTGCGGCACCTCGCCGCCGTGCCGTTCGATCAGCAGATGGCTGAGCGCGATCACGTTCTTGGCCTTGGTGCGGAACAGGCCGATGGTCTTGATGTAGTCGATCAGTTTCTTCTCGCCCAATGCCACCATCTGGGCGGGCGTTTTGATTATTTCGAACAAGGGCTTGGTGGCGCGGTTGACGCCGACGTCCGTCGCCTGGGCGGAAAGCACGACGGCGACCAGGAGCTGGTAGACGTTGTCGTATTCCAGCTCGGTCTCCGGCTCCGGGATTGCCTGGCGCAGGCGGGCAAAAAACTCGGGGATGACGGCGGGCTTCATCAGGGCCATATAGCCTCTTAGCATGGTTGAAACGCCCCTTCCGGCGGTTCATTTCGCCACTTCACTCACGCCGCATCGAAGCCTCTCGCCGGAGGCCTTCCGCTGGCTGATCGGTGGTGCCGTCGCGGCAAATCTCCTGGTCGGCCTGCCCATGATGATCATCGGCGCCTGGCCGGTGTTCGGCTTCATGGGCCTCGACGTCCTGCTGCTGTGGTGGCTGTTTAAGCGCAGCTATCTCGACGCGCGCCGCAGCGAGACCCTGCTGCTGACCGATCTCGAACTGATCGTGTCCCGCGTCGCGCCCGACGGCGAGCGCGAGGAGCAGCGCCTCGATGCCTACTGGCTGAAGATCGACCTGACCGAGGAGCGCCTGGTCGTGGCCTCGCGCGGCAACCGGACCGTGATCGGTCGTTTCCTGGCGCCGGTCGAGCGCCTGCACGTGGGCGAACAGCTCAAGGCGGCGCTGGCCGAGATGCGCGCGCCGCGCTACCGCCACGCCTGGGATGAAGAGCCAGGCTGAGGGCTAGAGCCCCAGCACGTCCTTCATGCCGTACAGGCCGGGCTTCTTGCCTTCCAGCCACTTGGCGGCAGTGACGGCGCCCGAGGCGTAGCCTTCGCGGCTGAAGGCGCGGTGATTGAGTTCAAGCCGCTCGCCGCCCGTCGCGAAATAGACCGTGTGCACGCCCACTTCTTCGCCGCCGCGCAGGGTGGCGAAGCCGATCTCGCCCACGGGCCGCGCGCCGGTATGGCCGTCGCGGGTCTTGCGCCAGACATCCTCGAGCTTGACCTTGCGGCCGGCCGCTGCGGCACGACCCAGCGCCAGCGCGGTGCCGGAAGGCGCGTCGATCTTGTGGCGGTGGTGCATTTCCAGCACCTCGATGTCGTAGCTGGGGTCGAGAAGCGCGGCCGTCTTCTCGACCAGCGCCAGCAGCACGTTAACGCCCAACGCCATGTTGGCCGCCCACATGATCGGCACCTTCTTCGCCGCCTCGTGGATCAGCGCCGTCTGCTGCGGGTCGAGGCCGGTGGTGCCGATCACCATCGCCACGCCCTTGTCCTGGGCGACCTTCGCATGGGCGACGGTGGCTGCCGGCACGGTGAAGTCGATGACGACCTGCGCGGCGGCGATGGCGGCGGCGCTGTCGCCGCCGATCTTGATGCCGTTGGCTTCAAGGCCTGCGACCTCGCCGGCATCCTTGCCAATCGCCTTACCACCCGGCGCTTCGCTGGCGGCAGCCAGCGACACGCCCTCGGTGCGTGCAATCTGTCGGATCAGCATCTGGCCCATGCGCCCGGCGGCGCCGACGACGGCGATCTTCATCTCGTTCCTCTTTTCTTTGGTTGGCATAGATTAGCCAACTCAAGGTGCGGAGGACACATGCTCTTCATGGTGGTCGAGAAGTTGAAGAATCAGGATGGCAAGGCCGTGTATCGCAAGCTGCGCGACAAGGGCCGCGCGCTGCCGGACGGTCTTACCTTCGTGGCAAGCTACGTGACGGCCGATCTCGGCCGTTGCTTCCAGCTCATGGAAACCGACGACATCACGACCTTCCAGCGCTGGATCGCCGACTGGCAGGAAGTCGTCGAATTCGAAGTCGTGCCCGTGGTCGAAGGCAAGACGACACGCGAGGCCCTCGAACCGCTGCTGTAGACTGACATCCCAACGAAGGAGAGCACGCGTTGATTACAGGTGGTTGCCATTGCGGCGCGATTCGCTATCAGGCCGAGGGCGACGCCCTCCACCACGCGCTGTGCCATTGCACGGACTGCCGGCGGCACTCCGGAGCTCCGATGGTGGGCTGGACGATGTACCCGCACGACGCGGTCAAGGTGACCAAGGGCACGCCCAGGGTCTACGCCTTGTCGGAGCACGGAAGGCGGCATTTCTGCCCCGACTGCGGCACCGGGCTCTTCTACGACAATGCGAAGACGTTGCCGGGGCTCATCGATATCCAGAGCGCCACCTACGACGATCCGGACGCGGTGCCGGCGCAGGTCCACATCCAGGTCGCCGATCGGATCGGATGGATGAAGAACGTCCATGAACTGCCGGCGTTCGACCGCTATCCGCCGCAGTCGTGAGCCGGGCGGCTATTTCCAGGGATCCGCGACCTTCGGCCAGAACGGCGTCTTGCGCTTGGTGTAGGGCCAGCGCGTGACGTCGGGATCGGCGGCACCGGGAGAGGCGACGTAGAGGATCTCCTTCGCGAGGCCCACGAAGCCGTTATAGAAGTGCTGCGCTGACTTCACGATCACCACGCGATAGTCGGCGGGCTCGGCGCCGACCGCGCGGAAGGCATCCGCGTGGAAGGTCTGGTTGCGGCGCGTGCAGATCGCGATGTCGACATGCTCTGACGACAGCAGCGCCATGTCACCGAGCGGCGACATCACGGGCCCGTAGGGCTGGAAGACGTTGCGCGCGATCTTCTTCACCGTGACGTCGAGATCGACCGGATCGCCACTCACCGCCCCCGACTTGCCGCCGAGCCGCATGCGGATGCGCGCGCCCTCGCCTGCCTCTTCGGCGATCTGGAAGGCCATCGGGTCCCACATCACGCCAAACAGCGCCGGACCAATCTCGCGGGCGACCAGTTCCTTCAGCACGAAGGTCGAATCGCCAGGCGCACCCGAGCCGGGATTGTCGGCGCGATCGGCCAGCACCAGCGGGCCCTGATTGTGCGAGGTGGCGCGATCCATTGCCTCGGCGATGGTGAGGTACTTGGTGGCATAGCGCTCGCGATTGGCCCACAGCTCCTCGCCGAGCTGCTTGGCGAGTTTCTCAGCCTTGGCCTTGTCGCCGTCGGCCACGACCAGCGTACGGGTGCCGACATCCTCGACATCCGCGAAGGAAAAGCCGTGGCTGAGCGATACCGAGAGAATGCCGTTCTTGCCTTCGAGCGACTTCATGCGGACGACGAACTCGCTGATCGGCGGCACCGAGGTGCGGTACTGCGCGATCATGCGGCAGTCATGGCGCGCCATGACCGGCTTCACCTTGCCGTCGACGGTGTCGGCGATGATGGCGAACAGCTCAGCCGCGCGCTCCATCGTGTCGGTGTGCGGATATTCCTTGTAGCCGACCAGCACGTCGGCGCTGTCCAGCATCAGCGCGCTCAGATGACAGTGCAGGTCGAATTCCGCGCCGATGGCGACCTTGGGGCCGACGATGGCGCGGATCTTCGAGAGCAGGTCGCCTTCGCAATCGTCGTAGCCGTCAGCCACCATGGCGCCATGCACGTTGATCAGCACGGCGTCGAGCGGCAAGGCGGCCTTTATGTTGGCTAGCATCTCGTCGCGGAAGTCCTCGTAGACCTTGCGAACGGTGGTGCCCGACGGGGCGGCGAAGGTCGCGAGCCCTTCGATCACCGTCCAGCCGCGCTTCTCGGTCTCCTTGCGCCAGACATGCATCGGCGCGGTGAAGTTGGTCGGCTCGTGCCTGGTGGCGTCGCCGTGCCAGATGCCATGTTCCTCATAGCCGCGGCGGCCCGTCGGAAAGGGGACGAACTGATTGGTCTCGGTGCCGAGGGCACCGATGAACACACGCTTGCTCAAAACTCACTCCTTGCAGCGATGGCAACCTGCGACATGGTCGTCGACCATGCCCGAGGCTTGCATGAAGGCGTAACAGATGGTGGAGCCGACGAACTTGAAGCCGGCCTTCGCCAGCATCTTGGAAAGCGCGTCGCTCTCGGCCGTCTTGGCCGGGACGCCCTTCAACGTCTTCGGCCGGTTCTTGCGTGGCTTGCCGTCGACCACGCTCCACAGGAACTTCGAGAACGAACCCTCGCGCTCCACGATTTCGAGATAGGCGCGGGCATTGCTGACGCTGGCGTCGATCTTGCCGCGATGGCGGATGATGCCGGGGTCGGCCAGCAGCTTGGCGAGCTTGGCCGGCGTGTAGCGGGCGATCTTCTGCGGATCGAACCCGTCATAGACCTTGCGATAGTGTTCGCGCTTTCGCAGCACGGTGATCCAGGAGAGGCCCGCCTGGCAGCCTTCGAGCGTCAGCAACTCGAACAGCGCGCGATCGTCGCGCAGGGGCCGACCCCATTCGGTGTCGTGATACTTCTCGTAGAGGGGATCGGCCGAGGCCCAGCCGCATCGCGGCTTGCCATCGGTGCCAATGACCGTGTCGTGCTTCCAGACCATGCGCGGACCCTACCCAAGCGCGCCGGGTGACGCCACACTCCGGCAAACGGAGGAGTGTTCATGGCTAAGGATCTGGCGGACCTCAAGGTCTGCATCTTCGATGTATTCGGTACGGTGGTGGATTGGCGCGGCAGCCTGATCGAGGACCTGCCCAAGCTCGGCAAGAAGTATGGGCTCGAGACCGACTGGACGAGCTTCGCCGACGACTGGCGCGGCCTTTACCAGCCGCAGATGGGCCGCGTCCGCAAGGGTGAGCTGCCCTGGACACGCATCGACGAGCTGCACAAGGAAGCGTTCGAGATGTTGCTGCAGAAACGGGGCCTGAAACATCCCGGCGAGGAAGGATCGTGGGAGTTCACGCACCTCTGGCACAAGCTTCGGCCGTGGCCCGACTCAGTCGAAGGCATCGGCCTGCTGAAGAAGAAATTCGTCGTTGCCACGCTCAGCAACGGCAACGTGGCGCTCCTGATCAATATGGCCAAGAACTCCGGCATTCCCTGGGACCACTGCTTCTCGGGCGAAACCTTCAAGCACTACAAGCCGGATCCCGAGGCCTATCTCGGCGTAGTGGACACCATGTACCTGAAGCCGCACCAGGTGATGCTGGTCGCCGCCCACAACAACGATCTGGCGGCGGCGCAGAAGTGCGGCCTGGCGACGGGCTTCGTGCATCGCCCGACCGAGCATGGTCCCAAGCAGACGCGCGACCTCAAGGTCGAAGGCGATTGGGATGCCGTCGGCAACTCCATCGTCGAAGTCGCGAAGAAGCTCGGCTGCTAGGAGATCAAGTCCTGATCGTCGTCAGGTCCTGGAACCAGTGCTGGGCCTGGATGTAGGACTTGATCTTCGGCGACAGCGCATGCGGGTTGGTGTCGTGGACGACCCAGATCAAGGCGGCATCGTCCACCACCTTCTCGTGAACCCTGGCCATCAACGCGTCCTGCTTGGCGGCATCGAAGGTGGCCAGCGCCTCGTCGATCAGTTTGTCGACTTCGGGGTTGGAGTAGTAGCTCCAGTTCACACCAACGGGTGCTGCTTGGTTGGAATGGAAGAAGCGTGTCAGCGCGTAGAGTGGGTCCGACGTCACGTAGGCGATGTTGTTCGCGGTGACGTCCTTGTTCATGTCGGCCTTGGCGCCGGCGCGCCAGGCCGTGTAGAGCGCCTCTAGTTCGACGACCTTCAATTCGAGGTCGATATAGGCGTCCTTGAACATCTCCTGGATCGCCTCGTTCATGGGCAGCGACAGCATCTGTCCGGTGCCGCCCGAGGCCACCACGAACTTGGTCTTGAGCGGTTGGGCTTTGCTGAAGCCCGCGGCGCTCATCAGCATTCGCGCCTCGTCGGGCGCATACTTCAATTCGAAGGCCGGCTTGCCGAACCACGGGCTGGTCTTGTCGACCTGACCATAGGCCGGCTGCGCCAGTCCGCCGAGGAGCTGCACGATGGCGTTGCGATCGATCGCGAGATTGGCCGCCTTGCGCAAGCGAATGTCAGTCCAGGGCGAGCCCGGCACCATCGAGGGATGGAAGTTCCAGACGTGCGGCGTCACGTTCTGCACGATCCTAAGGCCGCCTTTAGTCAGGCGGTCGACTGCGTCGGGTGGCGGTGTTTCGATCAGGTCGACCGTACCCGAAAGCAGCGCCGCGGTGCGTGTCGTGGCTTCCGGGGCGCAGATCAGCACCATGCGGTCGGCTTTGGGCAAGCGCTTGGGATTCCAGTAGGCGTCGTTCTTCACCAGTTCGGCGCGCTCGCGCGGCACCAGCCGCGCCAGCTTGAAGGGGCCGGTGCCCGACGGCTCGGACGCGAACTTGTTCCAGTCCTTGCCGAGCTTCTCGAACTGCGCCGGGCTCGACACCAGGAACCAGAGCATCTGGTAGGGAAAGAGCGCATCGACCGCCTTGGTCTTCACCTGCACCGTCATGTCGTCGAGCTTCTTGTAGCTCGCGACCGAGGGCAGTCGCGGCCGTACCTGCGAAGCCTGGCGCTGGTCGAACTGCGGAGACTTGGTGTCGAACACCTTGTCGAAGTTCCAGATCACGGCATCGGCGTTGAGTGCCGAGCCGTCGTGAAACTTCACGCCGTCGCGCAGCTTGAAGGTCCACAAAGTCTTGTCGGCATCGTCGACCTTCCATTCCGTGGCGAGGCCCGGGATCAGCTTGCCTGGCCGGTCGGAGACGTCCATTTCCCAGGCGACCAGCGGATCGTAAAGCGTGTAGCCGGTGAATTTGTAGGCACCGGCGCCACGATCGGGCTGACCGGTGGTCAGCGGCACATCGGCCATGGAGATGCCGAAGCGGACAACCTTCTCTTCGGCCAGCACGGGCGTGCCGAAGCCGACGGGCAAGGCCAGGGCACTGGCGCCGGCGAGGATCGAGCGGCGGGAAAGCCTGGTCTTGTCCGTCATATGCTTCTCCTGATGGATCAGAGGGCGGGCCGTCGCGATCGCCACGGCGTCGCGCGTTCGTAAGCAGCACCAGCGGCAAAGACGCTGGCTTCGTCGAAAGCGCGTCCGGCGAGCTGGAAAGCGAGGGGCAGGCCGTCGGCGCTGAAGCCACAGCACACGGTCGCGGCAGGCTGGCCGGTGACGTTGAACGGCATGGTGAGCGAAGGCTTGCCGAGGAAATGGAAGACCGTCTGCGGTTCCTCGAAGATCTCCGGTGCGCCCCAATGGTTTGCCGTCATCACCAGGTCGTAGCCGCGCATGGCCTCGCGCGTGTCCTGATGCAGTTTGCGGCGGAAGCGCAATGTCGAAAGGTACTGCTCGGCGGAGATGAAGGCGCCGAGCTGGAAGCGCCGCCGCGTCGTATAGCCAAACTTCTCGGGCCGCTCGATGACATCGCGGCGATGGATGGCGTGCGCCTCGGTCGTGATGATGACACGACCGCAGATGTGATAGTCGCGAATGTCAGGGAAGGTGACTTCGTCGACGAGGGCGCCGAGATCGCGGAAGACGCGCACCGCATCGTCCATGCCCTTGGCCATATCCGGCGACAGCTTGCCATCCGGCCCCTCGTACCAGCTCCGTGCCAGCGCAATGCGCATACCCTTGATGGAACGTTGTGTGGCGGCCCCATAGTCGACGGCCGGCGCTTTGGCCGAAGCCTGATCATTGGGATCGTGACCGGCCAGCGCGCCCAGGATCAAGGCACAGTCCTCGGTGGTCCAGGCGAGCGGACCGGCAGTGTCGAGGCTGAAGGCGAGCGGGAAGATGCCGCACCGGCTGACCAGCCCATAGGTCGGCTTGATGCCGGCCGTTGCGCAATAGCCTGCGGGATTGCGGATGGAGCCGCCAGTGTCGGACCCCATGGCGCCCATGCAGAGGGCGGCCGCAACCGCCGCGCCCGACCCGCTCGACGACCCGCCCGGCTGATACTTCGGGTTCCAGGGGTTCAGCACCGGCGGGAAGGGCTGGTCTGGCGTCATGGCGCCGTTGGCGAATTCGTGCGTGCCGAGTTTGCCCAGAATGACGGCGCCTGCCTCTTTCAGTCGCCGCACCGACGCGGCGTCGATTGCAGGCACATAGTCGGCCTTGAGATGAGAGTGCCCGGTCGTCTTCACACCGGCGGTCTCGTAGATGTCCTTCAACGCGAGCGGGATGCCGTGCAGCGGGCCGCGCCGCAATCCTCCCTGCATCTCCATGTCGGCCTGGCGCGCAGCGTTGCGCGCTTCGTCGGCCATGACGGTGATGTAGCTCGCAATCTTGTGATCGACGGCCGCGATGCGTGTCAGGAAGGCATCGGTCAGGGCGGTCGAGGTGAGTTCGCCGCGCGCCATCAAGCGGCCGGCTTCGGCAATACCGAGAGTCGTAAAGTCGGTCATGGGATGGCTCTATTCGTCGGCGCGGAAAACGTGCGGAGGTTCGGCGGCCCAGGCCCATTGCTGGGGGATGCGCTCCATCAAACCGAGCAATCCGACATAGCCCTTGTGCAGGTGGCCGATGTCTTCCTCGGTCAACGTGAGACCAGTGAGCGCGGCGCGTGCCCGGAACTCCTCCAGCGTCGGCGCCTTCGTAGACGAAGTCATGCAAACCCTCCCGCGTGAACACCATGCAATCGACATGCCGCGCCTTCGATCCGGCACGGCAGAGGCATTGGCTTGCCCCTTGCATGAGTAGACCGCGAGCGCCTCCCGCTGGGAACGCCGAACTGAGGAGCAACGAATGTTCAAGCGCCTTCGAGCCGCCGCCATCGGTCTCAGCGTCATCGCAGCGACGGCAACGCCTGCCCTCTCGCAGGGCACTCTGCGCATCGGCATGACAGCAGCGGACATTCCCTTGACGACAGGTCAGCCCGACCAGGGATTCGAGGGCTTCAGGTTCGCGGGCTACACGATCTACGACGCGCTGGTGAACTGGGACCTGTCGAAGGCGGACTCCATCGCCGACATCCGCCCGGGTCTCGCGACATCATGGGCGCCGGTCGAGGGCGAGCCCACCAAGTGGGTCTTCAAACTGCGCGAGGGCGTGAAGTTCCACGACGGCTCGGACTTCGATGCCGATGCCGTGATCTGGAACCTCGACAAGGTCTTGAACGACAAGTCGCCCCAGTTCGACAGCAAGCAGCTCGCGCAGGTGCGTGCGCGCATCCCGACCCTGGTCGGCTACAAGAAGATCGACAAGTACACGGTCGAGCTCACTACGCGCATCGTGAATTCGCTGTTTCCCTACGACATGTCCTACGTCTTCTATTCCAGCCCCGCGAACTGGGAGAAGCAGGGCAAGGACTGGAACAAGGTCGCTCTTCAGCCCTCGGGCACCGGTCCGTTCAAGGTCGATCGCGTCGTGCCGCGTGAGCGCATGGAACTGTCGCGCAACGCCGACTACTGGGAAAAAGCACGCGTTCCCAAGCTCGACAGGGTGATCCTGTTCCCCATGCCCGAAGCGGCAACGCGCACGGCGGCGTTGCTGGCGGGACAGGTCGACTGGATCGAAGTGCCGGCGCCCGACGCGATCCCGCGCCTGAAGCAGGGCGGCATGACGATCGTCACCAACAAGTATCCGCACAACTGGGCCTACCAGCCCAGCATGATCGAGGGTTCGCCGTGGGCCGACATTCGCGTGCGCAAGGCCGCGAACCTCGCGATCGATCGCGCCGGCATCAACAAGCTGCTGGGCGGGCTGATGATCGAATCGAAGGGTCACGTCTATCCTGGCCATCCCTGGTTCGGGTCTCCGTCCTTCGACATCAAGTACGATCCGGCGGCGGCAAAGAAGCTGCTGACCGAGGCGGGCTACACGGCCACCAACAAGCCCAAGATCAAGATTGCCATCTCGACCTCGGGGTCGGGCCAGATGCTGCCGCTGCCGATGAACGAATACGTGCAGGAGAACCTGAACGCCGTCGGCTTCGACGCCTCGTTCGAGGTCATGGAATGGAATGCGCTGGTCACCTTCGCCTTCCAGCCGGTCACGGGCGACGCAGCCAAGAAGGCCGGCGTCAACGGCGTCAACATCAGCCGCGCGACGGTCGATCCCTACTCGGCCTTCACCCGTCTGATGAACAGCAACTTCGTGCCGCCGGTCGGCGCGAACTGGGGCATCCTCAAGGACGAGAAGCTCGATGCCATGATCAACAAGGCGCACACGAGCTTCGACAAGGCCGAGCAGACCAAGGCGTTGGCCGACGTTCACTCCTACATCGTCGACCAGTCCTACTGGGTCTGGATCGCGCATGATCTCAACCCACGCGCCATGAGCCCCAAGGTGAAGGGCTTCGTGCAGGCGCAGAGCTGGTTCCAGGACCTGACCCCCATCGAGCTCAAGTAGCGCGAGAGGCATAAGCGATGCTGCTCTACGCTTTGCGCAGGCTGATCTACCTGGTGCCCGTCGCGTTCGGCGTGTCGCTGCTGGTCTTTGGCCTGGTGCATCTCGCGCCCGGCGATCCGATCTCGGCCATCGTCCCGCCCGATGCGCCCAAGGAAGTGGTCGACAAGCTCAAGGAATATTACGGCTTCGACCAGCCTCTGCCGGTTCAGTATCTGCGCTGGCTCGGCGTCACCTTGACCGGTGATTTCGGTACCTCCATCGGCACGGGACGGCCCGTGGCGACCGAAGTGGCGTCGGCGTTCGGCAACACTCTCATCCTGGCGATTGCCGCGACGCTCCTTGCCTTCACTCTCGCGGTCATCCTCGGCACCGCCGCGGCCTACGCCAAGTCGCGCATCGTCGACCGGCTGGTGACGCTGATCTCGCTGGTGGGCGTCAGCGTCCCGCACTTCTGGCTGGCGATCGTGCTGGTCATCATCTTCGCCGTCGAACTGGGGGCCCTGCCGCCCATGGGCATCGGCCCGGAGAACTCGACGGGCTGGCGTTTCGACCGCGCCCATCTCGCGCACATGGTCTTGCCGACCATTGCCCTGTCGGTGATCCCGCTCGGCGTCGTCACCCGAACCGTGCGCTCCACGGTGAAGGAGACGCTCAGCATGGAGTTCGTGACGGCGCTGCAGGCCAAGGGCATGCGCGACCGGCAGATCCTGTTCCATGTGCTGAAGAACGCCGCGCCCACATGCCTCGCGGTCATGGGGCTGCAGGCCGGCAATCTGATCGGCGGATCGATCCTGATCGAGACGGTGTTCGCCTGGCCAGGCACCGGCTTCCTGCTGAACAGCGCCATCTTCCGTCGCGACCTGCCGATCCTGCAGGGCACGACACTGGTGTTGGCCGGCTTCTTCATGCTGCTGAACCTGACCGTGGACGTGATCCAGACCATGGTCGATCCCCGAATCAAGCGAGGCTGAAGCCATGGCCGTTCAAAGCCCGTCGCTCGATATCGGTGGCGCCGTCCTGGTGAAGCCGACACCTTCGTCGGCCTCGCGCGGCTACTGGCAGTCGGTCGGCCGCCGCCTGCGCCGCGATCCGGTGACCCTGATCTGCGCCGGCCTTCTGGTCCTGATCGTCCTGGCATCCATAGCCGCGCCGTGGCTGGGCCTCGCCGATCCCTACAAGACCTCCATGATCCGCCGCCTCTATCCGCTGGGGTCGCCCAACCATTGGCTGGGCACGGACGAGCTGGGTCGAGACATGTTCGCCCGCCTGATCTATGGCGGCCGCCTTTCGCTCTTCATGGGGGTGACGCCCGTCGTCTGCGCCCTGCTGATCGGCGGCCTGCTCGGCATCACGGCAGGCTTCGTCGGCGGCAAGGTCAACATGGCGATCATGCGCGTCATGGACGTGTTCTACGCCTTCCCGTCGGTGCTGCTGGCAATCTCGCTCTCGGGCGCGATGGGCGCCGGCACAGAGAATACACTGCTCTCGCTCACCCTGGTGTTCATCCCGCCGATCTGCCGCGTCTCGGAGAGCGTGACCACGCAGGTGCGTGGCTTCGATTTCGTCGATGCCGCCAAGGCGAGCGGTGCATCCGCGCTTACCATCGTGCGGGTCCATGTGCTCGGCAACGTGCTGGGGCCGATCTTGGTCTACGCCACGTCGCTGATCAGCGTGGCGATTATCCTGGCCGCGGGGCTCAGCTTTCTCGGCCTCGGCGTCAAGCCGCCCGAGCCGGAATGGGGCCTGATGCTCAATACGCTGCGCCAGGCGATCTACGTCAATCCTGTGCTGGCGGCGCTGCCGGGCGTGATGATCTTCATTACCTCGATCTGCTTCAACCTGATGAGCGATGGATTGCGCGCCGCCATGGATGTGAAGGCCTGACATGGACACATTGCTTCCCATTCAGGATCGCGGCGGCCCGGCGCAGCCGCTTCTGTTGGCCACTGGTTTGCGCAAGCATTTCCCCGTCGCCGGTGGACTTCTTGGCCGCACCACCAAGGTCGTGCGCGCCGTCGACGACCTCACCCTGTCGGTCGCCAAGGGCGAAACCCTGGGCGTCGTGGGCGAATCGGGCTGTGGCAAGTCCACGGTGGCGCGGTTGCTGATCCGGCTGATCAAGCCCGACAAGGGCACGATGGTGCTGGACGGCGATCCGGTCGACGAACCGCACGGCATCACGGTCAACGAACTGCGCCGCCAGGTGCAGATGGTGTTCCAGGACAGCTACGCCTCGCTCAATCCGCGCCTCACCATCGCCGAGACCCTGGCCTTCGCCCCGCGGGCACATGGCCTGCCGGCCGCCGAGGCGCGCGAGCGCGTGCGCGACCTGCTGGCCAAGGTCGGCCTCGATCCGGTGAACTATGCCGATCGCTACCCGCACGAACTGTCGGGTGGCCAGCGCCAGCGCGTGAACATCGCCCGTGCCCTGGCCCTTCGGCCGCGCCTGATCATTCTCGACGAGGCGGTGTCGGCGCTCGACAAGTCCGTCGAGGCGCAGGTGCTGAACATGCTGGTCGACCTCAAGAAGGAACTCGACCTCACCTATGTCTTCATCAGCCACGACCTCAACGTCGTGCAGTATCTCAGCGACCGTGTGCTGGTGATGTATCTCGGCAAGATTGTCGAGCTGGGCCCCGTCGAGGCGATCTACGGCGATCCGCAGCATCCCTATACGAAGGCGCTGCTGTCGGCGCGGCCGTCGATGGACCCGCGCAAGCGGACGCGCGAAGCGCCGATCCAGGGCGATCCGCCGAACCCGATCAATCCGCCATCCGGCTGCCGTTTCCGCACTCGTTGTCCCTTCGCCGAGGACGTCTGTGCCCGTGCCGAGCCGCCGCTGGCCGATACCGGAACGCAGGCCGTCGCCTGCCACATGCGCGTGGCCGGGTCCGGTCATTCCAAGGCGGTGGCGGCATGAGCAATCTCCTGCAGGTCAACGACCTCCACGTCACCTTCGTCACGCCCGACCGTACGGTGCATGCCGTGAATGGCGTCAGCTTCGACTTGAAGCGCGGCGAGACGCTCGGGATCCTGGGCGAGTCGGGCTCCGGCAAGAGCGTAACCTTGCGCTCGATCCTGCGGCTGCATCCGGAGCATCGCACGCGCTGGTCGGGCAGCATCAAGCTCGGCGGCGACGAGGTCCTGGAGATGGGGCCGCGGGCGCTCTCCGACCTGCGCGGGCAACGGGTCGCCATGATCTTCCAGGAGCCGGCGACGGCCTTCGATCCTGTCTTCACCATCGGCCAGCAGATTGCCGAGACGGTGCGCCGGCACACGGGCAAGAGCGACAGCGACTCCTGGAAGCGCGCGCGCGAGCTGCTGGAGATGGTGCGCATCCCCTCGCCCGAGCAGCGGCTCAAGGCCTATCCGCACGAAATGTCAGGCGGCATGCGGCAGCGTGCCATGATCGCGCTGGCCTTGTCCTGCAATCCCAGCCTGCTGCTGGCGGATGAGCCGACCACCGCGCTCGACGCGACCGTCCAGATCCAGGTGCTGCTGCTGATCCGCGAGCTGCAGCGCGAGTTCGACCTCGGCGTGATTTTCGTCACCCACGATATCGGGGTGGCCGTCGAGGTGTCCGACCGGATCGGTGTCATGTATGCCGGCAAACTGGTCGAGCTGGCGCCGGTCGAGCGCATGGTCGATGCGCCGCAGCACCCCTATAGCCGCGGCCTGCTGGCGTCGACGGTGCATGACGGGATGCGCGGCCAGAGATTGGAAGCAATTCCTGGCGCGCCGCCCGATCTTGCCGAAGTGCCGGGTGGCTGCAGCTTCGCACCGCGCTGCAAGTTCGTCAGGCCGGACTGCACGGCGTCGGTGCCGTCGCTGCGCGAAGTCGAGACGGCGCACGCCGTGCGCTGCGTGTTGGCCGCTTAGAGACTGCCCAATGTGAAGTTGAGACTGGCGGCGGGCTCGTTTCTCAGGATGGTGTCGAAGGGCGAATCGAAGATCGTCACGACCACCAGACAGAAAGCGAATGCGACGGTGAACAGGCCGATCGCTGCCCGCATGGCACGCTGGTTGTCGACATGAACGAGAAGCAGGGCGATCTGCGTCAGCGCGCCCAGGACCACGATGGCGATCCACTTGATGGGCGCCGTCACGTCGTTGGCGAGGCTCAGCCGATTGTCGTGGGCGCGCAGCAGCTCACGGGCCGTCGTCAGCATGGCCGAACGAGTAGGGCCGTCGACGCCATAGGCCTGCGAGATCGTGGTGAGGATGTCGAGGGCAGCCTTGTCGGTCTCGTTGCGGGCTGGACCGATCGCAGAAGAATAGGGATCCTCCGCACTTGCCGCCTTGGCGTAGGCCTTCAGGCGGGGAAAGAGCAGCTCCTCGAGATCGTTGGCGCGCGCGAAATAGCCCAAGGTCTCGACGGCATGGGCTTCCGCCAGCACGGCCCGCTTGGCTTCGTTGGTCTTCTGCCACACATCGCTCGCCAGCAGGGCCGCGAACAGACCGAACAGTACGGCGACTGACGCGAAGTAGGGAGCGACGACGCCACGGGTTTTCCGGATCGGACCGGAAAGCGGTCCCTTCGCCTCGGCGAGAAAGATCAAGGAAGCGGAAGCGACCGGCAGCAAAGCCGAGACGACAACATCCGAGATCGACGCGGCGAGGCTCACCGTCAGCCGCCGAACATTTCCTTGACCTTGCTGAAGAAGCCCTCGGATTCGGGGCTGGTCTTGCCGGCCTTCTCGAACTCCTTGAGCAGCTCTTTCTGCTTGGACGTCAGGTTGGTCGGCGTCTCGACATTGATCTCGATGTACATGTCGCCGTGCTGGCTGGAGCGCACGATCGGCATGCCCTTGCCGCGCATGCGGAACTGGTGGCCGCCCTGGGCGCCGGCCGGAATGTTGATGCGCGCCATCTTGCCGTCGAGGGTCGGCACTTCGATGCTGCCGCCGAGCGTGGCCTGCACCATCGAGATGGGCACGCGGCAATGCACGTCGGCGCCTTCACGCTCGAAGAGCTGATGGCGACGCACCGACAGGAACACGTAGAGATCGCCCGCCGGTCCGCCGCGCGCGCCAGCCTCGCCTTCGCCCGAGAGGCGGATGCGGGTGCCGTCCTCGACGCCGGCCGGGATGTTGACCTTGAGCGTCTTCTCGCGCCGCACACGGCCCTGGCCTGCACAGGTGCGGCAGGGCTTGTCGATCACCTGGCCCGCGCCGTGGCAGGTATGGCAGGTGCGCTCGACGGTGAAGAATCCTTGCTGCGCTCTGAGACGGCCGCGGCCGTGACAGGTGGCGCATTGCTGCGGCTTGGAGCCGGGCTCGGCCCCGCTGCCATGGCAGGCTTCGCAGGAGATGGAGCTCGGCACGCGTACCGTGGCTTCGGTGCCGCCGTACGCCTGCTCCAGCGTGATCTCGAGATTGAAGCGCAGGTCCTGGCCGCGCATGTCGGCGCGCCCGCCGGGACGCCCACGGCCCCCGCCGGCCCCGAACATCTCCTCGAAGATGTCGCCGAACACCGAGCCGAAATCGAAGCCCTGACCACCCTGGAACGGACCGCCCGGCCCGGCCCCGCCTTCGAAGGCAGCCGGCCCATAGCGGTCGTATGCGGCACGCTTCTCTGGGTCCTTCAGGATGTCGTAGGCGTGGTTGATGTCCTTGAATTTCTTCTCGGCATCCTTGTCACCCTGGTTGCGATCCGGGTGATGCTGCATGGCAAGCTTGCGGAATGCCTTCTTGATGTCGTCGGCACTGGCCGCGCGGCCGACTCCCAGTAACTCGTAATAGTCCTGCGACATAGCGCTCTACGCGGCCCCCAACATGCACATCAAAGGATGCCCCTTGCAGGTCGGCCTCCCGCTTGCGCGGGAGGCCGTTTGTCCTGTTCGTTGCTCCGGCTCAGGAGCCGGTCTTCTTGTTCTTGTCGGTGACATCCTCGAACTCGGCGTCGACGACCTTCTCGCCCTTCGCTTCGTTCGCGGCCCCGCCGGCGGCCCCGGCAGCGCCCGCCGCGGCACCGGCCTGCGCTTCGCTCTGCTGGGCTTTGTACATGGCCTCGCCGAGCTTCATCGCGGCCTGGGCAAGATCGTTGGTCTTGCCCTTGATCGCCTCGACGTCTTCGCCCGTGAGCGCCGTCTTCAGCCCTTCAAGCGCGCCTTCGATCTCGGCCTTCTCGGTGGGGCTCACCTTGTCGCCGTACTCCGTCAGGTGCTTGGTCGTGGAGTGGACCAGCGCCTCGCCCTGGTTGCGGGCGTCGATCAGCTCGCGCTTCTTCTTGTCTTCCTCAGCATGCAGCTCGGCGTCCTTCACCATCTTCTGGATGTCGGCCTCGCTGAGGCCGCCCGAAGCCTGGATGCGGATCTGCTGCTCCTTGCCGGTGGCCTTGTCCTTGGCCGAGACCTGCACGATGCCGTTGGCGTCGATGTCGAAGGTCACCTCGACCTGCGGCAC
>JAFKFK010000026.1 GCA_017307275.1 Alphaproteobacteria bacterium | reverse complement strand
CGACATCGGGCACGCCGAGACCGGGCTCGGGCGTCAGCACCGACGCGAGCAGCGCCTTCGTGTAGGGATGCTCGGGGGTGCGGAACAGCGTCTCGGTCGGCTGGCGTTCGACGATGCGGCCGAGATACATAACAGCCACCTCGCTCGCGACATGCTCGACGACGGCAAGGTTGTGGCTGATGAAAAGATAGGTGAGGCCGAGGTCGCGGCGCAGCTCGCCCAGCAGGTTCAGGATCTGCGCCTGCACCGAGACATCGAGCGCCGACGTCGGCTCGTCGCACACCACGATACGCGGGCGCAGCACCAGGGCGCGTGCGATCGCCACACGCTGGCGCTGGCCGCCCGACAGTTCCGGCGGCAGGCGCTGACCCATCTCGGCGCGCAGGCCGACCCGCTCCAGCATCTCGTCGACGCGCTTGGCGATTTCGGCCCGGCCGAAGGTGCCTTGCGCCACCAGGGGCATCGCCACGATATCGCGGATCCGGGTGAGCGGATTGAGCGAGGCAAAGGGATCCTGGAACACCGGCTGGATCAGCCGCGCGCGGGCCTTTCGGTCCATGTCGGTGACGCGCTGGCCATCGACGGCAATGTCGCCGGCCGTCGGTTCGAGGAGACCGAGGATCAGGCGCGCCAAGGTGGACTTGCCGCAGCCCGACTCGCCCACCACACCCAGCACGCCGCCGGGAGGCACGGCGAAGGAAACATCGTCGACGGCCACGACATGGCGGTCGGTGCCGAACATGCCACCCTTCACCTTGAAGGTCCGGCGGACGGCCTTCACTTCGATGGCCGGCATCTGCGTTGGGGATGTCGCGCTCATGCCGGCAGCCTGCAGAGGAAGTCGTGGGTACCGCCGGCCCGGTGACGCGGGATTTCCTGCGTACAGGTTGGATCGGCGAAGGAGCAGCGCTCGCGGAAGGCGCAGCCCTCGAAGTCGGGACCGACCCGAGGCACCGTGCCGGGGATCGAGCCCAGCGGCTCGTCGCGCTTGATCTTGCCGGGCACCGGCACGCAGCGCAGCAGGCCCTGCGTATAGGGATGCCGCGGGCTGGCAAACAGTTCTGCGGTCGCCGCGTTCTCGACCACCTTGCCGGCATACATGACGGCCACCTTGTGGGCGACGCGGGCGACGATGCCGAGGTCGTGGGTGATCAGCAGCATACCGAGACCGAGATCGCGCTGGAGCTGCGCCAGCAGCCGCAGGATCTGCGCCTGCACGGTGACGTCGAGTGCTGTCGTCGGTTCGTCGGCAATCAGGAGCTTGGGCTCGCACATCAGCGCCATGGCGATCATCACCCTCTGGCGCAGGCCCCCCGAGAGCTGGTGCGGAAACTGCCCCAGGCGCAGGCCGGGCGCCGTGATGCCGACGCGGGCCAGCAGGTCGGCGGCGCGGTCGACGGCGACCCGCTGCGGCGTACCCTTGTGGCGGCGCAGCACTTCGGTCATCTGCGAGCCCACCGTGTAGGCGGGATTGAGCGACGTCATCGGCTCCTGGAAGATCATCGCCATGTCGTTGCCGCGCAGCCGCGCCATGCCGGCATCCGAGAGGCCCAGCAGGTCCTCGCCCTGGAAACGCATGCTGCGGGCGGTGCGGCGGGCACCGCGTGCCAGCAGGTTCATCACCGCCAGCGCCGTCACCGACTTGCCGCAGCCCGATTCGCCCACGACGCAGAGGGTTTCGCCACGTTCGACGGTGAGCGACGTGCCGCGCACGGCGCCGGTCCGTCCGAAGCTGACGGCGAGATCTTCGATTTCGAGCAGCGCGCTCATGTTCCCGCCTTCACGTATCAGTCCTGTGCGTGCCGAAGGCATCGCGCAACCCGTCGCCCAGCAGGTTGATACCGAGCACCAGCACGAAGAGTGCGATGCCCGGGATCACGATCACCCAGGGCGAGAAGAACATGTAATCCTTGGCTTCGGCGATCATCAGGCCCCACGAGGGCAGGGGCGGCGGCACGCCGAGGCCGAGGAACGAGAGGGCGGCTTCCAGCAGGATGGCGAGCGCAATTTCGAGGGTCGCCACCACGACCAGATGGCTCGCGATGTTGGGCAGCACTTCGCGACTGAGAATGCGGAAGCGCGAGCAGCCGGCACACCAGGCGGCGGCTACGAAGTCGAGATTGCGCACCTGCATGGTGGTGGAGCGTGCCACCACTGCGAAACGGTCCCACAGCAGGAGACCGAGCGTGATGACCAGCAGATGCATGGAGCTGCCGAGCAGGCCCACGACCGCCAATGCCACCAGCACGACCGGAATGGAGAGGCGGGTCGTGATGGCGAACAGGACGGCGTCGTCGACCCGGCCTCCCAGGAAGCCGCCC
Source organism: Alphaproteobacteria bacterium (assembly GCA_017307275.1). Classification (GTDB taxonomy): domain Bacteria; phylum Pseudomonadota; class Alphaproteobacteria; order Reyranellales; family Reyranellaceae; genus Reyranella. Next base: position 92,103 of record JAFKFK010000026.1, on the reverse strand, counting down.
AGCACGCCGATCGCAATACCGATCACCGCAGAGACGATGGTGACCGTGACGCCGATCAGCATGGAGATGCGGCAGCCGTAGATCAGGCGCGAGAGATAGTCGCGGCCGAGCTGGTCGGTGCCGAGAAGATGCGACGGATCGGCGCCTTCCATCCAGAAAGGCACCAGCAGGCGCTTGCCGAGGTCCTGCGCGAAGGGATCGTGCGGCGCGAGCAGCGGCGCAAACAGGGCGCAGATCGTGGCGATGCCGACAATGACGGCACCAATCCAGGTGCTGACACTCTTCCAGCCGCGCCGGGGGCCCGTGGTGATGGAGACGGCGCTCATGCTTCTGTCCTCATGATCAACGGAGCCTGGGATCGAGGACGGCGTTCATCAGGTCCGCCAGCATGGTCAGCGCCACGTAGATGACGGCCAGCACCAGCACCACGGCCTGGACCACCGGGAAGTCGTTCTTGCCGATCGACTCCCAGGCGAGGAAGCCCACACCGTGCAAGGCAAAGACCTGTTCGATCACGATGGAGCCACCCAGCATGAAACCGAGCTGGACGGCCGCGATCGCCACCACCGGGATGGCCGCATTGCGCAGCGCATGCTTCAGCAGGATCGAGGCCCGCGACAGGCCCTTGGCCCGCGCCGTCCTGATGTAGTCGCTGCCCATGGCCTGGATCATGCCGGCGCGGGTGAGCCGCGTGAGGGCGGGGATGGCCGAGAAGGCGAGCACGATGCCCGGCATTACATAGTGCTGCCATGAGCCGGTGCCCGAGATCGGCAACCAGCCGAGCTGCAGGCCCAATGTGATCATCAGGATCAGCCCCAGCCAGAAGGACGGCATGGCCTGGCCGAGCAGCGCCACCATCTGCACCACGCGGTCGAGCGTCGTGTTCTCGCGTACTGCCGCCAGAATGCCCAATGGCAGGGAAACGAGCAGTGCGATGACCAGGCCGGTCAGGCCGAGGGTTATGGTGATCGGCATTCGCTCCGCGATCAGCGAGGAGACGCGGGCCTTGAAGAAATAACTTTCCCCCAGGTCGCCGGTAACGGCGCGGCCGACCCATTCGAAGAACTGGGTCGTCAGCGGCCGGTCGAGCCCGTAGGCCTTGCGGACCAGCTCGATATCTTCCTGGGTCGCATTGGGTCCGGCAATCGAGACGGCGAGGTCGCCCGAGAGCCGAGTGAGGATAAAGGCTAGGGTCATGACCGTCGCCGCAACGAGCAGCGCTACGATCAAGCGGCGGACAATGAATTGGAGCATGTGCGGCGGCGAGCTTAGTGTGGTTCCTTCCCTAAAGCGACCATGCGAATCTCGCGCCAAATTTCAAGAGCCGAGGGTGCACAATCTCCAATAAGGGGGTGCTTGGCGAGGGCGCGTTGCTCCTATATGGGGGAGTCATGCCGATCTTCACGAACCCGCGGCGCACGCCCTGCTTCGGCACGGCGCCAACCCTAGAGGACTTCGAAGCGATCGCCGCCGAGGCACTCGCCACGATTCCCGAAGAGTTTCGTCGGCACGTCGGCAACGTGCGCATCCAGATCGATGACTTCCCCTCCGACGAAGTCGAGAAGGAAATGGAGCTCGACACGCCCTTCGACCTGCTCGGTCTTTACCAAGGCGTGTCGATGATGGAACGCGGTGCCGGCCATGTCGCCAACGACATCGACCGCATCTTCCTCTACCGCCGCCCGATCCTGGACTACTGGTGCGAATCGGGCGAGGACCTGCCGCACATCGTGCGGCATGTGCTGATCCACGAGATCGGCCATCATTTCGGCCTGAGCGACGACGACATGGAAGCGATCGAAGCCAAGGCCGAGGAGGAATCCCAGCGCGTCCAGCCGAACGCCTAGCCTCTCCCGGGCGGCGTGCCTGAAGCCTGCTGCCCGCTTCAGACCCTCATGGCTTCGCGATAGAGCCGCTCCGCGTTGGTCCACTTGACGACCTGCATGAACGCCTCGACATACTTCGCGGCGTCGTTGCCGTCGTCTTTTTCGTAGGCATGGCGATGCATGTCCATTGCCAGGAGCGGAACGCTGCCGGCCGGCATCTCCGAGGTACTGGCGGTGCGATGATTGTAGAGGCGCTTGTCGCGCGGCGAGTGCGCCAGGATCACCCAGCCATCGTCATTGGCGAGTGACCGGCCGGTCGCCATGAACTCGGCCTTCCAACGATCGAGGCTGCCGAAGTCGCGCGACAGTGCCTGGGCAAGCAGGCCCGCAGGCTGGGTGGGGGCTTCGCCGATCCCGTCGAAGTAAAGCTCATGCAGGATCGTGGCATTGTAGGCGGCCAGCTCCTCGCTCTTCAGCTTTGCCACGGTTTCCGCCGGCGCCTCGTTGAAATCGAGCTTTGCCAGTTCTTCGTTGAGGGCGTTCATCCTCTTCACGGCACTCACGTAGATTTCGTCGTAGTGGCGACGCAGGAGGTCGGCCGACAGGCCTTTCACCTTGTCGGGATTGAAGGTGAGCGGTTTTGCCGTGAGCCGCAGCGTTGTGGCGCTGATGGCGAGTTGTTGACTGCGGGCCGGAATGGCCATCGCCCCAAGCAACAGGCCAACGCCCGCGGCCAGGGAGCGGCGGGGGATGTTGGTCATATCGAACTCCTGCGTGTCCCTGAGAGGGAACGCACGTCAGGGGAATGAGTTGCGCATCACGGCAGGCATGCGATAGCGGCCCTCGATCAGGGCCGCGTCGGGCTCGTAGGCGCGCAGAACCAGCCGCAGGGGGCCTGCGGGAGCGGGCAACCAGTTTGCCATACGATGGCCGGCCGGTGCTTGGCGCTGAATATAAAGAGTGAGTGCGCCGTCGGCCGCACGCGAGAGACCAGGCGTGTCCTCACCGATCATGTAGCGAGCGATCGGATTGTCGAAGAAGAAGGCGCGGCCGTTGGCCATCACCTCGTAGATGGCCAGCGACCAAAAGGCGCGGGCCGGCGGCAGACCATTGGCAGGAAAGGTGAGCGTGTACGAATGCTCGCCAAGGAGAGGGCGGCCGGCCGCATCTGCCGCACCTACGATGCTCACAAGTTCGGCCGGCTCCGGGGCGCCCAGATTGGTGAGCGCCGTCGCTGCGCGATAGAGATGATCGTTACCGAAGTTGCCGAGATGGGGTTCCGCGTAGGACCAGCCGTCGAGCGTCCTGGCGGGCCGCGCGGCGGCAGCGCGGATATCGGCCAACCCCTGCTCGATGCCTGTGCGGATTGCCCGCCGTTCGCCTTCGCTGAAGGCGCGCACGTCGAACTTGCGGCCCGGCGCCAGCTTGAGCAGCGCGAACCCTTCGAGCTGGCCGCGATCGCGATCGGAGAGGGGGCTTTCGCCCAGCGCCCGCATGCCAACTGCCAGAACGTCGAAGGGATCGGCCGGCTGCGGCTCGGGCCAGTCGGCCACGGGCTCCGGTGGTGGCTGGGTACGTTGGCGCATCAGCTCCCGCGTTTCCAGGATGCGCCGTTCGTTGCGCATGTCGGGCGTCTCGAGCAGCACGCGCGTCTGCAGGATAGCGAGCCGGTCCAGCTCGCCGGGGTCGCTGACCAGCAACCGGCCGCGCAACCAGACCGAATTGGTCGGTGCCCGAACCAAAGTGACGTCGCCTGGCGGGTCGCCCTTCCAGGCCGGTCCCACGATCATCTGCGGTGGTGGCCGGCCTCCGTTCAGCCGATGGCTTACGGTCGCGAATGTGTCGGTGAAGAGATCGAGGAAGGCGTAGCTGTAGTAGAGGTCGCCGACCGGCGGCACGACGAGGAACATCGGCTCGTTCGAGAGATCGAGCCAGGCGAAGGATTGCAAAGTGTCGCCGCTCGGCATCGACACGGCGCGGGTTCGCGGATCGGCCAGCGTCGTCACGTGTCGAAAACGGTTCAGCCTCTGCCGCGCCGGATTGGCCTCGTTCACCGTCGCCTGCCAGCGGGCGCGATACATCTCGTAGACCGGGAAGAGGTAGATCGCGGCCCGTCGTGCCAGCTCGCGCAACGACAAAGGGGCGTCCTGCGCCCGCGCCAGCGCCGGTGTGGCGATCAGGCCGGCCAGCGCCGTGCGTCGACCTAGCTTCATGCGGCTCGCTCCCGGAGCCGCCGGCGCTCGGCGACGAAGGCGGCCGCTTCCTGCCAGGGGGTGAGCGTCCAGAATGAGCGCGCCCGTCCCGAGGGCGAGGCGAGCACGAACACGACGGCGCCTTCGAGCAAGGTCTCCTGCCGCCCATAGGCCGGTGCCTTCACGCCGAGCCCCAGGGCGGCGGCGTTCTTGCTGGTGAAGGCGATGGCGGCGGGCCGAAGCTGTCGCAACTTGGCGTGCAGCGATGCGGCGTCCATCGCCGCGGGCGACAGTTCATGGTCGGAGCCGACTTCGGTCTTGTTGAGGTCGGTGAGGCCGATGCCGAAGCCCAACAGCTCGGGAAAGCGTTGCGGCGCCAGGCGCTCGGGCGTCAGGCCAACCGCATACAAGGTTGGCCAGAAGGCGTTGCCTGGATTGGCGTAGTAGGCGCGCGCCTTGAACGAGATCGGGCTGGGCGCCGTGCCACAGAAGACGAGGTCGAGGCCCGGCGCCAGCAGGTCGGGGATGAGTTGCTTATTCCGGCTTGATGCCCGCGGCACGGATGACCTCGCCCCAGCGTTTGATCTCGGTCTGGATATAGGCGTCGATCTCGGGAACCGTCATCGTGCCCGGCTCGAAACCGCCAGCCTTCATGCTGGCGACGACGTCGGGTGATTCCAAGGCACGTTCGGTGGCCACCCTGAGCTTGTCCTTGATCTTGGCCGGCGTTCCCTTGGGCACGGCCCAGATCGACCCGGAGGTCACCCCCAGGTCGGGCGACACGGTCTCCGCGAAGGTCGGTGTATTGGGCGTGACGGGCGAACGCTTGGCGCCACTCGACGCCACCGGCTTCAGCTTGCCCGCGCTCACCTGGCTCATCAGCGAATCGATGTTGGAGATCACCAGCGGCACATGGCCGGCCAGCACGTCGGCAGCGGCTGCGGCCGCGCCGCGATAGCTGATGAAGGTGATGTCTGCACCGGTCTTCTGCTTGAAGAGTTCCATGGTGAGCGTCGGTGACGTGCCGAGCCCCGACGATCCGAAGCTGATCTTGCCCGGCTCGGCCTTGGCGGCGGCGAGCAGCTTGGGCAGCGTGTCGTGCGGGAAGTTCGGATGGCAGCACAGCAGGTTGGGCTGGGTGCCGATCCAGGCCACGGTTTCGAGGTCCGTCACGGCATTGTAGGCCGGCCGCGCGTAAAGATGCGGCACCAGCGCGTGGCTGCCGATATTGCCCAGCAGCACCGAATAGCCGTCGGGAGGGGACTTCGCGACATTGTCGGCCGCAATCGAGCCGCCCGCACCCGTGCGGTTCTCCACTACGAAAGACTGGCCCAAAGCATCGCCCAGCTTGACCGCGAGGCGGCGCGCAATGTTGTCCTGGGAGCCACCCGGCGTGAACGGACAGACGATCCGCACATTGCGGTTGGGCCAGTCGTCGCCCTGAGCAACGGCCCGGGAAGCACCGACCAATGGCGCAAGCGGCAGGCCCGCCAGAGCGGCGGAGAAAAGACGTCTCCTCATTCTTGTTTCTTCCTTCTCGATCGATCCCCGTCCGTGTCGATGATGCACGAGGACTGACAAGACGCCTAGGGGATGCAGAGACAAGGAATTGCGTGGCGGTGGCTGTCTTTGGAACAAATTGCGCGCGGGTACGTTGCCGACCCATGAACGCCTCATTCAAGACTTCTGGCGATGCGGCGCCGGAGTCGGCGCCGACAGTTCTGGTGGTCGAAGACGAGGTGCTGGTCCGCATGGTGGTGTCGGACTACCTGCGCGATTGCGCCTTTCACGTGGTCGAGGCGGGCAGCGGCGACGAGGCGATCCAGATCCTGGAGGCGGGTATCGAGGTCGACATCGTCTTTTCCGATGTCCATATGCCCGGCAAGACCGATGGCTTCGCCCTGTCGCAATGGGTCCGCCGCGAGAGGCCCGGCGTGAAGGTGATCCTGACCTCGGGTGTTGCCCGTTCCGCCAAAGCCGCAGGCGATCTTTGCGAGGAAGGACCACTCCTCGCCAAACCCTATAATCACCGCGACCTCGAACGGCACATTCGCGGCCTGCTGGACCGCTAGGATTTCGACCTGAGGTTCCGCGGCCTTGTCCACCTTCCTCCGTCGGGCATGATGGAGGTTGGGAGGACAGGAATGCATACGATCGACAAGGCTGACGAAGCGCAGCTTCTCGCCACCATCGACCGCTGGATCGAGCGTGAAGTGGCGCCGCGGGTAAAGGAATTCGATCACGCCGACAAATGGCCCGCCGAGATCGTGGAGCAGATGAAGGAGCTCGGCCTGTTCGGCGCCACGGTGAGCCCGGAGTATGGCGGCCTCGGCCTGCCGGCCCGGACCTACGCCGAAATCGTGATGCGCGTGTCGTCGGTGTGGATGGCGATCACCGGCATCTTCAACTCCCACCTGATGCTGGCGCTGGCCATCGAGAAGTTTGGCACCGAGCCGCAGAAGCGCCACTGGCTGCCGAAGCTGGCGAGTGGCGAAGTGAGGGGCGGTCTGGCGCTCACCGAGCCCGACGCAGGCACCGACCTGCAGGCGATCCGGCTTACTGCACGCCGCGAAGGCGACCACTATGTGCTGAACGGCACGAAGACCTGGATCTCCAACGGCATCGAGGGCTCGTGCTTCGCGCTGCTGGTCAAGACCAATCCTGAAGCGAGCCCGCGCTACTCGGGCATGAGCCTGTTCATCGCGCCCAAAGGGCCGGGCTTCACGGTCGGCCGCAAGCTCGAGAAGCTCGGTTACAAGTCGATCGACTCGGGCGAACTGATCTTCGAGAACTATCGCGTGCCGGCCGATCACCTGATCGGCGAAGTCGAAGGCCGCGGCTTCACGCAGGTGGCAGGCGGCCTCGAACTCGGCCGCATCAATGTGGCCGCGCGTGGCGTTGGCATTGCCGAGGGTGCGCTGCGGCTCGCCACCAGCTACGCCCAGATCCGCAAGACCTTCGGCAAGCCGATCTGTGAGCATCAGGCGATTCAGCTCAAGCTCGGCGAGATGGCCACACGCGCCCGCGCGGCTCGACTCCTGACTCTGGATGCGGCGGAGGCCTTCGACCGTGGCGACCGCTGCGATCTTGAAGCCGGCATGGCCAAGTACTTCTCCTCGGAAGCGGCGCTAGAGAACAGCATCGAGTCCATGCGCATCCACGGCGCCTACGGCTACTCCAAGGAATACGATATCGAGCGCCTCTATCGCGATGCGCCGCTGACCTGCATCGGCGAAGGTACCAACGAGATGCAGCGCATCATCATCGCGAAGCAATGGGTCAAGCGGAACGCCATCGTATGAACGCCAAACCTCTCGAAGGCATCCGCGTTCTCACCCTGGAGCAGTTCGGGGCCGGGCCCTACGGCACCATGTTCCTGGCGGAACTGGGTGCCGAGGTGATCAAGATCGAGGCGCCGGAGGGCGATCCCTCGCGTCAGGTCGGGCCTTACAAATTGGGCAAGGACGACAGCGAGTATTTCCAGGCCTGGAACCTCGGCAAGAAGAGCGTGACGCTCGACCTGAAGAGCGCCGGGGGCCGAACGCAGTTCGAAGCGCTGGTGAAGGGCGCGGACTGCGTCGTGAACAATATGCGCGGCACGCAGCCCGCCAAGCTCGGCATCGACTATGCGAGCCTGAAGCATCTGAAGCCCGCGATCGTCTGCCTGCACATCTCTGCCTATGGCCGCGACAACGAACGCAAGGACTGGCCGGGCTACGATTTCCTGATGCAGGCCGAGGCCGGCCTGATGGAGCTGACCGGCGAACCGGACGGACCGCCGACGCGGGTTGGCGTTTCCCTGATCGACAGCATGAGCGGGCTCACCGGGATCGTTGGCCTGCTGAGCTGCCTGCTGCGGGCCCGCACGACAGGGCAGGGCTGCGATGTCGATACCTGCCTCTACGACGTCGCCATGCACCAGCTCACCTATCCCGGCCTCTGGTATCTGAACGAGGGGGATGTCTCGCCGCGGGTGCCGCGCAGCGCCCATCTGTCCCTGGCGCCGGTCCAGACCTTCCCGACGAAGGACGGCTGGATCTTCATCATGTGCATGACACAGAAATTCTGGCTGTCGCTTTGCCAGGTCATGGGCCGGGCCGATCTTTCTGACGATCCGCGCTTTGCCGATCCCAATACCCGCGCGACGAACCGTGCCGCGATGACCGAGGCGCTCGATCCGACCTTCCGTACGCACACGACGGCAGAATGGTTGTCGAAGCTCAACGGGCTGTTGCCGGCGGCGCCGGTTCATCGCCTCGATCAAGCGCTGGATAGCTCCTTCGCGCGGGCCGCGGGCATGGTCTCGGCAGTGCCGCATCCCGTGAAGGGCGAGCTGCGCGTGCTTGCCAATCCTCTCCGCATCGACGGGCAGCGGCCTTCGCAGGCAGCCTGCTCATCCCTCGGTGCCGACAACGAGTCCGTGTTGGGTCCACATCCATGAAACTCCAAGGCATCAAGGTCGTCGATCTCTCCTGGTTCCTGCCGGGCCCCTATCTCACCACGGCGCTGGCCGACCATGGCGCCGAGGTGATCAAGGTCGAGCCACCGGGCGAGGGCGATCCCGGCCGTCACATCAGGCCGGCCGACGACCGCACCTCGGTGTTCTTTCGCAACATGGGACGCGGCAAGAAGAGCGTCGTGCTCGACCTCAAGAGCGAGCAGGGCCGCGCCGATCTCTTTCGCCTTGCCAGCGAAGCCGACGTGCTGGTCGAGTCGTTCCGGCCGGGCGTCGCGGCGCGTTTCGGCATCAGCTACGAGGCGGTGAAGGCTGCCAACCCCGGCATCGTCTATTGCTCAATCAGCGCCTTCGGCCAGGACGGCGCCTACCCTGGCCGCGCCGCGCATGACCTGGCCCTCGAAGCGATGGCAGGTGTGTTGAGCCTGACCCTGGGCGACGACGGCCGCCCGGCCATTCCCGGCATTCCCGTCGCCGATCTGGTGAGCGGCCTGCATGGATTGTCCGGCGTGCTGATCGCGTTGCTGCGCCGCAAGGACACCGGCCGCGGCGACTATATCGACGTCTCCATGCACGAGGCGTTGATCGCTTCCTGCGCCAATGTCGTCGGCTCGACCTTCTCCGAGAACAAGCACCCCGATGTGAAACAACAGCGGACGACGGGCGGTTCGGCCTTCTATCGCGTCTACGACACGTCCGATGGCCGCCAGCTCGTGTTGGCCGGGCAGGAGATGAAGTTCATCAAGAACCTGCTGGGCGCGCTCGGCCAACCGGAGATGGCGCCACTCTGCGAATGGCCCGGCGCGCATCAGAAGCCGGTCGTCGATTTCCTCGCGTCGACCTTCCGCGAGAAGCCGCTGGCGCACTGGATGACGTGGCTCGATACGCTCGACATCTGCTACGGCCCGGTCAACACGTTGCCCGAGGCCATTGCCGATGCGAACCTGGCCAAGCGCGGCATGATCGTGACCGACGCGCAGGGCCGCAAACACTTGGCGCCCGTCGTCCGCTTTCAGGACGAGCCTTCGCAGCCGCTCTATCGCGAGCCGTTGCTGGGCGAGCATACGGAAGAGGTACTGAAGCGCGGGCGCTAACTCATCGCCTGCGATTGCTTCCGCGCGGCCTGTATCAGCATGTCGAGCGCGGGGCGCTGCGGGCCGCCTGATTTCCAGACGCACCAGGTCTCGGAGAGGATCTTCGCTTCCTGTATCGGCACGAACACCGCGCCGGCCATGTTCGAGGCCTTGAGGGTGCTTGGAACGAGCGCGACTCCGAGACCGTTGGCGACGAAGGAGACCACGCTCAGCCAGTGACGGACCTGGTGGCGGACGCGAGGCGAAAATCCCGCCGAGAGGCAGGTCGCGATGATCGACTGATAGTAGTCCGGCGAGACGTTGCGGGAGAAAAGCACGAACTCGTCGTCCCTGAGCCGTGACAGGCGGAGGGTGCGGGCGCCGGCCCAAGGATGATCCCGGGGGACGCAAGCGACAAAAGGCTCGGCGTGATAGCGAAAACCATCCAGGTGGTCCGGCACTTCGCGGCCATGGATGAAGCCGAGGTCGATCTCGTCGCGCTGCAGCGCCTCGACCTGTTCGGTCGAGTTCAGCTCCTGCACGGAGAGCTCGATGTCGGGCGATGCGGCCTGGAAGGCATCGAGAATTTTCGGGAAGCCGCGATAGAGCATGGAGCTGCCGAAGCCGAGCCGCAGCCGCCCTTCCTTTCCGTCGGCGATCGCCTTCACCAGGAGACGCGTTTCCTCGGTCCGACGCAGCAGCACTTCCGCTTCGCGCTGCAAGGCCACGCCTGCCGCCGTGAGGCTGACGTTGCGGCTGGTGCGCTCGAACAGCCGGGCGCCGATCTCTTCTTCGAGCTGGCGGATGGCGAGGCTGAGCGGCGGCTGTGACAGGGAAAGGCGCTGGGCGGCGCGGCCGAAATGCTTCTCCTCGGCGAGGACGGAGAAGTAACGCAGCTTGCGAAGGTCCATGGGCTGTCTCCGATGATTGATATGAAAGATATATCAATATCGAGAAAAGTAATATTGGACGGTATCAATAGAACAGGCAGACCATGTGCGCCTGCTTCGCTTCCTGCCCAGAGGCTCGTTCCATGAAGGCCGATATCGATCTCTCAGGTGCCATCCCCGACTCGCGCGGGATCAACCTCTATCGCGCCGACCGCGATGCCGCGGCGTTGTTCGCTCACTACCTGCCGCGGCCGCTGTTCCGCCATCTCGAGCCGACCTTCGACCGGCTGGGTGGCCTCGCGGGCGGACACCTCGATGAACTGGCCGGCGTTGCCGACCACAACCCGCCGACCCTGTCGGTGCGGCGACGCACCGGCGAGGACTGCAACGTCGTCGAGAAGCATCCGGCCTATGTCGAGATGGAGCGGCTGGCCTTTTCCGAGCTGGGGCTGGCGGCGATGTCGCATCGCGGCGTGCTGGGCTGGAACGAGCCGATGCCGCCCGCGGCCAAGTACGCGCTGACCTATCTTTTCGTGCAGGCCGAGTTCGGCCTGATGTGTCCGGTCAGCATGACGGATTCCCTGACCCGCACGCTGCGGCGGTTCGGCGATCCCAAACTGGTGGGCCGCTACCTCGAACGTCTGACCTCGGTCGATTTCGACGAGCTGGCGCAGGGCGCCATGTTCATGACCGAGCAGGGTGCCGGCTCCGACGTCAGCGCCACGGCGACGCGCGCCGCGCTGCAGCCCGATGGCACCTGGAAGCTGACCGGCGACAAGTGGTTCTGCTCGAATGCCGATGCCGATCTGGCGATGGTCCTGGCGCGCAGCGAGGACGTCGCCGGCATGAAGGGCATTTCGCTGTTCCTGTTGCCGAAGGTGAAAGCCGATGGACGGCCGAACGACTATCGAATCCTGCGGCTGAAGGACAAGCTCGGGACGCGCTCGATGGCGAGCGGTGAAATCCGCCTCGATGACGCGGAAGCCTATCTCGTGGGAGAGCGCGGCCGTGGCTTCAATCAGATGGCCGACATGGTCAACAACTCGCGGCTGTCGAACGGCGTGCGCGCTGCGGGCCTGATGCGGCGTGCCACGACCGAGGCGCTGTTCATCGCCCGTCACCGCCAGGCGTTCGGCAAGCGGCTGATCGAACTGCCGCTGATGCGCCGCCAACTTGCGAAGATGGTCGTGTGGGCCGAGCAGGCGCGCTCCATGATGTTCCTCACGGCAGACGCACTCGACCGTGCGAACCAGAATGATGCGACTGGTGCCAAGCTTGCCCGCATCATGACGCCGCTGATCAAGTTCCGCGCCTGTCGCGATGCCCGCAAGGTGACCGGAGACGCGATGGAAGTCCGCGGCGGCTGCGGCTACATCGAGGAATGGTCGGACGCGCGCCTGGTCCGCGACGCCCATCTCGGCTCGATCTGGGAGGGCACGTCCAACATCGTGGCCCTCGACGTCTCGCGGGCGATCTCGCGCGACGATGCTTTGCCGGCGCTCAAGGCGCACAACGAGGAATTGCTGCGCGGTGCGGCGCTCGATGCAGAAACGCAGTCGCTGTTCGCGGGTGCTCTCGACCGTGCCTGCGCCTTCGCCGCCGATGTTGCGGCGAGGAAGTCCGACGTGCTGGCAAGGCAGTCGGCGTCGGCGCTCTATCACATCACCACCGCCATTGGCCTGGCGCGCGAGGCGGCGGAACTCCGCACGCCGCATCGTCTGGACCTGGCCCGAATGGTCCTGACAAACCGGCTGCTCCCCCGCGATCCCTTGCAGGCCGAAGAGGACGCGGCGGCACTCGACAGCGTGCTTGCGGCCTGACCGTCTTCCCTATCTCCAGCCCTGTCTCAGGATGCGGGTCACATAGGGCGGCACGATCTCGGTCGCGGGGCCGTAGATGTGCTCGTGGAACAGGGTCTTGTTGTCGGTCGGTTCGAGGTTGAGTTCGACCGTGCGGGCGCGCGGCTGGCGGCGACGGACATGCAGGACGAAGCCGGCAGCGGGATAGACCTCGCCCGAGGTACCGATGGCGATGAAGAGGCCGCAGCGTTCCAGCACCTCGTAGATTTCGTCGAGATGCATGGGCATCTCGCCGAACCAGACGATGTTGGGCCGCAATTCGCCGACAGCCTGGCAGTTGGGGCAGACAGAGTCGGGGGTGAGATCGGCGTCGGAGGCGAACTCGGTCTTGCAGACCATGCAGCGGACCTCGCCGTCGCGGCCATGCATATGGATGACCTTCCGCGAGCCCGCCGTCTCGTGCAGCGTGTCGATGTTCTGGGTGATGATCGTGACTTCACCCCCATACTCACGCTCCAGCCGGGCCAGCGCCTCGTGCGCTTCATTCGGTGTGATATGAGCAGCGCGAAAGCTGCGGCGGGTCTCGTTGTAGAAGTCGAGCACCTTCTTCTTGTCGCGAAACCAGGCATCGATGGTCGCGACTTCTTCGAGATCCACGCGGGTCCACAACCCTCCTTCGTCCCGAAACGTATCGATGCCGCTCTCCTTGGAGATACCGGCGCCGGTCAGCACCGCGATGCCCGGCGGGAGGAAATCCTGATGCATGCCGTTACTTTAACGCCGTGCTAGGCTGCCAGGCCATGACCATCGGCGTCCTCTTCATCTGCACAGCCAATATCTGCCGCTCGCCCATGGCCGAGGGCGCATTTCGCGAGATGGCTCGCAAGGCCGGTCTTCTGGCGGGCTTTGAACTTGCCTCGGCCGGAACTTCCGACGTGAAGGCCGGCGAGCCGCCGTCGCCGCTTGCCGTCGAAGTGGCGGCAGCACGCGGCTACGACATCGCGGACCACAAAGCCCGTCAGGTTACCGGCGACGACATCGCCAACTTCGACCATGTGCTGGCGATGACCCGCGGCCATCTCGCGGAGATGCGTTGGCTGGCGCCGAGGGCCCTCGCAGACAAGCCGAAACTCCTCATGAGCTTCGCGCCGCCGGCCGGCATTCTCGACGTGGCCGATCCCTATGGGCTCGACAAGCCCGAGTACGAACGCGCGCTCGGGCTCATCGAAGTGGCGTGCCGCGGCCTGCTCGACCGCCTGACGCCTCAGGTCAAAAGGGCCATTTGAGGCCGAGCTCGCCGAAACGGTTCACGACGTTGAAGGTGAGCCGCGACACGTCGTTGTCGAACTTGTTGTGGGGCAGGCTGCCGCAATAGGTGATCGAGCCCACGGAGAACACCGCTCCGCCCTTGGGCTTCTCGATGTAGGTCATGTCGGCGCGGATCAGTTGCTCCAGCGTCTGGCCGGGAATGGTGGTGGTGAAGCCCAGCCGCTCCTCGTGCACGACGACGAAGTTCTTGCGGTCGTGGCCTTCGGAAGAAGCGAGCACGACGGCATTGAGCGGACTGCCCAGTCGATGGTCGAGACGGTCGAGTTCGAAACCCGCGGCGCCGCCGCCCGAGAAGCCGTAGCCGCCGAACAGTTCGTCCTTCACGCCCTCGAAGACCCAGGCATGGGTGTTGTCGCGCGCCGCCGGCGATTGCCGGTAGGAATCGCCCACGAAGGTGCCCTGGCTCGAAAAGCCGATGCCGCAGAGGAGATTGGGCGGACGGTCGGAGCGGCGCCACAGGCCGCCATAGGCGCCATCGAAGGCGTGATAATACTCGCCCGGCTCGGCCGCCCAGGTGCGGATGCCGCCCTCGGTCCGCCGCACCTCGATCGCGCCCGGCACCTTGGGCGAGAGCGCGACGCGCCAGTAAAAGCCGTTGCCGCCGAGATACATCAGCCGCCCGCCGGTCTCGGTATAGGCCTGCAGCGCGTCGAGCGTGCCTTCGGTGTGATACTCGGGATGCGATCCGGTCAACACGACCTTGTAGGAGGAGAGGAACTCGACACCCTTCTCGTCGAGATCGTGGTCGGTGATCACGTCGAAGGCGATGCCCATGCGGTCGAGCCAGCCGGTGAGATGCGTATCGGCCGGCAGGTGGCGCAGGCCGGAGCCTGCTTCGTCGTTGAAGGAAAGATAATTCGGCCGCCAGGTCAGCAGCGGCCGCAGGCGCGAGGAATAGCTGACGCCCGAGCCGTCGCGATGAAGGTTGTAGGTCGAGAGGCCGTAGTCTTTGTGTTCGTCGGGATTGTTCGGATAGGCCTTCCAGTCCGCGACCTTCTTGCGGAACGCGTCGTCGTACATGCCGCGCGCGAAGTTCGAATAGACCTGATAGGTGAAGGTGGCCGCGAGGTAACAGACTTTGGCCTGCGGCTTGCCCATCTGCGGGCGCACGAAGAAGGGGATGACGTCGCGATGCGGCCCGCAGCTCAGCTGCATGCCGTAGACGCCGCTCTTCATGTCCTTGGGGATCGTGAAGCTGAAATCGTCTTCCCAGCCGCAATCGTGCAGGTCGTCGTCGTGGAAATGAATGGCGGCGTAGTGATGCGGTGCCTTCTTCCAGTCGCGCTCGGCGCCGCTCCAGGCCGCGCCCTTCATGGCGCGCGTCGGCAGATTGACCAGCCTGCCATGCAGGCCGTTGGGGCCCGTGTCCTCGATCTCCATCGAGTCCATGCGCCGCGAAAAATCCCAGGCGGCGAAGCCCATCACTTGCGGGGCTTCGATCTTGCCGTTGAAGCAATGGCGGGCCGGCCGGTCGGCTGCCGCTTCCGCGCCGATCATCAGAGGTGCCGGCGCATCGAGTGTCAGCCCATTCGTCACGGAGACCTTCGCTTCGCCTTCGTCGTCGGCGGCAAAGGCGCGCTTCAGCGGCTGCTGGCCGACGCGCAGGATACCGGTTTCGGGATCGGCACTGGCCCAGACGCGATACCAGACATGCGAGCGGAGCTTCTTGCCCACCACGACGCGATGGCTGCCGGTCTCCAGCACCATGCCATCGGGCGTGAGGACCAGCGCAAAGCCTGCACCGGTAGCGGGATCGCGGCGTGACAGCACGGCCTGCGGTGCATCTTCGGGCAAAGTTGGCCAGATCAGCGCTTCGATCTGCAGGGATGACGGCAGCTTCGCATCGCGCGCGCTCTCGATCAGGCCGTAGGACCCTGTCCATGCGTGTTGAACGCGCGAAGCGAAGCGGCCATCGAACAGATCCGACATGTCTTCGAGCTTGGGAGGTGGTCCACCGGGATTGGTGTCGCCGCGAACGATGCGCACCAACGTGGCGTTATAGGGATTGGGGCCGGCGCTCGAGATCTTGAAAGCGATTTTTTCGCCGCTGCGTACCGAGATGCGGTCGGAGTAACCAATCAACGCTGCTGTCACTTTTGTCTCCCCCGATGTCGGCGATTATAGTCGCCTGAATTCAGGGAGGATTTCTATGACCAATAAAATCACCCGCCGCAGGGTGATCGCATCGACGATCACGGCGTCGCTCGCGGCGCCCATGTTGGCCCGCCACGGCTGGGCGCAGTCGACCTATCCCAACAAGCAGATCCGCGTGGTGGTTCCGTTTGCGCCGGGCGGCACGACCGACCTTCTGGGTCGCATCGCGGCACAACATCTCACCGAAGCCTGGGGCCAGACGGTCGTCGTCGACAACAAGAGCGGTGCCGGAGGCAATGTCGGCGCCGAGATCGTCGCCAAGTCGCCGGCCGATGGCTACACGCTGCTGCTTGGTACGGTGGGCACCGCCGTCACCAACCAGTTCCTCTACAAGAACATGCCCTACGACGGGACGAAGAGCTTTGCGCCGGTGGCGCTGTTCGGCGAAGTCGCGAACGTGCTCGCCGTTCATCCCAGCATGCCGGTGAAGACCGCGAAGGAATATGTCGAGTATTGCAAGAAGCAGGGTCCCGGCAAGGTGAGCTTCGGTTCGCCCGCGATCGGCGGCACCGGCCATCTCGCGATGGAGTATTTCCAGTCGCTGGCCGGCTTCAAGGTGGAGCATGTCGTCTATCGCGGCAGCTCGCTGGTGCTGAAGGACCTGTTGGCAGGTCACATTCCCAGCACGATGGACAATCTGCCGCCCTACCTGCCCCACATCCAGGCGGGCGCGTTGCGCGCGTTGGGCGTGAGCTCGGGCAAGCGCTGGTTCTCGCTGCCCGACGTGCCGACCATCGCCGAGCAGGGCTTTGCCGGCTTCGATGCGGCGCCCTGGTGGTATGTCGCGGCGCCTGCCGGCACGCCGCCCGATATCGTGAAGAAGTTGAGCGACGAACTGGTCAAGGCTTCGAAGTCGCCCGACATCATCAAGAAGATCCGCGACGCAGGTGCCGCCGAACTCGGCGGATCGTCGGAGGATCTCGCCAAGCACATGGTGGCAGAAACCGCGAAGTGGCAGAAGGTCGTCACGGCCGCCAAGCTGGAGCCGCAGTGACCCGCAAGGACCTCAAGGGAAAGATCCAGACCGTCCTCGGGCTCATCGAGCCCGAGGCGCTTGGCCGGACGCTGATGCACGAGCATGTGCTTTGCGACATCCGTCCGCCCGGCACGCGCTCCGACAACGATCTCGGCCCCGAGATCACGCTCGAGAATGTCTGGCAGATGAACTACGGCCACGGGCTGAAGCGCTCCGGCCGCAAGTACATGCTCGATCTCGAGGACATCGCCACGCGCGAAGTGGCGATGATGAAGCATGATGGTGGCGACGCCATCGTCGAGCTGACCTGCGGTGGCCTCTCGCCCGATCCCAAGGGCCTGCAGCGCATCGCTGCCGGTACGGGCGTGCATCTCGTCATGGGCTGCGGTTACTACGTCAACGACTACCAGGACCCGAAGAACCACAAGCGCACGGTCGACGATTTCGCCGCCGAGATGATCGGCCAGATCCTCGACGGCGCCTGGGGCACCGAGGTGCGCGCCGGCATGATCGGCGAGATCGGCTGCCAGGCGCCGTGGACCGACACCGAGAAGCGCGTGATGCAGGCGGCGTTCGTTGCCGCGCAGGAAACGGGTGCGGCGATCAACGTCCATCCCGGCCGCGATCCCGACCAGCCGCAGGAAGTCGCCGACTTCGCCAAGGAAGCGGGCTTCCCGACGGAACGCATCGTCATCAGTCATATCGATCGCACGGTCTTCGACGAACCGCGCCTGCTGAAGCTTGCCGACAGCGGCGTTACGGTCGAGTTCGATCTGTTCGGCCAGGAGGCGAGCTACTACGGCCTCTCCGACATCGACATGCCCAACGATGCGACACGGCTCAAGTTGATCCGGGCGCTCATCACGGCGGGTCATCTCGACCGTGTCGTGATCAGCCACGACATCTGCTACCGCACCCGGCTCGCGAGCTTCGGCGGTCATGGCTACGGCCACATCTTCCGCAACGTCGTGCCGATGATGAAGCGACGCGGCTACAGCGAAGACGAGATCGACGCCATCCTGGTGCGCAATCCGCGGCGGTTGCTCACCTTCGTCTAGCCGCTGCTTCAGAACGTCAGCGGATAGCTCGCTTCTTCCGTATAGATCGAGCCGTTGCGGCCGTTGCGGCTGGAATAGAGCGAAAAGTGCTCGGCAATCCAGGGCCCGGCCCGCAGAGTGCCGTTGCTCGCCATGAACTGCGCGAGGTGATGGCCGGTCTCGGCGTTGCTCGAAAAGCGGGCGAGGGTGACGTGCGGCCGGAACTTGCGACGCTCGACTTCGATGCCGCAGTTGCGCGCCACGGTCGACACTT
Organism: Alphaproteobacteria bacterium; assembly: GCA_017307275.1. GTDB lineage: Bacteria > Pseudomonadota > Alphaproteobacteria > Reyranellales > Reyranellaceae > Reyranella. The sequence goes on along the minus strand of JAFKFK010000026.1, from coordinate 74,097 downwards.
TCTGTTGCAGCCAATCGAGCCGCTCGCTGCGCTCCACGGTGGCGACCAAGGCGCGCGGTTGCTTGCCGCTGCTGAACTGCTCGACGCCGGCAATGGAGACGGAGAAGGGCGGGCCCGCGATATCCGACAGTTCCTCTTCGAGGTCGCGCATCGTGGCGCCCTGCACTTCGCCCGCGAAGCAGAGGGTCACATGAAAATTCTCCGCCGGCACCCAGCGCGCGTCGGGCACACCCGACTGCAGGGCCGAGAGTTCGTCGGCGATTTCTTCAGGGACGGGCAGGGCGGCGAACAGACGTGGCATAATCGTCGAGGTTCTTGGTCACGAAAGGCAGGATGCGTTCGACAACGATGTCGACGCCCTTGGCATTGGGATGGATGCCGTCGGGCTGGTTGAGAGCGGGGTCCTGCGCCACACCATCGAGGAAGAAGGCGTAGAGCGGCACGCCGTGCTTGTCGGCGACCGTCTTGAAGATGCCGTCGAAGGCCTTGGCGTATTCGGGACCGAAGTTGCGCGGCGCCAGCATGCCGGCCATCCATACGGTCGCTCCCGCGGCCTTGAGCTTGGTGACGATGGCATCGAGATTGCGCTCGGTGGCGGCGGGATCGAGGGCGCGCAGGCCATCGTTGCCACCAAGCTCGATCAGCACGATGTCGGGCTTGTCCGCCATCATCCAGTCGATGCGCTCCAGCCCGCCGGCTGTCGTGTCTCCCGATACACCATGATTGATAATGGTGACGTTACGGTTCTGGGCTTTCAGGGCGGCGTCGAGGCGTGCCGGGAAGGCCTGGGCGGGGCCCAGCCCATAGCCTGCTGCAAGGCTGTCGCCCAGGATGGCGAGCTTGACGGGTCCGGTTTGTGCATTGGCCGGCAGGGCTGCAACGCAGAACAGAAGAATCGCAAACGCCGCGATCCGTGATTTGACCGTCCGTGAATTGACCATCGCCGCAAAACGACCATATGCAGTCTGCAGTTTCATCGTTTCGCCCGCCTTGTCGCCTATCCCAGGAGCCCGCTTGCCTACCACGCCGCCGATCGTCCGACTGAAGGACGTCCACCTCGACATGGCAAGCGATGCAGGCACGGTCAATATCCTGCGCGGCATTACTCTCGACATCGCAGCGGGCGAGATTGCGGCGGTTGTCGGGCCATCCGGTGCCGGCAAGTCGAGCCTGATGATGGTGGCGGGTGGTCTGGAGCGCGCGTCTTCGGGCCTCGTCGAGGTCGTGGGCCGCGATCTCGGGTCGCTTGGCGACGACGACCGCGCGCGTCTCCGGCGCGACCATATCGGCATCGTCTTCCAGGGCTTCCATCTCATTCCCACCATGACGGCGCTCGAGAACGTCGCGCTGCCGTTGGAATTTGCCGGCCGCAACGATGCCTTCGAGCTCGCCGAAGCGGCGCTCGAACGGGTCGGGCTCGGCCATCGTATCGGTCACTATCCCGCGCAGCTCTCCGGTGGCGAGCAGCAGCGCGTCGCGGTGGCGCGCGCCTTCGTTGGCCAACCGAAGCTGATGCTGGCCGACGAACCCACCGGCAATCTCGACGGTGCGACCGGCAAGCAGGTGATGGATCTCCTGTTCGAGCTGGCGCGCGCTCACGGCACGACCCTGATCCTGATCACCCACGATATGGGTCTCGCCGAGCGCTGCGATCGCGTGCTGCGGATCGCCGACGGCCTGCTGGTCGCCGACGACCGCATGCGTCCGGCGGCTCTGGCGGCACAGTGAGCCTCGCCGACATGAGCCTGGCGCTGCGCCTGGCCCGCCGCGAGATGCGAAGCGGCCTTGGTGGCTTTCGTTTGTTCATCGCCTGCCTGGCGTTAGGTGTGGCGGCGATCGCCGCGATCCTGTCGTTCAGCCGCGCCGTCGAGGAAGGATTGCGCGCCGATGCCCGCGAGATCATGGGCGGCGATGTCGCGATCTCGATCCTCTACCGCGAAGCGACGCCGGAGCAGATGGCTTTCATGCGCGAGCAGGGCCGGCTCGTGCGCTGGATCGACAGTCGCGCCATGGCGCGCCCGACCAAGGAAGACGGCCGGCCCGCCCTGGTTCAATTGAAAGCGGTCGAGCCCGCCTATCCGCTCTATGGCGCCGTCGAACTCCAGGGCGGTGGCACCCTGGGCGATGCGCTTGCCAAGCGTAATGGCATTTGGGGCGCCGTGGTCGAGGAGTCCGCGCTCCGCCGCATGAACATGGCGCCGGGCGACATGCTGCGCGTCGGCGAGGTGGTGGTCGAGGTGCGCGGCATCATCGCCCGCGAACCCGATCGTGGCCTCAACGCCTTCGCGAGCCTCGGGCCGCGGCTGATGATCCCCTTCGACGCGGTGATCGAGTCGGGGCTGGTTCAGCCGGGCAGCCTGCTCAACTGGGAATACCGGCTCAGCCTGCCGCCGGGACGCTCCGACCGCGCGACGATCGATGCGCTCAAGGCGCGCTTTCCGGACGCCGGCTGGCGCGTGCGCGGGCTCGACGAAGCCGGCGGCGGCATTCGCTTTTGGCTGGACCGGCTGACACAGTTCATCGGCCTGATCGGCCTCGCCTCATTGCTGGTAGGCGGTGTAGGCGTCGGCAACGCGATCTCGAGCTTCCTCGCAGGACGCCTGCGCACCATCGCCACCTTGAAGTGCCTGGGTGCGCCGGAGCGGCTGGTCTTCACGACCTATTTCCTGCAGCTCGCCGTGCTGGCCGCCATCGGCGTCGCCATCGGCCTCGTCGTTGGCGCGACGTTGCCCTTCGTCGCGCAGTCGCTGATTGCCGACGTCCTGCCGGTGCGGGCGAGGGTCGCTCTCTATGCCGGTCCGCTCGCGACCGCCGCTGGTTTTGGCCTGCTGGTCTCGCTGCTGTTTGCGCTGGTGCCGCTGATTCGTGCGCGCGGCGTGCCGGCTGCCACCTTGATGCGCGGCGCCGTGGTCGAGCAGGGCCGGCTGGCCTGGCGCGATGCACTGTTGATCGGCGCTGTTGCCCTGGCGCTCGCAGCCTTCACCGTCTTCACCGCCGACAGCCGGCGGATTGCCGCCTATTTCGTGCTGGGCGCGATCGGCGCCTTCATCGCCTTCCCGCTGCTGGCGCGGCTGCTGATGATGGCGGCGGCCCGCGTCGGCAAGCCCAAGCTCGCCGCGCTGCGGCTGGCGCTGGCCAATCTGCATCGCCCCGGTGCGCCGACGCCGATCGTCATGCTGTCGTTGGGGTTGGGCCTCACTGTGCTGGTCGCGACGGCGCTGATCGAAGGCAATCTTCGGGAGCAGATCACGCGGCGCATCCCGAACGACGCGCCGGCCTTCTTCTTTGTCGATATCCAGTCGAGCCAGATCGCCGACTTCGAGCGGGCCATTGCAGCGGTCCCCGGCGCCGGTCCCCTGGACAAGGTGCCGTCGCTGCGTGGCCGCATCGTCAAGATCGGCGGCAAGCCGGTGAGCGAGATTGCCGTGCCGTCCGACGCGCGCTGGGCGGTCGAAGGCGATCGCGGCGTCACCTACTCGGCAACGCCGCCCGAGGGCTCTCGCATCGTCGCCGGCGAATGGTGGCCGGCCGACTATCGCGGGCCGCAGCTCATCTCCTTCGACGAAAATCTGGCGCGGCAGTTCGGCATCGGGCTCGGCGATACGATTACCGTGAACGTGCTCGGCCGCGATATCGACGCGCAGATCGCCTCGCTGCGGCGGATCGAGTGGACGACGCTCGCCATCAATTTCGTGTTCGTTTATTCGCCGGGCACCCTCGACAAGGCGCCGCACACCTTCCTGGCCACGGTGAAGTCCACGCCCGAAGCGGAAGACGCGATCTTCAAAGCGGTGACGGACAAATTCCCCAATGTCACCGTGGTGCGCATTCGCGACGCCATCGAGACGGCTGCGAGCGTGCTGGGCAATATCGGCCTCGCCAGCCGCGTCATCGGTTTCCTCAGCATCCTCGCCGGCGTGCTCGTGCTGGCGGGTGCCATGCTGGCGACACAGCGGCGGCGCGTTCACGAGGCAGTGGTCATGAAGGTGCTGGGCGCCACACGGGGACGCATTGCCGGCATCTTCGCCTGGGAGTTCGCGGCCTTGGGCCTCGCGACCGCCGTTGCCGCCCTGGGCGTCGGCACCCTGGGTGCCTATCTGGTGGTTCGTCGGCTGATGAACCTGGATTGGACGTTCCTGCCGACCGTTGCCATCGCTGTCGCGTTGGGCGCGATGGCGCTCACCCTGGCGTTCGGGCTGGCGGGGACTTTGGCTGCCTTGCGGCAGCGGCCGCTGGCCTTGTTGCGTAACGAGTGACGCAAATAGTTCTCCGTGGTGCGCGAAATCGCAATCTCGCACGCTCGAATCCCTATTGATTCAGTCGAGCTGTAACCCCAAATTACCCGGCGAAGGGGCTCGGCAAAACGAGGCCCCCTTGGAGGCTGAACTCATATGGCAAACTTCGACACCTTCAACCGTGCCGGCACAGTTGCCGACCAGGCGTCGTTCGACGTCGGTCTACGCGCCCATATGGTGCGCGTGTACAACTACATGGCGTCCGGCCTTGCCCTCTCGGGCATCGTTGCTTTCGCGCTGTTCAGCTCGCCGGCTTTGGCGAGCTTGTTCTTCCAGGTGCAGGCAGGCCGCGTCGTTGGTCTGAACATCCTGGGCTGGGTCGCGATCTTCGCGCCGCTCGGCCTGCTGCTGCTGACGTCGTTCCGCGCGGCGCAGATGAGCACGGGTGCGGTACAAGCCGTCTACTGGGCGGTCACGGCACTGATGGGCGTCAGCCTGTCGCTGCTGCTGTTCCGCTACACGGGCGCTTCGGTCGCGCGCACCTTCTTCGTGACGGCCGCCGCCTTCGGCGCGCTGAGCCTCTATGGCTACACGACGAAGCGTGATCTCACGGCGTTCGGCAAGTTCCTGTTCATGGGCGTGATCGGCCTGATCCTGGCCGGCATCGTCAACATGATCTGGCCGTCGGGCACGATGAGCTTCATCATCTCGGCCGCTGGCGTGCTGATCTTCTCGGGCCTGATCGCCTACGACACCCAGAAGATCAAGGAGCAGTATGCCGAGGCCTGGGGCACGGACGTGCAGGAGAAGGTCGCCATCTTCGGTGCGCTGAGCCTGTACCTGGACTTCGTGAACCTGTTCCAGTTCCTCATGAGCTTTATGGGCCAGAACCGCGACTAGCCCTGGCCTAGAGAGACAGTCTAAGAAGCGCCCGGGTCGAAAGACCCGGGCGTTTTGCTTTGTGGGAGACGCACCGATGGCGGGCAGGCTCAAATCCTTCATGGACAGCGAAGCGGCGTCGGCCGTGCCGCTTCTGGGCGCCGCGGTGCTGGCGCTGGTGCTGGCCAATTCACCGCTCGACGGTGCCATCAAGACGCTGCTCGGCGAGAAGCTCACCCTGTCCTATGGACAGATCGGCCTCAGCAAGCCGCTGCTGCTCTGGATCAACGACGGCCTGATGGCCGTGTTCTTCTTGCTGGTCGGCCTGGAGATCAAGCGCGAGGTGGTCGAGGGCGAACTGTCGCGACCCTCGCAGGTCGCCTTGCCGATCGCCGGTGCGATAGGAGGCATGGCCGTTCCCGCCCTTGTCTATGCCGCGATCAACTGGGGTGATCCGGTGGCGCTGCATGGTTGGGCAATCCCGGCGGCGACCGACATCGCCTTTTCCCTGGGGGTGCTGGCCGCCCTCGGCAGCCGCGTGCCGCTGGCGCTGAAGGTCTTCCTCACGACACTTGCCATCGTCGACGATCTCGGCGCGATTGTCGTCATTGCCGTCTTCTACACCAGCCAACTCTCGACCGAGGCGCTGGCGATAGCAGCCCTCTGCATCGCCGTCCTCGCCATTCTCAACGCTTCCGGCGTACGCCGTATCGGGCCCTACGCCGTCGTGGGAGCCGCCCTCTGGGTTTCGGTGCTGCAGTCGGGCGTGCACGCCACCCTGGCCGGTGTTGCATTGGCGATGTTCATTCCGCTGCGCGTGTCGGGCATGGCCGACGACAAGCGGCCGGCGATCCATCTCGAGCACGCCCTGAAGCCCTGGTCGGCATGGCTGATCATGCCGGTCTTTGCGTTTGCCAATGCAGGGCTTTCCCTGGCCGATCTGTCCCTCGGCAGCCTGTTCGAGCCGGTGCCGCTCGGCATCCTGGCCGGCCTGTTCGTCGGCAAGCAGGTTGGCATTGTCCTAGGCGCCGGGTTGCTGATCTGGTCCGGCATGGCGGCAATGCCGGCGGGCGGCTCGTGGCGCACGCTCTATGGCGTCGCCATCCTGGGGGGCATCGGCTTCACCATGAGTCTGTTCATCGGCACGCTCGCCTTCCAGGATCCGCGCTACGAAGCCCAGGTGCGGCTGGGTGTGCTGGCGGGCTCGCTGTTGTCGGCCGTGGTCGGCTATCTCGTGCTGCGACTGGGCAGGCGCAGCTAGCCCTTCAGGTCTGCGCGGCAGGGCAGATTGCGCGCCGCGCCTGCCGCCTTATACTTTGCCGATGCGGCGCACCTCCTACGAGCAGATGAACTGTTCGATCGCTTCGGCGCTCGATGTCGTGGGCGAGCCTTGGACACTGCTGATCGTGCGCGACGCTTTCTATGGCGTGCGGCGTTTCGACGATTTTCAGGAGAATCTCGGCATTGCCCGCAACGTGCTGACGGCGCGGCTGAAGAAGCTTGTCGAGGCGGGCGTGTTCCGCAAGACGGCCTATCGCCAGCGCCCGTTGCGCCATGAATATCGGCTGACCGACAAGGGCGCCGCGCTGTTCACGGTGATCGTCGGCCTCAAGCAGTGGGGCGACCGCTATGGCGCGGCGGCACGCGACGGCAGGCCGATGGATCTCGTCGATCGTGGCGATGGCCGTCCGTTGGATCCGGTGCTGATCGACACGGATACCGGCCGGCGGATCGAGCTTACCAACGTGCGCGCCGTTGCCGGGCCGGGCGCCGACCAGAACACGCGCTCCTTCTTCGAACGCCTCGCGCTCAACAAGACACCGCGCTGATCTCAGTCTTTCTTTTCGGGATCTTCCAGGCGTTTGCCGTCGAGCGTGCGCGTCGTTCGGCTTTCGGCGTCCCGGTCGGACGCCTTTTCTGCCTTGGTCCGGCCGAAGCGGCGACGATTGGCGTCGGCTTGCGCCTCGCGTTCCCGTCGTGCCCGCTCCTTGCGCGCGCGTTGCAGGTTAACGATCTCGGTCATATGAGAAGCTCCAATTTCTCTATGCCGTGTGTATGGGCGATGCGCTAGTGTTCGCCTCGAGTCGGATTGCAGGAGAATCCCATGCCTTCGAGCCTGCGCAAGAAACTCCTGATTGGTGGCGGCAGTGTAGTCGGCCTGGTCGTCGTAGCGGTAGTAGCGGCGCCTCTTTTCATCGACGTGAATTCATACAAGCCGATGATCGTGTCGGAGGTGAAGGCTATGACCGGCCGCGATCTCGCGATCGACGGTCCGATCTCGTTGTCGATCCTGCCGACGCCGACCGTCTCGGTCACAGGTGTGAAGTTCTCCAACGTGCCGGGCTCCAAGAACGCCAGCATGGTCGAGATGAAGTCGGTCACCGTGAAGCCGTCGTTGCTCAAGCTGCTGACCGGCGGGATCGAAGTGAGCGAAGTGACGCTGATCGAGCCCAAGATCGTGCTCGAAATCAACGCCGAAGGTAAGCCGAACTGGGAGTTCGCGCCGTCGGTCGCCGAAGCCAAGCCCGTGGCACCCAAGCCGGTCTCGCCCAAGCCGCTGTCGCTCGGCCGGCTCACCATCGACAACGGCACGCTGATCTTCAGCGATTCCAAGGCGGGCATTTCCGTGGTCGCCGACAAAGCGAATTTCTCCGCCTCGGTCGGCTCCATCGATGGCCCCTATACGCTGGCCGGCGGAGCCGACATCAACGGCTCTCCCTTGAAGCTCGATCTTGCCGTCGGGAGCAAGAGCAGCAAAGGCCACAATGCCGACGTCACCCTGCAGGCCGGGGGCGGCAAGCTTACTTTCCGGGGAACGCTGAGCGAGCTCGGTCCGGCGGCGCGAATTGCGGGAGTAGCCTCCGTGGCGACCGATTCCCTTACGGGCTTCGTCGGCACGCTGGTCAAGCTTACCGGGCAGCCCGAGCCGGCATTGCCGCCGCTGCTTGCGGGCAAGTTCGTTTTCGACGGGGCCGTCGAGGCTTCCCAGACTGCGTTTGCCGCCAAAGACTTCAAGATGACCCTGGGCCAGGACAGCGGTTCGGGTTCGTTCGCGGTAACTCTGAAGCCCGCGCTCGCCGTGGACGGCAAGATCGCCATCCCCAAGCTCGACCTCGACAAGTGGATGGCCGCCGTCGCGCGTCCGGCAGCACCGGCCGCCACGCCGCCCGCCGCACCGCCGCCGGCTGGCAACCGGCCGGCCGCTGCACCCGCCTCGTCCGGCGGCAGCATGTTGGGCGACGTCACGGCCAAGCTCGCCCTCGATATCGGCGAGATCGTCTACAACAAGAAGGCCATCCGTAACGCCGTGGTCGAGCTCGATGCGCGCGGCGGCGCCGTCGCCGTCCCGAAGCTCTCCGCCACGCTGCCGGGCGACATGGTCCTGCAGGCCAAGTCGACCATGACGGGCGATGCGGCGAAGCCGAGCGTCACCGGTGAGTTCAGCCTGGTCGGGCCAAAGTTGCGCGAGACATTGAACTGGCTCGAGGTCGACACGGCTTCGGTGCCCGCCGCCAAGCTGCAGAAGCTCAGCCTCAAGGGGCGCATGGCATCCTCGGGCGGCAACGTGCAGGTGAGCGACGCGGTCTTCGAACTCGACGATCTCAAGGGCAACGGTGGCGTCGTGGTGACGTTCGGCGTGCCGCTGTCGATCGTGACCAGCCTCAACATCGACACGCTCGATCTCGACTCCTTCCTGGTGCCCGCGGCTGCACAGAAGCCCGCGGCATCCGCGCAGGCTGCGTCGCCGTCTGCGCCATCGGGGCAGAAACCTGCCGCCGGCCCCTCGATCGGGCTGAAGGCCAAGGTGGCCAAGCTCATCTACAACAAGGAGGCGATCCAGGGAGTCGATGTCGACGTGGCGTTGCAGGGAAGCACCCTGCGGCTGAACGACGTCAAGGTCAGTAACGTCGGTGGCGGCCGGTTCGCCGTGCGCGGCACGGTGGCGAACTATTCGGCACCGCAGCCACGGCCCGATATCGCTTTCAACTTCGAAGCGCCCGACATGGGCCGCGTGCTCAAGGTCGTCGGAGCCTCTGGTCCATCGGACCTCGGCGCGGTCAGTGCGAGCGGCGGCATCGCCGGCACGATAGAGCAGCTCACCCTGCGCGAACTCACGGTCAATGCCGCGGGCCAGAACGTGAAGGCGAGCGGTACCCTGGCGCTGCCGGGAGCGGCCAAAGGACCGCCGCAGTCGGCTGCCTACAAGGGCACCATCGTGCTGAACGGTCAGGCGATCGAGGGGGCAATCGATGCCAGGCTGACCGGCAAGCCCCTCATCAACGCCGACCTGCGGGCCAGTGTGCTCGATCTCGACAAGCTCGGTGGCAGCGGTGGTGGGACGGCTGCACGTGCTCCGGCGCGCGGCCAGCAGGCGGCGGCTGCCAAGCCGATCGACACTGCGCCGCTGCGTTCCATCGATGGCTCGCTCAAGCTGGCGGCCGGCACGCTGACCAGCGGGTCGCTGCGGATCGGCAATGCCGACCTCGCCGCAACGTTGAAGGATGGCGTGCTGACCGTTCAGCACTTCAAGGGCGGGCTCTATGGCGGATCGTTGGCGTTGGCGGGCACCGTCAACGCCAGCCAGCCTGCGATCGCCCTGGATTTCAAGGGTGACGCCAACAACCTGATCATCGGCGAGATGCTGCGCAGTACGTCGGGCAGCAACCAGTTCGGTGGCGCTGTTAAAGTGACGATCGACGGCAAGCTCAATGCGAATGGCATTTCGATCCGCGGCGGTGGCACCACCGCAGATCAGATCAGAGCTTCGATGGCGGGCGGCACGCAGCTCAGCGGCCATATCTTCGTCGGCGCCGACAAGACTCTGCAGATATTGGGCACTGCGGCCACGGGGGCGGCGAGCGGCGTCATCGATCAGACACTAGGCAATCTGCTGGGCACGGTGGGCCAGCGAGGCGGCGTCGGTGTCGGCAATCTTCTCAATGCCATCTCCCTGGTGTTGAACCGTTTCGTGAACCACGACAGCCCGATTGCCGGCCAGCTCTCCATTGCCGGTGGCGTCGTGACCGACAAGGGCCTGACGGTGCAGGGCAATCGTGCAACAGCGCGAATCTCGACTCGGACGAACCTCGGCAATTCGACGACCGACACCACGATCAACTTCATCATCGCCGAGGATCCGTCGGCGCCTTACCTGATCACCACGGCGCGCGGTTCGACCTCGTCGCCGTCGCTCAACGTGGTGCGCGGCACCGCCAAGGATCCGCCGGGCATGGCCAGCACCTTGCCGGGGGCATCGAACACCCCGCAGGGCGGGCAGCAGCAACCGGCGGGTCAGCCGTCGCGCTCGTTGATCCCGAACATTCCGCTTCCCAACATTTTCGGCCGCTGAGGAGTTAAAGTGCTCGAACGTCTCAAGACCGTGCTCAAGGCACGGTTCGGTACTGCGCCCGCGCTCGACGAAGCCCCCAAGGGTGTCGATGTGCTGGCAGAGATGGCCAACCGCCGCGTCGTGCGGCGCTACTCCGACAAGCCGATCGATCCGGCACTGCTGGAGACACTTTGCGCGGTGGCCCTGTCGGCGCCGTCCAAGAGCGACCTGCAACAGGCCGACATCGTGGTCGTCACCGACAAGGCGCAGCGCGAGAAGCTCCAGGCGCTGATCCCGGAAAATCCCTGGGCCGCCGCCGGTCCGGCCCTCCTGGTGTTCTGCGGCAACAACCGCCGCCATCGGCTGATGTTCGAATGGCGGGGCCGGCCCTTCGTGAACGACTATCTCGACCCGTTCTTCAATGCGGCGGTTGATGCCGGCATCGTGCTGGCGACCTTCATTGCGGCCGCCGACCGGGTCGGCCTCGGCACCTGCCCGATCAGCCAGATCCGAAACCACGCGGCGAAGGTCTCCGAGGTGCTCGGCCTGCCGCAACATGTCTTTCCCGTTGCCGGGCTGGGGATTGGCTGGCCGTCCTTCGAGGGGGTGATGAGCCCACGCCTCGGCCTCGACGTGTCGATTCACCGCGACCGCTACGACGAAACCGGCCTTCGCGAAAAGGTCGCGGCCTACGACCAAAGGCGTAACGAGACCCAGCCCTACAAGAGCCAGCGCTTCGTCGACAAGTTCGGCGACGACCCAGGCTATGGCTGGTCGGAGGACAAGGCACGGCAATATTCGGTGCAGGAGCGCGCCGATTTCGGCGCATTCGTGCGCGCCAAGGGCTTCAAGCTCGACTGATATTAGCCGCGCTGCTTCTTCAGCTCTTCGAGCACGTAGAGGCGGAGGGCGCTCGACAGGTTGCCGGCCTCGGGCGTTCCGCGGGCGTGGTCGATTTCGGCCACCAGGGCGTTGAGAGAGAGGCCGCGGGTGCGGGCGATCGCGGAAAGTTCGGCCCAGAAGGCATCTTCCAGCGAAATGCTGGTCCGGTGGCCGTCAATGGTGACCGAGCGTTTGTGCATGTCCGGACTGTGACAGCGGCAAGTCGCCCCCTCAACCCGCCTTGCCGCCGTCACAGAGCGTGCGTATAAGCGCCGCCAATCAACCCCTCCGGACAAACATTTATGGAAATCCGTAACGTCGCGATCATCGCGCACGTCGACCATGGCAAGACCACACTGGTCGACTGCCTGCTGAAGCAAAGCGGCACCTTCCGCGAAAACCAGCAGGTCGCCGAGCGTGTCATGGACTCCAACGATCTCGAGCGCGAGCGCGGGATCACGATCCTCGCCAAGGCGACCTCGGTCGAGTGGCGTGGGACGCGCATCAACATCGTCGACACGCCCGGCCACGCCGACTTCGGCGGTGAAGTCGAGCGCATCCTGTCGATGGTCGACGGCGTGGTCCTGCTGGTCGACGCGGCCGAAGGGCCGCTGCCGCAGACTAAGTTCGTGCTGGGCAAGGCGCTGCGCCTCGGCCTGAAGCCGATCGTCCTCATCAACAAGGTCGACCGCTCCGACGCCCGCGCCCACGAGGTGCATGACGAGGTGTTCGACCTGTTCTCGGCGCTCGAAGCCAGTGACGAGCAGCTCGACTTCCCGACGCTCTTCGCCTCGGCCCGCCAGGGCTGGGCCGCGACCTCGCTGGAGGCCGAGCATACGGACATGACGCCGCTGTTCGAGCTCCTGGTGAATCACGTGCCGGCGCCGAAGGTCGATCCCGATCCTGCGTTCCGCATGCTGGTGACGACACTCGAGGCCGACAACTTCCTCGGCCGCATCCTGACGGGCCGCGTCCTGTCGGGCTCGATCAAGCCCAACACGATGGTCAAGGCGCTAGGCCGCGACGGTAAGGAACTCGAGCAGACCCGTATCACGCGCATCCTGGCGTTCCGCGGCCTCGAGCGCGTGGCGCTCGAGTCGGCCGAGGCCGGCGACATCATCGCCGTTGCCGGCATGAAGGTCGCCACCGTGGCCGACACGATCGGCGATCTGACGATCGCCGAGCCGATCACCTCTCAGCCGATCGATCCGCCGACACTGGCGATGACCTTCTCGGTCAACGACTCGCCGCTGGCCGGTACCGAAGGCGACAAGGTCACGACCCGCATGATTCGCGCCCGTTTGATGCGCGAAGCCGAAGGCAATGTCGCGATCCGCGTCAGCGACACCGAGAACGCCGACTCCTACGAAGTCGCCGGTCGCGGCGAATTGCAGCTCGGCGTGCTGATCGAGACGATGCGCCGTGAAGGCTTCGAGCTCGCCGTCGGCCGTCCGCGCGTGCTGTTTCAGACCGACCCGGTCACGGGCCAACGCCAGGAACCGATCGAGGAAGTCGTGATCGACGTCGACGACGCCTATACCGGCGTCGTCGTCGAGCAGATCTCGCTGCGCAAGGGCGAGCTGCAGGACATGCGCCCCTCGGGCGCCGGCAAGACCCGCCTCGTGTTCTACGCCCCGTCGCGCGGCCTGATCGGCTATCACGGCGAGTTCCTGACCGACACGCGCGGCACCGGCGTGATGAACCGCCTGTTCCACGAGTACGGCCCCTACCGCGGCCCGATCGCCGGCCGCCGCAACGGTGCGCTGATCGCCAATGCCGCGGGCAACGCGGTGATGTACGCGATGTGGAACCTCGAAGATCGCGGCCCGATGTTCATCGAGCCGGGCGTGCCCGTTTACATGGGCATGGTGATCGGCGAGCACAGCCGCGGCAACGATCTCGAAGTAAACGTCCTGAAGGGCAAGCAGCTCACCAACATCCGCGCTGCGGGCAAGGACGAGGCGGTTCGCCTCACGCCGCCGCGCAAGATGTCGCTCGAGCAGGCAATCGCCTATATTGAAGAGGACGAACTCGTCGAGATCACCCCGAAATCGATCCGGCTGCGCAAGCGCTTCCTCAACGCCGAGGATCGCAAGCGCGCCAAGAAGCAGGCTGCCGCGGCAGCCGAGTAAGACAACTAGAGGAACAAGAGCGGAAGATGAGCGGCAGGAACGTTGATTTCGGCGACCGTCTGGCAACAGCGGCCGCAGCCAAGCAGGCCTTGCTCGAGAAGGCGCGGGCGAAAGCCAACGATCCGGAACTCGCCAAGAAACAGGCCGAACGTGCCGCGATCGCCGCGGCGCGCGAGGCTCGCGAGGCCGAGCGCCGCGCCGCGAAGAAGGCCGAAGAAGACCGGATCGCCGCTGAGCGCGAGGCGGCTCGACTTGCTGCCGAAGCGGCTGCTGCGGCGGCCGAAGAGGCTGCGCGACTGGAACGGGAAGCCCGGCGCGCCGCGAAGCCCGTGCTTACCGAAGCCGAGCAGAAGGCGGCCCGCGACGCCCGCTACGCCGCACGCAAAGCCCGCAAGAATAAGAAGCGGTAAGTCGTCCCGCTGCGGAACGCCTAGAGCGTTCCGCCTGTCAGGGAGGCCCGCTGGCTGATCTCGATGTGATTGCCATCGGGATCGCAGACGAAGGCATACCGTACTGTGTCGCCCAGCACGCGGGGCTCGCCGCCCGAGGCGCCGCCGCGCGCCAGGATGCCGTCGTATTCGGCGAGGCAATCCCAGACCTGGACCGTCAGATAGCGATAGCCCGGCCCGCGCCACTGGCCGACGCTCGGTTCGACCTTGCCGCGTTCCGCAACCACGATCAGCGAGTCGCCGCAGCGATAGCGGCCATCGCCCACGCGCTCGAATTGCATGGCCTCCGTCCAGAAGCGGTCGTGCTGGGCGGGGTCGTTGACCCTGAGCAGGATCGCGATGCCTTGCACGCCCTCGAAGCCCTTGGGCACCAGGGTGACCTTGTTGCCGTCGGGATCGGCGAGCTTCTGGGGTGCAGTCAGGCCGTCGCGCGCGATCTCCAGGCCGACGATGCCGGACGGCGGCACGTCGGGCAGTGCGCCGCGGGCATGGTTCATCTTCAGGATCGAGCCGTTCATGTGGTGGCGGTGCTGCTGCATGCCGCCGCCCAGCTTGCCCATGTGATCGTAGGGCAGGCCGACGGTCTGCTGCCAGAAGGCGAGCTGACCGTCGCGATTGTTGGAGAAGAGACCGATATCCAGGTGCTGCTTGGCGAGGTTCATGCGCCAAGCATAACGCCTAAATCTTCAGTTCGCTGAAGAAGTCGTTGCCCTTGTCGTCGGTGACGATGAAGGCGGGGAAGTTCTCAACCTGGATGCGCCAGATCGCTTCCATGCCGAGTTCGGGATACTCCAGCACCTCGACCTTCTTGATGCAGTTCTTGGCAAGGATCGCGGCCGGACCGCCGATCGAGCCGAGGTAGAAGCCCTTGTGCTTCTTGCAGGCGTCGACGACCTGCTTGCTGCGATTGCCTTTGGCCAGCATCACCATCGAGCCGCCATTGGCCTGCATCAGGTCGACGTAGGAATCCATGCGGCCGGCGGTGGTCGGACCGAACGAGCCCGACGCCATGCCTTCGGGCGTCTTGGCAGGGCCCGCATAGTAGACCGGGAACTGCTTGAAATAGTCGGGCAGGCCTTCGCCGCGGTCGAGGCGTTCCTTGAGCTTCGCGTGCGCCGAGTCGCGGGCCACGATCAACGTGCCGGTCAGGTTGACGCGCGTCTTCACCGGATGCTTCGTCAGCACCGAGAGCGTGTGCGCCATGCCCTTGTCCAGATTGACCGACACGACATTGCCGGAGAGCTGCTGCGGCTCGACTTCAGGAAGGAAGTGCGCCGGATTG
Source organism: Alphaproteobacteria bacterium (assembly GCA_017307275.1). Lineage (GTDB taxonomy): Bacteria > Pseudomonadota > Alphaproteobacteria > Reyranellales > Reyranellaceae > Reyranella. Next base: position 58,909 of record JAFKFK010000026.1, on the reverse strand, counting down.
GTTTCGAGCTGCTCTAGGAAGACGCCATCCTTGGTGATCTTGCCCAGCGCCTGGCGGTCGGCCGAGCAGGACACGCCGATGCCGATCGGCACCGAGGCGCCGTGGCGGGCGATGCGGATCACGCGCACGTCGTGGCAGAAATACTTGCCGCCGAATTGCGCGCCGATGCCCATCTGGCGCGTAAGTTCCAGAACCTTCTGCTCCATCTCGCGGTCGCGGATGGCGACGCCCTTGTTGTTGCCCTCGCTCGGCAGGTCGTCGAGGTAGCGCGTCGACGCGAGCTTCACCGTCTTGAGGTTCATCTCGGCCGAGGTGCCACCAACCACGATGGCAAGGTGGTAGGGCGGGCAGGCGGCGGTGCCCAGCGTGCGGATCTGCGTGTCGAGGAACTTGAGCAGCGAGGCTTCGTTCAACACGGCCGGCGTCTGCTGGTGCAGGTAGCTCTTGTTGGCCGAGCCGCCGCCCTTGGCGATGAACAGGAACTTGTAGGCATCGCCGTCGGTCGCATAGATGTCGATCTGCGCCGGCAGGTTGGTGCCGGTCTGCACTTCCTTGAACATCGAGATCGGCGAAACCTGGCTGTAGCGCAGGTTGGTCTCGGTGTAGGTCTTGTAGACGCCCCTGGAGATTGCCTCCTCGTCGCCGCCGCCGGTCCACACCGCCTGGCCCTTCTTGCCCATTACGATGGCGGTGCCGGTGTCCTGGCACATCGGCAGCACGCCGCCGGCCGAAATGTTGGCGTTCTTCAGAAGCTCCAGCGCGACGTACTTGTCGTTAGGGGAGGCTTCGGCATCATCGAGAATATTGCGGAGCTGCTGAAGATGCCCCGGCCGCAGCAGGTGGGAGATGTCGTGGAAGGCTGCCGCCGTGAGCGTGGTCAGAGCCTCGGGATCGACCGTCAGGACATCGCGGCCGTTGAATTTCGTGGTGCTGACGAAGTCGGAGGTGAGCTTTCGGTAGGAGGTCGTATCCGCGTGGCTCGGGAACATCTCCTGGAACTGAAATTCGGGCATGGCTCTCTCCTGGCGACCCTGTCGGGGCGCGCATTCCCTGCCGCAGCCGGGCCGCGGCGTCTACCTACTTCTTTCGGAAGCTGTCGAGCTTGACGACCTTGGAAGCCGCATCCTCGGGCTTGGCATCGGCCTCGGTGGCGGCGGCGCCGGTTTCCGGCTGTGCCTCCTGGTCGGCCGGGGCGGCGGTCGCCGGACGCTTCTCGGGCGTTGGCAGCGACGTTGGCATTGCGGCCACGCCCTCGGGCTTGTCGCCTGCCGCCTTGTCGCGGCGGTCGAACTGCAGGCCGAAGCGCACCGAGGGGTCGACGAACGCCGACAGCGCCGTGAACGGCACCTTTATGCGCTCCTGCTGCTTGTTGAAGCTCACCGTCACCTCGAAGGTGGTGTCGCCGATGATCAGGTCCCAGTACTGGTGCTGGAGCACGATCGTCATCTCTTCGGGGTACTTGGCGCGCAAATACTCCGGCAGCTCGACACCGGGATCGGTGCTGCGGAAGCTGATGTAGAAATGATGCGAGCCGGGCAGACCCTTTTCCGCCACTTGCGTCAGCACACTGCGCACGACGCTGCGCAGCGCATCGTCGACGAGAGCGTCGTAGTGAAAGCGATCGTTCATGGCCTGTCGGAAAATTTCAGAAAAAAGCATCGGCCCGCGTCGCGGGAGAGTCAACGATGCCAATAGCGGGCAAATGAGGAGAAGGAAAGTGGGGGGCTTCTGTTGCCCGGTGCCCCCCGGACCGCGCTTACGTCCGCTGTTTAGGCGGCAGCAGCGAGTGTAACGGTGTTATCGTTAGCACTTGTGAATGGCCCGTCACGGCGGAACCATACCGGGCAAAAACCGCGCCTTTACCACGCTCGTCGATCCTGGTTCGCCCCCATCGACTCCACCGTCCGGGATACTCCCATGGGTGGAGGGAAATGGTGGAGGCGCCGGGTACTGCCCCCGGGTCCGAAACGCTTATGCCACGCGGCGTTTATCGCCATAGTCGGTTTCCCGACAAACCCTATATAGGCGCTTCCGAAGCGTTTTTGAAGGCAGCGCACGGACTCCCGATTTTCCCCATGGTGGCGTCGACCGGCCGCCCATAGAGTCCGCCGCCAACGTAGGACAACGAACAATGCCCCTCTCCACCGACCAACAGGCCGAGATCGACCAGGCCCGTGCCGCCGCGCAGCCGACCCTGCGCCCGATCGCCCCGGCGCTGGAGGAAATTCTCTACCAGGCGCTGCCCGTGCTCGATCACGGTTTCGTCCGCGTCGTCGACTACATGGGAGACGATGCGGCTGTCGTGCAGGCAGCACGCGTGAGCTATGGCCGCGGCACCAAGAAGGTCAGCGAGGATCGCGGGCTGATCAACTATCTCATGCGGCATCGTCACACGACGCCGTTCGAGATGTGCGAGATCAAGTATCACGTGAAGCTGCCGATCTTCGTGGCGCGGCAGTGGATTCGCCATCGCACCGCCAATGTGAACGAGTACTCGGCGCGCTATTCGATCCTCGACAACGAGTTCTACATCCCGAAGCCGGAGCATCTTGCGGCGCAAAGCCAGCAGAACCGCCAGGGGCGTGACTCCGTGTTGGCCGGCAAGGAGGCCGAGCGCGTCTTCAACCTGCTGCGCAAGGACGCCGAGCTCGTCTACGAGCACTACATGGAGATGCTGAACGAAGGCGAGGCCGGCGAGCCGCTCGATCCAGAACGGTCCGGCCTGGCGCGCGAACTGGCGCGCATGAACCTGTCGCTCGGCTTCTATACCCAGTGGTACTGGAAGACGAACCTGCACAATCTCATGCATTTCCTGTCGCTGCGCGCCGATGCTCATGCGCAGTATGAAATCCGCGTCTACGCCGAGGTGATGCTCGACACGCTGAAGCGCTGGTGTCCGATCAGCCACGACGCGTTCGTCGAATACCGGATGGGTGGCACGCATCTGTCGAAGACCGGCCTCGCGATCGTCAAGCGCCTGCTGGCGGGCGAGGCGGTCGACCAGAAGTCGAGCGGCATGAGCGCGCGCGAATGGCGCGAGCTGATGGCTGCACTCGGCCGGTCCTGACGGCAGGCGGACGATGGAAACGCCGATCCGCGATCCCGGCCGGCTGCGGCTGTTGCGCGAGCGGGCGCGCGACGGCGAAGCGATCGAGGGCATGAACGAGGCGGCCTTCGGGCCGGACCGCCAGCACAAGACGGTCTATCGCCTGCGCGAGGACGTGAAGCCGATCAAGGAACTCTGCTTCGTGGCCATCGACCAGAAGGGCCGCATGGTGGCGTCGATCCGCAACTGGCCGATCCTGATCAACGAGCGCTGGCCGGCGGTGCTGCTGGGCCCGCTCGCCATTGCGCCCGAACTGCGCGGGCTGGGTTACGGCAAGGCGTTGATGTGGCACTCGATGGCGCAGTCGCGCATGCTGGGCCACAGCCGCATCATCCTGGTCGGCGACCCCGAATACTACAATCAGTTCGGTTTTCGCCGTGACCTGGCGCTCAACATCCAGCTTCCCGGCTGGGTCGAGGAACGCCGCTTCCTGGCCCTCGAACTCGTTGCCGGCGCCATGATCGGCGTCCATGGCATGATCGGAAAGTGGCAGCCCGGCTGGCGTCCCGGCCGCAAACGCAAGAAATAGCTACTGCACCACGATCCGGGGCGCGGCGCGGGGGCCGCGCTGGTTGGCGGAGAGCTGCTTCCAGACCCGGCCTGCGATGTTCTTGTAGACCTGCGCGTGCGCACTCTCGGGCTTAGACACGACGATGGGGTGCCCGCTGTCGGAGGTCATCCGGATATCGAGATGTAGCGGGATCTCGCCCAGGAAGGGCACGCCGAGCTTGTCGGCTTCCTCGTGGGCGCCGCCATGTCCGAAGATCTCGGAGCGCTCGCCGCACTTGGGGCAGAGAAAATAGCTCATGTTCTCGACGATGCCGAGCACGGGCACCGCGACCTTGCGGAACATGTTGAGGCCCTTGCGCGCATCGACTAGGGCAATGTCCTGCGGCGTCGAGACGATGACGGCGCCGGCGAGCGCCACGCGCTGCGCCAGGGTGAGCTGGGCGTCGCCAGTGCCCGGTGGCATGTCGACCACCAGGACGTCGAGATCGCCCCACTGAACGTCGCGCAACATCTGCTCGAGTGCGCTCGACACCATCGGGCCACGCCAGATCATCGGCGTGTCTTCGGCTACAATATAACCGATCGACATCGTCTTGATCCCGTAGCGTTCGATCGGCTTCAGCTGCTTGCCGTCAACCGACTCGGGCTTCTCCTTGACGTCGAGCATGCGCGGCATCGAGGGGCCGTAGATGTCGGCGTCGAGCAGGCCGGTCGAAATGCCGTTGGCGGCGAGGCCCAGGGCCAGGTTGACCGCTGTCGTCGACTTGCCGACGCCGCCCTTGCCCGAGGCAACGGCGATGATGTGCTTTACGCCCGGCACCTCGATGCGGCCGCCACCGCCCGTGGCCTTGCCGCTGGGGGCATGGCTGTGCCCATGCCCACCGCCCGGTGCCTGAGGGGGCGGCGGCGCAGGCCGTTCGGACGTCATGACGGCGGTTGCCGACAGCACCCCCGGCATGGCGCGCACCGCCTGTTCGCATGCCTGACGCAAAGGTTCCAGCGCGGTACCGCGTGACGGGTCGACGTCGAGGGTGATTGCGACATGACCGCCGCGTGTGACAATGCCGCCCACCATACCGAGCGCGGCGACGCTGCGTCCTGTCGCCGAATCGATGACGGTATCGAGAACCTTGCGGACGGCTGATTCGCTTATTTCCGCCATGATCCAATGCTTCTGCTGGCCGGCAATTTCGTGTCGCCGCTTGATTGAAGGAGTGCCTGCCGTCACATATATGCAGCGCGGCGTGAAATCAAAAGCGACAATGCGCCGAGGTGAGGCAGTGAGAGCGGCCCTGAGGTGAAAATGGCGTGGAATAATAACGGCGGCGGCCCCTGGGGCGGCGGCGGTGGCAGTGGTGGCAGCGGCGGCGGCGGCCCTTGGGGCGGCGGCGGTGGCGGCGGCGGCAATCGTGGCGGCGGTGGCGGTGGCCCGTTCGGCTCGCGGCGTCCTCCCGACATGGAAGATGTCATTCGCAAGGGCCAGGAACGCCTCAAGAATCTCATCCCCGGCGGCTTCGGTTCCTACAAGGGAATCGCCCTCGTCGTGTTGGGTGCTCTCGTCGTTTGGCTTGTCACGGGCTTTTTCCGCGTGCAGCCCAACCAGCAGGCGATCCAGCTCGTGTTCGGCAAGCCTTACGGCAAGCCCGTCGAGCCTGGCCTGCACTACAACCTGCCGGGCCCGATCGGTAACGTTGTCGTGGTCAACGTGCAGGATCAGCGCCGCACCGTGCTCGGTTCGCGCGGCAATCAGGCCACCACGCCGTACAATCGCGGTGCGCGTCCGACCTCGACGGAAAACCTGATGCTGACCGGCGACGAGAACATCGTCGACATCGAGTTCGCCGTGCTGTGGCAGATCAAGGACGTGTTCAAGTACGCCTTCGACGTGCGCAATCCCGAAGAGAACGTGCGCTCCGGCGCCGAAGCCGCGATGCGCGAAGTGATCGGCAAGTCGAACTTGCAGTATGCGCAGACCGAGGGTCGTAGCCGCATCGAGCAGGACACCAAGGATTTGTTGCAGAACATCCTCGACGAGTACGGGCTCGGCGTTCGCATCTCGCAGATCCAGCTTCTGCGCGTCGACCCGCCGCAGGAAGTGATCGCGGCCTTCCGCGACGTCCAGGCGGCGCGCGCCGACAAGGAAAGGCTGATCAACGAAGGCAACACCTATCGCAACCAGCAGCTTCCGCGCGCCAAGGGCGAGGCGGAATCGATCGTGCAGCGCTCCGAAGCCTACAAGGCCGAGATCGTGGCGCGTGCCAGCGGTGATGCCCAGCGCTTCGATCAGGTTTACGAGCAGTGGGCCAAGGCCAAGGACATCACGACCGAGCGTCTCTACCTCGACACGATGGAAGAGGTGCTGCGCAACGTGAACAAGGTCCTGGTCGACAAGAACACCTCCGGCACAGGCGGCGTGCTGCCTTACCTGCCACTGCCGGAACTTAGGTCGGGCCAGCCGACGGCCGGTACGCCGCAACAACCCAGACAGCCTCAGCCGCTGCCGGGAGCGACGCGATGAGCAACCGTTCGATCATCGCGCTGATCGCGCTCGCAGTTCTAGGGTTCCTGGTGACCCAGACCTTCTACACCGTCGACCCGACCAAGCAGGTCCTGGTTCGCCAGTTCGGCGCCATCGTCGGCGAGCCCAAGACCGAGCCTGGCCTCTATGCCAAGCTCCCGCTGATACAGGACATCCAGCGGATCGACCGCCGGCTGCTCGACTACGAAGCCGAGGAGTTCGAGGTCATCGCCGGCGACCAGAAGCGTCTCGTGGTCGACGCCTACGCCCGCTACAAGATCGTGGCAGCCAAGCTCTACGCCCAGACGGTTCCGGGCGGTGAGGCGGCGCTGCGTGGCCTGCTCGACTCGCTGATCAACTCGGAGATCCGCGGCGTGCTTTCCTCAGTGCCCCTGCACGCAGTGCTGACCGACCAACGTGCCAATCTGATGGACGAGATCACGAAGCGCGTGAACAGCAAGACCAAGGAGCTGGGTGTCCAGACGGTGGACGTGCGCATCAAGCGCGCTGACCTGCCGCAGGCCAACTCTCAGTCGGTCTATAACCGCATGAAGACGGACCGCGAACGCGAAGCCGGCCAGCTCCGAGCCGAGGGCGACGAGGAGAACGCCCGCATCAAGGCGACGGCCGACCGCGAGGTTGCCGTCATCAAGGCGGATGCGGGTCTCAAGGGCCAGATCCTGAAGGGTGAAGCCGATGCCGAGGCGACCCGGATCTATGCCCAGGCCTTCAGCAAGGACAAGGACTTCTATGCCTTCTACAGGCGCATGGAGGCCTACAAGCAGGCGTTCGGGTCGGGTGGCTCAACCATGCTCCTGAGCCCTGACAGCGACTTCTTCCGCTACTTCAACGACCCGTCTGGACCGGGCCTGAACAGCAAGAAGTAGCATCGCCTGAAACCGTACCGAGCCGGCGGCTGTGGCAGTCATGCCACGCCGCCGGTTCTTTTTTGTCCAAAGCCCAAAAAGCCTGAAATAATCGGCAACATAACGGCCTCTTTATTTGCGCCACAATCTGCCCACATGTAGACAGTCACTCTAACGCGCGGCGCCGGCCGTTACCGACCGTTTGGCCTAGAGCGCCGTTGGAGGTCGGACGTGATTCTGGCTGATTCTCATCGCTTTTTTCGAGGTGCCGCTGTTGCGGCTGTTGCAGCTTTTGGCCTGATGGTGGTCGAGCCAGCTCTGGCCCGACAACCTAATCAGGCTAATGAGAGCTTTGCCGATCTGGTCGACAAGTTGATGCCGACCGTCGTCAACATCACGACGACGCAGAATGTGCCTCAGCAAGGCCCGCGCCTGCGCGACATGCCGCAGCTGCCGCCGGGTTCGCCGTTCGAGGAGCTGTTCAAGGAGTTCTTCGACCGCCGGGGCGGCGGCGAGGAACAGAAGCGCCGCGGCACGTCGCTGGGCTCCGGTTTCGTGATCGACGGTGAGGGCTACATCGTCACCAACAACCACGTCATCCAGGGCGCGGAAGACATCACGGTCATCTTCAAGGACGACACTCAGCTCAAGGCCAAGCTGATCGGCTCCGACAGCCGCATCGACGTCGCCCTGCTCAAGGTCGAGCCGCCGAACAAGAAGCCGCTGCCGGCGGTTAAGTGGGGCGATTCCGACAAGGAGCGCGTGGGCGACTGGGTGATCGCCATCGGCAACCCGTTCGGCCTCGGCCACTCGGTGACCGCCGGCATCATCTCGGCGCGCGGCCGCTCGCTGAACGACTCGCTGGACGACTACCTGCAGACCGATGCCGCCATCAACAAGGGCAACTCGGGCGGTCCGCTGTTCAACCAGAATGGCGAGGTGATCGGCGTCAACACCGCCATTTACTCGCCGTCGGGCACCAATGCCGGCCTCGCTTTCTCGATCCCGTCCAATCTCGTGAAGCAGGTCGCCGACCAGTTGCGCGAGTTCGGCAAGGTCAAGCGCGGCTGGATCGGCGTCAGCTACCAGAGCGTCACCGACGATATCGCCGATTCCTTCGGCCTCGACCGCGCCCGCGGCGTGCTGGTGGCCAATGTCACGGCCGACAGCCCGGCTGCCAAGGCCGGCCTGAAGCGCAACGACATCATCATCTCCTTCTCAGGTCAGGACGTGCTCGACCTGCGCCGCTTCCCGCGCGTGGTCGCCAATGCCCGCGTCGGCAGTACCGTCGACGTCGTGGTCTGGCGCGGTGGCAAGGAAGTGCCGCTGAAGCTCCGTGTTGGCGAGCAGGAGGAGGCGGACAAGCAGAACGCTTCCGCCCAGGGCAGCCAGAAGAAGCCGCCCGAGCCTGACCAGCAGATCACCTCGACCATCGAGCAGCTCGGCCTGACCCTGCAGAAGGTGACCGACCAGCTGCGCGAACGCTATGGTCTCAGCGACCAGATCAAGGGCGTGGTCATCACCAAGGTCGCGGCCAACAGCCCGGCTGCCGAGAAGCAGCTTCAGGCCGGCGACGTCATCCTCGAGGTCGACCAGAAGCCGGTGACGACGCCGCAGGAAGTCACCGATCTGGTGGCCAAGTTGCAGCAGCAGAAGAAGCGTTCGGTGCTGCTGTTCGTCGAACGCCAGGGCGATCCGCGCTTCGCGGCACTTCGTCTGACGAAGTAGCGTCGCAGCCACCAAGAAAGAAAAAGGGCCCTGCTCGTAAGAGCTGGGCCCTTTTCCATGGAGCGTCCCCCAGACGCTAGACCTTCACCACGAGCTTGCCGAAGTTCTCGCCCTTGAGCAGGCCCATGAACGCCTGCGGGGCGCCGGCCAGGCCGTCGACCACGGTCTCCCGGCTCTTGAGCTTGCCCGTCTTCACCAGCCCGCCGACCTCGTTCACGAAGTCGCCCATGAGGGCTGCGTGGTCGGAGACGATGAAGCCCTGCAGGTTGAGCCGGCGCTGCACGATGGTGAACATCTTGGGCGGGCCGGCCATCGGCTCCTTGTCCTGATATTCCGAGATCGCGCCACAGAAGGCGACGCGGCCGAAATTGTTCAGCCGCTCGAACACGGCGTGGAAGATCTTGCCGCCGACATTCTCGAAATCGGCGTCGATGCCCTGCGGGCAGAGCTTATCCAGCACGGCGCCGTAGTCGCGCTCCGCCTTGTGGTTGAAGCAGGCGTCGTAGCCTGCCTCGCGCACCGCCCACTGGCACTTCTGCTCGTCTCCGGCGCAGCCCACGACCTTGGCGCCGGCAAGCTTGGCGAGCTGGCCGGCCACCTGGCCCACCGCGCCGGTGGCTGCCGAGACGAACACCGTCTCGCCGGCCTTGGGCTTGCAGATGTGCTTCATGCCGTACCAGGCCGTGAAGCTCGGCATGCCCAGCACGCCGAGGTGAGCCGAGAGCGGGACGCCCGTCGCGTCGATCTTGCGCAAGCCCTTGCCGTCGTGGAGCGTGTGCGTCGCCCAGTCCAGCATGCCCATCACGATGTCGCCCTTGGCGTAGCGCGGGTTCTTGGACTCCACCACCTCGCCGACCGAGCCGCCGGTCAACGGCTTGTCGAGGTCGAAGGGGGGCGTGTAGGAGCGCAGCTCAGTCATGCGCGGCCGCATGTAGGGGTCGAGCGAGAGGAAGCGCGAGCGGATCAGGATCTGGCCGTCGGCAGGTGCCGCCAGTGTTGCCGTTTCGTCGCGGAAGCAATCCGCAGTGACGTCGCCTACCGGGCGCTTGGCGAGCACGATGCGTTGGATCTGGGTCATGGGTCTTTCCTCTCTTCGAAGTCGGTGTGGCGATAGCCTTGCAAGTAGAGCAGGGCAGTGAGATCGCCATGGTCGATGCGGGCGTGCACTTGCGCCGCGACGGTCGGCTTGGCGTGGAAGGCGACGCCGAGGCCCGCGGCCTGCAGCATCGGCAGATCGTTGGCGCCGTCGCCCACGGTCACGGCATCGGCCGCCGTGAAGCGACGTTCGCCAGCGAGGCGTTGAAGGGCGGCGAGCTTCGCCTCCTTGCCGAGGATCGGTGGTTCGACCGTGCCCAGCAGCGTCTTGCCGTCGTGTTTCAGAATATTGGCTGCGTCGAGGTCGAAGCCCAGTGACTGGCGCACCATCGCCGTGAAATAGGTGAAGCCGCCCGAGACCAGCGCGCAGTAGGCGCCGTGTTTCTTCATGGTGGCGACCAGCGTGGCACCGCCCGGCATGTAGCGAATGCGGGTCGCGGCCTCGTCGAGCTTTGTGACGGAAAGCCCTTTCAGCAGCGCCACGCGCTCGTTCAGGGCCGCGGCGAAATCGATCTCGCCATTCATGGCGCGGGCCGTGATACCGGCGATTTTCTCGCGCAGGCCCAGGAAGTCGGCCAGCTCGTCCAGCATCTCGTTGTGGATCATGGTCGATTCCATGTCGGCCACGAGGAGCTTCTTGCGCCGGCCGGCGGCAGGAAGCGCCACGGCGTCGACATTGGCCAAGTTCATCGGACCTGCCGGTCCATCGAATGGCAGATCGCAGGCGATGCCGGGGGCCAGCCAGTCGGGCGCGCCGACACTGGCGCCGGCGGTGCGCAGCGTTTCTGTCGCGGCTTCGAGAACGGCGGCGGTGAGGGCCGGCCGGGCAGGATCGGAGATCAGGACGAGGACGTTTTTCACGCTCCGGCTCTAGCGGCGGGATCGTGGATTTGCAATCTGTGCGCCGGTCTCATGAGTTCAAAGGCACAGGATCGCGTCATCGTCGTCACCGGCCCGACGGCCAGCGGCAAGTCGGCGCTGGCGCTCGGGCTCGCCGAACGGCGCAGCGGTGTCGTGATCAATGCCGACGCCATGCAGACCTATGACGCCTTTCCCATCCTGACCGCGCAGCCCAGCGCCGAAGAGCGGGCGAGGGTGCCGCATGTCCTGTACGGCCTCCTGCCGCTCAGCGAGACTCTCTCCGCCGCGCGTTGGCGCACTTTGGCCGAGGCAGAGATCGAGCGCGCCCATGCCGAGGGCCGTTTGCCCATCCTGTGTGGCGGATCGGGCCTCTACCTTCGGACCCTGATGCAGGGCATTGCGCCTATTCCCGACGCGCCCGCCGAACTGCGCCAGCAAGCCAACGAGGAATGGCAGACGATGGGGGCTGATGCCTTCCGTGCCCGGCTGGCGGAGAAGGACCCGGTCATTGTGGCCCGCCTCAAGCCGGGCGATCGCCAACGCCATGTGCGGGCCTGGGAAGTATGGCTGGCAACTGGCCGGCCTCTCAGCACTTGGCAGCAAGGCGAGGCCGTCCCTCCGCTATGGCGGTTCACGAGCCTGTTGCTGGCGCCGGAGCGCGGCTGGCTGCGCGAACGGATCGAACGCCGGTTCGACGTAATGCTGGCCGACGGCGTCTTGCCCGAAGCGCGTGCGGTGTTCGATGGCCATCCCGACCCACAATGGCCGGGCCTCAAGGCCCACGGCGCACCCGAGCTGTTTCGCCACTTCCGGGGCGAGTTGTCGCTGGCGGATGCGCGCCGCATTGCCATCGATCACACCCGCCAATATGCCAAGCGCCAGATGACGTGGTTCCGGCATCAGATGGCACCAGATCTGGTGCTAACTCCCGAGGCCGACCACAGTTTGGTCGCTGCCGAGAAATTTTTGGACAATTCTGGGGTCTGAAACTTTACGTTTCGTGCATTTCGGGTTGACCCCCTCCGGCCCGGCCTCTATCTTCCGGCCCGCCGCAAAACCCCCGTTTTGCGGCACATTTGTCAGAAGGAGACTGCTGTCATGAAGCCCGAGGAGTCAGCCACGACCGGCGCCGATCTTTTGGTGAAAGCCTTGATCGACGAGGAAGTCGAGGTCGTCTTCGGCTATCCCGGCGGCGCGGTCCTTCCGATCTACGATTCGATCTTCAAGCAGAACCGGCTGCGCCACATCCTGGTGCGCCACGAGCAGGCGGCCGTGCATGCGGCCGAAGGCTATGCCCGCTCGACCGGCAAGGTCGGCGTCGTGCTGGTGACCTCCGGCCCCGGCGCGACCAATGCCGTGACCGGCCTCACCGATGCGTTGATGGATTCGATCCCGATCGTCTGCCTGACCGGCCAGGTGCCGACGCACCTGATCGGCAACGACGCCTTCCAGGAGGCGGACACGACCGGCATCACGCGGCCCTGCACCAAGCACAACTACCTGGTGAAGTCGGTCGACGCGCTGTCCCGCACGGTTCACGAAGCCTTCTACGTGGCGCGCTCCGGCCGTCCCGGCCCGGTCGTGATCGACCTGCCCAAGGACGTGCTGATGAACAAGCACGACTACGTGGCGCCCAAGAAGCCGGTGCAGCACAAGAGCTATCGTCCGCAGGTGAAGCCCGATCCGAAGAAGATCGAGCAGGCCGTCGAGATGATCGCGCACGCCAAGCGTCCGATCTTCTATGCCGGCGGCGGCATCATCAATTCCGGGCCCAAGGCCTCGAAGCTGCTGACTCAGTTCGTGCGCATGACGGGCTATCCCGTCACCAACACGCTGATGGGGCTGGGCGCCTTCCCGGCATCCGACAAGCAGTTCCTCGGCATGCTGGGCATGCACGGGACCTACGAAGCCAACCTGGCGATGCACGGCTGCGACGTGATGATCAACATCGGCGCGCGCTTCGACGATCGCATCACCGGCAATCTCGGCAAGTTCTCGCCGGGCTCGAAGAAGATTCACGTCGATATCGACCCGAGTTCGATCAACAAGAACGTGCGCGTCGATCTACCCATCGTGGGCGATGCCACGCTGGTGCTCGAGGAGATGATCAAGGTCTGGAAGGCCAAGCAGCCGAAGACCGACCAGAAGGCGCTGAAGGCCTGGTGGGCCGAGATCGAGACGTGGCGGGCCCGCAACTGCCTCGCCTACAAGACCGAGAAGGGCACGATCAAGCCGCAATACGCGCTCGAGCGGCTGTATCATCACATCAAGGACAAGGACCACTACATCACGACGGAAGTGGGCCAGCATCAGATGTGGGCGGCGCAGTTCCTGAAGTTCGAGCAGCCCAACCGCTGGATGACGTCGGGCGGGCTCGGCACGATGGGCTACGGCTTCCCGGCGGCGATGGGCGTGCAGATCGCGCATCCCGACGCGCTTGTCATCGACGTGGCGGGCGAAGCCTCGATCCTGATGAACATCCAGGAGCTCTCGACGGTGGCGCAGTATCGCCTGCCGGTGAAGATCTTCATCCTCAACAACCAGTACATGGGCATGGTTCGGCAGTGGCAGGAGCTGCTACACGGCAGCCGCTACTCCGAGAGCTACATGGAATCGCTTCCCGACTTCGTGAAGCTGGCCGAGGCGTTCGGGGCGAAGGGCTTGCGCTGCCACGAGCCCGAGAAGCTCGACGACACGATCAAGGAGATGATCGCGCTGAAGCACCCCGTCGTGGTCGACGTCATCGTCGACCAGAAGGAGAACTGCTTCCCGATGATCCCCTCGGGAGCTGCCCATAACGACATGCTCCTGGGACCCGAGGACAAGGCCGCGAAGCCGGTGTCCGAAGAAGGCATGGTGCTGGTGTAGTCATGCAGGAACTTGCCTCCAGCCACACCATCTCCGTCCTGGTCGACAACGAACCCGGCATCCTGGCGCGCGTGGTCGGCCTGTTCTCCGGCCGCGGCTACAACATCGAGAGCCTGACCGTGGCGCAGACCGACGCCAAGCAGAACCTCTCGCGCATCACCATCGTCACCAGCGGCACGCCGATGGTGATCGAGCAGATCAAGGCGCAGCTCGACCGTCTCGTGCCGGTTCATCGCGTGCGCGACCTCACCGTCGAGGGCCCGCACATTGAGCGCGAGCTGGCGTTGGTGAAGGTCAAGGGCACCGGCGACAAGCGTGTCGAGGCGCTGCGGCTCGCCGACGTCTTCCGCGCCAAGGTGATCGACGCCAAGACCGACTCCTTCGTCTTCGAGGTCACCGGCAACTCCGACAAGGTGCAGACCTTCGTCGGTCTCATGGAGACGCTCGGTCTGGTCGATGTCGGCCGTACCGGCATCGTCGCCATGTCGCGCGGAGCCGAGCAGCTCTAGTGGAGTACGTCGCCGTCCTCGCAGGCCTCGCGCTGGTCCATTTGTTGGCCGTCGCGAGCCCGGGGCCGTCGACTGTTCTCGTGATCCAGACGTCGGCCGTGTCCGGCCGGCGGGCCGGCCTGCTGGCGGCCTTCGCCATGATGCTGGGGGCAGTGGTCTGGGCCGCGGCGGCGCTCTATGGGCTGCAGATCCTGTTTGCCCGTTTCGAGTGGCTCTACGTCGCCTTCCGCATCGCCGGCGCGATCTACCTGATCTATCTCGGCTTCATGCTGCTGCGCCATGCCGGTGCGCCGCTGCCCGAAGCCGATCCCGCGGCCGCTCAGGCCGGTGCCTGGCAGGGCTTCGTCAAGGCGCTGCTGCTGCAGCTCAGCAATCCCAAGGTCATGGTCTTCATGGGCAGCATCTTCATCTCGCTACTGCCTGTCCAACCGCCGGCGTGGATGGACGCCACGGTTCTGGCGATCGTGGCGATCAACGAATTCACTTGGTTCGCCCTGCTGGCGCTGCTCTTTTCCGGCAGCACCGCGCGCGCTTTTTACCGTCGCACCAAGGTTTGGCTCGACCGAATCATGGGGGGCGCGCTCGGGGCGCTCGGCTTGAAGCTCGCCCTCGATCGCTAGTTGCGAATGCCCTGAATGGCCGCGACCCGGCCTTCGACCTCGGCGAGGTTGGTCGGAGTCTGAGTGAGCACAAACAGTGCCTGCGTGCGGCCCGCAATGCGGAGCGGATCGCCGCTTTCACGCTGCTGCATCTCGACGAAGAACGTGCCGGCCGGCCGGCAGGTCCAGTTGCTGCTGAGCCCGCCGAAGTTGACGCCAGGGTAGCGCAGGCAGACCTGGATCAGCGGCTGGCCGCCGTTCTCGGTCGTCGTCTGCGTCTTCCACTCGCCCTGGAATATCCGCCGCTGGCCGACCAGCCAGGCAAAGTCGCGCCCGTCGGCCGTCGAGTAATGGATTTGCGCCGGCCCGCCGCCACGCGTCCACATCCAGGTCTTGTGGCTCATCGCCCGCTCGGCGCCGCCGGGCGTGGAATTGGCGACGGCATAGTCGATGCCCGGCATGGCCACGGCCGGGCCCGTCGGCGCCTCCGGATCGGGATTGGAGCAGGCGCCCAAGGCTAGGACGGCCACGGCGAGGAACGACGAAAAGCGGAAGGTCGACATGAGCGTTGAGATCCTTTGAAGTCTAGCGCGGCAGCAGCGCCTGCAACTGGCTGATGGTCAGGTTCTTGTGGCGGGAGACGAACGGCAGCTCGCTCCGGCTGGCGAGACCGAGTGGATCGCCGTTGACGCGTTCGCCCACCCGTTCGAAGACCGCACCGGCGGGCTGGCAGTACCAGTCGGCGCCTGCTGCCTTGCTGATCGGATGGGTCGTTTCGCCGGGGTAGCGCAGGCAGACCTTCGTCACCGGGGCACCGCTCGGGCCGGAGGGGCCGGTTTCGACCTTCCATTCGCCAGCGGTGACCTGGCGTCCTTCAAAGAACCAGGCGAAATCCCGTCCGTCAGGTGTGGAATAGTGGACGGCCGGGCCGTAGAGGCTGCCGGTCGCGCGCCAGGTCTTGCCGCTGATGAGCGCCTGGGCCTGCTGCGGCGTGGTGCTGGCATTTGCCTGGTCGATCCGCCGCATCTGCGACGTGCCGTCCTTGCTGCCGGAAACGGAGGAACTGTACCAGCAGCCGCCGAGGAAAAAGGACATAGCGAGCACGGGCAGGAGGGAATGCAGGGCGGACATGCGAAGAGGCAGGATTCCAGACTGGTGTTTGCGGGCTGGGTTGTCTAGTAAGCCCCGTTTATTGCCAAGAGCGCACTGCCAGGAGGAATGGGCCCTATGCGTGTCTACTACGATCGTGACGCCGATGTGAACCTGATCAAGGGCAAGAAGGTCCTTGTCGTCGGCTACGGCAGCCAGGGCCACGCCCACGCCATGAACCTGCGTGATTCCGGCGTCAAGGACGTGCGCATTGCACTGAAGCCCGGCTCGGCGACGACGAAGAAGGCCGAAGGCGCCGGCTTCACCGTCATGAGCCCGGCCGATGGCGCCAAGTGGGCCGACATCGTGATGGTGCTCACGCCGGACGAGCTGCAGTCGGACATCTACAACGCCGATCTCGCCCCCAACATGAAGCAGGGCGCCGCGCTCGCCTTCGCCCATGGCCTCAACGTCCACTTCAACCTGCTGTCGCCGCGTGCCGACCTCGACGTGTTCATGATCGCGCCGAAGGGCCCCGGCCACACGGTGCGTTCGGAGTACGTGCGTGGCGGTGGCGTGCCCTGCCTCGTGGCAGTGGCGCAGAACCCGTCGGGCAACGCGCTCGAGATCGCGCTCAGCTACTCGTCGGCGGTCGGCGGTGGCCGCGCCGGCACCATTGAGACCTCGTTCAAGGAAGAGTGCGAGACCGATCTGTTCGGCGAGCAGGTCGTGCTGTGCGGCGGTCTGGTCGAGCTGATCAAGGCCGGCTACGAGACGCTGGTCGAGGCGGGCTACGCGCCGGAGATGGCGTACTTCGAGTGCCTGCACGAAGTGAAGCTGATCGTCGACCTCATCTTCGAGGGCGGCATCGCCAACATGAACTACTCGATCTCCAACACTGCGGAGTACGGCGAGTATCGTTCGGGCCCGCGCATCGTGACGGCCGAGACCAAGGCCGAGATGAAGCGCGTTCTCGAGGACATTCAGTCCGGCCGCTTCGCGCGCGACTGGATGCTGGAGAACAAGGTCAACCAGGCCTCGTTCAAGGCGATGCGCAAGCGCATGTCGGAGCACCCGATCGAGGAGATCGGCGAGAAGCTGCGCGGCATGATGCCGTGGATCAAGGAAAAGGCCCTGGTCGATAAGGCCAAGAACTAGTCCTTCCGGACGCTAACGAAACGGGCCCTTCGGGGCCCGTTTTTGTTTTCAAATCTTGTATCCGCCGCCCGAGGCATCGAGCATCGCGCCGGTGATGAAGGACGACTGGTCCGAGAGCAGCCACAGGATAGTGTCGGCCATTTCGCGGCTCTGGCCGATTCGTCCCATCGGGATCGAGGCTTCGATGCTGGCGCGAAAGGCGTCGTCGTTCAGCCGGCCTTCGGTCATCTCGGTCAGCACCATGCCGGGCCGCAGCGAATTCACGCGGATGCCCTCTGCCGCGACTTCGCGGGCGAAGCCCTTGGTGAAGGCATCGACGGCGCCCTTGCTGGCGGCATAGGCCGACGAGCCGGGGCGTCCGCCCAGGGTGCCGGCCATGGACGAGACGTTGACGATGGCGCCGCCCTTGCCGCCGTTCTTGGTCGACATGCGGCGAGCGGCTTCGCGGCAGCAGAGCATCAGCCCAACGACATTCACGGCGAACAGGTTGGCGAGAATGGACGCGTCGTATTCGTCGACCCGGCCGCGCCGGCCGTTGATGCCGGCGCTGTTCACCAGATGCGTGATGGGGCCCAGCGCCCGTTCGGTCTCCTCGAACAGCCGCACGATATCGGCCTCTTTCGCCATGTCGCCCGGCAGGGCGATGGCCCGGCCGCCCTTGGCGGTGATGTCGGCCACGACCGCCTTGGCCTGCGCATCGCGCGAGCGGTAGTTGATGGCGATCTTGTAGCCATGTGCTGCCGCTCGGCGCGCCGTTTCGGCGCCGATGCCCGAGGCGCCGCCGGTGATGAGAAGTGTCTTGGCTTCAGATGACATAGCCGCCCCCGGATGCGTCGAGCATGGCGCCGGTGATGAAGGAGGCTTCATTCGACAGGAGCCACAGGATCGCTTCGGCGATTTCGTGCGCCTCGCCGATGCGCTGAATGGGAATCGACGCGGCGACGGCAGTGCGGACGGCGTCGTCGTTCAGCCGGCCCTCGGTCATTTCGGTCATGACCGCGCCGGGGCGAATCGAATTGACCCTGATGCCCTCTGCCGCCACTTCGCGGGCAAAGCCCTTGGTGAAGGCATCGACCGCGCCCTTGGTGGCGGCGTAGGCCGAGGCGCCTTTGCGCCCGCCAAGTGTGCCGGCCATCGACGAGACGTTGACGATCGAGCCGCCTTTACCGCCGTTCTTGGTCGACATGCGCCGCGTGGCCTCGCGGCAGCACAGCATCAAGCCGGTGACATTGATCGTGAACAGGCGATGGAGCGTGTCGGCGTCATAATCCTCGACGCGCGCCCGGCTGGGATCGATGCCGGCGCTGTTGACCAGGTGCGTGATCGGCCCCAGCGCCTGCTCGGTCTCTGCAAACAGGCGCACGATATCGGCTTCGTTGGCCATATCGCCAGGCAATGCGATGGCCTGGCCGCCCTTGGCCGCGATGTCGGCCACGACGGCTTTGGCCTGGGCGTCGCGCGAGCGATAGTTGATGGCGATCCTGTAGCCGCGCGTTGCGGCTCGACGGGCGGTCTCGGCGCCGATGCCTGAGGCGCCTCCGGTGATGAGGAGGGTGTTGGTCATGCGGGCGATGATATAGTCCCGCCAACAATTCAGGAGGAAAAACATGAAGGCCGCCGTTCTGTTCAAGCCCAACGAGCCGTTGCAGGTCGTGGAGTGCGAGCTCGATCCGCCGAAGGCGCAGGAAGTGCGCGTGAAGATGCGGGCGTCGGGCGTCTGCCAGAGCGACTGGCACGTGATGAACGGCGACTGGCCGTCGCCCATGCCAATCGTGCCGGGCCATGAAGCGGCCGGTGAGATTCTCGAATGCGGCGCCGGCGTCACGACGGTGAAGCCGGGCGACCATGTGATCTTCTCCTTCCGTCCGCATTGCGGGCGTTGCCGTTACTGCACGCAGGGCCGCACCGTGCTGTGCGTCGGCCGTGCCTCGGTGCCCCCGGGCTCGCTCTACGACGGCACCCTGCGGCTGAAGCACAAGGGCCAGGGCATCAACCAGATGGCGCGTATCGGCACCTTTGCCGAAGAGGTCGTCGTGCCGGAGGAGATGGTGATCCCGATCCGCAAGGACATGCCCTGGGCGCAGGCAGCCCTGGTCGGTTGCTGCGTGGCGACCGGCGTCGGCGCGGTGACGCGTCACGCCAAGATCGAAGCAGGCTCGACCGTGCTGGTGATCGGCTGCGGCGGCGTCGGTCTCAACGCCATCCAGGGCGCCATGCTCTCGGGCGCGTCGAAGATCATCGCGGCTGACATCCTCGACAACAAGCTCGAGATGGCGAAGACCTTCGGCGCCACGCACACCGTCAACACCGCGACCGACAACGATCCGGTGAAGAAGGTGAAGGAGATCACCGGCGGGTTGGGCGTCGACTATTCCTTCGATGCGGTGTCGATCGACAAGACGCAGGCGCTGAGCTTCGACGCGCTGGCGCCGGGCGGGCACGCGGTTGCCGTCGGCATTTCCGCGCCGTCGATGAAGGCGCAGTATTCGCCCTTCATGATGGTGTTCAGCGAGAAGAAGGTGAGCGGCACCTTCTACGGCTCGGTGCGACCCGATCTCGATTTCCCGGTGCTGGTCGACCACTACATGAACAAGCGGCTGAACATCGATGGCCTGATCAGCCGTACCTACAAGCTCTCGGAGATCAACGACGGCTTCAAGAAGATGATGGCCGGCGAAGTTGCCCGCGGCGTGGTTGTCTTCGACTGATGAGCGACCTCGACGAATTCGGTCTCACCGAAGAACAGAAGCTGATCCGGCGCAATGTCTCCGAACTGCTGGCGCGTGTGTTGCCGGCGGAGGAGGTGCGCCGGCTCGATGCCGCGAGCGAGTTCCCGCACGCGGCCTTCAAGGCCTTGGCCGAAGCAGGCTACATGTCGCTGCCCTACGATCCCGCCTATGGCGGCATGGGGGGCAGCCGCAAGGATCTTGTCATCCTGGTCGAAGCGCTGGCACGCCACTACAGCGGCGCGTCGTCGCTCTACCTGCCAACCGTTGTCTATGGTGGCATGCATCTGCAACTGACGGCGGGCGAGCATTTGCGTCGGCGCTATCTGCCGGAGATCTGCGCCGGCAAGTTGAAGTCCGCCTTCGCGCTTTCGGAGCCCGACACCGGCTCCGATGCCTCCGGCATCAAGACGCGCGCCGTGCGTGACGGCAATGGCTACCGGATTACCGGCCAGAAGCTCTACATCAGCGCCGCTCACGTCGCGGACTATCTGATGGTGGTGGCGAAGACCGATGGTGACGCACGCCACAAGGGCGTGACGCTGTTCTGGGTCGATGCCAAGGCGGCCGGCCTCACCATGAAGCCGCTGGACACGCTCGGGCGAAGGACCACGCACGCCAACGAGATCTTCTTCGACGGCGTGTTCGTGCCGGCCGATCATGTGATCGGCGAGGAGAACCGTGGCTGGTCCGGCCTGATGAAGGGTCTGAACCTCGAACGCCTGTGCCTCGCGGCCCAAGCCTGCGGCAACATGCACTTCGCCATCGAGTACGCCAAACGCTTCGCGCAGGAACGGGTGCAGTTCGGCCAGCCGATCTCCAAGTTCCAGGCGATCCAGCACAAGTTCGCCGACATGCGGATCATGCTGCGCACGACGCAGGCGCTGACCTATCGTCTGGCCGACATGCTCGATGCCGGGCTCGATCCGGTGGAGGAGACGGCTATCGCCAAGATTCAGGGCACCGACGGCGAGTTCAAATGCGCCCACCTCGCCATGGAGATCATGGGCGGCGCCGGCTACACGATGGCGCACGATATTCAGCGTCTGTTCCGTGACGTGCGCGTCGGCTCGATCGGCGGCGGCACCAACGACATTCAGCGCAACACCATCGCCAAGATGATGGGGCTGTAGCTGCAGGCGGCGCGTCTGTTCTTCGCGTCGCACGAAAGAGGAACACCTCTGAAACGAGGTTGCAGCTCGCATGGCTTGAATCGTCTTGCGAGCGTTGGCCCGCCGGTCTAAACCCGGTCGCACCTTGGCGCCGGACCCAGGAATGGCGCTCTAAAATCAAGATTTCGCCGCAATTACAGAGACTTAACTCAATGCTGTCGCGCGTCATCGGGCTATTTTCGGCGGACATGGGCATCGACCTCGGCACGGCCAACACGCTGGTCTATGTGAAGGGTCGGGGCATCGTTCTCAACGAACCGTCCGTCGTGGCGCTGACCACGCAGAGCGGCAAGCGGCAGGTCCTCGCCGTCGGCGAGGAAGCCAAGATGATGCTGGGTCGTACCCCCGGCAACATCCAGGCGATCCGCCCGCTGCGCGACGGCGTCATTGCCGACTTCGAAGTCGCCGAAGCGATGATCAAGCACTTCATCTCGAAGGTGCATAACCGGCGCAGCTTTGCTCATCCGCAGATCGTGGTTTGCGTGCCTTCCGGCTCGACCGCCGTCGAGCGCCGCGCCATTCAGGAGTCGGCCGAGAGCGCCGGCGCTCGCAAGGTGTGGCTGATCGAGGAGCCGATGGCCGCCGCAATCGGCGCCGGCCTGCCGGTCACCGAGCCGACCGGCTCGATGGTCGTCGATATCGGCGGCGGCACCACCGAAGTGGCCGTGCTGTCGCTGGGTGGCATTGTCTATCCGCGGTCCGTGCGTGTTGGTGGCGACAAGATGGACGAGGCGATCATCGCCTATATCCGCCGCAACCATAACCTCCTGGTCGGCGAAAGCTCGGCCGAGCGCATCAAGAAGACCATTGCGTCGGCTTGCCCGCCGGACGACGGCGAAGGCCGGACGATGGAGATCAAGGGCCGCGACCTGATGAACGGCGTGCCGAAGGAACTGATCATCACTGAGCGGCAGATCTCGGAGAGCCTGCAGGAGCCGGTGAGCGCGATCGTCGAAGCCGTGAAGGTGGCGCTGGAGAACACCGCTCCTGAACTGGCGGCCGATATCGTCGACAAGGGCATCGTGCTCACGGGCGGCGGCGCGCTGCTGGCCAACATGGACACGGTGCTGCGCCAGGCGACCGGCCTGCCGGTCTCGGTGGCCGAAGACCCGCTGCTCTGCGTGGCGCTGGGCACCGGCCACGCTGTGGAGAACATCACGCGCCTGCGCGGCGTTCTGTCCTCGATGTACTAAGAGAAACGCCTCCCCTTCGCGCGCTCCCCGACTAAGCGGGGGAGGAGAAGTCGAGCGAGTTGGAGTAGAATAGCCGAACATGGCGATCCGGGACGACTTCGAGGTGGTCGCGGGCCAAGTGCGCACAGTCGTGCAGCGCTTTGCCCTTGGTCTGCTCGTGGTCGCTGCCTTCGTCATCATGCTGATCGGCAAGGCCGATACGGTCCTCGTCGAACATGCCCGTGTGGTTGCTCTCGATGTCGCCAGCCCCGTGCTTGAAGCCATTGCCCGGCCCGTTGCCTACGCCAACCGCGCCATTGCCGACCTGAGGGAGTTCGCGTCGTTGCGCGAGGAGAATGCCCGGCTGCGCGAAGAGAATGCCCGGTTGCTGGCCTGGCAGACCGCCGCTCGACGGCTGGAGAACGAGAACGAGGGGCTGCGCGGGCTCGCCAATTTCCGGGAAGGCCCTGAGGCTTCGTTCATCACGGCCCGCATCGTGGGCGACAGCGTCAACGCCTACATGCGCGGGGCGCTCCTCAACGTCGGCCGCAGGGTGGGTGTGGCGCCAGGCCAGGCCGTCGTGACCGGCGAGGGCCTTGCCGGCCGCATCGCCGAGGTCGGCGAGAACAGCGCCCGTGTTCTGTTCGTCACCGACGTGAACTCGCGCCTGCCTGTCCTGATCGAGCGTACGCGCGAGCGGGCCATCCTGGCGGGAGACAATTCGACCCGCTTGCGGCTCACCCTCCTGCAAAGCGTGGCAGGCGTGCAGCGTGGTGATCGAATCGTGACCTCGGGACATGGCGGCAGTTTCCCGGTCGGCATTCCAGTCGGCGAAGTGGTCGAGACGAACGAAGGCAGCGTGCGCGTGCGGCCTTTCACCGATTTCTCCCGCCTGGAGTTCGTGCGCGTCGTCGACTACGGCGTCACCGGCTTGGTGGGGAGCACTTCGGGAGGGACTGCGCCTCAGACCGCGCCAGCCGGGACACCGGCGCCCGGCCAGAAGGTTCGCTGACATGCGCGCCGATGGAGTACTTGCCGTTCTCGATCGCTGGGGCAGGGCTGCCTTGCCGGGCTCGGTGCTGCTTTTCTTCGTGCTGTTGACCCTGGCACCACTGCGCGCGCCCTATCTCTCCGACACTCTGCCACTCCTGCCGGCCCTGGTCGTCTTCCAGTTCAGCCTGGCAACACCCGAGCGTCTGCCCGGACCGCTACTGCTGGCCATGGGCGTGCTGCTCGATCTGCTGCTGGGCGGCCCGGGAGCGCCGGTCGGCGTCAGTGCAATGGGGTTCGTGCTGATCCGCGCCGCCGTCGTGGCAAACCGCCGCTACCTGGTCGGCGTGCCGTTTCTCTTCCAGTGGTTTGGCTTCTGCATTCTCATGTTCGGCTTCGTCGCGCTGGTCTGGGCCTTTACCGCCCTGTGGACCTGGACGGCCATCGATCCCGTGCCGGCGATCATGCAGTATCTGGTCGTGGCCGTGACCTATCCCCTGCTGGCGCCATTGCTTGCCCGAGTACGTGCGCGTGATCCGCTGAACGTGCCGGAACTGTCCCGTGGCACGGCGCAGCCGGGCGAGACCACGTCATGAAGCAGTTTCGCAAAGGCGACGGCGAGCGCAGCGGCCTCTTTACGCGCCGGGCCCTACTGTTGGGCGGCGCTCAGGCCGTGCTGCTGACGGCGCTGGCTGGCCGGCTCTATCAGCTCCAGGTCGTCGAGACGGAGCGCTTCGCATCGCTGGCGGACGAAAACCGCATCAATCTGCGGCTGCTGCCGCCGTCGCGCGGGTTGATCTTCGACCGCAGTGGTCAGCCACTGGCCGTGAACCGCAACAATTTCCGCGCCATGGTGACGTCCGACCGCGGACGCGGCGCCGACGTCCTGATCGAGCGGCTCGATCAGATCCTGAGCCTGGGCGACGCCGACAAGAGCCGCCTGCTGCGCGAACTACGCCGCAGCCGCAATTCCCAACCCGCCGTCGTGCGCGAGAATCTCGGCTGGGAAGAGGTGGCGCGGCTGGAGTTCAACGCGCCCGATCTGCCGGGCGTCTTCATCGATCTCGGCCAGTCTCGCGACTACCCCGAAGGCGAGCTGATGAGCCACATCGTGGGCTACACCGGTCGCGTCGCCGACGAAGATCTCGCCGGTCGCGACGATCCGGTGCTGAGCCTGCCCACCATGCGCTTCGGCAAGAAAGGCATGGAGCGCTCGCTCGAAGACGATCTGCGTGGCCGCGCCGGAGCCGTCCAGGTTGAGGTCAATGCCGTTGGCCGCGTCGTTCGCGAACTCGACCGCACCGAAGGCCAGCCCGGCGACAACGCTCTGCTCACCATCGATCTCGACCTGCAGCGCTTCGTTGCCGAGAAGGTCAAGGAGCATCAGTCCGGTTCGGTCGTGGTCATGGACGTGATCACGGGCGACGTTCTGGCGATGGTGTCGAGCCCGGGCTTCGATCCGTCGACCTTCGCCCGCGGCATCACCCAGAGCGAATGGCGCGATCTTCTCGAGAATCCCGAGCGGCCGCTGCACAACAAGGCAATCGCCGGCGTCTATCCGCCAGGCTCGACCTACAAGATGGTGACGGCGCTGGCTGCACTCGAAGCCAAAGTGATCGATCCCTGGACGCGGCTGCCCTGTCCTGGCTACCTCGAACTCGGTGGCATCAAGTTCCATTGCTGGCTGAAGGGCGGTCACGGCTCGACCAACGTCACCGAGGCGATCGCCTGCTCGTGCGACTGCTTCTTCTACGAGGCCTCGCGACGCACTGGCGTCGATCGCATGGCCGACATGGCCAATCGGCTGGGCTTCGGCAAGGTGAGCGAGCTCGGCCTGCCGGGCGAGTCGTCGGCTAACCAGCCGACGCGCGCCTGGAAGCAGGAGAAGATCGGCAAGCCCTGGCAGCCGGGCGATTCCTTCAATCTCGGCATCGGCCAGGGCTTCATGACCGCGACGCCGTTGCAACTCGCCATCATGACGGCGCGCATCGCCAATGGCGGCTACGATGTCCAGCCCAACCTGCTGCTGGCCAAGACGACGCCGCGTGAGGAGTTGGCGCCGCCGGCGCCGCGCGACAAGCCGACGGCACCGTCGCTGCGCCTCAATCCGCAGCACCTGCAGATCATCCGCCAGGGCATGGTCGACGTCGTGAACAGCAGCATCGGCACCGCCGGCGCCTTGCGGCGCGATGCGAGCGGCAAGCTGCTCGACTTCACCTTCGCCGGCAAGACGGGCACAGCACAAGTGAAGCGCATCACCGAGCGCGAGCGTGAGCTCGGTATCACCCAGGCGCAGTTGCCCTGGCATCTGCGCCATCACGCGCTGTTCGTCTGTTTCGGGCCGGCCGAAAAGCCGCGCTATGCCTGCGCCGTCATCATCGAGCACGGCATGGCCGGCGGCGCGACCGCTGGACCTATCGGCCGCGACGTGTTGGCCGAGACCATCAAGCGCGATCCGTCGCGCCGCACCGACGGCTTCAAGAAGATGGCCTCGCGGTGAGCCTCGCCCTCGACGCCCCGGCGCCAATCGGCTTTGCCGAGAAGATCTGGCGCATCAACTGGGGACTGGTCCTTGTCCTGACCGCAATCGCCGGAGTCGGCGTCCTGGCGCTCTATTCCGCGGCCGGCGGTCGCTTCGAGCCATGGGCAGCACGTCACGCCGTGCGCTACGGCGCAGCCTTCGGCCTGATGCTGGTGGTGGCGCTGATCCATCCCAAGGTCTGGCTGGCGATGGCGTGGCCGATCTACATCGTCTCGGTCCTGCTGCTGGTTGCCGTCGACGTCATCGGCAAGATCGGCATGGGCGCGCAGCGCTGGCTGGTGATCGGGCCGCTGCAAATCCAGCCTTCGGAGATCGCCAAGGTGGCGGTGATCATGGTGGTGGCCCGTTACTATCACGGGCTGCGCAAGGAACAGGCCTCGCAGTTCCTCTACACGCTGCCGCCGCTGGCCATGATCCTCGTGGTGGTGGCGCTGGTGATGGTGCAGCCCGACCTCGGCACGGCGATGATGGTGCTGATGGGCGGCGGCGCCTTGCTGTTCGTGGCGGGTGTACGGATCTGGATGTTTCTCGCCGCAGGTGTCTCGGCAGTCGCCTGCCTGCCGATCGCCTGGTCGTTGATGCACGAGTACCAACGCAAGCGCGTGCTCACCTTCCTCGATCCCGACCGCGATCCACTGGGCGCCGGCTATCACATCACCCAGTCCAAGATCGCCATCGGCTCGGGCGGCCTGTTTGGCAAGGGATTCCTGAAGGGCACCCAGTCGTCGCTGAACTTCCTGCCGGAAAAGCAGACGGACTTCATCTTCACGACCTTCGTCGAGGAATGGGGCCTGGTCGGCGCCTGCGTGCTGCTCGCCCTGTTCGCGCTGGTTCTGGTTTGGGGCTTCTCGATCGCCTTCCGCAGCCAGCACCATTTCGGCCGCTTGCTGGCGCTGGGCGTCACCTCCCTGATGTTCCTCTACGTTTTCATCAACACGGCCATGGTCATGGGCATGCTGCCGGTCGTCGGTGTGCCGCTGCCGCTCGTCAGCAACGGCGGCACGGCCCTGCTGTCGGTCATGTTCGCCTGCGGGCTGCTGATCGGGGTCAATGTCTACCGCGATGCGCAATTGCCGCGCACACGGTAGGCAGGTTTCCCCGATTGGTCTTCGGGACGACTCGACAAGGGGAAAAGGCCTTGGTATAGCCGCGCCGCTTCGGGGCAATGCCTCCGGTTTTCGGAGGGCGCATAGCTCAGTTGGTAGAGCAGCTGACTCTTAATCAGCGGGTCCCAGGTTCGAGCCCTGGTGCGCCCACCATTCCCCGGCAAGCACTCACCAGATCAGTCTTTTCTCGCGCCGTGCAGGCTCTGGCCGCCGGGCATGCCCCGACGCTGCCTGTCCATGTCTTGCCCTCCTCACCCGGCGGTGGGATCGTACCGACGCCAACAGACTGGAGGAGCAGCATGAGCTTGCTAGACATTCTGAACGGCATTCAAACCGGACCCGGCAGCGAAGCGCCCGTAGGTCGCGGTGGAAGCGGAAGCACTCTCTCACCCATCATGATCGCCCTGCTCGGGTTGCTTGCCAGCCGGATGCTGGGCGGTCAGCAGCCGCAACAGCCAACCGGAGGCGGCACCTCGGCTGGCGGCGGCTTGTTGGGGGAATTGCTGGGCGGCGATCTCGGTGGCTTGCTGAAAGGCGGGCTCGGCGGCCTTCTGGCCGGCGGCTCGGCCGGCGGTGCGCTGAGCGGCGGCCTGGGCGACCTGATGAGGCAGTTCGAGCAGGCGGGCCAGGGTGGTGTGGCGAAGTCCTGGGTCGGCACCGGCGCCAATGAGGCGATCGGTGTGGAGGATCTCGCGAAGGCGATCGGGCCCGACCGGCTCGGTGTACTCAGCGCGCAATCGGGATTGTCGCGTGACGATCTGCTCGCCGGCCTCAGTCAGCATCTGCCGGAGTTCGTCAATCAATTGACACCCGACGGGCGACTGCCGACAGCCGAGGAGTTCTCGCGCAGCCTGTAGTTCGCTGGATCGCCGGGGCTCGAAAGAAGAGGGGGAGAGGATCCCATGAAGCATCTCGCACTTGCCGTCATGTTGTCGCTTGCCTCCATCACTGCAGCGCAGGCGGCCGATCCCGAGACCAACAAGAAGGTCGTTCTCGATTTCTACGAGAAGGGCCTCAATCAAAAAGACTTCGAGGCGGCGGCCAAGCATTTCGGGCCGAAATACATCCAGCACAATCCGACGGCACCGGATGGCATCGAAGGATTCAAAGCCTTCATCGCCATGCGCAAGGAGAAGACACCAAACGCCCGCAGCGAGATCAAGCGGGCCTTCGCCGACGGTGACTTTGTGATCTTGCATGTCGAGAGTCATCGCGAGCCGGGTGATCGCGGCGTGGCCATCGTCGATATCTTCCGGCTCGAGAACGGCAAGCTCGTCGAGCACTGGGACGTGATCCAGCCGATCCCGGAGAAATCGGCCAACAGCAACGGCATGTTCTGACAGCGTTGCCGCTGTTGTCCTGGGACAGCCTCGGGCCGTGCGTGTTTCCGATTTGTGGCTGTGACAAATCCAGGCCGGTCGCCGATCTGTCACGTTTGGCGAGTAAACGATCTGCCCCCAGTGCATCGGAGGCAGCATGGATACGGAAA
The DNA here is from genome assembly GCA_017307275.1 of Alphaproteobacteria bacterium. Classification (GTDB taxonomy): domain Bacteria; phylum Pseudomonadota; class Alphaproteobacteria; order Reyranellales; family Reyranellaceae; genus Reyranella. The sequence goes on along the minus strand of JAFKFK010000026.1, from coordinate 30,805 downwards.
ACGATCTCCGACTCAGTCCCAGTGAATGGGAAACCTTGAAAGCAATCGGCGGCTGGAACCGCGATCATCGCCTGCTTGATAACAATGCGGTCCGGACTCTCGTCGCATCCGAACTCGCCATCGTGACAGACAATGGACCCGCGATCACCGCGATGGGCCGCCGCGTCGTCGTGCGCGGCTCACCGCAGCTCTGGAATTCCTGATCGCCGTCAGCCTTTCTTCAAAGTGCTGGCCGCGGCCTGGTGTTCGCGGCGTTCGCGGCCGGCGGCCAGGAGACGTTCGCGCTCCGCTGGATCGACACGGCCATAGCGGCTGCGCCAACCGGGATCGTCTGCCTTCCAGGTGAAGGGCGCCTGCACCGTCGTGCGCGGACGGTCCGAGGTTTCCAGGAGGCCGAGCGCCTGATCGACGATCGCGCGTTGCATGGTGCGGTCCCAGGGAAGGCCGCATGGATTGCCGAGCGGGAAGTCGGTGAAGAGGAAACGTGGCACGCCACAGTATTCAACGATATCGCGGGCCGAGCCCACGATCACGGTCGGCAGTCCGTTGGCTTCGAGGTGTCGGGCGACCAAACTCACGGTTTGGTGGCAGACGGGTCAAAGCGCGCAGAGAAGCGCGGCGTCAGCGCCGTCCGCCCGCAGCCGTGCCAGGACCTCGGGGGCATCCTCGGACAAGGTCTTGCGCTGGCTGTATTCGGTCGGCACGCCGTGGAAGCGTGATGCGAGGGTTGCAAAGCGGCCTTCGCGTGCCAGCGCCGATGCGGTCTCGATCGGCAGATAGCTTTCGCGATCCTCCGTGTGCGTCGATTCCTTGTCCCAGGCGAGGTTGCTGGTGAACAGCGTGGCAGGCGGTGGGTCGATGTCGCCCGACCAGACGCGACGCACGCCGCGCGTGTCGCGATTGCTGAGACCGGGCGGGCTTGCCGTTGTGACGAGTCCTAGGCGAACGGCGGCGAGAGGCTTGTCGAGCCGGGCGAATGGCACATCGTCGAGGCGCGCCCAGACATAGTCCTGCTCGTATCCCAGCGCGCGATAGTAGTGTCGCGTGCGTTCCATGTAGGAAACGGTCTCGTTTTTCCGCGCATCGTCTCGCTTGTCTTCTGACGCCTGACTCATCGCGCTTTCCTCATCGTTCTTTTCTGACATCCTGCGTGAGCTTTGCCATCGCGGCAATGTCTCGGAGTCTTTCGCTATGCGCTTTGTCTGCTTCGTCCTTGCGTGCGTTCTCTCTTTGCTCGTCGGGAATGGCGCCGTTCAGGCGCAGCGGACTGCGCCTCCATTCTTCGCCTTCGTGCTGTTCGGGGAAGGCACGGACGGCAAGCCTGTTCCGATGGTCCGCAGCGTCGCCGAGCGGGCGACGGCGTGCCCGGCCTTGCGCTCTTCCCACGGCGGCACCTCCATCACCATGATGCCGCGCCAACGTCCCGCAGGCGGTCAGTTCGACGATGTGCTGGTTTGCGAGGCGCGCTACCCCATCGGCGAGGCGGCGAGTGTGTTCCTTGGGGATCGGCGCATCGATCTGCCGACCGTTTCACTCGGCACGCCGCGTCGGGTCGTGCTCGTGGGCGACAGCGGGTGCCGCGGCGACACCAAGCGCAAACCGCAACCCTGCACGGGCGACGGCTTCGCGAATGTCTGGCCATTCGGCACGTTGTCGGACGAAGAGGTCGGGAACCGGCCCGACCTGATCATCCATGTCGGCGATTACAACTATCGCGGAACCCCCGGGAGCATGGTCGTGCCGGCCCGTGTCTCGGGCTACGGCCGCGATATGACCGTGACCTTCTACGACACTGGCGACCTCGACGACGAGGATGAGCCGGACCTGCCGATTGGCGCCGCATACTGGAGCCAGAACATGGAAGGCAGTCCGATCCCCGACAAATGGGCGTACTGGCGCGATGACTTCTTCCTGCCTGCGGCCCGCTTGCTGCCCGTCGCGCCGTGGCTGCTGAGCCGCGGCAATCACGAACTATGCAGCCGCGCCGGTCCCGGCTGGTTCTTTCTCCTCGATGCCAACTCGACGTTGCTGGGACCGGGCGCGAAGCAACAGGAGTGCCCGCCGCAAACGCCGCCCGGTTGGCAACTCGGCGCCTGGCCCAAGCCGCCGGCGCTTCCTTTCGCCGGTCAGGTCTTCCCGACGATCACCAACCCGCCGTTTCGCCTCAAGCTCGGGAAGCTCAACTTCATCGCAGTCGATTCCGCGAATGCCGCCGATGCCGTCCTCTTCAATCTCGACCTCTATCTTGGGCAGTATCGCGAGGTCGCGCGCCTGCTGGCCGAGGATCGCACGCCGACGTGGCTGGTCACGCATCGGCCGATCTGGGGTGTCGTGAAGCGCGACAAGGGTGGCCCGATCAGCCCGACGCCCTATGGCTTCGTCAACGAAACCCAACGCGAAGCCGTGCACCGCGTCTTCCCGCATGGTGTGCCGCCGCATGTCAAAGTGGTCATCGCGGGCCACATGCACCGCTTCCAGGCGATCGGCTTCGACAGTCGCCAGCCGCCGCATCTCGCCGTCGGCACGGGCGGCATGGAACTGTCGCACGTCCAGCCAGTGCCTTCGCCCGAACATCCCAAGCGACCGGTCCGCGTGCCCGACCTCGACCGCAGCGATGCCTTTGTCGTGGGGTTGCGCGACTTTGCAACCATGGTGATGAACCCAGTGGACGACGGCACCTGGACCAGTGCGCTCTACGGTACCCGGGGCGAAGTGCTGGCGGTCTGCGATTCGCGTTGGCCGGGATCCGGTAGCGGCCGCTCGGTTTGCGAACTCAAGTAGCCGTGCCGGCGGCTACCTGGCGTTGATAGAAGAGCATGTCCAGCTCCGGGGCGGCTTTGCCGAGGCTAGTAAGGATCACGTGGGCCTGACCACGATGATGGGTCTGGTGGTTGAACCAGTGATTGAGCGCCGGCATCAGCTCCTGCACGAACTCCTCGGGCGTGGAGACGCGGCGGTAGCGGATAACGCCTGCGAGACGCGCGTCGTCGAGGCTCTGGATCCAGTCGACGATACGGCGATCCTCGGCCTCGCGCGCGGCACGCAGCGAGTCGAAATTCTCATGCAGGATGGTGTCCAGCCGGTCGGGTGCATCGCCTTCGCCGGTGAAGCGTTTCATCCAGATGCGATCGGTGGTCAGCAGGTGGTTGAGCGTGCCCTGCATGGACTTGAAGAAGGCACCCCGATCGGCACGATAGTCGGCATCGGACAGTTGCGCCGCGGCGGCGTACAGGCGGCGGTTGGCCCAGGCGTTGTAGCCTGCGAAAGTCCGATAGTGCTCCTTCATGATCGCCATCTTGATACCGCGACGGTGGAGTTCAAGATTGATTGAACCGTTCAAGCTTTCCGCCGTTCCATAGCTCGTAGCGCGCAGGAGTATCCTGATGACCAGACGTATCGGCATTCTCACGAGCGGCGGCGATTGCGCCGGCCTCAACGCCACGATCCGGGCCGTCGCCTTGCGTGCTCACCACGGCTATGGCTGGACGACGGTCGGTTTGCGCTATGGGACGCTCGGCCTGCTCGAACGCCCTGTCGAGGCCGTGACGCTCGATCCGGAGCGGCTCGATGCGGCGCTCGCCCGTCAGGGGGGTACCTTTCTGGGCAGCACCAATCGCGGCGATCCCTTCGCCTTCCCGATGCCGGACGGCAGCAAGAAGGATCGCTCGGGCGAGATGGTCGAGGGGCTGAAGCTGCTCGGCCTCGAAGGTCTGATCGGCGTCGGTGGCGACGGCAGCCTGGCGATCCTGCGCCGTCTCCTGGCGCCGTCGGGCATTCCTTTCGTCGGGGTTCCCAAGACTATCGACAACGATGTCGGCCACACCGAGCGCGCTGTCGGCTACTCGACCGCAGTTGCCATTGCCACGGAGGCGCTGGATCGCCTGCAGCCCACCGGCACCAGCCACGAGCGCACGATGGTTCTGGAGGTGATGGGGCGCGACGCTGGCCATATCGCCATTGCGGCGGCGATTGCGGGCGGCGCGGACGTCGTTCTGATCCCGGAAGTGCGCTGGCATCTCGAGCGGGTGGTGAGCCGCATCGCCCGCCTGCGCGCGGCGGGGCGGACGTCGGCGCTGGTCGTTGTTGCGGAGGCCGCGGGCCAATCGGACGAAGCGGCCGATCCTGCCGCCGATGCCCCCGACCATGGAGTGGGCGACTGGCTGGCCAAGCGGCTGGTCAAGGCCACAGGGGCGGAGGCGCGGGCGACGGTGCTGGGGCATGTCCAGCGCGGCGCCATGCCGACGGCGGAGGATCGCCTGCTGGCCTCGGCGCTGGGCGTGCGTGCCGTCGACCTGCTGGCAGAAGGCAAGGCGGACCGCATGGTTGCGTGGTGGAATCGTCAGGTGATCGACGTGCCGCTCGAAAAGGTGGTCGGCAGGTCGCGCACCGTCGATCCCGACGGCACGCTGATCCGCACCGCTCGGGCGCTGGGCATCTGCCTCGGCGATACGGCCTAGTCAGACGATAAGGTCAGCCGGCAAGATCGGAACGCGTGATCCAGAACACTTCGCCCTCGCTCAACTCGGTGTCGAGCCAGAGGAAGGGCAGGCGGGGATAGGCGGCTTCCAGCGGTTCGCGGCCGCGGCCGATCTCGCAGACCAGGCCGCCGTTCTTCGTCAGGTGCTGCGGCGCCTCGGCCAGAATGCGATGCACCAGGTCGAGCCCGTCCTTGCCGGCGGCCAGGGCGAGGCGCGGTTCGTGCCGAAACTCGGGCGGCAGCTTCGCCATGCCGCCGGCATCGACATAGGGTGGGTTGCTGATGATGAGATCGTAGCGTCGTCCCGCGAGCGGCTTGAAGAGGTCGCCGCGGTGAACGGAGATGCGATCGCTCAAGCGATGCGCCGCTACGTTGCGCCGTGCCAGCGCCAGCGCGCCGGGCGAAAGGTCGACGGCATCGACCGTGGCGCGCGGGAAGGCGAGCGCAGCCAGGATCGCGAGACATCCCGAGCCGGTGCAGAGATCGAGGATGCGGCGCGGCTTGGCGACAGGCAGGACGCCGCCCGCCAGCATGTCGCCGATGAAGGAACGCGGGATCAGCGCGCGCTGGTCGATGTGAAAGCGCACGCCCTGCATATAGGCGGCCCCCAGCAGGTAGGGTGCCGGCATGCGCAGGCCGATGCGGGCATCGATCAAGGTAAGGAGCCGCGCCCGTTCGGCCGGCGTTGGCTTGAGGTCGAGCCAGGGGTCGATGCGGTGGATCGGGAGACGCAGGGCCTCCAGCATCAGGAAGGCTGCCTCGTCCACGGCATTGGTCGTGCCGTGGCCATAGCTGAGCCTTGCCTGGCGGAAGCGGCGGACCGCGAAATGGAAGAAGTCACCCAGGGTGACGAGAGAGGGTTTGTTAGCCTGAGCCATGCAGCCCTAGATTAGCCTGTCTGTCGCCGCCGGAGTGATCATGAATCGTCGCGCCTTTCTCGTTGCCGGCTCGCTTGCATCGACGGCGCTCGGCACGGCGTGGGCGGCTTCCGAGGTCAAAGTCATCTATGTCGGCGGCTGGGATTGCCAGCCCTGTTCGAACTGGAAGAACCAGCACAAGGCCACCTGGCTTGCTTCGCCGGAGTTCAGGAAAGTGACCTGGATCGAGGTCGATCCGCCGAAGCTCAAGGAGGCCTACCAGGAGCGCAACTGGCCTGGCGATCTCAAGCCGATCCTCGACCAGCTCTCGCGCAAGACCGGCACGCCGCGCTTCCTGATCGTGCAGGACGGCAAGATCGTGTCGAACGAGTTTGGCACCAACAAGTGGACACAGACCATGACCGATCTTCGCAAGGTCCTGCAGTAGAACCATGGCAGGCGCACTCGACGGGTTGGTCGTTCTCGACCTCACCACCCATCTCTCCGGCCCCTTCTGCGGCATGCAGCTCGCCGATCTCGGGGCCGACGTCATCAAGATCGAAAGCCCGCAGGGTGACGCCATGCGCGGCGCGCCACCCTTCGTCGAAGGCGAATCGGCGCCCTTCATGCTGTGGAACCGCAACAAGCGCGGCCTCAAGCTCGACCTCAAGGACAAGGACGATCTCGCCACCTTCTGGGAACTGGTCGATGGTGCCGATGTCGTGCTGGAGAATTTCCGGCCCGGCGTGATGAAGCGGCTCGGACTGGGGTGGGAGGCGCTGCACGCGCGCAATCCGCGGCTGGTGCTCGGCTCGATCTCGGGCTTCGGCCAGACAGGGCCCTATGCCGGCCGCGGTGGCTTCGACCTGATGATCCAGGCCATGTCCGGCCTGATGTCGGTGACCGGACCCAAGGACGGTCCGCCGTATCGCATCCCGCTCGCCATCTCCGACGTCGGCGCGGGCCTCTATCTCACCATCGGCGTGCTGTCGGCCCTCCAGGCGCGCCACAAGACCGGCGAAGGCCAGTGGGTCGAGACTTCCTTGCTCGAGTCGACCGTGTCGCTGGGCGTCTACGAGGCCGCCAACTACTTCGCCAACGGCAAGCGGCCGGAGAAACTCGGCCAGGCCCATCGTGGCTCCTCGCCCTATCAGGTGTTCCAGACCAGCGACGGCTGGCTGACCATCGGCGGCGCGCAGCAGAATTTCTTCCGCAGGCTTTGCGCGCTGATCGGCAAGCCGGAGCTCGCCGACGATCCGCGCTTCAAGGCCAATGCCGACCGCGTGCGCAACAACGAGCTGATCGTTGGCCTTCTGCAGGAAGAGGTGCGCAAGCGCAGTACGGCCGACTGGATGACGATCCTCGAAGCCGAGGGCATTCCCGCCGGCCCGGTGCTGCATCACGAAGAGGTCTTTGCCGATCCGCAGATCCTGGCCCGCGGCATGGTGGCCGAGGTCGACCATGCCAAGGCTGGTCGACAGAAGACGCTGGGCGTGCCGCTCAAGCTTTCGGCGACACCGGGAAGCGTCCGCCGCGCTGCGCCCACGCTCGGCCAGCACGACGGTGAAATCAGGAAGAAGAAGCCCCGGCCCTAACGCCAGCCCCGCTGGTACTTGTCGGGAACACCGTCGCCGTTCTTGTCGCGGTCATAACGGTCTGGAATGCCGTCGCCGTCGCGATCGCGCCGATGGCGGTGATACTGCGGCGCCGGCGCGTAGTAGGTCGCTGGCCGATAGTAGGTCGGCTGGCTGCGGTAGTAGGTAGGTTGGCTGTAGTAGCTGTTGGCGTAGTTGTAGTTTGGATATCTGTATCCGGACGAGCCGTAGCCCGGGCTGTAGCCGTAGGTCGTCGGATAGGAACCTGACTGTTCGACGCATCCCGCCGTCACGACCAACAGGCCTGCGGCAGCGAGCCACTTCGCATTGCGCATCCAATCCCTCCACCGGGGAAAGCCCTTTCTCGCGCGGGACGTTTCCCATGATGAATGAAACGCATCGACGATGGCGTGGCAGCGGCGCAACTGAGATTTGTTGAAGGCACGCAGGCGCAAAAAAGCCGGCTCCTGTTCGGGGAGCCGGCTTCGTTGGTGAGAGCTTTACCTGCGCTGGTACCGGTCCGGCACGCCGTCGCCATTGGCGTCGCGATCGTAGCGGTTCGGGACACCGTCGCGATCATAGTCGCCGTTCGGGCCACGGCGCGGCGCCTGGTTGTAGTAACCGGGCTGATAGGCGTTTGCGTTGCTGTAGTAAGTGCCGTTGCGCCAGTAGCCGCTGTTGGAGCTGTAGTTGTTCGAGCTGTAGTTCGGATAGCCGTAACCCGCGGTCTGGTTGCACGCGGCAGTTAGTGCACCGAGCGCGACGGCCGTGACCACGATCATGATCCTGCTCATCCTTACCTCCGTTGGGATTCGGACCCGGCCTGACGCCGGAACGTCCCACACAACGAGGTAAGCGGCCCGCAGTGGCATCACCCAGGCAAAAAGATGAAGTTCTGTAAAGCGCACGGCACCGGCAACCCTGCCAGCACCGTGCGTTATCGGACGCTACAGGGCGCCGGGAGCGGGGCCGCGCGAGACCTTGGCGTTGAGCTTCGGCGGATGCGTCACGATCGACTTCAATGCCGGCGTCGGCTTCCGGAGCTTGGCGAGGTTCGGCATCGGCCGCGCCAGGCCCGGAATGCTCTTGAAGGCCTGTTCCATGGCGTGGGCGGCGCCCAGCACTTCGCCGTCGCCGCGGAAGCGGCCGATCACCTGCAGGCCGAACGGCATCTTCTTGTGATCGAGGCCACAGGGCAGCGACACCGCCGGATTGGTGGCCAGCGACACGAAATAGACCGACGCCATCCAGTGGTAGTAGTTGCGCAGCTTCTTGCCATCCATCTGGTCGATGTAGAGCTGCTTCCAGGGGAAGGGAGAGAAGCCCACCGTCGGCCCCAGCACCAGGTCGTAGTGGCGGTAGAGGTCCTGGAACTTCCGGAAGATGCGCGTCTGTTCGCCATGCGCCCAGGCGAAGTCGGCCAGGCTCAGCTTTGCGCCGATCTCGTAGTTGGCGACGATGTTGGGGCCGAGCATCTTGCGGTTGTTGGTGTAGGCGTCGTGATAACGCGAGAGGAAGCTCACGGCACGGATCACGTCGAAGCAGCGGTCGGCGTCGCCGTAGTCGATCTCGACCTTGTCGAGCGAGCGGAAGAGAGGCTTCATCGCCTTCATCTTCTCGCGCATCGTCGAGCGGATACCCTTCTCGACGGGCGCACCGCTGAAATCCTCGGTCCAGGCCACGCGCAGGCTGCCAAGATCGACCGGCCAGGGTTCGGCAAACGCCGCGCCATCAATCGGGAACGAGAGGGGATCCTGGTCGTGCTGGCCGATCTGCGTGGCGTAAAGCAGGCAGGTGTCGGCCACGGTGCGGCCCATCGGGCCCAGCACCGAGATCGGCGTCCAGCCCATGGAACGACGTTCGACGGCGACCATGCCCGGCGAGGGGCGGAAGCCTACGATGCCGCAATAGGCAGCGGGATTGCGCAGCGAGCCGCCGGTGTCAGAGCCGGTGCAGACCGGCAGAAGGTCGGTCGCCAGCGCCGCCGCCGAGCCACCCGACGAGCCGCCGGCGTTCAGGGTCGTGTTGAAGGGGTTGCCCGTTGCGCCCCACACCGGATTGCGGCTGTTCGAGCCCGCGCCGAATTCCGGCACGTTGGTCTTGCCCACGACGATCGCACCGTTGGTGCGTACGCGGTTCACCATCACGTTGTCGTAGTTCGGCACGTAGTCGCGATAGAGCGGCGACCCATAGGTGGTGAGGAGGTCCTTCGTCTCTTCGAGGTCCTTGATGCCGGTCGGCAGGCCGTGGAGCAACGGCAGCTCCTCGCCGCGGCGCACCGCGGTCTCGGCGGCCTTCGCCTCCTTGCGCGCGCGTGCCACGCACATTGCCGTCACCGCATTGACCGCCGGGTTCACGTCCTCGATCTGACCGAGGCAGGCCTCGAGCAATTCGACCGGCGAAATTTCCTTGGTGCCGATGCGGCGACGCATCTCGACAGCGGACAGCGAAACCAACTCTTGCTTTGACATTCTTCCCCCTTCGCTCCGGAGGGAGCTTAGGGCACGATGCGCGCCGGAGGAAATCAAACATGGTGCATCCGCTTCGGGAGAAGGCGGCCGTGAGCGGCATCGGCGAAACCGCGTACACGCGCGGCACGCACAAGAGTGCGTTGGCCCTGCAACTCGAGGCGAGCCTCGCGGCCATTGCCGACGCTGGTCTCAGCCCGCGCGATATCGACGGCGTCGTCCCCTATTTTCCCGGCGGTGGCATCGCCGAGGATTTCATCGCCAACCTCGGCCTGCCCGACCTCAAGCTGTCGCTGTTCGTGCCGATGGGCGGCGCCACCTGCGTGGCGGCCATCCAGAGCGCCGCGATGGCTGTGGCGTCGGGCGTTTGCAACAACGTGCTGATCGCCGTTGGCCGCACCGGCTATTCGGGCGCCCGGGTCAGCACCCGGCTGCAGCAGTTCCCGCAATTCGCGCTGGCGGCCGAGTTCGAGGCGCCGATCGGCATCTTTGCTCCCGCGCAGCTCTACGCCCCCGGCGCGCGCCGCCACATGGAGCTCTACGGTACCACCGAGCGGCACTTCGCCGAGGTCGCCGTCGTCACGCGCCAGCACGCCATCCTCAACGGCAATGTCGTGATGAACAAACCGCTCACCGTCGAGGAGCATCATGCCTCGCGCATGATTTCCGATCCGTTCCGGCTGTTCGATTGCAGCCTAGAGAGCGACGGCGGCGCGGCCATCGTCGTGAGCCGCAGCGACCGGGCACGCGATCTCAAGAAGCCGCTGATCACCATCATGGGCGTGGCCGAGGGGCATCCCGAATCGCCGGCCTCGATTGCGCAGCGGCCGGACCTGCTGGAGTTCGGCCTCGCCAAGTCCGCACCGCGTGCCTACGAGATGGCGGGTGTCGGTCCGAAGGACATCGACGTTGCCGAGATCTACGACTGCTTCACCTTCACCGTGATCAACCAGCTCGAGCTCCTGGGTTTCTGCAAGAAGGGTGAGGGCGGGCCGTTCATCATGGATGGCCGCATTGCACTCGGCGGCGAGCTGCCGATCAACACGCATGGCGGGCTGCTGAGCCAGGGTCACGTCGTGGGTCTCAACCATGTGATCGAGCTGACCCGCCAGCTTCGCCGCGAAGCGGGCAAGGCGCAGGTCAAGGATGCCGAAGTCGGCCTCGTCACCGGCTATGGCGACATGGGCGATGGTTCGATCGCGATTCTGAGGAGGGCGGCATGAGCACCGCAGTAGCACCGCCGGCACCGGAACGTCCGATGCCGACGCCGACGCGCGAGAGCCAGCCGCACTGGGATGGTCTGCGCGAAGGCCGCTTCCTGCTGCAGCACTGCTCGGCCTGCGGCAAGGTCCGGCACTATCCGCGGCCGGTCTGCCCGCACTGCTTCTCGATGGAGAGCGAGTTCAAGGAAGCCCCGACGGGCGGCGCGATCCATACCTGGACGATCTGCCACCACCCGTTCAACTTCTTCTTCAAGGCTGAGGTGCCCTACGTCGTGGCGCTGGTCGACATGGACGCCGGCGTGCGGGTCAATGCACCGCTCAGAGGCGTCTCCGAAGCCGACATCAAGATCGGCCAGCGCGTGAAGCTTGCCTTCGAGCCGGTCAACAAAGAGGTGACGCTGCCGTTCTTCGTGGCGGAGTAGCGTCGCTAGACAAAAATCTGGGAGGAAGAGGATGAAGCGTTCCACTTTCATCGCGGCGGGCCTCGCCGCGTTCGCGTTGCCGTTCGCCGTCATGGCGCCGGCAATGGCTCAAACCGATTGGCCGCAGAAGCCGATCTCCATGGTGGTGCCCTATCCGCCGGGCGGCGTGAACGACGCGGTGGCGCGCGTCTACGCCGACAAGCTCTCGACCGAGCTCGGCAAGCCGGTGATCGTCGACAACCGCGCTGGTGCGGCCACGACGGTTGCTTCCAACTTCGTCGCCAAGGCACCGCCCGACGGCTACACGATCTATGCCGGCGGCACGTCGCTGGTGATCAATCCGACGCTCACGGGCCAAGTGCAGTACGACCCGCACAAGAGCTTCGAGCTCGTGTCGCTGATGTCGTTCACGCCGTTCATCCTGCACGTCAACGCCAACTTCCCGGCCAAGAACATGGCCGAGCTGATCGCCGTCGTGAAAGCCAACCCCGGCAAGTTCAACATCGCGAGTTCGGGCATCGGCGCCACCAACCATCTCGCAGCCGAGCTCCTGAAGGCGCAGGCCGGACTCAACATCACCCACGTGCCTTACAAGGGCGGCGCGCAGGCGGGCCAGGACGTGGCCTCGGGGCAAGCGCAGATGATGTTCTCGGCCGCACTGGAGGCGAAGCCGGTGCTGGCGACGGGCCGCACGCGCGCCATCGCGATCTCCAGCACCAAGCGTTCGCCTGCCTTTCCGGAAGTGCCGACAGTGATCGAGGCGGCCGGCCTCAAGGATTTCGAGGCCGTGTTCTGGCAGGGCATGGTCGTCCCGGCCGGCACGCCGCAGCCAATCGTCGACAAGCTGCAGAAGGCGATCGCCAAGATCGCAGCCGACCCGGAGGTGATCGAGCGCTTCAAGGTGCAGGGCGTGGAAATTCGCGCCTCGACCCAGGCCGAATTCAAGGACTTCCTGAACAAGGAAGAGAAGCGCTGGGTGACGCTGATCAAGGAACAGAACATCAAGCCGGAGTGAGGCGGGCTATAGAGCCTTCCTCATCGTGAGGTTGAACCGGCGATGGCCGGTCAACGGGTGCTCGCCGTCCTTGAGCGTGAGCACGCCGTGATGGAAGAGGCGCGACGCGCCGCCCCAGACCACGACATCGCCATGCCGCAGCGCCACCTTCTTCACGGGATCGCTGCGCTTTAAACCACCGAACTGGAAGGTGGCTGGCAGGCCGAGCGACACCGATACGATGGGATGGCCATAGTCGGCTTCGTCGCGATCCTGATGGAGCGAGAGCCGCGCGCCGGGCTCGTAGCGATTGATCAGACAGGCATCGGGCACGAAGCCCGGAAACCCTACCTCGGTTGCAGCGGCCTCTGCCAGCTCCAGAAACTCCGCCGGCAGGCTCGGCCACGGCTTGCCGCTGTCGGGATCGTGCCGCGCGTAGCGATAGCCTTTGCGATCCGTGACCCAGCCGGCGGTACCGCTGTTGGTCATGGCGACCGACATCTCGAAGCCACCCGGCGTGATCATGCGGCGGAAGGGCGCCGCGACGGCAATACCCTCAATAGCTGCCAGTAGTGCTGCACCGCGCTCCGCTGCGAAGCCGCGCAACAACATGGCGCCCTCGGCTAAAGGCTCGCGAAGGGTCTCTTTTTCGCCCGAAAGATCGAACAAATCTTGCATGCCTTGGAATTCCAGTCCGTTGCCGGAGCGTAATGGCGAACGGCTCGCTCTATCTTCCCGCTATCGATCCCCAACAGGGACAATGCGTGGAGAGAAACATGGCAACGACCCTCCGTTATGCAAAGGCCGAAAGCTCGCTCGGGTCCTTCGTCGCCGCGGTGTCCGACAAGGGACTGGTCATGGTCGAGTTCGGCGAGATGAACGAGGCGATGCGAGCGAACCTCGCGGCACGATTTCCGGATGCGACGCTGATCGAGGATGCGGTGGGGCTGCGGGACGTGCTCGGTCACCTTGCCGACGTGATCGAGCATCCGGGTTCCGAATCGGATTTTGCGCTCGACCTGCAAGGCTCGGATTTCGAGCTGAGCGTCTGGGAAGCGCTGCGGCAGATTCCCGCTGGCCGAACGTCGACCTATGGCGAAATCGCCACGAAGCTCGGCGTTCCGCGCCAGGCGCGTGAAGTTGGCGAAGCTTGCGCCGCCAACAGGCTGGCGGTCGTCGTACCTTGTCACAGGGTCGTGAAGAAGGACGGCTCCATTTCGGGTTATCGCTGGGGTGTCCGACGCAAACGGGCGCTGATCGAGCGCGAGGCAAGGGCACAGTCCTTGCCTGGGCTCCTTGGCAACCCACATGGGGCGGCATCTACCTGAAAACACAGGAGAGAGAAAATGAAGAGCTGGATGGGCACGGTCGTTGCGGTTTCTGTGGGCATGGCGGCGCTGCCGGCATGGGCACAGTCAGGCGAAGCAAGTCGCGGTCAGCGCGTGTTCAACCAGCAGTGCCGTGCCTGTCACACGCTCGACAAGGGCGGCGCGCAGACGGCGGGTCCCAACCTGCACGGCGTGTTCGGCCGTAAGGCCGGCACGGGCGAGGGCTATGCCTTCTCGGATGCCATGAAGAATTCCGGCATCGTTTGGGACGATGCGACCCTGACCGAGTACAACCGCGATCCCAAGGGCAAGGTGCCGGGTACCAAGATGGTGTTCAATGGCGTGAAGCAGGCCGGCCAGCTCGCCGATCTCGTCGCCTACCTCAAAGAGGCGACCAAGTAGTCAGCGCCTGATCCCATTGATCAGCGACTGCAGGAAGCCATCGACAGCTGCGCGGCTGTTGGTCGGCGTGTCGATCCAGTCGAGCCGCAGCTTGAGGAAACGGTCGCGATAGCCCGTCACCATCAACGCGGTATGGAGCGGCTTCTTCGTGTTGGGCTGGACGGCCGACAGGGTCGTGCAGAGGAAGGTGAGGCCACCGATCGTGCATTTGTCCGGCCCGTCGACCGGCTTGAGCTGATCGTAGCGGCCGAGCTTCGCGCCTTCGTAGATGTCGGCCAAAGCACGCTGGAACTGGGCGAGGACCGCGTCGTCCATCGGACCGTCGGGAATTGATCCGGTGGTGGGCGGATATACGTACAGCGTCACGAAGAGCTGCTGGTTCGTCTGATAGTTCCAGGCGTAACCCAGGTCCGGCCGGTTCAAGGTCTTGCTGTAGTCGACCGACGTCGCCAGCCGTGCGTTGGCGATCTCGGCGGGAAAGGACAGCCCCGTGACCGGCTCTCGGTCGGGCGCGGGGACGCGAGGTGGCGCGTTCTGTGCGATGGCGCTTCCGACAGCGAACGCCAACAGGGCGCAGCAGGCAGTCGCGATGGCGCGGAACTTCTGGACCAGCATGCGTTTCTCCACGAACGACGGCAGTCTAGCCGTGCGCCGTGGCACTGTCGCGAGAGCGGAGATAGACGGCAGCGCCCAGCACGAGACCGAGGCCAAGTGCGGCAAACGCGATGCGATAGGCCGTGTCGTTGGCGCCGAAGGCTTCGACGACATAGCCCATGCCGGCCGGTAGTACGGCCAGCCCCAGGCACTGGGCCATGTTCACGGTCGTGACGCCGCGTCCGGCCAGCCGGTCGGGAAAGAGCGCCCGGCCCTGCGCCACGATCACCGTGCCGAAGGCGCAAGCGAAACAGAAAGCCGACAAGAGACCGAGGGCGAGCCAGAGAGGTGGCTGCGGCAGAAGCGCCAGCACGGCCAGCAGAGCCGTCGAGAGAGCAGCCCCGCCCAGGACCACCTTCTTGCGCGAGCGCAGCACGCGATCCATCGGACCGTAGGCCAGGATGCCCAGGATCTGGGCCACACCCATGACAAGGAGAACGTTGCCGCGCGCCACCGCGTCGAGCTTGTGCACGTCGTAGAGATAGGGGCCGCCCCAGACGCCGAGAACGGTGAGCATCGTGGCGTAGGCAAAGAAGTGCATGGCGAGCACGGGGCCCAGCCCTGGTGTCCTCCAGACTTCGAACAGGCCCTTCATGATCTCGGCGAGGTTCTCTTTCTTTGCCGGTGGTGCGGCCATCTCGGGCGGACGGTCGCGCACGAAAGCGTAGAAGCAGACGGCGACCAGTACGGTGACAACCGCGAGACCTGCGAAGCCCATACGCCAGCCGACAGTCGCGGCCACCCAGGCCAACGGAGTCGCGGCGGCCAGCGTGCCGATGTTGGAGGCCGCAAACACCCAGGAAAGCACAGTCGCAAGCTTGGCCGGCGGGAACCAGCGCGAGCAGAGGAACACCACCGACATGAACGAGGCGGCGCAGCCCACGCCGACGATAGCGCGTCCCCCGATCAGGTCGAGCGCGCTGGCGGAAACCGCGATCCAGAGCGCACCGGCCATGGCGACAATCGACAGCGCGGCCACCGTGCGGCGCGCGCCGAACCGATCGAACCACATGCCGACCGGGATCTGCACGGCAAACAGCGCAAAGAAGAAGGCGCTGCCGGCCCAGCCGAGCTGGCGCGCCGAGAGGTCGAGATCGCGGACCAGCTCGGGCGCGATCACGCTGTTGGAGACTCGGTAGAACTGGCTGAGGCAGGTGACTGCGATCAGCAGGACAAGGAGCGGTACTCTCGATGCCATGGCCTGCTTTGCTAGCACGCCCCGCCAGGGCTTTCCTTCGGCGTGGACCGAAGGGTTCGTCTAGCGACGCGCCGAGACCAGGAGGAAGAACGGGCGTTCATCGACGCCCGCCCAGTCGGTCGAGCGCGCGATGGACCTCGGTCATCAGGTGTTCGAGGTCGGCGAGATAGTACAGCGCCAACGAGCTGTAGACGAGATCGGCAGAGCCTGCCGGATCAGCGTCTACTTCACCGCCGCTGCCGCCTTAGATTGGCGGACGGCGAGCGCCAGCGCGGCGCCGAGGTCGGCCAGCATCTTGCCCGTCGTCTCGTCGGCGAGCTTGCCGTCGACGAACTTGTTCTGCGCCTGGCCGATCATGACTTCCGGCTTGTTGAGCGGGCGGCCGTCGAGGAATACCAGGGTCTGGCGAAGCTGATACTGCGCGCGCGCCGTGCCGAGCAGGCCCATCGAGGCACCGAACAGGGCGGTCGGCTTGGTCGCGAAGGGTTGCGGCGTCATGCGCGACAGCCAGTCGATGGCGTTCTTCAGGACGCCCGAGATGCCGTAGTTGTATTCCGGGCTCACCAGCACGACGCCGTCGGCCTCGAGCATCGCCTTCTGGGCGGCCTGCACCTTGTCGGGAAAGCCCTTGGCCTGGACATCGGCATCGTAGAGCGGCCAGTCGCCGATCTCGATCGTCTGCACCGAGGTTCCCGCCGGCAGGCGTTCGATGAAGGCCTGCAGCGACAACCGGTTGAACGATGCCTTGCGCAGGCTACCGCAGAAAGCGACGAGCTTCAGTGAATCGGACATGCGGGGACGTTCCTTCGTCGAACAATGGACGGGGCTACTTAGAGGCTTGGCGAGTGACTTGGCAACGCGTCGCAGGTTGTCGATCACCGGGGCTCGCGAGGCAGTGGGCGAACCAACGGCAAGCTGATAAGTGTTGTTCCGTAAAGGCGAGGGAGATGGGAGACCTATGAAGCGATTCATTGCCGGCGGTTTGGGTTTTCTGGCGACGGTCGCGGCGAGCGGCGCCTTCGGGCAGGACCAACCGCCCAACAAATGGGTGATGTATTGCAGCCAGGAAGGTGGCCGGGATTGCGGCGTGCAGGCCACGATCGACGGTAACAGCCTGCTCGGCCAGTTCCTCGTCGTGCGCTATTCGGCGGCCTATCGGAAGTTCTCCGTGGTCGGCGATGGCCAGGGCGTACAGGCCAGCATTCAGGTCGATTCCAATCCCTTCATCTCGACCAGCATCTGCGGTCAGGGGATCTGCCAGTACAATGACGGCAAGTCAGCGCAGCTTCTCGGGGAGATGCGTTCCGGATCTCAAATCCAGGTCCAGATCCAACTGCAGAATACGATGGCAGGCCCGTTCCAGCAGACGCTGAGCGGCTTCGACAACGAGCTGCAGAAGGCCCTGGCGGCGCAGCGCGGCGGCTGAAGTCCTCAAGCAGGGTCGTCGGGCTTTCTCTCCAGCGCCGCCGCGTCGCGGATGAGGTCGAGCGCTGGACCGATGACGCCTATGTCGGCGTCGGTAGGATAGACGACATAGGCCGAGATCGAGAATTCCGGTCCGCCGGGAACGATCGTTAGTTTCCGGCTCTGCAGATGCGGGCGCACGAGGCGGATGGGAAAGTATCCCGAGCCGCCATTTTCGAGCACATGCTGCAAGCCCAACCAGCCGATATTGGCAGAGAGCGCAGCGCCGAAGAACTCGGGAAAGCTCGCGCCGTGGCGAGCGAAGAACTCCGGTCCCCAATCGATGTAGACGTAGCTGGAGTCGAGGACCGGTCGCCGCTGCGCTTTGGTGGAGACCAGGACGAGCCTGTCGTCGAATAGGAACTCCACGTTCAGGCCGGGCCGGCTTTCGGGCGTGTACATGATGGCGATGTCCAGCCGCCCCTCGACGAGGCCTTCCATCAAGTCGCTCTCGAGACCGATCTCGGCGCGCACGGAAATGTCGGCGGCTCTTTCCAGCAGCGAAGGCAATTGCTTGATCAGGAATTGCTCCCACAGGCCCAGCCGCGCCCCGACCGTGACGGCGGCGCGAAAGCCGCGGGCGACGCCGACATCGTGGCGCGCCTGCTCGACCGTCCGGACGAGCGTGGAGGCATGCTTCTGGAAATGCTTGCCCGCCGGGGTCAGCGTCGTGCCGCCCTTGTTGCGGACGAACATGCGGCATCCCAGGGCCGTCTCCAGCGTGTGGATCCGCGTGCTGACCGTGGATTGCGTCACATGCAGCCGCTCACCGGCGTTGACGAAGCTGCCGGTGGCGACGACGGCCAGGAAGGTGCGTGCAAGTTCAGTGTCCAAGGGGAACCTCGTTTCGGCTTAATATCGAGTATTTCGATATCATTTGCCATTTTTCTTCGTTTTCCAGATGGAATCAGGGCTCCTACAATGCGGGCCTAGGAGTAACGATGACGGACCAGACCCTTGCGCCAACCGGGCCGATCAGCCGGGACGAGCTGATTGATTTCCTGAACGAACTGCTCGAAGCCGAGCGCGCCGGCGCGCGTGTCGCGCTCGAAAGCGCGCGCGATGCGAGCGATCCCGCGACAGTCGGGTTGCTGAAGGCCATTCAGGACGACGAGGCCCGATGGTGCGCGATGCTGTTGCGGCAGATCCGCGTTCTCGGTGGTACCGCCTCGCCGCGCATGGGGGCGTTCCATGCCAAGGCGATGGCCATCGAGGATCTGAAGGAGCGCCTTGCGTTCCTCAATCGCGGTCAGGGGTGGGTCGTCCGCAAACTGCGCGAGGTGACGCCGCGGGTAAGAGACGACGCGCTCTTCTCCGACCTCAGCCACATGCTCTCCTCGCATGTCGCCAACATCAACCTGACGAACAGTGCGCTCGCATGAACTCGGCGAACGACAACGACAGAGACGACGTGCCGGAGTTCTACAGCTCGCCGCCCTGCATGATGCATCTCGTCGATCCCGTGTCGGGCCGCGTGGTGCCGGAAGCCGACCTTCGCCAACAGCTCGACCTCAAACGGTGGCGGAAGGCCGAGCGCGAACGGCTGATTGCGTTGCGCGTGGCAATCCCTGCCGAGGAACGGCGTCGACATTCGGCGAAGATCGTCGAGGCGCTCGACGGCGTGCTGGGTGACATCTCCGGCAGGATCATCGGCGTCTACTGGCCGTTCCGGGGCGAGCCCGACCTGCGATCCTGGATGGAAGGTCTGGGGGATCGCGGGGCTGTGGGCGTGCTGCCGGTCGTCGTCGAGCCTCGGGCGCCTCTTGCGTTCCGCGTCTGGCGGCGGGGAGACGAACTCGAACCCGGCGTCTGGAGCATCCCGGTTCCGGTCGCACGGCAGGAGGCGACACCGGATATCGTCATCGCCCCTGTCGTTGGTTTCGACCGCGCCTGCTATCGCCTCGGCAATGGCGGCGGCTTTTACGATCGTACTTTGGCAGCCCTGCCGCGGCGGCCGCAAATCCTTGGCGTGGGCTACGAGAAGCTGATCCTTCCGACCATCTACCCGCAGCCCCACGACATCGCGATGGACATGATCATCACGGAAGGCAGCATCCTAGTGGGATGATCCTTGCGGGCATTTGGCCGGGTCGTGCGTCGCCTGCTTGAGATAGGCGATTAGGTCGGCGCGTTCCTGTCCGTTCTTGATACCGGCATAGGCCATCTTGGTGCCGGGGACGGCTTTGAGAGGATTTTCCAGGAAGCGGTCGAGAGTGGCCGCGTCCCAGGTGAGTCCGGCCGACTTCAGGGCCTGCGAATAGGTGAAGTCGGGCACCGCGGCGGCGGGCCGGCCGAACAGGCCGCAATGGCGCGGCCCGCTCCGATTGTGTTCCAGGGAATGGCACGCCAGGCATCGCTGGTAGATCTGCGCGCCTTTCCCGGCATCGCCGTCCGCTGCCTGACACAGGGAGGCCCCGAGCGTGAGGCCGATGAAGAGAGCGAACGGGAGTTTCATGTCGATGCTCGCGACTGGGCGTCGTTCAGGACACGAAAGCCGAGGGCACCGGCGGCTGGCCCAGCGCCTGTCGCAGCACGGCCCAGTGCATGGCCTCGTCGCCCAGGATGGAGGCCGCCACTTTCGCGAGCTCGCGATCGTCGAGAATGGGAATGGCCCCGAGATAGGCGCTGACGGCGCCACGCTCGAGTTCGGCAGCGAAGCCCAGTACGTCGGCCTGGGTCTTCAGCTTCTCGACGGGGAAGGTGTACTTGGCCTTCGCCGCGACCGGCGTGCCGCCGAGCTTCTTCACGGTCGTTGCCAGGGCCGTCGCGTGTTCCTTGTGGTGGCCCTGGAACTGGACAGCGAGGTCGAGGACCGGCTTCTGGAGCAGGCCGCTGGTGGCGCCGACCTGATAAGCCGCAATCGCTTCCTGCTCGGCCGCCAGCGCGGCGTTGAGGATCGTCACATCGTTGCCGGCGGTCTTGGCCTCGGCAGATCCGACCAGCGCCAGCCGGTCGCGGCCCGCGAGAAGGGCAACCGCCGTTGCCGAAAGCGTGAATTTGCCAAAGCCGGACAGGAAGCTGCGCCGCGCGTCGGTCGTCGTGCTTGCCTGTGGGGTGGTCGAGGACATGGGGAGCTCCTTGGTTCGGCGAACGGCAGGATGTCGTTCGTACTCAGCAGAACCCCGGCACCCCCGGACTTGGATGCCGGTTTTTATTTGGCGGGATCTGCATCCAACGGCGCGGCGGCGGGGTAGTTGGCCCGAGGAGGTCTTTCGATATGGTCGAGATTCTCAGGCTTCACGACGCTTCGCGGCCGGCACCGATGCCGCCTTCGCTCCTGGCGCTCGATCCTCCCAATCCGGCGCCCTCGTCGTTCGATCCGCTGGCGCGGCTGTTGGCCGAAACCGCGGTCGGCGATGACCGAGCCTTCGCGCGGCTCTATGAACTCGTGACCCCGCGCCTGTTCGCTATTGCGCGGCGCATCGTGCAACGCGACGACCTCGCCGAAGACGTCCTGCAGGAGTCCTTCCTGCGCATCTGGCGTGCGGCCTATCAGTACGATCCCGCCAAGGGACCGGCCTATGCCTGGTTGGTGCGGATCGTGCGCAACCGCGCGCTGTCGGCACGCCTGCGCATGGGGCGTCGCGATGTCGGTCGTGCCGAGATCGACGTCGAGACAATGGTGTCCGATGCGCCCGATCCCCTCATGCTGACCATCCGCAGCGACGAGGCGCGCCGCGTGAACGCGTGCCTGGGCAACCTACCGGCAAATCACCGTCGTTCCGTCGCGCTGGTCTACTTCGAAGGGCTGACGCACCTGGAACTCGCAGAGCGATTGGGCATCCAGCTCGGGACGGCCAAGAGCTGGGTCAGGCGTGGCCTGGCGCAGATGAGCAAATGCCTTCTCAAGGAAGTTCTCGCGGATAGGCGAGCGCTCGTGGCGGCGGACTATGCCATCGGCAGTCTGCAGGGTACGGCGCGGCGCGGCTTTGAACGGCGGCGCGAACGCGATGCCCGGTTCTGCCACGCTGCCGACCGCTGGGAAGCGCAACTGGCAATGCTGACGGAATTTCTGCCCGAGCAACCCTTCGCCTCGCGCGAGGTCTGGAAACGAATCCAGCAGGAGATCGGGCGCAGCCGGCCGGCATTCTTCCGGCTACGCTCCTGGCAGGTCACGGCAGCCTTGGTCGTGGCTGCCGCACTTGGCGTGGCTGTGTTTCTGATCTGATCCCGAGATTGCCGGCGAGCTGCTGCCCGCCGCCAAGATCACGGAGTCTTCAGCGTCGACCGGAGCGACTTGGCGATCCAATCGCCTGGCGTCATCTTCGCTTCGCGGGCGCGGGCTTCCAGATCGGCCGCCTCCCGCGGATTGAGCGGCACGCTGAAGATGATCTCTTCGGCGCTCTGGCTCGAATAGACGAGGCCCGTTACCCGGTTGGCGAAGCGGCGCATCTGTTTCGTCTTGTCGGCAGCCGAGAGCTGGCTGTTGCCGGCAAGCCAGGGACAGTAGCTGGCCATCAGATAGTTCACGGTGTCTGACGCCCGAACGCCGTTGGTCTGAAGCAGGTCGACGGCATTCTGAAGCGCGTCCAGTTTGTCGAGCGCTCCGCCGGCCGGCAGGTTCTTTGCCAGATCGGCCGAGAGCTTCGGTGCATCTTGTCCGCCGACGGCCGGGCATTCGAACTTGTCGGCGGCCTGTGCAGCGCCGGCGGTCAGGCCGATGGCTGCAACGAGTGAGAAGAGGCTGACGAGACGGGTACGCATGGAAGCTCTTGCTCCTGGGCAACTGTAGTTGGGTCTTGCAGCAACGACCCTGCACGGAAAACAGGCCGAGCGCCAGAGCATGGCCGGCGCCCTCCAGTCATGCTTTTTCGGTCACCGCTCGCGGCGATAGAGGAAGCAGTTGTCGGCCTTCGGCATCTTGATGCCTTCGTAGTAGGTCATCGCCCCTGGCGCGGAGAGCAGCAACGTCGTCGTGTTGGCGCCACCCGCCGCCGTGCGCGTCTCTTCGATCAGTCGGCGGCCGATCCCCTGGCCCTGGCAGGCCTTGTCGACGGCGAGGTCGGAGAGATAGCAGCAGAAGCAGAAGTCGGTGAGGGAGCGGGCGAAACCCACGAGCTTGCCGTCCTGACGCGCGGTGAGGATCAGGTTGGCGTGCGCCAGCATGCGCTCGATGCGGCCGCGATCGCCGACCGGCCGATTGAGGCCCGACTTGTTGACGACGTCGATGTATTCGTCGGCGCCGAGATAGTCCTCGCGGGCGTAGATCGTGTTCATTGCGTCAACCATCTCCTCAGGGCCGCCGATACTTCGGCCGGCCGTTCCAGGGGCGAGACGTGCCCGCATTCTTCGAGAATCACAAGCTGGGCGTTGGCGATGTCCGTCGCCATCTGCTGGGAGCGCGGCAAGGGCGTTGCCATATCCTGACGGCCGACTATCACCACCGCCGGCACCTCGATCTCGACCAGCAGCGGCCGGCTGTCGGCGCGGCCCAGGATGGCCTGCTGCTGACGTACGAAACCGTCGCCGCCAATTTCCTTAGCCATGTCGAGGATCGGCTGGGTGACTGCGGCGTCCTTGAGTCGTGTGGGATGGATGATCTGCGGCAGCAGGGTTGGATGCACGCCGTGGAAACGACCGAGCCGCGTCTGCTCGATGAAGGCCTGACGACGCGTTCGAGACTCGGGCGAGTCCGGGGCAGCCTGCGTGTCGATGAGGGCGATCCGCTCGACCCGCGTCGGTGCACGGCGAAAGATTTCAAAGGCGACGTAGCCACCCATCGAGAAGCCGCACAGTGCGAATGTAGGCGGTGCTGCCGCAAGCGCGGTCTCCGCCATGGCGCCGATCGTATCGTCGTGCCACAGCTCGGGAACGACGATGTCGGCAATGTCCTGCAGCGCCTCGACCTGATGCTCGTAGACGCGCCGTGTGTTGAGCAGTCCCGGCAGCAGGACGAGCGGTGAACGCGGCATGTCGGCTCCCCCGTTGATCCCGGATTATGGTCCTAGATCTGGATCTGGTTGCCGAGTTCGATAGCGCGGTTGGGCGGAATGCGGAAGAAGGTCTTGGTGGCCGAGGCCGAGTGCGAGAGCGAAATGAACCAGTCGCGACGCCACCTGCCCAGCTTGGAGTGCTGCGACGGCACCAACGTTTCACGGCCCAGGAAGAACGAGGTTTCCATCTCGTCGTAGGCGATGCCGTGCGGGCGGCAGGCGCGCAACGCCTCGGGAATGTCGGGCTGCTCGGTGAAGCCGTAGTGGGCAATTACCGTGTGGAAGCCCTTGCCCAACCGTTCGACCTCGACGCGGTTGGCTTCGGCGACGATCGGCACGTCCATCGTGTCGACCTGCAGGATGATGATGCGCTCGTGCAGCACCTTGTTGTGCTTGAGATTGTGCAGGAAGGCTGCCGGCGTATGGGACGCGTCGGCGGTCAGGAAGACGGCGGTGCCAGCCACGCGGTCGGGCGCGCGCTCCATGCGGCCGAGGAATTCCTTCAGCGGCAAAGCGCCTTCGCTCATCTCGGCCGCGACCAGTCGACGGCCACGCCGCCAGGTGGTGATGGTGAAGTAGATCAGCGCCGCGACGACCAGCGGCAGCCAGCCGCCGTCGGGGATCTTGAGCGCATTGGCGATGAAGAAGGCGACGTCGGGGATGGCGAGGAAGCCGAAGACGAGGATGGCGAGCGGCCACGACCAGCGCCACACCAGGATCGCGACGACAGTGGCGAGTGCGGCGTCGACCAGCATGGCGCCGGTGACGGCAAGGCCGTAAGCGCCGGACAGGGCACCCGACGAGCCGAAGCCCACGACCAGGGCGACGATGCCCGCCATCAGCAGCCAGTTGACCCGCGGAATGTAGATCTGGCCGATCGCCGTTTCGGACGTGTGCTGGATCTCCATGCGCGGCAGGTAGCCGAGCTGGATCGCCTGGCGGGTGAGCGAGAACACGCCGGTGATGACGGCTTGCGAGGCGATCACCGCGGCCAGGGTCGAGAGGATCACCAAGCCGATGATGTAATCCTGCGGGACGAGCTCGAAGAAGACGTGATGCACGACGGTCGGATCGGCGATGACCAGCGCGCCCTGGCCGAAATAGTTCAGCACCAGCCCCGGCATGGCGAGCCCCAGCCAGGCGATGCGGATGGGCTTGCGGCCGAAGTGGCCCATGTCGGCGTACAGCGCCTCGGCGCCGGTGACGGCCAGAACGATCGAACCGAATGCCCAGAAGATGCCGAAGCCCTGGTCGGTCACGAGATGGAAGGCGTAGATCGGATTGATGGCGACAAGCACGGCGGGATTCTTCACCACCTGCCAGGCGCCCAGAACGCCCAACACCACGAACCACAGAAGCATCACGGGCCCGAACAGGCGCCCGACATCGGCCGTGCCGCGGGACTGCAGCATGAACAGCGCGACCAGAATCACCAGCGACAGCGGCACGACCAGCGGCGTGAAGGCCGGCGTGATCGCCGACAGGCCCTCGACAGCGCTCATCACGGTCATGGCCGGCGTGATGATGGCGTCGCCATAGAAGAGCGCGAGGCCGACTACGGCGAAGAGGATGACGGCATGCCGGACCCGTCGCGCCTTGCCGTCCAGGCCACGCGTCGCCAGCGTCGCCAGGGCCAGCACGCCACCTTCGCCCTTGTTGTCGGCGCGCATGATCAGCACGACGTATTTGATGGTGACGGTGAGGGTCACCGCCCAGAACAGCATGGAGAGCACGCCCAGCACGTGGTCGGGCGTCGGTGCTAGGCCGGTCCCGTGCAGGAAGGTTTCCCGCAGCGCGTAGAGCGGGCTGGTGCCGATATCGCCGAACACAACGCCCAGCGCCCCGACGACCAGGGCAGCGCCTGCGGGATGGGGCGCGGGCGAGCCGTGGGGGGCGGTGTGGGGTACGGATGTCTGGCTGGTGTCGGCTGGGGCCATGAGCTGAAACGCCGCCAATTGCGGCGGCGGCGGGGCGAGGGTGTGCGCTCCTGGCTTCCGCCTGTCAACGCACCAGATGTGAGGTCGTTGCGACGAAAGCGCTTGACTTGGGCCGGTCCTGCGGGCGCCGTGCAGGATGATGGATCGAGCCACGCCCATAGAAACGCAGCCGGGGGCCGCTATGAACGCACCAGTATCGGACGGATATGTCGACGTCAGCCAGCCGCGGCTCTATCGCGACGATAACTGGGGTTCCCACTTTGCGCGCCTGCGTCGCGAGGATCCGGTGCATTTCCATGCCGAGAGCCCGTTCGGACCTTATTGGTCGATCACGCGCTACGCCGACATCATGAAGGTCGAGCTCGATCACGGGACCTATTCGTCGGCGCAGGAGCTGGGCGGCATCCAGATCACAGATCAGCCTAAGGGATCGGAGCGGCCAAGCTTCATTCGCATGGATCCGCCGCGCCACACCGCTCAACGCAAGACCGTGGCGCCGATCGTGGCGCCCACCAACCTCGCGAACATGGAGGGGCTGATCCGCGAGCGCACGGCGCGTGTGCTCGATGGCCTACCGCGCAACGAGACGTTCGACTGGGTCGATCTCGTGTCGACCGAGCTGACGGCCATGATGCTGGCGACGCTGTTCGACTTTCCCCAGGAGGACCGGCGCAAGCTCACTCATTGGTCCGATGTCGCCATCGCCAATATCGAGGATGAGGATGCCGTCGTGCGCAGTGAAGCCGAGCGGACGGCGGAACTGATGCAGATGGCCGAGATCATGGCGGCGCTTTGGAAGGAGCGTGCCGCGCAGCCGCCCAAGTTCGACCTGATCTCGATGATGGCCCATGGCGAGGCCACGCAGAACATGCCGTTGCCCGAGTTCATCGGCACGTTCGGCCTGCTGATCGTCGGCGGCAACGACACCACTCGCAATTCGATGACGGGCGGCCTGATGGCCGTGCTCGATCATCCGGAAGAACTCGACAAGGTTCGCGGCGACGCGAACCTGTTGCCGAGTCTGGTGTCGGAAACGATCCGCTGGCAGTCGCCCGTCATTCACATGCGGCGAACTGCACGGAAGGACACGGAGCTGGCGGGCAAGACGATCCGCCAGGGCGACAAGGTCGTGATGTGGTACGTCTCCGGCAATCGCGACGAGACGACGATCGATCAGCCGGAGCGCTTCGTCGTCGGGCGCCCCAAGGCGCGCCAGCACCTTGCCTTCGGCGCCGGCGTCCATCGTTGTGTCGGCGATCGACTGGCCGAAATGCAGCTTCGCATCCTGTGGGAGGAAATCCTGAAGCGCGACCTCAAGATCGAGGTCGCAGGTCCGCCGGTGCGGCTCTACTCCAACTTCATCCGTGGCATTCGCGCATTGCCGGTCAAGATCCGGCAGTGACAGTCTTCGCGTGCCGAGTGCTGCCCGACAGAGCATTTACAACCGACTGAAATCAGTCGATCGGAGATACTTCAGGAGAGGCAGAGACGGCGTCCCTCAGATCGCGTGGAAGCCGCTCTATCACCCCCAGCCGTTGTGCCAGCCATAGCGCGGGTGCCACCAACCCCAGCCGTAACCGGGATGATAGTGCCAGACATAGCCCGGCGCCGGCGCGACCCTGATGGGCGCGACGTAGGCGACCCCATATGGCGGAGGCCGCGGCGCCGGATACACGGCGCAGCCGGACATACCTGCGACAAAGCCAAGACACAGCGTCAAACGCATCAGGTTCTTGCTCATGTCGGTGATACGCAGATTGCCTCGACATCATTCTGCGTCGGCGACGGAAATTGACGCCTTTATTCGATGCGGGGTACGGCGACGGTCGATCGCATCATGTCTGCATCCTGATCGTCTGAATGCCGGCAGCGAAGGCCTGCTGAAGCAGCCACACATCGCCTGCGATGGAGACAAAGTCGTAGCCGAGTTTCACGAATTGCGTGGCCTGCTTGGCGTCGACGGCCAGTCGCCCTGCCGATTTGCCGTGCTTCTTCGCCGCCGCGATCGTCGCCTGCTCGGCTTTGAGAAAATCGGGATGATCGAAGGCGCCGGGCTCACCCATTGCCACGGAGAGATCGTTGTGGCCGAGCCACAACATGTCGACGCCGGGCATTGCGGCGATCTCGTCGGCCGCCGCAGCACCGCGCGGATCCTCGACCTGCAGGATGATGGCCGTGCGCGCGTTCTGTTCGGCAAAGCGTGGCAGCAGCGGGTCGCTGCGCATCGCAAAGCGTTCGTGCGCGAGGCCCAAAGCGACGCCGCGCGTGCCATCGGGCCAGTACTTGGCGGCATCGAGAACTGCTTTGGCTTGCTCGACTGAAGACACAATCGGCACCATCACGCCGTCCGCGCCGGTATCGAGTGCGCGCGAGATGTGATGACGGGATTGCGAAGGTACGCGCACGACCAGAGGCAGGTTTGCAGCCTGCATGTAACGCACGACCTGGCGGACGGTATCGAATCCGAAACCAGTATGTTCCATGTCGAGGACAGCGAAGTCGGCGCCCGCAGCTTTCAGGATTTGGCCGATGCCGGGTGTTGCGAACTCGAACAAGAATGTGCCGATCTTCGTCGAGTCAGTACCGACGAAGTTGCGCAGACTGCCATTAGCCATTGTCGTTTCCCCCTTTGTGGTCGCGATGCTAGCGTGGACCGTCTCTATCAATCACCTACTTCTCAAGGGAGAAAACGATGAAGCTCTATTACATGCCCGGCGCCTGTTCTCTCGGTATCCACGTGCTGCTCGAGGAAATCGGCAAGCCCTATGATCTGCACAAGGTCGATGGCGCCAAGCAGGAGCAGTACGGGCCAGACTTCGTGAAGCTCAACCCGAAGTCGAAGGTGCCGACCCTGGTGCGCGATGACAGCACGGTGCTGACCGAGTATCCCGCGATCGCGGTGTGGCTCGCCCGCAAGAACCCGGAAGCCGGCCTGCTGCCGAGCGATGCCGATGCCGAAGCGCGTGCGCTGGAGGCGATGGACTACGCCGTCTCGACCATGCACATGCAGGGCTTCTCGCGCATGTTCCGCCCGGCCAACTACGCGCCGACCGAAGCTGACCACGACAAGGTCAAGGCGCGCGGCAAGGAGATCATGGAGAAGGGCCTGGCGCTCATGGACGCGGCGCTGGAAGGCAAGGAGTACCTCGCCGGCAAATTCTCGGTGGCCGACACGGCGCTGTTCTATGTCTCGTTCTGGGCGCATGGCCGTATGAAGATGCCGCTGCCCAAGAACGTCGCGGCCCACTACGAGCGCATGAAGGCGCGCCCCGCCGTCAAGCGCGTGCTGGAACAGGAAGGTCTGGCCGCCGCGGCCTGATTTCTCCTCGCGGCTCCCGCTTCGGAGCCTGTTTGCGTGGCGGCTCAACGACATTCGCGTCGTTGACCGCCTGTAGGGCGCGCCGCCAAATCGGACGTCATGTCCGCGGCGTTGCTCTATGGTCTCGTCATCCTGTCGGCGATTGCGCATTCGATCTGGAATGCGCTCGTAAAGTCTGCCGGCGACCGCACGCTCACTATGGTGGCGATCCGGGTCGCCGGTCTGATCCTCGGCCTCTGCGCCTTGCCGTTCGTCGATTGGCCAGCTCCCGAAAGCTGGAAATGGCTCGGTCTCACGGCTCTCATACAATTCGGCTACTACGCGCTGCTGATCCGTTCCTATGGCGTGGGCGACATGAGCGTCGTCTACCCGCTGGCGCGCGGCGTGGCGCCGGTGTTGACGGCCATCGTGGCGGCGCTGGCGATCGGCGAGAGCCTGAGCGTCTCCCAGCTCGTCGCCGTCGGGTTGATCTCGCTCGGCATCATGGCCTTGTCTTTCGGCGCTGGAGCGAGCGGCGAGGCGGTGGGATTTGCGTTGGCGACCGGCGTTTCGGTGGCGGCTTACAGTTTCACCAGTGGCGTCGGCGTTCGTGCGGCCGGGACCGTCCTGGGGTTCCAGGCCTGTCTGGAGATCGTCACCGGTATTGGCATGGTGGCCTATGCCCTCGCGACACGACGCAGCGGTCTTCTTACTTATGCGCGACGCCACGGGGCGGTCGGCCTGCTGGCCGGCGCCATCTCGGTGATCGGCTTCCTTGCGTTCCTGGCCGCCGCGCAAAGTCTGCCGCTCGGTCCGGTCGTCGCCTTGCGCGAAACCAGTGTGATCTTCGGCGCCGTGCTGGGAACGCTCGTGCTCAAGGAAGGGTTTGGTGCCCGTCGCATCGCTGCGTCCGGTTTCGTTGTCGGCGGGATCGCGCTTCTCGCCTTTGCCTCGTGAGGTAAGCTGTCGTCATGTCATTGCCTGCAAGTATCGAGAAACGTCTCCGCCTGCCGCTGATCGCGGCGCCCATGTTCCTGGTGTCCGGACCCGCGCTGGTGACGGCGGCCTGCCGTGCCGGCGTCATTGGTTCGTTCCCGACTGCCAACTGCCGCACCGTCCAAGAACTCGACCAGTGGCTTGTCGGCATGAACGACGAGTTGAAGCGTGCCGCAGACGAGAGCGGTCGCACGCCCGCGCCGCTCTGTCCCAACCTGATCGTGCATCGCTCCAATCCGCGCGTGCCCGACGATCTCGCGGCCGTGCTTCGTCACAAGGTGGAGATCGTGATCACCTCCGTGGGATCGCCCGAACCGGTGATGAAGCCGTTGAAAGATGCCGGCTGCCTCGTGCTGGCCGATGTCGCCTCGGTGCGCCATGCCGAAAAGGCCGTGGCGGCGGGCGTCGACGGCCTCGTGCTGCTGACGGCCGGCGCGGGCGGTCAGACCGGCTGGGTCAATCCCTTTGCCTTCGTGCGCGCGGTGCGGACGTTTTGGGACGGCATGGTGGTCATGGCGGGCGGCATGGCCGACGGCCACGCCATCGCGGCGGCTGCGGCGCTGGGCTGCGATCTCGCCTACATGGGCACCAAGTTCATCGCCACGCGCGAGAGCCTCGCCAAGGACGCCTACAAGCAGATGCTGGTCGACAGCCGGCTCGACGATGTGCTGCTGACGCGAGCCTTCACCGGGTTGGAGACAAATATGCTGCGGCCGTCGATCGCCGCGGCGGGCCTCGATCCCGATAATCTGCCGGTACGTGGCGCGATCGACATCTCCAAGGACATCAACGCTTCGGCGCGCGACAAGCCCGACCCGAAGCGCTGGAAGGACATCTGGAGCGCCGGACACTCCGTCTCCGGCGTCAGCGACGTGCCCTCGGTGGCGGACCTCGTCGAGCGGACTGCCGCCGAATACGACGCAGCCCTTCGCTCAATGCAGCGCGTATAGCCCGCAGGAAAAGCGGAACTCCGCTGGCTTGATCAAGGCGGCATTGGCGACGCGGACGCGGTGCAGCCTGCCGTCGAGATTGTGTTCCCAGAAGTCGAGGAACTTGGTGAGGGCAGGGAAGCGCGGGGCCAAGTCCAGGTTCTGCCAGACGAAGCTCTGCAGAACGTGCTGGTGATCGGGCATCCAGTAGAGGATTTCGGCCGTCGTGATGCGATAGTCGTTGAGTTGCGCGACGAAACTCCGGTCCATTCGGCACTCCTTGACAGGGGGCGCGTCAGGGAATATTCACGCGCCTTCAATAAAAAGTCAGCAAAATTCGTTCCATATCAATGGCTTAGCAGCACTCTCAAGTGATTGCTGCTAGTGCGAAGTGACTTCGTTTCGCTGCCTTGACTCGGGCTGACCACAACCCTAAATCCGATGCGCTTTGGCACTCTTCGTCGGAGAGTGCTGACAGCAATCCTTTCCGTCGCGGCCGTCCGGCTGCGCAGGCTCAACCAGGATCATTGGAGGAAGAAGCATGAAGTTCCGTCCGCTTCACGACCGCGTCGTGGTCAAGCGCGTCGCGGAGGAAGAGAAGACCAAGGGCGGCATCATCATTCCGGACAC
>JAFKFK010000025.1 GCA_017307275.1 Alphaproteobacteria bacterium | reverse complement strand
CTGACGGCCCGCCGCGGCCTCGGCAGCGATGCCAGTGCGCTCACCGTCATGGGTGTCTCCGGAACGGCCGAGATACTGCCGGGCGACGGTGAAGGTGCGACCCCCGAGGCCATCCTGTCACCGATTGCAACGGCCATGCGTGCCGCAATCGTGATGTCGGGGATCGGCCGTAAAAACGAGCGTGGCGAGCAGGTCGTTTTGCTGCCGCTGGAGATGGCCGAGAAGATTGTGCGCCACGACACCTGGGACCTTGCCCGCGTGCAGCGCCATCTCTTCGACGAAGGGCAAGGCGTTGCGCGTGCGCCCGATGCCATCAATGTCATCGTCACGGGCGGCGCAGGCTACAAGATGAGCTATCTGCCGATCTGGGGCGGCGGCTCGGAAACCGTGACACGCCCTCTCTAGAGGGCCTTCAGGCCTCGGAGAAGCGGCCCATCCGCTTTGCTTCGGCCTTTATCCGGCTCCTCGCCCGCGCGACCTTGATGTCCTTCGCGGCCATGGCGGGCTTTACGGTACGGCTGCTGGTGCGGCCCGCAGCCAAAGACTGCTCCAGAGGCAGAAGCTGGGTCCGGCGCTGTCGCCAGAGCGGGACGCTACGCTTGTTCCCAAGCATCAGATCCTCCATCCAATCCACTCACACACGCCACGACCCATCACCCATTCCAGATCCTGGCCTTTGAGCCACGGCAATTCCTCCGTGAACATGGTGACGCCCTGGCTGTAGTTACAAGGCAGCCGCGACCAATCGGTTCCCCAAAAAGTACGCTTTGGTCCGAAGGCATCGAATACGCGCTCGATATGTGCGTGTAGCGACTTGAAAGGATAAATCTTGTCGTCGGCGTAGCACGGCAATGCCGAAACCTTGGCCGCCACGTTCGGCCGCTTCGCCAGCGCCAGCACGTTGTCGAGCGTCGCGAAGTTGGACGCTTCCGTGACGCCCTTGCCGCTCTTCAGACCGAGATGATCGAGCACAAGGTGCAGGCCCGGATAGCGTTCGGCGATGCCATCGGCGAGAGGCATGTACTCGTGATGGAACAGCACCATGGCGGGAATGCCGGCCTTCTCCATCTCGCCCCACACCCAGTCGAATCTGCCGTCGAGCAGCGGCTTGCGCAGGATCTCCGTATGGAAGGTAAAGCGCATGCCGAGCATGCCCGGCTGCTTCTTCCAGTCCGCGACCTGGGCACGGGCGCCGGGCATCTCGGGATCGAAGCGGCCCATGACGGCGAAGCGGTCCGGGTGAGCTGCAGCGGCTTCGATCGCGAGATCGTTGCGATCGCCTTCCCACGACGGTGGTACCAGGATCACACGATCGACACCGGCCTTGTTCATCTCCGCCAGTAGCTCGTCCTTGCCCAACGGCGCACGATGCGGCTCGGCGCGCGCGGGCCATGGACGCTCAGGCGTATTGGCTACCCAGATGTGTACCTGGGCATCGGCGATCAGCATTGAGATGACTCCTGTTCTAGCGCCAGCCGAGCGCTCGTCGCAGCAACCCGACGAATATCCAGATTCCGAAGCCCCAGAAGGCATAGACGATCGGCACCACGACGACGCCCGGCAACCTGAACCCGTTGCCGATAGGGGCTCCCTTGATCGGCAGCACGATGAACCAATTGACCAGAGTCACCACGATTGCCGCAAACGCCATCCATCCGTATGGGCCGTCCAACCATGCAGGTAGGCGCGGCACGATGTAGGCGCCGACGATGCCCCACAGGCCGCCCCAGAACGCCGCCGACAGAATCAAGGGTACGCCGAACGGTGGCACCGGCCGCATATTGTAGATGACGGAGCGGCCAAACCCGAGCTCGGTGGCGATGTAGAAGCCGAGCTGATGGAAGACCAGCACACTCAGGAAGCCCGCGATGAAACCCACGATGATCGTGCGCATCTCGTCTTTCCTTCGGTTACGCCAGTAGAGGTGGCCGCCGCTCGCGCCATGGACGCGCCTGTTCGAGCTGGGCTGCGAGGGAGAATAACATCTCCTCCGCGCCAAGGCGCCCCACGAAATGCATACCTATCGGAAGCCCGTCGCCCGTCCACGCGAGCGGGACCGACATCGCCGGCACACCCGTCATGTTGCAGACGGAGGTGAACGGCACCATCGGCGCCAGCCCTTCCTCATAACGTTCGAGAGTATCGTCCATGCGGACGGTACCGAGTGGCAAGTGCGTGCATGCCAGGGTGGGCGATAGAAGGATGTCGTAGCGTTCGAGGAAGCCGCCGAGTTGCCGGCCGGTGCGGTGGAACGTCTGGACGGCACGGATATAGACGTCCGCGCTGATCTTGCTGCCCGCTTCGGCGGTAAGTCGCGTCGCCGCTTCGAGATCGCCCGGCCCCGGAACCCGGCCGTTGGCGCGGAGCTGAATGTTGGTGAAGGTGTTGGCGGCCATGACCGTCCCGAATGCTACTCCCATCACCGTACTGTCGAGCTCCGGCTCCGCTTGCTCGACGTAATGGCCGAGGTCGGCCAACAGCGCTGCCGTTTGCTCGACTCCCGCAACAAGCGCCGGATCGAGCGGCGCCCGGCCCTTCAGCGCATGCATGAAGGCGATCCGCAGCCGTCCGGGGGATCGCTGCGTGGCGTCGAGAAAGCTGCCCCTGGCAGGCGGCGTGCTGTAGGGGTCGCCCGGTGCATCGCCGGCAATGGCATCGAGCAGAGCCGCGCTGTCGCGGACCGAGATCGACACGCCGAGCTGGGCGCCGGCTCCGGCCAGGGTCTCGCCAAGCGGAGCCAGGCTCACGCGCCCACGCGATGGCTTCAAGCCGAACAGGCCGCAAAGCGACGCCGGAATGCGGATCGAGCCGCCGCCGTCCGTCGCATGGGCCATCGGCAACGCTCTTGCGGCGACGACGGCGGCCGAACCACCCGACGATCCTCCGGGCGACAGGTCGGAACGCCAGGGACTTACCGTGGCACCGCCAAAGGCAGGCTCGGTCGTGGGGGCGAGGCCAAACTCGCTTGTGTTGCTGCGCCCGACGATCACCAGACCGGCCCGACGCATCCGCGCAACGGCCGTACTGTCGGCAGCTGCAACCGGCTCCTTGGCAAAGAACTTCGACCCCAGAGTGGTCGGCGTACCCGCGCAATCGGCCATGAGCTGCTTGACCACAAAGGGGATGCCTTGGAACGGCCCCTCGCCGGCCGCGGCAACCGACCGTTCGAGCAGATCGCCTTCGTAAAAGTCCGTGATCGCGTTCAGCTTGCCGTTGACCGTGCGCAACCGCGCGAGCGTGGCCTCCAGCAGTTCCCGCGCGCCGAGCTTCCGGGCCTTGATCAGCTCCGCGACGGCGAGCGCATCGAGCGTCGCAAAGAGATTCTCCACGACTTCAGTTCCGCCAGCGCTCGAGGTTGGCGGCGACGAAGGCATCGTCGTGCAGCTCGGGATAGGTAGCGTAGAGCCGGTCGATGCCGGCGCTCTGGCCTTCGCTCAGCTTCTCGTGCGGATCGAGGCATTCGATCGACGTCAACAGCCCCTGCCGCCGCAGGACTTCGTGACAGCCCGGAATGCAGCCGGCGAAATCGTGATCGACGTCGAAGACGACGCTGTTGCAGTCGGTCACGAACGAATCGAGCGCCAGCACTTCGGGAGGAA
Organism: Alphaproteobacteria bacterium; assembly: GCA_017307275.1. Taxonomy (GTDB): domain Bacteria; phylum Pseudomonadota; class Alphaproteobacteria; order Reyranellales; family Reyranellaceae; genus Reyranella. The sequence continues at coordinate 91,606 of JAFKFK010000025.1, read as the reverse complement.
TCGCCCCGGCGGACACCGACACCTTCAGCCGTTCCAGCATCTTCACCGCACCGCGCGTCCACACGCTCCAATGCCCGAGCAAGCCGCCCTGGAAACGCAAGGTGACCTCGCGATTGCCGGTGCGCACGACCATCGGCGTCACGAGGTCGGCAACGATATGGTCGTCGTTGCCGGTGTAGAGCGTGATGCGATCCTCAGCCTGCGCCGTCGCAATGCCGAAGCAGACATCGAGGGTGCGGTAGCGATTGAAGGGCGCCACTTTGATCGCCACGACATTGTCGATTGCGGCAAAGCGGGCCCAGAAGGTGCGCGACAGAGGAATGCCGCCCACCGCCGTCTGCAGGTAGAAGCCGATCAGCGGCATCTCCTTGGCTACGGCCGAGCAATGCTCGATCAGTTCGTCCTCGCTCGCGCCTTTCAGGGCGGCGAGCGACAGGAGGACGGCATGGTAGCCGAGCGACCGTGCGATCCGCGCCTCCTCGACCGCCTGGGCCGTCTTGCCGACGGCGCCGGCAATCATCACCAAGGGCCGGTCGGTCCAATCGCGCGCCGTCTCGATGGCAAGCTCCAGCACCGGCTTGTAGAGGCCGACCTCGCGGATCGCGAACTGGGTCGAATGCACCCCGACGGCCAGTCCGCCAGAGCCGGCATCCAGGTAGTAGCGACTGATGGCGCGCTGCGATTGCCGGTCGAACTTGCGTTCGGTATCGAGCGCCAGCGGGTGCGCCGGGATCACGGTGCCTTGCCGCAGGAGAGACAGGACAGGCGCCGGCAGGTCGCGCCAGTGGAGAGCCTTGTCGGTCGTCATGATCGTATCCTAACCCAGTTCCGGACCGGCGAGAGCGAAGACATGGCCGGGATCGTCGAGCCCCTTCGCCTCGCCCAGGGTCATACGCATATAGCCTCGCGGCGACGTCGCGCCCTGCGCTTCGAGCCATTCCCGTACGGCACGATGCGCGTCCGGTACGTCGATGATGAAAGGGCCCGGCGCCGCCGCTGCGGCTTTCGAGATCAACGCCAGCGCAATGGCTTCGCTGTCGGCCACGACGGGGCCCAGTGACGTCGCCGTCCTGCCTTCGCGGCCCAGCACGAAGCCCACGATCTTGCTGGCCACATCCTCGGCAATCCACGCCCGCCCCGGCTGGCGTAGCGCGAGATGCACCAGGATGGACGGCCGCTCCATGCGCGTGAGCGGCCGGTCGTAGGTCGCAAGGCGTGGCAAGTCTGCGTGGGCAATCGGCCGAACCGTGACGCCCCGAGGCGGTGTCACCGCCTCGCCCGTCACACGGTCGAAGTGCCAGCGCGCGATGCGATAGAGATCACGGAAGCCTAGGCCCAGGTAGATCGGCCGGCCCTGGTCTGTCGCATCGAGACCGGCCACGGCGCCGGCCGAGCGGACTTCCTCGATGCAGCGCTTCAGCAGCTCCGTGCCGACGCCGCCCCGACGGCGCGCCTGCGTGACCAACACCATGCTGATCCAGGCGAGCCTTTGCCCCAGCGGCAGGACCAGCGAGCTCGCCTGCCACGTGCCGTCGGCGCCGGTGCAGCCGAAGCCTCGCCCAGCTCCCAGCATGAAACGCCAGTCGGCGACATTCTGATTCCAGCCCGCTTCGATCGACAGCGGCCACACCGCGTCGCTCTCTTCGGGCGCGATCGGCCTGACGTCGAGCACGTCAGTATTTGCCATCGCGCACCTCGTAATGCGTCGGCTTGTTCAGCGTAGTCATGTCGCGTTCCAGCCAGTCCGCCGTCCATTCGATCATCTTCGACAGGGGCACGCTGGGCGGCCCGAATTCCTTGGCCATGCGGCTGGCATCGTTCAGCCAGCCGGTCGGCGCCTCCTTGCCGGTGAGCGTCGGGATCTTGCCGAGAAGCTTGCCGAACTCGGCGGCGAGCCAGCGGATCTCGATGGTTTCGAGCCCCGTCACGTTGATCGGCGTGGTCGGCGTCGTGGCTCGTGCGAGGCAGCGCAGCGCCACGGTATTAGCGTCGCCCTGCCAGATCACATTGACGTGGCCCATCGAGAGATCGATCGGCTCGCCGTCGCGCACCTTGCGGCCGACGTCGTGCAGGACGCCGTAGCGCATGTCGATGGCGTAGTTCAGCCGGAACAGGCGGCCGGGCGTGCCATGCTGCGCGGAGAAGTACTCGAACATGCGCTCGCGGCCGACGCAGGAGTTGGCGTAGTCGCCCGATGGCGGCACCGGCGCCATGTCCTCGGTCGCGCCGCCACTGTCGACCGGCACGAAGGGATAAACGCAGCCTGTCGAGAAAGCCACAATGCGCGAGGCCTTGAAGACCTCCGCCACCATCGCCGGCACCTGGACGTTCATGGCCCAGGTGAGCGGCACGTTGCCGGTCGCGCCGAACTTGCGGCCGGCCATGAAGACCACGTTGGCGGCCTTCGGAAGCTGCTCCAGCGCAGCGCGGTCCAGCAGGTCGGCGGCAATCGGCTCGACACCCGCCTTCTCCAGCGCCTCGCGCACGCCGGGTTCGCTGAAACGCGCGACGCCCATCACGCGCTTGGTTGGCGCGGCGCGCTTGGCCATGCGCGCCAGGGTCGGCCCCATCTTCCCGCCGACGCCCAGGACGATGATGTCACCCGGAGTCGCCGCCAGGTCGGCCACGAGTTCGGCCGACGGGGCGGTCATGAAATCCTCGACCGCCTCGACGCTTGCGAAGCCCGCGGGAAGATTGGCGCTCATGTCCTGCCTCCGGGATGGGCGGGCTGCAGCCGGTCCTTGGGCGCCGCCGGCATCGTCCGCAACGCTGCAAAGTCGAGATCGACGCCGACGGCGAAGCCCGGACAGCCCAGCGACCCCAGCGCCAGCTTGCCGCCCTTGGCGCGCAGGCGCGCCGGGCGGCCGGGTTGCCGCTCGTAAAGATCGGGATGGGCCTTCACGAACGCCGCCTGCTCCGCTTCCGAAGCCGACGACATGCCGTCGATGAAGTGGTGCGCGTTGCGCTCGACGTGGGTGAGGCCGAGCAGCGAAACCAAGGCCAGGTCCTGCTGGACGCTGACACCGGGTTGCGTCGTCAGGTCCTCGGCCGACATGAAATAGCCCGGTCCGAGCCTGGCCACGCGCGCGGCGTTCAGGATCGACTTGTAGAAGCCCTTGCAGTTCTTGGTCGAGACGCCGGCATAGCCGAGTTTCAGCGCCTGCGGGAAGGTCGAGAGTTCGCCGTCGGATTCGTCGATGATCACGGGGCGGTACTTCGCTAGCGCCGTGACGGGCCGGCTCAGCGCCGCCTGACGCTTGATCGGCTGCTCGATGAACAGCGTCGCCTTCACCATCTTCGCCAGCGCCGGCGTCTCCTCGACCTTGCGCCAGAGCTCAACGATGCCGTCGACGTCGTCGTACTGCTCGTTGCCGTCGAAGGTGACTTTGTAATCCCCGGCGCCCGCCCCGACCCTGGCATCGAGCACCGCCGCGATCCGGGTCAGCCGGTCGAGATCGGCGCGGACATCGCCGCCGACCTTCAGCTTGTAGTAGCGGCCGCCATAGTAGGACACGACTTCTTCCAGCGTTTCCGGCAGCCCGTCGTTCACGCGCTCCGACGCCGGCCGCTCGGCCGTCGTCAGCGGATCGACGAGGCCAACGGTGTGGCGAAGGTCGATCGACGCGCTCGGCTTCAGGCCCGCCAGGAAGGAAGCGAGATGCGCCGCGTCGATGTCCGGCGTCAGGTCGGTCGCCTCGATGCCGGGCACGTTTGCCGCAATCATCTGGGCAAAAGATTGACCGGTGATCTTGCCCAGGGCGTCGATGATCGCCCGGTCGAGCAGCGCCGGGCCATAGGAAGCGACCAGCGGGTTTAGCCCCAGCTCGGCGCCGCGGGCGATCTGCTGGCGGTACGCGCCGGCATAGAGGCCGAACGGCGTGGCGAAGCCCTGCGCCGTGTAAAGCTCGATGGCGAGCTGCAACGCCTGACGAAGCTGGTCGAGATTCTGGGCGTCGGAGAACTCGGCACTCTTCTCGAACCACTTGGCACCCAGCGCCTCGGCTGCGACACCCTCGCCGGTCCGGCCATCCTCCAGTGCGATGCGCACGCGGATGATCGCCTGGATGCCCTGTGTGACCGTGATCACGCCAAAACGGAACGGCAGGCGCAGGCGATGATCGCGCTCGAACCGATCGACCGCCTCCAGTTTCACTTTCATACGTCTTGCTCCAGCAGCCCCTGCACATAGCCGATCATGCGCGCCGCGCAGGTCGGCCCATCGGGCTCGTAGATAAAGGGTTCCATGGCGACCCAGCCGGTATAGCCGGTCTCACGCAACGCGCCGACCACGGACGCGAACTTGTCGTCGCCCTGCCCCGGCCCCCGCTTGTTGCGGTCGTTGAACTGCACATGCGCCATCAAGCCCGTCGGCATCCAGCGCCGGATCGCGTCGGCCACCGGCTCCTTCTCTTCCAGGCTGCTGGCCAGCGTGTCGACCATGATCCTGAACGCAGGGTTGGCGATACGGCGCGCCACATCCGCCCCTTCGGCCAGCGTGTTGACGAAGTTGCAGTCCGGCCGGGCGAGCGGCTCCAGGCAATAGACCACGCCCGCCTTCGCCGAAGCCTCGGCGGCCCTAGTCCAGGCTTCCTCGGCACGCTTGCCATCGTCGGCATCCGCCACCCGGCGCTGCGCCGGCGATCCATGCACGAGATAGGCACCGCCCAGCTCCGCGCAGAGATCGACCAAGTGGCACAGGACATCGACGCTTTTCTGCCAGAGCAGTTTGTCGGCGGTGGTGATCGACAGGCCCGCCGGCGCCGCCAGCAGCCAGTGCAAGCCGCTCACCTCGATGCCGGCATCGCTGCACGCGCGCCGGATCTCGCTGCGCTTCGCGGCCGGCATCTGCCAGGCGTCGTCGCCGAGCGTGAACGGCGCCACCTCCAGGCCGCGATAGCCGAGGCCCGCCGCCAGGGCGCATTGCCGCTCGAAAGAGAGATCGCGGATCACTTCGTTGCACAGAGAGAGCTTCACTGACGATCCTCGCCTTGACGGGCAAATCCGCGTTCGCCAGTCTCGCTTCATGTGTGCGCATACTAACAGCGAGACCAAAGCGGTGAAGCGATTCATCGCTGCAAGCGCATGACGAAATTCTCAAGTCTCAGCCGGCAGTATTGGCCGACGGTCGCCCTGTTCGCGTTTCTGCTGGCGTGCTGGCAGCTCGCCGTGAGCCTGGGCGGCATTCGCGAATATCTCCTGCCCTCGCCGCTCGCGGTCTGGAATGCTCTGTGGCACAGCGAGATCGGCTGGACGCAGCATCTCTGGGCAACGACGCTCGAGATCATCGGCGCCTTCGTGCTGGCGGCCGTCGTCGGCGTGGCGCTTGGCGTGGCGATTGCCTGGTCCCCCCTTATTGCCAACGCCCTGGTGCCCTTCCTGGTGTTCGTGAACACGCTGCCCAAGGTGGCGATTGCGCCGCTGTTCCTGATCTGGATGGGCTACGGCATCTTTCCCAACATGCTGATGGGTGCGCTCATTGGCTTCTTCCCGGTGGTCATCAACACCGCCGTCGGCTTGAGCCAGGTCGAAGCCGACATGCTCGACCTCGGCCGCGTCTTCAACGCACCCAAGTGGAAGATCTTCGCCAAGATCCGCATTCCCAACGCCCTGCCCTACATCCTGAGCGCGCTCAAGATCACGGCGACTGCCGCCGTCGTCGGCGCCATCGTCGGCGAGTTCGTCGCCTCGCAGAAGGGCCTGGGCTACGTCATCACCACGACGCAGAGCAGCATGAACACAGCCGTGGCCTTCGCCGCGCTGATCTGGATTTCGATTGTCGGACTGCTGCTCTACGGCGCCGTCGTTCTGCTGGCGCAGCTTTGGGCGCCGTGGGCCGAGGGCGTCGACTGATTACGGGGAAGGGTAAAGGGAGAAAATCATGAAGAGGACATTGTCGTTGGCCCTGGCTGCGCTAATCGCGGGCACGGGCAGCGCTTCGGCGCAGGAGAAATTCACGTTCGCGCTGAACTGGTTCGCCGTCGGCGACCACGCGGCCTACTGGGTCGCCCTCGACAAGGGCTACTACAAGGCCAAGGGCCTCGACGTGACCCTGGAGAACTCCAAGGGTTCCGGCGATTCCATCGCCAAGGTCGATACCGGCCGCGCCGATGCCGGCCTGGCCGACGCTGCCGTAGTGATCGCCTCGATTGGCCGCGGCACCACGATCAAGACCGTGGGCATGGTGTTCGACAAGACGCCACTCAACATCTTCAGCCTGAAGGACAAGCCCCTCACCAAGCCCAAGGACCTCGAAGGCAAGACCCTGGGCGCCCCTCCGGGCGACAGCCAGCGCCAGATGTTTCCGGCCTTTGCCAAGGTGAACGGCATCGACGTCAGCAAGGTCTCGTGGGTGAACATCGAGCCGGCCGCCAAGATCGCCGCTGTCGCTGAGAAGCGCATGGACGGCGTCGGCGACTACTCGACCGGCCTGCCGCTCTACGAGAAGGCTGCCGGCAAGGGCAATGTGGTGATGATGCCGTGGGCCGATTTCGGCTTCGACATGTACTCCATGTCGATCATGGCCAGCGCCAAGACGATGAAGGATCGCCCCGCCGTGCTGAAGGCCTTCCTCGAAGCCTCCTACATGGGCTGGCGCGATGTGATGGCCGACCCGAAGGCCGCGATGGAAATCTTCAAGAAGCGCGTGCCCGAAGTCGATGTCGAGGTGATGACGCCCAACATGATGATCGGGCTCGGCCTGATGAAGACCGAACGCTACGCCAAGAACGGCATCGGCTGGATCGACGCCAAGAAGATGTGCGACTCGGTCGATCTCGTGAACACCTACATGGGCCTGCCGAAGAAGGTCGAGTGCAAGGACACCTACTCGACCGATTTCTTCACCAAAGTTGCCATGCCCAGCACCAGCAACTGATCCGGGCGTTCGCGTAGCGTGAGCAAGGTACTGATCGACCTCGACCAGGTCGGCATGACGTATGAGGCGGCGAGCGGCCCTGTCGAGGCCCTCGCCGGCATCACTTCCGCCATCGGCGCCGGCGAGTTCGTCTCGCTGGTCGGTCCGAGCGGCTGCGGGAAATCGACTCTGCTCCGGATCGTCGCCGGCCTGCGACCTGCCACCTCAGGCACGGTCGCAGTCTCCGGCCGCGCCGTGACGCAGCCCATCCCCGACATCGGCATGGTCTTCCAGGCACCGATCCTGCTGAAATGGCGGTCGATCCTGGAAAACGTCCTGCTGCCGGCGGAGCTTGCCGGCAAGGATCCCAAGGCGCTGAAACCTCGGGCCGAGCAGCTTCTCGAGATGGCCGGCCTCGGCGGTTTCGGCCCCAAGCTGCCGCGCGAACTGTCGGGCGGCATGCAGCAACGCGCCGCGCTTTGCCGGGCCCTGCTGCTCGATCCCCCGCTCCTGCTGATGGACGAGCCGTTCGGCGCACTGGACGCCATGACGCGGGACGACATGGCGCTCGAACTGCTGCGCATCTGGGGCGAGAGCGATTTGGCCCGAGACGCCCGCAAGACGGTCCTGTTCGTTACCCACTCGATCCCCGAGGCCGTGTTCCTGTCCGATCGCGTCCTGGTCATGTCGGCCCGACCGGGCCGCATTGCCGCAGACCTGCGCATCGACCTGCCCCGCCCACGCACGGTCGAACTCAGGGCCTCCGAAGCCTTCGGCAAGCTCACCCTGGGGATTTTCCGGGCTTTGACGGGCCGCACCGTGGGCGCAGCCGGAACTGCGTGACGACTCGGCCGGGGCTGCGCCGTTCCGACGAAAGATCATTGCGTTTTTGGACTGCCAGGACCGTTCGCCGCAACGGTTGGCGTGGCCCGCCTCGCCTGTTAAGACGCCGCGGAAATAGCCAGGAGAAGATATGGCCACCGCCGCGACCCCGATGAAGAGTGCCGCCAAGGGCATTTCCGCCGACGCCAAGCCGTTCGACTGGGAAGATCCCTTCTTCCTCGACGACCAGCTCACCGAGGAGGAAGTCGCGATCCGCGATGCTGCGCGCGACTACTGCCAGGACAAGCTGATGCCGCGCGTGCTGCTGGCCAATCGCAACGAGAAGTTCGACCGCGAGATCATGAACGAGTTCGGCGCGTTGGGCCTGCTCGGCTCGACGATCCCCGAGAAGTACGGCTGCGCCGGCGCCAACTACACGACCTACGGCCTGGTGGCGCGCGAAGTCGAACGCGTCGACTCCGGCTACCGCTCGGCGATGAGCGTGCAGTCCTCGCTGGTCATGCATCCGATCTACGCTTACGGCAGCGAAGAGCAGCGCATGAAGTACCTGCCCAAGCTCGCGACCGGCGAGTGGGTCGGCTGCTTCGGCCTCACCGAGCCCGACCACGGCTCCGATCCCGGTGGCATGAAGACCCGCGCCGTAACGGTGCCGGGCGGCTTCAAGCTCTCGGGCTCCAAGATGTGGATCACCAACTCGCCGATCGCCGATGTGCTGGTCATCTGGGCCAAGCTCGACGGCGGCGCGATCCGCGGCTTCATCCTGGAGCGTGGCTGGAAGGGCATCGAGACGCCGAAGATCGAAGGCAAGTTCAGCCTGCGCGCCTCGACGACCGGCGCCATTATGCTCGACGAGGTCTTCGTGCCGGTCGAGAACCTGATGCCCAACGTCTCGGGCCTCGGCGGTCCGTTCGGCTGCCTCAACAATGCCCGCTACGGCATCGCCTGGGGCGCCATGGGCGCCGCGGAGTTCTGCTGGAAGCAGGCGCGCAACTACACGCTCGATCGCAAGCAGTTCGGCCGGCCGCTGGCCGCCAACCAGCTCATCCAGAAGAAGCTGGCCGACATGCAGACCGAGATCGCGATCGGCCTGCAGGCCTGCCTGCGCGTCGGCCGCCTCAAGGACCAGGGCCATGCCCAGCCCGAGATGATCTCCCTGATCAAGCGCAACAACTGCGGCAAGGCGCTGGATATCGCCCGCGTCGCCCGCGACATGCACGGCGGCAACGGCGTGTCGGACGAGTATCACGTGATCCGTCACGTCATGAACCTCGAAGCAGTGAACACCTACGAGGGCACGCACGACGTGCACGCGCTGATCCTCGGCCGCGCCATGACCGGCATCCAGGCGTTCAGCGCCGGAGCATAACCGGCGTGGATCTCCCTCCCCCCGGCGACATCGCAATCGTCGTCGCCGGGGCACTGGCTGCGGGATTCGTCAACGGATTGAGCGGCACCGGCTATGCGCTGGTGGCGCTGGGCTTCTGGCTACAGGCCATGTCGCCGTTGACGGCCGCGCCTCTGACGGCCCTCTGCAGCGTCGCCGGTCACATACAATCGCTTCCGCGCATCTGGAGCGGCATCCGCTGGCCGCGGCTCTGGCCATTTCTCGTGGCCGGAGCGATCGGCGTGCCGATCGGCACCATGCTTCTCGAAGATGTCCGGCCGCAGCCGCTGAAGGTCGGCGTCGGCATCCTGCTGATCGTCTACAGCGCCTGGATGGCTTTCGTGCGCCGCCCGCCCATCGTAACCGGGGGCGGCCGCGTCGCCGACGCTGCGGTGGGCCTGGTCGGCGGCGTGCTGGGCGGCATGGCGAGCCTGAGCGGCCCCGCGCCCACGATCTGGGCGCAACTCCGCGGCTACGGCAAGAACGAGCAGCGCGGCGTCAACCAGCCCTTCAACATGAGCGTGCTGTTCCTCGCGCTGATCTCCGCCGGCATCGCGGGCTTTCTCGACCGGACCTTCTTCATCTGGGCCGCGATCTGCGTGCCCACGACCCTGATCGGAGCACGGATCGGGCTCGCCCTCTACGGCCGCATCGACGATGTCCAGTTCCGCCGCATCCTGCTGGCGCTGCTGGCCCTCTCGGGCGTGACCTTGATCGTTTCGTCGCTGCGATGATCGGGCGTTAGCCCGCCAGCCCCTTCAGGCAGCCGCTGTCGGCCAGGACCGGTTCCAGTCCTGCGGCGCCCTTGGCCGCAGCATACTTGCGCCTGATCTCGGCGAGCGACCGCGCATGGTACTTCTGCGGCTCCTGCGTCCACTCCGAACCGCCGAGCGTCATCGTGAAGCTCTTGTCGCCGCGCTCGATCGCCTGCGCATTGGCCTGAGACCACGGCAGGAAGAGATCGGCCACCTCCTCCTTGAGGAGCGGCATCAGGGTTGGCGACAGCGCCGCCAACGTCTCGAAGGAGCCCTCGACCTTGGGCGACAGCATGCGCTTCACCCAGGCCATCACATTTGGCGCCGACGCCCGCAGGAGCGCGCCCGGCGTCGGATCGGTCGCGGCCTCGTAGAGTTGCCCCCACAGGCCGAAGTCCGCCATCGAAGGCCGCGCACCCAGGACATAGGGCCGGGTCGCGAGATGGGCGTCGAGTAGTGCCGCTGCCTTCTTGAACGACGCCTCGATCAACGGCTGCGTCTTGTCGTTGGAGCCGACGAAGCCCCGACGGCCCAGCATGCGCTCGGCGACAGCGGCCCGCGCCTGCGCGACGGCCAGCGTGCCCTCCGCCCCCATCATCTGCTGAGCGATGCGTTCCGCGGTCGACCAGGCATCGGGCTGGTAGCGCCAGCGATAGTGGAACATCCATTTGTTGCCCCACTCGTCGCCATACTCTTCGAGCAGCGCCGAGACGAAGGCGAGCGCCGGATCGTCCGGGACGACCGATGGCTCATGGTGAGCGGCCTCGATGCGTTCGAGGATCGGCGTGGAATCCTGCAGCCCCTCGTCCTTGGGCGTTACGACCAGCGGGACCAGCGGCAGCTTGGCGTACTTCTGAAACTCCGCCTGCACGGCCGGCGAGCGCGGAATCCAAGTGTGCTCGATGCCCTTGAAGCGGAAGAACGAACGCACCTTCACGGAGTAAGGCGACAGCTCGGACCCGAAAATTCGATAGGCGTTCATCATCGCTTCAGATCCACCGCTTGCGTTTCAGCCATAAGAAAATACTGCCGACGATTACAACGACCATGAACCAGAAGAAATAGTAGCCGTATCTCCAGCCCAGTTCCGGCATGTTGCCGACGTCGCGCTCGAAGTTCATGCCGTAGATGCCGGCCAGGAAGCTCAGCGGCATGAAGAAGACGGTGATGATCGCCATCGTCTTCATCACCTCGGACATGCGGTTCGAGGAGTCCATCAGATAGACTTCCATCAGGCTGTTCGTCATTTCGCGGTAGCTCTCGACCAGTTCGAGAACGGCCACGGCATGGTCGAAACAGTCGCGCAGGTAGGTGCGCGTCTCCGGCATGATGAACGGCACGTCGGGCCGCATTACGGCCAGCACGGTCTCGCGCTCGGCCCACTGGATGCGGTGGAAGGCGACCAGCGCACGCCGCGCCTGATGGATGTGATAGAGCGTGTCCTGCGTCGGACGTTCCAGTGCCTCGTCCTCGAGCTGTTCGAGGTGGTTCGACACGGCTTCGATCAGCGGGAACTTGCGGTCGACCACGAGATCGATCAGCGCATAGACGAGGTAGTCGATGCCGAAGGTCCGCAGCCGCGAGCCGCCCGTCTGGATGCGGTCGCGCACCGGCTTGAAGATGTCGACCTTGTGATCGTGGAAGGAAATCACGTAGTTGTCGCCGAAGAAGATGCTGACCTGCCGCGACAGCAGCACGCCATCTTCATAGATCGGGTCGTTCAGGACGATGAAGCCCTGCCCCTCGTAGAGGTCGAGCTTGCTGCGCTGGTTGGCGTGGAAGACGTCTTCGAGCGCCAGGGGATGCAGGTTGAAGGCCATGCCGAGGTTGCGCAGCATCTCGGAACTGGGCCGGCCGGCGACGTCGATCCAGGTATGGCCCGGCGTGCCGAGGTGGAAGCGACATTCGTCGACCTCCACCCCATGCACGACCTGGACATCGTCCGGCGTGTATTCGACTAACGTAAAGTCGAGGGCCTCATCGGGGACGGGCGCGCGTCCGGCGAGCGTTCCGGGCGCGGTACCGGGCTTGGTATGGCGGTGGATGATGCCGTCCATGCGTCCCCTCATATGTCCCTGGGGGTCTTCCCCGATTCAGGGCCTCAGACTTCTTCCATCACCTGCACGTCGGGGCGGCCGGCAAGATAGTCGCCGAGCTTGCGGCCAAGCTCCTTGAAGTGCGGCGCCGCCCGATGTGCTTCGAGCGCCGCCTGGTTCTCGTAGCGTTCCAACATGACGTAAACATTAACGTCGGCCGTCTTGTGCAGGGCATAGAGCTTGTTGCCCGGCTCGTCGGCATGGACCTTGGCCTGAAGCGCCTTCATCGTCGCTTCGAAATCGGCATTGGTGCCGGGCTTGATGGTGAGCTTCGCGATGACGCCAATCATGTTCTCTCCTCCGTCGCCTACTGCGGGCGCTTTTTGACAAGGTACTTGTGCTCGCCGTCGCACACCAGCTCGCCGGACTGGTTGTGGATGGTGAGCTTCAGGATGGCCACACCGGTTGTGCGGCCGGGCTTGAGTTCGGTGATCTCCAGCATGGGATAGAGCGTGTCACCGACATAGACCGGCTTCAGGAAGCGCGAGGACTGCTCCAGAAAGCCGATCAGCGATTCACCGACGATGTGCGGGAAGATGCCGCCGCCGGCCGCGCCCTGGATCGCGACCTGCAGGCCGTGGGCCAGCATGTCGCGATGCCCCAGCGCCTTGCAGTACTCGCGGTCGTAGTGGATCGGGTGGTTGTCGCCGCTGGCCAGCTGGAAGGCCGAGAACAGCGCGTCCGTCTGAGTGCGCGAGTTGATGTAGAACTTCTGGCCGACCTTCAGGTCCTCGAACCAGTGCGCAGGCCCGAAGCGATGTTCGGCCGGATTGAAAGGTTTGGCATTGGCATCCGCCATTGGATGTCTCCCTCTTGTCGTTGCGGCCGTCAGGCGGCCTTGGCCTTGCGGCCCATCCCGTCGAACTGGTCGAACATGCGTTCGCGCCAAGCATGCACCGGATCGTCGTTCTCCAGCAGTACCAGCGGGCTGGTCGCATAGGCCCACATGAAGGTGCCGAACAGCGCATAGTCGGCGTAGTTGGGACGCGCGCCGCCCAGGAACTTCTGCTCCCGCAGCACGCGACGCGCCGGCTCCAGCGCCGTCCGGAGCGTGGCGACGCCCTTCTCCCGCGCCCTCGCCTGGAAGCCCGCGAAGTCGGCCGTGCCAAGGCGTTTGCCGCGCGACTCGATGATGTAGGCCTTGTCCTCCGGCCGCACGCGCTCCACCAGGTCGGCGACCACCAGCGGGAACACGGCTGCGTTGACCGCCACGTCCGTCCAGCCATTGGCGAGCTGTCCCGCCAGCCGCTCCTGCTCGTTCGCGAAAATGGGCTTGTCCGGATAGGCCTTGTCGAGGTGGCAGGCGATCGCCCAGCTGTCCTTCACCGCCACATCGCCATCCTTGATCACCGGCAGGAGCTGGGAATCGGCAAAGGCGATCTTGTGCTTCTCGGTGAATCCCGTCGGCTCGTCCTTCCACTCCAGCCCCTTGTGGGCCAATGCGAACTTGGCGCGCCAGCAGAAGGGGCTGGGGCGGCGATCGTTCTGGAAGACGAGATCGTAAAGCGTAATCATTTACTCTGTCCGTTACCTTTCCACGCGACTGGGACCGTTGAGACGTCGGCTCCAAGAGTAGAGCGGATCGTCTGTTTGAAGCAGCGCAAATCGGCTCGACTGCTCCGCCCAATGGAACGCCGCAGCGACCATGAAATCCGCCATGCCCGGCGTGGCGCCGTGGAGGTTACCGTTCTGCTTCACCGTGAGACGCAAGGGATCGAGCGCCTTCTGGAAAGCCGGCAATCGTGCCGCTCGCGTCTCGTTCAACTTCTCCAATGGCCCGAAGCGCGGCTCGCGCGTGCGGCGAATATAGGCGCGATCTTCCTCGTCGATATGGTCGAGCATGTCGAACAGGATGAAGCTTGCGATCTCGGGCGTGAGCCAAAGGCCGCACCAGTTGTTGAAGTAACGTGCGAGCGCGCGCCCTGCTTCGCCGCCGAACAGCGAAGGACGGTCGGGGTAGGCATCTTCGAGGTGGTTGGCGATGCGCCAGGAGTCGGGCACGACCTTGTCGCCGTCGACCAGCACCGGCACGGACTGCGACTTGGCGAAGGCAATCGCCTCCTTGTCGACGAAGCGCACCAGCTCGATGCGGTCGACTTCGAGGCCCTTGTGCCGGAGCGCAAGATGGACGCGCTGGCCGAACGGGCTGAGTTGCCGCCCGTCCAGCGATTTCAGGTCGTAGAGGGTACGGCCCCCTGCCCGCGGATCACTTGCCATCCAGCATCTTGACGATGCCGGAGAAATCCTTGGCGCCGTGGCCCGAGTTGACGAACATGTTGAAGAGCTGCGCGGCTTCGGCGCCGAGCGGCGTGCTGGCGCCCGCGGCGTTGGCCGCCTGCTGGGCCAGCACCAGGTCCTTTAGCATCATCGCCGCCGTGAAGCCCGCCTGATAGTCGCGGTTAGCCGGCGACGTCGGCACGGGGCCCGGCACCGGGCAATAGTTGGTCAGCGACCAGCACTGGCCCGACGAGGTCGAGGCCACGTCGAACAGCTTCTGCGCATCGAGGCCCAGCCGCTTGGCCAGCATGAAGGCCTCGCTGACGGCGATCATCGAGACGCCCAGCACCATGTTGTTGCAGATCTTGGCCGCCTGGCCATTTCCGCTGCCGCCGGCATGGACGATGTTCTTGCCCATCTTCTCCAGCACGGCCTTTGCCTTGGCAAAGGCGCCATCCTTGCCGCCGACCATGAAGGTGAGCGTGCCGGCGGTCGCGCCGCCGACGCCGCCCGACACCGGCGCGTCGATCATCTCCATACCGGCCTTATCGGCCAGCGCCGCAACGTGACGGGCGCTGTCGACGTCGATGGTCGAGCAGTCGATCAGGAGCGTGCCCTTGGCGACGTTGGGTAGCACGTCCTTCTCGTAGACCTCGCGCACATGCTTGCCAGCCGGCAGCATGGTGACCACGATCTCCGCGCCCTTCACCGCCTCAGCGGCCGAGGCGGCCTTATGCGCGCCCTTCTCTACCGCCGTCTTGACGGCCTCTTCGGACAGATCGAAGGCCGTCACATGATGCTGTGCCTTGGCCAGGTTGGCGGCCATCGGGCCGCCCATGTTGCCGAGACCGATGAAGGCGATTTTCGCCATGGTTTCCTCCCTTTGTGACCGCTCAGTCGAAGAACAGGTCGTTCGACACCGGCCGGAAATGCTCCTCCACCATCGCCGTGGTCACGCCGTCGATGGTCGGCGGGTTCCAAACCGGCTTCTGGTCCTTGTCGATCAGCAATGCGCGTACGCCCTCGAAGAAGTCATGCCCCTTCTGCATGCAGCGCTGAGACATGCGGTATTCGATGGTCATCGTGTCCTCGAACGACCGGTTGGCGCAGCGACGGAGCTGCTCCAGCGTGATCGCCATGGACAGCGGCGAAAGCTTCAGCAGTGCGGCGAGCTGCTTCTGGGCAAACTCGCTGTCCGACTTCCTGAGCTTGGCCACGATCTCCTGCAGCGTCTCGGCCGAGAAGCAGCGGTCGATCTCGGGCATCAGCGCCGGCAGGGTCGCCTCGCCCGGATCGGCCGTGAACTTGGCGATCACCGCATCGACCTTCTCGTTGGCGCGCGGGCCGGAGAGATCGGCCGCGCCAAGTGCGGCCTGCAGGTCGTTGATCTTGGCGCTCGGCACATGCGCCTGCACGATGCCGGCCCACAGCGCGTCGGCCACCTTCAGCCGGTAGCTGGTGAGCGCCAAGAAGGTTCCGAGCGCACCCGGCAGGCGCGTCAGGAAATAGCCGCCGCCGACATCGGGGAACAGGCCGATGGTCGTCTCGGGCATGGCGAACAGGAACTTCTCGCTCGCCACCGAATGCGAGCCGTGCGCCGACAGGCCGACGCCGCCACCCATGTTAATTCCGTCGATCAGCGAGATCCACGGCTTGGCGTAGCGATAGATGCGCCGGTTGACGATGTACTCGTCGCGGAAGAAGTCGCGGCGCAGGGTGCCCGCAGGATTGTCGCGCATCTCGCGATAGAGGCCGGCCACGTCGCCACCGGCGCAGAAGGCACGGTCGCCGGCGCCGCGCAGGATCACGGCCTTGACGGCGGGGTCCTTCTCCCACTGCGGCATCACCCGTTCCATTTCCTGGATGATGTTGTGCGACAGCGAATTCAGGACCTTGGGCCGGTTCAGCGTCATCACGCCCAGGCCGTCTTTCACCTCGAACAGAATCTCTGCTTCAGACATCACAACTCCAAAAGAAAAACCGCGCCGCGAAGAGGCCGTACCAGCGACGCCCTCGTCATCCCATCAACAGTCTGCGCGAGATGATCACCCTCATGATCTCGTTCGTGCCTTCGAGGATCTGGTGGACGCGCAAGTCGCGGAGATAGCGCTCGATGGGGAAGTCCTTCAAGTAGCCGTAGCCGCCATGCAGTTGCAATGCGTCGTTGACGACACGGAAGCCCACGTCGGTGGCGAAGCGCTTGCCCATGGCGGCGGCCTGCGTGGCCTCCGGCGACTTGGCGTCGAGCAGCGACGCTGCGCGCCAGATCATCAGCCGCGCCGCATCCAGCTCGGTCGCCATGTCGGCGAGCTTGAACTGCGTCGCCTGGAAATCGGCGATGGGCTTGCCGAACTGCTTGCGCTCAACGACATAGCGCGACGCCGTTTCGAGGCAGGCGCGCGCGCCACCCAGCGAACAGGCACCGATGTTGATGCGACCACCATCGAGTCCCATCATCGCGATCTTGAAGCCGTGGCCTTCCGGCCCCAGCCGGTTGGCGACCGGCACCTTGCAATTGTCGAAGATCACCGCCGCGGTCGGCTGGCTGTTCCAGCCGAGCTTGTTCTCCTGCTTGCCGAACGAAAGCCCCGGCGTGCCCGCTTCGACCACCAGGGTCGAGACACCGCCCGCCCCCGGCCCGCCGGTGCGCAGCATCACGACATAGATGTCGCTGCGGCCGCCACCCGAGATGAAGGCCTTGGTGCCGTTCAGGATGTAGTGATCGCCGCTCAGCTCCGCGCGCGTGGCCAGCGCGGCCGCATCGGACCCCGCGCCGGGCTCGGTCAGGCAGTAGCTCGCGAAATGCTCCATCGAGCAGAGCTTGGGCAGGAAGCGCTGACGCTGCTCGTCGCTGCCGAAGCCGTCGATCATCCACGCGGCCATATTGTGGATGGAAATGTAGGCCGCCGTGCTCGGGCAGGCGGACGCCAGTTCCTCCATGATCAGGGCCGCGTCGAAGCGCGAGAGCCCGCTGCCGCCGACATCGTCCTTCACATAGATACCACCGAATCCCAACGCCGCCGCCTCGCGCAGGACGGCCTCGGGAAAGATCTTCTCGGCATCCCAGCGCGCGGCCTCGGGCAGCATCCGCTCAGTCGCGAACTGCCGGGCCGTATCGCGGAAAGCCTGTTGGTCTTCGGAAAGTGTAAAATCCATGGGCGTCGGATCATATCGGGGGGTCTTGGGCAGTCAAACGACCCGTCTCGCGACCAAACGACGTGCCAAACACGCCGCATTGCCGGTTTCTGCAGTTCGCGCGATAACGCCGCCCATGCCCGCTCGCTTCACCACTCTCGGTCGTTTTCCCACCACGCGGCTCCGCCGCAACCGCCGCGAGGACTGGTCCCGCCGCCTCGTCGCCGAAAACAAGCTTTCGGTCGACGACCTGATCTGGCCGGTGTTCGTGCAGGAAGGCCAGAACCAGCGCACGCCGGTTTCCTCCATGCCGGGCGTCGACCGCCTCTCGATCGATCTCTTTGTCGAAGCCGCCAAGGAAGCGCGCGATCTCGGCATCCCCGCCATCGCGATCTTCCCCGAGACCGATCCCAAGGCGAAGACGCCCGATGCGCGCGAAGCCTACAATCCGGACAATCTCGTCTGCCGCGCCATCCGTGCCGTGAAGAAGTCCGTCTCCGATGTCGGCATCGTCTGCGACGTGGCGCTCGATCCCTTCAACAGCGACGGCCACGACGGCATCGTGCGCGACGGCTACGTGCAGAACGACGAGTCGGTCGAGGCGCTGGTCAAGCAGGCGATCGTGCAGACCGAAGCTGGCGCCGACATCCAGGCGCCCTCCGACATGATGGACGGCCGCATTGGCGCGATCCGCAAGGCGCTGGACGGCAAGGGCTACGGCAACGCGCAGATCATGTCCTACGCCGCCAAGTATGCCTCGGCCTTCTACAACCCGTTCCGCGACGCCATCGGCAGCTCGGGTGCCCTGAAGGGCGACAAGAAGACCTACCAGATGGACTACGCCAACACCGACGAGGCGCTGCGCGAGGTGGGCTTCGACATCGAGGAAGGCGCCGACATGGTCATGGTCAAGCCCGGCCTGCCCTATCTCGACGTGGTGCGCCGCGTGAAGGATACATTCGGCGTGCCGACCTACGCCTACCAGGTGAGCGGCGAGTACGCGATGCTGCGCGGCGCTGCCGACCGCGGCTGGCTCGACTGGAACAAGGTGCTGATCGAGACGCTGACCGGCTTCAAGCGCGCCGGCTGCGACGGCATCCTGACTTATGGCGCAGTCGACGCGGCCCGGCTGCTCAAGGGCAAGTGATCGCCGCACATGATTGAACGTCCGTCGGCCCGGCTGATCCTGCTCGATCCGCAGGACCGGCTCTTCCTGTTCAACGTGCACGATCCCGCGGTGTTCGATCCCGCCCAACCTTTCTTTGACCCGTTCTGGGTGATGATCGGCGGCATGGTCGATCCCGGCGAGGATTTCGCCGAGGCAGCGGTGCGCGAGGCCGGCGAGGAAACCAAACTGCCAGTGATCGACGAACCGCGCTGGGTCTGGACGCGCGAGCGGCGCATGAGCTGGCGCGGCAAGGACGTGATGCACAAGGAGCGTTTCTTCCTGGCGCACACCGACCGCACCGAGATCGACACGTCCGGCCTCGACGAGAAGGAACGGAGCTGGACCCGCGGCCATCGCTGGTGGACCGTCGACGAGATCGCCAGCTCAAGTGAACGCTTCGAGCCGCTCGACCTCGGCGCCCGTCTCGGGACGCTGCTGCGCGACGGTCCGCCGGCGGAGCCTGTCGTCCTGAGCTAGGCGGCGCCGAGCATCTTCCGCACATCCGCGAAGGCCATCATCTCGCGCATCCACGCGAAAGACCCCTGCTCCTTCATCGCACGGCCGGCATCGACGAAGGCGGCCAGCGCAAGGCGCGAGAGAGCGCCACCGACACTGATGCGCTTGGCCCCGGCCTCGGCGAGTTGCGCTACCGTGATGTCGGGATCGAGCCAGCCTGTGACGACGTTGAACGGCCGCTTCACCGCGCCGACGAACTCGCGCACCTCGGCGACGTTACGCAGGCCCGGCGCGTAGAGCACGTCGGCACCTGCGGCCTCGTAGGCCTGCAGCCGGCGGATCGTGTCGCCCTTGTCGTTGCGGCCATGCAGCAGGTTCTCGGCGCGGGCCGTCAGCATGAACGGCACCGGCAAGGCACGGGCCGCTTCCACTGCCGCCCGCACACGCGCGACGGCAAGGTCGAAGTCATAGATCGGGTTCTTGGGGTCGCCCGTCGAATCCTCGATCGAGCCGCCGACGGCGCCAGCTTCCGCCGCAAGCCGGATCGCCTCGGCCGCCGCCGCGGGCTCGTGGGCGAAGCAATTCTCCAGGTCGACGTTCACCGGCAGGTCGGTCGCCTCGGCAATCGCCCGGCAGTTGGCGATCACCTCGGCGCGGCTCACCTTGCTGTCGGCGCGGCCAAGCATGTTGGCGAGGCCCAGGCTCGTGGTGGCCAGCGCCTCGAAGCCGATGGCCGCCAGCAGCTTCGCCGTGCCGGCATCCCATGGATTGGGGATCACGAAGGCACCCGGCCGCTCATGCAGAGCGCGGAACGTCGAGGCTTTGTCGGCCTGGCTGGGCATGGCGTCCATCCTTTGGTCGGTAGAAACGGGTCGCCGTGACAATTGCCGGATCGCCCATCATTGTGAAATGCATAGTTCTGAGCGTTTCCATCAGGATTACTGATCCATGGACATCGACGAGATCCAGACCTTCGTTGCCATCGCCGAGCTGGGCGGCTTCACCCGCGCCGCTCAGCGATTGCACCGCTCGCAGCCCGCCATCAGCCGGCGCCTCGGCCTGCTGGAACAGGAGCTGGGGGCGCCCCTGTTCGATCGCATCCGCGGCCATGCCAAGCTGACCGAGGCCGGCCGCGCCTTCCTGCCTCACGCCGAAGCCGCCCTCGCCGCCCTCAAGGATGCACGCGAGGCGGTGCGCACGCTGCAGAGCGGCCCGCAGGGCGCGATCTCGCTGGCCCTGGTCGGCACGCTCGCCGACACCCACATCGTCGACGTGCTGCGCCGGTTCGCCCGTCGCTCGAAGGACGTCCAGCTCGAACTGCGCACCGCGTCGAGCGCGGAGATCACCGACCTCGTGCGGCGCGGCGAGGCGACCCTGGGCTTGCGCTACTTCGCCAGCGAACGGCCGGAACTGGTCTCTCTGGATGCCGGCAGCGAAGCCATGCTGGTCGTCGCCGCCCCCGGCCATCGTCTGGCCGGACGCCGGGTCCGCGATGCGCGTGCCCTGGCGGGCGATCGCTGGATCGGCTTTCCGCCGGTCCAGGGCGAACGCGACTCCTCGGGCCATATCCTTGCGCGGCAATTGATCAAGGCCGGGCTGGATACGGCCGACCTCACCCTGATCGACAGCCTGACCGCCCAGAAGCGTCTCGCCCAGGCAGGCTTCGGCTTGGCGCTGGTGCCCGAGAGCAGCGTGCGCGACGAACTACGTCAGGGCCTGCTGGTCGCGCTCGACGTGCCGGCGATGCGAACCACCATCCCGATCATCGCGCTCCATCGCCGTAACGGCTATCTCAGCCCCGCCGCCAAGGCCCTGCTGGCGTTGCTGACCGGCGGCACGCTGCGCCCGAAGCAACGCCGCGCATAACCTTGCCGCGCGTCGCCGACGCCGCTAGTCGAGTCTGCATACCAAGGAGGGTGTGCAGCACAGACGATGGCTTCGGCGGAATATTCGGCGCTGGCTCGTGCAATCGATTGCACAGACACAGTGGAGGCGCAGGTCAGCGGCGGTCCCGCTCCTTCTCGCGCTTCTCGCGGTTGCGTTCTTCCAGATCGGCCGATGCACCGCGATAGGCGCGCCACGCCAGGACAAGGGCCACCAGCGAGCAGGCAACGCCGACAATCATAGCCATGGGTTCGATGTTAGCCATTTCGGGACCTCAGAGGTCGAAAAATCTGGCAACGGCTGCGTCGCTCCAGGGTTGCCGGCTGCCGACGCCATGGAAGCCGACATGCCCACCGTGCCGAGGCAGCAGCGGAGTCAGCGACGGATTGCTTCGCCAATCGTAGCCGCTGTAGAGCGCGCCGGGAATCCAGGGATCGTCGAGGGCGGCGATCACCAGGGTCGGCACCCGGATACCGCCCATGAAGCGCAGCGGCTTGCAGCGTTCGTAATAGTCCTCGGCGCCGGCGAAGCCGTGGCGCGGTGCGATGAACTCCTCGTCGTAGTCCCATACCGAACGCGAGCCGAGGATCGCCGCGCGCTCCGCCGTCGTTACCTCCGCTCCTGTGGCCGTCGCCTCGACCTTCATCTGGCCCAGGATGTGGCGGTGATAGAGCGTGTTGCGCGGCCGCATCATGTTGCGGCACGTCACGGACAGATCGATGGGCGCGGAGACGCTGGCCGCCGCCGACAACGGGCAGGCACTGCCCTCCTCGCCCAGATATTTCAGAAGCATCGCGGCCCCCAGCGAGTAACCTGCGGCCACCATCCCCTCGCCCGTCAACTCCGCAGGCAGCCTCGTCAGCAGCGCGCGGAAGTCCTGGCTGCGGCCGGCATAATACTGGCCCCTGCAACTCGGCCGCGACAGGCCGGCGCCGCGCAGGTTCACGCGCAGCACGCGCCGGCCGCGCTCCAGCATCGTGCGGGCCATGCTGTAGATGTAATGGCTCTCCTGCGAGCCGGTGAGCCCATGGATCAGGATGACGAGCGGCGTGCCGCTCCGCTGCGTCTGCGGCCGGTCGAGCGTGCAGACCAGCGTGTCGCCGGTGCCATCGTTCAAAGCGACAGGAAGCCGTTCGCTCGTGTGGGGCGCCAGATCGCAGCTCGGGGGCGCGAGTAGATTGGCGACGGTCTGCAGGTCACCTCCCCACCAGGGAAAGCGCGGCCGAAAGGACGGTGGATCGAGGCTCACGCCGCGATACTAGGTCGTGAACCCCGGAACCGGAAACGTCCGAGGGGGGCAGCCGGCAGACATTCCCCCTTGACGACCAATGTGGGTAGCGACAGTTTCGACAGACATGCTCAGGAACCGGACCCTTTGCGACCGACGCCGACGCCGCTTCACCCAAGCGGCGGCTCCTAGGGCTGCGCGTCGATCAGCGTCCGTCCATGTGATGACGGCCTCACTGTAGGCCTCATCATCCGCCGGAGCGGCCTCGGCCCGCGTTCCTGAACCTCCGCAGCCCCCGGCTCCGGGGGTTTTCTTTTGCCCATCTCCACCCCCTTAGAAGAGCAAGGACACCACCATGAGCATTCGCGTCGGCATTGTCGGAATCAGCGGTTTTGGCGGCGGCGAGGCGATGCGCCTGGTCGCGAGCCACCCTTCTTTCGAGCTCGTCTACGCCGCAGGCGAAGGCAGCGCCGGCAGCCGTTTGGCGGACCGCTTCCCGGGCGTGCCTGCCAAGCTGGCCAAGCTGGTGATCGAGAAGTGGGATCCGGCGACCCTGCCCAAGCTCGACGTGCTGTTCGCGTCGCTGCCCACGGGCGCCTCGGCCGAGGCGCTGGCACGCGTGCCGAAGGACGTGAAGATCGTCGATATCGGCGGCGACCATCGCTACGTCGAGGGCTGGGCGTATGGCCTGGCCGATGTCTGGCCGGCCGAGATCGAGGGGCGGACGCGCGTCGCCAATCCGGGCTGCTTTCCCGCCGCGGTGCTGAGCGCGCTGGCGCCGCTGCTGGCCCACAGACTGGTCGAGCCCGGCAACATCGTGATCGACGCCAAGACCGGCATCTCCGGCGCGGGCCGCGGCGGCGGCGGCACATTCGGCTACGCCGAGAGCAACGAGAACCTGGTGCCCTACGGCCTGCTGAAACACACCCACATGCCCGAGATGGCTGCGACCATCGAGCGGCTGAGCGGCGGCAGCGCGGCCGAGCTGGTGTTCACGCCGCACCTTGTGCCGATGACCCGTGGCGTGCTGGCCACGATCTACTGCCGCGGCCGCGCAACCACCGACCAGTGCCTGGACGCGGCGCGGCGCTTCTATGCGGGGCGGGCGTTCGTGCGCGTGACCGACAAGCCGCCGCAGACCAAATGGGCGACCGGCTCCAACCTCGCGTTTGTCAGCTATGCAGCCGATCCAGCGCGCAACCTGGTGATCGCGATGGGCGTGGTCGACAATCTCGGCAAGGGCGCGGCCGGCCAAGCGGTGCAGAACGCGAACCTGATCTGCGGCCTGCCCGAGACTGCGGGCCTCGACGGCGTGCCTGTGTGGCCGTGATGAAGGCAGCCCTCCAACACGACAAGCCCGCCGCCAGCTTCCTGGCTAGGGTCCAACTCGCCTCGATGGGTCGTGGCTCCGCAACTACGAGTCTGCGACCTGGTCAGAGGCGGTAGATAGCCGGTCGAAGAATTTCTCCATCGCGAGATCGCACCAGGGCTGAGTGCTGTCATGCGCATGGAAACCGATATGTCCCCCTGCCGGCGGCAGCACCGGCAGCAGGGCCGGATTGTCGGACCAGTTAAAATCCCGGTAGCACTCCACGGGAATCCACGGATCGTCGCACGCCGCCAAGACCATGGTCGGTACGCGGATCTCCGGCATGAAGGCATGCGGCGTGCAGAGGGCGTAATAGTCTTCGACGTCGCGGAAGCCGTAGCGCGGCGCGATGAACCTGTCGTTGAACTCCCAGACGCTGCGGGCAGCCTTAATCGCCTCGCATTCTTCCGGCGTGTTCGACGCGCCTTCGGCCAGCGCCTCCGCCTTCATGTCGTTCAGCAGATAGGCGTGATAGAGCCAGTTCCGCGGACGCATCATGTGCTTGCAGTTGGCGGCCAGATCGATGGGGGCACAGATCGTCGCCGCGCCACGCAAGGGCGAAAAGGAACCCTCCTCGCCGAGATACTTGAGCAGCATCGCGCCGCCTAGCGAATAGCCCACGGCAAAGATGCCGTTGCCGGTAAGCTCTTCGGGGATCTGCCACAGCACACGCCTGAAATCGGCCGTGCGGCCGAGGTGATAGTGCTCGCGGCAATAGGGCCGCGACGGACCGCAGCCGCGCAGGTTCAATCGCAGCACGGTGTAGCCGCGTTCGAGCAGATGGCGGGCGGCATTGAGCATGTAGGCGCTGTCTTCGCTGCCCGTACATCCATGCACCAGCAGCACCAGCGGTCTTCCTTCCACCGCTTCCGCGGGGCGGTCGAGCATGCCGAGCAGGATGTCGCCGGTGCGGTCGGCCATTGGAAAGGCCAGTCGCTCGCTGGTGTGCGGTGCGAGATCGAGCACGCGCGACGACGTCAGCCGTATGGCGATCGTCTGAAGATCAGCCCCCCACCAGGGAAAACGCGGCCGGAACGGCGGCAGATCGAGAGAATCAATGGACGGGGGCACGTCGGAAACCGTATTCAACCATTCTTCGAGATGAAAACGTCGAATACCCTGCCGAGTTCCGCGCTGCTTGGCGCTCTCTGCGCCGTCACTGCCGCCATCGCTTTCAGCACAGCCGGTGTCATTGTGCGGCGCATCGACCTTCCCGCATGGGATGTATCGTTCTGGCGCAGCGCATTATTGGTCGTCACGATGTTGCCATTAATGATCTGGCAACGGCGCGCCATCCTGGTCGATTCGCGCAATGCCGGCCTCGCACTGGTGATGAGCGCAGTCCTGCTGGCGGGCAGCTTCGTCAGCTTTATCCTCGCCCTCGGCCTCGCGCCGGTCGCCAATGTACTGATCATGTTCGGCGCCACGCCGTTCATCACCGCCATCGCCGCGCGAATTTTCCTCGGTGAGCCCCTGCATGGTCACACGATTCTGGCCATGGGCGTCGCCGTCATCGGGCTCGCCCTCAGCGTCGCCGGTTCGCTACAGGCCGGCGCGCTCGCCGGCATGGCCGTGGCATTCATCGTCGTGCTCTGCATGAGCGGCAACTATGTGGTCGTGCGCCACCGCCGCGACGTCGGCATGGCGCCGTCGATCTGGCTGGCCGGCGTGATCTCGGGCCTGGTCGCCCTGCCCTTTGCGCATCCCGAAAATGTCACATGGGCACAGCTTCCCTGGCTGTTCGCGCTGAGCCCGGGCCAGCTCGCGGTCGGGCTGATGCTCTACATGGCCAGCCTCAAGCGCATTCCGGCGGGCCGTGCAGCTTTGCTGGGCCTGCTGGAACTGGTCCTCGGCCCCATCTGGGTGTGGCTGTTCGATGGCGAAAAGCCGGGCGATCTCACCTTGATCGGTGGCGCCATCGTGATCGGTGCCGCTGCGGCCAATGTGTGGCTGGATTCGCGCCGACCCTCTGGCTAAGAACTCGATATGACCCAGAATACGAAAGGCCCGCTGTCGGGCATCACTGTCGTCGATCTCTCCCGCATCCTGGCGGGCCCCTACTGCACCCTGCTGATGGCCGAGATGGGCGCACGGGTGATCAAGGTCGAACCGCCCAAGGGCGGCGACGATGCGCGCGCCTACGGTCCCTTCGTCAACGGCAAGTCGACCTATTTCGCGTCGGTCAATCGCGGCAAGGAGAGCATCGCGCTCGACCTCAAGGCCGACGGCGACCGCAAGATCTTCGAGAATCTGCTCGAGAAGGCCGACGTCGTGGTCGAGAACTTCCGGCCCGGCACGATGGAGAAGTTGGGCTACGGCTGGGACACGCTGCACGCCAAGTACCCGCAGCTCATCTACGCCTCGGCCTCGGGCTTCGGCCATACCGGCCCGAACTCCAAGGACCCGGCCTACGACATGGTCATGCAGGGCATGGGCGGCGTCATGAGCATCACCGGCAATGAAGGGCAGCCGCCCAGCCGCGTCGGCATGTCGATCGGCGACATCGGTGCCGGCCTCTACACTGCCGTCGCGGTCAACGCCGCTATCGTCCACCGCCTCAAGACCGGCGAATCGACCAAGGTCGACATCGCCATGTTCGACTGCCAGCTCGCGCTGCTCGAAAACGCCATCATGCGCTACACGGTCGAGAAGGAAATTCCCGGTCCGCTCGGCGCGCGCCACCCGACCATCACCCCCTTCGAGGCTTTCGCCACGTCCGACGGCTCGATGATCATCGCCGCGGGCAACGACAGCCTATTCATCAAGATGTGCGAGGCCCTCGGCCGGTCCGACATGGCCACCAACCCCGAGTACAAGTCGAACGCGCTCCGCCAAAAGAGCCAGAAGAAGCTGAAGCAGGAAATCGAGTCCGTGCTGAAGACCAACACGACCGATTACTGGATCGGCGTCGTGTCCAAGGGCGGCGTGCCCTGCGGCCCGATCAACAACATCGCGCAGGCCATCGCCCATCCGCAGGTTGCCGCGCGCAACATGCTGGTCGAGGTACCGGACGGCAGCGGCGGCTCGCTGAAGCTCGCCGGCAACCCTCTCAAGATGTCGGCCTTCGCCGATCCGACGACACGCGCCCCTGCCCCCGACCTCGACGCCGACCGTCAGGCGATCCTTTCCTACATCGGCGGCTGAACCGGTGCAGGCGTTGCTGCGCGTTGCTGCCGGCCTGGGCAAGTTCCTGGTCGGTCTGGTGCTGGCGCTCGCCGTCATTCTGCTCGGCACCTATTTCCAGGTGCGCGGGGCACTGCCGGCCTACAGCGGTCATCTCGAAGCATCGGGCCTGAAGGCGCCCGTCGAGATTCAGCGCGACAAGAACGCCGTGCCGCACATCATCGCGGGCTCGCTCGAGGATGCGGCCTTCGCGCTCGGCTACGTCCACGCGCAGGATCGCTTCTGGCAGATGGAACTGATGCGTCGGCTGGGCCAGGGCCGCCTCGCCGAGCTCGTGCCGCCTGCCCTCATCGGCGGCGGACTGGTAGAGAGCGACCGCACGATGCGCGGCCTCGGCGTCTATCGCAAAGCGTCGGAGAGCGTAAACGCGCTTTCGCCCGCCATGCGCGGACAGATCGAAGCCTATGCCGCGGGCGTCAATGCCTGGATCTCCGACGAGGACCAGCAGTTCGGCCTCGAACTCACCGTGATCAAGCTGCTGTCCGGCGGCCGTTACCGGCCCGAGCCATGGCGGCCGGCCGATTCGCTGGTCTGGGCCAAGCTGATGGCGCTCGGCCTCGACGGCAACTGGCGCGCCGAGCTGCTGCGGCTGCGCCTTGCCAACAAGATCGGCGAAGACGGCGTGAAGTTCCTGATCGAGCCGGCGGGCGACAGCCGCGATTCGACTCTTTCGCTCGTGTTGCAGGCGGTACGGAACATCGACCTGGACCGTCTCTATACCGAGACCGACAACACTGCCACGCGCAAGCGGGAAGCTTCCAACGAATGGGTGCTGTCGGGCGCCCATGCGATTTCGGGCAAGCCGCTGCTCGCCAACGACCCCCACCTCGGCTTCTCCTTCCCCGGCGTCTGGTATCTCGCCCGGCTGGTCGGACCGGGCTTCGACATTCGCGGCGCCACCTCGCCCGGCTCGCCCGCGGTCGTGCTCGGCCACAACGGCACGATCGGCTGGGGCTTCACCACCACCAATCTCGACAGCCAGGACGTCTTCGTCGAGCGCGTCGATCCCACCGACCCCAACCGCTACATCACGCCGGACGGCGCCCGCTCCTTCGGGGTACGCGAGGAAACGATCAACGTCGCCTGGGGCGATCCCGTCACGATGCGGGTGCGCGAGACGCGGCACGGGCCGGTGATCGACGATTTCATCCGCCGAACCGAAGGCATAACTCCGCAGGGCCATGTGCTGGCGCTGCAGGCGACCGCGCTCGATGGCGCGGATACCTCGGCCGAGGGCTTCGGCCGCCTCGGCATGGCGCAGAACTGGGAAGATTTCCTCAATGCGGCGCGCCGCATCGGCTCGCCGATGCAGAACATGGTCTATGCCGACACGTCGGGGAATATTGGCCTGATTTCGCCGGCCAAGGTGCCGATCCGCCGCAAGGGTGACGGCTCGATGCCGGTACCGGGCTGGACCGGCGAATACGACTGGGCGGGCTTCGTGCCCTTCGACCAACTGCCTCGCGTCTACAATCCGCCGGCCGGCCTCATCGTCAACGCCAATGCCCGCCTCGTCCCGGACGACTACCGCCACTTCATCAGCAAGGACTGGGCCGAGCCCTATCGCCAGCGTCGCGCCGACCAGCTCCTGCGCGAGGTCGAGCGCCATCCGGTCTACGGCATGATCGTCATGCAGGCCGACAATCTCTCGCTCGACGTCAACGACATCCTGCCGTTCCTGCTGCGGGCAGCGCCGCGCAATGCCCGCGCCGCACGGGCGTACGAGCTTCTGGGCCGCTGGAACCGCTTCATGCTGGCGAGCCGCCCCGAGCCGCTGATCTACAGCGCCTGGATCACCGAACTGCAGCGCGGCCTGCTGGCCGACGAACTGGGCGAGCCTCTCTTCGATGCCCTCGCCTCGCCCAACGTGCCCCTGATGGTCCGCATCCTGCGCGACAAGCCAGGCTGGTGCGACGATGGCGGCACGGTGCAAACGGAGACGTGTGACGACGCCGTCGCCCTCGCGCTCGAACGGGCGCTGGACTGGATCAGCCGGCGCAACGGGCCGGACATGTCCAAGTGGCAATGGGGTAACGAGCATTTCGCCGTGCACCGCCATCCCCTGTTCGACCGCATTCCGCTTCTCGGCAACTTCGCCTCGGTGCGTTTCGTCTCGGACGGCGGCAGCCAGACGCTCAATCGCGCCTCGCCCTCCTACCGCGGCAACCGGCCGTTCGATGCCGTGCACGGCGCCGGCTATCGCGGCATCTACGATTTCAGCGATCTCGAGAACAGCCGTTTCGCGATGCCGCTAGGCCAGTCGGGCAACATGCTCTCACCCTGGGCGCGCAACTTCGTCGAGAACTGGCAGAGCCTTTCCTACATCGGGATCGGCGGTACGCGCGCCGAGACCGCCCGCACCGCCATCGGCACGATCACCCTCGCCCCACCGCAGCGGTAAGACTTCCGCTCTACCTGACCTTAGGCAAAGGCGCCCATTTCGGGCGCGGCACCATCTCGCGAACGTCCTTGAGCACAAAGTTGCGATCCCCCTGACCATCCGCGGCTTTCAGCCGGAACGTGAGATCCTTCTTGTAGGCGCAGGTTTCGTACTTGAACCCCGCGTCGGTACCCGACACCCATTTCATCGTGCTGTCGTCGAGGACGACCGTGCGGCGCACTTTCCTCAATCCCTGATCGGCGGGATCGGCCCCCGTACTGCAAAGCGGCGTCAGGAAGCCATCCGGCAAGGCGGTGTCGCCATTCGTATGAACGATGGTACCTCGACGATATTCGCCACGTGGCGTGTCCGTGAACACGACGATGTCGTCCAGATAGTCCAGCGCCTTGCTGATGTTGAGAGAACCGCCACTGATCGAAATCTTGGCCAGGTCTGCCGAGGCATCGACCGTTTCCAGGAGTCTCGTCTTCACATCCTCCCCTCTCACCCCGAAGCGCAGAAGCAGGGCAGACGCAAACGACACCAGTGGAGCGGCCTGCGACGTTCCGGAGTAAGCGACATCTTCGGTCAGAGGATTCTGTTCGCCAAACGATCGCACGCAGATGCCCGGAGCGAAGAGGTCGACATACTTCCTGCCGCGCTGAGAGAACTTTGCCGGCTTCCCTTTGGACTGCGCGTCGGCAGCAAAGTCCGCGCTGTCCAACGCGCCGACGGTAATGAAGTACGTACCGTCTCCACTGGACATCATCGCGGGCAGGATTGGGTTGGCCACGTCCTCCTTGTCGAGACTGTTGTCGAACTCCTGATCGTAGTCGTTGCCTGCTGCAGCGACAAAGATGACACCGCTTCTCCGGTACTTCTCGAAGGTCTCCTTGACCGTGAGGTTGGCGCGAACGACCGTACTGAGATTGATGACCGATGTTCGATTGTTGTTGGTCAGATAATCTACGGCCAGGCCCAGCATGTCGGGATCGGATTTTCCCGACGACATGATCTTTACGGGCACGATCTCCGGCACGAACGTGCCGATATATTCGGACATCTGCGGCTCGGGAAACCTCCTGCTCCGCAGCGCCGTCCAGAAGTCACCACCTCCCACGATCAAGCCCGCCACATGGGTGCCGTGATCGGCAAAGCTGCCGCTGTCTGGCGCGACGTTCGATCTGTCGCCGATATATGACCGTGCCCAGGTCCCGAGATTGTCCTTGGTGACGATATTGCGAAGGTACCGATCGCCCTCGCGGTCGTACCAGGGGCCCGGCACGACCGGAATCCGCTCGAAGAAACTCTCCCGCGCCTTGTCGTAAAGGCCCGTGTCGATGATTCCGACCCGAACGGGATCGACCGAACTTACCTGCCTCGCCCGTACGGCCTTGTACAGCCGCGCCAGAACGTCGACGAGCCTGTCGGTATCGAAGGGCACGAAGCTCGCGCTGCAGTCGGCCAAGGGCACGACGCCTCTGGGCGTCTCGTCCGGCTTGGTCGGTACGATATTCAGGTTTTGAGCGTTCGCTTGATTGGGATTGGGAAGCGCGGGCCGTTGCACGGATTCGGTAATCCACCCCGCAAGTGCCTCCGACCCGTCGATGCCTGTCTCGACGTTCAACTTCGCAACGGTCGTCCAAGTTCGCACTTCTTTGGGTCTCGGCAGCCAGATCCGTGTGTCGGGCTTCAAGGCGCTCGTCTGGCTGGCCTTGCAGACATCGAACTCGTTCACCTTGGCCAGCTCGGAACAGTAGGCCTGATCGGCCGGCCGCTTGGAAACCGACTCTGCCAGGAACGAGATCGTGTTTCCGGGCAGCACGTTGTATTTGACGTAATCGTTGACCGCGAGACATGCCGGCATCTTCAGGCTGACGAACGTGCCTTTGAGGCCCGACAGGACGCCGTTGACGAACTTTCCCGGATTGGCGAGGAGGATACGCGAGCGATACTCCGACGAGATATGGCCGCATGTCTGGAAGGCGATGCGGTCGATCGTGGAATTGGTCGGGAATCTGCGCTCCGTCGGCGCGAATGTCGTCGCAACGGCCGCCACCAAC
This sequence comes from Alphaproteobacteria bacterium, assembly GCA_017307275.1. GTDB lineage: Bacteria > Pseudomonadota > Alphaproteobacteria > Reyranellales > Reyranellaceae > Reyranella. The sequence continues at coordinate 60,592 of JAFKFK010000025.1, read as the reverse complement.
AAATCGTCCGGCGTTCCCTGCACCTGAAGCGCCACGCGTCCATCCGGCGCGCTGCTTGCCGCACTCGCAAGAACATTGCGCACCGCTTGCGAGGTGCCGGAATACCCGCCGCGTTGGACGACATCCTCCCACGACTGCTGCGCACCACCTGGCGTCGGAAGCGACACCAGGCCCAAGACGAGGCTCAACAGGCAAAGAAGAAGTCTGCCGCCCCGGCCAGACGCATCGGCAGCCGCTCGTGCCTCTGTCGTCACTGACGACAGCCTTCGACGCCGGGACGCAGACCGCAGATGCCGCCGTTCTCGGCCGTAGAGAATCTGTTGAGGAACTGATTGGCCGATTCCGTCAGTACAGAGGAGAGGTACGACTTTCCGATCAGCGTGCGCCCGTCAGCCGTAACGCCCGTTCTCGAATTCAGAGCAACGATCCGGCGGACTCCGGACACCGGCCAGTAGACCGCCCCGCCGCTGTCCCCCGGGCAGACGACGCCGCCCTTGGCGTGGCCGAAGCCACCTTTCGACCAGTCGGTAACGAAGTAGTTGTTGGGTGCCGCCGGCAAGGCTTCGATACCGGCAGCCGCCGTTCGCAATGTTCCATAGCCATCGGAATCGATGGTCGTCCCGTTGCAACCGAACCCGAGCAGCCTCACCGTTTCTCCGTTGCCGAAGAGCGGACCCGCGCCGACGACTTCGAGCAGAACGCCACTTACCCTGTCTGCCTCCGGCACGACGCAGACTGCGTAGTCCGCACTCGTCGCCGCCCAGTTTGCACTGGTTTGTGCGTTGTCGTAGGCCGCGCTGTACTTCTCGTGATGAGTACAGGTCGCCGTCCGCGTCTTGCCCGCGATGAAGAACATGACCGACGCGCCGTTTTCGACGCAATGGGCTGCCGTGAGCATGACACGCGGCCCGATCATCGTTGCCGTGCAACCGCTGGGCCTCGATACCATCGTTGCCGGCCAGTCCTTACCGTCGGCCGGCGTACCATTGTAGACTTGGACCTTGGCACTCACGTCGAGCGAGATGAAATCCGCCTTGTCGAGGTCGGTACCCGTTCGACTGGGATGCGGTTTCCCGCGAATACTTTGAACGGTCATGCCGACCTTTGCCGTCGGCTCCTGGGCCATTGCTGGCTCTGCCCCGACCATGGCGAGCACCCCAAACGCTACGCACAGATATGAAAATGCCATTTTCATGATCCACCTCCCCCGGTAGCATCACAAATCTAGACATCATCCGCAGTTTGTCGCAACTCCAGATAGCAACATGGGGCTGCGAAGCCTAAGCCTCGTCGAAGGGTGGTACCTCCTGACGCGCGAGGAGCTTGTCGATGCGCCGCCCGTCCATGTCGACGATTTCGAAGGACCAACCTTCGTAGGTGAACTTCTCGCCCGCCACCGGTAGGTGGCCAAGCTGGGACAGCGCAAAACCCGCGATCGTATGGAAGCGGCCGCCGGTCGACGGTGCCGTAATGGCCAGCCGATTGAGAATGTCGGCGGCCGGCGCCAAGCCGTCTATCAGCAGCGAGCCGTCGCTGCGCTCCTGAACGTCCGGCTGGCCGCCCTCCGCTTCCGGCAACTCGCCTGCCAGGGCCTCCAGGAGGTCGGCCTGCGTGACGATGCCCTCCAGGCCGCCATACTCGTCGACGACCACGGCCAGCCGCACCGGCGCCTGCTTGAACTCGTCGAGCACCTTGAACACCGGCGTGGCCTCGTGGACCAGCAGCGGCTTTCCGATGACGGCCTCGAGGTCGAGCGGGCTGCCGGCCAGGAGCTGATTCAGGAGATGCCTCTTGGACACCGCCCCCACGAGTTCGTCGATGCTGCCGCGGCTCACGAGAAGCTGCTCGTGCCGGCTCTCGCGGAGCGTCTTCACGATGTCTTCATAACTGTCATCGAAGTCGATCCAGTCGACTTCCGTGCGCGGGGTCATGAAGTCGCCGATGCGCCGGTTGCCGGCGTCGAGGGCACGCATCACGACCTCTTCCTGCGCCGCCTGCAGGAGGCCGGCGTCCTGGCTGGCGGCCACCAGCAGCTTCAGCTCGCTCGCCGAGTGCAGCGATCCTTCGCCCGTGCCGGGGCGCAGGCCGCAGAGCCGCAGCACCAGATTGCCGAGCCCGTTCAGCACGAAGATCGCCGGCCGCAGCAACCAAAGGAAAACCGTCAGCGGCCGCACCACCCAGAGCGCCGTCCCTTCGCTGCGCTGCAAGGCCAGACTCTTGGGTGCCAGTTCGCCCAGCACGATGTGGAGGGTCGTAATCACGATGAAGGCGAGCGCAACGGCGATGGTGTAACTGCCGATCCCGGCCCACGTTCCCGTGGCGCCCCCCAGCAACGGTTCGATCAGGTGAGCCAGCGCCGGCTCGCCGACCCATCCCAGTCCCAGCGAAGAGATGGTGATCCCGAGCTGCGTCGCGGCGAGGTTAGCGTCGAGACTGCCCAGCGCCTTGTCGAGCGCCTTGGCGTTCATGCGGCCTGCCGCCACCAGCTCGACCACGCGGCTGCGCCGGACGGCGACGAGGGAGAATTCTGCAGCGACGAAAAATCCGTTGGCGGCGACGAGGACGAAAACGGCGATCAAACCGCCTATATCGGACATAGTCTGCTCCAGCTCAGGGTCGTCGCTATCTAGGTTTATCGCCGGCAAGCGTGATGCGGTGCATCACGCGGCGGTAGCCGTGATAGTCGTTGATCGGATTGTGCATGGCCGCGCGATTGTCCCAAAAGGCAAGCGAGCCCGCTTCCCAACGGAACCGGCAGGTGAACTCCGGCCGGGTCTGGTGGTCCCACAGGAACTTGAGCAGCGGCAGGCTCTCCTTCTCGGTCCACCCCTTGATGTGCGAGGTGTGGGCGTCGGACGTGTAGAGCGCCTTGCGGCCGGTTTCGGGATGCGTGCGTACGATCGGATGCTCGGCCGTCAGCTCCTTGAGCTCGGCCCCTGCCGCCTTCATGCGATCCTCGCGAGTCTTGGAGACATCTGCCTTGGCTGAGGAGCTGACGCCGATCAGACCATCGAGCGTCGCCCTCAACCCCTCTGAAAGCGCTTCGTAAGCGAGGTACTGGTTGGCGAACATCGTGTCGCCGCCATAGGGCGGCACCTCGCGCGCCAGCAACATGCTGCCCATCGGCGGAACCGGCAGATAGGTCGTGTCGGAATGCCAGATACCGCCGAAATTGTTGCGCTCGTGTTCGAGCTTCACCACCGGCGTGATCATCTGCGATTCAGGCAGGCCCTTGAGCTGCGGATATTCGATCGGTTCGCCGAACTTGCGGGCGAACGCAAGCTGCTGCATCGGCGTCACGGTCTGCCCGCGCAGGAAGATCACGAGATGGTCGAGCAGCGCCTGGCGCATCTCGGCCACGACATCGGCGTCGAGATCGCACGAGGCATCGACGCCGTGGATCTCCGCGCCCAGGGCGCCAGCAATCGGCCTGACCTCGATGTGGCGATAGTTACGCATGTTCCTACCCCTCTAGCCCTTGCTCCCTAGCCCTTGGTCCAAGACGGCTGCGTCTTGGCTTTGAACGCCTTGATGCCCTCCGCCGCCTGTGGCCGGCGCAGCAGGCCGACCAGGCTTTCCGCGGCGGCGTCGAGAACCGTGCGATCGTCCTGGGTCGCACACGACAGTACCAGACCCTTGGCCGCCGCGAGGGCGGCCGGTTCCATCCTGAGAATGTCGTCGAGCAGAGCCTGCAGCGTCGCGTCGACCTCTTCCGTCGTCCGGCAGAGGTAACGCCCGACGCCCAGCCGATGGGCTTCGGCGGCGTCGATGACGCGGCCCGTCACCGCGAGGTCGCGCATTGGCCCCTCGCCCAGGCGCCGCACCAGAAACGGGACGATCTGCGAGGGGATGAAGCCCACCTTCGGTTCCGGCACGCCGAAATGCGCACTCTGATGCAGCACCACGACATCGGAACAGCAGGCCATGCCGAAACCGCCGCCGACGGCCGAGCCTTCGACGACGGAGATCGTCGCCTGCGGCAGGGAATCGAGGGCAAGCAGCGCGTTGCCGAACTGCCGGTAGGGCGGCAGCAGCGGGTCCTGCGTGCCGTTCTCGGGCCGCGGCGGCATCTCTGCCATCGCATCGAGATCGCCACCTGCGCAGAAGTGGCCGCCCGCACCACGGATCACCAGCACGCGGCAGAAAGGGTTGTCGGCTATGCGCGCGAAGGCGTGTTCGAGTTCCAGCATCATGCCGTGGGTCAGTGCATTGCGGCGCTCCGGCCGATTGAGCGTCAACCATGCCACGGCGTCGCGGCGTTCGAGCTTCAGGAAAGCATAGTCGGCCATGGGCAAAGTCTTAACGAGCGACTATCCTGCCAACAAGATGATGCGTTTGGTCATTCCGCTGCTCGCGGGCTTCCTCTTGATGGCTGCCGAAGCGGCGGCGAACGATTGGGCCGATGTCGCCACACCGGCGCCCGGCCCGCCCCAATCCATCGGATTCTACACTGCAGGTTGTCTGCAGGGCGCTCAGGCCCTGCCGCTGGACGGCCCCGGCTACGAGGCGATCCGGATCAGCCGCAACCGCTACTGGGGCCAACCCGTCACGGTCGACTTCATCACGACCCTCGCCGAGAAGATACGCGCCGCGGGTCAGGCGCATCTCTATATCGGCGACCTCGGTCAGCCGCGTGGCGGTCCTGCTCCCTCGGGCCACGCCAGCCATCAGGTCGGTCTCGACGCCGACATCTGGTTCGAGCGCCAGCCTGGCGCACGGCGTACGCCAGCGGAGCGCGAGAACCCCCGCCTGCGTTCGCTGGTACTCTCCAACGACAGCGGCATCGACGACTCGGTGTTCTCCCAGCAGCATGTGCTGCTCCTGCGCACCGCCGCGGAGATGCCCAACCTCGATCGCATGTTCGTGAACAAGTGGATCAAGCAACGGATCTGCAACACGGCGACCGGCAACCGGAGCTGGCTGCGCAAGCTGGTGCCCTGGTACGGACATGACGAGCATTTCCATGTCCGGCTCTACTGTCCGCCCGGCAATCCGCAATGCCAGCCGCAGGCCACCTACTCCGACGACGACGGCTGCGGCGAAGCGCTGGAGTCGTGGTTCCGCAAGGCCCCGCCCACGCCGCCGCCTCCCGGTCCGCCCAAGCCCTATCGCCCCAAGCTGCCCGCTGCGTGTCAGGCGGTGCTCAACGCGCGCTAGATGTCAGGCTCTTTCAGAATCTCTCGCCTCCTGCCATCCGACGCCGAGGCATTTCGCACCATTCGACTTGCCGCGCTCAGGACCGCGCCGGATGCGTTCGGCTCGACCTACGAGATCGAGGCGGCGCGGCCGGTCAGCGCGTTCGCCGATGGGCTCTCCGCATCCGTCGTGTTCGGCGCCTACGATGATCGGCGCATCGTCGGCATGGCCGGGTTGAAACGGGAAGCCGGCCCGAAGGTCTCTCACAAGGCCTTCATTTGGGGCTTCTATGTCGAACCTGCCTGGCAGGGCCGCGGCGCGGGATCGGCGCTCGTCGCCGCACTGATAGAAGCGGCGCAAGACGTCGTCGAGCAGCTCACGCTTACGGTCGTCGAAGGCAACGACGCCGCAATCGCGCTCTACACGAAATTCGGATTTACCGCCTATGGCGTAGAGCCCCGCGCCCTCAAGACGTTGGCTGGCTATGTCAACGAAGTCCTGATGGCGTTGCGCCTGCCAAGTGGAGCCGCCGAGCAACCAAAGGCCACATGACGATCGGCCACGATTTCAACGCCCTGCTGGAAGAAGCAGAGCGGCGGCCCTTCGTCGGGTGGGATGTCTCCTATGACCAGCGCATACGGATCACGCCACCCTGGGATTTCGGAGCGATCGTCGACGCCCATGCCCGTCTCTCGCCCGATCTTCTGGACCTCGGCACCGGCGGTGGCGAATGGCTGAGTGAACGGCCGCACCTTCCGACACGAACGGTCGCAACGGAGGGATGGTCGCCCAACGTTCCAGTGGCACGCGCCCGGCTCGAACCGCGCGGGATCGATGTGATTGCCGCGCACGGCGCACCCGATAACATCGATCAGGAGGATTTTTCTCCAGAAGGCATTCTGCCATTTCCGGCTGATGACTTTCACCTCGTCATCAGCCGCCACGAATCCTATGTGCCGAGCGAGGTGCTGCGGGTGCTCGCGCCAGGTGGGATATTTCTCACCCAGCAAGTCGCCTCCAGTGGCGCGGACGATTTCTATCGCCTCTTCGACGCGCCCGCTCCCTCGGTTCCGGTCGCGTGGGACCTGGCCTTTGCGGTTCGGCAGCTCGAAAGGGCTGGCTTCACTGTCACCGAGAAGGCCGAGGGCTTCGAGACCATCGAGTTCGCCGATGTCGGCGCCCTCGCCTGGTATCTGAAGAACCTGCCGTTTGTTTATCCTGATTTCAGCATTGCAGCGGCTCGGCAGAAACTACATCGCCTCCACGCCGACGATCGCCGAGCCGGATCACTGACGATCCGGCAGCCGTTGTTCTGGCTGAAAGCGGTGGCGCCTGGAGCGACAGGCCCTCGGCGGCCTTAGGCCGTGCCGCCGCAGCGATTGGCGCGCTCGCGAGCCTGCACGTCGAGCCAGTCGAGGCCGCCGACACTGCCCAGCCGCTGCCAGCTCACCTGAAGGGTGCCGTCGGGCACGCGGCTCACGAGATAGCGCGACTCGGCCTGCGGGGCGCTGCGCGGCACGTAGGAGATGGCGGTGACGCCCGGCTGCGGCGACGGTGTTTGGGCCACCACGAAGCCCTCGCCGGCCGGCTGCGACAGGCAACTCACCATGTAATCGAGCGGCACGGTGTAGATGCTCGTCCACGCCGGTTTCGGCGTCGGCGGCGTCTGGGAGGTTGTCGTGACGCAGGCTGCGGCGGCAAGCGCGATCAGGATGGGCAACACAGCATGCTTGGACATCTCTCACCTCGGTGAACGGTCGACCCTACTCTACTCCCCCTGTCCCAGCAGCGACCCTGCCCGGCGCGAGGACCGGAAGAACCACTGGAACACCTGGAAGCCTACGATCAGATAGACGATCGACAGGCCGAAGGCGAACGCCATCAGATCCCAGTGCACGGTTCCCTCCGCCAGGATCGACCGCATGCCCTCGAAGACATAGGAGGTCGGCACGCCCCAGGCGATGACCTGCAGCCACTGCGGCAAGACCGAGATCGGATAGTAGACGCCGCTCACCGGCATCAGGATGAAGACGGCGGCCCAGGCGAAGGTCTCCGCACTCTGGCCGACCCTCATCACCAGCCCCGACATGGCGAGCCCGATTGACCACGAGAACATCTGCAGGATCACGAAGAAGGCAACCAGCGGCAGGCCGAGCGTGTAGATCGAGTAGCCGAAGAAGGCCCAGGCCAGCAGCGACACCGGCACCATGCCGAGCAAGGTGCGCAGCAGCGCCACGATCACGATGCCGGCCGCCATCTCCCACGACCGAATGGGACTGACGAAGAGATGGCCGAGGTTGCGCGACCACATCTCCTCAAGGAAGGCGATGCTGAGCGATAGGTTGCCGCGCACCACGAGTTCCCACAGCAGTAGGCCGGCCAGCAGCACGCCCGCGGCATGGCCGACATACGAGGTCTGGTTGGCCAGGAACTGGGTCAGGAAGCCCCACATGACCATCTGCACGGCCGGCCAGTAGATCGAATCGACGATGCGCATCACCGACCCGCTCCACAGATGGATGTGGCGCATAACCAGCGCGAAGATCCGGCGCAGCGAACCGCTCATGGCGTTACTCCCGGCTTCTTCAGGGCGTCGAGTCCGCGGCCGCGGCCGCGCGCCATGTCGAGGAACACCTCCTCCATGTCCTCGCGGCCGAACCGCTCGATCAGCTCGCGCGGACTGCCGCGTTCGAAGACCTTGCCCGCCTGCAGCAGGATCACGTCGTCGCAGAGCCGCTCGACCTCACCCATGTTGTGCGAAGCCAGCAGGATCGTAGCGTGCGTCTCATGCTGGTACTCCTCGAGATAGCCGCGCACCCAGTCGGCCGTGTCCGGATCGAGCGAGGCCGTCGGCTCGTCGAGCAACAACACGTCGGGCTTGTTGATCAGCGCCTTGGCCAGCGCCACGCGCGTCTTCTGCCCGGCCGACAGCTTGCCGGCCTGACGGTCGAGGAACGGCTCGACCTGCATCTGGCGCGCCACCTCGACGATCCGCGCCTTGAGGTCCTTCACGCCGTAGAGGCCGCCGTAGAACATCAGGTTCTGCCGCACCGTCAGCCGATGCGGCAGGTCGACGTAAGGCGAGGAGAAGTTCATGCGCGGCAGCGCCGCGTAGCGGCGCTTCAGCATGTCGATGCCGAGGATGCTGATGCTCCCCGCCGTGGGTTCGAGCAGGCCGAGCAACATTGCAATCGTCGTCGTCTTGCCGGCGCCATTGCCACCCAGCAGACCGAGCACCGTGCCGCGCGGCACGGAGAAGGTCAGATCGTCGACGGCGACGACCTCGCCATACACCTTGCGGAGGTGCTGGACCTCGATGGAAGGAACATTCGCCATGCTGGCATCATGATGCCTTGATCGCCGCTTCGATGCGATCCAGGCCCTTGCTCAGCCGCTCTGCACTGGACGCGAAGCAGAGGCGTATGTTGCCCTGGCCACCCGGCCCGAACGCTTCACCCGGCGCGAGACCGACCTTGTACTTCTTCGCCAGCGTCTTGCAGAAGCCGAGCGTGTCCGTCACGCCGTCGACCGAGAAGAAGGCATAGAAGGCCGCCTCCGGCCGCGAGATCGTAACCCGCGGTAAGGCCGAGAGCCGCTGGAACACCAGCTCGCCGCCGGCACGGCAGCGTTCGACCATCTCGGTGACGAAGGCGTCGCCCTTCTCGACCGCCGCGATGCCGCCCCGCTGCAGGAAGCCCGGCACACCCGACGTATTGATCTGGACCAGCTTGGCGGACTGCTCGCCGAGCTGCGCGGGATGCGTCAGCCAGCCCAACCGCCACCCCGTCATCGCCCAGGGCTTGGAGAAGCTATTGAGCACGATCAGCGGATCGTCGGGGCCTGCCTGTTCGAGGAAGGACGGCGCGACCTGCCGTCCGTCAGGACGCTTGCTATAGATCAGCCGCGCATAGACCTCGTCGGCCATGATCCAGAGACCACGCTTCTTCGCGAAATCGAGAAGCACGCGCTGCTCCTCCGCCGTCATCGTCCAGCCCGTCGGGTTGCCCGGCGAGTTGACGAAGATCGCGCGCGTACGCGCGTCGACGGCATCGAAGACTTTCTGGAGGTCGAGCGTCCAGCCACCGGTTGGGGTACGATCCAGCGCGACATACTTCGGCTCGCCGCCCACCAGCTTGGTGGCAGAGGTGATGTTCGGCCAGATCGGCGACACGATCACGATATTGTCGCCCGGATCGAGCAGAAGCTGGCAGGTGAGCAGGATCGCCTGCATGCCGCCCGTCGTCACCGTGATGCGGTCGGGCGGGCACTTGATGCGGTAGAGCCGCTCCGTATAGGCCGCGAGTGCGGCGCGCAGCTCGGGGATGCCGCGCTGCCACGTATAGAAGGTTTCGCCGGCCTGCAGCCCCTTGGCCGCGGCATCGCGCACGAAATCGGGAGTCACCAGATCGCTTTCGCCGAACCACAGCGGCACGACATCGGGATCGCCGAACACCGACATAGACACTTCGGCAATGGGGGTATCGGACATGCCGGCAGTGGCGCCGCTCAACGAGGCAGCAATGCCCGGCGCGACAAATCTGGTCTGATCTTGCATCCTTCCGACCTAGCGCATCGTCTGGAATTGCGCCAGCGGTCCACCTGCCCGACAATTGTTGGCGGTGAGGCCAAGCCTGACTAATCGCTTAGGGAGAAGGAGATGAAGCATCATCTCGCGCTGCTTTCCACCATCCTGCTTGCGGCTCTACTGGGGGCTTGCGTGCACGGCGACAACGTCGAGCGGCTGCATGCCGGCATGAGCCGCGATCAGGTCCAGGCCGTCCTGGGTCCCTCGGAGAGCTCGGCCTATTCGCCCGGCAAGGACTGCTCCTACTACACCGTGCTGAAGGACTTCTGGCAGCGCACGCCCTGGACCATGTCGGACCGCTACTACGTCTGCTTCATCGACGGAAAGGTCGAGACCTTCGGTCGGGCAGATCAATCCAGTGCAGCGCAGATGACAGGACAATGAGCGCGCGATACCTTGCATCAAGGGAGCAGGAATGCATCACAACCACGTAGACGGCCAGATCGCGACCTGGCTGGGCGAGCGTCAGGCGAGCACCTATGCAGATGGACGCCGCTGTGACGAGATAGGCTATCTCCAGTGCAAATTGATTCTGAAGCCTGACCGCTTTACGTCCGCGCACGTCTTCAAGGAGTTCGCCGCCCTGGTGCAGCGCGCCGCCGAGACGACGGGGGTCGGCTTTCAGCATACGCCCAAGCTGATGCAGCGGCCCGAGGTGCGCGAGGTCCTGTTCCTCGATACCGGCGGCTACCATCTCTACAACAATGCCTTCATCGTCCGGCGGCGCATCGCCTACGAGGACGGGTTTGCCATCGGCGATCCGGAGATCGTCTTCAAGTACCGCAGCGACGACATGGCCAAGGCACAGGCTCTCGACGTGCGGCCGCAGATCGACGGCAAGTACAAGATCAAGTTCAAGCTCGAAGTCATGCCGCTCAAGGAGAAGATCGGCGGTATGCGGCGACTGCTCTCGCACAATGTCGAGTTCGGCCTGAGTCAGGCCCCGGAGGCGGCACGCGTCGTCATGTCGTCGCTCGGCCACATGTCCCTGCCCGAACTCACCAAGATCTTCCCGGCCCTCTCCTCGATTTCCTGCGATGGGCCCGATGACGTCTCCCTGGTCAACCAGACCATCGTCGAGGAACTGCTGCAGGACATCTGCACGCTGGACTTCGGTCATCATACGGCTGCGACGGCCAATCTCGGCCTGTGGCGCTCACGCGGCGACCATCACGCCTTTGTCGGAGAGTTCGCCTTCCAGCTCCGTTTCGCCGGGCCGGAGGACATCAGCCACAAGGCCCTGAACCATTGCGAGCGGTTCTTCCTGGAACTGCAGCAGACCGCCGGAGACTGGCTCGCCCTCACGACCACCAAGACCGGCGCCGTCTACCGCCTCAAAGGCAATCCGCCACAAGCCCACGAATGAACGACGCCCCTCAACAAGTTGCAGAACCGCCGTCGCTGGGAAAGCTCTTCTGGGTCTTCCTGGTGATGGGTGCCACCAGCCTGGGTGGCGGTGTGGTCGCCTATCTCCGTACCGGGCTGGTCGTTCGCCACCGCTGGCTCGACGATCTTGCGTTCGTCGAGCTGCTGTCGATCAGCCAGACCCTGCCCGGCCTCAACGCCACCAACATGTCGATCCTGGTCGGCGACCGGCTGCGCGGCGGCATGGGTGCGCTGGTCGCTACCCTCGGCATGTGCCTGCCGGGCGCGATCCTGATGACGGGCGCGGCTTTCGCCTACGGCATCGGCGGCGACGATCCCTGGTCGAAGGCCTTCCTGCACGGGATCGCCGCCGGTGCAGTCGGCCTGATCCTCGTCGTGATGGTGCAGCTCGGCGCCAAGGTCCTGAAGACGCCGGCCGACTATCTGTTCGTGGCCGCGACGGCTGCGGCCGTGGCGTTCTTCAAGGTGTCGGTGCCCATTGCACTGCTGGTCGCCGGGGCGGTCGCGATCTGGTGGCATCGGCCGCGGGACAGGACTCCGCGATGAAACAGCTCTGGGACCTCGCGGGGGTCTTCTCCTACCTGTCGCTGCTGACCATCGGCGGCGGCATGGCAGCCTTTCCCGAACTCAAGGAACTCACGGTCAACACCTACCACTGGGTGACTTTCCCGGAGCTCCTGCATTTCTACAGCCTGGGCCAGCTCTCGCCCGGCCCCAACATGATGATGGTGGCGTCGATCGGCGCCGTCGTCGGTCACATCCCCGGCGCGGTCGTGGCGTTAGTAGCGTTCTTCCTGCCGACGGGCCTGCTTACCTTCGCAGTCGGCCGTCTGTGGACGCATCTCGCCACGTGGCGCTGGCGGCCGGCAATCCAGACGGGCTTGGGCTCCGTCGCTGTCGGGCTGGTGCTGGCCGGCGCCATCATCATGGGTATCGGTGCCATCACCGATATCTTCTATGGCGCCATCGGCCTCGCGGTCTTCCTGCTGCTGTGGCGGACCAAGATCAACCCCGCCTACCCGATCGTCGCCTCCGGCCTGATCGGCATGGGCATGCACTATCTCGGCCTGAGCTGAGCTGAGCTGAGCTGAGCTGCCTCCGGGGCCAGCCTATTTCAGGTTGGCCGTTTCCCGGGGAGTGCCCTCACAGCTCGAGCGGGAAACGCCGACGGCCACGACCTTGTCGTCCACGGCCAGACAGCCGTTGCGCCAGGTCCCCGAGAGCGTGATGCCACCGAGACTTACAGTGCCGGGACCGTTCGGGACGTCGTTGGCGTAGGTGCCTTCGAACCAGTCGGTCGGGGTCCAGCTATAGCGTCCGGCGCCCTCCCGGCGACCGTTGCGATAGGTTCCCTCGAAGCGGTCGATGAGCTCTCCATGCTCGGTCCACTGCACGACGCCGGTCCCTTCCTTCAAGGCACCACGACAGGAGCCGGTCCAGCTTGCCTTGTCTTCGAGGTCGGGATGCCAGTCCCACATGCGGCAGCCCACTCCCGGTTCGAACAGCCAGTTGCCCTGCTCGCAAGGTGCATCCCAGCTGATCTGGACAGGATCGGGTTCATCGGCAGCGCAATCAACCTTCGCCGGAACAGCCGCGATTTGCTGTGCCGCCGCAGGCAGGAATGCCAGCACAAGGGCCGACGATATGAGCACAGGAAAAATTCTCACGACACCCCTCAACGGCCCCCTCGACCGTCGAAATGGAACGCGCTACGCCAGAGACGGTTGCTCCCGTCTGCGGCTTAATCATGGAGACAGCGGGGAGGCGGCGGGGCATTTTGTGGCTTGGGGCGACTCTCCAGCCATGACTATTAAGGATAGGGGACTTGGAGCATGAGTGAGGGTCAGGCGGCGGCTATTGCCACCGCGATAGGCGACATCTACAGCGAGAAGAACGAAGGCGGCATGCTCTGCTGTACCCTCGAAGCGGTGAATTCCGAGGGCATGGATGTTTCCATTCAGGTCATGGCGGAAACCATCAACCTTGCCCCCTACCCCTATGCCGACGATCCGCTCAGCCGCCTGGAATTGAGTGGCGCGCTCGAAACTCTGCACGATCTCGACCTCGCGCTGGTCGATTGGGATGCCAATGCCTTCGCCACGGTCGGCACCGGCGGCAACCAGCCGGAAGCTGTCGCCCGACTGATCAACGAGACCTTTTTGAAGGTCATGGGATGCAATCCAGGCTACGCCTTCAAGGCTTCGACCGAAGATCTCGCCTGAGGCGCCGTGCAACGTTCGGGCGCGGCCCGCATTACTGAGTGGCATCAGTAATGTGGAGAGTGCCTTCCATGAAACCTATCCTATTGGCGGCCGCAGCTCTGTTGGCCTCCACTTCCCTGGTGATAGCGCAAACAGGCACCTCGCCCGGCACCGCGACGACACCGTCGGTGCCCCCGGCCGGCATGCCCGGCACGGCGCAGAGTGCCACATCGGCGCGCACGCAAATCGAAGCCAGTGGCTACACCAACATCAAGGAGCTGAAACGCCAGGATGACGGCTCCTGGCGAGCCCGTGCGACCAAGAACAACGAGGAAGTCGCGATCTCGGTCGATTCTACCGGGCTCGTCACCCAGATGTCGCAGTAGCAAAGAGCCCCCCAGCCTGCCCTACCCTGTCGTGCTATGGTCGCGGCATGGAATGGCTCGTTGTCGGTCTCGTTCTCTTTCTCGGCGCCCACACCTTCGGCACCTTGCGAAGCCCCCGCGCTGCGCTGATTGGCCGATTGGGCGAAGGCCCCTACAAGGGCCTCTATTCGTTGATTTCGCTCGTCGGTCTGGTCCTGATTGTCGTGGGTTTCGGGGCTTACCGCAGCACGGGCTATATCCAAGTCTGGAACCCGCCACGCGCGATTTTCCATCCGATCGCACTGTTTTTGTTGTGGTTCGCCTTCGTCGCGCTGGTCGCCACCTATTCGCCGCCCAGCCGTATCAAGTCCCTCCTGCGCCACCCCATGCTGGTCGCCGTGAAGGCCTGGGCGCTGTCGCATCTGCTGGTGAACGGCGATCTCGGCTCCATCCTGCTCTTCGGCGGACTACTGGCCTGGGCGGTGTACGACCGTATTTCGCTGAAGCGCCGGGGCGATGCCGGGGCGGCACAGGTCGGTTGGTCCGGGAACGATGTTCTGGTAGTTCTGCTCGGCACGGCGGCCTACGTCCTGATGTTCTGGCTGCACGATACGCTGATCGGCGTAGCGGCAGCCTGAGGTCGTATTGTTGGCTTCCGATGCAACCTTGTGATAAATCCAACCCTCGACTGCCAGAAGTGACCGTGTGCTGAACAGCTATCGACTGGACAACCCCGCGACAGACGAGCTGCTCGTTCTCAATCGGGGGTCCTACGTCTGGGGCGCACTGGGCGGCCCGCTCTATCTCATCGCGAAGCGGCTCTACTTGCTGGCTATCGTGATGCTGCTGGTCATGGCAGGCATCGCCGTGGGCGCCGTCGTCGGCCTCACCTTCTCGGTCTATTTGTTCGATGCCTCCCTGACGGGTTTGATCACCATGCTCGTCATCGTGATCGGTGCCTTCGTGCTGAATGGCATCGTCGCGGTTCGCCTCGTCCGCTACGGCTACCGGCGCAAGGGTTGGGACGAACAGCGGGCATGATGAACATGGCCGTGATGATGCCCGCCGCCGAACCGGTCGATGTGTAGAGGCTGCTTGGCCAGCCCCGGACAGAACGTCCCCACGACCTTCTCCAGCCTGTCGTAAAGCGCCTTCGCCGGGCCCCGCCCCTTCTCCAGTCGCTCGCGCGCCTTCTCGGCCTTCTTGGCCACTTGCGCCAGGTCGATGGTCAGAAGCTTGTGGTCCTCGACCACCATGCGGCCGCCGATCATCACCGAATGCACGGCCGAGCCATCCTCGGTATGGACGATCTGGTTGGTCGGATCGTTGAATGGGATCCAGTTCACATGGCCAAGGTCGAGGAACACGATGTCGGCCTTGTAGCCGGCTTCGAGCTTGCCGATGCGATCGCCCAGCCCCAGCGCGCGGGCGCTTCCGGCGGTCGCAGCTTCGAGCACTTCCTCCGTCGAGATCCAGTTCTGCCGATCCGGCCCCTGCACCTTGGAGACCATCGAGGCGAGCCGCATGTTCTCGTACATGTTCTGATTGTCCGAACAGCTCGCGCCATCGGTACCGATTCCCACGTTCACCTTGGCGTCGAGCATGCCGCGCATGTCGGCAATGCCGTTGCCCAGCAACATGTTGGAACCGGGATTGTGCGAGACCGAGGCGCCGCGATCGCCGAGCAGCTTCATGTCGTCGCCATCGAGCCAGACGCCATGCGCAACGGTGAAGTCGGGTCCGACGAGCCCCAGCGAATCCATGTAGGCGGTAAGCGAGCTGCCGTAGAGCTGATAGCCCGCGATCACCTGGACTTTGGACTCCGCCACATGGCTGTGCAGGCCCGTGCCATAGTCCTTCGAGAGCTTGAGGCACGCCAAGAGAAACGCGCGGCTGCAGTGATGCGGGATGGTCGGCGCCACGGCGAGATGCACGCCCTTCGGCCCAAGCTTCCAGCCATGCAGCGCCTTCTTCATCTGAGCGATGCTCGCCTTGTACGGTGCGAGACGATAGCGCTCGACCTCCTTCTGCAGCGACGGCGACAGACGATCCATCAGGCCAGGAATGGCTTCGAAGAAACTGGTGTCGGCCACCATCGGCGCCAGGGTCGCGCGCATGCCGATGTCGGCATAGGCCTGGCCGATTGCCGCGAGCCCTTCGGCCGTCGGCATGGGGAACTCCGCCGCAAGATCGTACGCGGCCGTGCATCCTTTCAGCACCATCTCGGCAGCACCGATCAGGCTCGAAAGATACTTGTCCTCCAGCGTGCGCGCGCCGCTCATGTAAGGACCGGCCGTCAGCAACAGTTCGAGCGTGATGCGATCCATCATGCCCTTGGCGAGATTGCCATGACTATGCGTGTGACCGTTGACCAAGCCAGGTTGCAGCAAACGGTCACGTGCATCGACCACCGTCGCTGTCCGCGGAGCAGAAAGACCGGGCCTGCCGATTTCGACGATCGTATCGCCCTTCACCAGGATGTCGGCCTTCGGTGCAGCGTGGCGCTTGATATCGAGAACGCGGCCGCCGCGGATCACCGTCATTGCTGCCTTCGCCATGTTGCTTACCCTCCGTCGTGCCGTGCACTGTCGAACACTCTCCTAGCACGGAGCGCGCTTGATTCGTCGGCGACAATTTTCGATGCAACACCTTCGTGTGCCACGACGTTGAGTCCGGACAGCCCACCTACCCCTCTCAACGCTCGAACGGAGGACGACCAACATGCGGACCACTTTCGTCACGCTCGCCCTGATCGCAGCCGCTGGCATCGGCAGCGCCGCCTACGCACAGACGACGACGCAGCCCACCACACCGAGCGCGCCCGGCGGCACGACGACGATGCCGGGTACCGGCAGTCCGACCGCGAAGCCGATTGCCGGCGAGACGGCGGCAAAGGCTGCACTCGAAGCCAAGGGCTACACCGGCGTGAAGCAGCTCAAGCGCGACAGCTCGGGCAACTGGAGCGGCAAGGCGATGAAGAACAACGCCGAGATTGCCGTGGTCATGGACCCGACAGGCAATATTCGCGAGCAGTAGGCGCCACACCCTCTCTGCACGCGAATGGCGGGGCGCTCCGTTAAAGTGGGGCGTCCCGTTTTCGTGCCTCTGGCAGAGGGGCCGGGACGTCCCATATGATCTCCCATGCGCCTCTTTCCAATGTCCGCCACTGTGGTGGCGATGGTCGTGGCCGCCGGGACAGCCTTTGCCCAGCTCCCACCAGGTTCGATCGGCAATGCCGGCCGAATGCCCGAAACAATGTCGCCCGGCGCCTTGCCGCCGCCCCCGACTCCGCCGCCCGCGCCAGTGATGGCGCCCCCGGCGCCCTACCCCAACACGCAATCCATGGCCCGCGACCGCATCCAGAGTCAGGACTACAGGGTCCAGAGGCTCCAGCAGCGGCCGGACGGTTCATGGAAGGCCGATGTCACGCGCGATGCCGTGCCGACACGGCCGCAGGGCGTACCGAAGAAAGTCACCATCCTGCCCAACGGGCAGATGATCGAGGAATGGTGATCGGCGAGTGGTGTTCGGGTTCGGGTCCGGGTCAGATCTGGAAAATCAGGAACCCGCCGATACCGACCACCGCCAGCGCCGCCCCGAGCTGGCGGTAGAAGCGGACGGATTGTATGGCGAACAGCCATTCGCCTAACGAAGACGCTCGCTCCTCGCTCGACCGTCCCGCCTTCGCTTCGACCCGACGGGCCAGAAGGCCGGCCGAAAGCTCGCTTCCCATGGGAGCGTCGGTATCGAATTCGACCATCGTCCAGATGAACCACATCAAGAGGCCGACGACGCCCACGCCGATAAAGCCGGCATAAGCCACGGTCGCGAAGACGGCCACCGAGATGAGAAACCAGAGGCTGAGCGCAATGGCCATGAGGATGGATCTGCCCGACATGCACGATCCCCTTGCGATCGTGCAATTCTACTCCTCGCGGCCGGAGCCGGCCAGCCGTACTGTCTACTGGCCCGGCTTGATGCCTGCGTCCTTGATCACCTTGGCCCATTTCGGGATGTCGGCGGCGATGGCCGCGCGGGTTTCCTCCGGCGTGCTGCCGACAAGATCGAGGCCCATCGCGGCAATCTTCTTCTTCAGTTCCGGATCGGCCAGCGCCTTCAGCGATTCTGCCCGCACCTTGTCCACGATGGGCTTGGGCAGTCCGGCCGGCCCCATCAGCGCGAACCACGATGTCGCCTCGAAGCCCGGAAAGCCCTGCTCCGCCAAGGTCGGCAGGTCAGGTGCCGAAGCGGTGCGCTTTAGCGAGGTGACGGCAATGCCGCGCACGCGGCCGTCACGCACCAGCTGCATGGCGGCACCTGCGTTCTGAATGCCCACCGGCACGACACCGCTCATCACGTCGGTGAGGTTGGCGCCGCGGTAGGGGATGTGCTCCATCTTGATTCCGGCGAGGTGGGCGAACAGTTCGCCTGCGATATGCTGCGGCGTGCCGACGCCCGGCGTGCCATAGGACAGCTTACCGGGGTTGGCCTTGGCGTAGGCAATCAGCTCGGCGATCGACTTCACCGGCAGGTCGTTGTTCACCACGAAGACCGACGGCATGACCAGCGAAGTCGAAATCGGCGTCAGGTCCTTCAGAGGATCGAAAGGCAGTGCCTGCATGCTGGGCAGGATGGTGATAGCTGCATTGCCCGACCACATCAGCGTGTAACCGTCGGGCACGGCCTTGGCGACGCGATCGACGCCGATGGCGCCGGAATTGCCCGCAATGTTCTCGACCACCACCGGCTGGCCCCAGGCTTCGGTGAATTTCTGCGCGAACAAGCGCGCGGTGACGTCGGTGGCGCTGCCGGCAGTGAAACCGACCACCAGCTTCACAGGTTTCTCGGGCCAGTTGGTTTGCGCTCCGGCGTGCTGGACGAGACCAAATGCCAACAGGCAACCCGCAAGCACGCGGACGATCGAATGCATCGGCAGTTCCTCCCTGGCGTTATGTATCGCCGTTCGGTGTAGGCTATGGGATGGGCAACCGACGATCCAGCCCGGGAGACGATGACCATGCGCAGAGCGACAGTTCGATCCCTCCTCCTGCCGCTGGCATTCGCGGCTGCCGCCTGCAGCGGCGGCCCTCCTGTCAAACCCGCGGCGGCCGAACAACCCGCATCGAGCGTTCGCTACACGTGCGCGCAGAACAAGACCATCGCCGCGGAATATTTCAACGGCCCTACGCGCACGGCGCCGAACGGCCAGCCGATCCCCGGCGGTCGCGTCGCGATTGCGCTGAGTGACGGGCGGAAACTCAACCTGCCGCAGACCCTATCGGGTTCAGGCATTCGCTACGCCAACGCCGACGAATCGTTCGTGTTCTGGAGCAAGGGCGACACCGCCTTCGTCGAGGAAGGCAAGGCGATGACCTACTCCGGCTGCGTCGCCGCGAAGAGCTAGCGACGCCCCGCCAGGGCGCGGTTCTCCAGGCGGCTGAGCAAGCGGACCAGCGGCCACAGGATCAGGAAGTAGATCACCGCCGCCATGACGATCGGCGTCGGATTGTAGGTGACGCTCTGCGCCTGCCGCGCTTCGTAGAGCAGCTCCGGTACGGCGACCACGCTGCCGAGCGAAGTGAGTTTCACCACTTCAAGGGTGTTGGACAGCAGGTCGGGCAGCACGTTGCGCACGGCCTGAGGCAACACGACGTAGCGCATCGCCTGCATGCGGCTGAGGCCCGTCGAGCGCGCCGCTTCGACCTGGCCGGCAGGTACGGAGTCGATGCCGGCCCGAAAGATCTCGCCATAGTAGGATCCGGTGTTGAGGAAGAAGGCGATGGCCACGCAGGCAAAGCCGCCCAGTTCCAGCCCGGCAAAAGGCAGGCCGGCGAACAGCAGGACCAGCAGCACCAGCGGCGGGAAGGCGCGGAAGAAATCGACCCAGGCCATCAGCGGCCACCGCACCAGCGGATGGCGGATCGACGCCAGGAGCGCCAGGATCAGCCCACCGAGCAGGCCGAGCGGCACCACGATCAGCGACAGCAGGATCGTGTTCCACAGGCCCGACATCACGATCGGCCAGGCCGCGACGATGATCTCCGGGTTGAAGAAGGTCTGGATCATTGCGTCGCCCTCACCGCTTCCAGGCGAACTTGGTTTCGATCCAGCGGGCCGCGACGACCACCGGGAAGAACAGCACGATGTAGGCTGCGGCGCCCATCATCAGCGGCGACGGATTGTAGGAGTTCGATACGGCCGAACTCGCCTGCCCCAGTATCTCCGTGACAGCGACGACCGTGCCCAGCGCCGTGCCCTTGGTGATGGCGATGGTGCGGTTGGTGAGCGGCGGGATGGTGAGGCGAAACGCCTGCGGCAGGATCACGTTGAACAGGGTCTGGCCGTAGGAAAGCCCGGTCGAGCGCGACGCCTCCCACTGGCCGTGATGGATAGACGTGATACCGGCCCAGAAGATCTCCTCGGAGAAGGCCATCAGCACCAAAGCGAGCGACAGCCAGGTCGAGACGAAGCCCGACGGCGACGGCCCGGCATAGGGTAGCCCGAAATACATCAGGACGATGATCACCAGCGGCGGCAGCGACCGGAACAGGTCGACGATGAAGATGATCAGCCAGTTCAGCGGCCGGATGCCGAGCGAGCGCAGCAGCGCCAGCGCAAGCCCCGCCGCAAGGCCGGTGACGACGATCAGGAGCGCAAGCTCGATTGTCACCACCATGCCCGACAGGATGTCCGGCAGATACTTCGCCATGACCTTCGCGTTGAAGAAGGTCTCGACGAAACGGTCCCAACCACCCATCAGTGTCTCTGGATTTGCCCGATGAACGCCCGCGTGCGCTCGTGGGTCGGGTTCTCGAAGATGGCAGCTGGCGGCCCCTGCTCTACGATCAGGCCATCGTCCATGAAGACGACGCGGTCCGCGGCGTTGCGCGCGAAGCCCATCTCGTGGCTGACGACGATCATGGTCATGCCGGTTTCACGCAACGACCGCATGACCTCCAGCACCGACCCTACCAGCTCGGGATCGAGCGCGCTGGTCGGTTCGTCGAACAGCATGACCCGCGGTTCGAGCGCGATGGAGCGCGCGATGGCGACCCGCTGCTGCTGGCCGCCGGAGAGCTGACCCGGCGTATGATCTGCACGGTCCGCGAGCCCGACCCGCTCCAGCGCCTTGCGGGCGAGCGCATCGGCTTCGGCGCGGCTCTTGCCCGCCACCTTGCGCAACGCCAGCGTGACGTTGCCCAGCGCGGTCATGTGCGGATAGAGATTGAACGACTGGAACACCATGCCGATGCGTTGACGCGCATGGTTGATGTCGGTCCTCGGGTCGAGCATGTCGATGCCGTCGACCACGACCGAACCGGAGGAAGGCTCCTCCAGCCGGTTGAGGCAACGCAGCAGGGTCGACTTGCCCGAGCCCGACGGCCCGATGACGAACACCAGCTCGCGTTCATCCACCTGAAGATCGACCCCCTTCAGGACATGAAGGGGGCCGAAATGCTTGTGGATGCCGCGGGCTTCTACAATGTGCTTTTGAACCATCGGTTCGGATCAGCCGCCGCACTTCAGTTCATGGGGAGTGGGATCGTAGCCCGGCATGCCCGGCACGCCGTAGCCCGGCGTGATCACCACGGCGAGGTCGTCGGCCTCGGGCTTCTTGCCGAACCACTTCTCCGCCATCTTGGCGATCGTGCCGTCCTTCTTCATGCAATCGAGTGCATCCTGGAGTTCGGCGCGAAGCTGCGGATTGCTCTTCGGCACGGGGGCCGCCCAGTGCGCGCGCGTCTCCTTGAGCTCAAGGTCCGCGATGAACTGCGGGTTCTTCGACGCGGCGTAGACGATCGTCGTGTTGCCGCCCAAGGTGGCGTAGGCACGGCCTGAGAGCACGGCCTGCGTTGCGTCCGGCTGCGTGTCGTAGACCTGCACGGTGAAGCCGTGCTTCTCGCCCATCTCCTTGGCGAGCTTCTCGTAGGGCGTGCCCTTGTTGACGGCGACGGCCTTGCCCTTGAGGTCTTCCCATCCCTTGATCGGCGCGCTGCCCTTCTTGATGCCGAATTGGAAGGACGTCCAGATGTAGCCCGCCGTGAACAGCATGTTCTCGGCCCGACCCTTGGTCACGGTCGTCGGCGCGGCGATGAAATCGTAGCGGCCGGCCTGCATGCCCGGGATCAGGGTCGAGAAGCTCACGGCATCGATGACGATCTCGCGCTTCATGCGCTTGGCGACCTCGTTGAAAAGGTCGATCTGGAACCCTTCGACGCCGCCGCCCAGCTTGGGCATGGCGTGTGGCGCAAAGGTTCCGTCGACACCCGTACGCAGTGGCGGCTTCTTCTCTTGGGCCAGCGCAGGGCCTGCTGCGATCAGCGCCGCAACAGCGAACGCGACCAGACGGCGGTTTATCATTCGAAAGCCTCCCTTCCTATTTTCCCCAGGCGGCGACGTTAGATCAGCCATTGTTGAATAGCAATTTAGAGGCCATCTTCGGCGCCATGCCCGAGCCCAGATCCGACCGCATCCTGGTCATCAACCCGAACTCCACCGAAGCCGTGACCAAAGGCATCGATGCCGCGATGGATCCGCTGCGCATCAATGGCGGTCCGGTCATCGAGTGCATCACTTTGAAGGATGGTCCGCCCGGCATCGAAAGCCAGGCGCATGTCGAACAGGTCGTCGGCCTGATCGGCGCGATGGTGAAGAAGCGCGGCAACGATTGCTCAGCCTTCGTCATCGCCTGCTACTCCGACCCCGGCCTGCATGCGGCACGCGAACTGACTCAGAAGCCGGTCCTCGGCATCGCCGAGTGCGGCATCCTGACGGCGCTGACGCTCGGCCAACGTTTCGGCGTCATCTCCATCCTGCGGAAGTCGATTCCGCGCCACCTGCGCTATGTCGGCCAGATGGGGCTGAACGACCGCATGGCCGGCGATCGGGCGATTGGGCTGGGCGTCGTCGAACTCAGCGACGAAGCGCGCACTTTCAGCCGCATGGCCGAAGTCGCCGCCGAGCTGCGTGACGAGGACGGCGCCGACGTGCTGGTCATGGGTTGCGCCGGCATGGCGCGCTATCGCGACCGGCTCCAGCGCCACGTCGGTCTCCCCGTGGTCGAGCCCAGCCAGGCCGCCGTCTCGATGGCGATTGGGCGGACCAGGCTGGCCTGGGGCTGATCCCTACTCGGCAGCCTCGGCCTTTACGACGGGCGCCGCCGGAAATTCCATCCGATCGTCGGTGCGGCAGTAGCGGTCGGCGAACATGCGCCCGACCGGATGATACTTGTCCATGTGGACGCGCATCGCCTTGGGGTCCCACAGCTCGTCGCGGATGTGGAAGCGCAGCCCCTCGCCGATGACAAGCTGGCGGTCGTCCTTGACGTTGATGACCTGCCAGGTCTTGCACTCCATCGACCACGGCGCATCGGCCAGTCGCGGCACCTTGACGTCGACCGACGGCGCGAGCTTCAGGCCGAGATAGTCGGGCTCGCCGACGTTCGGCGGGAAGTCGCCGCTCGAATCGTGCATCACCCGCGCCAGCGGCTCGTCGGTCAAATTGACCACGAACTGGCCGGTGCGCTCGATGTTCGTCCAGGTGTCCTTGATCCGCCCGTCCGGCCGCTTGTTGATGGCGAACATGCAAAGCGGCGGGTCTTCGGCAAACACGTTGAAGAAGCTGAACGGCGCGGCATTGACGACACCGGTCGGCCCCAGCGTCGTCACCCAGGCGATGGGACGCGGCAGCACGAAGGCAGTCAGGATCTTGTAGCGGTCGTGATGGTTCACGTCGTCGACGGCGTATTGCATGTCAGTTACTCGGCTCCACTTTGACGCCGGCCCGTTCGGCAATGAGCTTGTAGTGCTCCGGCCGGCGATGCTTGGCGAAGTTGAAGGTGGTGTTGCGGATGTACTCGCCGAGCGCGAGGTCGCAGTCGTAGGAGATGACCTCGTCCTCCTCGGTCGTGCCCTTGGCCACGACCTCGCCGGTCGGCGCCACGATCACCGAACCACCGTGCAGCCAGAAGCCGTCTTCCTTGCCGGCCTTGGCGGTGGCCACGACCCAGATGCCGTTCTGGTAGGCCGCGGCCTGCAGCGACAGCATGTGGTGGAACACGCGGAGATACGGCGGCTCGTGCGGCGCATAGACGTTGTCGCTCGGCGTGTTGTAGCCCAGCACGACCATCTCGGCGCCCTTCAGCCCCATGACGCGGAAAGTCTCGGGCCAGCGCCGGTCGTTGCAAATGCACTGGCCGACGATGACGTCGTCCTTGAACATCTTCCAGACGTTGAAGCCGAAGTCGCCGACCTCGAAATACTTCTTTTCGAGGTGCTGGTACGGCACGTTCGGGCGGTGATCGTCGTGACCCGGCAGATGGACCTTGCGGTACTTGCCGACCAGCCGACCGTCGGGCCCGACCAGGATCGAGGTGTTGAAGTGGTGCGGCTTGCCGCCCTCCTCGGTCCGCTCGGCATAGCCCAGGTAGAAGCCGATGCCCTTGGAGCGCGCCAGCTCGAACAGCGGCAGCGTCTCGGGGCTCGGCATCTGGCTTTCGAAGTACTTCTCGACCTCGTTGGGGTCTTCCATCCAGTAGCGTGGGAAGAAGGTCGTGAGCGCCAGCTCGGGGAACACCACGAACTTCGAGCCGCGCGAATCGGCCTCCTTCAGCATCTCCATCATGCGCTTTACCACGCTTGCACGGCTGTCGGCGCGATGGATCGGCCCGAGCTGGGCGGAAGAGACCTTCAGACGACGGGACACGTTCTTCTCTCCTCTAAAACAGCGGCTTCAGGCCGAAGCGGGACATGGCCTGCAGTTCGGGCGCGGTCTGGCCCTGCGGCTTGGCGGAATCCGGCGACGCACAGGGCAGGAACTGGCCGGAGCCGCGCTCGGCGTTGAGCTTGCCGCCCTCGACCACGACCCGGCCGCGGCTCACCACGGTAATCGGCCAGCCCTTGAGCTGGCGGCCTTCGTAGGGCGAGTAGCCGACATTGTCGTGCAGGTCCTTCCAGCGGACCGTGACGTCCTTGTCGGCGTCCCAGATCGCGAAGTCAGCGTCGGAGCCGACGGCAATCGTGCCCTTCTTGGGATAGAGGCCGTAGAGCTTGGCGTGGTTGGCCGAAGTCAACGCCACGAACTGCTGCAGGGTGATGCGGCCCTTCTGCACGCCCTCCGAGAACAGCATGGGCAGGCGGATCTCCAGGCCCGGCACGCCGTTGGCCATTTCCTTGAAGGTCGTCTTGTCGCCCTTCGGGATCTTGCCGCCGGTATTGAACTGATAGGGCGCGTGATCCGACGAGAAGGTTTGGAAGGTGCCGTCCTTCAGCGCGGCCCACACGGCTTCCTGCGCTTCCGAATCGCGCGGCGGCGGGCTGCAGCACCACATGGCGCCTTCGACGCCCGGCTTGTCCATGTCGTCGGCGGTCAGCGCGATGTACTGCGGGCAAGTCTCGCCGAAGATCTTCAGGCCCTTCTTCTGGGCCTGGCGCAGCGTCTCGATGGCTTCGACTTCAGACATGTGCACGAGCAGCAACGGCGCGTCGACCAGCCGAGCCAGCGAGATTGCCCGGTTGGTCGCCTCGGCCTCGGCAATCCGTGCATGGGCGATGGCATGGAACTTGGGCGCGCCGTGGCCCTGCTCGATCAGGTGATGCGCCAGCCACTGGATCATGTCGTGGTTCTCGGCATGCACCATGACCAGTGCCCCGTCCCGGCGGGCCAACGCCAGGATGTCCAGGATCTGGTAGTCGCTGACCTTCATCGCATCGTAGGTCATGTAGATCTTGAACGAGGTGTAGCCGTCCCGGATCAGCGCCGGCAGTTCCTGGCCCAGCACCTGCTCCGTCGGATCGGTGACGATCAGATGGAAGGCGTAGTCGATCACCGCCTTGGGCGTCGCGGCCTCGTGATAGTCCTTCACCACCTGGCGCAGCGACATGCCGCGATGCTGGGCCGCAAAGGGGATCACGGTCGTGGTGCCGCCGAAAGCAGCGGAAACAGTGCCGGAGTAGAAGTCGTCGGCGCACATGATGCCGAAGCCCGACTTCTGCTCGATATGGCAATGGCTGTCGACACCACCCGGCAGGACGAACTTGCCGCCGGCATCGATCTCGCGCGTGCCCTTGCCTTTGATGTCGGGTCCGATCTCGACGACCTGACCGCCTTTGACGGCGATATCGCCCTCGGTCTGGCGTTCGGCGGTGACGATCTTGGCGTTGCGGACGATTAGATCAAAGTCGGCCATGTCCTTACTCCGCCGCCTTGGGCAAACGGCCTGCGCTGGCCAATCGCCGTTCGAGGCGTGCGATCAACGAATCGAGTTCTGCCTTGTCGGTCGCGGTTAGCGACGAGCCGGGCGCGCGCTGCTTCGGGCTCTTGATGGCGCCGCGGCGGAACAGGACTTCCTTGCGCAGCGCGAGACCGATCGCCGGCTGCACCTCGTGGCGCACCAGGGGCAGGTAGATGTCGAACAGATCCTCCGCCTCCTCGGGCTTGCCCTGGGCGAAGAGGTCGTAGACCTGGACTAGCATCTCCGGCCACGCAAAGCCCGTCATGGCGCCGTCGGCGCCGCGCCGCATCTCCTGCGGATAGTAGATGCCGCCATTGCCAACCAGGATCGAAACGCGGCGGCGGCCCGGCTTCTTCTCGCCTTCGCGAATGCGCGTCAGCTTGGCGAGGCCCGGCGCATCTTCATGCTTCAGCATGACGAGCTGCTTGAAGTCGTCGACCAGACGCTCGAACACGTTGGCCGGCAGATAGATGCCGGTGGTTTGCGGATAGTCCTGATAGACGACCGGAATATCGGGCCCCAGCGCCTGGAAGACCTGCGCATAGTAATTGTAGATGCCCTCGTCGCCCTTGAGGCCCGGCGGCGGTGCGACCATCACGCCGGCAGCACCCGCGATCATCGCCTCGTGCGAGAGGCGCCGTACATTCTCAAGCCCGGCATGGCTCACACCCACGATCACCTGACGGCCCTGCGCGCGGCCGATCACGCGGTTGACGACGGAGATCGATTCTTCGGCCGTGAGCTTGTGCGCCTCGCCCATCATCCCGAGCAGGGTGAATCCATGTACGCCGCAGCCCAAATAAAAATCGGTCAGCGTATCGACGCTCTGCAGGTCGAGCGCGCCATCGTCTGTAAACGGCGTCGCCGCGATGATGAAAACGCCTTTTGCCTGCTCATTCAGCTTGTTTGACGACATGGTCGACGCTCCTCGGCGCGCTTCTAGCAGCGATCATGCCACCCGCGGGGCGCTTGTCGAGCATCGTCGGGTCGGCCAGTGTTCTTACCCGAAGAGAGCCAAGTTTCGGAAAAAAATGAACATGAAGACGACCAAGATTGCCGGCCTGGACCATATCGTTGCCTGGGACGAGGCCGAACAGCGACACGTCTACCTTGAAGATGCCGACCTCGTGTTCAGGGGCAACGAAATCGCGCACGTCGGACCGGGCTACACAGGCCCGATCGACACGACCATCGACGGCAAGGGGATGATGGCGATTCCCGGCTTGGTGAACGTGCACAGCCATCCCTTCTCGGAACCCGCCAACAAGGGGCTCACCGAGGAGTATGGCAGCGACAAGCTCGGCCAAAGTTCGCTCTACGAATATCTCACCGTCTTCGGCCTCAATCCCGAGGATGCCGGCCCCTCGTCAAAGGTTGCCGTATCGGAGCTGCTGAAGAGCGGTGTCACGACCATCACCGACCTGTCGATGGCGCGCGACGGCTGGGTCGACGACCTCGCCTCGACCGGCATTCGCGCCGTCGTCTGTCCGATGATGCGCCAGGGTGTCTGGTTCACCAAGAACGGCCACACGGTCGAATATGCCTGGGACGAGAAGGCCGGCGAGAAGGCCTTCGAGACCTCGATGAAGACGCTCGACGACGCGGCAAGGCATCCGAGCGGCCGCATCTCGGGCATGGTCGGCCCGGCGCAGATCGACACCTGCCGCGAAGGCTTCTTCAAGGAAGCGCTACAGGAAGCGCGGCGGCGCGGCCTGCCGATGCAGACGCATGCCTGTCAGGCCGTCGTCGAGTTCCATGAGATGGTCCATCGACACGGCAAGACGCCCATCGAGTGGCTGGACTCGATCGGCGTGCTCGGCCCCGATCTCATCATCGGCCACGGCATCTTCCTCAACGACCATCCGCAGATCCATTACCCGCACGCCAACGACTTCGAGCGGCTGCGCGATTCGGGAGCGTCGGTGGCACACTGCCCGACAGTGTTCGCGCGTCGCGGCATGGTCATGAACTCGATCGGCCGCTACATGAACGCAGGCATCACCGTCGGCATCGGCACGGATACCTTCCCGCACAACATGCTCGATGAGATCCGGCTGACCTGTTACCTCGCCCGCGTCTTCACCATGAACTACAAGATGGGCACGACTCGACATGCCTTCGAGGCGGCCACGGTCGGCGGCGCCAGGATCCTGCGCCGGCCCGATCTCGGACGGTTGGCGCCGGGCTGCAAGGCCGACTTCTCGCTGGTCGACATGAGCCATCCCTACATGCAGCCGGCGCACGAGCCGGTGCGCAGCCTGATCTATTCGGCAAGCGACCGCGCCATCCGTCACGTCTATGTCGATGGCACGCAAGTGGTGCGCGACGGCAAGGTGCTGACGGTCGATGTCGAAGCGGCGACCGCCGGTCTGATCGAAGGCCAGCGCAAGCGGCTCGAAACAGTGAGCAAGCGCGACTGGGCGGGCCGCACCGCCGAACAACTCGCGCCGCCCGTCTACGGCACGCGCGAACGCCTGCCGCAGTCGCGCCCGGTGACGTGACGTCAACGAAGCTGACGTCTAAGCGTCCGGCACGCCCGAGGTCGTCGAATACTCGAAATGCAGCGGCGTTTCGGGACGGATCAGCGCATAGGCCGAGCGCGCCGCGATGGCGGCCTCGGAGAAGCCCGTAAGGATCAGCTTGAGTTTGCCCGGATAGGTGACGACGTCGCCGACGGCAAAGATGCCCGCCTTGCTCGTGGCCGAGGTCGCAGGATCGATCTCGATCTGGTTGCGCTCCAGCGCCAGCCCCCATTCCGCAATCGGCCCCAGCGACATCGACAAGCCAAAGAACGGCAGCAGCACGTCGGCCGCGATCTTCTTGGTGACGCCATCGAGCGTCGACACGACCACCGACGTGAGATGTCCCGCGGTCCCTTCGAGGCCATGGAGCTGATAGGGCACCACGAGGTCGATCTTGCCGGCTTTCGCCAGCGCCTTCAGCCGCGCTTCGCTCTCCGGCGCAGCGCGGAACCGGTCGCGGCGATGAACCACCGTCACGCGGCTCGCAACCTCGGCCAGCGACAGCGCCCAGTCGACCGCCGTGTCGCCACCGCCCGCAATCACCACCTTGCGGCCGCTGAAGGTCTCGCGGTGCGTCACGTAGTAGAAGACGCTCTTGCCTTCGTAAGCTTCGATGCCTTCCAGCGGCGGCCGGTTGGGACCGAAGGCGCCGACACCGGCGGCAATGATCACCGCCTTGGCCTGCAGCACGATGCCCTTCGACGTCGTCACCCGCCAGAAACCGCCGGTCAGCGGCTCGAGCGCCTGGACCTGCTGGCCGAGATGGTAGACCGGCCGAAAGGGCGATGCCTGTGCCTTCAGGCGAACGATCAGCTCTGCCGCTTCGATGCGCGGAAAGCCTGGAATGTCGTAGATCGGCTTTTCAGGATAGAGCGCCGTGCATTGGCCGCCGGCATCGTCGAGCACGTCGACGACATGGCAGTTGAGGCGAACCATGCCGCATTCGAACACGGTGAAGAGGCCCACGGGCCCCGCGCCAATGATGACGACGTCGGTCTGGTGCGTGTTTCCGTTGGCCATGGTCCTAAACTGGCGCAGGCGGCGCGCAAATGAAAGGCCCCCGGCTGTGATGGACCGGGGGCCAGAATTTGGTAGCTGGGGGCGGACTTGAACCGCCGACCCCGGCATTATGAGTGCCGTGCTCTAACCAGCTGAGCTACCCAGCCATGGGTGCGCGCTTTTATGCGGCGCCGCAGCGACCTGTCAAGAAAGGCAAATTCGCCTCCCCAGCCGTTAGCGGCTAGCCGCTATTGCCGCACCGTCGAGACTGTCCGCAGGCTGGCCGAGAAAACCCAGAATCGTCGGGGCGATATCGACCAGACTGGTCGTGCGCTCGATCCGGCCCTGGCCGAAATCGGCATGCGCGAGCACCAGGAAGGGCCGCGTTTCCTGAGGCCCCAGCCCGCCATGATGGCCGCAACCGATCTCCGGCGGCCCCTCTCCGTCCTCGACCAGCCAGCGCGTTCCCGCGACGCCATAACCGTTACGCTCGTCGTGACGTGCGGTATCGACGGCCGCGGACAGCATCCTCCCCGAGAGCCCCGTCGCCGCCAGCGCCTCGCCGGTGAGGATCGCGCCGGCCCACGGCTCCTTCCGCATGTCGGCCAACGCCTCGTTGAGGGCGGGCCTCGCCTTCTCCGTGGCGTAGATTAGCGCGCTGGTGCCCTGCGAGGCGACCGCGACCCGGCCGTGCCGCAGATCGGCCTCCATGCCGTTCTCCGTCAGCCAGTGGCCGACGTGGATGGAGCGGCCGACCGTCTCGTGTCCATGATCCGATCCCACCAGAACCAACGTGTCGAAGCGGTCTTCGTGCGCCCTCACCGCGTCGAGAACTTCGGCGACCAACCCATCCGTCACCTTCAGGGCGTGCAGATGCTCGGGCGAACCCAGCGGTTCGTGATGCAAGGTGAGATCGGGATTGGCGAGCCACAGGACGCTGAGCGCATGCGCGTCCGACGGCACGACCTCGGCCGAGAAGCGCCGCGTCATCTCGATGTCGCCGGCAAGATCGTGGCTAACCGCAAGATGGGCCGCGCCTGTAAGCGCCGTCCCGCCCGGACCGAAGGAACCGGCACGGTGCAGCACAGTTCCAAAATGATCGGGATCGAGGAAGTAAGCCGCGCCCGGCGAGACGTTCGAGTAGGCCACCTGCCCGCCGCACGCGGCCAATCGCTCGGCGAGCGTCGGCACGCGCAACGTCTGGCCTGTGACCTGCCGCATGGTCTGCCGGAAGGACGGCGCGCCGACATTGTGCACCGTGAGCCGGCCGTCCTCGAACAGCGCCATCTGGTTGCCTTCGAGTCCGTGCCGCGCGGGATGGCAGCCCGTGGCGATAGACGCCGCCGAAACGCGCGTCACCGAGGGAAACACGGCGCGATGATCCGTGGCGCTGCGATGCGCGGCCTGCAAGCGCGCCAAAGTGGGCGTCCGCTCCGTATTGATCCATTCTGCGCCCAAGCCATCGCAGACGATCAGGATGGCTCGGCGGCGGCGCGATGAAGTCATGCCGGCATGATAGGCAATGCTGCGCCCGAGGCTATCGTCATTCCGCCTGTATGCCGGCTTCCGAAACGATCCGGTCGCTCTTCGCGACTTCCGCGCGCACGAACTGCCGGAACTGCTCGGGCGTTGAGCCTGCCGGAACCGCACCCTGATCGCGCAGGGCGGCCTGCACGTCGCTGGCAGTCAGGGCGGCAACCAGGCCATCATGCAGGCGATCCACGATCTCCTTCGGCGTTCCCTTCGGCACCGCAACACCGACCCAAGTGTTGAACTCGTAGCCGGGGAAGCCAAGCTCGGCCATCGTCGGAACATCCGGCAAGGCCTCCGAGCGTTTCGACGACGTCACGGCAAGCGCACGCAGCTTGCCTGACCGGACAAGAGGAACCGCCGGCGGTACGCTGCTCACCGCCATGTTGAGATGGCCGCCAACGGCATCCTGCACCAGCGGTCCCGAGCCCTTGTAGGGAACATGAAGGAACTTTGCCTTCGCCATGGACGAAAGGAGTTCGGCGGCGAGATGCTGAGGGCTGCCGCTGCCGATGGAGCCGTAGCTGATCGTATCCGGCTTTGCCCGCGCCGCGTCGATGAGCTGGCCCAGCGACTGGGATGTCGCGGCGGGTGCCACGAAAACCAAGGGAAATGTCGCAAGAAGACTGACCGGTTCGAAGTCGCTTCGCGGATCGTAGGTCATGTTTTTGAACAGGCTGGCGTTGATCGCCATCTCGCTCGCCGCGCCGAACAGGACCGTGTAGCCATCGGGCGTGCTCTTCGCGACGCTCCCCGCCCCGATCATTCCCGTGGCGCCCGGCTTGTTCTCGATGACGACGGATTGCCCGAGGAATTCCGAAAGTCTCTGAGCCATCGCCCGCCCGGTGATGTCGGTGCCGCCGCCGGGCGGATACGGAATGACCAGCTTGACTGGCTTGGCTGGATAGAAGGCCGGCTGCGCCAGTGCGAGAGAGGGCGCGAGAGACGGCGCAGCGCCAAGGGCGAAAAGGCCTGCAGTGATACGGAGCTGTCGGCGCCGTGTGAGGAGGCTTTGGGATCGATCATCGTGGTGCATCCGGGCCTTATCGGGGCGACCCGTGACGCGGCAATGACAGAGGCCTGTGGTCTATTTCTCCTTCATCGAACGCGCATCCCAGAGACGCACGACGTAGCCATCGGGATCGTGCAGCTCCGCGCCGTATCCCCAGAAGACCTTCTGCGGTCCGTACGCGAAAGCAACGCCCCGCTTGGACCATTCGGCATGTGTGGCGTCGACGTCATCGACCTGGAACCAGAGTGCAGTGCCACCGGCTGTGACGGGCGATCCCGTTTCCTGCAGGAAGATCGCAAAGCCTTCGCCGTCCTGAAGGGCAACTGTGCGCCGGTCAGGGACTTCAAATTCGACCTTGAGGCCCAGTATCGAGATGTACCAATTCCGCGACCGGTCGAGATCGCTGACCGGAAGGTTGAGGTGATCGAACTTCATCATCACTCGAACCTCTTGATGAACCCTCCTCCCAACACACGGCTACCCGTGGCAGAGTCGTAAACGACACAGGCCTGACCGGGCGACACGCCCACTTCCGGCTCGGCAAAGCGCACGACGGCACCAGCCCCCGTCAGCTCGATGGCTGCGGGCCGCAGCGTCTGGCTGGACCGGACGCGGACCTGTACGTCCAACGCTCCCGTCATTACGGGGCCGATCCAGTTCACGTCGTAGAGCGCGATCTCGTCCCGGCCGAGCGCACTGCGTGGCCCAACCACGACGCGCCGAGTCGCCGGTTCGAGCCGCACGACATAGAGCGGATCGTTGTCGGTGCCCTCGCGGCCACCCAGTGCCAGACCGCGGCGCTGGCCGACGGTGAAGCGCACGATGCCTTCGTGGCGGCCCACCACCCTGCCCGCCATGTCGACGATCTCGCCGGGCTCGACGGCCTCCGGCCGGAGCTTCTGAACCACCGAGGCATAGTCACCGTTCGGCACGAAACAGATGTCCTGGCTGTCGGGCTTGTCGGCGACGGCGAGGTCGAACCGTTCGGCCAGGGCGCGCGTCTCGCTCTTGGGCAGATCTCCCAGGGGGAAGCGCAGGAAGTTGAGCTGTTCGCGCGTGGTGCCGAACAGGAAGTAGCTCTGGTCTCGCGCCGGATCGGCGCCGCGGTGCAGCTCGGGTCCGCCCTCACCTGCGACTCGGCGCACATAGTGGCCGGTCGCCAGCGCCTCGGCGCCAAGCTCGCGCGCCGTCTTAAGGAGGTCGCGGAATTTCACGGTTCGATTGCAGGCAATGCACGGCACCGGCGTCTCGCCGCGCGCATAGGCGTCGGCGAAGGACTCCATCACCTCATTGCGGAAGCGGTTCTCGTAGTCGAGCACGTAGTGCGGGATGCCGAGGCGGTCGGCGACCTGGCGCGCGTCGCGGATGTCCTGGCCGGCACAGCAGGCACCGGCCTTCCCGACCGCCACGCCATGGTCGTAAAGCTGCAGGGTGACTCCCACAACATCGTAACCCTGGTCCTTCAGCAGCGCCGCCGTGACGGACGAATCGACGCCGCCCGACATCGCGACCACCACGCGGGTGTCGCCGGGCGCCTTTTCGAGGTCGAGGGAATTGCGGGTCATGGCGGGGCCTATATAGGGGC
This sequence comes from Alphaproteobacteria bacterium, assembly GCA_017307275.1. Classification (GTDB taxonomy): domain Bacteria; phylum Pseudomonadota; class Alphaproteobacteria; order Reyranellales; family Reyranellaceae; genus Reyranella. The sequence goes on along the minus strand of JAFKFK010000025.1, from coordinate 27,039 downwards.
CCTGCCGACCTTCGGCCACCTGCTGGCGACCGAGATCGGGACCGGCAGCCGGCGTGCAGGGCGGGATCAGTCGCGCCGGCGGCTGGTGTCGCGCACGACCTTGGCGACGCCGTTGCGGTCGTAAACGATCGCCACCCGGTCGCCCATCTGGATATCGCCGTCGTCGTACTGCGCCACGGTCACGCGCTGGCCGTCGTCGCGCTGCACGGTGATCTCGATGCCGCGGCGCGTGGATTCCTGGTCGACCGCGGTGCCGACAATGGCGCCGCCGACGGCACCCAGCACGCCGCCCACGACCGCGCCGCCCACCGAATTGGAGATCGCACCGCCCGCCGCCGCGCCGCCGATGGCGCCGACCGTGCCGCCGATCATCGTGCCGTCGTTCATGCCGCCGCGCTGGCCGCGCACCCGCACTTCCCGGATCGACACCACGCGCCCGGCCTCGCCGCGGTAGCTGGCGCCCTGGGCCGACGTGTTGACGACACCCGGCTGGACCGCACCGCTGCTGCCATTACAGGCGCCGAGGCTGGCCGCGAGCGCAGCCGGAACCACGAGGGCCAGGGCCCGTTTGCCGATCCATTTACCGAACATCCGATGACGACCTTTCACTGACTCTATCGGGGGTATTCTAGCGATTCAGTCAGGGGCGCGGGAAGTGTCTCGCACTGCCCGGGCAACGCCCCGGCCATCCTGCACGATCTGCACCCGGTCGCCGAGTTGCACATCGCCATCGTCACGCTGGGCGATGGTGACGTTCTGGCCATCGTCGCGCTGGACCACGACCTCGATGCCGCGTCCCCCCGACTGCTGACCGTCGGAGATGTTACCGGCGATGGCGCCACCGACGGCGCCCAAGAGCAAGCCGACAAGGCTACTGCCCACAGTCTGGCCGATCGCGCCGCCGAGGGCCGCCCCCGCTGCGGCGCCTAAGAAACCGCCAATCATGGTTCCCTGACCGCTGCTGTGATACCCGCCATTGCCGCCTTGCAGGGCGATCTCGCGGATCGAGACGACCCGACCTGGTCCGGCGACCGAGCCATTGTAGACAGTACCTGCCGCCGGTGACGGCGGCACGCTGGACGAGGTTGTCACGACGCCGGGCTGACCTGCCGTCGTGTGGACGATGCCTGGTTGGACTGCGTTGGATGCACAGGCGCTTAGACCCACCGCCAAGATCAGCGGCAGAAGCACAGGGCGCCCCTTTGTCACGATCATCGACGGCCTCCGGAGACCGAGCAAAATCGCCGTTATTTTCGACTAAATTACGGCGTCAGGCCAGCATCTCAAAAGCCGTGCGTTAGTCGCGTTCCTCGATCCAGGCGGCCTGGATCGCTTCCAGGATCTTCTCGTTGGAGCGGTTGGGATCGTCCTCGAAATCCGGCAACTCCATCACCCAGCGATGCAGGTCGGTGAACCGCAGGTTGACGTTGTCTACATCGGGATGGCGCTCTTCGAGTTCGATCGCGATGTCGTGGACATCCGTCCAGCGCAGCTTCTTTGCCATCGCGCGCGCTCCCCTTACTTGTCGACCATCATGTTGCGCGTCGCCGCCGGCAGACGCACCACCAGACCGTCCAGCGCTTCGCTCATGCGGATCTGGCAGCCTAGCCGCGAGGTGTGTGTAAGGCCGAAGGCAAGGTCGAGCATGTCTTCCTCGTCGTCGCTGGCGGGCGCCAGCTTGTCGAACCAGGTCTTCTCCACCACGACATGGCAGGTCGAGCAGGCAAGCGAACCTTCGCAAGCGCCCTCGATGTCGATGTGATTGCGATGGGCGATCTCGAGCACGCTAAGACCGATGGGCGCATCGACTTCCTTCGGCGACCCGTCCTTCAGGATGAACGTCATCTTCGGCATCTCAGTCTCTCTTGCTCCTTACTCGCCGACCCTGTTTTCCAACTCGCCGACCGACAGACCCGACAGCGCCTCGCGGATGCCGCGGTCCATGCGCCGTTCGGCGAAGGGCTTCGATAGTGTTTCGAGCGCCTCGGCGGCGGCATTGATCTCGTCGCGGCTTTCGCCCGCCATCGCGGCTTCGACGGCGGCTCGAGCTTGGTCGATTGCCGCACGTTCTTCGGTCGACAGCAGCGCACCGTCCTTGGCCAGCGCCGCATCAAGTGCCAGCAGGCTGCGCCGCGCCTCGACCCTCGCCTCGGTCAGCAGACGCAAAGTCATGTCGGCCTCGGCATTGTCCATGCTGTCGTAGAGCATGTCGGCCATGTCTTCGTGGCTGAGGCCGTAGGACGGCTTCACTTCGATACGTTGGGCAATGCCGGTCGTACGTTCCTCGGCGGAGACCGTAAGCAGACCATCGGCGTCGACCGCAAAGGTGACGCGGATACGCGCCGCGCCGGCGGTCATCGGTGGAATGCCCAGCAGTTCGAACCGCGCCAGGCTGCGGCAATCCGTGACCATCTCGCGCTCGCCCTGGACGACATGGATCGCCATGGCGCTCTGGCCGTCCTGATAGGTCGTGAAATCCTGCGCGAGCTGCACCGGGATCGGCGTGTTGCGCGGCACGATCTTCTCGACGATGCCGCCCATGGTTTCGAGGCCCAGCGACAGCGGCGTCACGTCGAGCAGCAAAGTATCGCCACCGCCGGTCAGTGCTTCGGCCTGCAGCGCAGCGCCCAGCGCCACGACCTCGTCGGGGTCGATGTCGGTGAGCGGCGGCTTGCCGATCATGCCGGCGACCTTCGCACGCACCAGCGGCACGCGCGTCGAACCGCCGACCAGCACCACGCCCTGCACTTCGGCGGCGGTCATGCCGGCATCGGCCAGCACGTTGCGCGCGATGCCCAGTGTGCGCTCGACAAGGGCATCGGCCATCGCGTCGAACTCGGACTTTGTCAGCGCGTGGAACGACGGCGTGCCCGCGATCTCGAGCCGGCCCGAGGTCTGGTCGCGGTCGGAGAGTTGTTCCTTCATGTGGCGCGCCAGCGCCAAGGCCGCCTTCACCGCAGCTTCGTCGACCTGGTCGGCAAGGCCATCGCGCTTGCGCTCCGCCAGCATGCGTTCGGCAATCGCGCGGTCCAGATCGTCGCCGCCCAGGGCCGTGTCGCCACCGGTCGCCAGCACCTGGAACACACCCTTCTCCAACCGCAGCAGGGAGAAGTCGAACGTGCCGCCGCCCAGATCGTAGACCGCGTAGAGGCCTTCGGAGCCCTTGTCCAAACCGTAGGCCAGCGCCGCGGCCGTCGGCTCGTTCACCAGACGCAGCACTTCGAGGCCGGCCACGCGCGCGGCATCGCGGGTCGCGGTGCGTGCGGCATCGTCGAAATAGGCCGGCACGGTAATGACGGCCCGCTCGACCGGCTTCTCCAGCGCTTCCTCGGCGCGCTGGCGCAGCGCCTTCAAGATTTCGGCGGAAATCTCGACCGGCGAGCGCGCCTTGCCGCCGATGCGCAGCTTCACCATGTCGGTCTGGCCGGTGCCCGGCTCGATCTCGTAGGGCAGCACGCCGGCCACGGCATGAACGTCGGCCGCACCTCGGCCCATCAGCCGCTTGATCGAGGAGACGACACTCTTCGGCTCGGTGCCCGCGAGCTGGCGCGCGGCGTCGCCCACCAAGACACCGCCAGCGGCCGGATAGGCCACGACCGAAGGAACCAGCGCCTTGCCCGTCTCGTCGTGCAGCGCGGCAGGCACGCTTTCGCGCGCAATGGCGACCACGGAGTTGGTCGTGCCGAGATCGATGCCGACCGCCAGCGATCCCTCGCCGGCATGCGGCAGAGGCGTTTCGCCCGGCTCGTGGATCTCCAGCAAAGTCATGCCCTGGACCGTTCTAGATTCATGCGTCGCGCACGCGCCTCCTCGGCGAACTTGTCGAGGTAGCGCAGGCGAAGGAGCGTTTTTCTGATGGCCGGCCGGTCGTTTGCCAAGAACAAACTGCCGAGCCCCGCCATCGCCTTATTCATATCGTCGCGCGCCTTGGCGGCCAGCGCATCGACCGCTTCGCCGCTTGGCGCCTCGTGCAGTTCTTCGCGTGCCTCCATCGCCTCCATCAGCAGATCCGGATCGTCGATGGTCTTGCCGTCCCCCGGCAGCTCCACGCCCTTGAGCCCTGCAAGATAGACGGCCCGGCTCAGCGGATCCTTCAACGTGCGATAGGCGTCGTTCAGCGCAGCGGCCTCGACCGACGCGCGCGCGCGTTCTTCAGGGGGCTTGGCAACAAAGCGATCGGGATGCCACTGACGCTGTAGAGCGAAATAGGCCCGGTCGAGCGACGCGGCTTCGAGGTCCAGCGCCGCCGGCAGTCCCAGCCGCGCGAAATGATCCATGATCGGACTTCAGACGTGGAAGGATTCGCCGCAGCCGCAGCGGCCCTTCTCGTTCGGGTTCTTGAACACGAAGCCCGACTTCAGCTTCTCTTCCTCGTAGTCCATCTCAGTGCCGATCAGGAACAGCGAGGCCTTGGGGTCGATCAGCAGCTTGATGCCACCAGCCTCGACCACCTCGTCCATCGGTTCCTGCTTGTCGGCGAACTCGAGGGTGTAGCTCATGCCCGAGCAGCCCTTGGTACGCACGCCAATGCGGATACCGGCCGTCGGCTTGCCGCGGCCGTCGATCAGCGCCTTCACGCGCTCGGCAGCAAGCGGCGTCACCGACATCACCTGCGGTCGCGGACGGCGCGGCCTCGGGGTGGCGGCGGGAGCGGCGGGCTTCGCCGTATCCGTGGTCGTGCTCATGGCTACCTTGCTCCGACTGCTACTCGGCCGCTTCTTTCGGCTCTTCCTTCTGGGCCTTGGCGCGATAGTCGGCGATCGCCGCCTTGATCGCGTCCTCGGCCAGGACCGAGCAGTGGATCTTCACCGGCGGCAGCGCCAGATGGCGCGCGATGTCGGTGTTCTTGATCGTCTCGGCCTCGTCGATAGTCTTGCCCTTCACCCATTCGGTGACAAGCGAGCTCGACGCGATGGCCGAACCGCAGCCGAACGTCTTGAACTTGGCGTCCTCGATCAGCCCGTCGGGGCCAACCTTGATCTGCAGCTTCATCACGTCGCCGCAGGCCGGCGCACCGACCAAGCCGGTGCCGACATCTTCGGCGTTCTTGTCGAGCGACCCGATGTTGCGCGGGTTCTCGTAGTGGTCGATCAGCTTTTCGCTGTAAGCCATGACACTCTCCTCAAATCTCGGCGCAGTGCCCCAAAGGCCGCGCGTCAGTGGTCAGATTAGTGAGCAGCCCATTCAATGGACTTCAGATCGATCCCTTCCTGGGCCATCTCCCAGAGCGGGCTCATGGCCCGCAGCTTGGTGACGTGGCGCACCAGTTCGTCGACGGCGGTGTCGACTTCATGTTCGGTGGTGAAGCGGCCGAGCCCGATACGAAGCGACGTGTGTGCCATCTCCTCCTCGACACCGAGCGCCCGCAGCACGTAGCTGGGTTCGAGCGACGCCGAGGTGCAGGCCGAACCGGACGACACCGACAGGTTCTTGATGCCCATCATCAACGACTCGCCTTCGACATAGGCGAAGCTGATGTTGAGATTGCCCGGGATGCGCTGCTCCAGATCGCCGTTGACGACGATATCCGTCAGCTTGGCCCGAAGGCCCTTCAGCATCCGCTCCTGGAGCTTGGCCAGGTGCTTGGCCTCTGTGCCCATCTCCTTCATCGCGATCTCGCAGGCTTCGCCCAACCCGACGCAGAGCGGCGTCGGCAGCGTGCCCGAGCGGAAGCCGCGCTCCTGCCCACCGCCATAGATCATCGCGACCAGCCGCACGCGCGGCTTGCGGCGGACGTAGAGCGCGCCGATGCCCTTGGGGCCGTAGATCTTGTGCCCCGAGATGCTCATCAGGTCGATGTTCATCGCCTCGACGTCGAGCGGAATCTTGCCGGCGGCCTGTGCCGCGTCGGTATGGAAGAAGACCTTGCGTTCGCGGCAGATCTTGCCGATCTCGGCCAGCGGCTGGATGACGCCGATCTCGTTGTTCACGGCCATCACCGAGACCAGCACGGTCTTGTCGGTGATCGCCGCGCGTAGCACGTCGAGGTCGAGCAGGCCGTTCTGCTGGACCGGCAGATAGGTGACCTCGAAACCCTGCTGCTCGAGATGGCGGCAGGTATCGAGCACGCACTTATGCTCCGTCACCGTGGTGATGATGTGGTTCTTCCGGTCCTTGTAGAACTCGGCCACGCCACGGATCGCGAGGTTGTTCGATTCAGTGGCGCCGGAGGTGTAGATGACCTCCTTCTCGTCCGCCCCGATCAGCTTGGCGATCTGGCCGCGCGCCTTCTCCACCGCCTCCTCGGCTTCCCAGCCGTAGGCGTGGCTGCGCGAGCCCGGATTGCCGAACTTGTGGGTAAAGTAGGGCATCATCACCTCCAGGACCCGCGGGTCCATGGGGGTGGTGGCCTGATAATCCAGGTAAATCGGCTGGTCGTTGCGCCGGATTTGGGTAATGGCTGTCATGCTAACCCCTTGAAACTCCTACGCTGCTTCAGCTCGAGAAATATCCGACTGTGTCACTCGGATATATAGGTCCCGCCATGCGGTGATCAAGCGCTCGATATCGGCCGGTTCGGTGTTCCAGCCCAAGCTAATTCTGATGGCGGTCGCAGCCTCGTCGGCCGGCACGCCCATGGCCGCCAGAACCGCCGAACGCTGGACCTTGCCCGAGGAGCAGGCCGCTCCAGCACTGATACAGACACCGGCAAGATCGAATGCCATCACCTGCGTTTCAGCCGGAACACCCGGCATAGCGACACAGCTCGTGTTTCCGAGCCGGATCGCGCCAGCGCCAAAGACGCGTGCACGCGGGGCAATCTGGACAAGAGAAAATTCGAGCCTGTCGCGCCAATCGGCAAGATCGAGGCCCTTGGCGGCCTCCTGCGCGGCGGCCCCGAAGCCTGCGATCCCGGCTACGTTCTCCGTCCCGGCGCGGCGATTGGATTCCTGCCCCCCGCCCCTGCGGTCCGTCGCAAACGGGGCACCGGTGCGCACGATCAAGGCGCCGACTCCAGTCGGGCCACCAAGCTTGTGAGCGGAGAGGCTGAGGTAGTCGACACCGAGACCATGTACTTCGACCGGCACCTTGCCGGCCGCCTGAACGGTATCGCAATGGACCAGCGCACCTGCGTCGCGCGCAAGACGCACGACGTCGGCAATCGGCTGCAGCACGCCAGTCTCGTTGTTGGCCAGCATGACCGACACCAGGGCAGGCTCGTCCGCCGACGAGGCCAGCGCCCGCTCCAGCGCGGCCAGATCGACGACACCATTGCCGTCTACGCCGATGATCTCGGCCGCCGGGGCAGCGCGCAGCACGCTGTCATGCTCGACCGCCGAAACCAGGACGCGTCGGCGTCCAGCGCCGGAAAGCGCAAGATTATTGGCTTCCGTTCCGCCAGAGGTGAAGACGACCTCGGCCGGCAATGCACCGACGAGCGCCGCCACCTGACGGCGCGCTGTCTCGACGGCGGCACGGGCCTTGCGCCCTGCCGTATGGACAGACGACGGATTGCCGCCGGCACGCAGCACCTCGACCATGGACTCGAACGCCACCGGCCGCAGGGGGCTGGTAGCGTTGTGGTCGAGGTACGCGAACGCGGCCATGATCGAGGCAGCTCCTAGCTGGCTGCGGCCATCGACGATCCGGGACCGGGAACGCCCGGCGCCTCGATGATGCGCGGCGCCAGCTTGCGCTCCAGCACGTCATGCAAGGTGACCGAGCTCAGGAACATGTGGATCTGGTTGCCCAGCTCCTCCCACAGGTCGTGGGTCAGGCACTTGCTGCGGTCGGCCCGGCAGCCGGTGGCGCCCATTTCGGTGCACCGGGTGGCGCTGATCGGCTCGTCGACCGCCAGAATGATCTCGGAAACCCGCGTTTCCATCGACAGGCGGGCCAGTCGGTAGCCGCCGCCGGGACCACGCACGCTCTTCACGAGGCCGGCGCGCCGCAGCCGGGCAAAGAGCTGTTCGAGATAGGACAGAGAAATCTCCTGCCGGGCTGCGATATCCGACAGGGAAACCGGCTTGGCCTGGGCGTGGCGCGCCAGATCGACCATCGCCATAACGGCGTATCGGCCCTTGGTGCTGAGCTTCACAGCATCCTCCTCATGGCCGGATCGCCCGGCCTTGCGTTACCGAACGCCTAAAGGTCTTGAAAACCAAGGCGTTACTACGATATTCCGGCCCCTCTAGTCGGGGTTCGGGGAAAAACCAACTGCGTAGCTCGGATTTAAATAATCCGAGTAAGTCGGTCAAGTATCAAGAATCCCCCCCATCCATCGCCCCAAATCGGTTACGACCGGAGGTCAACAGGGTGAAAAACCGGAGTCTCCATGCCTGACGTGATGTTCACCGGCCCCGAGGGTCGTCTCGAAGGCCGCTATCACCAGAGCAAGGAAGAACGCGCGCCGATCGCGCTGATCCTCCATCCTCATCCGCAATACGGCGGAACGATGAACCACAAGGTTGTGTTCTCGCTCTTCCATGTCTTCGTAAACCGCGGCTTCTCGGTGTTGCGCTTCAACACGCGCGGCGTCGGTCGCAGCCAGGGCCGCTTCGACAACGGCATGGGCGAACTCTCCGATGCGGCCGCCGCACTCGACTGGCTGCAGGGCATGAACGCCGATGCCAAGTCGTGCTGGATCGCCGGCTACTCGTTCGGCGCGTGGATCGGCATGCAACTGCTGATGCGTCGACCCGAGATCGATTGCTTCATCTCGGTGGCGCCGCCGGCGAACTCCTACGACTTCGCCTTCCTCGCGCCCTGCCCTTCTTCGGGTCTCATCGTCGGCGCAGAGCGCGACGAAGTGGTGCCGCTCGCCGACATCCAGAAGCTTGTCGCCCGCCTCTCGCTGCAGAAAGGCATCACCGTGGAATCGCGCACCGTGAAGGGCGCCAACCACTTCTTCCACGACTCGCTCGACAAGCTCGCCGTCGATGTGGACAGGTACGTTGCCAAGTCCCTGCTCAATCCGCCGGGCCGCGCGACGAGCAACAAAGAGCCTTAAGGCTCGCTGAGCCGGCCGCCCGTCATGGGACGCGGCGCGCCGGTGGTCGTCGGATAGGTAAGCGGCAGACCACGCAACGAGCGCACGGCCAGGAAGGCAAAGGCCTGCGCTTCGAGAGCATCGCCATCCCAGCCGAGATCCGCGGCCGTCACGACCTTGCCACGCGTCTCCTCGGCAATCGCACGCAACAACGTCGGATTGCGCGCGCCGCCGCCGCAGATCACCCATCGCAGGACAGGCGCCGGGAAGTGCCGCGCGGCGAGCGCAATAGCGCGCGCCGTGCCGCGCGTCAGCGTCGCGGCGCCATCGGCTACGCTCAGCCCTTCTGCCCAGGCATCGTTGAAGTCGCCACGGTCGAGCGACTTGGGCGGTGTGCGTGCGAAGTAGCGATGCTCGCTGAAGCGTTCGAGCCTCGTGCGATCGACCTTGCCAGTTGCGGCCAGTACGCCGTCCTTGTCGTAGCGCTGGCCGGCGCGGCGCGCGCACCAGTCGTCGATCGGCCCGTTGCCGGGGCCGGTATCGAAGGCGAGCAGCGCCTCGTCCGCGCCCACCCAGGTGACGTTGGCGACGCCGCCGATATTCACCACGGCGAGCGGCCGCGGCAGGTCGCGCACGAGGGCCGCGTGATAGGCCGGCACGAGCGGCGCGCCCTGCCCGCCTGCGGCGACGTCGGCGGTGCGCAGGTCGTTGATCACGCGCACACCGAGCGCACGCGCGAGCGCAGCGCCATCGCCGATCTGCCAGGTGAAGCGCCGCTCCGGCCGATGGGTGATCGTCTGGCCATGGAAACCCACGAGATCGACGCTGGAGAGCGGCACACCCTGCTCGCTCGACCAGCGGCGCACGGCATCTGCATGAGCCTCGGTCACGGCCTGTTCGGCGGCACGCGTCACATCGGAGGCTTGTTCGGCACCAAAGGCTGCGCGGATCGTGCGACGCACATCGTCGGCATAGGGAACAGTGAGGCTCGGTCCATAGGAAGCGATACGTTCGCCGTCAGTCTCGATCAGGGCCACGTCGACGCCGTCGACCGAGGTCCCGCTCATCAGACCTAGGGTGCGCAACGGCCGTTCGGGAGCAAGCTGGGTGAGCGAATTCGGGGACATGGACTTCAGGGACATGGCGGGCCGTTGAGGCACTTACCCCCACATGTTACATCCACGGCCCTTCACGAACAAACGAGCCAAGCGGCAGCGGACGGCGATATGTCGGGTTTCAAGTCGGATTTCATGCGGATCGTGCACGAGCGCGGAATGGTGCATCAGTGCAGCGACCTTCAGCGCCTCGACGAACTTCTCGCGAGCGGCGTCCGCACCGCCTATATCGGCTTCGATTGCACCGCCGATTCGCTCCATGTCGGGCACCTGCTGCAAATCATGCTGCTGCGCTGGTGGCAGAAGAGCGGCCACCGGCCGATTGCCCTGATGGGCGGCGGCACGACCAAGGTCGGCGATCCCTCGGGCCGCGACGAGACGCGCCAGCTCCTGACGACGGCGCAGATCGACTCCAACATGGCGGCCATCAAGCGGAGCTTCTCGAACTACCTCACCTTCGGCGACGGCCCGACCGAGGCGGTCATGGCCAACAATGCCGACTGGCTCGACGGGCTGCTCTACATTCCGCTGCTGCGCGATGTCGGCCGGCACTTCTCGGTCAACCGCATGCTGACCATGGACTCGGTAAAGCTGCGGCTCGACCGCGACCAGCCCCTCTCCTTCCTCGAATTCAACTACATGATCCTGCAGTCCTACGACTTCGTGGAGCTGCATAAGCGCTACAACTGCATCGCGCAGATGGGCGGCTCAGACCAGTGGGGCAACATCGTCATGGGCGCCGATCTCGGCCGCCGCATGCAGGGCGCCGAGCTGTTTGCGCTGACCTCGCCGCTGCTCGCGACCGCGTCGGGCGCCAAGATGGGCAAGACGGCAGCGGGCGCGGTGTGGCTCAACCCCGACCGGCTGTCGCCCTACGACTTCTGGCAATACTGGCGCAACACCGAGGACGCCGACGTCGGCCGCTTCCTCAAGCTGTTCACCGACATGCCGCTGTCCGAGATCGCGCGGCTTGAAGCGTTGCAGGGACAGGAGATCAACGAGGCGAAGAAGATCCTCGCCACCGAGGTGACGGCGCTGGCGCATGGCAAGCAGGCAGCCGACAGCGCCGCCGAGACCGCACGCCGTACCTTCGAGGAAGGTGCCAAGGCCGAAACGCTGCCGACCATCGACATGGCGCGTTCGAAGCTCAAGGCCGGCATCGCCGCCTTCGAGCTGCTGCACGATGCCGGCCTGACGGAAAGCCGCAACGAGGCCCGCAAGCTCATCAAGGGCGGTGGCGCCCGGCTGAACGACAAACCGATTGTCAGCGATGCGGCAACCGTCGGCGAAGGCGATCTCGATTCCTCGGGCACGCTGAAGCTCTCGGCCGGCCGCAAGCGTCACGTCCTGGTGCGCGCGGTCTAAGGACCGGCACTACGCCGTCGCGGCAACTACCGGTTGGCGGGCGGCGGCGGTGCCTGCGGTGTGCCAGGCATGGCCGGCGGCGCATTGAAGATCTCGCGCAAGGCGCCGGGCGTCACGGCCGACATCATGTTGACGTCGCTCTTGAGGTCGTCGAACCGGCCATGCAGCTGGTACGAGATGGCGAACATGCCGCCGTCCTTGCCGCCGGTCAGCAGCGGCCCCAGCAGCGGTACGTTCGACAGGAGATTGTTCAGCGCAAAGGCCGGCACAATCACGCCGTAGAGTTGGGCCGTGTCGTTGCCGATATCGACGGTGCCCTGGGTCGTGAGGCCGATGGATTGACCGCTGGTGCGGCCGTTGCGGACCTGGATGCGGTCGCCTGCCTTGGAAACGTTGGCGCTCAAGCTGTCGAACTGCTGCAACGCATTGCCCGCACTGTTCAGACCGTCGATGGCGGCATTGAGCGTTCCGATCCCGGCGCGCGGCGTCACCTTCTGCAGGCGATAGGGGCCCACCTTCAAGGTGCCGTCGAGTGGTGGATCGGCCCACAGATCGTTGAACTTCCCTTCGATGTGCAGATAGCCGTTGACCAGCCCGTCCATCCAGCCCGCCTGCGACAGGAGCTGTCCGAAGTCCGCGACGTAGAGGAAGAGCGTGCGGCCGGATTGAGCCGGCGTCACGCGGAAGGTCGAGCCCTTGCCCGCCCCCATGCCGAGATCGGCGAAGGTCACGCGATCGCCCATCATCTCGAAGCGGCCGTTGAGATAGCCTAAGGACCCATGCTTCAGGATCACGTCCTGGATCTGAAGCGTCATCTTCGTGCTGTTGCGCGCGTCCGCAGCTGGCCCCTTGGGTTCCCGCTTGGCGATCTCATTCCGGGCCCGCAGCATTTCCTGTACGCGTGCCAGCTCCAGCGACTGACCCTTTACCGACACCTCGACACCGGCAGGCACGCGCTTCCAGTCGACCGACACGTCCGATCTGCCGAGCTTCGCCTGCTGCATCGTGATCTGTTGAAGCAGATTGTCGGGACCAAAACGCGCCTGGCCCTTCGCCTGCAGACCGGCGCCACGGCCTTCGAAGTCCGCCACTGTGAGCTTGCCGCCGGGAGCCAGCTTCAAGGTCAGATTGGCCAGCCCCTCGGTGCCGGCTTCCTTGGTGAGCGCGAGCGGTTCGACGAAGACCTTTGCCCCCTTGAGGTCGAAGCGGCCCGCGACCTCGCTCGTGCCGTTGGTCGCGACCTGATAGGAGAGCGTTGTGCCGATCGGGCCTGTGATGAAGGAATCGACCGCGGGGAAGCCCGCCTTGCCCACGACGTCGGAGTTCACTGCACCCTTGACGTCGTAGCGCCGGCGGAACGGCGCCTTGGCCGCGAACATCTCGCGCCAGGTGAGGTCGATCGTATTGCCGTCGAGCTTGCCCTGCCCTGAGACGTTGAGTTCGGAGTCGCCGTATTTCAGGCGCGCCGTGGCGTCGGTGAGGTCGAGCTCGCCCAGCACATCCTTCAGCGAGAAAGACGTGAGGGTGGCATCGGCCTTGATGTCGATATCGGAAACGGCAAGCGCATTGATGAGCGGGAAACTGAGGGACAGATCAATGGCCGCCTCGCCCCCCAGCCGGCGATGGTCATAAAGCACGTCCTTGGACAGACCGAGCTTGGGTCGCGCCAGAAAACGGATGACGTCCTGCGCGGAGCCCGTGATCGGCAAGCGCAAGGCCGCCGTCTGCACTGGACCGTCCAGGCCGGTCAGCTCGATAGAGCCATCGACGACCTTGAGGCCAACGGCCCCGCCCCGCACCACGTCAAAACGCAAGGTGCCGTTCTCGTAACGCGCCTTGCCCGAGACATCCTGCAGTTCGGGCATATGCGGCATGTAGCGCACAGTCATGCCGCCGTACTCGAGCAGGCCGACCAGCCGGTCGACCTTCATCGCCGAAATATCGTCGACCGGCGAACTCAGCGCGAACTCTGCAGCAATATCGAGTGCGCCGTTGCTGAGATTCGTCATCGCCCATTCCCGGCCGCCCGTTGCGAACTCCAGCGGCCAGTAGTCACGGAGCTTGTCGATCGGGATCTGCCGGATTTCGGCCCGGCCCGAGAAGGTACGGCTGTCCGGGGTCCGCGTGCCGCTGCCCGTGACGAGGACCCTGGCGGCGCCGAAATCCATCTCGACCTTGTCGATCTTGGCGACTTGTTCGGTGGTATCGACCGAGAAACGGGCATTCATGCCGCGCACCTCGTGCGCCGCCTGCAGCACGCCCGGCAGGGTGACGCTGCCGGTACCGCCAGTGATGTCCACGCCGACGGTCCGGATTTCGCCCGCACCGGTCGCTTCGATTTGCAAGCGGCCCGACAACTTGACGTCGACACCGCGCAACAGAACGAGATCGGGCGACAGATCGGCAAACACCCAGGGCTTGAAGCCGTCGATCCTGGCTTCGACGGAGATGCGGCTGCGATCGCGCGTGTAGACGCCGGTGAGCGAGGTATCGACCGGATCGCCATGCCCGGTGAAACGGGCATTGGCCTTGATCGACACGCCGGCGGTATCGCGCCTCAGTTCGGCATTCGCCCCCGGTGCCACCCAGACCAGGCCCGACTTCAGGTCGCGCAGGGTGACGCTGGCATGCTCGACCTTCACCGAGTCGAGCTGGCCCATCAGCGATTTGTAATTCGGCTCGGCCAGGAGCTGGTCGACCAGAATCGACACCGCCTCGCCCTGCGCGCCCCCGGCTTCGGACGTGAAGATGCGTTTGAACACCCCGCCATCGCGGGCAATGTCGGCCTCGATGACCGGCCGTTCGACCACGACCGTCGTCGGCAGGAAGATGCCCTGGAAGACCGACCGCGGCTCGAAGGTCAGGGCCGCATCCGGTGCCGAAGCGATGACTTGGTCTTGGGCGTTGGTGAAACGCAATCCCTGGAAGGCCAGTCGCATGGGCTGGTTGAGGGCCATCCATTCGAAGGCGAGACGATCGAAATGGGGGTGGATTTCGTTGCCCGGTACGTCGATCAGGCGCGTGATCTGGGGCTTCAGGAAGTCGAGATCGACCGGGCCGGCCGACAGGCGGATTGCCGCCACGATGACCAGCGCGGCGAGTGTCAGGACGACACCGGCCACGACACGGACACAGACCCGATAGGTTCGCTTGACCAAAACCGACTCTTTCCGGTTCTTGACGATGGTGACTCGCTTGGGCGAGCGTGCCAACGGACAAGAACAATTTAACTGTCGACGTATTGAATGTCTTGGTTTTCGATGACCCGCCTGCCGCGACCGCACGATTCCGAACGGCAGAGCGTGGCGTGGACGCGCTGGAAAGAGCGCACCGCACCGCCCGACGACGCAACGGGCGTCGCCCTGCTCGACGCACTGTTCGGTAACAGCCCGTATCTGACGGAGACGGCGCTACAGAACCCCGATTTTATGACCGATATATGGCGTCATGGGCCCGATGCCGCGTTTGCGGAGCTGATGGCTCAACTCGCCGCGACCCATGACGAGGCACGATCGGGGGCCAAACCGGAAGCGATCGCCGCGACCCTGCGGCGGCTGAAGCGGCGCGTCGCGCTGACCGTGGCTGTTGCGGACATCGCCGACGCCTGGCCTCTCGATCGCGTCACCGGTGCACTCAGCTCCTTCGCCTCGGGCTGCCTGGACGCACTTACCGATTCCATTCTCCTGCAGCTCGCGCGCGACGGGCAGCTCGGCATCGGCGACGATCCGCAGGCAGCCGCTTTCACCGTACTCGGCATGGGGAAACTCGGTGCCGGCGAGCTCAACTACTCGAGCGATATCGACCTGATCCTGCTCTACGACCGCGACGCGCCGGCGGTGGCCGACAACGAGCAGCTCTCCCGCCATTTCGTGCGGGGCGCCCGGCTCCTGGTGCAGCTCATGTCGGAGGCTTCGGCCGACGGCTACATCTTTCGTACCGACCTCCGGCTGCGTCCCGACCCCGGTTCGACGCCGCTCGCCATGTCAGTGCAGGCAGCAGAACTCTACTACGAGAGCGTCGGCCAGAACTGGGAACGCGCCGCCATGATCAAGGCGCACCCGGTCGCCGGTAATCGCGCGGTAGGTGCGGCCTTCCTGAAGGACATGACGCCCTATATCTGGCGCAAGCACCTCGACTTCGCTGCGATCCACGACATCCATTCGATCAAGCGCCAGATCGACGCCCATCGTGGTGGCGGCACGATCAAGGTGCTGGGTCACAACGTGAAGCTGGGTCGCGGCGGCATTCGCGAGATCGAGTTCTTCGCCCAGACCCAGCAGCTCATCTTCGGCGGCCGCAATCCTTCGCTTCGCCTGCGCGGTACCTGCGAGACACTTCGCGCCCTTGCCGCCGCCGGCCATGTCTCGTCGCGTGCGGCGGAAGAACTGATCGAGGCTTATGGCTTCCTGCGCCGTGTCGAGCATCGGCTGCAGATGATCGACGACCGCCAGACCCATTCGTTGCCGGCCGACGAGGCCGGCGTCGCGGCCGTCGCGACGTTCCTGGGCTACGACGATCCGATGAAGTTCCAGGCCGATCTCCTGAACACGCTGCGTCTCGTGGAAAGCCACTACGCCCACCTGTTCGAAGAAGCGCCGAGCCTGGCCGGCCCCGGCGGCAATCTGGTCTTCACCGGCACGGACGACGACCCCGGCACGCTCGAAACCCTGAAAGCACTTGGCTTTCGCGACGCCTCCGCCGCGGCGTCGATCGTGCGGCGCTGGCATCACGGTCGGTACCGTTCGACGGCCACGGCCCGCGCCCGCGAACTGCTGACCGAGTTGATGCCGGGTCTCCTGAAATCCCTGGGAGAGACCGCATCGCCCGACCAGGCGTTGCTGAACTTCGACCTCTTCCTTGGCAACCTGCCGGCGGGCGTTCAGCTCTTCTCCTTGTTCAAGGCCAACCCGGCGCTGCTCGAACTGCTGGCGACCATCATGGGCAGCGCGCCAGGCCTCGCCGCCCATCTCTCCCGACGCGCCCTCCTCCTCGATTCCGTGCTCTCGCCAGATTTCTACCGCCCACTGCCGCCGGCGGCAGAGATGATTGCGGAGCTTGGCGCGATACTGGCGCGCGTCGATCACGAGCAGGATATTCTCGATCTTGCGCGGCGCTGGACCAACGACCGCCGCTTCCAGGTGGGCGTCCAGCAGCTCAAGCGTATCGTGAAACCCGCCGGAGCAGGCTTCGCCTACTCCGACATCGCCGCAGCCTCGATCTCGGCCCTCTGCGATAGGGTCGAGCAACGCTTTGCCGACACCCATGGCGGTTTCCAGGGCCAGAGGCTTGCCGTGTTGGGCCTGGGTAAGCTCGGCAGTCGTGAAATGTCGGCGACCTCCGACCTCGACCTGATCTTCGTCTACGACATTCCCAATGGCATGGAAGTGTCGGACGGCACCCAGCCGCTGTCGCCGATCCAGTACTACACGCGGCTCAGCCAGAAGATCGTGACCGCGCTCACCGCCCATACCAACGAAGGCGCACTCTACGAGGTCGACATGCGGCTGCGCCCGTCGGGTCGCGCCGGGCCGCTCGCCAATTCGTTGGAAGGCTTCGAGACCTATCACGCGAAATCCGCCTGGACTTGGGAGCACATGGCACTGACCCGCATGCGCGTGATCCATGGCCCGGCGGCGCTGGTCGGACGGCTGGCCGAGATCGTGAAGGCGACCCTCTGCCGGACACGCGATGCCGCTACGCTCGTGCGCGACGTCGCCGACATGCGCGACCGCATCGCCCAGCATGCACCACCCAAGAGCGCCTGGGATTTCAAGCACCTGCGCGGTGGCCTGTTCGATATCGACTTCGTGGCGCAGTACCTGGCACTGCATCACGCCGCGGAGCATCCCGATATCCTCGATCCGCATCCGGCCGAGATGCTGCAGCGCATGGCAGCGGCCGGCCTGATCGCCACCGAGGATGCCGAGCGCCTGTGCGCGACGCGCACCCTGCTGTCGGACGTGCAAAGCCTGTTGCGGCTCACCCTGAACGGCGATGAAGCCGCGTTCGACGAGACGAAGGCACCCGAGGGCCAGCGGCGCCTGATCGCCGCGACCGAAGGCGCGAGCGATCTCGGCGAACTGCAGATGCGGATCGGCCGCGAAGCCGATCTGGTGCGTGCTATATACGAGCGTATCGTCGAGGCACCGGCGCGCGCTGCCGGCTGGGTTCCCCGCAAGGAAGGCAAAGGAAGCGAACGATGAGCGTCGAGGAAGGCAAGAAGGCTCCGGATTTCACCGCCCCCACCGATGGCGGCAAGAAGCTCAAGCTTTCCGAACTGCGCGGCAAGCCGGTGGTGCTCTACTTCTATCCCAAGGACGACACGCCGGGCTGCACCACGGAAGCCTGCGGCTTCCGCGACGCCGCGCCTGACTTCAAGAAGCTGAAGGCCCAGATCGTCGGCGTCTCGAAGGACAGCGTCGCCCGCCACGACAAGTTCAAGGCCAAGTACGATCTCAACTTCCCGCTGGTCTCTGACGAGGACGGAAAGATTTGCGAGAAGTACGGGACGTGGATCGAGAAGAGTCTCTATGGCCGCAAGTACATGGGCATCGACCGAGCGACCTTCCTGATCGACAAGGACGGCGTCGTCCGCAAGGTCTGGCACAAGGTCAAGGTGAAGGGCCACGTCGACGAGGTGCGCGAGGCGCTGGCCGCGCTTTGATGCGCGCCCCGGTCAGACCAGCCAGCCGTTCCCTGAAGCGCTGGTGAAGTCGAGCTGGACGACCAGGTCGTTGTAGTCGCGGTCGCCGCCGCCGTAGGTGTCTTCCCAGCCCCAGGTGTTGACGCCGTAGTTCCAGAGGTGGCCGACATGGCCGCCGCTGGCATTGGCTTCGTTGGCCTCCGAGAACGCCCAGAACGACTCTCCCGAGGTGTCGTTCGCGAGATACATGGCGATGATGTTGCCTGCATCGACATTCGTCAGCATTGCCTGGCCGTAATTGCCATAGCCCGGCCCGGCGATCGACGTTCCCCCCGTGCTCGTCGTGTAGGCCCGTCCCAGGGCGGCCTCGGCATAGCCTGCCTCCCCCGGCCGAAGGCTGCCGATGGTGCCGTTATGGTCGTCGACCCGGTAGAAGGTCAGCGAGAGCGAATCCTCGCCGTTCTGGCGGATACGCACCACCGCCTGCTGGTCGCTGGCGTTGCCCACCGTCTCGGCAACGGCCACCGCAGAGGCGACACGCACGACGGTGTTGCCGTCGTTGCCCACGAAGTCGACGAAGCCGAAGTCGTTGGTCAATGTTCCGCGCGGCGTGGTGGTCGAGGTGCCGTTGATCTCCACGGAGAAGCTGCCGTCGGCCGAGGCTGACGACTGCCCCACCCAGCCATGGGTCTGCTTATCGAACAGCCGCACGAGCTGCGGATCGAAGTCAGCCTGCAGCGACTGCTGCGCAAACTGGCTCGTCCAGGCGAAGGCCGACGAAACGCCACTGCCGAAGGTCAGGCTATGCTCGCCAGCTGCTACGTCGATGGCCGCATTCCTGCTCGACATCGATTGAACGAGCAGCGACTCACTGACGGGCGTCGTCCAGCCGCCGGCCCCGGTCGCGTCGAGCACGTCGGGCGTCGAGCCGTAGGTGTACTGCTCGTGGGCAATCGTCGTGAGCGCGCGCGCCAGCAACATCCCGTTCGGCGTGCCAAGCCCTGTCGTCAGGTCATATCCTGGCGCGGCCGAGTAGCCCAAGCCGGTCAAGGTGACGGGCCAGCCGCCGCTCGAATACTGGCCATCGTTGTCGTAGTAGTACGACGTGATGTTGTTGCCGAAAGTGATGTCGTTGAACGATGCCGGGGCAATCGCGGCCGCGGTGTAAAGCAGGTCGTTCATGTAGCCGAGGCTCGGCAGGCTCTGATCGCCGAAGATCGTGGTGATCTGCGCCGCCAGCGATGCCCAGAGTGGTGTGGCAGCGCTCGTCCCCAGATCTTCCCAGATGTCACCGGGCTGCATGGTATCGCCGGGTGCGAGATAGAACATGTTGCCGCCGGCATTCGCAGCGACGTCCGGCGCGCCGCGGCCGGTGCCGCCTCCCGGATTGGCCGAGGTCGGCGTCAAGCCGAAGGCCGTCTGATACCAGGGCGTCGGCTGCGTCGTGTCCACACCACCGTCGCTTCCGGCGGCGGCTCCCAGGCCACCCTCCGGCAAGATGACGTTGTTGTTGCCGATGACGTAGCTGTTCCACACCAATTCGAGCAGGGTCGTCTGAGTCGCGTCGGCTCCGGAAACGCCGCTCGGCAATTGCGTAAGACCGCCCTCGATCAGCCGCCACAGCATCGACATGTGGCCCGCCATCGCCTGGCCATAGACCGACTGCGACGGCGACGGCTCATGCGCGACCGTCGGATCGTGCGGCGCTGCAGCGACCGTGGTGATGGAAGTGCCGCCGACGAGGACGGCGTAAGGCGAACTCAAATTGGCGTTCTGGTTGGCCAGGCCGTTGGAGAAGCTGTAGCTCGAGCCCCAGTCGTTGTTGGCGATGAAGGTCGAGACGTTGCGCAGCGCCGCATCGACGAAAAGCTCCCGGACCGCGAAGGCGAAAGGCGAGTCCGGTGCCGACTGCGAAATGATGCTGAAGGACGAAGAGACCGCCGCCGGGTTGTTGGTCTGGTCCCAGAACGACGATTGATAGGCCGTGTAGGAGTTCGCATAGGCGCCGCCCTCAGGCGCGAAGCCCGATCCAGCATAGAGACCGACCTTGCCGTAGGGATTGATGGCGGCGACCACGCCGAGGTCGAGAGACCGTTCGCCGGGGTTGGAAACATCGGGATTGCCCCAGCTATATTTCTCGCCATTCTTCGCGACGACGTAGAACTCACCGTCCTTGTCGATACCTGCGCTCCGAAGGTACGAGTTCAAGCCTTCCTGGAGAGTGTAGTCGGAGCCCGGCGGCAACGCGCCGCCAATGCCCGGTTCGACCAGCCCGACAGTTGCCGTTGGCACGTCCTTCCCCGTCAGCGGGAAGTTGTAGAAATTCTCGGCGATCTCGTTGGGATACTGCGTCGACGGGTTGTTCGAGAGCGAATTGCCGATGCTGAGCGCGCCCTTCGGCGGCGACACCGACGCCTCTCCGGCGAGGTTCGAGGTCCCCGGCTCCGTTCCCCAGACCGGCGGCGCATCGAACCACAGGCCCGCGACGTTCATGCCCTCCGGCAGCGAGAGGTGTCCCTCCCAATAGAACATGCCACCCTGCTCAAGCGAGGCCGTCTGATAGCCTGTCGTGCCGAACAGGGTCTGGAAATTCTCGGGTGTCAGCGAGACCCAGATCGTGCGCGATTCCTGTGAGGTGATGTAGCCGCCGGTACCGCTGGCATCGCCCACGATGGGGATGCCCATGTCGTTCAAGGCATTGGTGACGGCGGTGTAGTTCTCCGTCCTGGCGCCATAGGTCGACCATAGAGCACTGTCGTTGTTGAGTTGCTCGAGCTGCTGCTGGCGCGCGCCCCAGTCGCTGTTAAGCAGCGCCGTCGGATCGTTGGCGCGCTCCAGAACCAGCGCAACATTGATCGTGGCGGTGGTCGGGATGGGTGCGCTGGTGATGCCGTAGGCTTCTGCGACGCTGGTCGCCGTCGTCATCCCGTGGCTCGTCATATCGAGAAACGTCGAATTGGCGATGACGACGTTGGCCATGGGTGACTCACCTACTCTGAAAAACGCTTCGCCTCCCCTTATCGCAAAGTCGAGGCTGCCGTCATCGTCAACATCATGCAGCGGTTGTGAGGCTTGGACCGAAACGTCCGCTCAGGATTTTTCGGCCAGCTCGTGCAGGGCCTTCACCGTCTCGCGAAGGCCGCGCTGCAGGACCTTGTCGCGGCGGACCACGATGGCGAGCTTGCGATAGAGCCTGGGCGTCAGGCGGCGCACCACGAGGCGCGCTCGATCGCCTGGCTCTCGCAACGCCACGGCCGGCAAGATCGCACAGCCCAGCCCTACGCCGACCAGCCGCTTGATCGCCTCCACGCTGCCCAGCGACATGCTGGGCCGGAGTTCGACGCCGCCTTGAAAGAACCATTGATCGGTCACCAGACGCGTCTGGCCGCCCGGCTCGAACATGATCACCGGCAGACGCGCCATCACTTCGGGCGTAACGCGTGCCGGCAGCTTCACGCCGTCGCGCGACGTCACCGCAACGAACTCGTCGTCCAGCACCGGCGTCACCTCGAGATTGCGGCCTCCCGCTGGCAGCGTCACCAGCGCGACGTCGAGCGCATTGTCCTGCACGGCCTTCACGACATCGGAGGTGTTGCCCGTGGCGATGGTGATTTCCAGCGACGGCAGGCGTTGGCGCAATCGGCGCAGCATCTGCGGCAGGCGGAAGATTGCCGCCGTTGCGCCCGTCCCCAAACGCACACGGCCGACTTCGCCGCTCTTGTAGTGCGCAAGCTGCTCCAGGGCGGCCGTCACCGCGCCGTCGATACGCGCGGCATGGTCGAGCAGTTCGAGGCCGGCTGCTGTCGGCGTGGCACGGCGGCCCAGCCGCTCGACCAGCGCCACCCCGAGTCGCTTCTCCAGTTGAGCAATCTGCTGGCTGATCGCGGGCTGCGTCAGGTTGAGCTGTTCGGCCGCTGCCGAGAAGGTGCCGAGCCGCGCCACTTCGGTGAAGGCCCTGACATGGTCGAGATTGAGGCCGCGCATCCAAAGCTCTCCTTATGGATCGCATAAAATGACAAGATTTCCCTTATGGCACCAGCAGCAGCAGATTGGCGACATGTCGCGTAGCTGTTCACTTGGAGACGTCATCGTGGAGATCGCTCGTTTCATCGGCGGTTCACCCTGGTCGCGCACCCGGCAGCGGGCGGCGCTCAGAAACCTCGACGACCGCATGCTGGCCGATATCGGCCTCACGCGGCAGCAGGTGCTTTC
The DNA here is from genome assembly GCA_017307275.1 of Alphaproteobacteria bacterium. GTDB lineage: Bacteria > Pseudomonadota > Alphaproteobacteria > Reyranellales > Reyranellaceae > Reyranella. The sequence goes on along the minus strand of JAFKFK010000025.1, from coordinate 4,775 downwards.
AGGAGGCCCGATGATGAAAACGGCGGTCGTCGTGCGCGATGCGCGCGAAGCCGATATGACCTTTGTCCAGGAAATCTATGCCCATCACGTGCGGCATGGGCTGGCGAGCTTCGAGGAGGCCGCTCCCACGGTCGCCGAGATGATCGGCCGGCGCGAGAGCGTCCTGAAGCTCAACCTGCCCTATCTCGTGGCCGAGATGGACGGTCGAGTCGTGGGATACAGCTACGCGTCGAGCTACCGTCCTCGCCCGGCCTATCGCCACACGATCGAGGACTCGGTCTATGTCCGCGATGGGTTGGCGGGCCACGGTATCGGCCGGGCCCTGCTCACGATGCTGATCAAGCGCTGCGAAACAGGCCCATGGCGTCAGATGCTGGCCGTCATCGGGGACAGCGGCAATACCGGCTCCATCGGCCTGCATGCCAGCCAGGGCTTCCGCCAGATCGGCACGCTCGACGCGGTGGGTTTCAAGTTCGGGCGTTGGGTCGACTCGGTGCTGATGCAGCGGCCACTCTGCGGCGGCAAGGCGAGCCTGCCTACTCCGTAAAGGCGGCGAGGTTCGCCAGGCTCGATTCGATGCCGACCTGGTGATCGCTGTCCTTGATCCCGGTCGGCGCATTCTCGCAAAGCACAGTCACCTTCGTTCCCGCAGCGACCGGCTCGAAGATCGTGGTCAGGCGCATCGTGCCCCTGAAATCTGGATCGTCGGACTCGAAGTCGATCTCTTCGACGATCCGGCGGTCGGGGTCCAGCTTTGCGAAGCGCCCCTCGAAGCCGTCGGAATGTTCCGACGTCTTGCCACGCACAGATTGGTCGGCAACCGCATAGTCGAACGCCATACGGTAGCCCCCGCCTTCGCGAGCGTCGAAGGCGAAGATGCGCGCCGTCATCCCCGTCGGCGGCCGCCACTTGGCGACCGACTCCGGATCGAGGAACGCCTGATAGAGCGCTCGCGGCGACGCCTTGATCACCCGCGAGACGGCGAGCGTCACTTCTTTGGCGACCAGCCGTAGATCTTCTGTAGCGAGCCGCCCATCAGCACGGCGCGGTCGCTGTCGGAGAGGCGATCGGTGACGCGGAAGGAATCGACGCCTTCCTTGTAGGTGAGCAGCGCCACGGCGCGCGTCCAGTCGGTGCCCCACATGCAGCGGTCGAGGCTGAAGGCATCGAAGATGCGGCCGAGCGGGTCCCAGATGTCCTTGTAGGGAAACTTCTCGTGGCTGAGCGTGCAGGCGCCGGTGATCTTGACCACCACGTTGGGATGCGCCGCGAGCGCCAGCAGCTTCGGCAGCTCGTGCCAAGGCTCAGCCGGCGCCGGCGGCGCGAAGGGCTGTTCGAGACCGAGATGGTCGATGACCAGCGTTGTGTTCGGGTTGCGCTTGGCAAGCTCCGCGACCTGTTCCAGGCGGCCGCGCGCCATCAGGTTCACCGGCAGGTCGTGCTTCGCTGCCGCGGCCAGTACGCGGTTGATGCCGGGATCGGCGGCGTCGGTCGAGATCTCCGGCGTGAACATGATGCGGACGGCGACGGTGCCGTCCATCGCCGCCCAGGCTGCAATCGTATCGGCGACCTTGGGGTCGTTGGCGTTCACCGGCTTGATGACGCCGAAGCGGCCGGGGTGGGCCTTCTGCACTGCGACCGCGTAGCTCTCGTCCCAACGGTACATCGTGTAGACCGAGACCAGCAGCGCGCCGTCGACGCCGACCTCGTCCATCGCCTTGATCATGTCTTCGGCAGTGACCTCGGGCGGCCCCGCGAGCACTGCCGCCCAGGGCCGGCCCGGATGATTGCGTTCGTAGCAATGGACCTGGGCGTCGATCGTCGGCATGTGCGTCCTTCCCTCTTGCCCACTCGCTGGGCTCTTACCTCTTGTGGAGCGCGACGCTAAGTTGCCCCGCCCCGATGTTCAAGGGCACGACGACATAGCAAGGTTGCACAGACATGAGCGTAGAGACGGTGCGGGCGTTCTTCGCCGCGCATGCCCCCGACATCGACATCGTCGAACTCGATGCCAGCACGGCGACAGTCGAAATGGCGGCCAAGGGCCACGGTGTTGCACCGGCGCAGATCGCCAAGACGCTGTCGTTGCGAATCAAGGACCGCACCTTCCTGATCGTCACGGCAGGCGATGCGCGGCTGAACAACCGCAAGATCAAGGACGTGCTGGGCGGCAAGCCGCGCATGCTAGGCCAGGACGAGGTCGTGGCGTTGACTGGCCATCCGGTGGGCGGCGTCTGCCCGTTCGGACTCGCGACGCCCCTGCCCGTCTATTGCGACGTCTCGCTCAAGGAGTTCGACGAGGTCGTGCCCGCGGCCGGCTCCACTAACTCCGCCCTGCGGATCAGCCCGGACCGCATGGCCGCCTTGGTCAACGCCGAATGGGTCGACGTCTGCGATCGGGGCTGAGACGCGTCAGCCTCGCGCCGCCTTCTGTTCCTCCAGCCGGTCGGTGGCCGGCGGCGGCGTGCGCGACAGATCGGCGATCTCGCGGTACAGCTCGGGCGTCATGTCGATCTTCACCGAGGCCAGCGAATCCTTGAGCTGGTCGAGGTTGCGGGCGCCCACGATGGGCGCGGTGATCGCCGGATGCGCGCCCACCCAGGCAATGGCAGCGCTGACGGGATGCAAGCCCTTCTCCTTGCAGAAGGCCACGTACTTCTCGGCGACCTCGAAGGCCCAGGCCTCGCCGTAGCGCGCCTCGTACATCTTGTTGGTCTTCAGTCGTCCCGAGGCCTGGCCGAGATACTTGCCCGAGAGCAGCCCCGCTGCAGCCGGGCTGTAGGGAATGACGCCGATGCCATTAGCGGCCGCCATCGGCAAAATCTCGACCTCGGCCTGACGCTTCACGAGGTTGTACATCGGTTGCACGACCTGCAGGCGCGCCCAGTTGTGACGTTCCTGGATATCGACGGCACGCTGCGTCTGCCACGCCGACCAGTTGCTGACGGCAGGATAGATCACCTTGCCGGACCGCACGAGGTCTTCGAGGGCGCGCATCATCTCGTCGATCGGCGTCACCGCATCGAAGCGGTGCAGGAACAGCACGTCGATGCGATCGGTCTGCAGGCGCTTCAGGCTCGCCTCGACCGCCTGCGCGACGTGACGACGATTGGCGCCGCGCGCGTTGACGTCGGGGCCTGTCGGATTGAAGCACTTGGTGGTGATGACGAGATCATCGCGATGATCCTTGGCGAGCCGGCCCAGGATCTCCTCGGACCTGCCCTTGTTGTATTCATTCGCCGAGTCGAAGAAGTTGATGCCGGCGTCGCGGACCGCCTTGTACATCGAGGCGGAAGTTGCCTCGTCGGCGTCACCGCCGAAGGACATGGTGCCGAAGCAGAGTTGCGAGACGGAGATGCCGGTACGGCCGAGGAGCTTGGTCTTCATGGGGCAATGCTAGCACGAAGCCGCTGCCGCAGGCCCAGCCCTCCGACAATCAACGCCAGACCACCGCCAATCAGGAAGCCGGTGGAGTAGCCGCCGGTGAGTGTCAGCGCGGCGCTGAACAGCAACGGCAAGAGCAACGCCCCGGCGTCGCCGAACGCCAGCACCGCGCCCGTCGTCGCGCCGATGCGGCCCGGTGGCGAGAGGCGCGCCACCTCGGCCAGCAGGACGCCATGCCAGCTTACCGCGGTGACGCTCAGCAGCGTGGCGATCACAGCAGCCACCCAGGTCGGCCAGGTGGCATCGATGGAAGCGGTGAGCGCCGCTGCCGCTGCCATCCCGACCCCCAGCAACGCCAACAACGTCGCCGGCTTCACGAAATGCGAGGCGAGCCATCCCCAGCCGATACGCGCCGGCACGGCAACGGCGACAGCAATGGCAAAGACGAACCCGGCGCGCTCCAGGTCGTAGCCAAGGCCGCGCACCAGATAGAGGACGAAGAAGCCGGTGAAGAGCGTCTGCAGTCCGACGAAACTGAACATCGCCATGCAGAGCGCGCGGAGTGCCGGGTTGCGCACCACGCTCGCGACGTTGGCTCGGATGTCGGCCGGCGACAGCGGCTGACTGGGATTGCGATCGATATCGAAGTGCGCGCGCAGCGGCTGCAGCGCGACGGCGGTCAGCACGCAGATGCCGGCAACGACAAGCAGCGCGACCCGCCAACCAGCCTCTGTCACCAGCACAGGCGCCACGACACCGGCGAGCATCAGCCCTACCGGAACGCCAGTCTGCTTGATCGAAAAGACGAGCGGCGCCAGGTGTTTCGGCGAGAGTCGACCCAGCAGATGCGAACTGGACGGCGTCGAAAGCGCCTGCCCCAGTCCGCCGACGAAGGCCCCAACGGCGAACAGGGCCAGCCAACCGGAAACGACCACCGCGAGGCCGATGCCCAGCGCCAGCATGCCGACCTGGGTCATGCGCAGTGCGCCGTAGCGCAGGATGAAGCCACCGCACCCCATCGTGGTGAGAAAGGCCGCGACGGAGCCGAGGGCGAGGTAGATGCCGACCAGAGCCGGATCGACGGCAAGGTCGGCGACGATGGCAGCCGCAATCAGTGGCACGGTTGAGCGCCCCATCGTCGCGAAAGTCTGCTGCACCGTCATCACGCCGAGGGCGAGGTAGAGATTGAAGATCGTCAGGCTCCCGCTGTCGCCGCCAGTTTCGCCCAGCATGACATGGGGACAATGCAGGAGTCGCGCGCTCTCCCGCGAGACGGTACGCTCTGCGACATGGACGGGGGAAAATACGATTTCATCGTCACGGGCGCGGGCTCAGCAGGCTGCGCCGTCGCCGGCAGGTTGCGCCAGGATGGCCGCTACTCGGTGCTCCTG
>JAFKFK010000024.1 GCA_017307275.1 Alphaproteobacteria bacterium | reverse complement strand
GGACCTCATCGCCGCCAGCCATCGGTGAGGCAATCGGCATGAGATCCTTCGCTGCGCTCAGGATGACAAGAGGCCCGACTACTCCAGCTTGATATCCAGCTCCTTCAGGAGCTTGGCGAAGTAGGCCTGGTCGTCGCGGACCTGCTGGGCGTACTGGTCGTAGGGCCGATGGTCGACGTTCTGCGCCACCATCAAGAGCTTCTCCTTGATCTCCGGCAGGGCGGCGGTCTGGCCGGCGGCGTCGGACAGCCGCTTCAGCACCGGCTCGGGCGTGCCCTTGGGCGCGAACAGGCCGAACCAGCTCCGCGCGCGGAAGCCCTTGAGGTCGAGCCCGGCTTCCGCGGCGGTCGGCGTGTCGGGCAGGTCGGCCAGCCGCACCGGCCCGTCGACGATCACGGCGCGCACCTTGCCGGCCTTGGCGTAGGGCATGAAGGAGGGATCGAAGACCATCTGGATGCGGCCGTCGAACACGTCGCCGGTGGCGTCGACGATGGTCTTGTAGGGCGAGTGCTGCATCTGGATGCCGGCGGCGCGCGTCAGCACCTCGCCGGTGAGATGCGTGATCGTGCCGAGCCCCGAGGAGCCGAACCAGAACTTGCCCGGATTCTGTTTGGCGAGCGCCACGAACTCCGCCCACGTCTTGACGCCGAGCGCGTTGGTGAGCGTGACGACGAGGATCGGCGTGGAGAGCCGCGACACGGCGACGAGATCGCCGGGATTGTACGGCACCTTGCGCGCAGCTGGCGTGATCGCGAGCACGGCCGTCGGCGCCAGCAGCAGCGTGTAGCCGTCGGGCGGGCTTGCCGCCACTATCTGCGCGCCCACGCCGCCCGATGCGCCGGGCTTGTCCTCGACGATGATCTGCTGACCGAGGAAGCCGCTCATCTTCTCCGCATAGAGCCGCGCCACCTGATCCGCCGACCCGCCCGGCCCATAGGGCACGATCAGCCGGATCGGCTTGGCGGGCCACGCCTGCTGCGCACGAACGGCTGGCGCGGCGAGGGCAGCGAGCGAGCCGAGGGCGGTGAGCGTCGCGGTGCGACGGCCGATGGTCATGCGTTTCCTCCTCATTCTTGTTCCCGGAATGCGTTCCGGCTTTGCGAGGATTGAACGACTGTGGAAACCGTGACGTCCAGCATCAACGCCGCATGTCTGCGATACGCAGCTCGGGGAAACGGCTTCTCAGGATGAGGAGTGGTGTGCAATCGATTGCACGCTCGACCACTCACTGCACCAGATTGAACGACTCCAGAAACCGCCGCGTGTCGGCCGCCTGTTCGACGCCGGGTTTGCCTTCGACGACGAGCTGGTAGAGGCGGCCGCGGACCCAGTAGATGCGGGTGATGGAGACGTTGCCGCCGGCCTGCACGACCGTGTACTCGCGGCCTTCCGAGCGGCCGAGCTGGAGCTTCTTCTCGTCGCGCCAGGTGTTGCCGGCGGCGGAGCCGTTGCGGACTTGCGTCAGGATCACGTCGGCCGCCGCGTTCTTGGTCACGCTGGCGGGATAGTCGACGTACGAGGCGACGTAGACCACGCGGTCGACCACGGCGGTGGCTTCGGTCATGGGCACGCTGGTGCCGGCGCCGGTCGGCACGGGCACGGTGCCGGCCTTCGGGATCGCGGGCATCTCGACGCGATAGCGGCCGCCGTTGGGCTTGTATTCGATCCAGCGCGTCGGATTGTAGGTCTGCGCGACGGCGGCCGTGCCGGCGAGCAGCAACATTGCTGTCGAGATGAGCATTGCAATGAGTCGGGTCATGGCTTCACGAGCGCGAAGGAATCGAGGAAGCGACGGGCGGCGGGCGTGGCATCGACACCCGGGCCGAAGCCAAAAACCGTAATCCGGAAAAGACGGTTCCTGAACCAGACCACGCGCATGACGACCGTGACGTTGTCCCCGGTGGCAACGGCGAATTCGCGGGCAGGCGCGCCGTTGACGGCGAGGGCGGCGTCGCTGCGCAGCTCGCCGTGGCTGGCGGTGCTGTCGCGCACGCGTTCGAGCAGCTTCTCCGGCGGCACGCCGTGGCCGATGTCCGGTGGGTAGTCCATGTAGACGACAGTGTAGTCGGTCTTGGGCAAGCGAACGGATGCTTGTATCTGCCTGGCGACACGGTCGCCGGCGATGTCGATATTCTGGGTCGTGACCGTAGGCGTCCCCGGCATCTCGACCCGGAAGCCGCCGCCCGCGGGGCGGTACTCGGTCCAGGTCTGTGCGCCGGCTCCCACGCTGCCAAACAGCAGCGCTGCGGCCATGCCAAGCCAGCCCACGCACCACCCCACGAAACGTCGACGCATCCGCTCTCCCCTCGACCTCGCCTTGCAGCGGCATAGTTCCACATCCGGATTGCAGCGGTCCATGGCCGGGGTTAAGCCTGCCTCGACACGGAATGAAAACCTGCTTCCGGCAGGGGAGGAAAACACCATGGCGGTCGGGGACAAGTATCGCGCGGTGCACGCGCGCTCGCTGAGCGATCCCGAAGGTTTCTGGGCCGAGCAGGCGGCGGCCATCGACTGGTCGCGGCGCTGGGACAAGGTGCTCGATGCCTCCACGCCGCCCTTCTATCGCTGGTTCCAAGGCGGCGAGCTGAACGCCTGCCACAACGCGCTCGACCGTCACGTGGAGGGTGGGCGCGCCGACCAGACGGCGCTGATCTACGACTCGCCGCTGACCGGCACGAAGACGCACTTCACCTATCGCGAGATGCGCGACCGGGTTGCGCAGATCGCCGGCATGATTGCAGCCCAGGGCGTGGGCAAGGGCGACCGGGTCATCCTCTACATGCCGATGATCCCCGAGGCCGTGATGGCGATGCTCGCCTGCGCGCGGCTGGGGGCGGTGCACTCCGTCGTGTTCGGCGGGTTTGCCGCCAAGGAGCTGGCGAGCCGCATCGACGATTGCGCGCCCAAGCTGATCCTGACGGCCTCGTGCGGCATCGAGCCGAACCGCATCGTGCACTACAAGCCGATGGTCGACGAGGCGATCGAGCAGGCCACCCACAAGGTGCCGCGCGTGATCCTCCTGCAGCGGCCGCAGGCCGAGGCGACGATGGTGAAGGGCCGCGACCTCGACTGGAACGAAGCGTTGGCCGCGGCCAAGCCGCATGGCTGCGTGGCCGTTAAGGCGACCGATCCGCTCTACATCCTCTACACGTCGGGCACGACCGGCCAGCCCAAGGGCGTGGTGCGCGACACCGGCGGCTACTGCGTGGCCCTAGCCTGGTCGATGAAGAGCCTCTACGGCGTCGAGCCCGGCGAGACTTACTGGTGCGCCTCGGACATCGGCTGGGTCGTCGGCCACAGCTACATCGTCTACGGCCCGCTGATCCATGGCGCGACGACGATCCTCTACGAGGGCAAGCCGGTCGGCACGCCCGATGCCGGCGCCTTCTGGCGCGTGATCTCCGAGCACAAGGCGATGGCGCTGTTCACCGCGCCGACGGCGTTCCGCGCCATCAAGCGCGAGGACCCCGACGGCAAGCTGCTGAAGCAGTACGACCTCTCGAAGTTCCGCACGCTGTTCCTCGCCGGCGAACGCGGCGATCCGCCGACCGTCGAGTGGGCGCAGAAGATGCTGGGCGTGCCGGTGATCGACCACTGGTGGCAGACCGAAACAGGCTGGGCGATCTGCGGCAACTTCGTGGGCGTGGAGGCGATGCCGGTGAAGCTGGGCTCCTGCTCGATGCCGGCGCCGGGCTGGCAGCTCGACGTGCTCGACGAGAACGGCAAGCCGATGAAGGCGGGCGAGGTCGGCGCGCTGGCGGGCAAGCTGCCGCTGCCGCCGGGCACGTTCCCGACCCTGTGGAACGCCGACGAGCGCTACAAGCAGAGTTACATGGCCGAGTTCCCCGGCTACTACAAAACCGGCGATGCGGGCTTCATCGACGCCGACGGCTATGTCTCGGTGATGACGCGGGTGGACGACGTGATCAACGTCGCGGGCCATCGTCTCTCCACTGGCCAGATCGAGGAAGTACTGGGCGCCCACACCGACGTCGCCGAATGCGCGGTGATCGGCGTGGCCGACGAGCTGAAGGGCCAGGTGCCGCTCGGCTTCCTGGTGCTGAAGGCCGGCGTCAACCGTCCGCACGAGGAGATCAAGGGCGAGGTCGTCCAGATGGTGCGCGACCGCATCGGCCCCGTCGCCTTCTTCAAGAGCGCGCTGGTGGTGCAACGACTCCCGAAGACCCGCTCCGGCAAGATCCTGCGCGGCACGATGCAGAAGATGGCCGACAGCCTGCCGTGGACGCTTCCGGCCACAATCGAAGACCCGGCCGTCCTCGACGAAATCAAGGACGGCCTCAAGGGCGCGGGGTTTGCGGCGAAGGGGTGACGTTATTCTGTCGTCCTGAGCGCAGCGAAGGACCTCATCGCCGCTTGCCACGGCATGAGATCCTTCGCTTACGCTCAGGATGACAAGAACCCTCTGCCGCTCTGAGCGTTTGCCATGAGAGAACATCGCTATTGGGTCTACATCCTGACCAGTCCCTCGCTCAGCGCCATGTACATCGGTGTCACCAACGATTTGGGCCGCCGCGTTTTCGAGCACAGGAACGGCCTTGGCAGCGAGTTCGCGAAGAAATATCAGGTTCGCCGTCTGGTCTATTCCGAGGAGTTCGAGCAGGTCGAGGAAGCAATTGCCCGCGAGAAGCAGCTCAAGGGATGGAAGCGCATCCGCAAGAACGAACTGGTCCGGGCGGCGAATCCGGAGTGGAAGGACCTGATGCCCGAGGATGATTGATTCTCTCTCCCTGTCATCCTGAGCGTAGCGAAGGATCTCATGGCGATTGCAAGCGGCGATGAGATCCTTCGCTACGCTCAGGATGACAGAAATGACGGCTATTTTGGGCTATAGGAACACGACCGCCGTCGACGTGAATTTGTAGTGAAGAAGGACAGCAAGATGACTCTCGATATCAACCGCTCGGATCTCACCGTGGGCGTGGTCGGAACCGGCGCCATGGGGCGTGGCATTGCGCAGGTGACGGCGCAGGGCGGCATGAAGGCGATCATGTTCGATGCCGCGCCGGGAGGGGCTGCGAAGGCCAAGGCCGCCATCGTCGAGACCCTGAAGGGGCTCGTGGCCAAGGGCCGGCTGACCGATGCCGATCTCGCGAAGGCCGACGCCAATCTCGGCATCGCCGAGAAGATCGAGGATCTCAAGGGCTGCCACGTCGTCGTGGAAGCGGTGTTCGAGAACCTCGAAGTGAAGCAGAAGCTGTTCGGCGAACTAGAAGCCGTCATCGCGCCCGAGGCGATCCTGGCGTCCAACACCTCGTCGATCCGCATCGCCTCGATCGCGCGCGCGCTCAAGCATCGCGACCGCGTCTGCGGCATGCACTATTTCAATCCCGTGCCGCTGATGAAGCTGGTCGAGGTGATCCGCACCACCGACACCGCGCAGTGGGCGGTCGACGCCATGGTCGCGCTGGGCAAGCGCCAGACGCGCGTGCCGGTGGTCGTAGGCGACACGCCGGGCTTCCTCGTGAACCTCGGCGGCACCGCCATCGGCACCGAAGGCCTGCGCATCTATCAGGAAGGCCGCGCCACGCCGGCGCAGATCGACACGGTGATGCGCGAGAGCTGCGGCTTCCGCATGGGCCCGTTCGAGCTGATGGACCTCACCGGCATCGACGTGAACTTCCCGGCGCGCAAGATCATCTACGAGGGCTTCTTCCATGACCGGCGCATGACGCCGAGCCCCTATCACGAGAGCCTCTATGCGGCGGGCAAGCTCGGCCGCAAGACGGGCGGCGGCTGGTATGCCTACGACACCAAGGGCGCGAAGGTCGATCCCGGCAGCGATCACCTGCCGTCGGTCGAGGCCGCCAAGAGTGTCGTCATCATGGACACGCACAACCAGAAGCTCGTGAGCCTGGTCAATGCCGACGGCGCCAAGATGCTGGGCGCCGACGACGGCAAGAGCCCGATCCTGGTCGCGCCGATCGGCAAGGACTGCACGACGACGGCCATCGAGCTCGGCCTCGACCCCAAGCGCACCGTCGCGGTCGATCTCACCGGCGACACCGCCAAGCGCCTCACCATCATGACCGCGCCCGGCGCCGATCCGGTGGTGCGCGATTCGGTGGCGGCACTGCTCGCCAAGTCCGGCGCCAAGATCACGCTGATCAAGGACTCGCCCGGCTTTATCGCCCAGCGCATGGTCGCGATGATCGCCAACCTCGGCTGCGAGATGGCGATGATCGGCATCGCCTCGGCCGCCGACGTCGACACGGCGATGACCCTCGGTCTCAACTATCCGCGCGGGCCGCTGGCGCTGGCGGATTGGCTGGGCGTCAAGGAAACCCACGAGATCCTGGTGCAGGCGCAGGCCATCACCGGCGACGACCGCTACCGTCCCAGCCAGTGGCTGCGCCGCCGCGCGATGCTGGGCCTCAGCGCAACGACGGTCGAGTAAGGCGCGGTCGTGCAGCGACTGCCGTTGCGGCCGGTCGTCCTTGGGCTCGCGTTGCTGCTGTGCTTCGGCACGGCAGCAACCGCGCAGCTCAAGAACGAGAACCTGCTGGTCGGCCTGCCTCAGGGCTTCAAGGTCGGCTTCAGCGAGCAGCGCAACGGCATGAACATGCAGGAGTGGGTGCCGTCGAACGAGACGGTGCAGAACTGGACCGAGATGGTGACGGTCCAGGTCTTCCTGAACCGCACCGATCTCGACCCGGTAAAGTTCCTGACGACCCTGCAGCAGCAATGGGCCGGCGCCTGCAAGGGCAGCAACGCGACGTCGGTCGCGACGAGCCGGGTGAACGGTTACCTCTCGGCGTCGATGTTGCTGCGCTGCCCCTTGCTGACCTCGACCGGCAAGCCCGAGACGACGATGGTGAAGACGATCAAGGGCAACGACAGCTTCTACGTCGTGCAACGCGCCGTCCGTGCAATCCCGACATCCGCGCAGCTCGAACAGACGAAGAAGTATCTCGACGGCGTCAGCCTCTGCGATACCCGCCTGCCGGCGCATCCCTGCAGGATGTAGGATAGGGCCCGTTTATACGTTTTCTGCAGATAACGTATAATAACCTTGATGTTGCACGCTGTGGCCCTATTATACGTTAGTCGCATTTAACGTATAATGGAACCATGCCACCCGTTCCCCGGCCATTGTCGCTCAGCTTCCAGACGACGTACGCCGAGTTGCTGGAACAGTGCTCGCTGGATGCGTTCAACGAGGCTTTCCCCGAAGCGGGGACTTTTGTCGCGAAGGAGGTCGGCGGCAAGCGCTACTGGTATTTCCAGTTGCCGGCCTCGGAAGGACAGAAGCAGCGATACGCCGGGCCGGAAACGCCGGAGCTTTTGGAGCATATCGAACAGCATCGGCAAGCCCGCACGGCGGAGCGGTCCAGGCGTTCTCTCATCTCCACTCTCGTCCGTACGGCCGGCCTCCCGCGACCCTTGCCGAAAATCGGCGAGATCGTCGCTGCCCTGGCGAAGGCCGGTGTATTTCGCCTGCGCAGTGTGCTCGTCGGAACTGTGGCCTACCAGACTTATCCGGCCTCCCTGGCGATACGTTTGCCCGCAGCGTCGACGGCGACGCAGGATGTCGACATTGCCCAGTTCAACAATGTTTCGATCGCCGTCGAGGACGCCACGGCGCCGATGATCGATGTTTTGAAATCCGTCGACGAAAGCTTTCGCCCGGTGCCGCACCTCAGCGACCGCAAGCGCACCGTCACGTATCGTGCCGCCGACGGCATACGCGTCGATTTCCTGACACCGAACGAAGGCAGGGACACCGACAAGCCGAAGCGTCTTCCCGCACTCGGCACCGATGCGGAGCCGCTGCGCTTCCTGGACTTCCTGATTCACCAGCCCGAACCGGCGGTCGTTCTCCATGGCGCCGGCATCTACGTCAACGTCCCGGCCCCTGAGCGATACGCCGTCCACAAGCTCATTGTGACACACCGGCGCGTGGGCCCTGGCAAAGCCAAGCAAGCCAAGGACCTGCTTCAGGCGGAGGCGCTGCTCAATCGCCTCGTCGACGTGCGGCCGGAAGAGTTGCGCGACGTGTGGCAGGAAGCCGTGAGTGGCGGCGACAAATGGTCAGAGAGCATGATGGCGAGCCTCGCCCGTCTCGACGCCAAAGTCCGTGATCGGACTCTGGCTGTGATCGGAAAGACGCTCAGCGGCCGCTGACGATCCTGACAGGCAGGGGGGTAGGGCCGTACCTGTCGTCGATGTCCCGGCCGTCGACCTTCACGATGTCGACCTTCGTTATGTTGTTGGCGCGGGCGGGCGACACGAGATCCTTGCCGGTCTGAACGACCAGGGCGGCGGCGATTACGGTCAGGACGATCTTGGTATAGCGGTCTACGGCCACGCAGTTTCCCCCTTATTGAGAGCGTGCACGATACATCATCGCGCGAGCTTCTTGCTCATGTAGACCGTGATGCCGTTCAGGAACGTCTCTTCGCGATCGACGACGTAGCCGAGGCGGCGGTAGAGCGCGACGTTGGCTTCGAAGGCGGCGTTGGTCAGCAGGCGGGCCTCGAAGCAGCCGGCGGCCATCGCGATACACTCGGCATGGTCGAGCAGCAGGCGGCCGATGCCGCGGCCCTGGGCCTCCGGGGTAACGGCGACGTTTTCGATCCAGATGTGATCGTCGCGCTGCATGGTCTCGATCACGCCGACGATGGTCTGGCCATCGACGACGACGTCGAAGCGATGCTCCTGCAGTGCCTTCGCGTAGTCGACGCGCATCGGCAGCGGCTCGCGGCCGATTGCCGGCACCCATCGCGCATAGGCCGCGCGCACGATGCCGGCGATGGCCGCTGCCTCGTGCGGTTCGGCGGGCCGAAGCTCGGCCAGGGGCTCCAGGTGAGGATCGCTTGTCATGGCTATTCTCCAGAATATGGACACAAAAAACCCGCCGACCGGGTGCGGTGGCGGGTTCTGCAGACGAACGAGGTGCGGAACTATCTTCCCGCTGGCCTTCCTGTTCGCGTGTTCAGCTTGCCGCGCCGCACCGTGGTGGTGCGTCGGCGTCGCTGCGAGAGGCGGGAAGGCCGCGAGAACATGGCGTCATCTGAAATCAGAAGCGCGCGATGGTCAAGCGGACGGCCCGACTTCATTGGTGGACTTGATCAGCGGGCGGCGGCTTTCACCGACGTCAGCTCCAGGACGATGGTTTTGTTCAGGTCGCGCCAGTCGGGAAAGCTGTCCTTGACCGACGCGGCGAGCGCGGGCACCCACCAGTGGACGTTGCGGTGCGCGGAGCCTGCCTTGGTCTCCTCGACGCGGAAGGCATCGAAGGTGCCCGCCGGCACCGTGACCTTCTCGTAGGCGGCGACGGTCATCGTGACGGTCGAGGTGTAGCTCTTGCCGTCGCGGCCGACGACGTTGACGGTGCTGGTGAATGTATTGCCGACCTTGAGCGGCCACAGCGCCTTGAGGTCGAGGCCGCCGGCGAAGGACTCGCCCTGCGCATCGACCGATCCGACCAGCCCCCAGTGCACGCGCAGCGCTTCCGCCTTGCCGTTCGACGTGCTGGCGAACAGGCAGACATTGCCGTCCTGACCGGTCGCGGTGTTGATCTTGTCGAAGGCGGCGGACTTGTAGGTGAACTGCGTGCCGTTGACCGGGCACTTGAACGAAGCGGTCTGCGCCGAGGCCGTGCCTGCGAACGCGATGACGAGGAGGGGGGCGGCGAGGAAAGATTTCACGAGGGACATTCTCCGATTTTCGCAGACACTAACCGCACGGTGATTGATTCAAGTCAAACCGCTCAGGCGTTGCGCGGAAAGCTATCCGCGCGGAGGCGGCGAGCGAGCGTTACTCACTTCGACGTAACAGTTTTTTTTCGCATGTGGTTTCGGAGATAAATTCGTTCGTCGTTGCCGGAGTGGGTTCCCAACTCAAGCGCATCTCTCTTGTTCCTTTAGGGATGCGTTCAGATGTTCAAGCAGACTCTCTCGGCCCTCGCCGGCGTCGCCATTGTCATGGGCGGCGCAAGCGGTGCGTTTGCGCAAGCGTCGGAAGAAAACATGGCGCGCTGCCAGCAGCTTTACGGCCTCTGGGCCAAGCACAACGGCACGTCGCCCTACGGCAAGGTGCTCGACGCCGACATGGGCATCGAGCATTGCCGCAAGGGCGAGTACGCCGCGGGCGTGAAGCAGCTCAAGAGCGCCCTCAACCGCTCGCAGATTCCGGTACCCCCGGCCGTCGAGACCGCGAACAGCCGTTAGCGGTCACTCGGCACACGGCGGCAGGGGCAGGGGCGCGTACTTGCTCTTGTTTCTGTCGCCGTGATGCGAGTTCCCACCGTCTACGTTTCAAACAGCGCACCGATATCGTCGAGCGCCGGGGCCGGGATCGCGGCGTGGCGCGGATCCATGACGATGGCCTGTCCGAGATAGGCCCAATAGAGAAAGGTCGCACGCGCGAGCGCCCGCTTGCGGGCCACGCCGGCCGCGACGAGCAGCTTCGCGATATAGGCGATCCGCTCGGCATCGACCGCGGCAACGAGTGCCGCCACGCCCTTGTCTTCGGTGGCCCATGTCCTGATCGCCCGATCGAGCCGCGACTTGGCGGCGAAGCCCCTCTGCAGGAGAAACTTCAGGCGGTCCGGCCCGTCCTTGCCCGCAACGTCGCGAATGACCTGATCGGTCATCCGCTCCTGCCAGCTTTGCAGGAGCGCGGCCTTGAACGCCGCGATGTCGGCGAAGTGCCAGTAGAAGCTGCCGCGCGACACCTTCAGCTTCTCGGCCATGGGGCCGACCTTCAGCGCACCGGCGCCGCCGCTCGCGAGCGTGCGCAGGCCCTGGTCGATCCAGTCCGACTTGCCGAGGCGGTCGTCGTTTCCGGTGCCATTGGTCACAGCTCCGACCATACACAGGTGTATTGACCGGCGCCAGGACGGGTGCCATCGTCTCGTCCATACAGAGGTGTATGGTCATGAACTGGCAGGACATCGCTCTCGTATCGGCCGGGATCGTCGGCAGCGTCGTGGCGGTGATCCACGGCGTCCTCGTACAGCGTTACATGGTCCGGCCGGTCGGCGCGTTTCTCCAGGCGGAGAAGCGGGTGGCGCCCTCGACGGGCCGGCTGGTGCCGCTGCTCCTGCATTTCAGCACGGTGAGCTGGTTCGCGGGCGGGCTGGCGCTGATCGCGGCGGCCGGCTGGTTCGGCCCGCAGGCGCGGCTTGCGACGAGCCTGATCGTCGGCGGACTCTATCTCTATGGCGCGCTCGGCAATCTCTGGGGCACGCGCGGCCGCCATCCCGGCTGGATGCTCTACTCGGTGGCGCTGGTCCTGATCGCCTTCGGGGCCGTCAGGTAGGTTGACGTTTACGTAAAGGTAAACTACATCCCGAACGCTGGCGCGTGAACCGCTGACGGCCCAAAGTCCCTATAAGAAGGACACTAAGACAGAGTTCAGGAGGAAGAGTCCGTGACTGCTTTGGCCGCCCATTACACGCCCGAACACCAGATGTTCCGCGACACCTGCCGGCGGTTCTTCGAGAAGGAAGTGATGCCCTTCCACATGAAGTGGGAAGAAGAGGGCGTGGTGCCGCGCGAGCTGTGGCGCAAGGCGGGCGAGCAGGGGCTGCTCGGCATGACCATGCCGGAAGAATATGGCGGCGCCGGCGCGGATTTCCTCTACAGCGCCATCCTGATCGAGGAGCAGGGCCGCGCACTGGCGACCGGGCCGTCCTTCTCGCTGCACAACGACATCGTCGTTCCCTATCTGCTCCATTACGGCAGCGAGGAGCAGAAGAAGAAGTGGATCTCCAAGGCCTGTAGCGGCGAACTCGTCACCGCCATCGCCATGACCGAGCCCGGCACCGGCTCCGATCTTCAGTCGGTCAAGACCACCGCCGTGATGGACGGCAACCACTGGGTCATCAACGGTTCCAAGACCTTCATCTCCAACGGCCAGCTCGCCGACCTGGTGATCGTCGTCGCCAAGACCGATCCCAAGCTCGGCGCCAAAGGCACGTCGCTGATCGTCGTCGAGCGCGATGCCAAGGGTTTTACCCGCGGGCGCAACCTCGAGAAGATCGGCATGAAGGCGCAGGACACGTCGGAGCTGTTCTTCGACAATGTGCGCGTGCCGGCGGATCACCTGCTGGGCGGGCCGGGCATGGGCTTCGTCCAGCTCATGCAGCAGCTCCCGCAGGAGCGGCTGGTGATCGCCATTCAGGCAGTCGCCGCGATGGAGGCCGCGCTCGAACACACGCTGGCCTACGTCAAGGAGCGAAAGGCGTTCGGCAAGTCGATCATCGATTTCCAGAACACGCGCTTCAAGCTCGCGGAGCTCAAGACCAAGGCCAAGATCGCGCGCGTCTTCGTCGACGATTGCATCGCCAAGCATCTCAAGGGCGAACTCGACGTCGCCACCGCGGCGATGGCCAAGTACTGGACCACCGACCTGCAGTGCGAGCTGATCGACGAGTGCCTGCAGTTCCACGGCGGCTACGGCTACATGTGGGAATACCCCATCGCGCGCCTCTACGCCGACGCGCGCGTGCAGAAGATCTACGGCGGCACCAACGAGATCATGAAAGAGCTGATCGGACGTACGCTCTAGACCTGTCGTCCTTCGCTACGCTCACAAGATAAGAAGGAGAGAAGCCATGACCGACGCATATATCTACGACGCCGTTCGCACGCCGCGTGGCAAAGGCCGCAAGGACGGAGCGCTGCACGAAGTGACGCCGGTGCGTCTGGCCGTCACCGCCCTGCAGGCGGTGCGTGACCGCAACAAGCTCGACACGCACCTGGTCGACGACATCGTGCTGGGCTGCGTCATGCCGATCGGCGAGCAGGGTGCCGACATCGCGCGCACCGCCTCGGTGATGGCGGGCTATGCCGAGAGCGTCTCGGGCGTGCAGGTCAACCGCTTCTGCGCCTCGGGCCTCGAAGCCACCAACATGGCGGCCGCCCAAGTGATGTCCGGCCAGAGCCAGGCCGCCATCGGCGGCGGCGTCGAGAGCATGAGCCGCGTGCCCATGGGCTCCGACGGCGGCGCCTGGGCGGTCGATCCCGGCGTGTCGATCCCGATGTACTTCGTGCCGCAGGGCGTCTCGGCCGACCTGATCGCCACCAAGTACGGCATCAGCCGCGACGACGTCGACGCCTATGCCGTCGAGTCGCAGAAGCGCGCCAAGGCCGCCTGGGATGCCGGCTACTTCAAGAAGTCGATCGTGCCGGTGAGGGACCAGAACGGCGTCGAGCTGCTGAACCATGACGAGCTGATGCGCCCGCAGACGACGATGCAGACGCTGGCGGCGCTGGAGCCCAGCTTCAAGATGCAGGGCGAGATGATGCCGGGCTTCAACGCGGTGGCGCAGCAGCGCTATCCCGAGGTCGAGAAGATCGTTCACGTCCATCACGCCGGCAATTCGTCGGGCATCGTCGACGGCGCGGCCGCGATCCTGCTCGGCACCAAGGAGTTCGGCGAGAAGGCCGGCCTCAAGCCGCGCGCGCGCATCCGCTCCTTCGCCTCCATCGGCTCGGAGCCCGCGATCATGCTGACCGGCCCGGCGCCGGCGTCGGAGAAGGCGCTGAAGCGGGCCGGCATGTCGGTCAAGGACATCGATCTGTTCGAGCTGAACGAGGCCTTCGCGTCGGTCGTGCTGCGCTACATGCAGATCCTCAAGATGCCGCACGACAAGATCAACGTGAACGGCGGCGCCATCGCGATGGGCCATCCGCTCGGCGCCACGGGCGCGATGATCCTGGGCACGCTCCTCGACGAGTTGGAGCGCCGCAACCTCTCGACCGGCCTCGCCACGCTCTGCGTCGGCGGCGGCATGGGCACCGCCACCATCATCGAGCGCGTGTAAGCAGCTTCAGGGAACAGCGACCATGATCAACTACAACGTCGACAGCGACGGCATTGCCACGATCACGTGGGACATGCCCGGCCGCGCCATGAACGTGCTGAACGAAGGCTCGATGACGGCCTATGCCGGCGCGCTCGAAACCGCCCTGAAGGACGACAGGGTCAAGGGCATCATCCTGACCTCGGGCAAGGACAGCTTCATCGCCGGCGCCGATCTCGAAATGATCCTCGGCCTCGACACCGGTGACGCGTCGAAGCTGATGGAGCAGTTCAGCCAGCTCCAGAAGATGTTTCGCCACCAGGAGACCGGCGGCAAGCCGATCGTCGCGGCGATCAACGGCACCGCCCTCGGGGGCGGCTTCGAGATCTGCCTCGCCACGCACTACCGCATCGCCGCAGCCAATCCGAAGACCAAGCTCGGCCAGCCCGAGGTGAAGATCGGCCTGCTGCCGGGCGGCGGCGGCACGCAGCGCATCCCGCGCCTGATCGGCGTGATGAACGCAGCCCCCATCCTGCTCGAAGGCAAGGACCTCACCGTCGAGGCCGCCCACAAGCTCGGCCTGATCAACGAGGTCGTGCCGGCGGGCGAGCTGCTGGCCCGCGCCAAGGCGTGGCTGACGGTGCCGGCGACCGAACAGGTCGTGCCGGAGTATGCCGGCAAGGGTGCCAAGCCCATCGACGGCCGCGCCGTGCAGCCGTGGGACCGCAAGGGCTTCAAGACGCCGGGCTTCCCCGGCGGCCAGGTGTGGAGCCCGCCGGGCGTCCAGACCTTCATCGGCGGCGCCGCGATGGTGCGCGGCAAGACCAACGGCGTCTATCCGGCGCCCAAGGCGATCCTGAGCTGCGTCTATGAAGGCCTGCAGCTCCCCATCGACGCCGCGCTCAAGGTCGAGACGCGCTACTTCGTCTCGCTGCTGCGCGACCCCGTCGCCAAGAGCATGATCCGCACGCTGTTCTTCGGCCTGCAGGAAGCCAACAAGCTGGTGCGTCGTCCCAAGGGCGTGCCGAAGCAGGAATACAAGAAGATCGGCGTGCTGGGCGCGGGCCTCATGGGCGCGGGCATTGCCACCGTCTCGGTGCAGGCTGGCCTCGACATCGTGCTGATCGACCGCGACCAGGCCGCGGCCGACAAGGGCAAGGCGCATATCGCCAGCGAACTCGACAAGCTGGTGAAGCGCGGCCGCCTCGACCAGGCCAAGCGCGACGCGCTGCTCGCCAAGGTCACGGCAACGCCGGACTTCGGCGCGCTGAAGGACTGCCAGCTCGTGGTCGAAGCGGTGTTCGAGAACCGCGAGGTCAAGGCCGAGGCGACCAAGAAGGCGGAGGCATCGCTTCCGGCCACCGCGGTGTTCGCCTCGAACACCTCGACCTTGCCGATCACCGGCCTCGCCGAAGCCTCGTCGCGGCCTGATCACTTCATCGGGCTCCACTTCTTCTCGCCGGTCGAGAAGATGCCGCTGGTCGAGATCATCGTCGGCAAGAAGACCTCGCCCGAGACCTTGGCGCGCTCGATGGACTTCGTGCAGAAGATCCGCAAGACGCCGATCGTCGTGAACGACAGCCGCGGCTTCTTCACCTCCCGCGTCTGCGGCGCCTTCATCAGCGAAGGCCATCGCCTCCTGAAGGAAGGCGTGCCGGCGGCGATGATCGAGAACTGCGCGCGCTTCGCCGGCATGCCGGTGGGCCCGCTGTCGCTGAACGACGAGGTCGCCATCGACCTGTCGTGGAAGATCATGGACCAGACGCGGCGCGATGCCGAGGCGGCCGGCCAGAAGTACGAGGGCAGCGGCACCGAGGACATTCTCGAGCTGATGGTGAAGAAGCTGGAGCGGTTCGGCCGCAAGAACGGCAAGGGCTTCTACGACTATCCGGCCGACGGCAAGAAGCGCCTGTGGCCGGAGCTGCAGAAGCACTTCCCGGCCGATCCCAAGCTCCTCTACGGCGAGGGCGAGGAGAAGCGCGCCAAGGAGGACGAGATCAAGAAGCGTCTGCTCTACGTGCAGGCGGTCGACACCGCGCGCTGCCTCGAATCGAACGTGCTGACCAACCCGCAGGACGGCGATGTCGGCTCGATCATGGGGCTGGGCTTCGCCCCGCAGACCGGCGGCGCGATCAGCCTGATCGACCAGGTGGGCATCAAGACCTTCGTCGCCGAGTGCGACGCGCTCGCCAAGAAGTACGGCTCGCAGTTCGAGGTGCCGAAGCTGCTGCGCGACATGGCCGCCAAGGGCCAGAGCTTCTACGCCAACTACCACGCTGCGAAAGCGGCGTAAGTACGAGGACGAGCAAGGGGAGGGCGCGCGCGACGAGGGTCGTGCGCGCCCTTTTTGCTGCCCCGGCGAAGCGGCCCCGTTCGCCCCGCGAACGGCTACCGCTTTGATCTTCCTCCCCGGCGAAGTACAACGACCCAAACGCCGATAGAGGAGACGACGCCGTGGACGCCAAGGAAATCGCCGAACTCGCCGACCGTATTGCCGAAGGCCGGCGCTCCAAGTCGACGATGGATTGGCTCGCCGCCGCGACCGCCAATCTGTCCGAGCCCGACGCCTACAAGGTGCAGTTCGCCGTGCAGGACCGGCTGGAAGCGATCGGCTGGGGCAAGCGCGCCGGCTGGAAGGTCGCCTTCGCCGTGCCGGCACAGTACGAGCCGCTGAAGCTCTCGGGTCCGGCCTTCGCCGGCATCTACGAAGCCGGCATCCGCCAGAGCGGCGAGGTCTTCGAGAAGGGCTGGCCGCTGAAGGCCGGCATCGAATGCGAGATGGTGGCGCGCATCGCCAAGGACGCGCCCGCGGCCACCGCGCCTTACACCGCCGAGACGATCAAGGCGCACGTCGCCAATCTCTACTGCGGCATGGAAGTGGTCGAGAACCGCTACGGCGACGTCTCCAAGCTGGGCGGTCCGGGCCGCATCGTCGACGACGTGCTGCAGGCCGCCTGCATCGTCGGCACCGAGATCAAGGACTGGCAGTCGCTCGACTTCGCCACCGTGCAGGGCCGCTCGGAGCACGAGGGCAAGGAGCTGGGCGCCGGTCCCGGCGCCAACGTGATGGGCGGCGCGCTGATCTCGCTCGCCTGGCTCGCCAACCGCCTGATCGCCAACGGCAAGATGCTGAAGGCCGGCGAAACGGTCCTCACCGGCTCGGTCCACCCGCCGCAGTTCCTGCCGGGCCCCGGCAAGGCCAAGTCCGAATTCAAGGGCCTCGGCAGCGCCGAGATCACCGTCAAGTAATTCACCGGGGACGCCCCCGGCTCTTTCTCTTTGTCATCCTGAGCGTAGCGAAGGATCTCAAGCCGGTTGCCTCACCGATGGCAGGCGGCGATGAGGTCCTTCGCATACGCTCAGGACGACAAGGAAAGATCCACGAATCACTCTCCGCTGCCGGATAGAGGTCCGGCCGCCGAACGCGTCATCCTCCGCGCGCGGTTGACAGGGACGGCGTGTGGCCTGATAGTTAACCGACTGGTTACGTATCGGGGGATCGGATGACGGCTGGATGCAGCATCGTGACGGTCGAGCGCCAGCTCACGGCCGTGGTGAAGATCGAAGCGCCGATGAACGAGTTGATGCAGGCGCACCAGTCGGCGCGCGCGAAGATCAACGAGGCGTTGCCTAGGCTCGACGTCGGTCCGCTCGGGCTCACCTGCACGCGCTGGCGGCCGCCGGTCGATGGCGTGATGCCGATGGAGCCGGGCACCATCGTGGCGAAGGGCTTTGCTGCCGCGGGCGATGTCGTGCCGTCGGAACTGCCCGCGGGCCGCGCCGCGCACTTCGTGTTGAAGGGCGGCTTCGAAGGTCTGGGCGGCGCCTGGCAGAAGCTGTTCGAGTGGTGCGCTGTGGAGAAACTGGCGCTCGCCGGCCTCAACTGGGAGGTCTACGGCGCGCCGGCCGCCGATCCCGCGCAGCAGGAAACCTACCTCTACGCAAAGCTCGCGTGACGACCTGCTAGATATGGCGTCGACGCTGTATTCATCGGTATCGTTTTGATTCTTCTTGCCTGGCTTTTGGCGAGAACATAACATGAACATCCGCCGCGCGCAGGCAGCCTGCCGATGGGGGATCAAGCCAAAGTAGGGGGATCAGATGACTGCTGTACGGCCGACCGATCGCCTGTTCTTTGCCGTGCTGCCCGATCCCGCGACGGCGGTGCGCATCGCGACCCTGGGCGAGACGTTGCGCAAGGAGCACGGGCTCGGCGGCAAGCCGATCCTGCCGCAACATCTGCACATCACCCTGTGGCATGTCGGCGATGCCTTCTGGCCGCCGGCGAACGAGTTGATCGCCAAGCTCATACGCCGCGCTGCCTATGTCGAGATGCCGTCGTTCCGCATCGCCTTCGATCACGCGATGAGCTTTCGCAACGGCGCGTTCGTGCTGGGCGGCGACGAAGGCATCGCTGGTCTCGAAATGCTGCATGCACGTTTGCGGGCGGTGCTGGCGATTCCGGGTTTGCGTCGTCCGGTCGGCGTCAAAGGCTTCACGCCGCATATGACGTTGCTGCGCGACGACAAGCACGTGCCGTTGCAGCCGATCAACGAGATCGTGTGGACGGCGCGCAAGTTCGTGCTCGTGCACAGTCTGATCGGCCGCACGACGCATCGTCATCTGGCGCATCTCCCGCTCGCCTGACGTAAGCGGGTATCGACCCCCGCAAAAACTTCCCGCCAGAAATTTATTCGTCTTTCCGGAACAAGGAGAGAGCGTATGCGTAATGCGCACATGCCCCTATGGTTCTTTGGCCTCTGTCTGTCTGCAGAGGCGCAGCAGCGTACCGTCACATTGTTCGACCGTCTGTGTGAGGATTGGCTGCTCGAAGCCCAACCCGCTCCCATTGCCCACCGCCTGCACGTCACGCTCTTTCCTATCAGGCCCTGCACGCACCCGGCGCAGGGCGACGTCGCCGATGCCTGCGCGGCGGCTGACTCCATCGGCTTTGCACCGTTCGACATATCGTTCGATCGTGCGATCAACCGGCACGGCACGCACATCGCGCTGACGGCCGACAAGCCCTGCGACGCGCTGCTGGCGTTCCAGCAGACGCTGCACATCGCGCTGCGTCTTGCCGGCGTGCCGACGGTGAGGGGCTGGACCTTCGATCCGCATGTGACGCTGCGCTACCGCGAGAACATTCTCGTCGACCAGCCGGTGCCGCCGGTCACGTGGCGTGTCGACGAGTTCGTGCTGATCAAGAGCCAGCAGGGCAAGACGATCCATAACTACCGGCGCAAGTGGTCGCTGGGCGGCGCGGACGCCGGCCTCACGGTCGCGGCCTAGCGAACCGGAACAGTCTCGACAGACGCCTTCTCGTAGCGGTCGCGATGGCCGCAGAACAGGCACGTCGCCTCGAACGGATCGGGCAGCTTCTCGACAGGCTGCCCGGTCGACGTCGCGACGCCGAACTTCTCTCCGCACTTCCGGCAGGAAACAAGGGAAGCGTTCTGCATGCGTGCAGGATACCCCGCGCAGATGTTTTTGTATCAAAGGCTTCACGCCGGCCGAAGGCATCTCCCGCCCCTCGGCTGTCATGTTATCGTTCCGCCCCATGATCAGAGACGACAGGAAACTCGCCGAGCTTGAAAAGGCTCTCAACGACCTGCGTAACGACCTCAACGATCTATCGTCGAAGGTGAACGCAGAGCCGAAGAACTCCAACCTGGTCTTTCGACGGGTCAGTTTGATGAGCCGCATCGTGGCGGCGCAGACGAACGTGGACCAGCTGCGCGAGGGGCTGCGCCAGGCGTAGGTCCCGACGTAGCTCCCGACATTGGGGGCAGGCGGTCGTCGTGAGGAAGTAACACCGCAGGAGATTGCCGGTGACGACGCGTCGGAAGCCTTATGTTCTCTGCCACATGGTCTGCAGCGTCGATGGACGCATCTGGGGAAGCCGCTGGCGGCCGAAGGCCAATGTCGTGCCCAACCTGTTCGAGCGATTGCACGATCAGATGGGCGGCGGCTCGTGGCTGTGCGGCCGCGTCACGGCGCAGGAATTCGCCAAGGGCACGGCGCCGCACTATCCGCCGACCGACCAGGTCTTTCCGCGCGAAAACTGGTTTGCGCAGCGTGAGGCAAAAGCCTGGGGCATCTTCCTCGACGGCAAGGGCAAGGCCGTGTGGGCACGCAAGGACATCGGCGGCGATCCCATCCTCGTGATCCTGACGGAAGCGGTGCCCGACGCGCATCTCGCGGGCCTGCGTGCCGACGGCGTGTCCTACATCTTCGCCGGCAAGACGGAGATCGACCTTGCGGCCGCGCTCGAAACGCTCAACCGCGAACTCAGTATCGAGCGGATCATGCTGGAGGGCGGAGGCGGGGCGAACGGTGCGCTGCTGCGCGCCGGGTTGATCGACGAACTCAGCCTCGTGATCTGTCCGGTGATCGACGGCAGCACGGGCGGGCCCATCGTCTTCAACTCGGGCGATGTCGATCTGGGGCCCGCGCCCATCGAAAGCATGACGCTCGTGAGCCACGAAGTGCTGGAAGGCGGCACGATGTGGCTACGGTATAAGCTGTCGTCCTGACTAGCTTGTCGTCCTGAGCGTAGCGAAGGACCTCATCGCCGCCTGCAATCGGTGAGGCAATCGGCATGAGATCCTTCGCTGCGCTCAGGATGACAGAAAGCTCTACTCCGCGGCCTTCTGGTCGAGGAAGGCCAGCGTGCCGTCGCTGCGTTCGCCCTTGAGGTAGCGGAAGGTGCCGGCGCCGGTGGCGATCAGGTCGTCGGTCTGGTCGTAGATCTCGGTTTCGGCGGCGAAGGTGCTCTGGCTGGTCGAGGGACGCCACGCACCGAAGATGGTGAGCACATCGCCCTCGCGGGCTGCCTTGATGAACTGCGTGGTGAAAGCCAGCGTCACCGAGAGGCGGCGCGCGGTCGCGGTCTCGTTGAAGGTGCAGGCGAAGCCGCTCGCGGAGTCCAGCAAGGTCATCAGCACGCCGCCATGCAGCAGGCCGTTGGCGTTGCACAGTTCCGGCCGCACCGTGAGGCGCATCTCGACGAAGCCGGCGCACCACGCCACGACTTCATGACCGATCAGGCCATTGAAGCCACGGAACTCATACGGAGCGACCGGCCGTGCGCCGGCCGGTCGTTGGATTGCCATCTGTAGAAGATCGCGTCTGGAAGGAGAGGGCGCGCCTTAGCGGCGCGCCATCGCCGACATCGGCGGCCGGATGTGATGGCCGTTGCCGTTGCTCATGGCCGGACGAACGGCCGGGCCCTGCGGCGAGACCATCGACGGCTGCGCGGCCATGCCGGTGCGGATGTCGCGCGCGATCTTGACCAGGCGCGGGCCCCAGTCGGCTTCGAGACGGTCGCGGCTGATCTGGTAGATCGGCGCCGAGGCGTTGACGGCATAGGCCGCCGTGCCGTCGGCATTGCGCAGCGGGGCGCCGACGCCGCACAGCTCGGGCAGCCACTCGCCCCAGGTGACGCAGAAGCCGCGATCCGCCAGCTCCTTGAACGAACGCTCCAGACCGGTCTTCACCTTGGTCCAGTCGTCGCGCCAGCGGCGGCGGATGGCGTCGAGCTGCTTGTTGCGGTCGACGTCCGGCAGCGTGAAGAGATAGGCGCGGCCCATCGCCGTGCTCGCCATCGGCACGCGCGTGCCGACATCGTGGGTGATCGCCACCACGGACGGACCGCGGCAGGCTTCGAGGTAGATCATCGAGTGGCGGTCGCGGCCGCCCAGCGCGGTCGAGGCGTTGAGCGCATGGGCGAGCTGCTCGAGCGGCGCGCGCGAGGCGCGGCGGACGTCCATGCTCGAAATCGCGGCATAGCCCAGCGCCAGGACGGAGGCGCCCAGCTCGTACTTACGGAAACGGCGGATGTAGTTGAGGTAGCCCAGCTCGGTCAGCGTGTGGGTCAGACGGGCAACGGTCGGCTTCGGCAGGCCGGTGCGGTGAGCGATCTCCTGGTTGCCCAGCATGCCTTCGCCGGCATGGAAGGCGCGGAGGATGTCGAGGCCGCGGGCAAGCGCCGTGACGAACTGGCGGTCCTTGGAGCTGGTTCCTTCGGCGAGACCGTTCTCGACAGAGCTTTCGAAGGCTGCAGTGCGTGTGACGAGATGGCTGACGTTGCCCATGCGTTTAACTCCTCGGGTAAATGGCCGTTTATTTCTTTGCGGGGCGGAACGTGCCATTGCGCTGCCGATGTCGCAATCGTGAGACGTCGATTTTGTCGTGCGAACGTGCAAACCGGCCATGTCACAAAAGGGGGATTCGCTTATCGGGAGTTGTGAAAGGTCGAAAAAGCGCACGGAATCGGTCATTTATCGCAAAAAATGGTGACGCTGCGCGCACCTTTCGGTACAGCGCTGGCACCTTTCGGGGCGGGCGACTACGATCCGGCCGTCCCCCGAGCTCACGCTCCGAGCCCCAAAACGAGAGGCGAAATTGGCTAAAGAACCCGCGCTGCCCAAGGATATTGCCGCGCTCTCATTCGAGGATGCCCTCAAGGAACTGGAGGGTATCGTCCAGCAGCTCGAACGGGGCCAGGTGAAGCTCGACGAGGCGATTTCGGCCTACGAACGGGGCGCGCTGCTCAAGCGGCACTGCGAACAGCGGCTGGCCGAAGCCAAGATGAAGGTCGAGAAGATCGTCTTCTCCGCCGACGGGTCGGTCGCCACGCAGCCTGCCGACCTCGGCTGAGCGTTCCTCCATGCCCCTATCGTCGTACCGCCAGTTCGACGCCGCGCTGACGTTCGCGGCGGAGTCCGTCGAGCGGACCATGGACCGCCTGCTGCCGCTCGATCAGAGCGGCGGCGGCAATAGCGGCGAGGCGCGTGTCGTCGAGGCGATGCGCTATTCGAGCCTGGGCGGCGGCAAGCGGCTGCGCGCCTTCTTCGTGCTGGCCTCGGCGACCCTGTTCAAGGTCGGCAAGCTGCCGGCGCTGCGCACGGCCAGCGCCATCGAATTCGTGCACGCCTATTCGCTGATCCACGACGACCTGCCGGCGATGGACGACGACGACCTGCGGCGCGGCAAGCCCTCGTGCCACAAGCAGTTCGACGAGGCGACGGCGATCCTGGCGGGCGACGCGCTGCAGGCGCTGGCCTTCGAGGTGCTGGCCCACGAGGACACGCACGGCGATCCCGCGGTGCGCGTCGCGCTGGTGGGCGAGCTGGCGCGAGCGTCGGGTGCACACGGCATGGTGGGCGGCCAGATGCTCGATCTGCTGGCCGAGCAGCGGGCGCGGGACGGCGGCGAGCCGCTGGCGATTGGCGCCATCACGCGCCTGCAGCGGCTGAAGACCGGCGCGCTGATCTCCTTCTCCTGCACGGCCGGCGCAATTCTCGGCAAGGCAAGCGATCATCTGAGGGCCGCGCTCGCGGCCTATGCCCACGATCTAGGTCTTGCCTTCCAGATGATCGACGACCTGCTCGACGTCGAAGGCAGCGCGGCGGAACTCGGCAAGACGCCGGGCAAGGATGCCGCCGCGGGCAAGGCCACCTTCGTGTCGATCCTGGGCGTGGAGCGGGCGCGGGCGCAGGCCGGCCTGCTGGCGCGACAGGCGGCCGCGCATCTCGAACCGTTCGGCAGCGCTGCGGACTTGCTAAAACAAGCGGCAAATTTCGTGGTGGCGCGCCGTACTTGAGATAGGGGGCGGGAACCACCGCTCGGGAGTATAGTAAACGCCATGACTGGCCAGAGTTCGCCGAAGAGCGCGACGCCGCTTCTCGACACCGTCGACATACCCGCCGACATCCGCCGGCTGCGCACCGAACAGTTGCGCCAGCTCGCCGACGAACTGCGTCAGGAGACGATCTCCGCGGTTTCCGTCACCGGCGGCCATCTCGGCGCGGGGCTGGGCGTCGTCGAGCTGACGGTGGCGCTGCATTACGTGTTCGACACGCCGCGCGACCGCGTGATCTGGGACGTCGGCCACCAGGCCTATCCGCACAAGATCGTCACCGGCCGCCGCAGCCGCATCCGCACCTTGCGCCAGGAAGGCGGCCTCTCCGGTTTCACGCGGCGCAGCGAGAGCGAATACGATCCGTTCGGCGCGGCACACTCCTCGACCTCGATTTCGGCCGGCCTCGGCATGGCGGTGGCGCGCGATCTCGCGGGCGGCAACAACAACGTGGTCGCCGTGATCGGTGACGGCGCGATGAGCGCCGGCATGGCCTACGAGGCCATGAACAACGCGGGCGCGCTGCGCAGCCGGCTGATCGTGGTGCTGAACGACAACGACATGTCGATCGCACCGCCGGTCGGCGCGCTGTCGGGGCATCTCTCGCGCCTGCTCTCGGGCCGACCCTACGTGACGTTGCGCAATCTCGGCCGCGGCATCGCCGAGAACCTGCCCAAGCCGCTGGAGCTGGCGGCCAAGCGCGCCGAGGAATTCGCGCGCGGCTTCGTGGCGGGCGGCACCCTGTTCGACGAGCTGGGCTTCTACTATGTCGGCCCGGTCGACGGGCACAATCTCGACCACCTGCTGCCGGTGCTGAAGAACGCGCGCGACAGCAAGCTCGACAAGCCGATCCTGGTCCATGTCGTCACCAAGAAGGGCAAGGGCTACGCACCGGCCGAGGCAAGCGACGACAAGTATCATGGCGTCGTGAAGTTCGACGTCGTGACCGGCAAGCAGTCCAAGCCGGTGGCCAATGCGCCGCAATACACGGCTGTGTTCGCCAAGGCGCTGATCGCCGAAGCCGAGGCCGACAAGAAGATCGTGGCCATTACCGCGGCGATGCCGTCGGGCACCGGCCTCGACAAGTTCGCGCAACGCTTCCCCGAACGCAGCTTCGACGTGGCGATTGCCGAGCAGCACGGCGTCACCTTCGCCGCAGGTCTCGCGACCGAGGGCTTCAAGCCGTTCGCCGCGATCTACTCGACCTTCCTCCAGCGCGGCTACGACCAGGTGGTCCACGACGTGGCGCTGCAGAAGCTGCCGGTGCGCTTTGCCATCGACCGCGCGGGCCTCGTCGGCGCCGATGGCGCCACGCATGCCGGCGCGTTCGACGTCGCCTATCTCGGCTGCCTGCCGGAGTTCGTCGTCATGGCGGCGGCCGACGAGCTGGAACTGATGCACATGGTGGCGACGGCCGCCCAGATCGACGACCGGCCCTCGGCCTTCCGCTATCCGCGCGGCGAGGGCGTGGGCGTCGAATTGCCAGCCAAGGGCACGCCTCTGGAGATCGGCAAGGGCCGCGTGCTGCGCGAGGGCACCAAGATCGCGATCCTGAACTTCGGCGCGCGCCTGCAGGAGTGCCTGGTGGCGGCCGAGGATCTCGCCGCCAAGGGCTTGAGCACGACCGTCGCGGATGCGCGCTTCGCCAAGCCGCTCGACACCGACCTGATCCGCCGCCTCGCGCGTGAGCACGAAGTGCTGATCACCATCGAGGAAGGCTCGGTCGGAGGCTTCTCGAGCTTCGTGCTGCAATACCTCGCGACCGCGGGCCTGCTCGACCAGGGCCTGAAGGTCCGTCCGATGGTCCTGCCCGACCGCTTCATCGACCACGCCGCGCCCGCCAAGCAATACGACTGGGCCGGCCTCAACGCCCCGCAGATCGTCGCAACCGCGCTCGCCGCCTTAGGCCAGTCCGCCGAACGGGCGAGGGGTTAAAGGGCGAGTTCCCTCTTTGTCATCCTGAGCGCAGCGAAGGATCTCATGCCCGTGGCAAGCGGCGATGAGGTCCTTCGCTGCGCTCAGGACGACAGAATACCTAACGCGGATCGATGGGCGTCAGCTTCGGGGCGTGGGCTTCGATGATTTCGGCGGCGCCGAGGCAGAGGTCTTCGCGGAAGCGGCCGGCGATAACCTGGACGCCGACCGGCGTGTTGTTCGCCGCGAGGCCTGTCGGCACGGAGACGCAGGGCAGGCCGAGCACCGGCATCGCCAGCAGCGAACGCTGCGCATCCATCATCGCGGCGATGATCGCTTCGTCCTCTTCGAGGTCGAGCCCGTCGCGGAACGGCAGCACGTGCGATACCGGCGTCACCACGATGGGGAAGCGGTCGAGGAATAGCGACCACTCGCGCATCATGGCGAGGCGCGTGCCGAAGCCGTCGAGGATACCGCCGGCGTCGATCTCCGGCGCATAGCGCAGATGGCCGTCCATGTTGCGCTTGGCGGTCTTGTCGCCGAACTGGCGGACCAGGTCGACCATCCCGCGGCGTTCCTCGCCGACGACGAGGCGGTGCCAGAGGTCGGCCGCTTCCCCCAGCCGCGGCGGCGGCGTTTCGACGACGGCATAGCCCGCGTCCTTCAGAGCGCGGCCGGCGGCGCGGATGGCCTCGCTCACTTCGGGCGCCGTATCGCCGAACGGATCGGGCACCAGGGCAACTTGAACGGGACGTGGCGGAGCGGGGCCCTGCAGCGGCACCGGCACCCAGTTGGGATCGCGCGGATCGGGCGCGGCCATGGCGAGCAGGCCGAGGCGCACATCGGCGACGGTGCGGGCAAGCGGTCCCTGCACGGACATCATCTGCGCCGTGATCGGCCGTTCGGTCTTGCCCGAGGGATTGTAGGCCGGCACGCGGCCGGGCGTGGGCCTGATTCCCGCGACGCCGCAGGCATAGGCGGGATAGCGGATCGAGCCGCCGAAATCGTTGCCGTGCCCGATGGCGCCCATGCCCGACGCGACCGCCGAGGCCGCGCCGCCGCTCGATCCGCCGGGCGTCAGCGCCGGGTTCCACGGATTGCGCGTCGCGCCATGCAGGGCGTTGTCGGTGAACCAGCGATGCGAGAAGGCGGGCGTGTTGGTGCGGCCCACGATCACTGCGCCGGCGCGGCGCAGGTTGGCGACGGGCGGGCTGTCCTCGCTCGCGATGACGTCGCGGAAGGCCTCGACGCCGTTGGTCGTGGCGTGGCCCTTCTGGTCGATGTTCACTTTGACGGTGACGGGCACGCCGTGCAGCGGGCCCAGAGCGTGGCCGCTGCGGCGCTGCGCATCGGCGGTGCGCGCGGTGGCCAGTGCTTCGTCGGCCGTGACCTCGACGATGGCGTTGAGCATCGGATTGACGGCGGCGATGCGGTCGAGCGTCGAGCGCGTGGCTTCCTCGCTCGAAATCGTGCCGCTGCGAATCCCCCGCGCCAGGTCGACTGCCGACCAGCGCCACAGTTCGTCGGTCATCGTCTTTTTCTCCCCCCGCACAAAACAAAACCTCACCCCGAGGAGCCGCGTTCCGGCGTGCTCCTCCGGGTGAGGCGATACGCTCTAACTTAGTCCTTCGGCTGCGGGACGATGCGCAGGTAGGGCTTCGGGGCCTTCCAGCCGCCCGGGAACTTGGCCTTGGCGGCTTCGTCGGAGACGGCGGGAACGATGATCACGTCTTCGCCCTTCTTCCAGTTCACCGGCGTGGCGACCTGGTGCTTGGCGGTGAGCTGGCAGCTCTCCAGCAGGCGCAGCACTTCGTCGAAGTTGCGGCCGGAGCTCATCGGATAGGTGAGCATCGCCTTGATCTTCTTGTCCGGGCCGATGATGAACACCGAACGCACGGTGGCGTTGTCGGCGGCAGTGCGGCCTTCCGACGTCGTGCCCGCGCCTTCGGGGAGCATGTCGTAGGCGGTCGCGACCTTCAGCTCGGGATCGCCGATCATCGGGAAGGTGACGGCGTGGCCCTGGGTCTCCTCGATGTCCTTGGCCCACTTGGAGTGGTTGGTCACGGGATCGACCGAAAGGCCCAGGATCTTGGTGTTGAGCTTGTCGAACTGCGGCTTGAGGCCGGCCATGTAGCCCAGCTCGGTGGTGCAGACCGGCGTGAAGTCCTTGGGATGCGAGAACAGGATGGCCCAGCTGTCGCCGATCCAGTTGTGGAACTCGATCGGGCCCTGCGTCGTCTCGGCCTTGAAATCGGGCGCCGTCGAATTGATGCGAAGCGTCATGGTGAAACCTCCTCTTTGGTCCGGAAACTGGCTTTTCGGATGGCTAACTCAACCCTTCCCGGGGACGGGGTCAAGCCTCTGCCGGGGACCGGCTTACGCCTTGGAAGGAATCCAGCTCAACAGGCCCAGACCGCCATCAACTTCTACTGTCGTCCCCACGACATAACGGCCAAATCTTTCCGACAGTATTGCGACGGCGACCTGGGCAATGTCGTCCGGCGTGCCGGCGCGGCCAAGTGGGATTTGCGCGACCAGCCCGCCGAGATCGTTGGCCACGAAGCCGCCGCCGGGGATGGCGCCGGGCGCCAGTGCATTCACTCTGATGCCGTCCGGCGCCAGCACGCGCGCCAGCTCCTTCATCGCCATGGTCATGCCGGCCTTGGCGGCGCTGTAGTGCGGCAGGTTGCGCGGCATCAGGCGGTGCTGCGAGGTGACGAGCAGGATGCGGCCCTTGATCCCGGCGTCGCGCATGTGGCGGCCGGCCTCGCGCGCCAGGAAGAAGCCCGAGCGCAGGTTGATGTCGAGCATGGCGTCCCACGTCTCCTCGCTGACCGAGAGCGGCGTGTCGACCTCCTGGCGGCGCGGGCTGGCGGCATGGACCAGCAGCGAGATCGACCCCAGCTTCTTCACGGCGCCGTCGAGCAGCGTCTTCCAGCCGTCGCGCTTGGAGAGATCGCCTGCGAGGAAGTCGATGCCATCGGTGGCGGGCGGCGCTGCGATGTCGCTGCCGAGGACGGTCGCGCCTTCGGCCTTCAAGGCCTGCGCAATGCCGCGGCCGATCCCCCCGGCGCAGCCGGTAACAAGGGCCCGTTCGCCCTCCAGAAGTTTCGTGCTCATGCTGAACGTTCCCTGCCTCTGTTCGACGGCCGCGACGCAAGGCAGGCCGTTTCGGAAGTCATTTTGCCAATGTTGGTCGACGTCGGTCCGCCGTATAATAGCAGGGCGTTCGAGCATCTTTGACCCGGGAGAATGAAGATGTTGAGGGGCTTTCTGAGACTGGTGCTCGTCGGCGGTATCGGCATGGCGGGGGCGGCATGCGTGGACGACGGCAATCCTCCGCCGCGCTACTACCAGCCGGCACAGCCGACCTACTATCAGCCGCAACCGACGTACTATAACAACCAGTACTATCGGAACGACGGCTACACGACCGTGACCGTGACGAACCGCGGCCAGAACGGGAATCGCGACGACGTCGTTCAGCAGCGCGTCGCTTGCGGAAGCCAGTACTACGACGGCTACCGTCAACGAATCGCGCGGTGCTGATCGCACTGTCGGGCGAGCGTCGCTCCGCGACGCTGCCCACGATGACGCAAGCGTAGGCATCGAGTGGCAAAGACACGGTTGGACGTGGCGCTGGTGGAGCGCGGGCTCGCCGAAACGCGCGCCGCGGCGCAGCGCCTTGTGATGGCAGGCCTCGTCTTCTCGGGCGAGCGCCGGCTCGACAAGGCGGGGCAGGCGGTGGCCGGCGAAACGCCGCTGGAAGTGCGCGGCCAGCCGCATCCCTACGTCTCGCGTGGCGGGCTGAAGCTCGAACGTGCGCTCGACTTCTTCTCCATTCCCGTCGAGGGCCGCATCGCGCTCGATGTCGGTTCCTCGACCGGCGGCTTCACCGACTGCCTGCTGCAGCGGGGCGCGGCCAAGGTCTATGCCGTCGATGTCGGGACCAACCAGCTCGCCTGGAAGCTGCGCACCGATCCGCGCGTGGTCTCGATGGAGAAGACCAACATCCGCGATATCACGCGCGCCGAGATTCCCGATCCCATCGAGCTGATCGTCTGCGACGCCTCGTTCATCGGCCTGCGTACCGCGTTGCCCGCGGCTCTGGCGCTTGCTGCATCGGGCGCGCATCTCGCCGCACTGATCAAACCGCAGTTCGAAGTCGGCAAGGGCCGCGTGGGCAAGGGCGGCATCGTGCGCGATCCCGCGTTGCACGACGAAGTCCGCGCCACGATCTCGACTTGGCTCGCCGAACAGCCCGGCTGGACCGTGCTCGGCACCACCGACAGCCCCATCGAAGGCGCGGAGGGCAACAAGGAGTTCCTGATCGGCGCGCAGCACGGATGAACGGCTCGCGGCCTCCCTGAAAACGAGCTACAGGAGAGCCTTCAGCTTCTGGCGCGTGTCGCCAAGATCAGGAGGCTCCCATGGGCAGCTCGCGCAGCCATTGGGAAGATGTGTATGCCGCCAAGGCAGAGACGGCGGTGAGCTGGTATCAGCGCCACCCGGTGCGGTCGTTGCAGATGATCGCGGCGGCAGCACCGGACCGCACGGTGCCCATCATCGACGTCGGCGGCGGGGCCTCGACCCTGGTCGACGATCTGCTGGCCGAGGGCTTCGGCGACATCACCGTTCTCGACGTGGCGGAGGCCGCACTCGCGAAATCCAAGGCGCGGCTCGGCGCGGCGGGGAGTGGGGACGGCAGCAAGGTGTCGTGGATCGCCGCCGACATCACGCAATGGAAACCGCCGCGGCTCTATCGGGTCTGGCACGATCGCGCGGTGTTCCATTTCCTCACCGACACGGCCCGGCAGGATGCCTACATCGCCGCGCTGGAAGCGGCCACCGCACCCGGCGCGACGGCGATCATGGCGACGTTCGCCCTCGACGGACCGGAGAAATGCAGCGGCCTTCCGGTGCAGCGATACAGCCCGCAAACCCTGGCGGCGCGGCTGGGACTTTCGTTCCGGCTGATCGACGAGGCGCGGGAAACCCACAGGACTCCCGGCGGCTCGGAGCAGCACTTCTCCTACGCGGTGCTGCGCCGCCTCTAGGGATCGAAAGGCGCCTTGAGGACGCGGATGAACTCCGGCCGGACCCACCGCATCGGTCCAATCCCCTGACCCGTCAGCAGGCCGATACTGTCCTGGGTCGCGTCGGCGGTCTGGAACAGGTTGGCCGTGCTGTTGTCGGCAGGCCAGACCATCGCCGCGGTCGAGTTGTACGGATTGATCCATGAGTCGAGTTTCACGACGGGCACGCCCTGCTGGAAGGAATCGACATCTCCGTACGAGATGTCCGCCTCGTTCGAGATTTCCCAATCCACGTCCTTTGTCTGCCACGACCCGAACTGGAAATAGCTCACCTTCTCCGGCGGCCAGAGATAGTAGAAGCGCGGCTTCATGCCGGCGGGAACGCTCAACACTTCCTTGCTGAACATCTTGTCGTCGAAGCCCAGCCTTCCGCTGAACCTGATCCGCACCAGCTTCTCCTTGCCGGGAACGAAGGTGGCCAGCCCGGCGATGGTCGTGCCGAACGGAAGCTTCAGCCGCTTGATGTCCATCGGCGCCTTGGGCTTCAACCATATCCTGTCGCCGACATCGGATCGGCCAGGCGCCATGCGGACCTGCGATTGTGCATCGCGCAGGGCCTCGTCGACGTTCACGCCGTAGCCGACCTGGATGCTCTGGAAGACCGTTACCGTGTCGATGGCGCTCTCGGCGTCGCCCTTGTCCTTGGCATAGGAGATCAGCACCAGCGCGCCGAGCTGGGGATCGGCCGCAAGCCGCCGCGTGACTTCGGGCAGCCAGCGCGACTTCCATTCGTCTTCGAAGCGTTTGGCCTGAATGGAGCCGTTGATCTTCTGGAGAATGAAGTCGACGCCCTGGAAGGCCAGCGTCGCGCCCTGGAACTTGGCATCGCCGCGCATGTTGGGGCCGTGCTCGATCACGGGCTCGATGGGCTTGCCGACATCGGCGGTTGTCGTTGCCGTTCCCGTCTTCGACCCGCCGCCGCCCGAACCGGCCGGGCCGCCCTTGCCGGGTGGGGGCTTGGCGGCGCCTGGCTGCATGAAGCTGAAGGGCTTCAAGCCCATGAGCCGCCGGGCCTGGGCGATATCTTCGGTGCCGCTCGTTGCCTTGAGCGTCTTGCTCTCGTTGGCAAGCGTGACGCCGAGGTTCTCGGCGCGCTTGCCGAACGGCCCGTCGAGGGTCCAGAGGCGCGCCTTCAGGGCCTTCGCTTCGGCCGCCACGAACGCGTCGCCCGGCGTCTCCTTGGATTTTCCGCCGCCATATTCCTTGACCCTGCCGAGCTCTCCCGGCTTGGGATCGTAGGTGATGTTGTCGGCATAGAAATCGCCGCGATCCTTGAGGCTGCCCGGCATGGCGGAGGCGGGAGCCATCGCGATCTTCAGGTCCTGCAGCAGCTTCTCGTAGCCCATGCGCAGGTGCACCGGCGAATCGCGCACCAGTTCGTTGTAGGCGGCGCGCGACATGTAGACCTGCTCGCCCGATGCCAGCATGCGCTTCAAGGCTTCGGAGACGGCGGCGTTGCCGCGTGCAATCTCGGTGATGACGTTCTTGTCGAGAAGAATGGTCACGTTCGACACCTCGCAGATGAAAGCGTGGGTACTCGATCAGACCGAACAGGGGCGTATCCGGGCGCCAGCGTGTTCCAAATTGCGGGCCGGTTCAACGATCAAACAAGAAGGCAAACAAGGAGGCTTCGCAGGCCCCCCGGCGTCAGCGCACGGCCTTGGTGATCCTGAACTTGTTGTTGTCGGCCAGGGTCTCGAAGCTCGTGAAGCTCGCCTTGAGCGTGGGCTCGTAGGGTAGGCCGCGGTTGGCCACCATGTAGAGGCGGCCGCCGGGCTTCAGCGCGCGCGACGCGGCCTCGATGATCTGCTGGCCGAGCGACGGCGTGGCGGCGCGGCCACTGTGGAAGGGCGGATTGCAGACGATGGCGTCGTAGGTCGCGGGCGCGGCTTCGGTCACGAGGTCGAGCCAGTGGAACTTTGCCCGCGCGTCGGCGACGTTCACCTCGGCGGCTTCGAGCGCGCGATGCTCGGCGTCGATGCAGTCGATGGTCGCGACGCCGGGACAATGCGCCAGCACATGCCGCGCGAGGAAACCCCAGCCGCAGCCGAAGTCGGCGACCGTGCCCGCAAGATCGTTCGGCAGATGCTGGACGAGCAACGCGGAGCCGTCGTCGATGCGGTCCCAGGAGAAGAGGCCGGGCTGGCTCTTCCAGGAACCATCGCCGACGGGCTGCAAGGTGGCGAGCTGCCGCCAGTAGTCGGGCGGGGCGCGTTCGCCCTTGGGGAACCAGAAGACGCGGCTGTGGAACTTGAAGAGCTGGTGCGCGGCGTCGAACGCCTTGCCGACGTTCTTCTCCAGGCTCGCGGCGCCGTCTTCGTTGGCGCCGGCGCAGGCCAGCACGCCGCCGGGCACCAGCAGGTCCCAGGCGCGCGCGATGTTGGCGAAGTTCTCTTCCTTGTGCTTGGTCAGCAGCACGAGGCCCTGTCCGTATCCCGTTTCCGTGAGACGCGGCACGACCTTCCAGTGCGCGCGCTTCAGGCGCAGGAACTCCGGCCGCAGTGACTGCTCGGCATCGACATCGCCCAGCGCGCCGGGCTCGGCGCGCAGCAGGAATGTCCGTCCTTCCGGCGGCGAGAGTGCGCCTGTCTCGAAGGCATAGGCGAGCGCCCGCCCGGCCTGGCTCATAGTCTGGGACTCCGCGATCCGGATGAATTACTCGTCATCCTGAGCGCAGCGAAGGATTTCATGCCGGTTGCCCTACCAATGGCGGGCGGCGATGAGGTCCTTCGCTTACGCTCCAGCGCGGAGGCTACTCCGCGCGAGACGACAGAGGTGTCTTAAGGCACCAGCACCGCGCGGCCCATGATGAGGCCCTTGCGCAGTTCCTGCAGCGTGGCGTCGGCTTCGTCGAGCTTGCGCTTGATGATCGGCACGGGCGTCACCTTGCCGCCGGTGACGAGGTCCATCATCTCCTTCATCTCGGCCGGGCTGCCGGTGACGGAGCCCACGATCTGGCAGCCGGTGAAGGCGAACATCGGCAGCGGGATCGAGAAGTTGCCGCCAAAGAGACCGACGATGATCAGCCGGCCGCCGCGGCCGAGCGCCTTCAGGCCGAACTGCGCCGAGCTTTCCGCGCCGACGAAGTCGATGGCCGCACCCACGCCGGTGCCGCCGGTCAGTTCGAAGATCTGCTTGCGGGCATCCTTGTCGCGCGGATCGAAGGCCGCGACGGCGCCGTTCTCCAGCGCGAGCTTGCGCTTGTTCTCGTCGATGTCGGCCACGATCGGCTCATGGCCCAGCACGGACTTGGCGAAGCGCACGCCCATCAGGCCGACGCCGCCCGCGCCGATGACGAGGATCGGCTTGCCGCCATCCTGGCCGACCGCCTTCTTGACCGCGCCGAACGCGGTGATGCCTGAGCAGGCATAGAGGCAGGCCAGTTCCACCGGCAGGTCGCCGTAGGGGTAGAGATATTTTGCATGCGGCACGAGGACATGGTCGGCATAGCCGCCGTCGTTGTTCACGCCGAGCGCGCGCGGGGTGGGGCAGAGATGTTCGATGCCGCCGTTGCAGTACCAGCATTTGCCGCAGCCGATCCAGGGATAGACCACCGCATGGTCGCCGACCTTGGCGCCCCCATTTGGTCCCTTGGCTGCGTCGGGGCCGACGGCGACCACTTCGCCCACGATCTCGTGGCCCATGGTGCGCGGCGGATTCATGGTCTTCTGGGTCGACACCTTGTTGCCGCCGCCCATGTCGAAGAAGCCTTCCCACAGATGGACGTCGCTATGGCAGACGCCGGCGGCGGTGACGCGCACCAGCACTTCCGTGCCCTGCGGGGCGGGGTTCGTCTCCTCGACTTTTTGCAGCGGCTTGCCGAATTCGACGACCTTGTAGCTCTTCATGGCGTAACTCCCGTGACTTCTTCCGGCGCCAGCATAGAGCATCAAAAGGTCTTTTGGGCTACTGCTGCGACAGCAGGATCGCCGCACGGCGATGTCGGGCGGTGCCTACCGCGTCAGGTAGATCGCATAGCCGCCTGACCGGAGACGAAGCTCTCTTCCTACAACGGTGCCCGTAAGCTCGAAGTTGCCCTGCCGGCAGTGACCACCTGCGGCGAGCTCGCTCGTACCGCTGACGGCGCCTTGCGGTGTTATCGTGATGACGATCTGGCCAACGCCGCATCCCAACCAGGTAACGGTTCCGGTGCCTTTGCCGTTGACCACGTTGATGCGGACAGGCCTGAGGGCGGTACCTCCCTGTAAGGCGAGTGCTCCGTTGTAGGTCCCATCGAACGCACCGGCCGGTGCAGGAGCCGGAGCGGCGCCGGCCACGATGGGCGGCGACGGGGCAGGGGGAGCGACAGAGGGTGATGGCGCGGCGGCTTGCGCCTTCGCTTCCTCTTCAGCTTTCCTCTTCTCGTCGTATTTCGACAGAGCAGGGGCCGCCTCGCGCAACAGAGCTTGCTGCTGCGATCCTGTCAGGAAGCCGGTCGATGGCACGCCGAGCTTCTTCTGCCAGCTCGCGATCATCTCGCGCGAGCGCGGCCCGAAGGTGCCGTCCGCGCCGCGCGTGTCGAAGCCTAGCGACGTCAAGGCAACCTGCACGCGCTGGCGATCCGCGGCCCCGAGGCGAAGTGCGGTCTCGACGGCCTCGGCCTCCGCCCGCTGCTTCTGAGCGGCGGCAACCGCCGCTTCGGCTTCCGCCCGCTGCTGGGCGGTGGCCTGGATCTTTTCTTCGGCCTGCCGTCTTGCCGCCGCTTCCTCGTCGGCCTGCCGCCGCGCCGCCTCTGCCATTGCGAGAGCTTCGTCGGCCTGCCGCTTGTTCTCGGCTTCTTCCGCCGCCTTCCGCCGCGCTTCCTCTTCGATCAGACGCAGGGCCGCCATCTCGACTTCGGCTTTGCGCTGAGCCTCTTCTTCGGCCGCGCGCCGGGCCGCGCTGTCGGCAAGCTGTCGCTGGTCGGCGGCCGTGGCCTGACGACGGGCTTCCATGTCGGCCTTGAGTTTCGCGAGGTCGGCTTCCGCCTTCTGTCGGTCCTGACGCGCCTTCTCCAGATCGGCGTTCGCCTGGCGCACGGCCTCGGCATCTTCATCGGCTTTGCGCCGCGCCTCGTCCTCGATGCGCTTCTTCTCGGCCGCCGCGGCATCGGCGGCGCGCCGCTCGGTCAGCAGGCGTTCCAGGTCCTCGGCCTTGAGATCGCGCAGCTGGGCGATGGTGGGCGGTGGCTTGGGCGCCAGCGCCATGTAGGCAAAACCCACTGCAATCACGAGGCCGGCCAGCGCGGCCAGCGACAGGCCCATGCGTTTTCGCCCCCGTTGGGTCTTCAGCGAGAAGGCGCTGGCCGGGACGAGCGGCACCCTCCAGTCTGCCGCCGACCAGGTCACGCGATAGGCCTGGACCGGCCGGTCGATGTTCTTGAGCGACGGGTTGCCCAGGTCGGCGAAGCCAACCTTGAGGCGATCTCCCACGGCTTGCCGGACCGTCTCCGAGACCACCACGCTTCCGCCCGGCGCAAGCTCTTCCAGCCGCTTCGCGACGTTCACGTCGTCGCCGAGCAGGTCGTCCTCCTCGACGATCACGTCGCCGGCATGCAGGCCGACGCGGAAGACGAGGGCGGTATCCTCCGGCGCATCCCGATTGGCGTCCGCCATGGCCTGCTGGAACTCGACGGCAGCACTGAGCGCATCGAGGGCGCTCGTGAATTCCGCGAGCGCGCCATCGCCCATCAACTTGACCAGACGTCCATCGTGGCGAAGCAGAGTTGGTTCGAGACGGTTGATGCGGTGATCCCGCAGTCTCGCGACCGTTCCACTTTCATCCCGGCCCATGAGGCGCGAGGAGCCCACGACGTCCATTACGAGGATCGCTGCCAGACGGCGTTGCTGCCTTGCCATGGCTACCCCCCGGGGGCTTTCTTTCGC
The DNA here is from genome assembly GCA_017307275.1 of Alphaproteobacteria bacterium. Taxonomy (GTDB): domain Bacteria; phylum Pseudomonadota; class Alphaproteobacteria; order Reyranellales; family Reyranellaceae; genus Reyranella. The sequence continues at coordinate 64,184 of JAFKFK010000024.1, read as the reverse complement.
CCACGGTAGAGCCGAAAGGCGACCGCTACAACCTGCCGCCTTTCGCGGTGATGCCCGGGTCAGCGCCGCTTCGGCTTCACGGGAATCTTGAGGTAGCTGACGCCATTGGCCTCCGCGGCGGGGAGCCGGCCGGCACGAACGTTGACCTGGATCGAGGGAAGCAGGAGGCGCGGAACGGCGAGGGTGGCGTCGCGTGCATCCCTCATGGCGACGAAGTCGTCTTCGGCGACGCCGTCATGGACATGCACGCTGTTGCGGCGCTGCTCGGCGACCGTGGACTCCCAGCGATAGTCGTCGCGGCCCGGCGCCTTGTAGTCGTGACACATGAACAGCCGCGTCTCGGGCGGCAGCGACAGCAGGCGCCGGATCGAGCGATAGAGCGTGCGGGAGTCGCCGCCGGGAAAATCGGCGCGCGCGGTGCCGTAGTCGGGCATGAACAAGGTATCGCCGACGAAGACGACGTTGCCGATCCGATAGGCGAGGTCGGCCGGCGTGTGGCCGGGAACGTGCATCGCTTCGACCTCCAGCGTGCCGATGGCGAAGCGCTCGCCATCGACGAACAGCCGGTCGAAATCCGATCCATCGGTCTTGAGGTCGTCCATCGCAAAGACCGGACGAAAGATCTTCTGCACGTCGCGGATATGTTCGCCGATTCCGATCCACGCGCCCGTGCGCGCCTTGATGAACGGCGCGCCCGAGAGATGGTCGGCATGGGCATGCGTTTCCAAGACCATGACGATCCGCCAGTCGTGCTTGGCGGCGAAGTCGAGAATGAGTTCGACGGAGCGGGTGTCGACTTCCCCGCTCGGCAGATCGAAGTCGAGCACCGGGTCGATCACTGCGGCGTCGCGGGTGAGGGGATCGCCGACCAGATAGCTGATCGTGTTGGTCGGCTCGTCGAAGAAAGCCTGGATCGCGGGTTCCGGGGGCATGCCTGTCTCCATGAATGCTTGACATTATATTAGTAATTACTAAATTAGCTATTGCTAATGGAGTATTCAAGATGCCCACCCAAACGATGGATCTGGCAACCTTCGAGGCGAAGGCCGACAAGGTCGCGGAAACGCTGAAGGCGATCGGGAATGCCCGCCGGCTGATGGTGCTGTGCAAGCTCGTCGAGCATGGCGAGGCGACCGTGGCGGCGCTGGCGCAGGAGGTCGGCCTCTCCCAATCGGCGCTCTCGCAGCATCTCGCGAAGATGCGCGAGGAGCAGCTCGTCACCTTCCGCCGGGAGAGCCAGACGCTTTGGTACCGGATCGCCGATCCCCGCGTCGAGGCGCTGCTCGGCACGCTCTACGACCTCTATTGCAAGGAATGACCCCATGACCATTGCGACTCTCACGCCCGCCGAAGCACGCCGCGCCATCGAGAGCGGTGCCCGCTTCGTCGACATTCGCGACCCCGACGAACATGCCCGCGAGAGCATTCCGGGGACGACGAACATTCCGCTCGCGCGCATCGGCACGCTGCCGGTTTCGGATCGCCCGGTCGTGTTCCATTGCCGGTCGGGCATGCGCACGGCATCGAATGCCGCGCGGCTCGAAGCAGCGGCGGGCGGTGCGCCTTGCTACATCCTCGACGGCGGCATCAACGCCTGGCGCGAGGCAGGGCTCGGCATCCAGGTCGACCGGCGTCAGCCGCTCGAACTCATGCGACAGGTGCAACTCGTCGCCGGCGCGTTGATCCTGCTCGGTGTGCTGCTCGGCTTCACGGTCGCGCCGGCCTTCTTCGGCCTGTCGGCCTTCGTCGGCGCAGGACTGATGACGGCAGGCGCAACCGGCTGGTGCGGCATGGCCAATCTGTTGCGCTTCATGCCGTGGAACCGCGCGCTCCAAAGATAGTGAGCGGGCTGTGACGGCGACAACGATAGCGGCGACGCTCGCGTCGGGGACTCTGATCGGCATCGTGCTGGGTTCGGTCGGCGGTGGCGGATCGATCCTCGCCGTCCCGTTGCTGATCTACTTCGTCGGGATCGGCGACACCCATCTCGCCATCGGCACGGCGGCGGTCGCAGTCGCAGCCAACGCCGCTGCGGGCCTGGCCGGGCATGCGCGCGCGGGAACCGTGAAGTGGCGCTGTGCGATGGTGTTCGCGGTCGCGGGCGTGGTCGGCGCCGCAATCGGTGCCGAACTCGGCAAGGCTTTCGACGGCAAGCGGCTGCTGACGCTGTTCGGTCTGCTGATGATCGGCGTCGGCCTGTCGATGCTGCGCAAGCGACGCACCGCGGACGCGCCCGATGTCCGGCTGACGCGCGAGAGCGCCTCGATCCTGTTGCCGCGGCTGGTGCCGATTGGATTGGCGGTCGGGCTTGCCGCAGGCTTCTTCGGAATCGGCGGTGGGTTCCTGATCGTGCCGGGTCTCGTCGTCGCGACCGCAATGCCGCTCACCTATGCCGTCGGCACCTCGCTCGTGGTGGTGACGGCGCTCGGCCTCACGACCGCGGGTTCCTACGCAACGTCCGGCCTCGTCGACTGGGGCCTCACCGCGCTGCTGGTGGCCGGCGGTGTCGTCGGCACGCTGATCGGCATGTGGCTCGGCCGGCGTCTGGCGGCGCGCAAGGGGCTGCTCGAACGTCTGTTCGCCATCGTCGTCATAGCGGTCGGCCTCTACGTCGGCGCCTCTGGCCTGTGAGCGCGGCTGCGCGGGAAGGAGTTACCGAACGGTAACGTTTCTTCGAAAGTTTCGAAACTTTCGAAAATTCGTTTACAGCTCGAAGATGTTTCGCCACGATGCCTGCCAACGGCGCGCCGAAAACAATGCGCCACGTGGAGGAAACGATGAGCAAAGGGATGGGCGCGTCGCGTCGGCGCACTTTCTTGGGCGGAGCCTTGGCAGCAACGGCGGGGCTGGTGGCAGCACCGGCGATCCTGCGGGCCGCACCGTCGGGCAAGCCGGTCCGCGTCGGCGGCACGCTGTCGCTGACGGGCTTCCTGGCGCAGACCGCCGTCATCCACAAGATCGCCTCGGAGATCATGGTGGAGGAGATCAACAGCCGTGACGGCTTCCTCGGCCGGCCCGTCGAATTCATCCTGCTCGACGACCAGTCCAAGCCCGATGTGGCGCGCAGCCTCTACGAGAAGCTGATCACCGTCGACAAGGTCGACCTGATCCAGGGCCCTTACGCCACCGCCCCGATCCTGGCCGCGATGGGCGTGGCCCAGCGCTACGGCAAGGTGATGATCCAGAGCAGCATGGGCATCCCGAAGCTGCAGACCTACGACATGGCTTTCCCGGCGACGCCGTTCGGACCGGAGCCGGACAAGAGCTATCCCAACGTCATCCTCGACGCGATGGCCACGCTCTCGCCCGCACCCAAGACGATGGTGGTGCTGACCAGCAAGTTCCCCTCGGCGCAGTTCATGGCGCAGGGCATGCGCGTCGAAGCCGAGAAGCGCGGCGTGAAGGTGCCGCTCTATCTCGAATACGAGGCCGGCAACCGCGACTTCGGCGCCATCGCCGCGCGCGTGAAAGAGGCCAACGCCGACTTCCTGTGGGTCGGCTCGCTGGGGCTGGAGAGCAACCAGATCCTCGAAGCGCTGCGCAAGCTCGACTACAAGCCGAAGAACAGCTTCCACCTCTATCCTGCGCCGGGCCCGCTGGCGCTGTCGCCGGACGGCAATCTCGTCTGGTCCTCGACCTTCCTCGAACCGGACGAGCCCTTCATGAGCCGGCCGGGCATGAAGAAGATCGCCGAGCTCTACAAGGAGCGCGCGACCAAGGCGAACCTGCCGTATCCCATCATCGACGCGCAGGCCGCGGGCATGGTGTCGGAATGGCAGATCCTCGAGCAGGGCGTGAACGGCGCCAAGAGCCTGGAAGACAAGCAGATCGCGGCGTGGCTGAAGAAGAACGTCGTCACGACGATCTACGGCCCCACCAAGTTCGACGGCCTCTACAACCACGGCGCTCCGGCGCAGTTGATCCGCCAGGTCCAGAACAAGGAATGGAAGGTCGTCTGGCCGAAGGACCTCGCCGCCCCGGGTGTGAAGCTGATCGGGGGCTGAGGGTGATGTCATTTCAAACGGACCGCGAGCGTCCCGCTCGCCTCAGGATCATGAGCGAGCGGGACGCTCGCGGTCTGGAAGAGGTCCGCACATGATGCCGAGTGCGACGCTGCTGGGGCAGGCGCTGATATCGGGCGTGTTGGCGGGCGGGATGTATGGGTTGCTGGCGCTGGGGCTCAGCCTGAGCTGGGGCCTGCTGCGGCTGGTCAATCTCAGCCACTTCGCGCTGGCCTTCCTCGCGGCCTACCTGACCTACGAGATGGGCACGACCTATCACATCGATCCATGGTGGTCGGTGCTGCTGATCGTGCCGGCGATGTTCGCCATCGGGCTGGTGCAGCACTGGATCTTCGACCGCTTCAAGGTGAACGAGCTGGCTTCGCTGCTGATCACCTTCAGCTTCGCGGTCATGCTCGAAGTCGGCATCCAGCTCTACTGGACGGCCGACTATCGCCGCTTCGAGACGCATTACGCGACGTGGTCGATCAAGGCCGGGCCTTTCTATATCCCGGTGCTGGAGCTGATCCTCTGCCTCGTGGCCGGCGTGCTGGCGTGGGGGACGTGGCTGTGGCTGCGCAAGACCTATGTCGGCAAGGCGCTGCGGGCGAGTGCCGAGGATGCCGACATCGCGGCGGCCTATGGCGTCGACCACAAGAAGCTTGCCTATCTTCTCTCCGGCCTGGGCGCGGCCTATGCCGGCGTCGCGGGCACTTTCATCGCGCTGATCGCAACCTTGGCGCCGGCGCAGATCTGGGCATGGCTGGGCGTGGTCTTTGCCGTCGTCATCATCGGGCGGCTCGGTAATCCACTGGGCGCGCTGTTCGCCGGCATGCTGATCGGCGCCAGCGAATCCATCGCCATGGCGATCCTGAGTCCCGCGTGGGCGCCGGTCGTGTCCTTCTCGGTACTGATCGCCATTCTGCTCTGGGATCCGGAGTGGTCATGAGCGTCGCGAACACCATTCCCAAGGCGGCCGCGGTGCTGGGCATCGTGGCCTTCGCGATCCTGCCGACCGCGGGCCTGCCGGCCTTCTACGACTCCTTCTTCTATCTCGTCTTCTTCTGGGTCTCGCTGGCGACGAGCTGGGCGCTGCTCTCGGGCTTCGCGGGCTATTTCAGCCTGGGCCACGCCGCCTTCTTCGGCGTCGGCATGTATACGACGGCGACGCTGACCACGAAGGCCGACGTGCCGTTCCTCGCCACCGTCCCGGTGGCGGCCGCGATGGCGGCATTGCTGGGCGTCGGCATCGGCGCCGTCGTCTTCCGCATGAAGCGGCTGCGCGGCGAGCTGTTCGCGCTGCTGACGCTCGCGGTGACGTTCGTCGTCGCCACCATCATCCTCAACACGCCGATCGACGGCGGCGCCGGCGTGTTCATGAGCGCGGTGCCGATGCCGCACATCATGCCGACGCAGACCGGCACGATCTACGTGCTGGGCTTCCTGATGTGCCTCGCGACCTTAGGCATCACCTGGTGGGTCGCGCATTCGCGGCTCGGCATGGGCCTGTTCGCCATCCACGACGACGAGGACGTGGCCGAGGCCAAGGGCGTGCCGACGTTCCGCTACAAGCTGATCGCCTTCGCGCTGTCGGCCGGCATCGCGGGTGCAGTGGGCGGCATCCATGCGATGTATGTCGGCTTCCTCACCGTCGGCGGCACCTTCGAACTCACCGTGCCGCTCTATGTCGTGCTGATGAGCGTGCTGGGCGGCTCGCGCCACTGGTTCGGCCCGGCGGTCGGCGCGACGGTGATCACGGCGCTGCTCTATGCCTTCATCAGCGGCGGCGAGGCGATGGTGGGCCGTGCCGTCGTGGCGCTGGTGCTGATCCTCGCGATCCTGTGGCTGCCCGACGGCGTGGTGCCGGCGGTGAAGGCGTGGCTGAAGCGCCGTCAGCGTCCGGTCGAGGAGAAGCACCACGCCGAGGTGATCCCGGTCGTGCCGGAAGGCCCGCGCACCATCGGCACACGCCACATTCTGGAGGTGAGGGGCGCGGCCAAGCGTTTCGGCGGCCTGCAGGCGCTGGGCGGCGTCGATCTCGACGTGCGCGAAGGCGAGATCCTGGGGCTGGTCGGGCCCAACGGCTCGGGCAAGACGACGCTGATCAACGTCATCTCGGGCTTCTATCCGCTGAGCGGCGGCACCATCGCGGTCGACGGCGTGCAGATCGGCAACCTGCCGGCGCACGAGATCGCCCGCCGCGGCGTGGCGCGCACCTACCAGATCCCGCGACCGTTCGTGAACATGAGCGTGCTCGACAACGTGACGATGGCCGCGACCTTCGGCGGGCCTCTGCGCAACCAGTCCGAAATCCGCGACGAGGCGCTGCACTGGATCGGCTTCACCGGCCTTGCCGGCAAGGAGCAGGCCCTGCCGGCCGAGCTGAACCTCCACGAGCGCAAGTTCCTCGAACTGGCGCGCGCACTGGCGGCACGGCCGAAGCTGCTGCTGCTGGACGAGGTGCTGTCCGGCCTCAACCCGGCCGAGGTCGACAACGCCATCCGTCTGGTGCGGGCGATCCGCGCGCAGGGCGCCACCATCGTCTTCGTCGAGCACCTGATGCGCGCCATGGTCGAGCTGTCGGATCGCGTGGCCGTGCTGAACGAAGGCAAGCTCTTCGCACTCGGTGCGCCGCGCGAGATCATGCGCGATCCCCGCGTGGTCAGCATCTATCTCGGAAAAGCCTATGCTGCTTGAAGCGCGCAACCTCCATATCGGCTACGGCGACGCGCCCGCCGTGTGGGACGTCTCCTTCGACGTCGATGCCGGCGAGATCGTCTCGGTGATCGGCCCTAACGGCGCGGGCAAGACGACGCTCATCAATGCCATCGCGGGCCTGCTGCGCTGCCGTCAGGGCGAGCTGCGCTTCGACGGCGCCGACATGAAGCGCGTGCGCGCCCACGACTATTGCAGTCACGGCATCGCGCTGGTGCCCGAGGGCCGGCGGCTGTTCACCAAGATGACGGTCGAGGAGAACCTGGAGCTGGGTTGCTACCTGCCGGCAGCGCGGGCAGCACGGGCATCCTCGCTGGAGCGGGTCTACGGCCTGTTCCCGATCCTGCGCGACAAGCGCCAGCAGCCGGCCGGCGAGCTGTCGGGCGGCCAGCAGCAGATGGTGGCGATCGGCCGGGCGCTGATGGCCCGGCCGCGCATCGTGCTGTTCGACGAGCCGTCGCTCGGCCTCGCGCCGACCATCGTCGACGACATGTTCGACATCATCTCGCGGGTGCGAGACGACGGCGCGGCGGTGCTGCTGGTCGAGCAGAACGTGCTCAAGGCGCTCAGCATCGCCGACCGGGCCTATGTGCTGGAGCAGGGACGGATTGTCGCCACGGGCCTGCCGGACGAGCTATTGAAGCAGCCGCATATCCGCGAAGCCTATCTGGGCGTTTGAGGTGACCATGGCCAAGATCCTTCCTGCGGCTCCTTTCGAGGGCGCGAACGAGAACCAGGCGGAGGCAACGACCGCGCCGCAGGATGTCAGCCGCGAGGGGGCCGCGACCTTCGAGGTGCTGAGCAAGATGCGCGAGGACATCCTCTGCTGCGTGCTGAAGCCTGACCAGAAGCTGCGCTTCGGCGAGTTGCGCCAGCGCTACGGCACCTCGGTCGGCACCCTGCGCGAGGCGCTGTCGCATCTGGTGTCCGAAGGGCTGGCGCGCACCGAGGCGGGCCGCGGCTTCCAGGTCGCCCCGATCTCGCTGGCCGACTTCCTCGATCTCTCCGAACTGCGCGTCTATCTCGAACTCAAGACCCTGGCCGATGCCATCCGCAACGGCACCGATGCCTGGGAAGCCGAGATCGTCAGTTCGTACTTTCTTCTCAGCAAGCTCGCGCCGCCCCGGACCGACGACCCGCCGCAGGTGAAGCAGGAATGGGCCAAGCGGCACAAGCGCTACCACGACGCGCTGGTCGCGACCTGCCGGTCGCCATGGTCGCTGCATTTCCGCAGCGAGCTGTTCGACCAGGCGCGGCGCTATCACTGGCTGACGATGATTCACAGCCGCATGCACCGCAAGAACGAACACGAGCAGATCCGCGACGCCGTGCTGGCGCGCGATGTCGATCTCGCCTGTTCGCTGCTGGAGCAGCACATCCGCACCACCGTCGAGCAGGCGGTGTCGGACGTGCCGGGACTGATCCGTGGCAATGCGCGGCCGCTGAAGCTGGCCAAGCGCCGCAGGGCATGAGGAGGGGACCATGAGCGTCACGACTTCGACGACGGCAACCAACGGCACCTACGATGTCGGCGGCGTGCGCTATCCACGCCCGTTCAAGATCCGACGGCTCGGCCATTTCGGCTTCAACGTCGCCGATCTCGGCCAGGGCCTCGACTTCTACTCGCGGCTCCTGGGCTTTCGCATCACCGACACGCGCGACTTCTCCAAGGTCCCCGGCCGCGAGGAGTTGGCGAAGCGCATGCAGGACCCGCGCATCGTCTTCATGAGCCACAATTCCGACCATCACGCCTTCCTGCTGGCGCACAAGTCGCTGGGCGCAATCTTCGGCGACGATGCCGTGTCGCGCGACGTCACGGTGAACCAGATCACCTGGCAGGTCGGCACGATGGAGGAGGTCTTCGCCGCGGCCGATTACTTCCGCGAGCGTCAGGTCGAGATCCGACGCGTCGGCCGCGACATGCCGGGCAGCAACTGGCACACGTATATCCGCGATCCCGACGGCCACACGGTCGAACTCTATTACGGCATGGAGCAGATCGGCTGGGACGGCCGCTCCAAGCCGGAGTCGATGTACTACCGCGCCTTCCGCGAGACGCCCGAGCTGCCGCAGATGTCGGAAGCGCAGGAAGTGCAGGAGGCCATCGCCAAGGGCATCGACATCGATTCGGGCAACGTCATCGACGACAAGACCGGCGAGGAGTACATCGTCGCCGGCGTGAAGCTGCCGCGGCCGTTCAAGGTGACGAACATCGGCCCCATGAGCCTGTTCGTCTCCGACGTCGGCGCGTCGGAAGCCTTCTATACCCAGACGATGGGCTTCGTCCGTACCGAGGCCGTGACCTACAAGGGCCATCGCTGCGTCTTCCTGCGCAACGGCAGCGAGCATCATTCGCTGTCGCTGTTCCCCAAGGCGCTGCGCGGCGAACTGGGGCTCAATCCCGACACGAGCTGCGCCTCGATGGGCGTGGAGGTCGGCAGCTACCAGCAGCTCCGCGATGCCGTCGCCTTCCTGAAGAAGCATGGCGTGCAATTCACCGAGGCGATGCCGGCGGAACTCTATCCCGGCGTCGACTACGCCGCGCACATCCTCGATCCGGCCGGCCACTGCCTGATGCTCTACTACTACATGGAGCGCATCGGCTGGGACGGCAAACCGCGCCCGGCAGAGCTGCGCCGCAAGGTCGGCAAGGACTGGCCCGCGGTGCTCGATCCGCTGTCCGACACCTACGCCGACCAGACGTTCATGGGTCCGCTGGGATGAGGAGACCGCGCGGAGGGTGAGGGGCGTCACATAAACAAAAAAGTGCCTCACCCGGGAAAAACCAAGGGAGGAAAGGGATGAAACTTCGACGGCGTTCAGTATTGCTGGCTGCGCTCGCGACACCGGCAGCCCCGGCCATTGCGCGGGCGCAAGCTCAGGCATGGCCGGCACAGACGATCCGGCTGATCCATGGCTACGATGCCGGTTCCAATCCGGACACCATCGCGCGGCATCTCAGCGTCCCGCTGACGGAGATCCTGGGCCAGCAGATCGTGATCGAGCCGCGGCCCGGCGCCGCCGAGCGGCTGGCCGCCAGCCAGGTCGCGCGCCTGAAGCCCGACGGCTACTCGCTCTACCTGATGACGGGCGGTCAGGCGGTCGTGTCGGCCACCGACAAGACGCTGTCCTACGATCTCCTGCGCGACTTCGACTTCATCTCCATCGTCACGCGCTTTCCCTTCGTCTTCACCGTGGCGCCGGACTCGCGCTTCAAGACGGTGCAGGCCTATTTCGACGAGGCCAAGAAGAACCCCGGCACGCTGACCTACGGCACCTCGGGCGTCGGCTCGACGTTGCACATGGCGGTCGAGCTGGTGCTGGCCAAGACCGGCGCGAAGCTGACGCACGTTCCCTACAAGGGCGGGATCGGCCAGCCCTACAACGACCTGGTCGCGGGCCGGCTCGACATGCACGTCATCACCTTCTCGAGCGCGCAGCCGCTCCTGAGGACGGACAAGCTGCGCGCGCTGGCGGTCACGTCGAAGGAGCGCCATCCGGGCTTCCCCGACGTGCCGACGCTCTCGGAGACGCTGATACCGGACTACGACGTCGTCTCGTGGCTGGGCTTCACGTCGCCGGCCGGCCTGCCGCCCGCCGTGCGCAATCGATTGCACGAAGCCTTCCAGCAGGCGATGGCGCGGCCGGAGATCAAGGCCAAGCTGGAAGAGCTGGGCAACGACACGCGGGTTAGCACACCGGCTGAATTTCGGTCGCGGGTCGAGGCCGATATGGCGCGCTGGCGGCCGCTCGCTCACGTCGTGAGCCAGTCGTAGAGTTCGGACAAGGTTTCGGGGAGTAGCAAGCTCATGAGCAAGTACGGGATCGGCCAGCCGGTGTTGCGTTTCGAGGACCCGCGCCTGTTGCGCGGGCAGGGCCGCTACATCAACGACGTGAACCTGCCCGGGCAGGCTTACGCCGTGTTCGTCCGCTCCCCGCATGCCCACGCCAGGATCAACGGCATCGACACGACGGCCGCTGCCGCCGCGCCGGGCGTGCTCGCGGTCTATACCGGCCACGACGTGGTCGCCGACGGGCTCGGCATGCCCAAGGCCAACATGCCGAGGAAGCGTCCCGACGGTAAGCCGATGTACGCGCCGCAGCGGCCGGCGCTGGTCACGGATCGCGTGCGCTATGTCGGCGATCCCGTGGTGATGGTGGTGGCCGGCACTCTGGCCGAAGCCAAGGACGCGGCCGAGCTGGTCGAGATCGACTACGAGGCGATCCCCTCGGTGACATTGACCGAGGATACGGTGAAGCCCGGTGCGCCCGCGGTGTGGGACGACTGCCCCGACAACATTTCCAACTTCATCGAGCGTGGCAACAAGGCCGCGACCGAAGAGGCGATCAAGGGCGCGGCCAAGGTGATCAAGCGGCGCTACGTGATCACCCGCGTGCATGCGCAGTACATGGAGCCGCGCGGCACGCTCGGCGTCTACGACCAGGGCGAGGATCGCATGACGCTCTATGCGGACGTGCAGTATCCCCATCGCGTGCGCAACATGCTGGCGCAGAACGTGTTCAAGGTTCCCGAAAGCAAGATGCGCGTGATCGCCCAGGACGTGGGCGGCGGCTTCGGCACCAAGGGCTGGCAGTATGTCGAGCACCGGCTGACCTTGTGGGCGGCGCGCAAGTTGCTGCGTCCGGTGAAGTGGACTTGCGAGCGGTCCGAAGCGGTGATGGCCGACGAGCATGGCCGCGACAATGTCGGCGAGATCGAGCTGGCTTTGGACAGTGACAACAAGTTCGTCGCGCTGCGGCTCAACATGCTGGCCAATATCGGCGCCTATGTCGGGTCGGACCGCAATCTGCTGTCGCCCTTCGGCATGATCGGCACGGTGCTGGGCGTCTACATGATCCCCAAGGCCTATCTCAACATCGTAGGCGTGCTGTCCAACACCAACCCGACGGCGCCCTATCGCGGCGCGGGGCGGCCGGAGGCGATCTATCTGATCGAACGGCTGATCGACGATGCCGCACGCGAGCTGGGCGTCGACCGGGTGGAGCTGCGGCGCAAGAACCTGCTGCCGGAGTCGGCGCTGCCCTATCAGAGTCCGGTCGGGCCGTTCTACGACTGCGGCGAGTTCGAGAAGAACATGGACATGGCGCTGAAGCTGGCCGACGTGGCGGGCTATGGCGCGCGCGCCGAGGAGTCGAAGAAGCGCGGCAAGCTGCGCGGGCTCGGCATCATCAACGCCATCGAACAGGCCGCGGGCACGGCGCAGCCGGAGTATGCCGAGATCCGCTTCAATCCCAGCGGCACGGCCGCGCTGCTCATGGGCACCAAGAACCAGGGCCAGGGCCACGAGACGATGTTCAAGCAGATCCTGAACGAGCGGCTGGGCATCGACCCGGCCGACGTGCAGTTCATCGACGGCGACACCGACCGCGTGGCCTTCGGCATGGGCACCAACGGCTCGCGCTCCACGGTACTGGGCGGCTCGGCGCTGTTCCTCGCCGCCGACAAGGTGATCGAGAAGGGCAAGAAGCTCGCGGGCCATCTGCTGGAAGCGGGCGAGCAGGACATCGAGTTTGCCGAGGGCACCTTCACCATCAAGGGCACCGACAAGTCGGTGCCGCTGAAGCAGGTCGCGATGGCGGCGTTCAATCCGACCAAGTGGCCCAAGAGCGGCTTCGAGGGCGGGCTCTACGAGAACGCGACTTTCCTCGGCGAGAAGGACACCTATCCCAACGGCTGTCACATCTGCGAGGTCGAGGTCGATCCCGAGACCGGCGAGGTCAAGCTCGACCGCTACGCCGTGGTCGACGATGTCGGCACGGTGATGAACCCGATTGGGCTCAAGGGCCAGATCCACGGCGGCGTGGCGCAGGGCGTCGGCCAGATTTTGGGCGAGCAGGTGGTGTGGGACCGCGAGAGCGGCCAGCTTCTCACCGCAAGCTTCCTCGACTACACGATGCCGCGCGCCGACATGATGTGCAGCATGGAGGTCAAGTCCAACCCGGTGCCCACCAAGTACAATCCCCTTGGTGCAAAAGGAGCAGGCGAGGCGGGCACCGTGGGCGCCATGCCGGTGGTGATGAACGCCGTGCTCGACGCGCTGGCGCCGCTCGGCGTCAAGGAGGTCGCCATGCCCGCCAACCCCCAAAACGTGTGGCGCGCGATTCAGGCGGCAGCGAAATAAACGGGAGGCAAGCCATGGGCCAGATCGTCGGCGCCGCCATCGTTTCGCATCATCCGGGCTTGGTGCAGCCCAAGGAGGTGCGCGTGCAGCGCGGCAACGGGCGGGACTCCGATCTCATCGAGGGCTTCGACCGGGTGCGGGAGAAGATCGACGCGGTAAAGCCCGACACGTTCGTGCTGTTCGACACGCACTGGATCACGACGTCGATGCATCTCGTGGCCGGCGCCCCGCACTACAAGGGCCTCTACACCTCCGACGAACTGCCTTTCGCCATGTCGGGCTTCACCTACGACTATCGCGGCGCGCCCGAGCTGGCGGCGCTGGTCGAGGACGTCGCAATGGAGCGCAAGGTGGCGGCGCGCAACGCCCACGAGGCCACACTGCCGCTTCACTATCCCACCATCAACGTCGTGCACTTTCTCGGCCGCGGCGAGAAGGTCCTGAGCGTCGGCACCTGCCAGACCGCGAAATTCCATCACTTCCTCCAGATGGGCGAAGTGGTGGCCGAAGCGATCCGCCGTTCGGACGCGCGGGTCGTGCTGCTGGCCTCGGGCGCGATGAGTCACAAGTTCTACGACCTCGACCACATCCCGCCCAATCCGCGCATCTGGCATCCCGACAATGTGTCGGACCAGAAGAACCGTGCGCTCGACCAGGAAGTGCTGGCGCTGTGGAAGGAGGGGCGGCACGACACCGTGCTCGACCGCTTCCCCGAGCTGGAAGCCGCGAAATACGAAGGCCACGGCGCGCACTATGCCCAGATGATGGGCGCGCTCGGCGGCAAGGCCTGCCGCGCCAGGGGCACGCAGCTCTCGGAGTACGAGAACGCTGCCGGCACCGGCAATGTCCACGTCTGGTTCGATCTTTAAGTGAGGGGAGTGAGTAGGATGAGCGTTCTCGAAGGGCCGCGCAAAGAAGTTCGCCACGTCATGAAGGACGGCAGCGCCTATTGGGTGGAATTCAAGGACGGCAAGATCGTCTTTGCCGACGGCCGCACTTGCGACGAGAAGGACGTGGTCCATCTGCCGCCGTGCAGCCCGACCAAGATCCTGTGCGTGCACGTGAACTACATCTCGCGCTACTACGAGTTCAACAACACGCGCGTGCCGCCCAAGACTCCGACCTATTTCCAGAAGCCGCTGACCGCGCTCAACGCCCACAAGGGCGAACTGGTGAAGCCGCAGGGCTACACCTACGTGAACTACGAGGGCGAGATGGCCGTCGTGTTCGGCAAAGTCACCAAGAACGTGACGCGCGAGGAGGCGTGGGACTGCATCGCAGGCTTCGCCCCGGCCAACGATTTCGGCTGTCATGACTTCCGCGATACCGACTCGGGCTCGATGCTGCGCGTAAAAGGCATGGACGGCTTCTGCCCCATCGGGCCGGGCCTCGTCTCCGGCGTCGACGTGCGGCAGTCGACATTGCGCAGCTACAAGAACGGCAAGATGGTGCAGGAAGGTGCGGTCAGCGAGCAGATCTTCGACTGCGGCTACCTGATCGCCGATCTCGCGCGCCACATCACCTTCCTGCCGGGCGACATCCTGCTGACCGGCACGCCGGCCAACTCGCGGCCGCTCCAGGTCGGTGACACGATCGACATCGAAGTGACGGGTGTTGGCCGGCTCTCCAACACGGTCGTCGAGACACCGGCGCCGCGGTCGGCCGACGGCTTCCCGCCCAGCCCGGACAGCGAGGGCGTGCGCAAGGTGGCGCTCGGCAACGAGGAGCGCCTGCCCGACAAGTTCAAGAGTAAGTAGCCATGCGGCCGGCCGCGGTCCTCGGTGCGTTGCTGGGAATCTTGTTCCTGGCGCTGCCGGCGTCCGCGGCCGAGACGCTGCTCACCCTGTCGCCGCGGCCGAACGCGAGCTTGCGGGTCCTGGTCGACAGGCCAGCCACCCCCATCGGTAGTGTCGTGCTGATGGCGGGCGGGGACGGCGTGCTCGATCTCGATTCGCAGGGCCGCATCGGCAGCGGTCTCAGCGGCAATCATCTGGTTCGCACGCGCAGCCTCTACGTGCAGGCGGGCTATGCCGTGTTCGTGCCCGACGTTGCCGCGGACCTCAAGGGCACGAACAACTATCGCTTCGGCAGAGCCTATGCGCAGGACGTGGCGGCCGTGGTCGCCGCTGCGCGCGAGGTGGCGCGGCCCGTGGCGATCATTGGAACGAGCCGCGGGGCGCTGGCTGTGGCCAGCGTCTTCACGCGGCAGTCGGCGGTCATGCCCGATGCGGCGGTCATCTCGTCCGGCGTCCTGATGGGCAACGAGGGCAAGGGCGGCAGCGCCAGCACCGTGGGCGACATGATGGAAATCCGCGTGCCCGTCCTTTTGCTGCGCCACCGCCTCGATGCCTGCCGCGCCTCGGCGCCTGCCGATGTCGACAAATTCAAGGAGATGCTGACGCGCTCGCCCAAGGTCGATGTCGTCACGCTGGAGGGCGGTGGCCCGCGCAGCAAGACGGCCGATCCGTGCGGCGCCGCGCACTATCACGGCTTCTGGGGAATCGACGATCAGGCGGTGGCGGCCACGGTGAAGTGGCTCGCCGCCAATATGCGGCGATAAGGAAACGCAGGGCGTCAGAGAACGCCGTTACGGAGGAAACGATGGTTGCAATCAAGGTGGCAGAGTTTGCCTTTCCGCGCATGGAAGCGCCGGACCTCGACGAGATGGAAGAGTTCCTGACGCATTTCGGGCTGGTCCGAGCGGAGCGCACGCCGGATGCGCTCTACATGCGCGGCACCGACGGGCATCATCACCTGCACGCCGTCCACAAGGGCGGCACGAAGTTCATCGGCTTCGCCTATCACGCGGAGAGCGAGGACGATCTCAAGCGCGTGGCCAAGCTGCCGGGCGCGTCGGGCATCGAGACGATCAACGAGCCGGGCGGCGGCAAGCGCGTGCGGCTCACCGAGCCGAACGGCTACCAGATCGAGATCATCCACGGCATGCAGGCGGTGTCGAAGGCGAAAACCGAGCGCGACCTGCAAAACTCCGGCAGCGAGCCGCACCGCCGCGCCGGCCGCGTGCTGCGGCTTACGAAGTCGCCGACGCCGATCCAGCGCATCGGGCATGGCGTGCTGGCGACGCCGCATGTGCAGGAAACCGCGGCGTGGTTTCGCGAGACGCTGGGTATGATCCGGTCCGACGATGTCTATGCCGGGCCGAAGGAAAACGTCATCGGTTCGTTCAATCGCCTCGATCGCGGCGACGACTACGTGGATCACCATGTCCTGTTCTGTGTGCACAACGAGAAGAGGGGGCTGAACCACGTCTCCTACGAGGCGCACGACATCGACGCGATCTTTCAGGACCATGAATATTTGAAGAAGGTCGGCAAGTACGACCACATGTGGGGCATCGGCCGTCATCTGCTCGGCAGCCAGGTCTACGACTACTGGTGCGATCCGTGGGGCCGCGTGCACGAGCGCTGGGCCGATACAGACCGTCTGAATGCCGCCAATGGTGGGAACCTGCTCAGCGTTGAAGAGGGGTTCCTGTCGCAATGGGGAGAGGAACCGCCGGAGCGTTTCCTGCATCATGCCAGCCCCTAACGAGGAGGTATGATCCATGTCCAAGCCGCCTGCTGCTGCCAACCCGCGCGACCAGCTCCGCGCCTTTGCGCCGAAGCTGATCGACCTGACCGACAACGTGCTGTTCGGCGACGTTTGGGAGAGGCCGGGCCTGTCCAAGCGCGACCGCAGCCTGATCACCTGCGCTGCCCTGGTGGCGCTCAACCGCACGGAGCAGCAGACCGGGCATTTCACGCGCGCCATCGCCAACGGCGTGAAGAAGGAAGAACTGATCGAGTTGATTACGCACCTGGCATTCTATTCCGGCTGGCCGACGGCCATGTCGGCGGCGAACGTGGCCAAGAAGGTGCTTGAAGAGGGAGAGAAGAAGTGAAGCTGTGTTATTTCAACGAGTGGCGTCTCGGCGTCATCAAGGGTGACAGCGTCGTCGACGTCACCGACGCCGTGAAGGACATCCCGCACCTCGATTCGCGCGACCTGATCCTGGGCCTTATCGCCAAGTGGGATTCCTACAAGGCCAAGGTCGAGAAGGCGGCCAACGAAGGTAAAGGCCAGCCGCTGAAGGACGTACGCCTGCGGCCGCCGGTGCCGAAGCCCGGCAACATCGTCTGTATGGCGGTGAACTACATGGAAGACGGCACGCTGCCGGAGAAGCCGCAGATCAACGCCTTCCACAAGGCGGCGACGGCGGTGATCGGCGACGGCGACACGATGGTGCTGCCCGATGCGCCGGCCAGCATCTTCGAGGGCGAGGCCGAACTCGCGCTGGTGATCGGCAAGCCCGCGACGCGCGTCTCGCAGGCCGACGCCATGAAGCACATCTTCGGCTACACCTGCTTCATCGACGGTTCGGCGCGCGGCCTGCCGCCGCCGGGCAACGTCTTCTTCCAGATGAAGTCGCGCGACACCTTCGCGCCGATCGGCCCCTGCATCGTCACGGCCGACGAGATCGCCGATCCGCAGAACCTCGCCATCGAACTCAAGAACAACGGCGAGACCATGCAGAAGTTCAACACCAACGACATGGCGCACCAGATCCCGCGCTGCATCGAATGGGTGAGCTCGATCCACACGCTGCTGCCCGGCGACATCCTCGCCACCGGCACCAACCATCGCGGCCTGCACTCCTTCATGGACGGCGACAAGATCGAACTCACCGTCGAGAAGGTCGGCACGCTCCGCTTCAACGTGAAGGACGATCTGAAGCGCACCTGGGCCCGTACGACCCGTCTCCAACACAAGGAGAAGGGCGGCGAGGGCGCGCACACCCCGCAGCTCACCGGCAAGCACGCGAAGTAGATTTTGTCGTCCTGAGCGTTAGCGAAGGACCTCATCGTCGCCTGCCATCAGTGGGGCAATCGGCATGAGATCCTTCGCTGCGCTCAGGATGACAAGTACGCTGGAGTGGCACCTTCTCAAAGGCCATGAGAAGGTCCGGCATGACCCGATCCATTCACGCACCCGCCGGCCTCTTCGACAGCCTGCAATATAGGTTGCGGTGATTGCGACGCCGCAGGGGCGGGAGGTGCATGTCTCCGGCCAGGTGGCCTGGAATGCCGACGGCACCATCGTCGGTCCCGGCGACATCGGTCGCCAGCTCGAAAAGAGCTTGGAGAATCTCGCGACGGCGCTGGCGTCGGTCGGGGCGCATCTCGACCAGGTCGGCGCGCCGCGGCTCTACATCAAGCAGAGCCATATCCACGAGGGCAAGGCGATCAGCGCCGCGCTCAAGGCGACATTCGGCGACAACCCGCCCTGCACGACCTGGATCGGCGTGCCGAGCCTCGCCGACGAAAACTTCCTTATCGAGGTCGAACCGTCGGTCGTTTGTCTGAAGTGATGGTGTATATGCTGCTGAAGTCCATGATCTTTACTTTGAGAAAAGTATGCCGAGATGTTTGCGAAGAACTTGGAAACCATCTTAGCTAGGCTTTCATCTAGAAATGACATGTCATATCCATCTGATACAGATGGAATTGAGCGTTTCGAATCACTTCGACGATACCGTCAATTACCCCAAGGACGAGAAAACAGAACGCGGGCACTGACTGATAGGGAAATCGCGTCTGCAGTTCTCGGGTTGATTCCTCCAAATCCAAATTGGGCTGGACACTCAGCTCTCATACTGGGCGATCTGCGACCCGTTGGGGGCACTAATGCTTCATTCGAGAGAACGGCAACGCTTTTAGACGCAATAACTTCGTTGATTGCTAGTCAGCGTGCCAGGCAATCGTTAGTTCGCTTACAGGTATCGGGAGCTGAACGATTCACTAATAGTAGCGGCTCGGCGACCTTGTTCTTTGAGCTCGATGGCCAGGCAGCGAGAGCATGCTTTGTCTCAAAGATGGCTATTTCCCTGAGTGTGCCGGGAGCTGAACGAGGCTTTGATCCGGATCGGCTGCATTCTCGAATGTCACGAGAAGTGTCATTTAGCAGGTCGTTCTTTGACGACCTTGCTCGCTCGATAGAGATTGCGAGATCGTTCAGGACGATCCCAGAAGGTGATGGATCAGAGTACGACTTAGAAGAGGCGCGTGAAGCTCGTTACAGGAAGCTCGGCGTTCAGCCGGGATCAAACTTCCTAAACGTTGGTGTAGACAACCAAGTCCTCTGGCCAAGCGAGGAAACCGTTGTGAGGTTTGGTCAGTACACACTCGTTATCATGCCAAAGACAAAGGACTACGCGCCATCGGTTCACGTTGACCTCACAGCCAATCGTCTTTCCGAGATCGAAGCATCGACGATCATAAACCGCTTTCTAAGCATTATGACGTGGTGCACCGATGGTCATGCGATTGCTCAAGATGGTTGGTCTGGTGGACCTGTTCCCGGCGCTGTGTCGCTACGTGACCTTGCATTTGTTACCAGTCTTCATTGGATTTTTGATCGCAAGATTCCCAATCAAGTGGAGATAAGGCGAGCGCTGGCGCTCTACAGGGAAGCTCGCAATGCTGAACAAAATTTCATGGTTAGCTATGCTGTGCTTAATTACTTCAAGATCATTGAACTGAAGTACGACGAGCGGAATGCAGTAAAGAACTGGTTTCGAGACAACTTTGAATTGGTGAAGGCGCAGCAAGCTTCCGGCGAAAGATTCGCTCGATTTGCATCGTTATGTGGCGCGGAGAAGCCACACGAGTACATCTATAGAGCTTGTCGTATCGCAGTGGCTCACGCGAATAAGCATTCTCTATCTGATCCAGATGAAGCGCACGAGCTGCATAGACTTCATGCGGCGGCAGATGTTCTCCACTTGTGTGCTCGTCATTTTATCAAATCGGAGTTCGGTGTTTCTGACGTCATGTACTCGGGAAATTAGTAGTACCGAATCGAGCATCGATCTGATGTTGCCTTTGAACCATCAGCTGTCTTGCGCGGTCAAAAGAAAGGACGCCACGATTGCCCGTGGCGCCCCTTCAGGACAGTAGGCTGCTACCTACCTTGAGTGCGTTAGTGAGTGAGCGCGGCCTGGCCGGCGGTGACGGGGATCGCGCGGGGCTTCTTCTCCTCGGGGATCTCGCGCTGAAGCTCGATGGTCAGCAGACCGTTGGCGAGCTTGGCGCCCGTGACCTTCACATGGTCGGCGAGCTGGAAGCGGCGCTCGAAGTTGCGACCGGCGATGCCGCGATAGAGATACTGCTTCTCGTCCTGGCCGTTCGCAGGCGCGGTCTGGCCGGTGACCAGGAGTTCGTTCTCCTTCTGCGTCACGTTCAGCTCGGCTTCGGCAAAGCCCGCAACCGCCATCACGATCCGGTAGGCGTTATCGCCGGCCTTCTCGATATTGTACGGGGGGTAGCCGTTGGCATTCGCCTGACCCGACACCGAGTCGAGCAGGTCGAAAACGCGGTCGAAGCCGACGGTGGCGCGGTAGAACGGGGAATAGTCGAAAGTGCGCATTTGATCATCCTCTCCTGAGCGATGTTGTGATGCCCCAGCCCCGGATGGGCACTGGGAACGCACCTGATTTAGGCCCGGGAAAGCCGCCTTCAAGAGGAGCAAAAATTTCCTTCGCAGGGTCTTGAACGGCAAGAAATGCTGCCTTCGCGGAAACCTTCGGGAAATCAAATCATGGTGGATGTGCGAGATATCGCCAGATCAAAGGCGGTACCAGCATGTCCAAGATCCTGCGCAAACCTGAAGCCATTTTGTGGATCCTGTCGGTCTCCCAGGCCGTCGGCATGCTGGCGTTCAACATCGCTCTGCGGGCCGCCGTTTCGTGAAACATCTGCCGCTGTTCTTCGATCTCGCCGGCCGCCGGGTGGTGGTCGTGGGCGAGGGGGCCAAGGCCCAGGGCCGCGCCGATCTCGCGCGCTCTGCCGGCGCCGAGGTGAGCTGGCTCATCCCGGCCGAGGCCCGCGCCGAGGACTTCCACGGTGCGTCGGCGGCCTTCATCGCCACCGGCGATCTCGAGAGCGACACCACCGCACAACGTCTGGCCAAGCAGGCCGGCGTGCCGGTGAACGTGGCCGACCGGCCTGCGCTCTGCGATTTCATCCTGCCCGCCATCGTCGATCGCGACGAGGTCGTGGTCGCCATCTCGACCGGGGGCACATCGCCGACACTGGCGACCATCCTGCGCGGCCGCATCGAAGCGGCGTTGCCGCAACAGCTCGGTGCTTTGGCGCGGCTGGCCGCGACGTTCCGCTCGCAGGTCAATGCGCTGATCGTCGATCCCGGCCGCCGCCGCGCCTTCTTCCGTCGTCTGGTCGAAGGGCCGGCGGGGCGTCTGGCGATGCAGGGCGACGAGGCCGGTGCCCGTCGCGCCGTGCTGAGCGATCTGGATGCCACGCGCGGCCGTCAGGTCTCGCAAGGTATTGCGCATATCGTCGGCGCCGGGCCGGGCGACCCCGATCTGCTGACGCTCCGTGCCGCGCAGCTCCTGCAGGAGGCCGACGCTATCCTGCACGACGATCTCGTGCCGCCGGAAGTGCTGGCGCGCGCCCGTCGTGACGCCGAGTTCGTTTCTGTCGGCAAACGTAAAGGCCGTCCGAGCTGGGCGCAGGCCGACATCGACGCCGAGCTGGTGCGCCGCGTGGCCGCTGGCCAGACGGTGGTGCGGCTGAAGGCCGGCGATCCCTTCGTGTTCGGCCGCGGCGGCGAGGAAGTCGATGCGCTCCGCGCGGCGGGCCTTGCCTACACGGTCGTCCCCGGCATCACGGCGGCGCTCGGCTGCGCGGCGTCCGCCGGCATTCCGCTCACCCATCGCCGCATCGCCTCGGCCGTGACCTTCGTCAGCGGCCACAGTGCCACAGGCGCCAGGCAACCCGCCTGGGCCGCGCTCGCCGCGGAAGGCCATACGCTCGCGATCTACATGGGCGCCTCGGAAGCCGTTTCCGTGCGCGACCGACTGCTGGACGCCGGCTCCGACCCCAACCTGCCGGTCGCCATCGTCGAGAACGGCACGCGGCCCGACCAGCGGGTTTCGACCGGCCGTCTCTCGGACCTGGCGCGGCTCGCCGCCCTTCACTCCCAGCGCGGCGACGCCGGTCCCAGTCTCATCGTCGTGGGCGACGTCGCGGCTTATGCCGCCGCCGCCGAACCCTCCCAGTTTGCACAGGTGTCCTGATGGCCAAGAATCTCAGCGGTGATCTGCAGGTCGCGTCCGCCAATCGTCTGGTCGACGGCATGGTGGTGTGGCTCGACGATGCCGGCCAGTGGACCGACCGGCTGGAGCATGCCGCCATCGCGCGCGATCCGCGCGGCGCGGAAATCCTGCTGGAGCGCGCGCGTGCCGAGAGCTTCACGGTGGTCGATCCGTTCCTTGTCGCCGTCTCGGAAGACGATGCCGGCGTGATCGAGCCGCTCTCCCTGCGCGAAAAAATCCGCGCTTCGGGGCTCACCTTCGACGCCATTGCGGCGGAAGCGGTGCGTTATGCCTGACACTCATTTTTACCGTTACGACGACTACGACAGGACGCTGGTCGCCGAGCGCGTCGATCAGTTCCGCGACCAGGTGCGCCGCCGAATCGCGGGTGAGCTGACCGAGGAGCAGTTCAAGCCGCTGCGCCTCACCAACGGCCTCTATCTGCAGCTCCACGCCTACATGCTGCGCATCGCCATTCCCTACGGGACCCTGGCGTCGCATCAGTTGCGCAAGCTCGCGGAGATTTCGCGCAAGTACGACCGTGGCTACGGCCACTTCACGACGCGCCAGAACCTGCAGCTCAACTGGATCAAGCTGGAGGATGCACCGGACGCGCTGGCGGCATTGGCCGAAGTCGACATGCACGCCATGCAGACCAGCGGCAACTGCATCCGCAACGTCACGGCCGATCACTTTGCCGGCGCGGCGATCGACGAGATCGAGGACCCGCGCATCTGGTGCGAGATCGTGCGCCAGTGGTCGACTTTGCATCCCGAGTTCAGCTTCCTGCCGCGCAAGTTCAAGATCGCCATCACGGGCTCGCCCAACGACCGCGCCGCTGTGCGCGTGCACGATATCGGCCTGCGTCTGTGGAGGAACGAGCAGGGCGAGGTGGGCTTCGAGGTGATCGTAGGCGGTGGCCTCGGCCGCACGCCGATGATCGGCAAGACCTTGCGCGAGTTCCTGCCGCGCGACGAGCTGCTGGCCTATCTCGAAGCGACGTTGCGCGTCTACAACCGCTACGGTCGCCGCGACAACCTCTACAAGGCGCGCATCAAGATTTTGGTGCACGAGATCGGCGCGGAGAAGATGCGCGAGGAGGTCGAGGCCGAGTACGCCTCGATCCGCGACAGCGCGCTGCGCCTGCCGGCCGAGACTATCGAGGCGATTGCCGAGCAGTTCGCACCGCCGGTGCTGGCCGAACGTCCGGCCATCTCGGGGCAGGTCGAGGCCGAGCGCCTGTCGAACCCGGAGTTCGCGCTGTGGCTCAAGTCGAACGTCGCGCCTCATCGGGTGCAGGGCCATGCCATCGTGACGGCGTCGCTGAAGCCCGCGGGCTCGCCGCCGGGCGACGCGAGTGCGGCTCAGATGGACGGCGTCGCCGACATCGCCGACGCCTACAGCCAGGGCGAGATCCGGGTTAGCCACGAGCAGAACCTGATCTTCCCGCATGTCGCCCTCGACGATCTGCCGAAGGTCTACAAGTCGCTGGCGGCATTGGGCTTTGCCGAAGCCAATGTCGGCAAGATCACCGACATCATCGCGTGCCCCGGCCTCGACTACTGCGCGCTGGCCAATGCGCGCTCGATCCCGGTGGCGCAGCGTATCTCCACGCACTTCGCAGGGCTGGCGCAGCAGCACGATATCGGCGATCTCAAGATCAAGATTTCGGGCTGCATCAATGCCTGCGGCCATCATCACGTTGGCCATATCGGCATTCTCGGCGTCGACAAGAACGGCGTCGAACTCTACCAGCTCAGCCTCGGCGGCGACGTCGACTTCGGCAAGACCGCGATCGGCACGATCCTCGGCCCGGCCGTGACGGCCGACAAGGTCGTGGAAGCGGTCGATGCGCTGGTCGCCACCTATCTCGACACCCGCAGCGCCGGCGAGCGCTTCGTCGATACCTACCGCCGTGTTGGCGCCAAGCCTTTCAAGGAGCGTGTCTATGCCGCTGTTTAGCGAAGCGGGCCTGCCCGCGTCTTTCGTCGCGTTGAGCTTTGCCGACTGGCAGTCGCGGCCCGAGTGGCCGGCGGTGTCGCTCAGCAACACCGATCCGGTCGAGGACCTGGCGCCGCATGTGGGCCGCCTGCGCCTGATCGTGCTCAACTTCCCCAAGTTCAGCGATGGCCGCGCCTACAGCCAGGCCCGCCTGCTGCGCGGCCGCCTGGGCTATCGCGGCGAGCTGCGCGCCACCGGCGGCGTGCTGCAGGATCAGATCCCGTTCATGCTGCGCTGCGGCTTCGACTCGTTCGAGAGCGAGCAGAAGGGGTTCGAGGAAGCGCTGGCCAAGGCGCGCACCTTGTTCAGCGTCGTCTACCAGCCCGCCGAAGACGGCCGCGTGCCGGCCTCGCGGCTGCGGCTCGACCATACCGGCCCGGCGGCCTAGCCGGCTACGGCCCGGCATAGAGGTCCAATCTTGTAGTGGATGGGACGTCCACCGTCCCGATCGGACACTTCGCTGAAGGGGTTTGATCTGCTTTGGACCAAACGATAGAGCGACCATCAAAGTTGTACCGATCATTATGGCCTGCATGTTTGTGCCAATCATTGGTGCAATCGCACACTCGGCGAATGTGGTGTGGCTCCATAAAGCCCTGAAGGGAGCGCACTCGAGAAAGCGAACTCTTGATGTGAGCTATGCTATTAGCCACTTGGGCAAGCCGATACTTGAGTTGAGCCGTCGTAAGATCTGACCCAAGCTTTCGAAGCTCTTCAACCTGTGCGCACAGCTTGTTGAACAGCTCTCCAAATCGGGATTTCAGATTCGCAACGCCAAAGAGAAACTCGCGCCCCTGAAGTGAGCCCATCGGCTTCTCTCGCCACTTGAAGATTTTCTTTCGGCTATCTTCAGGCAGCTTCTCCTCCGCCTTCAGGTCACGATATCGTTCCATGACGTAGAGATCGCCTTCGCGTTCCACGAGAATCTTGAATAGGTACTTGTTCAGTTCAGGCAAATTGTCTTGAAAGCTTTTGAGCAGAGTGTCGTGAGCTGCCCACACCGGGCCGTGAAGAACGCGGAATACTTCGGTCCGGATATTCGGCCAAACCTGCTCGAGGTCCATAAGCCGCTCTATGGTGCGACGTCGATCTTCGGCCCTATCCCACGTGCCTTTGATGACGCCCCATTTGTCGCCGTAGTGCTTCGCTCCGCAGGTGCTTCCAACCAAAATGGCTTTGCCATTGGACGAGCGTACGACGAAGCCTCGTAGGTGATTAGGCTGCTTGCCCACATTTCGACAGTGGCGGCACCGAACCTCCATGCCTCGGGACAAGTGATATTTCAGCTCGATGTTTGGATCGGGAAATTCCGCAGGGATAGCCTCCAGTACACCGGGCTCAGCCTCAGGATTTCTGCTGATGGTGCGCCGCGAAAGCAGCTCGATATCGGCTTGTGAGAATTTGAGTGCGCTAGGCAGTGGTACGCTGCTCATAAACTCTGCCTCCTTCGATCAGTTTCGACTGAAAGCCTCTCAGAGTGAATTGAATGGCCGCGTCCTACGTTGCTGTGGCTCGCAAAGGGACGTGGGAAACGAATAGCTTCTTGTGATGCTCCGGTATCTCAGCTTCACCCATTGCGGTCAGAAATGCGTCGTACACTGGGTATGGATATTCGGTCGGACCGATAATCACTCGGTCGAGCAGCTCTGGCACTGTCATGTTGTTCATGCCGTGGTCGTTCTTTAGCTCGAGCTGTAGGACAGCCTGCGGGATTCCTGCGACACACTCGATCGTCTTGGTGAGTGGACAGGCAAATGGAAGCGCTTTCGAGCTAATGACACGCCACTCTCGCTCCTCGCTGAAGCCGGGATGCTTAGTGGACACCGAAGCGAAATGGAAAGCTTGGAGAATGGAGTGTCGTGTCCAATCTCGGCCGATTTGATCGAGATAGGCAGAGTGAGCGTCAAGATTGTTGGCAAGAATCGCGAGTTCGTCAGCGAAGCCTTCGTCATTGAGGTAGGCGACGGGGCTGGTAAAGGCACCCAATGCGGTCGACGTAGTCCAGAATGGGTCCTGTTTGATTACAAGGGCAACGCCTTTCCCTCTGCCGTACGCACGCCACATAGAGCCACGGCCGTATTGGTCTTCGTATTCGTGTCCTTCGCCTGCATGTTCGGACAGGCATGTGATGAAGGTCTCATAGCGCAGAGTATTCAAAGAGTCGTCGAACTGCTTTTCGATCTCTTTAACTATTCCTGGGAATCGACTGTCGAGCGTCTTGCGAAGGCGCTCTCCGTGTGGACCTTTGTAGGCTTTGCTTAGGCATTGAAAGCCATGCTCAACTTCCAAGACGTCGTTCATACATGACGCTTGGCGCATCCACACTTTGCCAGTCTTGAGAATGGTGAGTGCGACCTCGGCGCTGGTGTAATGAACGAACCGAGTTTGATTACGCTCGATCTCGACCAACTTTCTCGTCAAGTGCGGGTGGAACACCAACATATGTTGTGCGAGCTCTGGAGAAACGCGCGTTGGGACGGATGAAGACGGCAGGACACTCGAGGGGGTGCTTACCGAAACCAGATCTGTCGACGTGTCCATGTACCACCGCGGATTATGGCGCCGACTTCAGTATTCAGGTGTTTTTATTTTGTTCCAAGTAGAAAATTTGAAGGCATAAAATCAATATATTCAATTGGTTATCCTGTGGATATGTGAGTGATGGGTATAAAATACTGAGCGAGCAGAAGGGTTTCGAGGAAGCGCTGGCCAAGGCGCGCACCTCGTTCAGCGTGGTCTACCAGCCGACCGAGGATGGCCGCGTGCCGGCCTCGCGGCTGCGGCTCGACCATACCGGCCCGGCGGCCTAGCCGGTCAGGTCTCCGAGTCGGACTCGGTTTCGGGGCTGTTCAGCCATTCGAGCGCCTCTTCGCGGGTGCGATAGACCCGGGCGCGGCCCTCGAACTTGCCGAGATTGATGTAGCGCTCGGCGAGGTCCGGCACGGCGTTGCGTCGCGGCACCAGCGCCAGCCGGCCGCGCCGCGTCAGCGTGGCATAGGCGCTGGCCCGTGCCGCCAGGATCATCACATCGTTGTCGTCGTAGGTGCCGGCCGCATTGGTGCCGTCGAACAGCTTGCGATAGGCGAGGGCATCCTGCGCGACGATGTCGTCGGAGAAGTCCTCGATATCCTTCAGGGTGATGATGCCCTCGGCCCGCGCCAGCACAAGGCGCTCCTTGTGGTCGATAGTGTAGATGATCGGCATCCCTCGACTTTAGCCGGTCCGGGGTGGCCCGCTCCAGTGGATGGCCTTCACGATCGCGCGTCCAGCGGTTAGGCTCCTCCCATAGCCGGGAAACACCGGCGGGAGGAAACGCATGATCAAGGGAGCAACGGGCGCCGTGTTGGCGCTCGCGATGGGTTGGTGCGCGTTCTCGGCACCGGCTGCGGCGCAGACGTTGGTGAACATCCGGTCCCAGGATGCACCGAAATACGATCCCCACAGCAATACATCGAGCGGCATGGGGCATCCCATGTTTATGATGGGCGATACGCTGGTGGCGCTCGACTGGGACTTGAAGAACGTTCATCCACTTCTGGCCAAGTCGTGGACCATCTCCGACGACCGGCTGACCTATACGTTCAAGCTGCGCGACGACGTGACCTTCTGCAGCGGCAAGAAGTTCACGGCCGACGACGTCATCTACTCCTTCACGCGACTGGCGGACCCCTCGGCCAAGTGGCCGTTCTACTGGCGGCTGGGCGAGATCGACAGCCTGACGGCACCCGATCCCTACACCCTGGTCTACAAGCTGAAGCGGCCGCATTCCGAACTGCTGGTCGATCTCGCGAACTTCGCCGCGACCATCATCAACAAGGAGAATGTCGAGGCGCTGGGCGCCGATTTCGGTGTCAAGGGATTCGACGGTACCGGGCCGCTCTGCTGGGAGAGCTGGCAGCCGCGCAAGGATCTCGTGCTGAAGCGGCACGATGCCTACAAGTGGGGGCCGACCGGCGTCTACCGCGACAAGGGGCCGGTGAAGTACGAGAAGATGATCTGGCGCATCGTGCCGGAAGAGACGACACGCATCGCCACCATGCTCTCGGGCCAGGCCGACTTCTGCCACTGGAACCCGTTGCAGGCGATCGAGAGCCTGAAGAAGGCGCCGAACCTCACCGTCTACGAGCCGACCGCCGACTTCGCGATGTACTACTGGGGCCTGAAGAGCACGCGCGAGAACCTGCAGGACAAGCGGGTGCGCAAGGCGCTGGCCCATCTGGTCGATCGCGAGGAGATCAACAAGGCGATCTTCTTCGGCCAGGCCGAGACGGCACGCTCGCTGGTCCACCCGAAGGCGCTCGACTTCGAGCCGGCCACGCTCGACGTGCTGACCAAGCGCGATCCCGAGCTTTCCAAGAAGCTGCTCGACGAGGCAGGCTGGAAGGTGGGCGAGGGCGGCTTCCGCTACAAGGACGGCAAGAAGCTCGAACTGCTGATGTACTCCTACACCGTGGGCCAGAATCCCAAGCTGTCGGAAGTGCTGCAGGCCGCCGCGCGCGGCGTCGGCATCGACATCAAGATCCAGACCTGGGATCCCACGGTGTTCTTCCAGAAGATCGCGCAGCAGGACTACGACATCTGGACGCTCTCGGTGCCTTACACCTCGGCGGGCGACCAGATGTATCTCTACTATCACTCCAAGAACCGGCCGGTGCCGAACCGCATGATGTGGAACGACCCCGAGACCGACCGCATCCTCGAAGCTGGCCGCACCGCGACCACCGACGCGGAGCGCGAGAAGTACTTCAAGCTCGTGCAGCGCATGATGCACGACGAGGCGTTGATGATTCCCGCCGCACATTCGCGGCTCTTCCTGGTCGCCAAGAAGAGCATCAAGAACGTGCGGGCTCATGGCATCTACAGCGCCCCGCTCTACAAGGGGCTCGACATCCAGCCGTAGTGGATGAAGTGAGGCTTACCGTCCTCACCCTGAGGAGCCACGCACGTCCTTAGGGTGAGGAAATCTATCTGTCGTCCTGAGCGTAGCGAAGGACCTCATCGCCAGTTGCCACGGGCATGAGATCCTTCGCTGCGCTCAGGATGACAAAGGGGAAGGGCGTGCCTCCCTCAGCACAAGGTGGCCCGTGGCGTTACTTAGCCTGCTCGGACAGCCATTGCAGGCCTTCGTCGACGGTGGCGACGATCTTGGAGGGCCGGCTGGCGCCGCCGAGATTGGAGAAGCGGCGCAGAATGTCGATCGCGTCGGGCGTCACGGCGACCAGGCAGATCGGCCCGCGCGGATCGACGGCCGCGTAGGCACTGACCCGCGCGCCGAGGGTCATGATGTCGTCGTCGGTCGCCTCGAACTGGGCGTGCGTGGCGTCGACCAGTTTGGGGTAGGGCATGGCGTCCTGCACCATCAGCACGTCGAAATAGTCCTCGACGTCCTTGAGGACGACCCGGCCCGCGGCCGTGGCATGAACGAAACGCTTGTCGTGATCGATCGTGAACGTCAGCGGCATCATTTACCCGCGGCGAGCGTCGGATCGTCGAAGGTGCCCTTGAAGAGCTTGCCTCCCAGCATGCCCCGCATCGTGCCGGGCGTTTCGTTTGTCGACAGTTCGGCAGTCCCCGTGCGGCCATCGTCGCAGGTGATGAAGACGGCGCCGGCGCGGTCTTCGTCGAGCTGCCAGCGTCCGTCGCAGGCGACGCCCTTGTCGCCGCGCAGCGACAACGCACCGCCGCCTCTGCCATCGCCCGGTGTACTGAAGGTTCCGTTGAACCTCTCGCCGTCGGCGGTTTCGCCGGACACCGGAACCGTGCCGCTGCAGGCGCCGAGCGAGAGCAATGCCACGCTATAAAATAACTTTTTCATGCCACCCTCCTCGTTGACCGTGGCGAGCGTATGAGGTGGCGTCAAGGTTGCTGGAGTCGCAAGCAATTACGGAATATGATGCTGCATGCCGCGAGCTTCGACGATTGTCCTTCTCGCGCTCACCATCGGCGGATGCTCGACTGCGACGAACGACGAGTATCGACGCGTCGCAGCCGGTAGCGGACACTACGATGTCGTTGGCCATGGTGCGCACGAACATCGCATCGTCGGCAAGGCCGACACGGTGACGATCACCAATGTGAGCGTGCAGGACAACGGCGTCGCTCTGGCCAACGAGTATTGCAGCGGCCGCGGCAAGGTCGCTCACGCCTTGCGGCCGATCCTCTACACGTCGTTCCACCGGACGTGGAAGAGCACGCTGTTCGAATGCGTGCCGGCCGCGAGCGGCTAGAGCGCGCCTTCGTGCTCCAATAGCCACTTCTTGCGCGGCAGGCCGCCACCGTAGCCGGTGAGGGTGCCGTTGGAGCCGATCACGCGATGGCAGGGCACGACGATGCTGATCGGGTTCTGGCCATTGGCCAGTCCCGCAGCGCGGACGGCGCGCGGCTTGCCGATGCGGTTCGCGAGTTCGGCGTAGCTAATGGTCTTGCCGCGCCGGATCTTGCGGAGCGAACGCCAGACGCTGCGTTGGAACTCCGTGCCCGTGGTTTCCACCGGCAGCTTGTCGATCACGTCGATGTCGCCCTTGAAATACGCGCGCATCGCCGTCGTCAGCCCGCCGGGATCGCGCGCCGGCTCGAACGTGTAGCGGCCCTTGCCGTAGTAGCGGTCGAGCAGGAGGCGCATGCGGGCTTCGTGATCGGTCCAGTCGATGGTGCGTAGCCGGCCCTGGCGGTCGGCCACGATCAGCAGTTCGCCGATCGGCGTCGCGAGACGGTCGACGAGGAGTTCGAGCGGTTCAACCATGATTGGCCATCCTGAGATGCTGAACGGCATAGGCGTTCCACGGACGCCAGGCCTGAGGTGATCTGTCGTCGGTCGCGGCAACCGGCATGTCGCGGTCCCAGTTGCGCTCCCAGTCACCGGGCGCGCGCAGGCCGGGCCGCTTGGCGATCAGCGGCGCCAGCTTGGGATCGCGGGCGAGGTGGCTGCCGATGGTGGCGATGTCGGCGCCGAGGTCGAACACGCGGCGCACCCTGGCCACGATGGCAGGCAGCGCCTTCACTTCGGGGAAGCGGATCGTCACCATCACCGAATTGCGCTCTGGCATGTGGGCGACGGCCACGGTGCCTTTCCTGCCATCGAGTTCGATGGAGCGATGCCAGACGCCGCTTTCGATCCATTCGGTGTTGGGCGCAGCGCGGGCGGCCAGTGCGGCCAGCATGCCGGGCCAGTCGTAGGGCGGACGATAGGCCAGCCGTAGGGTGACGCCATCGCGCGCCGAGGTGTCGGCGCCGGTCTTGCGACGGAGCGCACTCGGCGGCCGGCCGAACAGGCTGCGGAAGGTTTCGTTGAAGCGGCGCACGCTGCCGAAGCCCGACGCCAGCGCCACCTCCGCCATCGGGAGGCGCGTGTCGTGGATGAGCTGCTTGGCGAACAGCACGCGGCGCGTCTGCGCCACGGCCACCGGCGAGGCGCCGAGATGGCGCTGGAAGAGGCGGCGCAGCTGGCGTCCGCCGACGCCCAGCCGGTCGGCCAGGGCCTCGACGCCCGCTTCGTCGTCGTCCAGCGCGCCGTCGGCGATCAGCGCCAGCGCGCGGCTCACCGTGTTGGCGGTACCACGCCAGAAGGCGAGGTCGGGCGCGATCTCCGGCCGGCAGCGCAGGCAGGGACGGAAGCCTGCTTCCTGCGCGGCGGCGGCCGACGCGAAGAAGCGGCAGTTCTCGAACTTCGGTGCACGGGCCGGGCAGATCGGGCGGCAATAGATGCCGGTGGAGGTGACGCCCACGAAGACGCGCCCGTCGAAGCGGGCGTCGTGGCTCTGGAAGGCGCGGTAGTAGGTCTTGCGGTCGAGCAGTTCCATGACGGTAATCTCTCACGCAGGCACGCAGGACGCTGGCGGTTTTCGGACCCTAATGTCCGGGCTCGCTCAGGCAGATCGCTGGACCCGATAGGCGCATCGCCGGGCACCGGCGAGGAGGTGGTCGATCCGTTGGACCATGATGCCATCGCCGAGGATTTTCTGGAAGATTGCCAGCTCCGACCGGCAGAGCGCCTGGCAGGTCGCGGCCGCGGCGCAGATCGGGCAGTGATCCTCGACCAGCAGGAAGCTGCCGTCGCGCTCGGCAATCACACGCGCCATGTAGCCTTCCTGGCTGCGCGCATCGGCGAGGGCCCTGAGCTTGGCACGCAGGGGCAGGCGGTGCGGGACGAGCCTGCGATAGCGCGCGAGGGAATCGTCCTCGCGGTGCCGGACGAGCTTTTCCAGGCCCGCCTTGCCGAAGACCGCCTGGGTCGAGCGCAGGAATTCGAGCGTGAGATCGGAATGGCGGTCGGGAAAGCGTCCGTGTCCATGATCGGTCAATCGCCAGAGCCGTGTCGGCCGTCCGCGCTTCCGGCGCTGTTCCTCGCCTTCGACGAGCCCGTCCGCCTGCAGCCGGACGAGATGCTGGCGGGCGCCGGTCGGCGTCATGCCGAGGTGCGTGCCGATATCGGCGGCCGTCTGCGGGCCGCGCGTCTTGATCTGGAAGAGGATCCTGTCGTCGCTCGCTGTCGCCATTGCTATCTGACGCTCCGCTGCCGGGCTATCCGACGCTCCGCTGCCGGCGATAGAAAATTTAGAAAGTAACCACTTTCGAAAATAAGCTATGGTGCCGCCGCCGGCAATCGCGATCTCGCCGGGAAGGGGAGCGGCCGCCACCATGTCCACGCACGCGCAGCAAGTCGGTTGGGCCGCGTTGTTGAAGCCCGCCTGGTTTCCGGCGCTCGCGGTCCTCGTCGGCGGCGTGCTGCTGCATTCGATGAACGTGCTGATGCTGGCGACGGTGCTGCCCAGCATCGTCGAGGAGGTCGGCGGCGCGTCGCTGATGAGCCTGCCGAACACCGGCTTCCTCGCCTCGTCGATCGTCGCGGCGTGCTGCACCGGTTACATCAACGCCGCAATCGGCGCGCGCCGCGCCTTCGCGATGGGCGCGCTGCTGTTCGGGATCGGCGCCCTGCTTTGTGCCCTCGCGCCGTCGATGGTGCAGGTCGTCGCCGGCCGTTTCGTGCAGGGCTTCGGCGGCGGCCTGCTGTCGGCGATGGCCTATGTGCTGGTGCGCGCCACCTTTCCCGAGATTGTCTGGACGCGCGCGATCACCCTTCTGTCCGGCGCCTGGAGCCTGTCGATCCTGGTGGGGCCGCTGCTGGGCGGCGTCTTCGCGACCTACGGCCACTGGCGCGGCTCGTTCTATGCCGTGACCGCGCTCGCCGCCGTGCTGGCCGTGCTGGCGCTGCGCGCCCTGCCGCGCACGCTCACCGGCCATGGCGCCCGCCCGCGCGTGCCGGGGCTGCGGGTGGCGCTGATCAGCACGGCGATCCTTGCGATGTCGATAGCGGCCGCATCGCCCGTGGCATGGGTCAAGGCGGTGCTCGTCGTGGCGTCGATTGCCGGGCTGGTGCTGACGCTGCGCCTCGACCGCCGCGCGCCCACGCCGCTGCTGCCGAGCGACGCTTTCTCGCCGCGCACCATGACGGGCATCGGCCTCTGGCTGGTGCTGCTGATCTCGGCGGCGTTCAGCCCGTTGCAGATCTACGTGCCGACCTTCCTGCAGGTGCTCCACGGGCTCGATCCGCTGGTGGCAGGGTACATGGTGGCGGGCGGCTCGCTCGGCTGGACAGGCGCGTCGCTGATCGTGGCCGGCGCTCCGCCGCGCTGGGTCGACCGCCTGCTGGTGCTGGGGCCGCTTTCGATGGCGGTGGGGCTGTTCGGCCTGGCCGGGCTGCTCCCGCTGAAACCCTTCGCGCTGTCGATCGGGCCGATAGTTCTGCTGGGCATCGGCATCGGCTCGACCTGGGCCTTCACTGCACAGCGTGTGATGAGCGGCGCCCGCAAGGGCGAGGAGACCGTCGCGGCGTCTTCGGTCGCCACGGTCCAGCAGGCCGGCGGCGCGCTGGGAGCGGCACTTGCCGGGCTGATCGCCAACCTTGCCGGCCTGTCGGGCGGGCTTACGATAGCCGATGTCACGGCGGCTGCTTTCTGGGTGCCGGGCTGCTTTATTGGCCTGGCCCTTGCTGCAACTGCTGCGGGTATTCTATTGACGCGGGCGGAGGGCCCATGACGGTTGTTTCGATCAAGGAGAACATCGATCGCACGTTCGAGCGCATGAACGATGCCATCGACAGTGAGAACCTGCTGGAGAGCTTCACCGCAGCGCGGCCCACGACGGCCGAGCGCATGGCGGCCGGCAAGGCCTTGCGAGACAAGGTATCGCGCAAGGCACAGGCTCAGTACGAGAAATCGCCGGACCGCCCCGATCCGATCGCCATTCTGGAACAGCAGAACCTCACGCGCGCCCAGAAGCTGGTGCCGGTGCGCTTTGCCCGCATGCTGGCATCGCCCTTCGCCTTCCTGCGCGGCTCGGCGGCGGTGATGGCGTCCGACCTGTCGACCACGCCGGTGACCGGCATGGGCGTCGGCGCCTGCGGCGACATGCACGTCTCCAACTTCGGCGTCTTCGCTTCGGCCGAACGCAACCTGATCTTCGCGATCAACGATTTCGACGAAATTCATCCGGGCCCCTGGGAATGGGACCTGAAGCGGCTGGCGGCGAGCGCGGCCGTTTCCGTCCGCTTCATGGGCGGCGACAAGGTGGAAGCGGAGGAGGCGGCACAGGCGATCGTGCGCGCCTATCGCAAACGTATGCAGCGCTACGCCGAGATGGGTTTCCTCGAAGTCTGGTACGACCGCATCGACGAACGCGCCGTGCTCGACACGCTGTCGCCCAAGGCGCGGCGCAACGCCGAGAAGGTGATGGACAAGGCGCGGACCAAAGGCCACGTCGCCGTTTTGGAGAAGCTCACCGAGGAGGTGGATGGCGAACACCGCATCATCGAGGAAGTGCCGCTGATCGTGCGCGAGACCCATACCGAGACGGGAATCCCGATGAATACCGCGCTCGACCTGATGTTGCGCTCCTACATCGAGTCGCTGCCGACCGACCGGCGTATCCTGCTGTCGCGCTACCGCATCGTCGATTCGGCCCGCAAGGTCGTGGGTGTCGGCAGCGTCGGCACGGGCTGCTGGATCGTGCTGCTGCGCGGCATCGACAACGACGATCCGCTGTTCCTGCAGGTCAAGCAGGCGCAGAACTCGGTGCTCGAACCCTATGTCGACCACAAGCTCCGCTTCGACAATCAGGGCCGCCGCGTCGTCCTCGGCCAGCGCCTGACCCAGGGCTCGCCCGACATCTTCCTCGGCTGGGGCGAGATCGCCGACCACGGCCACTTCTACGTGCGCCAGCTCGCGGACATGAAGGGCAGCATCAAGTTCAACGAAAGCGAGGACCAGGACCTCGACGGCTTCGCCGAATATTGCGGCCTGTGCGGCTGGGCGCTGGCCCTGGCGCATGCCAAGTCGGGCGATCCGGCGATGATCGCGGGCTACTGCGGCAACAGCGCCGCTCTCGACGAGGCGATCGGCAAGTTCGCGCTGGCCTATTCAAAGCAGACCGATCAGGACCACGACGCGCTCGACAAGGCCCGCCGCAGCGGCCGCATCAGGGTCGCCGCGCTGGCCATGGTGAAGTAGGGGCGAGCGCCAACTCTTGTCGTCTCGTGCGGAGTAACCTTCGCGCGAGATGGCAGAGGTTGAGTTCAGGATGAAAAACTCCCCTCATCCGCAGGATGAGGTCGGCTGGATCGCGCGGGTGACTTGTCGACCTGAACCGGGTAGACAGGTCGGTATGTCTTTCGACAATCTCGTGAACACGATGGCTGAGAAGTGGCGCGAGGTGCCGGGAGGCTCTGACCAGCACCCTCGCCAATTCTCGGACGAACTCCTGCAGGAGGCCGACGCCGAACTGCTGCGCTCGTGGAGTAAGGAGTTCGAGGCGGCTCGCCCGCTACGCGGATGGTACTGGCAACTCTATGGCGAGCTGCTGCGCGGCCAGCGCGTGGTCGAGATCGGTTCCGGCCTGGGCTTCGATGCCATGCATCTGGCGTCGCAGGGCGCCATCATGACCTGCTGCGATATCGTGCCGTCGAATCTCGAGGTGATCCAGCGCGTCGCCCGTCATCGCGGCCTGAAGATCGAAACGCTGCATATCGACGGCCTGGCGGCGTTCGATCGATTGCCGCAGGATTTCGACGCCGTTTGGGCCATCGGCTCGATCCACCACATGCCCTTCGACGAGGCGCGCGAGGAAAGCCACGCGATCCTTCGGCGGCTCAAGCCCGGTGGCCGCTGGATCGAGCTCACCTATCCGCACGAACGCTGGGTGCGCGAGGGCTCGCCACCGTTCGGCGTTTGGGGGCAGGTCACCGACGGCGATCGGACACCCTGGGCCGAGTGGTACGACGTCGAGAAGTTGAAGGAGCGGCTGCGTCCGTGGCGTCTGGAAACGATCATGGAGCGCCGGTTCGAATCGGACGCCTATGTCTGGATGGACTCGCGGGTGCTCGGCAGGGGAGACGATACGCCGATCAAGCGTCGGCGGGTTCAGGCACCGCCAGGGCTGCTATCTGCCCCGGGCCCGATGTGGAACTACGCCTGGCGGACGCCGCTCGGGCCGTCTCCGGCCAGTGCCACGGTCACCGTCGAGATAGAATGCGTTGTCGAGCGTGGCTCCGTCGGCTTCGTGATGCTGCATCCGAGCAAGGATCGTTTCATCTCGCGCGAGATCATCGTCGAGGCGCGGACGGGTAATCAGAGAATCCATCTTGCGACCGATGCCTATGAGGTCGATGCGCGACTGCTGACCAGGTGCGCAACCGCGCTCGGAACCTGCGAGTATCGGATCAGCTCGATAGAGGTCCGCGAGGCCCTATAGCCCGCCGGTCATTGGGTTTTGGCCCGCCGCAGCGGCCGCATCAGGGGCGCCGCTCTGGCGACGGTAAAGTAGGGGCGAGCGCGGCCGCCTGATCCCCCCTTGTCGTCTCGCGCGGAGGTTACTCCACGCGAGATGACAGCATTCAGTCTTCAGCCTCAGGACAGGAGCGAGAGACTGACGATCATGTCGTTGTAGTCGAAGTCGACACCCGGGGTGGCGGCGTTCATGTCTTCGAAGCCGAAGGTGTTCTGGCCGAACACGCGGACGTGGGTGGTGCCGTCGGGGTTCGCGGTCAGCGTCGTCGTGGCGTCGATGGTGAACACGTTGCCGAGCTGGTTGACCAGCACCGGCGCGTAGTAGCCGTCGCCGCCCGTCACGGTCCAGAGGGCCTGCGACGTGCCGGTCGAATTGCCCTGGGTCGAGCTGAACTCCCAGTGCTGGGCCATGGCGGCACGGAAGGCGTCGGTGTTGCCGTAGGCCACGCCGCCGACCTGGAGCTGCTCGGTATTGGCCGGGTTCTGGTCCATGCGCACGAAGTGGACCGTGTTGACGTAGGAACCGCTCCACGCCAGGTCGACCTGCACCTGGCTGCCCTGCGAGAGATAGACCCAGGCATGGTCGGTCGTGCGCTGGCTGGCGGCCAGCACCGCGGCTTCGCTCAGCGTATTGTCGACCATGGCGGAGAAGTTGATCTGGCCGCCGCTGCCGGCGACGGACACGGCGAGCGTGCCACCGCCGCTGTCGGTGACGCTGGTGGTCGGATTGATGTTGACCACGTCGTCGCCGGTGACGATGGCGAACTTCAGGTTGTCGCCGGCCGGCAGATAGATCGATTGCTGGCCGCTGTAGAACATCTGCCCGTTGTCGGCTGCCACGGCGCCGATCTTGGCCAGCGTCGCGTCGACCAGCGAGGTGGTGGTGCCGCTGCCGTCGCGATTCAGCATGTTGCCGGCGGCGTCGGTGGCATAGGCGATCAGCGTGCCGTTCTTCAGGGTCGAGCTGGAGACCACGAGGTCGATCCAGTTGCCGGCCGTGGTGCCGGGAGCGCCGGGGGTGAGCGACACCGCCGTGCCGCCGCTCGCCGCCACCAGCGGCAAGGTGGCGAGGTTGACGCTGAAGTCGACGAGCTTGGTGGCCTCGCCGACCGGGTTGGTGAGGCCCCAGTCCTGCGGCAGATACTGCTGCATGAAGGCGGTGTAGCTGCCGTTGCCGAACTGCGTGCTCATCGCCGTGTGCCAGTCGCCGTTTGCGGTCGCCTGCGTGACGATGGGCGTCATGACCCAGTTCGGATTGGCGAGGTTGGCGATCGTCAGCTCGGCGACGTTGTTGGGCGGCAGGACGTTGCTCGTTCCCGGCGTGGAGCTGAAGGCGAGGCTGCCCAGCAGCATGTTGGTCGGGTCGGCAATGGGCACGAACGTGCCGCCCTGGTCGAAGCCGACCTGGGGCGCATCCAAGTTCTTCGGTGGCGCTGGCGGGGTCGGATTGGCGGTGGAGAAATAGATCGGATCGTAGGTGATGGCCGTGCCGCCGCCATTGGTCGAGAACTTGGCGGTATTGTTCGGGCTGATCAACGCGGCCGCGCCGCCATCGATCTGGGCGGTCGTGATCGTGCTTTCGGTGCCCTGAACGTACATGTTGTACGTCTTGCCGAGTGTACCGCTGCCGATCGTGAGCTGGTACCAGCCGGTGGCGCCGGCCGACGGCATGAAGACGTTGCTGATCGCGAAGCCGCCGGTCGCGGTGTAGGGGTTGGTGGCGTCGAGCTTCCAGCCCAGCGTCGCGTCGGGGACGATCTGATAGTAATTGCCGTAGTTGGGGGAGGACGACGACGACACATCCATGCGGATGAAGCCCTTGCTGTCGGCATGGGCGTCGCCGGGGGCATACATGCCGAAGGTGATCGGCGCGCCGGCCTTCGGCGCAAAGGTGCCCGCCACCGACATGTCGAAGATGAAGGTGTTGGTGCTGTGCGTGGTCGTGGGGATCGGCAGGGCGCCGGAGATGTAGGGAACGCCGGCCTGCGGAGCGTAGCCGGTCGGGGTTTCGTTGAAGTCGAACAGCGTGACGTTGATCGACGACACGTTCGCGTTGCCGCTCCACAGGCTGAGCTGCGGATTGGTGCCGCCGGTCGAGAGCAGGTCGGAATAGGAGTAGCCGTAGGCATTGCCGGCTTTCACGAAGGTCGCGGCCAGCGGATCGTAGAACATCTGCCGGCCGGGGCCGGGCGTGCCCGTCCCGGTGCCGAGCGTGTTCGTGTAGCCGTAGTTGTTGGTGCCTGCCGGGGCGTTGATGGCGGCGTAGCTGTAGGGCGCGTCCCAGTTCCAGGTCTGGTTGAAGCTGATCGTTTCCTTGATCGTCGGGTTGGGCGAGTTGGCCTTGCCGCCCCAGTAGCCGGCATCGAAACCCGCGACGAAGTACTTGGTGATGTCGCCCCAGGCGTTGTTGGGCGTGAAGGTGTTGAAGGTCTGGGTGGGGGTCGCGTCGCCCTTGTTGGCGTAGATGTTGAGCGTGCCGGTCTGGGCGTAGATGTTCTGCTGCAGTTCTGTCGAAGTGATGCCGATCACGCCCTGCGTGGTGGTGACGCCGGTCATCGTCTCAGGCGTCAGCCAGAACATGTCCCGGGTGCTGTCGTAGCTCACGCCGTAGTAGGAGAGGCTCGGCGGCGCGGCCGGCGTGGTCCCGCTGGCGGCGACACCGTTGAAGTAGGAGGCGAGGTAGACTTGGTCGGCGATGCCCTGGAACTTGGTGACGTAGGCTGCCCAGTCGGCCGAGACGTTGGCCGGATTGTTGGGCAGGTTGCTGCCGGCCAGCAGGGCCTCGCGCAACTGGTTCAGCGGCGTCCCGGCGAAGGTGTAGTGCTCGGTGCCGGCCGGCAGGTTGTTCTGCAGGGCGGCGTAGATATCGGCGGCACTCGTGTTGTAGCCGCGCGTCACGCCGTTTGCCGAGATCGAGAGGGTCGAACCGAACTGGACGATGCTGGTGATGTCGGCGACGTCGGCAGGAGCGTTCGAGATCGTGGCTTCGACCACGTCGTAGCGATAGTTCCTGGCGATCGCGTCCTCGAAATAGAGGCTGCCGGGCTGTGTGATCGTGCTGGGATCGAGCGGCGCGATGCCGGTGCCCGCGGTCTGCTGGACGACGAAATAGACGGTGCCGGACAGGAAGGTGCCGTCGCCCTGGGTAAGATCGAGCTGCGGGTTGACCGCCGCGACGCCGTTGGTGACCAGCTCGACCTGCGTGAGCTTGGTCGCCGGCGTGCCGTCGAAGGCGAAGGCCCAGGCATAGATGCCGTTGCCGGACCCGCCTTGCGTCAGGGTAGCCTTATAGGCGTCGCTCAGGGCGACATTCATTACCGTGTTTGCCATGGTCGAGTCTCCACCACCCATAGAGAATCGATCGCCCACCCTGTCTTGGTTGTTCGGCCGATTTCTTCTTCACTCCATGTGACCATACCCGACGCGACACGATTGCCAAACATCTTTGCCGGGTGCCGCCGTCGATAAGGCCAATTTCGACCGTGGCCGAAACGACGGCCATGCGCCGCCCGATAGAACGCTCCCGTCAACCTTCGACGGGAGAACTCACATGACCAATCTTCACGCGCTGAAAGACGGGCTGATCGTCACCGCCTTCTGGGAAGCCATGCCTGGCGAAACCGATGCCGTCGCCGCCATCGTCCGCCAGTTCCTGCCGCAGGCGCAGCAGGAACCGGGCGTGCATGCCTTCCAGATCCATCAGTCGCTCACCGAGCCCGAGAAGTTCTTCTTCTACGAAGTCTTCAAGGACGAGGCGGCCTTCGCCGATCATCAGCAGACCGACCACTTCAAGACGCTGATCGTGGGCCAAGCGGTGCCCAAGCTCGCCAACCGCGTCCGCACGCAGCACCGCTTCGTGTGATCCGAGGGTTCGGGCAGACATAGAGTCCGGACTCCGCCAGACCGTTCGGTCGTCGCTCCCTAGCTTCTTCGCAAGAGCAATGGAGCAGGGCGATGACCGATCAGGATGTTCAAGAATTCGTAACGAAGTTTGCCGCCGCGTGGGCGGCGCGCGACGGCGAGGCGTTCCTGGCGCTGTGGCATCCCGACGGCGTGCTGCACTCGCCGCTCTACGACCGGCCGGTGGCTGGCAAGGAGTTCGGCCGGCTCACCGACTTCGTGAACGAGGTCGCGCCCGATCTCGTCTGGCAACTCCTCGGCTGGACATGGCGCGGCGATGTGGTGGTGGTCGAATGGCAGACCACGCGCGTGCGCGGCGGCATCCGCTTCGACATGCGGGGCGTCGACAGGTTCCGGCTGCTCGACGGCAGGATCGTGGAGGAGCGCGTCTACACCGACACCGCGCCTCTGCGCGCCGCACAACGCGGCGAACAACTGGAGCCGCTCGTTCGGCTCGCGATTTGAGGCAGGCTGAGGGGCGCGCCACCGGAGTGGCGCGCCTCCGGCGTTAAGCCGCCGCCTGTGCCTTCCAGGGGCCGACGTCGAGGAAGGTGCTCTGGTAGGTGGCACCTTCGCCCATGTCGGTGTAGCGGTCGGAGCAGAGCATGTTGATCGTGCCGGACACCGCCTCGGAGGTCGGGCGCTGGCCGGGGACCAGCAGCACGCCGGGCTGCACCTCGTCGACGACCTTCAGCATCAGGCCGACCTCGCCGCGCTCGTTGAACACGCGCACCTGGTCGCCATCCTTGAGGCCGCGCTTGGCGGCATCCTCGGGATGCAGGATGCAGAAGGGCTGGCCCTCGCGCTTGCGCAGGAAGCCGACGCCGGAGAACGCCGTGTGCGCCTGGAAGTAGCCCGGCGCGGTCAGCAGGCGCAGCGGCCACTTCTTGGCGTCCGCTTCCTCGATCGGATCGGGTTGCCAGTCGGGAACCGGCGACAGGCCCTGCTTGGCGAGCTGCTCGGAGTAGAACTCCAGCCTGCCCGACGGCGTCTTGAAGGGCTGGCCGTCCCAGTCGTGCGCGATGTGATGCGGTTCGCCGGCAAAGAGCTTTTGCGGATCGGCCTTGGCGGCCGGACCGGTCGCGCCCTTGAACAGCTCCTCGGCCGCCTCGCGCGGGGTGAGGGTGAAGATGCGGTCCTTCACGCCCATGCGCTGCGCCAGCGCCTGCGCGACATGGAAGTTGGAGCGCGCTTCGCCGGCCGGCTCCGCGGCCTTCTGACCCCACTGCATCCAGTAGGCGCCATAAGCTCGATAGAGATCGTCGGTTTCGAGATAGCTCGCGGCCGGCAGAACGATGTCGGCGTAGCGCGCGGTGTCGGTCATGAACGGGTCGTGCACGACGGTGAACAGGTCCTCGCGCATCAGACCCTTCTGCACCTTGTGCACCTCGGGGCAGGTCACGGCCGGGTTGTTGGCCGAGACATAGAGCGCGCGCAGCGGCGGGTCCTTCATGTTGAGGAGTTCTTCGCCGAGACGCAGGTGGTTCACCATGCGTGCCGTCGCCGGGCCCGAAGGCTTGCGCACGGCGGCGTAGTTGAGATCGCACGACGCCGCCGTCAGCAGCAGCGAGCCGCCGCCCTTCACCGCGTAGTGGCCGGTGACGCCCGGCAGCAGCACCACGGTCCGCAGTGCCTGGCCGCCATTGACGAGGCGGGTCATGCCTTCGCCGAGACGGATGAGGGCAGCCTTGGCATTGCCGTACATCGCGGCGAACTTCTCGATGTCCGCGATGGAGAGCCCGGTGATCTCGGCGGTGCGCTCCGGCGTGAACCTCGGCAGCACGTCGCGTTCGACCTTGTCGAAGCCCAGCGTGTGCTTGGCGATGTAATCGCGGTTGGCGAGGCCGTCGCGCACCAGGATGTGCATGACGCCCAGCGCGAGGGCAGCGTCGGTGCCAATGCGGATCGGCAGATAGAGGTCGGCCGCCTTGGCGCTGCGCGTGCGGCGCGGATCGATCACGACGATCGGCATGCCGCGCTGCTTCTTCTGCGCTTCGGCCAGGGCCCAGAAGTGCACGTTGGTCGCCGCGAGGTCGGCGCCCCACGACACGACGAGGTCGGAATGCACGACCGATTCGGGATCAGCGCCGCCCACCGGACCGACCGTGACGTCCCATGCCGTCTCGCAGCAGGTGTCGCAGACCGTGCCGGCCTGGAGCCGCGACGTGCCGAGCGCATGGAAGAGGCCGCCGACCAGCCCGCGGTTCATCAGGCCCTGATGGGCGGAGTAGGCGTAACCCAGGATCGCCTCGGGGCCGCTTTCGGCGATGATCGCCTTCCAGCGCGCTGCGATCTCGTCGAGCGCTTCGTCCCAGGTGATGCGGGTGAACTGGCCCGAACCCTTGGGGCCGCTGCGGCGCAAGGGCGTCGCGATGCGCTCCGGCGAGTTCACCAGATCGGCGTCGCGGTTGACCTTGCCGCAGGCGAAGCCTGCCGTATAGGGATGGTCGGGGTCGCCCTGTACACGCACCACCTTGCCGTTATCGACATGTGCAATGAGAGAGCACATGTCAGGACAATCGTGCGCACAGACAACTCGTACAGACTTCACCACGCCGCCTCCCGTTGGGTATCGCGGCGTGAGTGTAGCAGAGGCCCGGAGAAAACCGGGCCTTACTTCTTCTTGGCTGCGCCCTTAGCCGGCGTTGCTTCCGCGTCCGCCTTGGCGCCCGACGCCTTGGTGCCGGCGCCCATGGCCGCGGTGGCCGAGCCGGTCATGCCGAAGCGATCCTTGAAGCGCTGCACGCGACCGCCACGGTCGATGCTCTGGCGCACGCCCGTCCAGGCCGGATGCGTCTTGGGATCGATATCGAGGCGGAGGCTCGCGCCTTCCTTGCCCCAGGTCGACTTCGTCTCGAAGGACGTGCCGTCGGTCATCACCACGGTGATCTTGTGGTAGTCCGGGTGGATCTTCTCTTTCATAAACCTTCTCCAGCGCGCTCAGGGCCGATTCCGACCGGCCCGCGACAGGGCCGGGGGTATACAGGCCCGGGGACGCGGCCACAAGTCGGTTGTCCGGGCCTTCCGTGGCCTGTAGACCGGCCCGGATCATGACCGATTCAGCCTTTGAAAGCCTTGCCGACAGCCTGCTCGTCACGCTCGAGGAGGCGATTGCCGACCATGCCGACGCCGAGCTGCAGGGCGGGGTGCTCACCGTCGAGGGCGATGAGGGCACCTG
Organism: Alphaproteobacteria bacterium; assembly: GCA_017307275.1. Classification (GTDB taxonomy): domain Bacteria; phylum Pseudomonadota; class Alphaproteobacteria; order Reyranellales; family Reyranellaceae; genus Reyranella. The sequence continues at coordinate 20,355 of JAFKFK010000024.1, read as the reverse complement.
GATCGTCAATAAACATGCACCCACCCGGCAAGTCTGGCTGAGTTCGCCCCGCAGCGGCGCCCGGCACTATGCCTTCGCGGCCGAGGCCGGGAAGTGGCTGGATACCCGCGGCGGCGGCGACCTGCTGGAGGTCCTGTCGGCGGAGTTCGGCTTCCCGATCCACTGGTCGGCCCCATGAGCGGGGCAGGCCTCGTGAGGGCAGCGGCATGAATCGTTTCGGCGGCCTCGCGCTCCTCGGACCCTATCTCAGGCCCTATCGCGGCCGGACCGTGCTGGCGCTGCTGTCGCTCCTGGTGGCGGCGGGGACGGTGTTGGCTTTCGGCGCCTGCCTGCGTGCGCTGATCGACCGCGGCTTTGCCCAGGGCCGGCCGGATGTCCTGAACTACGCGCTGGCCTCGCTGCTGGCCGTGGCCATCGTGTTGGCGATTGCGTCGGGCGCCCGTTACTACCTCGTCTCCTGGCTGGGCGAGCGGGTGGTGGGCGACCTGCGGCGCGATCTCTTCGCGCATGTCGTGCGGCTCGGCCCCGCCTGGTTCGAGATCAAGCGTTCCGGCGACGTGATGAGCCGCATCTCTGCCGATGCGCAGCTCATCGAGCAGGTGATCGGCTCCTCGGCGTCGGTCGCGTTGCGCAACACGCTGATGTGCCTCGGTGGCGTGATCATGTTGGTCGTGACCAACCCCAAGCTCGCGGCGTGGACGCTGGCCGTCGTGCCGCTCACCGTCGTGCCGATCATCCTGTTTGGCCGTCAGGTGAAAGCGCTGTCGCGCGAGGCGCAGGCGCGCATGGGCGACATGGTGTCCGAAGGCGGCGAAACGCTCGATGGCGTCCGCACCGTGCAGGCGTTTGCCCAGGAGGATCGTGCCGCCCGCCGTTTCGGCGAGGCGACGGAGCGGGCTTTCCAGGCGGCAGCCAAGCGCATCTCGCGGCGCGCCATCATGACCACGCTGGTCATCTTCATCGTCTTCTCGGCGGTGGGCTTCCTGCTGTGGATGGGCGGCCACGACGTGCTGACCGGCCGCATCAGCGCCGGCGACCTCTCGGCCTTCGTCTTCTACGCCGTGCTGGTCGCAAGCTCGGGCGGCGCCATCAGCGAGACCATCGGCGACCTGCAGCGCGCTTCAGGTGCGGCCGAACGGCTGGCCGAGCTGCGCGCCGAACCGCCGTCCATCGCCGAGCCCGCGACGCCCAAGCCGCTGCCGCAGCCGGTGAAGGGCGCCGTCGCCTTCGACGGTGTTTCGTTCCGCTATCCCGCGCGGCCCGATGCGCTGGCGCTCGACGGCTTCGACCTCGACATCGCGCCCGGCGAGACGGTGGCGATCGTGGGGCCTTCGGGCGCCGGCAAGACGACCGTCTTCAACCTGCTGCTGCGCTTCTACGATCCCGAGAAGGGCGCGGTGCGGCTGGACGGCATCGACGTGCGCGATCTCAGGCTGCACGATCTCCGCCGTGCGCTGGCGACCGTGCCGCAGGAGCCGGTGCTGTTCAGCAGCTCGGTCGCCGACAACATCCGCTACGGCCGCCCCGACGCCAGCGACGCCGAGGTGCGCGCGGCCGCCGAAGCCGCATCTGCACTGGGCTTCATCGAGGCGCTGCCGCAAGGCTTCGCCACCGATCTCGGCGCGCGCGGCGTGCGTCTCTCGGGCGGCCAGCGCCAGCGCGTCGCCATCGCGCGCGCGCTGCTCTGCGATCCGGCGGTGCTGCTGCTCGACGAGGCGACCAGCGCCCTCGACGCGGAGAGCGAACTGGCCGTCCAGCAGGCGCTCGACAAGCTGATGCACAAGCGCACGACCCTGGTGATCGCCCATCGTCTGGCGACCGTGCAGAAGGCCGACCGTATCGTGGTGATCGACCAGGGCAGGGTGGTCGATGTCGGCCGCCACGCCGACCTGGTGCGCCGCGACGGCCTCTACGCCCGCCTGGCCGAACTCCAGTTCAACCTCTCCGAAGCCGCTGCGGCGAGCTGATTGTCTTTGTAGAGGGGAGATGACCCTTCCGTCGCCGATTACGGCGACACCTCCCCATTTGAATGGGGAGGAGGTTTCTTCGCCTCCCCATTCAAATGGGGAGGTGCCTCGTCTTACGAGGCGGAGGGGTCAGGGCCCCAACAAGATCGGCAATGCCTGTTCGTAAGCCTTTTCGGCGCGCGTCTTGAGTTCGGGTAGGGTGCAGCTTCCGATGGGGTGCTGGACCTTCACGAAGGGATAGTCGGGCAGGCCGAGCACACGTGCGATGTTCTTCGCCGTCACCTCAAAGGGTGTGGTGCAGATCACGAGCGCGCGCTTGCCGAGTTGTTCGAAGGTGATTCCGTCGTGCAGACTGCACGTTGAGCAGGACCCTCAATCCCCCAGGCCGGTGACGACGAAGTCGACATCCTGCGCCAGCTTCACCAGCGTGGGCGAAGGGGCGGGGGCGCTGGCGTTGGACTTCGACGACAGCATGCGCACGGTGCAGCCGTGACGCTCGACGAAGAGCTGCGCCACTTCGTTCAGCATCTCCTCGGCGTTGAGCTTGCCGTTTTCCAGAATGCCGATCCGCGCGCCGTCGAGGCCGGCGAGCGGCGGCGCGCGGAACGCCTTGCGCTTCGGCGTCGTCGACATGGGTGAATAGAGCTGCATGCGCGTCTCCTTATGACTTGTTGGGAAGAGGGGCGATGGGCGCGTGCTGCATCAACGACGAGCGGCCGCGGCTCCACGAGGGAATGAAGCAGGAATGGCCGCCGGCATCGCCGCCGCCCATGGTGATCAGGATGTCGGCGGGGCCGAGGCCTCGATGGACGAAGCCTTGTTCGACCAGCTTGTGCGCGCTCTCGTCGTGCTGGCGGTCGTATTCGCGGTCGCGATACTTGCCGACGCTCTTCATGCCGTCGACCGACCGCTTGGCCTGGCTGAACAGGCAATCCTGCGCCTGCTCGCGCGTCCAGCCGGCATCGCCCAGGATGCGCATGTGCTCGGGCGCCAGGATCACCACGCTCTGGCCCAGGGTGATGCAGCCGTAGTTGGCCATGGCGTCGGCGACCGAGCCGAGGATTTGTTCCGGCGTGTTGCCGCCGTGGTTCTCGACATTGCAGAAGCCGCCACCCGCGAAGGTCGTGACGCTCGACGTGCCCTTGGGGTAGCCCTGCGCCTCGCAGAGCAGCGGCCACGGATTGCCGCGGCTGCGCTCGGCGATGCAGAAGCTGTACTTGCCCGGATTGCCCTGGGTCGACTTGTCGGAAATGCCCGGCAGCATCTGGAAGACGTTGCGCAGAATGAGGCGCGTGGCGCGGCCGATGGTCGAGTTGGCGCGGTTGCCGGGGCCGAACAGGTTGACGTCGGCATTCATGCCGATTTCGTCGACGATGGGGCCGCTGACGACGAGCAGCGGCGCCGAGCCGCCGGTACTGGCGGTCGAGCCGTGGAAGTTGAATTCCGTCCGGTTCATCGCCTCGTAGGCCGCGACCAGCACGGGAAAATGCTCGGGCAGGCAGCCCGCCATGACGGCGTTGACCGCCGCCGCATGCAGCGAGAGATCGAGCGTGGTTGCCGGATGATGGCAGATGACGGTATCGGCCGGCCGGGGATCGGCGGCCAGCATCGCCTTCACGCGGTCGACCTGCGGCGGCACCACGGGCAGGCCGTCGGTCCAGCCCTGTTCGTAGCAGAAGTCGATGGCGGCCAGCAGGTCGTCGGGGGCTTCGTGAATGCGCGGCGCAACGGCGGCCATCCTTGAACTCCTCTATTCGATCTTGATGTCGAGCTTCTTGATGAGCTGCTGATACTTCTCGCTCTCGCCCGGGAGCATAGCGGCGAATTCGGCCGGTGTGTTGAAGACGACCTCCGATCCGTCGCTGCTGAGCGCAGTGCGAAACTCCGGAGCCTCGGCCGCCTTCTTCAGCGTGGCGTAGACGCGCTCGATGATGGCGGGCGGCGTGCCGGCCGGGGCGGCCAGCGACAGCCATGAATCCTGGACGAAGCCGTCGAGGCCAGCGGGCATCGCTTCGAGGAGCGTTGGCACCTCGGGCATCGCCGCCGAACGTTTTGCCGAGGTCACGGCCAGCGGCCGCAGCGATCCCTGCTGCGCCAGCCGGACAACAGTGGGCATGGTCGGAAAGGCGACGTTGATCTGCTCGCCCAGCAGGCCGCGCACGATGTCGGGCGCGCCCTTGTAGGGGACGTGGACATAGTCGATGCCGGTCGCCAGCCGGAAGGCCTGCGCCGACAGGTTCGCCAGGCTGACGATGCCGCCCGAGCCGTAGTTGAGCTGGCCGGGCTTCGACTTGGCGAGCGCGATGAACTCGGCGACGGTCTTGGCCGGAGAAGACGGCGGCACGACCATCAGCGAGGGCAGGCGGGTGATGATCGTGATGGGCGCGAAGTCCTTCAGGCCGTAGCCGGGCTTGGCGTAGAGGAAGGGGTTGATGACGTGGTTGCCGGTCATCAGCAGCAGCGTGTAGCCGTCGGGCGTCGCACGGGCGGCCGCCTCGCCGCCGATGTTGCCGCTGGCGCCGGGCTTGTTGTCGACGATGAACTGCTGGCCCAAGCCGGCCGTCAGCTTGTCCGCAGCCTGGCGGGCCGCCACGTCGGGCGCGCTGCCGGCGATGTAGGGGACGATGATCTTGACCGGCCGATCCGGGTATTGGGGCTGGGCCTGTATCTTTCCAGCCGCAAGACAGACAGCGGCGAGAGCGAAAAGGGCGGTCCAACGCATCGATCTACTCCCAAAAAGTTTCTTTCTTTTCAGTCAAGTAAGTGATATTTCTAATCTATATTCTTAGAGTATTGCCCATGCCTCTTTATCTGCACTCCTGGTGGCCGGCCGCGCTGATCGGCTTCCTGACCCTACTCAACAGCCTCCCGGCCCTCTTCCAAGGCTAACCCAGCTTCCGCAGTTCGCGGCGCAGGATCTTGCCTGTCGTCGTAAGCGGCAGTTCGGCCACGAACTCGACGGCCCGCGGATATTCGTGGGCGGCGAGCCGCGTCTTCACGAAGTTCGCCAGGTCGGTTTTGAGCGCGTCGGTGGCCGCGATCTCGGGCCGGAGCTGCACGAACGCCTTCACGATCTCGGTGCGTACCTTGTCGGGCACGCCCACGACCCCGACCATGGCGACGGCGGGGTGCTTCATCAGGCATTCCTCGATCTCGCCCGGGCCGATGCGATAGCCGCCCGAGGTGATTACGTCGTCGTCGCGGCTCTTGAAGAAGACGTAGCCGTCCTCGTCGATGTGGCCGAGGTCGCCGGTCAGCAGCCAGTCGCCGGCATATTTGCGCGCCGTGGCCTCGGGGTTACGCCAGTATTCCAGCATCACGATGGGATCGTGCCGCCAGCCTGCGATCTGGCCTTCCTCGCCGGGCGGCAGCACGTTGCCCTTATCGTCCACGATCGCGACCTTGCGGCCGGGGCAGGCGCGGCCGCACGAACCTGGGCGGACCTCGAACCAGTCAGGTGAATTCAGCAGCATCATGTTCATCTCGGTCTGGCCGTAGCCTTCAGAGATCGTGGTGTCGAACGTGTCGCGGCCCCAGGCGAGCAGTTCCTCGCCCATCGCCTCGCCGCCGGTGCAGACGGCGCGGACATCGTAAGACCAGCGGTCGCGCGGTTTGTGGACCTGGCGCATCATCTTGAGTGCGGTCGGCGGAATGAAGCTCACGCCGACGCGATGCTTGGCCAGCATGGCGAAGGCGCGCTCGGGATCGAATTTGGCGAAGCGATGCGCCAGCACCGGCGTGCCGTAGTACCAGGCGGGGAACAGTGAATCATAGAGACCGGCGATCCAGGCCCATTCGGCCGGGGTCCACATCACTTCGTTGCCCATCGGCCAATGGTTCAGCCACTGTTCCACGGCCGGCATGCAGCCCAGCATCATGCGATGGGCATGCAGCGCGCCCTTGGGCTGGCCGGTCGTGCCCGACGTGTAGATCAGCAGTGCGGGATCTTCGGCCAACGTATCGACGGTCGTGAAATTGTCTGAGGCCGCCGCCAGCAGCAGCCGCCAGTCGAAGAAGGCGGTGCCATGAGCGCCGGCGCCAATCACGATGATCGTCTTGAGATGGGGCAGCCGATCGCGCACCGCCAGCAGCTTCGGCAACTGGCTCATGTCGGTGACGATGGCCGAGGCCTCGGCGTTGGTGAGGCGATACTCGATCGCTTCCTCGCCAAAGAGTGTGAACAGCGGCAGCACGACCGCGCCCATGCGATAGCCGGCGAGATGGCAGATCGTGAGTTCGGCGCTCTGGCTCAGGAACACCGCCAGCCGGTCGCCTTTGCCGAGGCCGCGCGCGACCAGCGCATTGGCTAGCCGCGAGCTGGCCGCCAGCATCTGCCCGAAGGTCCAGTTGCGGATCGAGCCGTCGGCATTCTCGACGATCATCGCCAGCGTATCGGGTGCGTGCCGCTCGCAGATCGCGCGCCCGATGTTGAAGCGCTCCGGCGCCGGCCAACGGAACTGCCGCATCGCATCGTCGTAGGAAAGGCCGCGGGGGATCATGCCGTAGGAACCTCTTTTCAACTCGTCAGCGATTTATGCGGTTCACGACCTTGCCGGCCAGCAGTTCCTGCGGCGTCGGGGTCCAGATTTCGTCGGGTGGCGTGTCGATGGCGCGCTTGGCGAAAGCCGGCGTGACGCCGCTGGCGATCAGGAAGCGTCGCATGTCGCGGTTGCTCTCGAACATGTCGTTGGCGCCGAGGCCCGGAAAGCTGCCCTGATGGAAACCGAGCCGGCCGGTCGGGGAGATTGAGCGATCGGTGCCGCCGAGGAAAGCAATGGTGCAGGCCGAGGCGCAGCCGCTTTCGACATGGGTGGCGAGCTTGCGTTCGCGGATCATGCGATTGATTTCGAAGGCGGGGCCGATGCGGCCGCCGGGGCCCGCCAGCACGACGCGGCGGATGCGGGGATTGTCGGCGAGCGCGCGCCGCACCAGATCGGCGCTGCCGACGCCGTAGGCGCCCTGCACCAGAAGCGTCGTGCCGTCGGTGCTGGTGGCGACTTCGAGGTCGCCCAGTTCCTCGTCGCCGCTGTAGATCTCCCACAACTCGGCGAGCGAGGGCAGGGCGCGGTCGTAAAACAATCCGCCGACGGCCAATGCGGACAAGGCCGCCACGACAAGGATCGTCAGGGCGACGAGGCCGCGGCTGCTGCGCCGTGCGGCCTGCACGATCAGGCCGATCTGCCAGAGCGCGAACAGCGTGCCGGCGATGCAAACGATGGCGGGCAGGACGACATGGAGCAGGGTCACGTCGCCCGGGCTGAATACCGTGAGCGGGATGATGCCGAAGCCGAGCAGCAGCGCGATCGCTGCCCAGATCCCGCGATAGTAGAGCGTCTGGTCGAGCGGCGCGGCGCCGTCGCGCAGCAGCGGCACGCCGGCGTTTTCGAGATGATCGAGCGCACGATGCCACCAGCGGCCCGAGACACGCTTGACGCCGTCGCGAAAGCCGAGGGCTGCCGCGCCGTCGCTCGACGTGGCGTCCGGCTGCAAGCGCAGCTCGTGTATTTTCATGCTGCGTGCCGTGCGTTCGGCGAAGGCGATCAGCCTGAGCGCGACGGCGCTGGAGGTCGCGACGAGGCGTTCGATTTCGAGGCGCCCACCGTCTTGATGTTGACCGGCATGGTGCATCCGCATGGCTGCAAGCGGGCCGCCATCGCCGTCGATGACGAATACGGCACGATCGCTCGACGCCGTCGCCGGCCACAGGCCGGGTGCGAAGCGCTCTATCGCGGCGGCGTCGGACGCAGTGGCACGCCGGACGTTGCGGACAGGAACTCGATCTGAAGACACGCGGCGGTCATGCTGGTGCAGCCCGCCGCCGCCGTCCAGAGCGTCAGCGTCACCAGGTCATTCTGAAACCTGCGCGCAGCGAGTGATTATCGGTGCCGCCACCGACCTCGCCGTCATAGGAGACGAAGAGGGAGGTGCGGTCGCCGAGCGCCGTCGCGGCGGAGAAGCCGATGACGGCACTGTCGCGCTGCGGCGTGGCGCCGAAGACGGTGAACTGACTCACTGGAGCCGCCGCAAAGGCCGCCGTCATTGGCCGCGCCGTGTCGGCGAACTCGTGCATCCAGCCCAGCCGCAGGCCGAGATCGAGCAGCGTGCCGCCGATGTCGAAGCCGCCGGCGAGATCGATGCCGAAGGTGGTGCGGACCGACGTCGTGGTCTGACTGGCAACTGCGAGGTTGAAGACGCCACCACCGTATTCGGTGAAGCCGGCCTGATTGATCGAACCGATCTGCAGGCGGGCGAAGGGACTGATCGACGTGTTGGCCCCGAGCCCGAGCCCGATCTTGTAGCCGGCCTCGATCTGGCCGAGGAACTGGTTGGCCGAGGTGTTGCCGTTGGCGAGGCCGGTGGGATTGCCGGGCAGCGAGATGATGCGCTGCATGCGGTTGCTGGCGTTGGCGTAACCGGCCAGCGCGTCGGCGTAGAAACCACCCTGGGTGAACGAGCCGTAAAGCGCGACGGAGAACGAGTCGGAGTATCCGTTGCCGGAAAAGCCGTTGACCCATTGCGTGCCCGACGTGTAGCCGCCGGCGATGCCGACGAGGAAACGCGGATCGAGGCGATAGTCGATACCGAAGGCCGTACCGCCCATCGTGTAGGTGAAGCCCGAGGCGTTGGCATCGCCCAGCACGCTGCCGGTGCTGCCGATGCCGGAGACCCACGCACCGAAGCGGCTGGGCTCGGTGGTATCGCAGGTCGTGTCGCAAGCCTCTGCCAACGCGACCCGCTGCGGACCGCCGAGCCCTGCACCGCGCTCCGTCGCCATCTGGCGACCGACCGAGTTCATGAAGAGCTGCGAGGCGCGCGTGTTGAGCGTGCCGAAGTCGGCATAGGGCTGGCCGCTCAACGCCTGCAGGGCAGGGGCGCCTTGTGAGGTCGGCAGGTTGGCCATCGTCGTGACGATGCCGCCGACATTGCCCGACGCGGCAATCGCATCGAGTGCGCCACCGACGGCCTGCTGGTTCTGCGTCTGACCGGCCGACGCGAAGGCGTTGGGGGCCAGCGCCAGGGTGACGTAAATGTTGTTGCGATCGAGCGAGACGCGGGGCGTCAGGAAGCCGACGCCGCCGGCCACGTTGTCGAACTTCACGGTGCCGCCATCCTGCGTCGTGATGATCGTGTACGTCGTGTTGGGCGTGTAGGTGCCGGCGTCGGGCACGATCAGCAGCGTACCGGCATTGATCGTCACCTTGTGGCCCGCGCCGATCACGTTGATGCGGTCGCTGTTGCCCTGGGCGTTGACCTCGACCTCGTAGGTGCCGCTGTTGAAGGTGAAGTTGCCGTTGACGGTGATGGTGCCGATCGAGTTGCCGGGGTTGATGGTGCCGCCATGGTTGACGATGTCGCCGGTGATGTTGCCGGTACCGCTCAAGGTGCCGCCCTTGTTGAGGGTGACGTTGCTGTTGAGGTGCCCGTTCACGGCAAAGCCGCCGGCGTTGATGGTGGTGCCGCCGCCGACGGTGCTGATGCCGGTGAGGTTGAGCTTGCCGGTGCCGTTCTTGGTCAACGTGCCGGTGCCGGTCATGTCGCCGGCATAGGTCCCGTTGAACGCCTGGTCGAAGATCACCGCGGCGTTGTTCGTGATCTTGCCCTGCAGGCTGTTGGACGTTCCCTGCAAGGTGCCCGCGCTGACGGTGGTGCCGCCGGTATACTTGCTGGTGCCGCTCAGGATCAGCTTGCCGTTGCCGTTCTTGACCACCGCACCGCTGCCGTTGGTGGTGCCGACGCCTGCGATGTTGCCCGCGAAGGTGCCATCGGTCTCCTGATCGAACACCATCGTCTTGGAAAGCGGTGATTCGTCGAAGGCAATGTTGCCGCGCACCGTGGTCGTGTTGCCCTGCAGGATGCCCTGGAAGACCTGTGTCGTGCCGGTATAGGTGCTGTTGCCCGCGAGGATCAGCGTGCCGTCGCCGACCTTAAGGATGCTGGTGCCGGCTACGGTGCCGGTCAGCGTCAGCGTCTTGCCGCCATTGACCAGGAGCGCGCCGCCGGCGCCTTCGAGGTTGAAGGTACGCGCGGTGGCGAAGGTGTCGGTCGCGAACAAAGCCCCATTGTTGTAGAGCATCACAGCGGTGCCGGCCGCGCCGAGCTTGTCGTCGGAGGCGACCTGCACGGTGCCGACCATCACCTGCGTGCCACCGCTGTAGGTGTTGGTTCCCGTGAGCAGGAGAGCGCCGGCGCCATCCTTGATGAGCTGGCCGCTGCCGCCGATGTTGCCGCTCCAGGTGAGGGGATTGTTGTCGACGTAGAAGCTGCCGCCGCCCGTACCCAGGGTGACGGAGCGGCCGATGGTGAGGGATGCCGGCGCTTCCTTGACCGTTCCGATGCCACCGCCGTTCAAGGTGATGGCGGTGCCGGCTGCGCCGAGATTGGCGTCGGCGCTGATCTTAAGAATACCGCCGCTGACTGTCGTGCCGCCCGAGTAGGTGTTGGCGCCCGACAGGATCAGGTCGCCGCTACCGGACTTCACCAGCGTACCGGTTCCGTCGATCGTGCCGCTCCACGTCATCGCGAACGTCTGGAACTGGCTGACATAAATGCCGCCGCTGTTGGTGATCGTGAGAGGCCGGTTGAAGGTCTGCCCTCCGACCCCCGGCGCGGGGCCGATCGCGGCGTCGGTCACGCTGATGCCCTTGCCGGCAGCGCCCAGGTTGGCGTCCGAGGTGAACAGAAGACGGCCGCCGGTGACCGTCGTGCCGCCGGAGTAGGTGTTGGTGCCGGCGAACGTCACCTCGCCGGAGCCTCGCACGATGACCGCGCCGGTGCCCGACATGTCGCCGGCATAGGTGCCGGCGCCGGTCTGCTCGAACACGACGGTGGCGTTGTTCAGGATCCCGCCGTGCAGGCTGCCGGTGTTGCCTTGCAGGATGCCCGAGTTGACGGTGGTGCCACCCGAGTAGGTGTTCGCTCCGAACAGGACTGTCGTTCCCGCGCCGTCCTTCACCAGAGACCAGCTCCCGGCGTTGGTGCCGGTGCCACCCGCGCCGGACTGGTCGACGATGGCATCGCTGATCGTCTGTGTCTGTCCGCCGCCCGGAGTGAGAGTGAGCGTTCCGCTGCCCTGGAGGAACAGGCCGTTGCCGGCTGCTCCGCCGGCAGTGCCATCACCGAGATAGCCGCCGCTGCCGGCGCTGCCGCCGGCAACCGTGTTTCCGGAAACGACGAGCGCGCCCGCCAGAGCAATGGTTCCGCCATCCTGGACGAAGAGGGCGCCGCCCAGTCCGGCGCCGCCACCGCCGCCGCCGTAGTACATGACCTTGCCGGACTCCGAGAGCCGGCCACCCGCGCCGCCCAGGAAGTCTCCCGGCGACTTGTGGGGTGCGTTGGCGCTGGAGCCGCCGCCGCCGCCGCCGAAGCCGCCGGTTCCCCCGATGCCAGCGCCGCCGCCGCCAGCACCGCCACCGAAGCCGCCATTGCTTCCGCTGCCGTTCGTGCTGCCGTCACCGCCGCCGTTGGTGCCGCCGCCGCCGCTGACGAAGAGGCCGCCGTCGCCGCCGTCGGCGCCGGTAGGCCAGTAGCTGCCGCCGCCGCCCGATGTGCCGTTACTCGTGGACGTGCCACCGGCGCCGCCGTGTGCCGAGTTGTCTTTCAAGCCGACGTTGCTCACCGTGACATGGGCGCCTGCACCGACGAACAGCGCGCCGCCAAGTCCGGCGCCGCCACCGCCACCGCTGCCACCATCACCGTTTCCGCCTTTGCCACCCTGCGCCTTGGCATTGACGATGTTGAGATCGTTGATCGCGACCGTGCCGGACTGAATCAGCAGGCCGCGATACTGGTTGGCGCCCGACAGGCTGAAGGCACCGCCGTTGAAAGTGACGCTCTTGGTCACGACCGGCAGGTTGCCGCTCAATGTGATGTTGGCGGTGAAGGTGATGGTGTCGCCGTTCGCCGCGCTGTTGATCGCGTTCTGGAGCTGCCCTTCGGTAGCGACGTTGAAGTTGGCGGCATTTGCCTGCAGCGGTGCCGAGAGCATGCCTGCTGTCAGCAACAGGCTCAGTGTCAGGCGCGAAGCCGGTGTCGAGAGACAAGTCTCCTTGAGCAGATCCGTCACTCCACGAACCTGCCTCGCTACCTGAACACTATTGTACATTTACGCTTACCCTTATTCCTAAACTCGATCTCACCGCCCCTTGATCACCACTTGATCTTGAAGCCGGCGCGGACGGAATGGTTGTCGGTGCCGCCACCGATCTCGCCGTCGTAGGAGACGAAGAGGGAGGTGCGATCGCTGAGCGCCGTCGCGGCGGAGAAGCCGATGACGGCACTGTCGCGCTGCGGCGTGGCGCCGAAGACCGTGAACTGACTGCCGGGGGATGCAGCAAAGCCCGCCGTCATCGGGCGCGCCGTGTCGGCAAACTCGTGCATCCAGCCCAGTCGCAGGCCGAGGTCGAGCAACGTGCCGCCGCCGATGTCGAAGCTGCCGGCGAGGTCGACACCGAAGGTCGTGCGGACCGACGTCGTGTTCTGGGCAGCGACGGAGAGATTGAACGGGCCGCCGCCATACTCGGTGAAACCGGCCTGATTGATCGAGGCGACCTGCAGGCGAGCAAATGGGCTGATCGAGGTGTTGGCGCCCAAGCCGAGCCCAAACTTGTAGCCGGCCTCGATCTGGCCGAGGAACTGGTTGGCCGAGGTGTTGCCGTTGGCGAGGGCCGTAGGATTGCCGGGCAGCGAGATCACCCGCTGCATGCGGTTGTTGGCGTTGGCGTAGCCCACCAGTGCATCGGTATAGAAGCCCGGGCCGCTGCCGTTCTGGGTGAACGAACCGTAGAGCGCGACACTGAACGAGTCGGAGTATCCGTTGCCGGAGAAGCCGTTGACCCACTGCGTGCCCGAGGTGTAGCCGCCGGCGATGCCGACCAGGAAACGCGGGTCGGGGCGATAGTCGATACCGAAGGCGGTGCCGCCCAGGGTGTAGGTGAGGCCGGACGCGTTGGCGTCGCCCAGCACGCTGCCGGTGCTGCCGATGCCGGAAAACCAGGCGCCGAAGCGGCTGGGCTCGACGGTATCGCAAGAGACAACGCACGCCTCTGCCAACGCAACCCGCTGGGGACCGCTGCCAAGGCCCGCGCCACGCTCCGTCGCCATCTGGCGACCGACCGAGTTCATGAAGAGCTGCGAGGCGCGCGTGTTGAGCGTGCCGAAGTCGGCATAGGGCTGGCCGCTCAACGCCTGCAGGGCAGGGGCACCGGCACCGTTCGGCAGGTTGGCCATGACGGTGACGATGCCGTCGACATTGCCCGAGGCGGCAATGGCATCGAGCGCACCGCCGACCGCCTGCTGGTTCTGTGTCTGGCCTGCCGACGCGAAGGCATTGGAGGCCAGCGCCAGCGAGATATAGACGTTGTTGGCGTCGTAGCTGAGGCTGGGGGTCAGGAAGGCCAGGTTGCTGGTGGTCCGGTCGAACTTGCCCACGACACCACCTGCGGCCGAGATGAGCGTGTAGGTGCTGTTGGGCCTGTACGTGCCGGCGAGCGCAATCACCTCGATCGTGCCGCCCTGCAGGGTCGCCTTGTGGCCGGCGCCGACGACATTGATCTTGTCGTTCTGGCCGTTGGAGTTGATCTCGAACTCCAGAATGCCGCTGCGGACCGTGTAGTTGCCGTTGATGGTGATGGTGCCGATCGAGTTGCCCGGCGCGATCTCGCCACCATTCTGCGTGATGTCGCCGGTGATGTTGCCGGCACCGCTCAGGATGCCGCCATTCAGCGTCACGTTGCTGGTCAGGCTGCCGTTCACGGCGAAGCCACCGGCATTGATCGTCGTGCCGCCACCGATGGTATTGGTGCCGGTGATCGTGACTTTGCCGCTGCCGTTCTTGGTCAACGTGCCGGTGCCGGTCATGTTGCCGGCATAGGTCCCGTCGAACGACTGGTTGAAGATCACGGCAGCGTTGTTCGTGATGCTGCCCTGCAGGCTGGTGGTCGTGCCCTGCAAAGTGCCGGCATTGACGGTGGTGCCGCCGGTGTACTTGTTGGTGCCGGTAAGAGTGAGCGTGCCGGCGCCGTTCTTCACCACGCTGCCGTTGCCGTTGGTGAGGCCGACGCCTGCGATGTTGCCGGCAAAGGTGCCATCGACCGCCTGATCGAAGACCAGCGACTTGGACAGCCCCGTCTCGTCGAAGGCGACGTTGCCGCGGATGGTGCTGGAGTTACCCTGCAGGATGCCCTGGGAGACCTGCGTCGTGCCGGTGTAGGTGTTGGCCCCGCCGAGGATGACCGTGCCGTCGCCGACCTTGAGGATGTTGCTGCCACTTACGATGCCGTTCAGGGTGAGCGTCTTGCCGCCATCGACGAGGATGACGCCGCCCGCGCCGACAAGATTGATGTTGCGCCTGATCGTGAAAGTCTCGCTCGCGCGCAGGGCGCCATTTTCCTGAAGCGTGACCTCCGAGCCGGCGAAGCCCAGCTTGTCGTCGGACGATATACGCAAGGTGCCGCGCTGGACGAGGGTGCCGCCGCCGTAGGTATTGGTGCCCGTGAGTTCCAGTTCGCCGTTGCCGCTCTTGATGAGCTGACCGGGGCCGACGATGTTGCCGGCCCAGGTGATCGGGTGCTGCCCGACGGAGATGCCGCCGTTGCCGGTCAGGGTGATGGTGCGGGTGAACGACGTGCCGGCCGGAGTCGTGGTGGTTCCGATCGAGCCGCCGTCCAGGGTGATCCCGCTGCCGGCCGCGCCCAGATTGGCATCCGTGGCGAAGCTGACGAGGCCGCCGTTCACCATCGTGCCGCCGGCATAGGTGTTGGTGCCCGTCAGCACGAGCGTGCCGACACCGGATTTGACCAGCCGGCCGCCGCCGTCGATGACGCTGGACACGGTGAGTTCGTTGCGCACCGACTGGACGACGAAGCCGCCGTCGTTGACGAGCGTGACCGCTCGGTCGATGACCGTCGCCGGGCCGAGCGTCAAATCATCCGAGCGGCCGATCGTGCCGTTGTTCAGCGTGATGACGCCGCCCGGACCGCTCAGGCTGGTCGCAGAGGTGAGCAGCAACGTGCCGCCGGTGACCGTCGTGGCGCCGCTGTAGGTGTTGTTCCCTGTGAGTTTCAGCGTGTTGAGGCCGGTCTTGGTGAAAGCACCTGCGCCGGTCATGTTGCCGGCATAGGTGCCATCAAGGCGCTGATCGAAGACGATCGTGCCGCCGGTGCTGGCGATGTTGCCCAACAGGCTCCCGCTATGGCCCTGCAGGATGCCGGCTTTGATCTTGATGCCGCCGGAGTAGGCGTTATCGAAGCCTGTCAGGATAGTCGTGCCGGCGCCTTGCTTGTCGAGGGTCCAGCTTCCGCCGCTGCCCGAGACACCTTTCTGGTCGGCGATCGTGTCCTGGATCGTTTGCGTCTCGCCGATGGCTGGGGCGACTGTGAATTCGCCGCTGCCATGGAGAAAGAGGCCGGAACCATGTCCCTGGCCACCAGTAGACGTCGTCGATCCGGCATTGCCGCCCTGGGCGGTGTTGCCCGAGATCGTGAGCGTCCCGTTGAAGGCTAGCTGGCCGCCTTCCTGCACGAAGATCGCGCCGCCCAGGCCCGCACCGCCGCCGCCGCCGGCGAGGGCGTCACCGGCAGCATTGCCGTTGCCGCCGCCGAAGCCGCCGGCGGCACCTGCGGTGCCACCGATGGTGACGCCACCGCCACCACCACCGCCGCCGCCAAAGCCGCCGGCGCCGGCCAGCTGACCGCCGCCGCCGCCGCCACCACCGAAGCCGCCGGGCTGTCCTTGTCCTGATGCCGTGGGCGAACCGTTGCCGCCGCCGCCGGCACCACCAGCGCCGCCGGCGTTCGCATTGGCGCCGTTGCCCGACGTGCCACCACCACCGCCGCCGCCGCCCGGAGCGTTGGAGGCGCGATGACCACCGTTGCCGCCGGACGCCGTGTTGCCGTTGAAGCTGACGTTGGTCGCCGTTACGGCGCCTGTGCTGGCAATGTACAGGGCGCCGCCGAGACCGGCGGCACCGCCGCCACCGCCACCACCGCTACCGGCGTTGCCACCGCTGCCACCTTGCACTCGGCCATTGACGATCTTGAGGTCGACGAGATCGACGGTGCCGGACTGCACGTTCAGGACGCGGCTATGGTTGCTCCCGGACAGCGTGAAGTTGGCGCCGTTGATCATGATGCTGCGCTGCAGGTTCGGCAGCGGCGAGGTCAGGGCGATGTCGGCGGTAAAGGTGATGGTGTCGCCGTTCGCCGCCGTGCTGATCGCGTTCCTGAGCTGAGCTTCGGTGCCGACATTGAAGTTGGCGGCATGTGCCTGAAGCGGCAACAGCACACCGACTGCAACGAGGGTGCTCAGGGCTAGCCGCGAGGCCGGCGTCGAGAGACAGGTTTCCTGAAGCAGGCCGGCCATCCGGCGAGCCATCGTTGTCTTGAATTTGCTTTTCATTTGACGGACCACCCTGGGCCTCATCCCCGTCACGCGAGCCCCCACCATGCCCGGACGAAGAAGTGTTCTGGGTGTTTGCCGCAACATGCGGAGCTTCAGTATCCCTCTCGTGAGGAACACATTGGAATTCTGTGGTATTTCCAGGAAGATGCAGTTTGGAAATCCAGGGGGAGATCCAGCAGCGTACGAGTAGCGGGGGAGTTCGGGTGGCGCGAGATATCGACCGGAAGCTGCGCCTGACAGCGGTGCTGTTGGGGACTGTCGCGCGCAAGGATCTCGCGGCAGCATTTCGCCGCGTTAACGCCAACACGTCGTTCGACATCGGCCGCGCCGACAAATGGCTGCAGGGGCGGGCGCAACCGCGCGAGCGCCAGGTCTATGAAGACTGGGCGAAGGTGCTCGAACTCGACCGGCCCGGTCAGTGGATCGCAGACAGCGATATCGACTCTTTCCTCGACGAGCTTTGCGCCCGTCACGGCCGGGATCGAAAGACCCTGATGCGCGACATCGAGGTGTTCGGAAGTCGTGTGAACGGGCAGGGGCCCGCCCTCTCGTTGGCCGGCACGT
This sequence comes from Alphaproteobacteria bacterium, assembly GCA_017307275.1. Classification (GTDB taxonomy): domain Bacteria; phylum Pseudomonadota; class Alphaproteobacteria; order Reyranellales; family Reyranellaceae; genus Reyranella. The sequence continues at coordinate 3,427 of JAFKFK010000024.1, read as the reverse complement.
TCGTTTGCTATTCCCACGCCTGGTCGCCCTATTTCAGGGGCCGGTTGATCCGGGGTGAGCTGACGGTCGCGGCATCGTCGGCTCCGAACCGGTTGCTTGCCACCTACACCGAGGTCTTGCCGACCGGCCTGCTGGAACTCAAAGGCGCGATCAATATCGGCAAGCGCGCGACGCAAGGCGGCGTGGGCGAAGACACGAGTGGCGTACCGACTCTCACTTTCTGCCTGTTCCCGGCGTCTCCGCCCGCCAGCGTGCTCGGCGGATTGATGTTCGGCACGACCCTGATCGGCCCCGACGCCCAGCCCTCCGTGACGCGCATCGCCATGGTGCGGTTGCCTGCGGCGACGCCGCGGCTGCGGTCGGCCGCCGCGTACCTGCCGGCACAGGCGTCGATCGCCGAGGATCTGGGCGAACTGGGCTTGCGCGTCGAAGACGCAGCCGCGGTCGACCGGCACCTTTCCGAATTCCTCGCCGTCGGCGTCGGCGGTTTCGATCAGGTTTCCATGCTGGCCTATCGGGCGCTGGCCGACCTGTTCGACCGGATTTGGCTCGCCGGCATGGCCTGACGCCACGCCGGGGCTGCCTGCGGGCCGCCCGGTATGTTTGCATGATGCGTGCGATCAGGCGAACATGTGGATTGGGACCCTTCCCATCCACATTGTTCATCGACATGTCATCTGTATGTTGGGCCGGTCCATGAGGAGCGCCGAGTAATGTCCCCCGACGACCATGCCTATGCCCCCAATGCACGGGTGAAGCACGGCGATGCCGGCATCACCACGGTGCCGTCGGTCTGCCCGCACGATTGCACCAGCACCTGCGCGCTCGACGTCGAGCGGCTGGATGCCAAGCGGATCGGTCGCGTGCGCGGCTCGATGCGCAACGACTACACCGCGGGCGTGATCTGCGAGAAGGTCGCGCGCTACGCCGAGCGCATCCACCATCCCGACCGGCTGATGAAGCCGCTGCGCCGGGTCGGCCCGAAGGGCTCCAAGCAGTTCGCGGAAATCTCCTGGGCGGACGCGCTCGACATCGTGGCCGAGCAGTTCATCGCCAAGGCGCGCCAGCACGGCAGCGAGACGATCTGGCCTTATTACTACGCCGGCACCATGGGGCTGGTGCAGCGCGACGGCATCAACCTGCTGCGCCATACGATGAAGTATTCGCGCTGGTTCTCGACCATCTGCGTGACGCTGTCGGATACCGGCTGGATCGCCGGTGTCGGCGCCAAGCGCGGCGCCGACGTGCGCGAGGTCGACGAGCATTCCGATCTGGTGGTGATCTGGGGCGGCAACCCGGTGAACACCCAGGTCAACGTCATGACCCACGCCATGAAGGCCAAGAAGCGTGGCGCCAAGCTGGTCGTGGTCGATCCCTATCGCACCGGTACGGCCGACCAGGCCGACATCCATCTCGCGGTCAGGCCGGGCACCGACGGTGCGCTGGCGGTCGGCGTCATGCACGTCCTCTTCAAGGAGGGCTATGCCGACTGGGATTACCTGCGCCGCTACACCGATGCACCGGACGAGCTGGCCGCCCATGTCGCGACCCGTACGCCGGAGTGGGCGTCGAAGATCACCGGCCTCTCGGTCGAGGAGATCGTGGGCTTCGCGCGGCTCTATGGGCAGACCAAGGCCGCGTTCATCCGTTGCCATCACGGCTTCAGCCGCAGCCGCAACGGTGCGGCCAACATGCATGCCGTGACCTGCCTGCCGGCCGTCACCGGCGCGTGGAAATACAAGGGCGGCGGCGCGCTCTACGGCCACACCGGCATGTACCCGATCAAGAAGACCCTGATCGAAGGGACGGACCTGATCGATACGTCGTTGCGCGAACTCGACCAGTCGCGGCTGGGGCCGATCCTGACCGGCGATCCCGAGGCGCTGAAGAACGGCCCGCCGGTGACGGGCATGCTGATCCAGAACACCAATCCGGCGATGGTCTGCCCGGAGCTGGAGAAGGTCCACGCGGGCTTCAAGCGCGACGACCTCTTCGTCTGCGTGCACGAGCAGTTCATGACCGAGACGGCGGCTCTCGCCGACATCGTGCTGCCGGCCACCATGTTCCTGGAGCACGACGACTTCTACACCGCGAGCGGCCACACCTTCTTCCAGGTGACCAAGGCCGTGATCGAACCGCCGGGCGAGTGCCGCGAGAACCACTATGTGATCTCCGAACTGGCGAAGCGGCTGGGTGCCAAGCATCGCGGCTTCGACATGACCGCCTGGGAGATCATGGACGAGAGCCTCAAGGCCTCGGGCATGTGGGATGCCGAAACCAACTGGCAGAAGGGTGGCCAGGATTTCCATCTTGGCTTCGAGACGTCGCACTTCCTCGACGGCTTCGCCTGGCCCGACAAGAAGTTCCGCTTCAAGCCGGACTGGACGGCCTACGGTCCGCGCGGCAAGGACATGCCGGCGCTGCCCGACCATTTCGATGTGATCGACAATGCGACGGACGACAAGCCGTTCCGGCTGGTCGCGGCTCCCGCGCGCACCTTCCTCAACTCGACCTTCACCGAAACGCCCAGCTCGCAGAAGCGCGAGGTGCGGCCGACGGCACTGATGAATCCCGAGCAGTGCGTCGAGATGGGCATTAGCGAAGGCGACCGGCTGGAGATCGGCAACGATCGCGGCAAGACCGTCGTCCACGCCAAGCCCCGCAAGGGCCAGCAGAAGGGCGTGGTCGTGGTCGAGGGCATCTGGCCCAATCGCAACTTCGAGACCGGCATCGGCATCAACATCCTGACCTCGGCCGATCCGGGTTGGCCGAACGGCGGCGCGGTGTTCCACGACACCGCCGTCTGGATCCGCAAAGCACCATGAGTTCGCTGGTGAGTGATACATTCCAGCCAGCCCCCAATCCGAGCGTCGCCCAGACACAGGCGCCGCGTGAGGCAGGGCGCGGCCATGTGCTGGTGATCGGCAACGAGAAGGGCGGTTCGGGCAAGTCGACGACGGCGCTGCATATCGCCGTGTCGCTGATGAGCGACGGCGCGCGGGTGGCGACGCTCGACCTCGATGCGCGCCAGGGCACGTTGAGCCGCTATCTCGAAAATCGCGCGGCCTATGCCAAGCGCAAGGGCGTCGACCTGCCGATGCCGATGCACACGCCGGTGCCGATCTCGATCTTCTTCGTCCGCGCGCCGACAGCGGCCAGCAGCGGGAAGGGCGAGGCCAGTTGCCGGGCGAAATGGTGGACGCGGAAATAGGCGCCGTCGGCCCCCAGTTCCTCGGCCGCCTCGGCCAGTTCGATGGATTGCACAAGCACATCCTGGGCCGAACGCACCGCCGAGCCGCGTTCGGCCGACCAATGGCCGAAGGACAGGAAACCGATCTTCTTCATGACTGCCTCATCTGAGCGCCCGGGACCGGGAAGAGGTCGGGCTTTGCAGCGAATCTAGGCGGCCACAGGCCGCGGCGCCAGA
>JAFKFK010000023.1 GCA_017307275.1 Alphaproteobacteria bacterium | reverse complement strand
ACCATGCCCGGCATGATCTGGGGCAAGGTGCTGCGCAGCCCGCATCCGCACGCGCGCATCAAGTCGATCAATACCGCCAAGGCGGAGGCCCATCCCGGCGTGAAGGCCGTGGTGACGGCCAAGGACGTCGTCGACTTCCCTATCGCCAAGTCGGTGATGCTGGGCATCCAGGATATGCGCTGGATGTGCCGCAACGTCATGGCGCGCGAGAAGGCGCTGTTCGTCGGCCATCCGGTGGCTGCCGTCGCCGCAACGTCGGAAAAGATCGCCGCCGAAGCCTGCAAGCTGATCGAGGTCGAGTACGAGGTTCTGCCCTTCGTCATCGACGTCGAAGAGGCGATGAAGCCGGATGCGCCGGTCCTGCACGACCACATCACCTTCGAGGGCAAGCCTTCCAACATCGCCGGCAAGCTTGAGCACAAACTCGGCGACGTGGGCGAGGGCTTTGCCAAGGCCGACGTGATCATCGAGCGTTCGTTCCGCACCCAGCCCGTGCATCAGGGCTATATCGAGCCGCATGCCTGCCTGGTCAGCGTCTCCGACGGCAAGGCCACGATCTGGAGTTCGAGCCAGGGCCAATTCATGGTCCGCGCCATGTGCGCTTATCTGACGGGCATCCCGCAGAACGACATCCGCGCCATTCCCGCCGAGATCGGCGGCGGCTTCGGCGGCAAGACCATCGTCTATCTCGAACCCGTGGCGACGCTGCTGGCCAAGAAGTCGGGCCGCCCGGTGAAGATGGCCATGACGCGCACCGAGGTGTTCCACGCTTCGGGTCCGACCTCGGGCTCCTACAGCAAGGTCAAGATCGGCGCGACCAAGGACGGCAAGATCGTGGCGGGCGAGGGCACCTACTGCCTGCAGGCCGGCGCGCTGCCGGGCTCGCCGATCCGCGGCGCTGCGGGCTGCGCCTTCGCACCCTACGACATCCCCAATGTCCATTCCGTGGGCTACGACGTCGTCTCCAATCGCTCCAAGGTCGCGGCCTACCGCGCGCCCGGCGCGCCGATCGGGGCCTATGCCGTCGAGTGCGTGATGGACGAACTGGCCGAAGCGCTGAAGATGGACCCGCTGCAGCTCCGGCTGAAGAACGCCGCGAAGCAGGGGACCAAGGCGGCGCACGGACCGACCTTCCCCAGGATCGGCTTTGTCGAGACGATTGAAGAAGCGATTGCCCACCCGCACTACAAGACGCCGTTGCCCAAACCGAAGAACGGCGTGTTGCATGGCCGCGGCGTCGCCAGCGGCTTCTGGTTCAATGCCGGTGGCGAGTCGAGCGCGCAGGTGAACGTCAACGAGGACGGTACAGTGGTGGTGATCACCGGCCATCCCGACATCGGCGGCAGCCGCGCCTCCACGGCCAACATCGTGGCCGAGGTGCTGGGTATCGACTACCGCAAGGTCTCGGTGCTGATCGGCGATACCAGTGTGATCGGTTTCAGCAACTTGACTGGCGGCAGCCGCGTCACCTACGCCTCGGCGATGGTGGTCACGCAGTCGACGGAGAACGTGATCGGCCAGCTCAAGGCGCGCGCCGCCAAGATCTGGAAGATCGATCCCGATGCGGTGATCTGGGAGAACGGCGAGGCGCGGCCGGCCGGCGACAATGCCGGCAAGTTCGAGCCGATGACGCTCGGTCAGCTCGCAGCCCAGGCCAATGCCACTGGCGGCCCGATCGGTGCCGGCACGCAGCTCAACACCACGGGCGCCGAAGGCGGCTTCGCCACGCACGTCTGCGACGTCGAGGTCGATCCCGAACTCGGCATCGTGCGCGTGCTGCGTTACACCTCGTTCCAGGATGTCGGCCGCGCCATCCATCCGGGCTACGTCGAAGGCCAGATGCAGGGCGGCGCCGCTCAGGGTATCGGCTGGGCGCTCAGCGAGGAGTACATCTACGACAAGAACGGCAAGCTCGATAACCCGAGCTTCCTCGACTACCGCATGCCGGTGACCTCCGACCTGCCGATGCTCGACACGGTGATCATCGAAGTGCCGAACCCCAAGCACCCGCAGGGCGTGCGTGGCGTCGGCGAGGTGCCGTTGGTGCCGCCGCTCGCGGCCGTGTCGAACGCGATCCACAACGCGCTCGGCCAGCGCTTCTACAGCCTGCCGATGTCGCCGCCCAAGGTCCTGGCGGCACTGGAGAGCAAGACGGCCAAGGCCGCCTAGAACCCGAAGGTGCTAGCCGGCTGCGCGCTGTCGTAGCCGGTCGGCCATCTTCTCCGCGATCATGACCGTCGTGAAATGCGTGTTGGCGCGCACGACGGTCGGCATGACCGACGCGTCGATCACCCTGAGGCCGGTACAGCCGATCACACGGCACTCCGGATCGACGACCGAACGCGGATCGTCGGCAGCGCCCATGCGGCAGGTCCCGCTGGCATGCTGGGCGTCGGAGCATTCGGCGAACATCCAGTCCTCGAGTTCCTGCGGCCCGAACGGCTCGTCGATCGACCGGCCCGACATGCCGTAGTCGGCGCGGGTCGCAATCGCCTGCACGTCGGGATGGCGGGCAATCTCCTGCAACCGCATCACGCCGTCGCGCATGCGCACGTAGTCGCTCTCGCTCGACATCATGCGCTCGTCGATTTGCGGATCGACGCCGGGGTCGCGGGTCGTGATCCGCACCGTGCCTTCGCTGAACGCCTGGAACGCTGACACGGCCAGCCGCGCCAACGCCGTGCCGCCATCCTCCTCGGCCCGCAGATTGCCGGCGATCATGATCATGTCGTTGACGCCGGCGCCTGCGAGGCCGGAGGAGTAGCGCACGCAGCAATTGGTGTGGCGGTGCATGAGTGTGCTGACCCGCGCATCCTCCCGCAGGTGAAGCATCAGGCTGAGGATGGGGTGGTCGAGTAGGTGCTCGCCCACCGGACGGTCGGCCACGGTCTCGATGCCGAGCCGGTTAAGCACGGCGTGCGGGCCGATGCCGGAACGCTGCAGGATCGCCGGCGAATGGATGGCGCCAGCCGAGAGGATCACCTCGCGCCGCGCCCGCACGGTCCGCGTCTCGCCGCCGACCCGCACGGAAACGCCGGAGACGTGCGGGCGATTGCCCTCGAATTGCAGCGTATCGACCAGCGCCTGGCCAACGATCGTCAGGTTGCTCCGATGCCGTGCCGGTTCGAGATAGCCGTCGTTGGTCGAGATGCGCAGGCCGGCGCGGCTGTTGATGGCGTAGGGCGAGGCGCCGGTGCCCTCGGGCGCGTTGTGGTCCTCGCACCAGCCATAGCCCAGGCCGACTGCCGCCTTCATCAACGCCCGGTCTGCGGTGCCCCAATCTTCGACCGGCGCGCGATAGACGGGGATCGGCCCATCCTTGCCGTGATAGGGCTTGTCGCCGAAGTTCACGTCGCCTTCGAGCTTGCAGAAGTAGGGGAGAACCTCGTTCCAGCCCCAGCCGCGCGCGCCCTCCGATTCCCAGTCGGCGAAATCCTCCGGAATGCCGCGGATGGCGATCTGCCCGTTGATGGTCGAACTGCCGCCGATCGCCCGGCCGCGCCACAGCAGCTTCGGCTCCTGCCGCTCGGTGCGCCGCGCCAGCAGCTTGGGCCAGCGATAGTTGTCGTCGCCGATGGCGCGCAGCGGATTGGGGATGCGCAGATGCGCCGGCGTCTCGGCGGTGCGGAAATCGAATCCGGCTTCCAGCAGCAGCACGCGGATCGCCGGATCCTCGGTGAGCCGCGCCGCCAGCACCGCACCTGCCGACCCGCCACCGATGATGATGTAATCGTACTCGCCGTCCATGACTTTACTCGCACCCGTTCGACGCAACCGGGTGCAGTCGATCATCTGGAGCCTGCGTTGACAAACGAATCGTGCGTTGGCCAACGCCCCTGACGGCGAAGGTGTGGTTGCGTTAGAGTTGCCGGATGAGCGCGCCCACTCACCAGGGGCTGTATCGCAACACCCCGCTGGTCGCCGGTGGCTTGCTGGGCGCCATTGCGCTGTTGATCGGCGGAATCGCCGCTGCCCTGCAGATCGCCACCACAGGCGATGAACTGCTGCCGTTGATCTTCGGCACGCTCGGCGTCTTCGTGCTGACCTTCACCATCTGCATGCTGGCCGCGCTGCGCCGGCATCGCTGGACGATCGAACCGGATGGCGTGCTGATCGAAGAGCGGCCTCTGGTGCCGCTGACCGGCCGGCGGCGCACGCGGCGCGTGCCCTTCGCCGAGATCGCCGCGCTGAGCAACGTGCAGAACGCAGCGGACGACCTGTTGGCCCTTGTCACCCGCGAGGGTGAGCGCTTCGTGCTGCCGCCCGGCCTGGCGCCGGGCGAGGGGCTGATCCGCCGGCCCGATCAGGAAAGCCTCTTCAGCTTTGCCGGCCAGCTCCAATCGGCCATGACAGCAACCGGTCACACCGCGCCGTCCATGACCGATGGCCTTGGCTTCTGGAATCGTCCGGCCGGCTTGGCGTTGCTCAGCGCGACGTTGCTGCTGAGCCTGGGACTGGCCGCCGTAGCGCTGTGGGGCCTGTGGGAAGGCGCCACCGCCCGTCATCGCGGCGGCGAGGCAGTGGCTATCTTGGTGATGCTGCCGGTCGGCGTGGGTTGGATGCTGCGCCGGGCATGGCAGCGGAGACGATCGGTGATGCGGATGATGAGTGATGCTCAGGCCGTCCCGCGCTGAGATGCAATCGATTGCAGCAAGCGAACAGCGCTATGGCTGGCGGATGGGGTGGGATTCGAACCCACGGTGGGCGTGAACCCACGCCGGTTTTCAAGACCGGTGCCTTAAACCACTCGGCCACCCATCCATGCTCAGCAGCGCGGCTAGGCGCTGGGCGCCCTTATAGCATCGCCCAAGGCCGCGTCGAGGCGTGTCGCGGCATTCTCCTGCATGGTCGCAGAATCATTCCGTACACGACTACTGGGCGCTTGAAAGAGGCGCCGGAGATCAACGCGTTCGGCATGATATCCGCTCAGACCGACGCTGAGTTCGTTCAAGCACTCTCATGGCACCGGCATCACGACGGGCTCGACAGCTTCATGAGGACGATGCCGGCCACGATCAGGAGGGCGGCCAGCACACGGACTATCGTGAACGCTTCGCCTAGGATCGCAACACCGACGACAAACGCGCCAACGGCGCCGATGCCCGTCCAGATCGTGTAAGCGGTGCCGAGCGGCAGCGAGCGCATGGCGATGGCCAGCAGGCCGAAGCTGGCGATCATCGTCATGATGGTGACAGCGCTCGGCACGAGGAGCGTGAAGCCCTCCGATTTCTTCATCGAGAAGGCCCAGACGATCTCGAGAATGCCTGCCACTAGTAGGTAGATCCATGCCATAGAAAATCCTCCGTCCTGCTGCACGCAGGTCAGTGTGCGGGGTGGATTGCGTCGTTGATGTAGGTGCAGGTGAGTACGGTGAAGACGTAGGCCTGAATCACCGCCATCAGCAGCTCAAGCGCCGTGATGATCACGGTCATGGCGAGCGGCAGGACCGCGGCCGCGATGCCCACCGCGCCGATGCCGGCGAGACCGACGACGAAGCCCGCGAACACCTTGAGCGTGATATGTCCGGCCAGCATTACCGCGAACAGACGGACGGAATGGCTGATCGGCCGTGAAAGGTAGGAGATCACCTCGATAGGCACGATCAGCGGTGCGAGGAGCGGGGGCACGCCCGGCGGCAAGAACAGGCGGAAGAAGCCTAGCCCGTTGCGCATGAGGCCGTAGAAAGTGACAGTGACGAACACGATCGCGGCCAGCGCGAAGGTGACGCTGAGATGGCTGGTCACTGTGAAAGCATAGGGGACGAGCCCGATCAGGTTCGCTACCAGCACGAACATGAAGAGCGAGAAGACGAGCGGGAAGAAGCGAGCGCCGTGTTCGCCGGCACTTTCCCGCAATGCCTTCGCGACGATCTCGTAGAGAAGCTCGACGGCGGCCTGCCAGCGCCCCGGCACGAGCGCGCCCCGCGCGCCACCGAGCAGGAAGACCGTCGAGACCGCGACCGTGAGCATCATGTAGGCGGCCGAGTTGGTGATCGTGAGGTCTATGCCGCCGATCTTGCCCAGCTTGACGATGTCGGTGAGCGCGAACTGTTCGATGGGACCTGCCATGACCGGGCCTCCAGATGAGGCCGGGTCGTCCCGGAATGTTCGGCTAGGGCGCAGGTCGTCCCGCGCGGCGCCTATGTAACCCCGCAGTCCCGACTGTCAAGTGCGGGGAGCCGGCAAAGACGGACAGGCACTGCGGAGCCGGGAGGAGATCGCCACAACGGTCGGCGCCGTCGCCTTAGAGTTTGCAAGATTTACCGGCAGTCAGGTATCCGTCGACGAAGCAAAACCAACAGACGGGCCCCTCGATCATGATCACCCGCAGAATGATGTGCGCCGCGGCCGCCCTGGCGCCCGTATCCGTCCTTTCTCCACTTTCGGTGCAGGCGCAGTCGAGCGAGGCCCGGTTCGCGCAGTGGCTGCAGGGCGTGAGGCAGGAGGCGGCGCGCGCCGGTGTCGACAGCTCGACGATCGACCAGGCGCTGACAGGCATTCAGGAAATCCCGCGGGTCATGGAACTCGCGCGCAACCAGCCTGAGTTCAAGATGACCTGGGATCGCTACCAGGAGCTCGTCGTGTCGAACGAGCGGATCACGCGCGGCAAAGCGCTCCTGAAGGAGAACCGCGCGGCGATCGAGCGCTTCGCGGTGCCGGCCGGCCTGCCGCCTCAGGTCGTCGTGGCGCTGTGGGGCATCGAGAGCAATTACGGCCAGCGGCTGGGCGACTTCGAGGTCGTGCCGGCGCTGGCGACGCTCACCTTCAACAACTTCCGCGCCAAGTTCTTCCGCGAGCAGTTGATCGCCTCGCTCAAGATCCTGTCGCAGGGCCATATCGGCCTGCATGCGATGAAGGGCTCGTGGGCCGGCGCCATGGGGCAGTGCCAGTTCATCCCGACGAGCTTCCTAGCCTATGCTGCCGACGGCGATGGCGACGGCCGCAAGGACATCTGGACCAACAAGCTCGACGTCTTTGCCTCGGTCGTGAATTACCTGTCGCGGGTCGGCTGGCGACGGGACGTGCGCTGGGGCGAGGAGGTGTCGCCGGGCAGTGGTGCCGGTGGGGGCGGCCGCATCGTGACGCCCGCGGGAGCAGGGGGCCCGACCTACCGCACGACTGAGAACTTCAAGGTGATCCTGCGGTGGAATCAGTCCGATTTCTTCGCGCTGGCCGTGGGTTTGCTGTCGGACCGTATCGCCACCTGATCACACACCCGGGAGATGCTTCAACTGCGCTCCTCTAGCGCCGCAAGATGATGTATAGTGCGAGCGAAATGGCGCTAACCTTAGAAATATCAGCATCTTCGGTCGCCAGGCTTGTCCGCTTTGCGGGGCTGGCGGCATTGCTGGCGAGCCTCGCGGCCTGCGGCTCGTCGGGCAGCAAGGGCGGCGGCAGTGGCAGCGCGAGCGTCACGCAGCGCGGGACCTACAAGGTCGGCAAGCCTTACAAGATCGACGGCATTACCTACACGCCGCGCGAGGAATTCAACTACACGGAGACCGGCGTCGCCTCCTGGTATGGCCCGGGTTTCCACACCAAGGCGACGGCCAATGGCGAACGCTACGACCAATCGGATCGCACGGCAGCGCACCGCACCCTGCAGATGCCGGCGGTCGTGCGCGTGACCAACCTCGAGAACGGCATGTCGACGGTGGTCCGGATCAACGATCGTGGACCATTTGCCCGCAACCGCATCATCGACCTGTCGCGCACGGCCGCGCAGGAGCTCGACATTATTCGGGCCGGCACTGCTCGCGTGCGGCTGGAACAACTCCCGCAGGAAAGCATGGCTGTCAGGGATGTCGCCCTCGGTGGTGGTGGCCCCGACGAGCAGCACCAGGCCATGGCGGCAGTCGCTTCAGGTCAACGCAGCCCGCCTGCAGCAGCACCGGTCGCTGCGCCACCACCTCCGCCGGTGGCTGTAGCGGCCGCAGAACCGGAGCCCGCACCTCCACCAGCGCCGCCGCCACGGCAGATGACACCTGCTCAGGCCGGTTGGGGAGGGGCACCGCCGCCCCGCAGTGCACCCGTGACTGTTGCCGCGACACCACCCCCGGCCCCGGTAGCAGCCAGCGCCCCCGGCGCGCATGCCAACGGTTTCTACATTCAGGTCGGTGCCTTCTCGACCCCTGAAAATGCCGAGCGCCAGCGCAGCGCCATCCGCAGTTACGGCACGACCGAAGTGACGCATGGCGCGGCTTCCGGACGCGAGGTTTATCGCGTCCGTCTGGGGCCCTATACCACTTCAGATGCCGCCGGCATCGTTGCCGACCGGCTGAAGCGTTCCGGCTATGGTGATGCACGTGTCATTGCGGATTGATTCTCGACGCGCCCTGCGCGCGCTCCTCGCTCCGGTCCTCGTCGCAGGCCTTGTCGGCCCGTCGCTCGACGCCTTTGCGCAGCAGCAGGACCAGCAACGTCGGCAGCAGACTCAACCGCAGAAACCTGCCGCCAAGCCCCGTGCGCCGCAGCAGGGAACAACGACGAACAGGTCGGAGAAGTCGACCGCGGCCAAGGTCGAAGCGCTGCCGCCATCGCAGATCGGCGTCGGCACCCTGGCGCGGTTCGCCTTCATGGTCGATCCGCAGACCTCGACCGTGCTGCTCTACAAGGACGCCGAGACGCCGATGGCGCCCTCTTCGATGGCCAAGATGATGACGATCTACATCATCTTCGAGGAACTGGCCGCCGGACGCCTGAAGCTCGACTCGCGCTTTCGCGTGAGCGAGCGGGCGCGTGCGATGGGCGGCTCGCGCATGTTCCTCGAGCTGGGCAGCGAGGTGACTGTCGAGGATCTGATCAAGGGCATCATCGTTCTGTCGGGGAACGATGCCTGTGTCGTGATCGCAGAAGGCCTGTCGGGTACCGAAGAAGCGTTCGCCGAGCGCATGACCAAGCGCGCACGAGAACTCGGCCTGACCAAGTCGGTGTTCAAGGACGCCTCGGGTTGGCCCTACGAGGGCCAGTACACGACGGCACGGGATCTCGCGGTGCTGTCGCATCGCACCATCGAGGATTTCCCGCAGTACTACCGCTACTACGCGGAGCAGAACTGGACCTACAACAACATCCGGCAGGACAACCGCAACCGGCTCCTGAAGATGACGCCGGGTACCGACGGCCTCAAGACCGGCCACACGGAAGAGGGCGGCTATGGCCAGGCGACGTCGGCAGTACGTGACGGGCGGCGCCTGATCCTGGTGGTCAACGGCCTCACCTCGATGGCCGAGCGCGCACAGGAAACGTCGCGGCTGATGGAATGGGGCTTCCGCGAATCGACCAACACCACCGTGTTCCGCGCGGGCGACACCGTCGTCGAAGCGCCGGTATGGCTGGGGGCACAGGAAAAGGTTCCGCTGGTGATCCCCAAGGCCGTGCTCATCACATCGCCGGCCGGTCAGCCGCCGTCGCCGCGGGTCGTCGCACGCTTTGAAGGGCCGATCCCCGCGCCGATCGCGAAGGGCACCAAGATCGGCACCGCCGTCATCACGCTGGCCGACGGCAAGGCCATGGAATACCCGCTCGAGGCCGGCGCCGACGTGCCGCGCATGGGTGTCGTCAGCCGTGTCGGCACCATGATCAAGCATTACCTGTTCGGCTGGCTGTCGTGACAGGCGCCCAGGGGGGGGCGAAAAAAGGGCGCTTCATCACTCTGGAAGGCGGCGAAGGAGCAGGGAAGTCCACCCAGATTGCGCGCCTGAAGACGTTCCTGGAGGAGCGGGGCCGTGCGGTCGTGACAACCCGCGAACCGGGCGGCGCGCCGGGTGCGGAGATGGTGCGCAAGCTCCTGGTCGAAGGACCGGTCGAGCGCTGGGACGGCGTCACCGAAGCGTTGCTGCATTTCGCGGCCCGCCGGGAGCATCTGCGCAGCACCGTCTGGCCCGCATTGAAGCGCAGCGACTGGGTGGTGAGCGACCGGTTTGCCGATTCGACGATGGCCTACCAAGGCTACGGCCACGGCGTCGACCGCACGTTGCTCGACAAGCTCTACGGCATCGCCGTTGGCGATTTTCGCCCTGACCTTACGTTGATCCTCGACCTGCCTGTCGAGATGGGCTTGGCACGCGCTTCGGCGCGGCGCGGAAACGAGACACGCTACGAGTCCTTGCCGCGCGATTTCCACGAGCGCGTCCGCAAAGGCTTCCTCGACATCGCGGCCGCCGAACCGACCCGCTGTGCAGTGATCGACGCCACGGCAGACGTCGACGCCGTGGCGTCGGCAATCGCTGAGGCCGTAACCCTGCGCCTGAAGGCCTGATCGTGGCGCGCGGCAAGACGCCTTCCGATCCGGCCGAGCTCGAGAAGCTCGAATGGCCGTATAGCTGGCCGCCTCCTTGGCGCAACAACCGGCTACTGCACCATGAAGCAGCAGAGAAGACCATGCTGGCCGCGCAACAGAGCGGTCGGCTGCATCATGCCTGGCTGCTCACCGGACCACGCGGAATCGGCAAGGCGACGCTCGCCTGGCGTTTCGCGCGGTTCCTGCTGGCGGGCCAGCAGCAGGGGGGATTATTCGGCGGGGAGCCTGACGGGCTCGACGTTGCGGCCGACGCGCCTGGCCGTTCGTTGATCGATGCCCGCTCGCACCCCGATCTGTTTCATCTCCGCCGTGCGCTCAATCCCGACACCGGCCGGATGCGCGCCGAGATTGCCGTCGACGATGTGCGCGACCTCGGCGCCTTCATGCACATGACGCCGGCGATGGGCGACTGGCGCGTCGCCATCGTCGACTCGGCCGACGAGATGAACCGCAACAGCGCCAACGCCGTGCTGAAGGTCCTCGAAGAGCCGCCGCCCAACGCGGTGCTGCTGATCGTGAGCCATGCCCCGGGACGCCTGTTGCCGACGATCCGCTCGCGCTGTCGTCGCCTTGCGTTGCAGCCGCTGCCGGAGGAGACGGTGATGAAGTTGCTGGGCGACTATGCACCGGAGAGCAAGCCAGAGGAGCGGACGGCGCTGGCGCAACTGGCGGAAGGCAGCATCGGCCGCGCCCTCGAACTGGCCGGCGCGGGCAGCCTCGATCTCTACCGAGAGATGGTCGACGTGCTGGCGACCTTGCCCGATCTCGACATGCCGCGCCTCCACGGGTTCGCCGAGCGGTTCGCCCGCCGCGGAGAGGAGGCGAATGCCGACTGGCGCTCGCTCAACTACTTGTTCGATGGTTGGCTGAAAGGTTTGGCCCGCGCCGCCGCGTTGGGGCCGGAAAGTGACAGGAATGCTGCACCTGTCGTGCCGTCGGAACGTGGCCTGCAGGCCCGCCTGCTGGAGGCGGCGAGCCTTGATCGTTGGATGGAGGCGTGGGAAAAGATCGCCCACCTGTTGTCCCGTGCCGATGCCGTCAATCTCGACCGCAAGCAAACGGTGCTCGGCAGCTTCCTGGCTCTCCAATCGGCGATGCGCTGAAGCGCTGATCCTGGCGCTCCGGGAGGAGCGTCTCAGGGATGAGCAGGGATTCGGAGTTCTGTCATCATGTCGGGCCGTAACACCTTCTACACCACCACGCCGATCTACTACGTGAACGATGTGCCTCACATCGGGCACGCCTACGCGACGTTGGCGTGCGATGTGATGGCCCGCTTCAAGCGCCTGGATGGTTTCGACGTCCACTTTCTGACCGGCACCGACGAGCATGGCCAGAAGGTCGAAAAGGCCGCTGCGGCGGCGGGGATGTCGCCCCAGGCGTTCACCGACAAGGTGAGCCAGTCGTTCCACGACCTGCTGGGCGTGATGAACTACAGCCCGGACAACTTCATCCGCACGACGGAGAAGCGCCACTACGCCTCCTGCCAGGCGTTGTGGGAGAAGCTCGTCGCGTCCGGCGACATCTATCTCGGCAAGTATGCCGGCTGGTATTCCGTGCGCGACGAGGCGTTCTACGCCGAGGACGAGACCACGGTCGGCCCCGACGGCAAGCGCCGCGCCGGTCCGGTCAACAACGAGGTCGAGTGGGTCGAGGAGCCGTCGTACTTCTTCAAGCTCTCGGCGTGGGGCGACCGGCTGCTGGAGTTCTATGAGAAGAACCCGCGCTTCATTGCGCCGGAGAGCCGCCGCAACGAGATCATCAGCTTCGTTAAAGGCGGGCTGCAGGACCTCTCGGTGTCGCGCACCAGCTTCTCCTGGGGTGTGCCGGTGCCGGGCGATCCCAAGCACATCATGTACGTCTGGCTGGACGCGCTCACCAACTACATCACCGAGTGCGGCTATCCGGACGAAAGCAATCCGCTGTGGCGTTTCTGGCCGGCCGACGTGCATGTCGTGGGCAAGGACATCATCCGCTTCCACTGCGTCTACTGGCCGGCTTTCCTGATGTCGGCTGGCGTGGCGCCGCCCAAGCGCGTCTTCGCTTCCGGCTGGTGGACGACCGAAGGCCAGAAGATCTCCAAGTCGCTGGGCAACGCCATCGATCCGATTGCCGTGACCAACGAGTTCGGCGTCGATCCGGTGCGTTACTTCCTGCTGCGCGAAGTGCCGTTCGGCAACGATGGCGACTTCCAGCGCCGTGCTCTGATCGGCCGGCTCAACGCCGACCTCGCCAACGCCTACGGCAACCTCTGCCAGCGCGTCCTCTCGATCGTCGCGAAGAACTGCGGTTCCGTCGTTCCTCCGAAGGGCGCGCTGACCGACGAGGACAAGGCGCTGCTGGGGCGGGCCCAGGGGTTGCTGGCGACCGTTCGCGCCGAGATCGACGAGCAGGCGTTCCATCGCGCCCTGACCGCGATCTGGGAAGTGATTGCCGATGCCAACCGCTATGTTGATGCGCAGGCTCCATGGGCCCTTGCGAAGACCGATCCGGCCCGGCGCGACACGGTGATGTGGGTGCTGGCCGAGACGATCCGGCGTGTGACGCTCCTGGTTCAGCCCTTCATGCCGGACTCAGCCTCGAAGATTCTGGAGCAGCTTGCCGTACCGCAAGAGGCGAGGGCCTATACCGCCTTCGACCAGGAGCTGGTGCCCGGCACGGCGCTGCCCAAGCCGCAAGGTGTCTTCCCGCGCTACGTAGAGCCGACGAAAGCCGCGAGCTGACATGTTGATCGACAGTCACTGCCATCTCGATTTTCCCGAGCTGGCCGGCGACGAAACGGCCGTCTTGGCGCGCGCTCGCACGGCCGGGGTGAGCGGGATGCTGACCATCGGGACACGGCTCGACCAGTTCGAGCGGGTGCGGGCGATTGCCGAGCGCCATGACAATGTCTGGTGCTCGGTCGGCGTCCATCCGCACGAGGCGAAGGAGGAGGGCCAGCGCACCCCTGATCGGCTGGTCGAGGCGGCGCACCATCCGAAGGTCGTCGGCATCGGTGAAACCGGCCTCGACTTCTACTACGAGCACAGCCCACGCGAGGAGCAGGCCGAGAGCTTCCGCGCCCATATCGCGGCCTCGCGGCAGACCGGCTTGCCGCTGATCGTCCATACCCGCGATGCCGATGCCGAGACTGGCGACATCCTTGAGGACGAATACGCCAAGGGCGCCTTTCCCGGCCTGATCCATTGTTTCAGCTCGGGGCCGGACGTAGCGCGCCGGGCGCTGGCGCTGGGGCTCTACATCTCGATTTCCGGCATCGTGACCTTCAAGGCCGCCGAAAGCCTGCGCACCATCGTGCGCGACATCCCGATCGACCGGCTGCTCGTCGAGACCGATTCCCCCTATCTGGCGCCCGTACCGAAGCGCGGCAAAACCAACGAGCCCGCTTTCGTCGCTCATACCGCGGCGAAGGTGGCCGAGCTGAAGGGCATCGGCATCGCCGAACTCGAGGCAGCCACCACCGACAATTTCTTCCGGCTGTTCACCAAGGCGGAGCGTTCCCGGTGCGGGTGACCATTCTCGGCTGTGGTACCTCGGGCGGCGTTCCAAGGCCCGGGGGCAAGGACGGGCAAGGGGAGTGGGGTGCGGCCGATCCCAACGACAACCGCAATCGCCGGCGGCGCTGTTCGATCCTGGTTCAGGACCAGGGCAAGACCGTGTTGGTTGACACCTCGCCCGACGTCCGCAGCCAGCTCCTGGATGCCAGGGTCGAGCGCATCGACGCCGTCCTCTGGACCCACGACCACGCCGATCAAGTCCATGGCATCGACGATCTGCGGGCCTATGCGTTGCGCCAGGGGCAGATCGAGTCCTGGTCTGATGAACGCACCTGGGGCGTACTAAGGCGACGCTTCGGATACTGCTTCGAAGCCGAAGGCGGTGGCTTCTACAATCCGATCTACCGGCACAGCCTGATCAACGGCCCCTTCACGGCCGCTGGGCTGTCGGTCGTGCCCTTCGTGCAGGACCACGGCACGATTCCGTCGCTCGGCTTTCGTTTCGGCAAGGTCGGCTATGCCAACGACGTCGTCATGCTGTCCGACGACGCCCTGGAAACTCTGGCAGGCGTCGATGTGCTGATTGTCGATGCCATGCGTTACCGACCGCACCCGACACATGCTCACCTCGAACGGGCGCTGCAGTGGATAGATCGGGTGAAGCCAGTCCGCGCGTTCTTGACCAACATGCATGTCGACATGGACTATGCTGAGGTCGACCGGGTGACGCCGGCCCATGTCCATCCTTGTTATGACGGTTTGACGATAGATATTTCTTAATCAAAACAGTGGATTATGGAATATTGTTAATGTGTGACCTCAGATGAGACAAACAGAGTCCGGTCGCCGATTGTTCCTGTTTGCCGGACTGGCGGCCGGTGGCCTGCAGTTCTGGGGTTTGCCGGCCCTGGCACAAGGCGGCGATCTTAATGCGGGCGGCCTGACATTTCGCGATTTCGGGACAGCGGACAACGGCAGCAGCTTCTCGCACGGCCAGCAAAGCGTTGGCGGCGGCACTACCGGCGCGGGCCGGTCGTCGTCGACGAAGCTTCTGGGCGTCGACAGCAACACGCTGTCGGCACGAGTGCAGTTCCAGTCGATCAAGGTCGAGATGACGCTGCCGATGGGCTGGCAGGCCACGGAGGACTGGGAGCGGGGCCTCGCGTACAGCATCGACAAACGCTACCGCGTGGTCGTCTGGCGGGTCGATTTCGAGTTCGAGGGCGTCAAGGACGCCGAGCACTACGCGGCCACCAAGGCCGGGTCGATCAAGGCACGCCGGCCCGGTGTCCAAGCCCAGGCCCGCAAGCTCGGCGACGGTAGCCTGCTGGTGGTCTACGAGAACGTTCCGAAGGCCGCGGGAGACAGCGAGCCGCGTACGGTGTTCGATCTTGTCATCCCGAGCCCAAAGAACCCCAAGGCCGGCGTGCTGCTGACTTTAGGTGTCCCGGCAAGCGATGCCACCAGGGGCCTCAATCTCTTGGCTTTGCTAAAGCAAAATATGCGGATCGACTGGCAATTCGTTCTATCTAAACCACAATAGATATTTTCCATAATATATATTATACGATAATTAAATCTGAGATTGAACCGTATGTCCACTGGACGCCCATCCGCCGACGACCTGCCCAAAGAGCCACTCCAGCGCCTCCTGGCGGTGATGGCTTGGCTGCGCGACCGCCAGCATGGCTGCCCCTGGGACATCGAGCAGACCTTCCAGACCATCGTGCCGTACACGATCGAGGAAGCCTACGAGGTCGCCGACGCCATCGAGCGCGAAGATATGCCAGCGCTCAAGGAGGAGCTCGGCGATCTGCTGCTGCAGGTGGTCTACCACGCCCAGATGGCCAGCGAGGCCAAGGCGTTCGGCTTCGACGACGTGGCGGCCGCCATTGCCGACAAGATGGTCGACCGGCACCCGCACGTCTTCGGCGACCTCGACATCAAGACGGCCGATGCCCAGACGATCTCCTGGGAAGCCCGCAAAGCAGTCGAACGGGCGGCCAAACAGCAGGGCGCCCGGAGCGCTAGCCAGCAGCCTGCGGGAGCCTTGGACGGGGTTGCGCGCGCCCTTCCCGCCCTGATGCGCGCTGAAAAGATCCAGAAGCGGGCCGCCCGTGTCGGCTTCGATTGGGCCTCGACGGGGCCTGTCATCGACAAGATCGAGGAAGAGCTTGGCGAACTGCGTGCCGAGATCGAGGCCGGCAAGGTCGATCAGGCCCGGCTGACCGACGAGCTGGGCGACGTGCTGTTTGCCGTCGCCAACCTGGCGCGCCATTGCAAGGTCGATCCAGAGGTCGCGCTGAGGGCCACCAACGACAAGTTCGAGAAGCGCTTCCGCTACATCGAAAAGCGTCTGGCCGAGCAGGGTCGCAAGCCGGCCGACGCCAGCCTCGATGAAATGGAAGCGTTCTGGCAGGAAGCGAAGACAGAAGCCTAAGGTTTGGGGACCAGCAACGGAAGCTGGACGGCCTCGAGCAGCGCCCTCGCCTCGTCGAGCGCCTCATTCGACGTCGAGGAGATCAGGCCGGCGGCCAGCCCCTGGGTCGGCGCATAGGCCGAGCCGTTGAACTGGATCGAGCCACCGCCAGCCTCGCGCATCATCAGAGAGCCCGCGGCATGGTCCCAGGGCTTGGTCATCCGGTAGAGGTTGAAGTCGGCGCGGCCGGACAGGAGTTCGATGTATTCGAGCCCCGCGCAACTCAGCGTGGACAGCCGTCCAAGCTTGGCGCGCTGCGCCTCGCCAAGCTGACGGTCGAACTCCTTGATGATCCTGTAGCCGACGTAGCCCACCAGCGGCCGATCGGGCGTCTTTCCCGCTACGGAAACGCCGTCGAGCGTCACACCACCGTCGCGATGCGCCTCGGCCAGGTGGCCTCGCGGCACGTCGAGGATCCAGCCGGCGATCGGTCTCGTATCGCTCACGAGACAAACGATGATGGCGAAGCGGTCCCTGCCCGCCGCGAAATTCGCGGTGCCGTCGAGGGGATCGACAATCCAGCAGCTCTCGCCTGGGCGCGCGATCAGGTCGAGCAGGCTCGGGTCCTTCTCGACCGCTTCCTCGCCGACGACGGGGATACCCGGCAAAATCTTGGCGAGACCGCTCGCCAAACGCTGCTCCGCCGCCTCGTCGGCGACGGTCACGACATCGCCCGGCCGCTTCTGGCGGATGTCACTCTTGGCAAGGTTGCGAAACCGCGGCAGCAGCTCGGCTGCCGCGGTCTCACGGATAAGTTCGGCGACTCGAAGCGAATCGCCGTCCGTCAGCATCGGTTCAGCCGACGATGCCGAACAGATCCTCTTCCTTCAGGATCACGTGATCCGCGCCACCGAGCTTGACCTCGGTGCCCGACCACTTGCCGTACAGAACCGTGTCGCCGACCTTGACGTCGAGCGCCTGCAGGCGGCCATCTTCGAGGCGACGGCCCTTGCCGACGGCGACGACCTTGCCCTGCATCGGCTTTTCCTGGGCAGTATCCGGAATGATCAGGCCAGCCTTGGTGCGGGTCTCGGCTTCGACCGGCTTCAGCAGCAGTCGGTCGTGCAAGGGCTTGAATTTCATGGTGTTTCCTTTGTCTCGGGTTGGGCGCTTATAGGTAGCGCGCCCGCCGGGTGTCAACGCGGCCGTCAGCGCGCCTGGCGCCGTTCGAACTGTGCAGAAGCAGCCTCGTCCAGTGCCACGGTCAGCCAGGCCGTGTCGCCCTCGTCCCGGCGGCTGCGCACCTCGCCGTGGCGGTAAAGCCAGGCAATGGTCGCACCATCGGACAGTGGTACCGATACCTCGCGGGCTTCGCCGGCATGGCTCAGGAAGGCGCCGATGGCCTCCAGGAGCTGCTCGACCCCTTCCCCCGTCAGCGCCGAGACCGGGTATTGGCGAGCCCGCTCCGCGCCGGTCGCCGCCCTGTTCTCCAGGATGCCGCGGACTTCCGGCGGCAACGCGTCGATCTTGTTCAGGGCCTCGATCAGCGGCCGGCCGGCCCCTTCATCGAAGGCTCCGAGGTCGCGCAGGACCTGTTCGACATCGGCGCGCTGCTGCTCGCTGTCGGGATGGGAAATGTCGCGGACGTGAACGATCAGGTCCGCCTCGATCACCTCTTCCAGGGTGGCGCGGAACGCCGCGACCAGATGTGTCGGGAGGTCGGAGACGAAGCCGACCGTATCGGAGATCACGCAGCCCTTGCCGTTCGGCAACTTGATCGACCGCATGGTGGGATCGAGCGTGGCGAACAGCAGATCCTTGGCCATGACCTCGGCGCCGGACAGACGATTGAACAGCGTCGACTTGCCGGCGTTGGTATAGCCAACCAAAGCGACCGTCGGCAGGCGGGCCTTCTTGCGGCCGGCGCGATTGACGGCACGCGTCTTACGCACGCCCTCGAGGTCGCGCTTGATGCGTACGATGCGTTCGCCGATCAGACGGCGGTCGATCTCGATCTGCGATTCACCGGGGCCGCCCAGGAAGCCGAAGCCGCCGCGCTGGCGTTCCAAGTGGGTCCACGACCGCACCAGGCGACCGCGCTGGTAGTCGAGGGCCGCGAGTTCTACCTGCAGGCGTCCTTCATGGGTGCGGGCGCGCGCGCCGAAGATTTCCAGGATGAGACCGGTCCGGTCGATCACCTTGGCCTGCCAGGCCTTCTCGAGGTTGCGTTGCTGGACCGGCGTCAGCTTGTCGTCGACGACGACCAGGCCGATGCCCTGCTCTTCGACCGCTGCCTTGATGCGCTCGACTACGCCTTTGCCGACGAGGGTTGCAGGCGTGATGCGGCGCAGCGGTGCGACCTGGGCCAGACGTACGTCGAGGTCGATGGCGCGGGCCAAGCCCACGGCCTCCTCGAGCTTGGCGTCGCTGTCCCTCGAATCGCCGCCGTTACGCGGCCCGGAGACGAACGGACAGAGCACCGCGGCAACCGTTGCCGGTCGCGCGGTCTCGGTCGGCTGGCGCGTGCGCTTGTGGTGGTCGTCTTGCTCGAGGTCGTCGATCAAATCAGCCCGCTGCGTCGGCTTTGTCCCCGTCGAACAGCTGCACCGGAGTGACCGGCATGATGGTCGAGATCGCATGCTTGTAGACAAGCTGCGAATGTCCGTCACGGCGCAGCAGCACCGAGAAATTGTCGAACCACGTCACGATGCCCTGCAGCTTCACACCGTTCACGAGGAAGATCGTGACGGGGGTCTTGTTCTTCCGCAGGTGGTTCAGGAAGACGTCCTGAACGTTCTGTGCCTTTTCGCTCATGTTCTTGGCCTCTTGCTGGGCATCCGGCTACCGAATGGCGCCCGGTTCAGAAAGGTACGGGGTCTCTCCCCGCTACCGAGTTACGACGAATATAGGGGACACTTTTCTCAAAGCAATGCCACCAGCTCATGACAATTACGCGCGCGCAGACGCGGTGGATATTCCATCAGCGCCGCGGACAATTGTTCCGCGCCACCGACCAAGACCGGCAAACAGCCCGCCGCATGGGCGCATTTCAGATCGGCCAAGGTGTCGCCAACCATCCAGACAGTCTCGTCAGGGGCAATTCCCGTGCCGTCCAGCGCCATGAAGATCGGATCGGGGGCAGGTTTGTCGCGGAGAGCGTCCTTCGCCCCGACGGCCCGAGTTATCCACCTATGCCACCCCAGATGGTCGAGTTCGGCCCTGAGATTGTCCCCCACCTTGTTGCTGACCACCGCGACGTAGCAACCGAGCGCATGGCAATGCGCCAGCAGTGCTTCTGCATCGGGGAGCGGCTGCAGTCGCTCCAGGTGAATCCGATAGAACGTCTCGTAGAAAACCTTCTCGGCCTCGCCGGCGCGAGGGCCAAACAGGCTGGGGAAAAGATCGCGCAACGAGCCATGCGCGAAGTCCTGCACTTGCTGTGCCGTCCAGGGCTCTCGGCCGAGTGCCACGAACGTGTCGTGATAGCACTCAACGATCGTCGGCCAGGTGTTGACCAGCGTGTTGTCCCAATCGAACAGGATCGCGCGCGGCGGCTTTACGCCGGCGGACGAGTTCACGTCACCGCCTCACCCGTCTCGGAGAAGCGAACATATTCCTCACGCAGGCGGCGGGCCGTATTGCCGACCTTGCCGTCGCCTACCGCGTCGCCGTCGATCTTCACGACCGGGGTGACGAAGGAAGTCGCGCTTGTGATGAAGGCTTCCTTGGCCTTCTTCGCTTCCGCCAGAGTGAAGGGGCGCTCGACGAGCTTGAGCTGCAGCGAGTCGCAAATCGATTTCAGCTTGAGCCGCGTGATGCCGGCCAGGATTCCACTATCGGTCTGGCGGGTCACGAGCTCACCTTCGCCTGTCACGATCCAGGCATTGGTCGAGGCGCCCTCGGTGACGCACCCCTTGCTGTCGACCAGCCAGGCCTCGTAGGCGCCGCTCTCGCGCGCTGCCTGCTTGGCAAGCACGTTGGGCAGAAGAGCGACGGTCTTGATATCGCAGCGTCCCCACCGGATGTCCGGCTGGCTCTTGACGGCAACACCAGCGCCCGCATCGGCGACGATGTGCTTGGTGTTCTTGGTCGTCAGGACCAGCGCCGGCTTCACCGGCGTGGTCGGAAAGGCATGGTCGCGACGAGCGACGCCACGCGTCACCTGCATGTAGACCAGGCCATCGTGCAAACGATTGCGCCGCATCAGTTCGCGAATGATGAAGCCCAGCGTATTACGCGACACGGGCCAGTCGATCCGAAGCTCCCGCAGCGAACGGTCGAGCCGGTCGATGTGCGGCACCTCGTCGATCAGCTTGCCGCCCCGCACGCCCACGACTTCGTAGACACCGTCGGCGAGCTGGTAGCCGCGATCCTCGATATGAACACTCGCCTCGCGGTGATCCACGTAGCGACCATTGACGTAGGCATAACGCGCCATAACGCTCTCCCCCGAACCCTCAGTTCGCCGGCTCGCCGCCGTTACGATCTTCGGGTGAACTGCCATGCAGACCCAGCGATTTCAACTTGCGATGCAGCGCAGAGCGCTCCATGCCGACGAAAGTCGCGGTTCGCGAAATGTTGCCGCCGAAGCGCGTCACCTGGGCCAGCAGATACTCACGCTCGAAGACTTCGCGTGCATCGCGCAACGGCAACTGCATGATCTCGCCGCCCTTCTCCCAACGCAGCACCGAGGGCGCGTCCTCGCTGACGTCGTTGGGCAGCATGTCGGCACGGATTGGCGCGCCACCGGCCGGCGCCAGGATCAGCAGTCGCTCGATGACGTTGCGCAGCTGCCGGACATTGCCCGGCCAGTCATGCCCTTGGAGGGCGGCCAGCGTGTCCTCGCCGATGACGCGTGGCGGCAACCCGGTCGCATCGGCCACGCGCTTCAGCAAGTCGATGGCAATCTCGGGAATGTCCTCGCGTCGTTCGCTGAGTGGCGGAACCGGAAGAGCAACCACGTTCAGGCGATGGAACAGCTCCTCGCGGAACGTACCGGCAGCGATCTCGTCCTGCAGCGTTCG
The DNA here is from genome assembly GCA_017307275.1 of Alphaproteobacteria bacterium. Classification (GTDB taxonomy): domain Bacteria; phylum Pseudomonadota; class Alphaproteobacteria; order Reyranellales; family Reyranellaceae; genus Reyranella. The sequence goes on along the minus strand of JAFKFK010000023.1, from coordinate 80,534 downwards.
CGCTGTCGCTGCTAGCACGCGTACATCGACTTCGACCTTGGTCTTGCCGCCGTCGCGCGCAAAGGATTGCTCCTGCAGGACGCGCGCCAGTCGGCTCTGCAATGCCAGGGGCAGATCGGCGACTTCTTTGAGGAGCAGCGTGCCACCATGCGCCATCTCGAAGGCGCCTGAAACACGCAACGCCTCGCTGTCGGCCTCGCTCTCGGTGCCGAACAGTTCGATCTCCAGCCGTTCAGCCGGCATGGCCGAACAGTTGACCACGACGAATGGCCCCTCGGCGCGCTTGGAGTCCTGATGGATCAGGCGCGCCACCGTCTCCTTGCCAGCGCCGGAAGCGCCCGTGATCAGTACGCGGCTGCCGGTCGGGGCCACCTTCTCGATCTGATTGCGTACGTTGGCGGCGTCGCTCGAAGACCCGACGAAGGTCACCTCGCCACCAGCGCGCCGACGCAGAGTGGCATTCTCGCGCCGCAGCCGGTCGGCCTCGACAGCGCGGTCGACCACGACCAGCAGGCGGTCGGCCTTGAACGGCTTCTCGACGAAGTCGTAGGCGCCAGTCTTGATGGCCGATACCGCCGTATCGATCGTGCCGTGGCCGCTGATCATCACGACAGGTACCGGCGGATCCTCGCGGCGGATAACCTCGAGGAGCTGCAGGCCGTCAAGTTCACTGCCCTGCAGCCAGACGTCGAGGATCACCAGCGCTGGCCGGCGCTGGCGCACCGCGTCGATCGCTTCCGTGCTGTTGTGTGCGCGGCGGGCGGTATGGCCTTCGTCTTCAAGGATGCCCGCGATCAGCGTGCAAATGTCTCGTTCGTCATCGACGATTAAAATATCGTGGCCCATGTCACTTCAAGGTCACTTCAGCCCGCATTCTTCGTGGCAGGTCGTTGTTAGGCTCTTCATTGAGCGGCTGTCGCATGCGGTCGAGCCGACGCGATTTCTTTCGCGTCACGCCGGAATACCAGACTGATGCGTGCCCCGCCACCCTCGCGATCCTCGAGCACCAGGAAGCCACCATGGTCCTCCATGATCTTCTTGACGATCGCGAGGCCAAGCCCGGTACCCTTGCTCCGCGTCGTCATATAGGGCTCGGTGAGGCGTTCACGCCCTTCCTTCGGCAAGCCTCTTCCGTTGTCCTCGACGACGATCTGCACTGTCACACCATCGTCCTTGAGAGACAGCGTGATCTCCCCGGGAGGCAACTGCTGACCGGGAACAGCATCCCTGCCCTCGATCGCCTCGGCCGAATTCTTCAGGATGTTGGTCAGAACCTGGGAAACCTGCCGTCGATCGCAAATCAACGGCACCGGCCGGTCGGTCAGCCGCGACGTATAGCGGATGCTCGGATTGCCATTGCGCTGCAGGAAGAGCGCCTGCTGGCAAAGCTCCTTGGCATCCTCGGGCAATACCGTCGGACGCGGCATGCGCGCAAAAGACGAAAACTCGTCGACCATACGGCCGATGTCACCGACCTGGCGGATGATCGTGTCGGTGCAGATCGAGAAAGTCTCGGGGTCCTCCTTGATCTGCTTGAGGTAACGCCGCTTCAGCCGCTCGGCCGAAAGCTGGATCGGCGTCAGCGGATTCTTGATTTCGTGCGCGATGCGGCGGGCCACGTCGCCCCACGCGGCCATGCGTTGCGCCGACATCAGATCGGTCACGTCGTCGAAGGTGACGACGAAACCCGCGCCGGTGGCTGCGCTGATACGCACCAGCAAGATCTGGCGGGCGCCGCGCTGCAGGATCTCGACCTGGCCCTGCGTCATCCGCTCCGGCCGTTCCGCCGCCTGGGCAACCAAGGGCACCAGTTCCGGCATGACGGCCGTGAGCGGACGGCCAAGCACGCCATCCTCGGGCAAGCCGAGCAGGTCGAGGGCTGAGCGATTGCTGCGCACGACGACGCCGGCGCCATCGACACTGAGAACACCTGCCGACACGCCCGCGAGCACGGCGTCGGTCAGACGACGCCTGGTATCGAGCTCGGTGTTGGCATGCACCAACTCGCCGCGCTGTGTTTCGATCTGGCTGGCCATGCGGTTGAACGATCGGGCCAACTGACCGAACTCGTCGTTGGGCGGCCCCTCCTCCACGCGGACGCTGAGATCGCCCCCGCGCACGCGCTCGGCCGCCGCCATCAGCCCCCCGATCGGCTGAGTCAGGCGCGACGCGAACAGGATCGCGAGCCAGACCGCCGCCAGCAGCATCAGGAAGGCAATGGTCCCACAGACCACGAAGATGATGAGCTGGCCGCGCCGAAGCGCCGATTCGATCTGCGAGTAGAACGTGCCCGCGAACTCGATGCTCTTGATGTAGTCGACGACGCGCAGGTCGACGGCATGCCCCGTCGCCAGGAACAGCGGTTCGCCAACGAAGAGCTGCATGACGAAGTAAGCGCCGCTCGGCGATTCGAACTGCACGGGCCGCGCCTGATTCACCGCCTGCCACAGGAACTTCGCAGGCGGCACCGGATTGGCCATACCCTTGGCATCCGGCGCGACGGCGTTGGCAATTGCTCCTTTGTCGGCATCAAGCAAGGTGACTTCGATGATGGGCCGACCTTCGATCAGGTTCTGCAGCAGCACCTTGGTCGCAGGCCCGTCACGCAGCGCGTCGATGCCCATAGCCTGCAGCGGGCCTGCGATGGCCGCTATGTCGTTCAGGATCTCCTGTTCGCGGGCACGCCGCACCGGCTCGCCGATGGCGCGTGCAGCCTCGTAGGAGGCCTGCGAAGGCTTCACGACGAAATCCGTGAGGCTGATGACCAGCATCGACAGGATGACGGTCATGATCAGCGTCGGCGTAATGGTGAAGACGCTGCAGACCAACACCAGACGCATATGCAGGCGCGACCCTGCCGCGCCACGCCGGCGGTCGAGCCAGAGCTGCGTGAGACGGACCGCCAGCACGGAGGCCAGCACGATGGCAATGACAAGGTCTGCCACCAGGAGGCCCGTCATCCAGCCGCGAGTCACAAAGGCTTCCGGCAGAAACCCAGCCAGCCATGCATAGGTAACGGCGCCAGCGAGAATCGCGAGGACAGCCAAAGATGCAGCAGCAACGCGACCAGATAGGCCGCGAAGCACTGCATTCACCGTATCGCTCAAGCGTGAACCGCTCAGCGCTGCTGCCACCAGATCACCCGCCTCGGCGAACCTGCGGCGTGCGAACCACGGGGACGTCGAGGTCCTTAATTTTTTTGCGCAACGTGTTGCGATTGAGCCCCAGGAGGCGGGCCGCACGCAACTGGTTCCCCCGAGTAGCGCCCAAAGCGAGTGAGAGCAAGGGACGCTCGACCTCGGAAATGACACGATCGTACATGCCGTCTGGCGGCAGTCGGTCGCCATGGGCGGCAAACAGGCTCTGCAGATGCCGGTCGACGGCGTCGGCCAACGAGACCTCGGCCGCCACGTCGGCCGGAGCCGGACTCTGCTCGAGCGCCGACATCGCATCCGCGAGCTCAGCCTCGATCGTTTCCACGCCGATCACTTCCTCGGAATAGAGCGCCGAGAGCCGTCGAACCAGGTTGACCAGCTCGCGCACATTACCTGGCCAGCGATGCTGCTTCAGCCGCGCCATTGCTTCCGGCGATAGGACCTTGGTCGGCAGACCATCGGCGGTCGCGGCCTGCAGATAGTGATTGGCCAGCTCGGGAATGTCGTCGATCCGTTCGCGCAGCGGCGGCAAACGGATCGGTACGACGTTCAGGCGGTAGAACAGGTCCTCGCGGAACAGGCCCTGCTGGATCAGCCGCCGCAAGTCGCGATGGGTCGCCGCCACGATGCGCACATTGGCCTTGATCGGCGTGCGGCCGCCGACCGTCATGTATTCACCCTCTTGTAGCACGCGCAGGAGCCGCGTCTGTGCTTCGGGCGGCATGTCGCCGATCTCGTCGAGGAACAGGGTGCCGCCGGCTGCCTGCTCGAACTTGCCGGCCGAACGCTGCACGGCGCCCGTGAAGGCACCACGCTCGTGGCCGAACAGTTCGCTCTCGATCAGTTCGCGCGGGATGGCCGCCATGTTGAGGGCAACGAAGGGCCCCTTCCGGCGCTTGCCGTAATCGTGCAGCGCCCGCGCCACCAGCTCCTTGCCGGCACCGGACTCGCCCGTGACCATCACGGTGAGGTCGGTCGACATCAGGCGTGCCAGGGCCCGGTAGATTTCCTGCATCGCCGGCGACCGGCCGATCAGCGGCAGGCGCTCACCCTCTTCCGGCGGAACTGCAGCGCGCGGCATCGAGGCCGCCGGCGCCGACAGCGCACGGTTGACCACCGAGATCAGCTCGTTGAGGTCGAAGGGCTTGGGCAGATATTCGAAGGCTCCGCGCTCGGTCGCCCGCACCGCCGTCAGCAGGGTCGATTGCGCACTCATGACGATGATGCGCAGGTCAGGCCGGAGCTTGCGGATACGCGGGACCAGATCGAGGCCGTTCTCGTCCGGCATCACCACGTCGGTGATGACGAGCTGGCCCTCGCCTTCCTGGACCCATTGCCAGAGCGTGGCGGCAGCCCCCGTGCTGCGGACGGTGTGCCCCTGACGGCCCAATGCCTGATGCAGGACCGTCCGGATTGCGCGGTCGTCGTCGGCAACAAGGATCGTACTGGCTGCGCTCATGGTGCAACACCCGGCGACACGGGACTTTGGCTAGCGGAAGATGAGAGCTGCAACGGCAACATGACCCTGAAAGTTGTGCGACCGGGCTCGCTGTCGAATTCGATGGCGCCGCCGTGGTCGTTGATGATCTTGGCGACCAATGCAAGACCCAGGCCGGTTCCGGTCGGCTTGTTGGTCACAAAAGCGTCAAACAGGTGGCCGCGGATTTCGTCGGACACGCCTCGGCCATTGTCGCGGACCGAAACGACCAGTGGCAGGTTCACCTTCGCCTGCTGGCCGGGGACCGCAAGCCGCAGCCCATGTTTGAAGGCGGTGGAAAGCTCGATCTCGCGCTCATTGTCGCCCGGAACTTCGCAGGCATTCTTCACGAGGTTCAAGAAGACCTGGATGAGCTGGTCGCGATCGCCATGGACGTCCGGCAGCGACGGATCGTAAGTCTCCACGAAGCGCACGTTCTTGCCGAAGCCGTTCTGCGACAGCCGGCGGACGTGGTTCAGGACCTGATGGATATTGATCGGACCACGCTCGATCGGCCGGCCATCGGCAAAGGCCTCCATGCGGTCGACCAGCGCCACGATCCGGTCGGTTTCCTCGCAGATCAGGCTCGTCAGCTCGCGTTCCGAGTCAGGCACCGATTGTTCGAGAAGCTGGGCAGCACCGCGAATGCCGGAGAGCGGGTTCTTGACCTCGTGCGCCAGCATGGCCGCCAGCGCGCTCACGGACCGGGCGGCGCTGCGGTGCGACATTTGTCGATCGATATTGCGGGCAATGGTCTGCTCGACCAGCGACACCGCCACCAAACCATCGCTGTCGACGACGGGCGAAAGGCGCAGCGCACAGAAGCGGTTGCCGATGCGTGGCGACGCAAGCGTCACGCCATTCTCCGCGACGGCGCCGCCAGTCGTGGTCACCTGCTCCAGCAGCGAAAACAGCGGCGTATCCTCGGGCACGAACTCGTTCAGCGGATGACCGACCAGACGCGCGCGCCCGACGCCGAAGAACTGCTCGGCCGACAGGTTGGCGTAGTGGATGTGGCCGCTTGCATCGACGACGACCACGGCCTCTGACAGCGAATCGAGGATGGCTGTGGGGAACTGCTCGCCCGTGCCGTTCGACCGCTTCAGGGAATGCAGGGCCATCTAAGCGGCCTGCCGCTCGAGCGCTGGCAGGAAGAAGGCGGACAGCATCGTCCGTACCTTGACCGGATCAGTTTCGCGATTCACGGCCGCCCGGAATTCGGCCGACGCCGGCAGGCCCTTAGAATACCAGCCGAGATGCTTGCGGGCCATGCGCATGCCGGTTTCCGACCCGTAATGCTCCAGCATCGATTCGTAATGCGTCCGGACAGTCGCATACTGCTCGGCGAGCGTTGGATCGGGCAGACGTTCGCCCGTGCGCAGATAGTGGATTGCCTGGTTCAGGAACCACGGGCGGCCGTACGCGCCGCGGCCGATCATGATGCCGTCGGCACCGGACTGGTCGAGCGCCTGGTCGACATCATCGAGCGTGTTGATATCGCCGTTGGCGATGACCGGCAGCTTGGTCACGGCCTTCACCTCGCGGATGAAGGCCCAGTCGGCGTGGCCATCGTAGAACTGGCAGCGCGTGCGGCCGTGCACTGTCAGCAGTTTGATGCCGCATTCCTCGGCGATGCGCGCGAGGTTGGGAGCGTTGCGGTTGGTCGAGTCCCAGCCCGTGCGCATCTTGAGCGTCACCGGCAGCTTCACGGCTTTCACGGTGGCTTCGAGGATCTTCGCGGCATGCACCTCGTCGCGCATCAGCGAGGAGCCGGCATGGCCGTTCACGACCTTCTTCACCGGGCAGCCGAAGTTGATGTCGATGATCGCCGCGCCGCGGTCCTCGTTGAGCTTGGCGGCCTCGGCCATCACCTCGGGTTCGCAGCCGGCGAGCTGCACCGACATGGGGAACTCCTCCGGGGAGTTCTTGGCCATCAGGAGCGTCTTGCGGTTCTCCCGCACCATGGCGGCGGAGGCGATCATCTCGGACACGACCAGGCCGGCACCGCCCCGCTTCACCATCTGGCGAAACGGCATGTCGGTGACGCCCGACATCGGGGCCAGGATGACGGGGTCTTCGATCCGGACGGGGCCGATATCGACGGGGTTGAGGCGAGGTGCGCGGTCCATACGTGTGATCAGTTTATAGGCATCTTGTGCAGTGCACAATAATTGGGCGAGCAATAGCGGGTCCCACCGACCAGCGCAAGGGCTGCGAAGCGCCGAAGTGGACACCTCCTAACCCGGTGATATCTAGGCCTTCGTGTCCACCTGCATCGCCCTGATTGTCGCGGCCGGCCGGGGAAGCCGCTTTGGCGGCCCTCTGCCCAAGCAATACGCCCTCCTGGACGGCACGCCCGTCCTCCGCCGCACTCTGCTTGCCTTCCGTGGCGTTCCCGGGATCACCGGCCTGCGGGTCGTCATCGCTCCCGGCGACGATGCCCCCTACGGCGAGGCCACCGCCGGCCTCGACCTGCCCCCTCCTGTGGCGGGTGGCGGAAGCCGGCAGCAGTCTGTCCTGAATGGGCTGGAGGCCTTGTCGGCCGATCCGCCGGATCTGGTTGCCATCCACGATGCCGCGCGCCCGTTCGTTCGTGCCGACGATATCGTTGCCTGTCTCTCGGCTGTCGCCGCTCCAGGCATCGACGGTGCTGTCCTGGGCGTGCCGCTTGCCGACACCCTGAAGCGCGTTGGGGACGGCAGTGCCATCACGGAGACCGTGCCGCGTCGCGACCTCTGGCGCGCTCAGACACCGCAGGTCTTCCGGTTCACCGAGCTGCTGGCCGCGCATCGCGCCGCGGCGTCCCTTGGAGCAGCCGAGGCGACGGCTTTAACCGACGATGCGGCAGTCGCCGAGCATGCCGGCCTCAAGATCGTGATGGTCGCGGGCAGCGAGGATAACCGCAAGATCACCACCGCAGATGATCTACACTCCGCCGCTATGGAAACCCGCACAGCCTTCGGTTTCGATGTCCATGGCTTCTCGGCCGGAAACGCCGTGATGCTGGGTGGCATCGCCATCCCGCACAGCCAGGCATTGGCAGGCCATTCGGATGCCGATGTGGCGCTGCATGCCCTCACCGATGCGGTGCTGGGTACGATCAGCGCTGGCGATATCGGCAAGCACTTCCCGCCCTCTGACCCGCAATGGCGCGGCGCTTCGTCGGATCGTTTCCTGCGCCATGCCGTCGAGTTGGTGGCGGCGCGACAGGGACGCATCGTTCACCTTGACCTCACCATCGTCTGCGAGGCCCCCAAGGTCGGCCCCCATCGCGACGCCATGGCCCGCAGCATTGCTACTATCGCCGGCATCACCGCGGATCGGGTGAGCGTAAAGGCGACGACGACAGAGGGGCTTGGCTTCACCGGCCGCCGCGAAGGCATCGCAGCCCAGGCGGTCGCCACCGTCGAACTACCGAGAGGCTAGAGGGGATGCATGTTCGATCATGAAATGAGGGACGCCGCAGAGCGTGTCCTGTTCGCCTGTCGCAAAAGCGGCCTCAAGGTGGTGACGGCCGAGTCCTGTACCGGCGGATTGATCGCCGCCACACTGACGGCGATTGCGGGCTCCTCCGATGTCGTGGATCGTGCCTTCATCACCTATTCCAACGAAGCCAAGCGCGAGATGCTGGGCGTGCCTTGGGATGCGATCCTCGGCCATGGCGCCGTCAGCGACCCGGTGGCGCGCGCCATGGCGTCAGGCGCCCTCGCCCGCTCCAACGCGCAGCTTGCCGTCTCCGTGACAGGTGTTGCGGGCCCCGGCGGCGGCTCGGCCGAAAAGCCGGTCGGGCTGGTGCATTTCGGCGCCGTTCGCCAGGGCCGGGAACCCGTCGCCGAGCGTCATGTGTTTCCCGGCGATCGCGACGGCATCCGCCGCGTCTCCGTGCTCACGGCACTGACGATGCTGGCGACGCTGATCGAGGACTAAGCCGCAACCCGTAGCGGGTGGCCTTGTTCCAGCTTATGACCGGTGTAGCTGCGGGTCTGGGGTGGCGGCAGCCTCGCGCCGTTCTCGAATTTGCGCGTCAGATCCTCCTTGCGTGCCATCAGCCGGTCGCGCAGCGCTTCCATGTCCAGGCCAGCCTCGCGGGCCTGCGCGAACAGACCTTCCGAGCGTCTCTCTTCCTCTTTGACGTGGTGTTTGATCATCTCGGACAGCACCGTGACCTTGGCGTCGTAGAACGCGTCGGATGGCGAACCGTCGAGCAACTCGGCGATCAGGACCTTGGCGCCGTCGTGCTCGACATAGCCTTCTTCAAGAAGGTCCTCGTCCTTGATCTTGCCTTTGCACGCTGGATAGAAGACTTCCTCCTCGATCATGGTGTGGATCGTGAGTTCTGTGCAGATCTCATGTACCAGAGCGTGCTTGCGTTCTCTTTCGCGAGCGTGCTGGAACTTCTCGAACAAGTCCTCGACCTTGCGGTGGTCCGCCTTCAGCAAGGCGATAGCGTCGGCTGGCGCGCGGCGGGGCATTGGCGGCTCCGTGACAATGGTTGGCAGGGAATTGGCTGCATCCGAAACAGGATGCTCTGGCCAACGGGCACTCCGCGCAGGCGTTGCGCGGCGCCAACAATTTGGCGGTATCTAAGTCTTTGGCTGCGCGACGCCGCGCGTACGCTGGCGTACGGAGGATTTGCCGGACTGGAGAAGAAAAGCGGCCACGAGGAACTGCGCACTCTTCGCGAACGTTTGTCCCTCACTCAATAGGGAGACCGATCATGAAGATTGCGACTTTCGTTGTGCTCGGCGCCACTATCATGGCGGCGGGCTGTTCCTTCAGAAGCGAGACAGTACAGCCCGCCCCCGCACCGACAACACAGCGTACGACAACCGTCTATAGCGGCGATCCGTATACGCCGTCGACGACGACAACGACCGTCACGACTCCGGCACGCTAACGATCTGAGGGAGGCAGCCAAGCTGCCTCCCTCAGACAAATGAGCCAATCGATCGAACTTGTTCAGCAAGCCGGAACCGGCCCCGCTATGCGAGGCCGGCCCGATTGTTACTTTGATCAGATCCAGTAGGTCGGCACGCCGTAGAACTTGTCCACTTCACGGCCGTAGTCCGGCGTCCAGCGGAAGTCCCGATCGTCGTAGCTCGGAGCGCCTTCCAGCTTCTTCTTGTCGAGGTTGACCACGTAGCCTTCCTTGCCGGTGTCGTACTTCAGGCTGGACCATGGCAGCGGGTGGTGTTTCTCGCCCATGCCCAAAAAACCGCCGAACGACATGATGGCGTAGATGGCACGGCCGCTCACCTTGTCGAGCATGATGTCCTCGACATTGCCGAGCTTCTCGCCAGCCGGGTTGTAGACGTTCGTGCCGTTCACCTTCTCAGCCGCGATCAGCGTACCGGATGTGATCTGCGTAGCGTCTGCCATGAAAGCCTCCTTCGGTTGCTGGGGGTCATCCGCATATGCGGATTGAAGATTGAACGTCGGCTCGTGGAACGGCGTTGCTGCTGTCGGACGATCTTCCCGCTGGAAGGCAACGGGGCGCCCTGCGCCTCATCCTGCAACTGACGGCAAAGCAACCTGACGATCGCGGCGGCGTTATTGCCAATCTGCGAGGGCCTCCGGTGTCGGAACTATCAGAGCTGCCTGTCCCAACAGTTCATGTGCGTGGCGGATCGGCGATCCGCCGCCCGCTCATGGTGCTGGCCGTCTGTGCTGTCGGCGTCATTGCCTGGCTGGCACGCGACTTCCTGATCCCGACTGCCGCCGCGATCGTGCTGGCTCTGATACTGACGCCGGTCGCCAATACGCTCGAGCGCCTTCATGTGCCTGCCTGGGGAGCCGCCGCCGCGTCGGTATCTTTGCTGGCCATCGCTGTCGCCGGGCTGCTTGCCGTGGCAGCGCCCGCTGTGACGAGCTGGGCCGAGCAGGCACCGTTCGTCGCCTATACCCTGGAGCGTAAGCTTGAGGGGCTGCGCAAATCGCTGGCGGTCGTCAGGCAAGTTTCGGAGAGAGTCGAGCAGGCGACGACCGGGCCGGCCAATCCGCCCGCTGCCACGCCGTCGCCCCCCGAGAAAGTCGTGGCGCGGGAGCAGTCGTTGCTTGGCGAGCTCGCCAAGACCACGCCCGCGATCCTGCTGCAAATCGGTTACGCCGCCGTCCTCTCCTTCATGTTGCTGTCCCATCGCAACGATCACAAACGGCAGATCCTTCGCATCGCCACGACCTTCCCCACGCGCGTGCGGCTTGCCCGGATCATGCGGGACATCAACGAGCGCGTCGGTCACTACCTGTTTGCGCTCGCCGTGATCTACACTGTCGTCGCTGCTGCTTCGACGACAGTGCTGGCGCTCCTGGGCTTTCCCAATGCGCTTCTGTGGGGCGTGCTGATGGGGCTCGCCTCGTTCGTCCCCTTCATCGGTCCACCGGTGGCTATCGGCATCGTCGCCCTGGTTGCTCTCCTGACCTACGAGGACTGGACCCGCATGGTCGCCGCACCATTGGCGTTGGCGATCATTCATTTCATCGAATCGCAGCTCGTCACCCCTGTTTTCGTCAGCCGACGCTGTGCTCTCAATGCCGTTGCCGTGTTCGCTGGCGTGGCATCGCTCGGATGGATGTGGGGAGCCGTCGGTGCCATCGTGGCGGTGCCGCTTCTGATCCTGCTCAGCACGGTTGCCGCCCACTTGCCATCGCTGAGGTGGCTCGAGGTATTACTGTCAGATGATAGGCCGGTGAGCGAGCGTCTCGCGGTCAAACCGCCGCTGGCATCGGTTCCCCTTCGTCCTGCGGCCCCTCGCCGGAGCGTTCCAACAAGACAGGAAAGACGGGAGACGGCTTAGGTCGCCGCAATCACTCCGACATGTCCGTATAGCTTCTGCGCTCTCGCCTCGAAGGCAGAGACCATCCGGCGCACGGCTTCGGCGAACAGGAGCTGCACCGTCTTCTGCAGGATCAGCGAGCGGAAATCGAATTCCAGCTCGAAGTCGATCAGCGTGCCCTCGGCATGCGGCTGGAACACCCATCGGCTCTTCAGCAAACGGAACGGTCCCTCGATGCCGGTCGTGTCGATGCGCGGCCCGCCCGGATCGTCCGGCGCGCGCACCACCCGCGACACGAACTTTTCATGGAAGGGACCGAAGCCAATCGCCAGTTCCGCGATCTCGACGGTCGGGCTCTCCTGACGCCGGATGCGCGCGGCGTGACACCACGGCAGAAACTCGGGGTAGCGCGCAACGTCGGCCACCAGCTCGTAGAGCTGGTGCGGCGGGTAGCTGACGACGCGGCGTTCGGCGTGGCGGGTCGACAAGGGCCGGTCAGCGCCTCAACTGGGCCGTGCGCGCGGCCCGCAGGCGCGCGAAGTCGTCGCCCGCATGGTAGCTGGAGCGCGTCAGCGGCGACGCCGACACCATCAAGAAGCCCTTGGCACGGGCGAGCTTCGCAAGCTCCTCGAACTCGGCCGGCGTCCAGAAACGATCCAGGGCGGCGTGCTTGGGTGTCGGCTGCAGGTACTGGCCCACGGTCAGGAAATCGACGTCCGCGGCACGCAGATCGTCCATCACCTGCAGTATTTCCTCGCGCGTCTCGCCGAGGCCGACCATCAGGCCGGACTTAGTGAACATCGAGGGATCGATTTCCTTCACCCGCGCGAGCAGGCGCAGCGAGGTGAAGTAGCGGGCGCCCGGCCGGATCGTCGGATAGAGCCGCGGCACCGTCTCGAGGTTGTGATTGAAGACATCGGGACGCGCCGCCACAACCGTCTCGATGGCGCCGGGCTTGCGCATGAAGTCTGGCGTCAGGATTTCGACCGTGGTGTTGGGCGCCGACTTGTGCAGCGCCTCGATCACCTCCGCGAAGTGCCCCGCTCCACCGTCGTCCAGGTCGTCGCGATCGACCGAGGTGACAACGACATGGCCTAAGCCGAGCTTACCAACCGCCTCCGCGACGTTGGCTGGTTCGTGCGGATTCAATGCGCCCGGCTTGCCCGTGGCGACATTGCAGAAGGCGCAGGCCCGCGTGCAGGTCTCGCCCATGATCATGAAGGTCGCGTGCTTCTGCTTCCAGCACTCGCCGATGTTCGGGCAGGCCGCTTCCTCGCAGACGGTCGAAAGACCGTACTGGCGCATCAGCTTCTTGGTTTCTGCGTACTCCGGTGAATTTGGCGCACGCACCCTGATCCATTCCGGCTTGCGCGGAATCGGATTGTCGGGCCGGTGCGCCTTCTCGGGGTGGCGCTCGGCGCGGCTCAGCGAAAGTTTGTCGAGGGTCCCGTCCATAGCGGCCTAGATATGGAGCGTCCGGCCGTACGCCGCCAGTACCGACTCGTGCATCATCTCCGACAGCGTGGGGTGCGGGAACACCGTGGCCATCAGTTCGGCCTCGGTGGTCTCCAGCGTCTTGGCGATGCTGTAGCCTTGGATCAGCTCCGTCACTTCGGCGCCGATCATGTGGGCGCCGAGAAGCTCGCCGGTCTTGGCGTCGAAGATCGTCTTGATGAAGCCCTCGGGCTCACCCAGCGCGATGGCCTTGCCGTTCCCGATGAAGGGAAACTTGCCGACCTTGAGCTGCAGCCCTTTGGCTTTGGCTGCAGCCTCGGTGAGCCCGATGCTCGCCACCTGCGGCTGGCAGTAGGTGCAGCCCGGGATGTTCTCGGTCTTCATCGGATGCACGCCCTTCACGCCGGCGATCTTCTCGACCGCCAGCACGCCTTCATGCATCGCCTTGTGGGCAAGCCACGGCGGGCCGGCCACGTCGCCGATCGCGTAGACGTTCGGCTCGCCCGTGAAGCCCCACTGGTCGATCACGATGTGGGTCTTCTCGACCTTTACCTTGGTGCCTTCGAGGCCCAGGTTCTCGACGTTACCCACGATACCGACGGCACTGATGACGCGGTCGACGGTGAGCTCCTGGCTCTTGCCGCCCGCGGTGATCGTGGCCGTGACGTTGTTGGCGCCCTTCTTAAGGTTCGACACGGTAGCGCTGGTCAGGATCTTCATGCCCTGCTTCTCGAACGCACGCTTGGCGAAGGCCGACACTTCCTCGTCCTCGACCGGCAGGACGCGATCCATCACTTCGGCGACGGTCACTTCCGCGCCCATCGTCCGATAGAAGCTCGCGAACTCGATGCCGATTGCGCCTGAGCCGATCACCAGCAGCGACTTCGGGAACTCCGGCGGCACCATGGCTTCCTTGTAGCTCCACACCAGCTTGCCGTCGGCTTCGAGGCCGGGAAGCTGACGCGCCCGTGCGCCGGTCGCGAGAATCACGTTCTTCGCCGTCAGCGTCACGTTGGTCTTGTCGTTCATCGCGACGGCGAGCTTGCGCAGACCGCCCTCGCTGCCGGCAAGCTTGGCCGTGCCGTCGAAGACCGTGATCTTGTTCTTCTTCATCAGGCCTTTGACGCCGTTGCTGAGCTGGTTCGCGACCTTGCGCGAGCGCTCGACGATCTTCCTGGGATCGAACGACACGTCCTTGACCGACAGACCGAAGGAATCGGCGTGCTTGATCAGGCCGAAGACCTCGGAGGTCCGCAGCAGTGCCTTGGTTGGGATGCAACCCCAGTTGAGGCAGATGCCGCCCATGTGCTCGCGTTCGACGACGGCGGTCTTCATGCCGAGCTGGGCGGCACGGATCGCAGCGACATAGCCGCCCGGTCCGCCGCCCACGACGATGATATCGAAGCTGGTGTCGGCCATGATCTGCTCCTAGGCCAGCATCGCGGCGGGCTGCTCGATGTAGCTCCGCAGGGTCTGCAGGAATTGCGCCCCCATGGCGCCATCGACGACGCGATGGTCGACCGCCAGGGTGCAGTTCATCATGTTGCGCACGACGACCTGTCCCTTGCGCACCACCGCCCGCTCCTCGCCCGCACCGACGGCGAGGATCATCGCCTGCGGCGGATTGATGATGGCGGCGAAGTCCTTGACCCCGAACATGCCGAGGTTGGAGATGGTGAAGCCGCCGCCCTGGAACTCTTCGAGCTTCAGCTTGCCAACCTTGGCGCGGGCCGCGAGGTCCTTCATCTCGGTCGCAATCTGCGCCAGGCCCTTCATGTCGGCATTGCGCACGATGGGCGTGATCAGCCCGCGGTCGGTGGCGACTGCGACTGAGATATCGACGGCGCCATACTGGACCATCTCGTCTTCGGTCCACGAGGCATTGCATTCGGGATGATCGCGCAACGCCTTGGCGCAGGCCTTGATCACCATGTCATTGACCGAGACCTTGGCGCCCTTCTTCTCGGTGACGGTGTTGATCGCTTGGCGTGCCGCCAGCAGCGCGTCGATCTCGAGTTCGACCGTGAGGTAGAAGTGCGGCACGGTCTGCTTGGCCTCAAGCATGCGTCGCGCGATGACTTTCCGCACCGAAGTATGCGGTACGCGGCTGTCGCCCGGCGCCACGAACACCGGCTGTCCAGTGGATGGAGTCGGCGCAGGCCGAGGTGTCGGAGCAGCCGCGGGAGCAGCGACCGGCTTGGCATTCTCGACATCGGCCTTGACGATGCGGCCGTTCGGACCGGAGCCCTTGATGCCCGCGAGATTGAGGCCCTTCTCCGCGGCAATGCGCTTGGCTAGCGGCGAGGCAAAGATGCGGGCGCCGCCCGATGTAGCAGGAGCAGCCGCCGGTGCTGGCGCGGCGGCAGGCGCGGGAGCAGCGGGTTTAGCGGCTGGAGTCTGAGCAGCCGGAGCCGGCGCCACTGCAGGAGCGGCGGCAGGCGCCGCACCTTTGGCGACTTCCGTCTCGCCTTCCTCCAGCAGGACGGCGATGACGGCATTCACCTTCACGCCTTCGGTGCCTTCGGCGATGACGATCTGGCCAACCTTGCCCTCGTCGACCGCCTCGACTTCCATGGTCGCCTTGTCGGTCTCGATCTCGCAGATCACCTGACCGGACTTGACCGCGTCACCCACCTTCACATGCCACTTGGCGAGCTTGCCTTCGGTCATGGTCGGCGACAGCGCGGGCATCAGGATGTTGATGGACATGCCTGCTCTCCCCGCGTCAGCGATTGCAGACCGCGCGGGCGGCCTCGACGATGTTGTCGGATTGGGGCAATGCCATCTTCTCGAGGTTCGCCGCGTAAGGCAGCGGCACGTCGAGGCCGGCCACGCGCTTCACCGGCGCATCGAGCCAATCGAAGGCATGCTCCATCATCAGCGCCGCCAGCTCCGAGCCGATGCCTGCAAAGGCCCAGCCTTCCTCGACCGAAACCAGACGATTGGTCTTCTTCACCGAATTGACGATGGTCTCGGTGTCGAACGGGCGCAGGCTGCGCAGGTTGATCACTTCGGCCTCGATGCCGTGCTTGGCCAGTTCGTCGGCCGCCTGCAGTGCCTTGCCGACCATGATCGAGAAGGCCGTAATCGTGACGTCCTTGCCGGGACGCTCGATCTTGGCCTTACCGATCGGCAGGATGAAATCGGGATCGTCCGGCACGTCGAACGACTGCCCGTAGAGCAGCTCGTTCTCCAGGAAGATTACTGGATTGGGATCGCGGATTGCCGCCTTGAGCAGCCCCTTGGCGTCGGCCGCATTCCACGGCGCTACGACTTTCAGACCTGGTACATGGGCGTACCAGCTTGCGTAGCACTGCGAATGCTGGGCAGCGACGCGCGAAGCGGCGCCGTTGGGGCCACGGAACACGATTGGACAGGTCATCTGGCCGCCCGACATGTAATGCGTCTTGGCCGCCGAGTTGATGATCTGGTCGATCGCCTGCATGGCGAAGTTGAAGGTCATGAACTCGACGATCGGCTTCAGCCCGCCGAACGCAGCGCCGACGCCCAGACCAGCGAAGCCATGCTCGGTGATCGGCGTGTCGATGACACGTTTTTCGCCGAACTCCTCCAGCAGACCCTGGCTCACCTTGTAAGCGCCCTGGTACTGCGCAACCTCTTCGCCCATCAGGAAGACGGACTTGTCGTTGCGCATCTCCTCGGCCATCGCGTCGCGCAGCGCTTCGCGCACAGTCACATGTGCGGTCTTGCCCTTCCACTCCGGCTCGGCTGCCGGCGCGGCAACTGCAGGAGCAGCCGGCGCCGCCGCACTTGCCGTTGCTGGTGCAGGCGCCGGTGCTTCGGCCTTGGCAGCAGTGGCAGGCGCTGCCGCCGGTGCTGCCTGAGCTGCATCGGCAACATTCTCGCCATCGGCTGCAAGCAGGCAGATCGGCGTATTGACCGCGACGCCCTCTGCGCCCTCTTCGATCAGGATTTTGGCGACCGTTCCTTCGTCGACCGCCTCGACTTCCATGGTCGCCTTGTCGGTCTCGATCTCGCAGATCACCTGACCGGACTTCACGGCATCGCCCACCTTGACGTGCCACTTCGCAAGCTTGCCCTCGGTCATGGTCGGTGACAGGGCAGGCATCAGAACCTGAATGGACATGGGATCAGGCTCCAACCAGGACGTCGGTCCACAGCTCGGCCGCATCGGGCTCGGGGCTGTGCTGGGAGAATTCGGCGGCGTCGTTCACGATCTTTCGGATCTCCGTGTCGACCGCCTTGAGCGCGGCTTCGTCGGTCATCTTGCCGTCGATCAGGCGCTTGCGGACATGCTCGATCGGATCGCGCTCGTTGCGGTACTTGTCGACCTCTTCCTTGGTCCGGTACTTGGCCGGGTCGCTCATCGAATGGCCGCGATAGCGATAGGTCTGCATCTCGAGGATGTACGGCCCCTGCCCGCTGCGCGCGTACTCCATGGCCCGCTCGCCGGCCTCCCGCACCGCCAGCACGTCCATGCCGTCGACGCGTTCGCCCGGGATGCCGAACGCCTCGCCGTGGCGATAGAGCTCGGTGGTCGCCGAAGCGCGCTCGACCGAAGTGCCCATGCCGTAGCGGTTGTTCTCGATGATGTAGACGACCGGCAGCTTCCAGAGCGCCGCCATGTTCATCGCCTCGTAGACCTGGCCCTGGTTGGCGCTGCCGTCACCAAAGTAGGTCAGAGAGACGTTCTTGTTGCCGTTGTACTTGTGGGCGAAGGCCAGGCCCGTGCCGATCGGCACCTGAGCGCCGACGATGCCATGGCCGCCGTAGAAATTCTTCTCGCGGCTGAACATGTGCATCGAGCCGCCCTTGCCCTTGGAATAGCCGCCGCTGCGGCCCGTCAGCTCGGCCATGACGCCCTTGGGGTCCATGCCGCAGGCCAGCATATGGCCGTGATCGCGGTACGAAGTGATGACGGCGTCGCCCTCATGGACGTTGGCCTGCATGCCGATAACGACGGCTTCCTGGCCGATGTAGAGATGGCAGAAGCCGCCGATCAGCCCCATCCCGTAAAGCTGGCCGGCGCGCTCCTCGAAGCGGCGGATCAGCAGCATTTCCCGGTAGTACGACTTGAGCTCGTCGGCCGTCGCACGGTTGTCGCCGGGCCCCGATGACTTTGAGGGCGACTTCCCGTTGTCCGGAAGTGATTCGACTTTCGGCTTCGTGGCCGGCTTCGCCATAGTACCCCCCTCGTGAGCCCATCCGGCTTATAGCATCGCTTATGGCGATGTAGTTGATCTAGCAGGAAAAAACAGAGACGCACTGAGTGCGCCGCAGCAATTGAGCGAATGTTTGCCAACGACGGAGTCGCTTGGACAGTTTCTTTCGGAGGGCCGCGCAGCGAACGCTGATCAACGCGTCATCAACGCGTCGGTGTGAAGACGATCAGGTCGTCCTTGCGTGCAAAGTTGAGCAGAACGCGCGCGCGCTCGTCCAGCATATCGGGATCGAGGCTCTGATTGCGCAGCGCCGAAACGCGACGCTCCCAGATCTTCCGCGTCGTCTCTGCTTCGGCGAGGTTCTGTTCGGCAATCAGCACTTCGCGCTGCAGATGGGCCATGGCCAGCAGGCCGCGATCACCGTTCACCAAGTGGTATCCGAAATAACCGAATACCGTGGCGAAGATGACGGGAGCCAGAATCTGACGTGGTCTCAACAACATATGCGGCGTTCCTGACACCATATGGCAATATGTGGTGTCAGGAAGTCAAGAAATTTTCGTTTTCTCAGAGGCCCTTAGCGTCGGCTAGGCCGATGCGGATCCGGCGGTTATGGCGGCCCTTGTTGTCGATCTTGAGGATGCGGACCGGCGGTGACCCCCCTGTCGAAGTTAGGTGCGTACCCCCGCAAGCCTGACGATCGAGGCCCGCAATCTCGACAATGCGGATCTTGCCGTCCGGTGTGGGCGGCGGTGCCACCGAACGGCTGCGGATCAGCCCGTGTTCGGTATGAGCCTCGTGCGTCGGCACGTAGGCAAAGGTTACGGGGATATCCTGGTGGATGAGATCGTTCATCGGGCCTTCGAGCGCGCGCAGGCGTTCGTTATCGGCTCCCTGCAAGTCGAAGTCCATGCGCGCCGTCCCGTCTTCGGCCATCTGCACGCCCGTCACCAGTGCACCGTCGAATTGCTGGAAGACCAGCGCGTTCAAGACATGTGTGTCGGTATGAAGCTGGCGCATCATGCGACGGAAGCCGGAATCGACAGTCGCTTCGACGGCGCCCGCTACTTCTGCCTCTGTGTCGAGCAGCAGCCAGACCTTGCCGGCCGAGAGGTCGAAGCCGGTTACCTTGGCCTCACCATCAGTCCAACGGACAACGCCTCGGTCAGCGAGTTGTCCGCCGCCGCCAGGGTAGAACGGTGATTGCGCCAGCGCGACCTTGCCTGGCCGTGCATCGGTAACCGTGGTCTCGACGACCAGGGTGTCGGGGTGTTCGTGACAAAAGAGATGCATCGCCGCGCTCTACCCGACGGCGGCGCAGCGGTATTGGCGAAAATTGACGTCAGGCTGCCGCGCGCGCGAACTGAAGCGGCGTAATGCCGTAGCAGCGCTTGAAATGGCGGGTGAGCGCACTCTGATCGTAGAAGCCGACATCCGTCGCCACATCGGCAATGGCCGGGGAATGCCGCAGGCGTCGGCATGCCATGCCGAGCCGGACCTGGGTCAGGTAGGCATGCGGCGTGAGGCCGACCGTGCGCCGGAACAGCCCGATGAGTTGGAACGTCGTCAGGCCAACCCCGGCCGCCAACTCTTCCAATCGAAGGTCGTTGGCGTAGTCGGTGCGCATGCGCTCCGTGACTTTGTCCAACAGAGCGCGATCGCGCGGGCCGGGCTCGATCCGCCCACCGCCACTGCCATGACGCTGAAACAGCCGGCCGAACGTCCCGACCAGGAGCTCGCGTTCGCGAAAGACATCCCGCCCCTCTTCGATGGCACGATGCATAGCGAGGAAGCCGTCGATCAAATCGGGATCGCCGAACATGTTGCGCGTGAAGTACGGCACAGCCTCGATACCAAGCTCGTGTGCCACCTGATCGAGCGCCGCACGCGTAAGGTAGAGCGAACGGTATCGCCAACGCTCGCTCCAGCCCATCCAGCCGGCATGAGGCTCGGCCGGGTTGAAGACGAAAAGAGTCGAGGCATGCGCTTCGGTCACTTCCCCGCGGCTCTTGACGATCGAACCGCCCTGCTCGGTTACGGCGACGACCAAGGCATCATGCGTGTGCGGCGGGTATTCGTGCGTGGTGAAGTCGGCGCGCAACAAGGAAAGGCCGGCAAGGTGCCGGTCCCACCAGTATTGGGTCGAGTTCCTGGGGTCGATCCGAGCCACGCGAAAGGATACCGAGCTCGGTAGTTTCAGCCAATACCTTGCGAGGTCGCGTCCGGCACCTCTCGCAGAGGTGCCGGACGCCGGAGACCTCAGGCGCCGCGCAGGATCGACGTGCCGGCGTAGCGCGCCTGCGTGCCGAGCTGCTCTTCGATGCGCAGGAGCTGGTTGTACTTGGCCAGGCGATCCGAGCGGGACAGCGAGCCGGTCTTGATCTGCCCGCAGTTGGTCGCAACGGCGAGGTCAGCGATCGTGGCGTCCTCGGTCTCGCCCGAGCGATGGGACATCACGGCGCCGTAGCTTGCATTGCGCGCCATCGAGACCGCATCCATGGTCTCGGTCAGAGTGCCGATCTGGTTCACCTTGACGAGGATAGCGTTGGCCAGCCCGTCCTTGATGCCCTGAGCCAAGCGCTTCGGGTTGGTGACGAAAAGATCGTCACCCACGAGCTGGACCTTCTTGCCGAGCTTGTCGGTGATCGCCTTCCAGCCCTTCATGTCGTCTTCGGCCATGCCGTCCTCGATCGATACGATCGGGTAGCGCTTCACGAGGTCGGCGTAGTAGTCGACCATGCCGGCGGCATCGAACGACTTGCCCTCGCCTTCCATCTCGTACTTGCCCTTCTTGAAGAATTCCGTCGACGCCGGATCGAGTGCCAGCACGATGTCTTCGCCGGGCTTGTAACCCGCCTTCTCGATCGCCTTCATGACGAAGCTGAGTGCCTCATCCGCCGTGGCGAGGTTCGGTGCGAAGCCGCCCTCGTCGCCCACGTTGGTATTGTGGCCCGCGTCCTTGAGCTGGCTGCGCAGCGCGTGGAAGACTTCGGCGCCCATGCGCAGGGCGTCGGCGAAGCGCTCCGCCTTCACCGGCATGATCATGAATTCCTGGATGTCGATCGGGTTATCGGCGTGCGCACCACCGTTGATGATGTTCATCAACGGAACCGGCAGAACCGAAGCCTGGCTGCCGCCGACATAGCGATAGAGCGGCAGGCCGCTGTCCATCGCGGCGGCCTTGGCAACCGCCAGAGACGCGCCGAGGATCGCATTGGCGCCGAGGCGGCCCTTGTTCGGCGTGCCGTCGAGTTCGATCAGTGCCCGGTCGATCTTGATCTGCTCCAGTGCATCGAGGCCCGAAAGCAGATCCATGATCTCGCCGTTCACGGCGGCGACTGCCTTGAGCACGCCCTTGCCGCCGTAGCGCTTCTTGTCACCATCGCGAAGTTCGACGGCTTCGTGCGCGCCTGTCGAGGCGCCGGACGGAACCGCTGCGCGGCCGATCGCACCGCTGTCGAGTTCGACTTCAACTTCGACCGTCGGATTGCCACGGCTGTCGAGGATTTCGCGGCCGCGGACTTCAGCTATGGCGCTCATGAGAAAAACTCCGGTTTGGGGCGCGGTTTCTCTAGCTGCGCGACCCGCCGCGAGCAAGTGACGGGATGGCGCGCACTTCGTATAGTCCGCGCCTGTTTTGCAGCCGCCCGGGAGATTCACAATGCCCGACCAGACCCATATCCAGATAACGGCCCCCGTGGAAAAGCGCGTGGACGCAATCCAGGCCGCCTTCGAGGAACGCGGGATGAAGCCCGGCGACTTCATCGAAGAGTTCAAGCACCTCGCCGAAGAACAGTGGGTGCCGCAGAACGGCGCGCGCGTAGTGGCCAAGGCCTGGACCGATCCGGCCTTCAAGCAGCGCCTGTTCGCCAATGGGCGCGACGCGGTTGCCGAACTCGGCCTCTCGATGCCGGCGCATCACCGGCATCTGGTCGTGCTGGAAAACACGCCGACGATCCACAACGTGATTTGCTGCACGCTCTGCTCGTGCACGGCCTTCTCAATCATTGGCCTGCCGCCCGACTGGTACAAAGACCTCGAATATCGCGCGCGCGTCGTTCGCCAGTCGCGGACCGTGCTGAAGGAAATGGGCCTCGACCTGCCGCCCGAGATGGAAATCCGCGTGTGGGATACAACGGCGGACACCCGCTACATGGTACTGCCGGTACGACCGGAAGGTACCGAAGGCTGGTCCGAGGAAAAGCTCGCGTCGCTCGTGAGCAAGGATTCGATGATCGGCGTGGCGCGCCTCTAGGACCGGAGTTCAGTCATGGATGGCATGCACGACCTCGGCGGCAAGCAGGGCTTCGGCCGCGTTCGCTACTCACTGCGCGCGGCGACGTTCCACGAGCCTTGGGAAAAGAGGGTCAACGCTCTCTACTCGCTGGGGGTGAAGCTCGGCATTTTCAACATGGACGAGTACCGCCATGCCATCGAACGCATGGAGCCGCGGCATTACCTGACGGCGAGCTACTACGAGCGCTCGTTGACCAGTCTGGCGACCCTTTGCGTGGAGAAAGGCATCGTCACGCACGAGGAACTCGAACGCCGAGCCCAAGGTTCTTTTCCCCTTTCCTCGGCGAGCGCTCCGGGCCGCGGCAATGTCGAGACCCGCGAGACGCTGAAGGTAGGCGACAAGGTCAAGGTGAAGACCGACTACGTCCCGGGCCATGTCCGCATGCCCGGCTATATCCGTGGCAAGACGGGCATCGTCGTCAATGTTTCGCCGGCCTATCCCTTCCCCGACGCGCATGCGCACGGCATGAAATCGGAAGACGAACCCACTTACGACGTCCGGTTCGATGCCCAAGAACTCTGGCCAAACTCGGCCGATCCGGCGTTCGTACATGTCGGCGTGTTCGAAAGTTATCTCGAACGAATCGACTGAGCCGGTGACGGTAAAAGCGATTCGGGAGCTTCTCGCAGCGAAGGCCGACGCCCTGGTGCGTCGGTCGGCCGATGATCTGGCGGCGCTGATCCATGCCGACTTCGTCTATGTGAACGCAAGTGGCGCCCGCTTCGACAAGGCAAGCTATGTCGAGACCTATTGCCGGTCAGGGAAAGTGGTGTTTCGGAGCCAGCAGGTTGACGACCTCGAGGTGAAGCGATTTCCCAACTTCCTCGTTGCGACGATGATCCTGCGAGATCAGTTCAGCGCTGGCGGCCGGGAGATACGCGCAACCTACCGCTCGCTCGGTGTGTTCTCCGAGGCAAACGGCAAATGGCTGTGGGCTGCAGGCCAGACGATGAACGCTGGCTAACGCCAGGCACTCTTCAGGGTCTGATCGGTCTTCCACTTCTCCACGGCAGCGACGTCGTCGCAGGAAAAGGCCTGGGCATTCTTACGCGGGCTGCCTTCGACCCAGGCGAACATCAGGCACTGGTTGTAGGTGTTCGCGCCCTGCTTGGTCTCGAACTTGACCTCGGTCGTCGTCGCCGCACCGGCCTTGGCGTCCCCGTAGTCGTCGATCACTGGGGCAATTGCACCGAAGGTCCGCCCGGCCGCTTTGTTGTCGGCATACCACTTGGCGAAGGCTGCAAACTGATCGCCTGCTACACCCTTTCCATCGGCCGAAACGTAGGCCTTGAGATCGGCGATCAGCGCCTGCGCGGCGGCATTCGCCTTGGGTTCGGCGGCCTTGCGGCGCTCCGCCAGCCTCGCCTGCAGCGCCTTGAGCCGGTCGGCATTGGACGGTTGTGCCGCCGCGGTTTGAGCCGGCGGCTCGATACGCCGGATCGGCGCACGCGCGGCTTCAGCGTTCAACTGTGCAGCTTCCGGGGGCGTCAACTTACCGACAGCCGCCGTGCCCCGCCCCTTCTGCCAATCGGCAATCGCCTTGACGGTCGCCTCCGACTGCAAGTTGCCGTCGATCGGGCCATTGTATTTGTCGAGCGTGCGTAGCGATTCCTGGATTTTCCTGCGATCCGCTTCGGAGCTGTTGAGCACGGTCGCATAGTCGGGCGCAGGAGCTTGCCGCGTGGCAACGGGCGGTGGCGTGTGGGCAGGCGCCGGTGCTGCACCACCACCTCCGGAGGCGCAGGCGGCTGGATTCTGGAAGCAGCGCTCGACCTCACCGGCGCTCTGCGCCAAGGCTGCTGCCGGGCCCAGTAGCGCGAAAGCGGCCAGTAATGCGAGCCGTCGCATCTTAGATAGCGCCGTAGGTGTTGGTCGCAAGCTGCGCCGGCAGGCCGATCACCATGACGACAGGTTGCCCACGTCCTGTCTGGCCACGGGCAATGATGTGGTCGTTGGGGGCGCCGGTCTTGCTTTCGTAGGATCCCCGGCCGCCGAACTTGCCGCCGAAGCAGGACAAGGAGAACTGCCCATTCGCCGGCCCCTCGTTAGTCATGGTGCCGTTGCACACCTGCTCGCCCCTAGGGTTCTCGACCGTGAAAGTAACGGAGCGGTCCCGTCCGATCAGGGCACCGTAACGTGCGACACCGCTCAAGCGGGCCATGTTGCCGCGATCGTCGCGATAGAAGATCGACACAGGTCCGTAAGCATCGTCTGGCAGCACTTCCCGGGGCGCGACGTAGGAGTCGTTGCTGAGCACGATCTGACAGCGGCAGTCGATCGTGTAGTTCTCGCCAAGCGGCCCCAGTTCGGCCAGCCGCCGGTTGCAGCTGGATAGCGCCGTCTCCTGCACCTCGCGCGGGCTCATCTGGCCGCGCGTGTAGGCGTCGGCATAGAGGAAAGCGCATTGCTTGGGCATCGGGATCGCCACGACCTTGCTGCTGGCGTTGCTGGTTTCCGAGCGCTCCCAATAACGATCGGCCATCTCGGGAAAGCGCAGGAAGAGCGGATCGCGCCGCTCGGCCTTGCCATACGACTGCGCCCCAGCGCTCGCGCCGAGGCAGACGATCCCGATCAGGGCGATGATGATTGTGCGGATCATGACAGCTCGATTCTGCCGAGAAACATGACCGAAATACGACCCGGCGACTACCGCCGGCCCGCTCTTCTAGACCAGGCGGCTCTGCGTCTTGGCCGCGCCGATGAACGAGGTGAACAGCGGATGCGGTGCGAACGGCCTGGACTTGAGTTCAGGATGGTACTGGACGCCGATGAACCACGGATGATCCGGAATCTCGACGATCTCGGGCAGGATGCCGTCGGGCGACATGCCCGAGAAGCGCAGCCCTACCTGCTCCAGCCGGTCCTTGTAGTTGACGTTGACCTCGTAGCGATGGCGATGCCGCTCGCTGATCACGTCCTGACCGTAGATGTCGTGCACCTTGGTGCCGCGCCGCAGATGGGCCGGATAGGCGCCGAGCCGCATCGTGCCGCCGAGATCACCGTCGGCCTCTCGCTTTTCGACTCGGTTGCCCTTGGTCCATTCGGTCATCAAGCCGACCACCGCGTGCTCGCAGGGACCGAATTCGCTCGACGAGGCATCTTCGATGCCGAGCAGGTTGCGGGCTGCTTCGATCACCGCCATCTGCATGCCGAAACAGATACCGAAGAACGGGACGTCGCGCTCGCGGGCGAACTTCACCGCATGGATCTTGCCTTCGGTGCCCCGCTCACCGAAGCCGCCCGGCACCAGGATGCCGTGGACATGCTCGAGGCGGGCGACCGCATCGTCACGCTCGAAGATCTCCGAATCCATCCACTCCAGGCCGACCTTCACATTGTTGGCGAAACCGCCGTGGGTCAGCGCCTCGGAGAGCGACTTGTAGGCGTCGAGCAGCACCGTGTACTTGCCGACCACGGCGATCGTGACCTTGCCCTCGGGCTCGCGCACCGAGCGCACCACGCCGCGCCAGCGGTCGAGGTTCGGTTCGGCATCGGCCGGCAGCCCGAAGTAACGGCAGACCTCGGCATCGAAGCCCTGCTCGTGATAGGCAATCGGCACCTGGTAGATCGTGTCGACGTCGCGCGCCTCGATAACCCGCTCCGGCTTCACGTTGCAGAACAGCGCGATCTTGCGGCGCTCGTTGGCCGGGATTTCCTTGTCGCCGCTGCGGCAGACCAGCAGATCGGGCTGGATACCGACGCTCAGCAGCTCCTTGACGGAATGCTGGGTGGGCTTGGTCTTGAGTTCGCCCGCTGTCGGCACCCAGGGCAGCAACGTGAGATGCACGAACATCGTGCGCTCGCGGCCGAGCTCGTTGGCGACCTGACGGATGGCCTCCAGGAACGGCGTGCTCTCGATATCACCCACCGTGCCCCCCACCTCGACCAGGACGAAATCCTCCTTGTCGGTATCGGTGAGCACGAAATCCTTGATGGCGTCGGTGACGTGCGGGATTACCTGCACGGTCGCGCCGAGATATTCCCCGCGCCGTTCCTTGGCGATGACGGTCGAATAGATGCGGCCGGTGGTGATGTTGTCGCTCTGCCGAGCGTCGACACCGGTGAAGCGTTCATAGTGGCCGAGATCGAGGTCGGTTTCCGCCCCGTCGTCGGTCACGAAGACCTCGCCGTGCTGATAGGGGCTCATCGTCCCCGGATCGACGTTGAGATAAGGATCGAGCTTGCGAAGCCGGACCCGGTAACCACGGGCCTGCAGCAGCGCGCCCAGCGCCGCCGACGACAGACCCTTACCAAGCGAGGAAACCACGCCGCCCGTTATGAAAATAAAGCGCGTCATGGGCTTACAGCATACTAAACGTTGTCGGGTGCAGCCATGGGGATATCGTCTCGCCGGAGGTGCTTCGGCGAGGGAAACGGATGCGTTGCATCGAAGTTCCTAGCGGGTGGGAGCGGCGGGCTGCCCCGGCGCTGCCGGAGCCCCTGGCGACGGCGCCGCCGGCGCCATGCCGCCCGGAGCCACGGGCGCTGCAGGAGCACCAACCGGCGCACGATCCATGACGGATTTCGTGCCACGGGTGGGATCGGTCAAGCTCCACGCCATCACCAAGCTGAGGAACAGGAAGATACCGGCGAGGATCGCGGTTGCCCGCGACAGCACGTTGGCCTGACCGCGCACCGAGAACAGCGCGTCGGTGCGGCCCATACCGAGGCCGCCGCCTTCGCTGCGCTGAAGCAGGATCACGACGATCATCGCGGCCGTCACGCCGACATGGATGACGAGCAGCACGAGCCGCCATTCGTGAAGAAAGTGTCTTACGGCGTCCATTTTTGTCCAGCGCTAGAAGGAAATCTCCGCAAGCGGGCGCTTCTAGCCCCTTTAGACGGCCTTGGCGATAGCCAAAAATTCCGCCGCGTTCAGGCTGGCCCCACCAACCAGGGCGCCATCGACGTCGCCCGCTGCCAGCAGCTCGGCGGCGTTGCTGCCCTTGACCGAGCCGCCATAGAGCAACCGAACGGCGCCGGCATCGGACATCAGGCCACCCAGCACCTTGCGAATATGCGCGTGGGCTGCGGCCACCTCGGCAACGGTCGGCGTCTTGCCCGTGCCGATCGCCCAGACCGGCTCATAGGCAACGACTAGCTTTGCGGCCGTCGAACCCGCCGGCACGCTCCCCTTGAGCTGCGTCTCGAGCACGGCGAGCGTCTTGCCTCCTTCGCGCTCGGCCAGGGTCTCGCCAATGCAGACGATTGGCAGAAGGCCAGCACGCCACGCCGCCTCGGCCTTGGCGCGCACGATGGCATCGGTCTCGCCGCAATCGCTGCGGCGCTCGGAGTGGCCCACGATCACATGGCTGGCGCCGGCGTCCTTCAGCATTTCGGCCGAAATGTCGCCGGTATGAGCGCCATTTGCCTTGGCATGGCAATTCTGGCCGCCGACCAGCAGGCCGCTGCCCTTGGCCGCGTCGGCCACCGCCATCACCAGGGTCGCCGGCGGGCAGACGAGCAGCTCGCGGTCCGTCCAGCCGGCTTGGCTCACGCCGGCCGCGACATCCTTCGCAAGCGCCAAGGCATCGCTGGTGAGACCGTTCATCTTCCAGTTGCCCGCAATCAGCGGCCGCCTTGTACGCGCCATGATGTTCCCCGTTAATTCGCCCGTGAACTCGTCGTCGGCGTGTCTAGCGGCGGCAGAGTTTGCGGTAAAGGCCGCTCGGTTGCCTGTCCGGGGGGCCAGTGGTAGGCATGGCGCCCCGCGCGGACCCCCTTTTCATACCCCAAGCTGAGCCGTGAATAAGTTCACCAAATTTGCCCGCTTCGTCGTTCTGTTCCTGCTCTCCAGCATGCTGATCATTGCCTTTGCCTTCTGGGGCATCGGCGACATGATCCGTAGCGGCGGCCGCAGCGCGGAGGTGGCGCATATCGGCGGCTATCATCTGCCGATCTATGGCTGGGTGGGCGGCGCTTCCGTGTCCTCGGCCGAGGTCCGCGAGCAGTACAACCGGCAGCTAGAGGCCTTCGAACGCCAGTATCGACGTCGCCCCACGACCGAAGAAGCGATGGGCATGAGCCTGCATGTCAGCGCCCTTGAAGATGTTATCCAAAGGGCAGTTCTCGACTATGCCATCCGCGAGTTCGGTCTGACGGCCAGTGAAGCGCAGGTCGCTGCCGCGATCGCCCGCAATCCCGCCTTCCAGGGCACCGGCGGTACGTTCGATCCCCTGCTCTACAGGAACCGTCTGCAGCAGGCGCGTATCAGCATTCCGCAATTCGAGAACGACATGCGCCGCGAGATCGCGGCCGCCCAGCTCTTTGGAATCGTGCAGCCCAAGGGTCTCGCGCCCAATACACTGCGCGACGACATCTTCCGGCTCGACAGCGAGAAGCGAGTCGCCGAAACGATCTATGTTCCCGACGCGATCGTAGTCGACGTTCCCAAGCCGACGCCGGAGCAGCTCAACGCCTATTTCGAGGCCAACAAGAACAAGTTCCAGATCCCCGAGTTCCGCGCCTTCTCCTACGTCATGCTCACGGTGGACGACGTTCAGAGCCAGGTCGCCGTTACGGCCGATGCCGTGAAGCAGGAATTCGAGGCGCGCGCCGCCGAGTTCGGCACGCCGGAAAAGCGCGACGTCGATCAGGCAATGACCGACAGCGAAGACAAGGCAAAGGCCATCATCGCCGCCGTCAAGGCCGGAAAGTCACTTGAGGATGCCGCCAAGGAAGCCACCGGCAACGCCGACGGCGTGATCAAGCTGGGTCCCGTCACCAAGAAGGACCTGCCGCCCGGTCCATTGGCCGACGGTATCTTCGGCCTGCCGGAAGGCATCGCCGCGGCACCGCTCCAGTCTCCGCTGGGCTGGCACGTCATCCGCATCAACAAGATCGAGGCCGGCAAGTCCGTGCCGTTCGAAGAAGTGAAGGACAAGCTCGAGAAGGAGTTGAAGGCCCAGCAGGCGCCCGACCTCCTCATCAAGCTGGTCACCGATTTCGAGCGCGTGCTGAGCAAGACCCAGTCGATGAAGGCCGCCGCCGAGGATCTTGGCCTCAAGATCCGCACCTACGAGAATGTCAGCTCCAGCGGTCAGGATGCGGCAGGCAAGCAGATCGTCATCGGTCCCGCCGCCGCCGAGCTGGTACAAGCCGCTTTCGCGACGCGCGAGAGCGCGGAGAGCGAGCTTCTCGAAACGCAGCGCGGTGAATATTTCATCGTGCATACCGACCGAATCACCCCGGCCCGCACGCCGACGCTGAACGAGGTCGAAGCCAAGGTCACCGAGGCCTGGCAGTCCGACGAGCGCCGCAAGCTCGCCGACGAGAAGGTCAAGGCAGCCGTCGAGAAGGCCAACGCCGGAACCGACTTCCCCACCCTCGCCAAAGAGCTGGGTCTGGAGTCCCGTATCGCCAAGCCAGTCACGCGTTTCGAGAACGACACGGGCAATTATCTCAATCAGGCCGCCGTGCAGGAGCTCTTCAAGCTCGCACTCGACAAGACGCAGGCAGTGCGAGCAGCCGAGGGCAGTGTGCTGGTCCGCCTCAAGCAGATCGACGCCCCCGATCTGGCCAAGGAGAAGGATGCGCTGGAGCGTTATGGCACGCAGCTCGACACGATGATCGCCAACGATCTCATCCTGCAGCTCGTGGCGGCGCTGCGCGCCAAGTATGGCGTGACGGTCGATCAGGCTGCCTTCGCGACGCTCTTCCAGCAGCAACAATAAGGCGGCCTTCCATGTCGATTTCGCCCGACTTCGGCGCCTTTGAGGCTGTCTATGACGCTGGCAAGCCACAGGTCGTTTCGACCAAGCTCGTCGCCGATCTCGAAACACCGGTCTCGGCCTACCTGAAGCTGGCCGATGGCCGCGCCAACTCGTTCCTACTGGAATCGGTCGAAGGCGGCTCGGTGCGCGGTCGCTATTCGATCATCGGCATGAAGCCCGATGTCGTGTGGCGCTGCACCAAGGGCCAGGCCGAAATCAACCGCCACGCCCGCACCGACGCGCGCGCCTTCGAGAAGCTCGACGGCCGCCCCCTCGAAACCCTGCGCACGCTGATTCGCGAGTGCCAGATGGAGCTGCCGCCCGGACTGCCGCCGATGGCGTCGGGCCTGTTTGGCTTCCTGGGCTACGACATGGTCCGCGACATGGAGCGGCTGCCGGACACCAATCCCGATCCGATCGGATTGCCCGACGCGATCATGGTGCGGCCGACCCTGATCTGCATCTTCGACCGTCTGGAAGACAACGTGACCCTGGTCACACCGGCCTGGCCGCAGGCAGGCGTCTCCGCGCGCGCCGCCTACGAAGCCGCACAGGAACGGCTGGGCGACGCAGTCGCCGATTTCGAGCGCACGCTCCCCTTCCGCCGCGAAAGCGCCGACGACCTGGACGGCCTGCCCGAGCCGCAGGCCAACATGTCGAAGGACGATTTCAAGAAGATGGTCGAAACCTGCAAGGAGTACATCCGCGCAGGCGATGCCTTCCAGATCGTGCCGTCGCAGCGCTTCTCGCTGCCCTTCAAGCTGCCGCCGCTCTCGCTCTACCGGTCACTGCGCCGCATCAACCCCTCGCCGTTCCTGATCTTCTTCGACTACGGCGACTTCACCATCGTGGGGTCGAGCCCGGAGATCCTGGTGCGGCTGCGCGACAACACGGTCACCATCCGACCGCTGGCCGGCACCATCCGGCGTGGCGCCACCCCTGAAGAAGACAAGCAACTCGCCGACAAGCTGCTGGCCGATCCCAAGGAGCATGCCGAGCACCTGATGCTGGTCGATCTGGCACGCAACGATGTCGGTCGTGTCTCCAAGATCGGCTCGGTGCGGGTCGTCGAGCAGTTCACCATCGAGAAATACAGCCACCTCCAGCACATCAGCAGCCACGTCGAGGGCACGCTCGAAGATGGGCTGGATGCGATCGATGCGCTGAAGGCCGGCTTCCCGGCCGGCACGCTGTCGGGGGCACCGAAGGTGCGCGCCATGGAGATCATCGAAGAGGTCGAGCCGGTGCGCCGCGGCATCTATGCCGGCTGCGCCGGCTACTTCGCCGCCAACGGCTCGATGGACACCTGCATCATGCTCCGTACTGGCCTGGTGAAGGACAACACCCTGTATGTCCAGGCGGGTGTCGGCGTCGTGGCCGATTCCGATCTCGAAGCCGAATACCAGGAGAGCGTGCTCAAGGCGCGCGCCCTGGTTCGCGCCGCGGAAGAGGCCGTGCGCTTCGCCAGTGCCGGCCAGTGGAGTGCGGGCAACACGCGTCGTTGAGGCTACGCCTCGAAGCGGGCTAGGCTCCTCCTTAACGGAGGAGACCTCATGTCCGATTGGCAGAAGAGATACCAGCGCCTGCTGTTCGATCGCCCGCACCCCAAGGTGCTGCGCGTCACGATGAACCGGCCCGATAAATACAACGCCACGGATGCGATCATGCACCGCGAACTGGTTGACGTGTGGCGCGACATCGACGGCGACGACACAGTCAACTGCGTCATCATCCAGGGCGCCGGTGGCAAGGTATTCTCGGCCGGCGGCGACTTCGACATCATCGAAAAGAACATCACGGACTACAACGCACTGCTCCGGACGTGGAAGGAAGCGCGCGACATCGTCTACAACGTCATCAACTGCTCCAAGCCGATCGTCAGCACCATGCGTGGACCGGCTGTTGGCGCGGGCCTCGTTGCCGGCATCCTGGCGGACGTGTCGATCGCCTCGAAGAAGGCCAAGATCATCGATGGCCATACGCGCCTGGGCGTTGCGGCCGGCGACCATGCCTGCATCGTCTGGCCCCTGCTCTGCGGCATGGCCAAGGCCAAGTACTATCTGCTGCTCTGTGAAGCGGTCGATGGCGAGGAAGCCGAGCGCATCGGCCTCGTCTCGCTTTGCGTCGAGGACGACCAGCTCGAAGCCAAGGGCCTCGAAGTCGCGACTAAGCTCGCCGAGGGTGCGCAGACGTCCATCCGCTTCACGAAGTACGCCTTGAACAACTGGCTGCGCATGATGGGCCCGACTTTCGACACCTCGCTCGGGCTCGAGATGCTGGGTTTCCTGGGGCCTGAAGTGAAGGAAGGGCTCGCCTCGCATCTCGAGAAGCGTAAGCCCAAGTTCGATCCCTACTCGCCCCTCTGAGGAGCAGCCCATGCGCGGACTGGACGGAAAGAGCGTCATCGTCACGGGCGGCGGCGGCGCGATCGGCAGCGCAATCTGCCGGCGCTTCGCTTCCTACGGAGCCAAGGTCGGCGTGTTCGACCGCAATCTCGACGGAGCGAACAAGGTAGCCGCCGAGATCAAAGGCTTCGCCTCCGGCGTCGACATCTCCGACTACGACGCCGTCGGTAGTGCCATCCTGCATTTCGAACGTGAAGTGGGCCCTACCGACATCCTCGTGAACAACGCCGGCTGGGATCGCT
Organism: Alphaproteobacteria bacterium; assembly: GCA_017307275.1. Lineage (GTDB taxonomy): Bacteria > Pseudomonadota > Alphaproteobacteria > Reyranellales > Reyranellaceae > Reyranella. Next base: position 47,874 of record JAFKFK010000023.1, on the reverse strand, counting down.
TCGCCAACTTCGTCGATACGACGCCCGATCTGTGGGATCAGCTCATCGCCATCAATCTGCGCGGACCGCTCAATATGAGTCACTTCGTCCTGAAGGGTATGGTGGCACGCGGCAGTGGCCGCATCGTCAATATCGCCTCGGACGCCGGTCGCGTCGGCTCCTCACAGGAGGCGGTGTATTCGGCCTGCAAGGGCGGCATCATCGCCTTCACCAAAACCGTGGCGCGTGAGGTCGCACGCAAAGGCATCACGCTCAACGCCGTGTGCCCAGGCCCCACCGATACGCCGTTGCTGGCAGCCGTAGCCGGCGACGACGAACGCGGGCAGAAGGTGCGCGCGGCCCTGGTTGGCGCCATCCCCATGAAACGCGTCGGCCAGCCTGAAGATATCCCCGGCGCGGTCTGTTTCCTCGCCAGCGACGATGCCGCTTTCATCACCGGGCAGACGATCAGCGTGTCGGGCGGCTTGACCATGCACGGCTGACCGGCGGAAAGTCGCGATATGCCTGAATTCCAGTGGCTGGTCGCGGCCTTCCCCAACTTCGTGCGCTACGTCGTCGTGGGCTTCGGCCTGATTGGCCTGTTCTTGTTTGTCTACACGATGATCACCCCCTGGCGGGAATTCACGCTGATCCGGGCCGGCAACTCGGCCGCCGCGACGGCGCTGGTTGGCGCTCTTCTGGGATTTTGCCTGCCGCTCGCCAATACGATTGCGCAGTCCATCAGCCTGACCGACGTCGTACTATGGGCTCTGGTGGCTCTCGTCGTGCAACTGATCGTGCATATCGGCATGCGCCTGATGCTCCCGCAGCTTAAAGTGGCCATCGAATCCAACCAGGCAGCAGCCGGCATCACCGCCGGCGGTTTCGCCGCCTGCTTCGGCCTGATCAACGCCGCCTGTCTCACAAGCTGACGCCATGCCCTCGCCCAGCACACCTCCTCCCAACTCCCGAATGTCGCGCGGGGTAAAGGTCGTCCTGATGGGCGTCGCCGGCGCAGCGCTCCTCTATTCTTGCGCGCCGGGTGTCGGTGCTGGTCTCGGTGCGCTGCCATATCTCTGGTTCCTGCCGAACCCGTTTTTCCGCGGGCCTGCCATCTCCGGACCGCAGACACCGGGGAGCACGGCGACCACGACGCGGCCCGGCGGCACCGCGACCTCTCCGGGGGCCACCACGCCTGACGCCCCCAAGGCAACGCCTGCACCCAGCCAAAGCCAGCGCGGCGGTTTCGGCAGCACGGGATCGAGCAGCGGCTCGTCGAGTTCGAGCTAGGCATGCGTCGCGAGACCATTCCGCCGCGGCCGGGCTGGCAGCAGAAGCTCGAGCAGCTCGGGTTCGACTTCTACGTCCTCGACGACAAGGCCTATTGGACGGAGCAGGCATGCTACGCCTTCACCGCCGACCAGATCGACGAACTTGAAGCTACGACCGAGGAGCTGCACGGAATCTGCCTCAAGGCGGTCGAGCATGTGGTCGCAAACAAGTTGTGGGAGCGCATGCATATCCCGCCGGCCTGGGGCGACTACATCGAGCGCGTGTGGCGTCGTTCCGATCCGACGATCGTTGGCCGCTTCGACCTTGCCTACGACGGCCGGAATGCACCGAAGCTGCTCGAATACAATGCCGATACACCGACCGCGCTCTACGAGGCCGCAGTCGTGCAGTGGCATTGGCTGAAGGACACCAAGCCTGACGCCGACCAGTTCAACTCGATCCACGAAAAGCTCATCGAGGCCTGGCGCGGGATCCTGGCGCGCCTGCCGCCGGAGGCATTGGTCCACTTCGCGCGTTTCGAGGATCACCCCGAAGATCTCGCGACCTCGGAATATCTGCGCGACACCGCCCTGCAGGCGGGCCTCGCCGGCAAGCCGCTCAGTGTGGCGCAGATCGGCTGGAATGGACGGCGCTTCACCGACCCTGACGAAATGCCGATCCAGGTCATGAGCAAGCTCTATCCCTGGGAATGGATGGTACGCGAGGAATTCGGCATCCATGTCCTCTCAGACACGACGGCCTTCCTGGAGCCCGCGTGGAAGATGATCCTCAGCAACAAGATGATCCTGCCGCTGCTCTGGGAGGGCTTTCCCAACCATCGCAACCTCCTGCCGGCATTCGACAGCGAGCATCCCGATCTCGGCCGTGCGTTCGTGAAGAAGCCGATCTTCGGCCGCGAGGGCCATAACATTACGGTCGTTGGGCCGGGCGTCTTCGATACTGCTGGCGGCAACTACGGCACCGAGGGCTTTGTCTGGCAGGCCTATGAGCCCCTGCCGGTGTTCGACGGCAACCATGCGCTGGTCGGCTCCTGGGTGATCGACGGGAAGGCCGCCGGCATCGGCATGCGCGAAGACGAGCGCCGCATCACGCACAACAACAGCCGCTTCGTGCCGCACTACTTCGACCCCGCAGGTGGCGCATGAGCGAACTCTGGATCCAGCCTACCGGTGCAGCGCTTGCTGCCGACGTCCATGGCGTCGACCTCTCGCGCCCGATGAGCGACACCACCTTCGAGCGCATCGCCGAGGCCTGGGGCCAGCATCTTGTCCTGCGCTTCTCCGGCCAGAAACTCGATGACCGTATCCTGATGGCCTTCAGTGCCCGCTTCGGCGAACTCGATCGTGTGCCCATCGCCGCCGCGAGCCTGGATCGCGCCGATTCCGATGTCGTCGCCGATGCTCGCGACTGGGTCGCCGTGATCTCGAGCGTCAAGAAGGACGGCAAGGCGGTCGGCAGTCTCGGCAGCTACGAACTCGTCTGGCACACCGACATGTCCTACAATCCGCTGCCGCCGCGCGCGTCCCTGCTTTACGCGCTCGAAGTGCCACCCGATGGCGGCAATACCGGCTTTCTCAACATGTACGAGGCCTACGAGACCTTGCCGGCCGAGCTGAAGCGCGTAGTCGACGGCAAGACTTGCATCCATGATTCCAGCCGCAACTCGGCCGGCGAGCTGCGGCGCGGCTTCCAGCGCACGCTCGACGTTCGTCAGACTCCGGGCGCCGTACATCCCCTCGTTCGCCTGCATCCCGTGACCGGGCGCAAGGCGCTGTTCCTTGGCCGCCGTCCCGGCGCCTATGTCCATGGGTTGCCTGTCGAGGAGAGCGAGGCGCTGCTCGACGCGGTCTGGGCGCACGCTACGCAGGAATGCTTCGCCTGGTACCAGAAGTGGCGCGCCGGCGATCTCGTTCTTTGGGACAATCGCTGCGTCATGCATCGGCGCGATGCTTTCGACGAAAGCCTGCGTCGGCTGATGCATCGCACGCAGATCGTCGGCGAGCCAGTGCTCGCGGGGTAATAGTCATCATGCGTATCCTTTTGCTGTCCCCACTCCTGCTCGCTTTACCGGTCGTTGCGGAGGCGGCGCCGAATGCCGCCCAGACCGCGGCGATCTGCCAGACGCGGACCACGTGCAAAATCGCCAAGACCTACGATGCCGGAAAGTCTCCCTCCGGCACGTCGCTCGCTGTTGCGGAAGTAAGCCTGGGCCTCGCCGACAAGCCCAAAGACGAAGACGATGGCTGTCAAAACGGCAACGGCGACAAGAATGGCGGTGTTGAATACTGGCTGCTCGAGGGTACCTCGCCGCCCAAGCAGCTTTTGAAGCTCTGCAACGATGGCTATGGCTCATCGGGCGTAGGCGAGGATGAAGTCACAATAAGCGCCAACCGGTTGGCCCATTGGCAGACGGGCGGCTCGTCCTGGCGCTGGTCGGGAACCACTACCTACTCGCTCTCGCCGTGGCGACCGCTCACCGAGCGCTCGTGCAGCTATCACACCTCGTCGGAAACGAGCGGAACGAACACCGACTACGATTATGCAACGATGGTCATTCGATCGATCTCGGAAGATCGGACGACCCATCCTGATCCCGGCATCGGCTGCGCCGACTGGCCAAAGGACCCGGTACCCTTCGCGCCCAGGTTGGCTCCCGGCGTGGTCGGCGCCTACGACATCGTCGGCCCAGTGCTGGGCGACAATCCGAAGATTCCAGCCGGCACGGCGATCGGCAATTGTGTGCCGACGATGACGACCGCCGGCGCCAACGGCTTCATCGTCTACGGCAAGCCGGCGCCTGCGGACCAGGCGGCCGAGATCAAGGCGATGGCAGTGGGGCTGAAATCCCTCCTGATCCAGGTCTTCGACCCCCTCGCCGCCTCCCAGCCCGCTTCGGCCAACGCTTCCTGGATCAATCTCCCGCACATCGAACTCTGGATCGGCCTAAATCAAGAGAACGTCCGCACCAGCCTACCGCTGAATCAATTGCAGCAGATCGGCGTCGATCTCGAGGGCCGAGTTCATCGCGGCGTCGGCAAGGCGGCCCCCCTGCCCACCGTGCAGCGCTGGCAGGCGCGTGATGCCGACGGCCGCCCCGTGACTGTCCTGCGTCTCGATTGGACCGACGACTACGCTCTGCTGAACGGCGTGGCTTTGGTCTATTCGCAGGCCGAAGCCGGTAAACAGACGCGACTGGTCTCGACGACGGGCATCGCCAACAACCGGCCCCTTTACGTACCGAGCATCGTCCAGCTCTATGACGAGAGCCCGACGAAGAAGCTCGGCCGCTGCAGCGTGCGCGAAGGCCGACTGGAACGCAGCGGCTGGTGAACGGCTTAGGGCTTGCCGCCGCCCGGCATCTTGATAGCGGCGTTGCGGCGCTCGACCATTGGATCTTCAAATGCCCGAGGGTAGCGATGAGGCTGCTTGGAGATCTTGTCGAGCTTAGCCAGGGCTTCGGCAGGCAGACGCCAGCCGCCCGCGGCGAGTGTTTCGCTGAGCTGCTGGACACTGCGGGCGCCGACGATGGCGCTGGTCATAAACGGTTGATCCATGACCCAACGCAGCGCCACCTGCGCGGGCGACTTGCCGATCTCCTTCGCGACATCGAACAGGGCCTGCAGGATCTCGCCATGGTTTGGTGCGAAGAAGCGGCTCTGGAATCCCCAGCCTTCGGCCGAACGCGTCCCCTGAACCTTGAGACTGCCAGGCGTGTACTTGCCCGCGAGGTATCCACTCGCGAGCGGCGACCAAGCGACGACACCCAGACCTTCAGTCTGGCATGCCGGGACGATCTCTTCGTCGATATCGCGGACGACCAGACTGTACTGCGGCTGATAGGCCACGAAACGGGTCCAGCCCTTGGCGTCGCTGATCGCCAGCGATTTCATCAATCGCCAGGCCTCGTAGTTCGAGCACCCGGTGTAGAGCACCTTCCCCTGGCGCACGAGATCGTCGAAGGCCTGCAGCATCTCGTCGAGCGGCGTCTGATGGTCGACGTGATGGATGTAGTAGAGGTCGAGATAGTCGGTCTGCAGACGGCGCAGGCTGTCCTCGACCGCCTGCATGATGTGCAGCCGGGACATGCCTGAGTCGTTCGGCCGACCACCCGTCGGATTGAAAACCTTGGAGGCGACGATGGCGTCGGCTCGCCGGCCCTTCAGGGCTTTACCCAGCATCGTCTCCGATACACCGCCGACATAAGCGTTGGCGGTGTCGAAGAAATTGACGCCGGCATCGAATGCGGCGTCGACCATGCGTTTGGACTCCGCCTCGTCCGCGCCATTGCCAAAGGTCATCGTACCGAGACAAATCTCGGAAACCTTGAGGCCGGCGCGGCCGAGACGGCGGTATTCCATGCTCAGAGTCCGAGCATGGCCTTGGCCAGCACGTTGCGCTGCACTTCGGACGAGCCACCATAGATGGTCGTCTTGCGGGTGTTGAAGTAGCGCGGCGAGACGTCGTCGACATACTCGCCGCCAACCGGCACGACGTTGCTGTCGTAGTTCCTAAGCTCCGTGAAGGGCGTGCCGTACCAGCCGACCGCTTCGACCGCGAGCTCCGTCACCTTCTGCCCGACCTCGGTGCCGCGCATCTTCACCACCGACCCCATGTTGCCCGGCGCGTCGCCGGTCTTGAGGCTCGAATAGAACATCAGCTCGTTCATTTCGATGGCATCGATCTCCATCCCTACCGCAGCCATCTTCTCCCGCCAGTTGGGATTGGCCGACAGCGGCTCGCCTTCGTTGAGCTGCGTCTTGGACAATGTCTGGAGGTGGCGGAACGCCTTGCGCAGACGGGGGCCGAAGGCCTGTCCACCGCGCTCGAATTCCAGCAGGTACTTGGCGTAGGTCCAACCCTTGTTCTCTTCGCCCACCAGATTCTCGACCGGCACCTTCACGTCAGTGAAGAAGACCTGGTTCACTTCATGCCGCATCGGCGTGCGCGTGCCGTCGACGAGGTAGATGGGATCGAGCGTGATGCCCGGCGTCTTCATGTCGATCAGCAGGAAGGAAATGCCCTCCTGACGCTTGCCCTCGTTGGACGTGCGGACGAGGCAGAAGATCCAGTCCGCGTAGTGGGCGTTGGTCGTCCAGATCTTCTGGCCATTGACGATGTAGTGATCACCCTGCCGCTCGGCCTTGGTGCGAAGCGACGCCAGATCGGAGCCCGAGCCGGGCTCGGAGTAGCCCTGGCACCACAGCTCTTCGGCAGCGGCGATCTTGGGCAGGAAGCGCTTCTTCTGCGCCTCGCTGCCGAATTTCATGAGGACCGGCGCCACCATCTTGATGCTGAACGAGGAAAGATAAGGCGAGTCGGCCCGCGCCATCTCCATCTCGAATATGAATTTCTGCGTCGAGCTCCAGCCTGGCCCGCCAAACTCCTTGGGCCAGTTCGGGCAGAGCCAGCCCCTGCTCGCGAGCTTCTTCTGCCACTGCACCAGCCGCTCTTTCGAGACATGACTGGAACGGCTGCGGCGGCTTTCTTCCGCCACTTCGGGAGGCATATTTGCGGTGATCCAATCACGGACCTCCTGCTGGAATGCCAGTTCCTGATCGCTGAACGCTAGACGCATTTCTCTATCTCTCTGTCATCCTGGGCGAAGCGATGGATCTCGCATTCGCCCCAACTGATCTTCCGTGAAGTCCCTCGCTGCTGCTCGGGACGACGGGATTACAGGCCGAGCATCACTTTCGACATGATCCCGCGCTGCACTTCCGATGAGCCGCCGTAGATCGTCATCTTGCGGCCGTTGAAGTAGCGCGGCGCCAGCACGTCGGCACCTTCCGGGCCGATCGGCTCGACATTGGCGTTCCAGGCGCGCTGTTCGGGGAATGGCTGGCTGTAGTAGCCCGCCGCTTCGACCGCATATTCCTGCACCTGCTGCATCACTTCTGTGCCGCGCAGCTTGATCATCGAAGAGAGCGGCCCCGGGTTCTGACCCGAGGCGAGCTTGGAGTAGAATTCCTGCTCGAACATCTCGAGACCGGAAATCTCGATGTCCATGCGGGCAAGCTTCTCGCGCCACGCCGAGTCGGCCAGGATCGAGTCCTCGCCTTCCGGCATGGACTGCGCCAGCCGCTTCAGCCGCTCGAAGCCGGAGCGCAGGCGCGGGCTGTAGGGATTGCCGCCACGCTCGAACTCGAGCAGGTACTTGGCATAGGTCCAGCCCTTGTTCTCTTCGCCGACGCGGTTCTCGACCGGCACCTTCACGTCGGTGAAGAACACCGAATTCACTTCCTGCGTGCCGGTGCGATTGCCGTCGGCCGTGATGATCGGTTCGACCGAGATGCCCGGTGTCTTCATGTCGATCAGGAGGAAGGAGATGCCTTCCTGCGGCTTGCCCTCGTTGGAAGTCCGAACCAAGCAGAAGATCCAGTCGGCGGTCTGGGCGAGCGTGGTCCAGGTCTTCTGACCATTCACGACGTAGAAATCACCTTCGCGTACCGCCTTGGTGCGCAGGCTGGCGAGGTCGGAGCCCGAGCCCGGCTCGGAGTAGCCCTGGCACCAGATCAGGTCGGAGTTCAGCATCGGCGGCAGGTGGCGCGCCTTCTGCTCGGCCGAGCCGTACTTCATGATCACCGGCGCACACATCTTGGGACCGAACGGCGAGGTGCCCGGCGCGCCAGCCTTCGCCATCTCCATCTCGAAAATATACTTCTGGGTCGTCGTGAACCCCGGACCGCCGAACTCCTTGGGCCAGCCGGTGCAGAGCCAGCCCTTCTTGGCCAGGCGCTTCTGCCAGTCGATCAGCCGTTCCTTCGGCATGTAAGCGTTACGGCCAACCTTGATCTCACCCATGATCTCGGGCGTCAGGTTCTCCTTCAGCCAGTCACGTACTTGCTGCTGGAAGGCCAGTTCTTCCTTGCCGAATGTCAGGTCCATTGGGGGCTCCTTTTAGGGGCCGGAGGGTACCGCGCCGGGTTCCAGCCCGTAAAGCGTAGGCTACAGTGTGCCTTCCCGCGTTTCGCTTTCAGGAAATGTGCATGTCTCCGCCCGTCCAGCCCGTCGTCAGCGATGAAAAGCTCCCGACGTCGGTCGATGTCGTCGTGATCGGTGCCGGTATCGCCGGCTGCGCCGCTGCCTATTGGCTCGCAAAGAAGGGCCACTCGGTTGCCCTGCTCGAAAAGGGCAATGTCGGCGGCGAGCAAAGCAGCCGCAACTGGGGCTGGTGCCGCCAGCAGCATCGCGACCTGCGCGAACTGCCGCTGGCGATGAAAAGCCTGGAGATCTGGAAGGATTTGAACCGGGAGCTGGGTGCGGAGACCGGCTTTCGCCCCACCGGACTGCTCTATGTCACCACCCGCCCCGCCGATTTCGCGCAGTGGGAGGAATGGACGCTGCGGGCCCGCGAATACCAGATGCACAGCCATGTACTGAGCCCTGCCGAAGCCAAGGCAATGACGCCGGGCAGTACAGGCGACTGGATCGGGGGCGTGCATTCGCCGAACGACGGCCGCGCGGAGCCATCGCTGGCCAGCCCCGCTCTCGCCGAGGGCGCGCGCAAGCTTGGCGCCACCATCCACCAGAACTGTGCTGTCCGAGGTCTCGACATTGCGGCCGGTAAAGTTGCAGGCGTCATCACCGAACGCGGCGTCATCCGCGCGACTGCCGTGCTTTGCGCCGGTGGAGCCTGGACCTCCCTCTTCCTGCGACGCCACGGCCTGCGCCTGCCCCAGGCCGGTGTCCGCTCAACGTCCTTTGCAACCACGGCCGCGCCTGAAGTGACAGATGGCGGCCTCTCCATGCCCGATGTCACGATCCGCCGGCGACTGGACGGTGGCTACACGGTGGGCCTTGGCGGCCGCGGCACCGTCGACCTTTCACCTCAAGGGCTGCTCTACGCGCGGCAATTCCTGCCTACCCTCAAGAAGCGTCACCAGGGACTGACCTTCGGTATCGGTCGCTCGTTCTTCGACGGGCCGGAAGCCTTTGCCCGCTGGTCGTTCGACAAGGTCTCGCCGTTCGAGCGCCAGCGCACCCTCGATCCGGCAGCCGACCCCAAGCTCGTAAACCAGGGGCTGACGAAGCTCGCCGAGCACTATCCGGCCCTGAAGGGACTGCAGGTCGCCCGCTCCTGGGGTGGCCTGATCGACTCGACGCCCGACGGCATCCCCGTGATCTCGGCGGTTGACCCGATGCCCGGCCTCTACCTATCGACCGGTTACACCGGCCATGGCTTTGGCATCGGACCCGCCGCCGGTCGGCTCGCGGCCGACCTTGTCGCCGGCGATCCGCCGATCGTCGATCCGCATCCCTTTCGCTACAGCCGCATGATCGACGGCAGCGACCTCGGCGCGCCGGGGATGATGTAGCCCTACTCCGGCTTCGCGCCCGACTCCTTGATGATGGGGTCCCAGAAGGCCATCTGGCTGTCGTAGAACTGCTTGGCCTGCTCCGGCGTCGAGATGATCACTTCGATTGCCAGTTCGTCGGCCTTCTTCATCATGTCGGGATGCTTCAGCGCCTGGTTGAAGGCAGCGTTGAGCTTGTCGATGATCGGCCGTGGCGTCTTGGCCGGCGCGTAGGCGGCGTACCAGGTGTTGATCGAGTAATCGAAGCCCGTTGCCTCCTTGATCGTCGGAACGTCGGGAAGCTGAGGCAGGCGCTTGTCGGCCGCCACGCCGATCACGCGCACCTTGCCCCCGTCGATGAAGCCCTTGCTCGACTGCAGCGTGTCGATCTGGAATCCGTGCCGCCCCGCGATCATGTCGACCATGCCCGGCGCCGAGCCGCGGTACGGGACGTGCAAGGCGTCGCCGCCGGCACGCTTGGCGAACAGATAGCTCGCAAGATGGATCATCCCGCCATTACCCGAAGAGGCGTAGGAGTACTTGCCGGGATCCTTGCGCAGCATGCTCACCAGTTCGGGCGTGCTCTTCGCGCCATCGACCGGCGTCAGCAGGATCAGCGGCACGCTTGCAACGTAGGCGATGGCGGCGAGCCCATTCACCGGGTCGTAGCCCAGCTGTTTGCCGTAGAGCGCCGGCGCCATGGCCATGGTCGAGGCGCTGAAGAGGATCGTGTATCCGTCCGGCTTGGCATCGGCGGCCATCGCTGTGCCGATGTTGCCCGTAGCGCCCGGCTTATTCTCGACGACGACCTGCTGTCCCAGGATCTCCGACAGGCGCGGCGCCAGGAGCCTGCCGACGACGTCGGTCGGGCCGCCGGCCGCAAAGGCGATGACCATGCGGATCGGCTTGTCGGGATAGTTGGCTTGCGCAACGGCCGGCGCCGCCAGCGCCGCGGTGCCAAGTCCCGCGAGTGTTGCTCGTCGAGTGATCGTCATGGTGTCCCCCTATTCAACCTTGGCGCCCGATGCCTTCACAATGGGCGCCCACATGGCCATTTGGTCTTCGTAGAACTTCTTGGAGCTGTCGGGCGTCGACGCCACCAGCTCGATCCCCATTCCCCTGGCCTTCTCGACTAAATCCGGATGCTTGGTCGCCTGGTTTATCGCTGCATTGAGACGGTCGACGATCGGCCTGGGCGTTCCGGCCGTTGCAAAGATCAGGTTCCAGGTGACGACTTCGACGGCGATGCCGGTCTTCTCCTGCACGGTCGGCACGTCGGGCATCGAGGCGACACGCGCAGGCGTGCAGACGGCCAGGATCTTGAGGCGGCCGGCGTCGACGAAACTCTTGCTGCTGCCCAAGGTATCGATCTGGAAGGCATGACGCCCGGCGAGCGTATCCTGCATGGCTGGTGCCGATCCCTTGTACGGCACGTGCAGCACATCGGCGCCGGCACGCTGCGCAAACAGCAGGCTGCCCATGTGGATCAGGCTGCCGTTGCCGGGCGAAGGATACGAGTGCTTGCCCGGCTCCTTGCGCAACAGCGCGACGAGTTCCTCGATCGAACCTGCACCACCCGCCGGTGCGACGATGATCATGGGCACGGTGGTGAAATGGCCCACCGCTTCGAGGCTCTTGTGAGGATCGTAGGGCAGCTTCTCATAAAGCGCCGGTACGATGCCCATGATCGAGGTGCCAACCAGCAGCGTGTAACCGTCCGGCTTGGCATCGGCCACGATCTGCGAGGCGATATTGCCCGCCACGCCCGGCTTGTTGTCCACGACGACCTGCTGGCCGAGGATTTCCGTCAGCCGCTGTGCCAGCAGCCGACCGGCAATGTCAGTCGGCCCACCGGGTGGGAAGCCAATGACCAGCCGGATCGGCCGATCAGGGTAGACGGCCTGGGCGTAGGAAATCGAAGGCGCAGCCGCGAGCATCGCGCCAGCGGCCATTACGCGCCGCCGCCCAAGGACCATCATTGTTTGTTTCCTCTTATCTTTCCCCAAGAGTGCACGAGACTGCAGCCTGCGTGCAATGCAGGGCGGCCGCTGGGCGGATCTTGGTGATGCCTAGATCTATCTAGACAGCGATAACGACGCCGTCGTGGCCAGGATCGGCGCCGCCATCGAGTCCATCCTCGTGAATGCGAATGGCGTGCACGGCGGCAAAGCCGAAGCCGTAGGGGCTGCGGACGACCGGATAGCCCATGCCCTGCAGCTCGCGCTCCACCCTGCCTTGGATGCGGTTCGAGATGTCGATCGTATCCGAGGTTGCCGAGAAGCGCGGGGCACTCACCGCCTCGACCATGGTCATGTCGAAATCGAGCGCGTTCAGCACCACGTGCAGCACGCCCATCGCGATCTGAGTGGCACCCGGGGCACCGATAATCAGGTGCGGCTTGCCGTCCTTGAAGATGATCGACGGCACCACAGAGCTGAAACGTGCCTTGCCGGGTGCAATCGAATCGGCGCGGCCGGGCCGCGGATCGAACACGCCCATGCAGCCGTTGTACATGAAGCCCAACCCCGGTGTGACGACGCCCGAGGGCATCCCGAGCGAGTGAGTCATGGAGAAGCAGTTTCCGTCCTTGTCGAGGACGGAGATGTGCGTCGTGTCCTTGGAAACGGCTCCGGAATTGAAGCGCGGCACCGTGGCCATCACGCCGGCCTGGATCTCCTCGGCCATGCCCTTGGCATAAGGCTTCGAGATCAGCTTCTCGACCGGCACCTTGACGAACCTGGGGTCGCCGACATGGGCGTCCTTGTCGATGGTCGCCCGCTTCATCGCCTCGCTGACCACGCGCAGGTACTGCGCTGAGCCATGCTCCATGGACCTGAGGTCGAAGTTCTCGAGGATATTCAGCATCTCGAGCAGCATCACGCCGCCACCTGGCGGCTGGTTGGTCGAGACCTTGTAGCCGCGATACTCCCCCCAGAGCGGCTGATTGCGGACCGGCGTCCAGGCCTTGAGATCCTCGCCGGTCAGCAGCGCCTCGTTCTTCTTCATGTCCTCGGCGATCGCGGCCGCGATCTCGCCTGTGTAGAAGACATCGGCGCCGCCTTTGGCAATGGCGCGCAAGGTCTGGCCGTAATCCCGATTGACCACACGGTCGCCGACCCGTTTGGGTGTTCCGTCGGCGCGGCAATAGAGTTCGCGGGCCGCCTTGGTGAAACTGGTGCGCTCGTGGTTGGGCGCCCGGCCGAAGGCGCCATCGTCGGACCACCAGTAGTGAACGTGCGGCCGCACCGTCCAGCCGCTCTCCGCCCAGGCAATCGCCGGCTCGACGATGCGCGACCACGGCAGCTTGCCGTGCTCCTTGTGCGCCTCGTAGTACATCTTGAGATTGGCCGGCGCGCAGATCGACTTGTAGCCGATATCGTTCACGCGGCCCTTCAGGATGAAGCCATAGCCGTCGCGGGCTTCGCTTTCGATCAGGTTGGCCCACATGTCGGGCCGGGCACCGAGCGGCGCCGGGGCGTGGGCATCGATATAGCCATGGAACTTCTTGTCCGGCATGTAGATGCCGCAGCTGCCGAAACCCGCGATGCCGCACATCAGCGGATCGACAACGCCCTGGACCAGCGCGCAGGCAATGCCTGCATCGACGGCATTGCCGCCTTCGCGCAGCACATCGGCCCCCGCCTCCGTCGGTTCCGGCTGCGGAGCCACGATCATTGCCTGCTTCTTGTAACGCACGGTTTCCTCCAACTTCGTTGGAGCAACTCAATCCCAACCGTTCCGTTTGCGCAACACGGCCGACGACGGCGCAAGCGCGAAACCCTTGCTCTGGACGGTCGGCAGCCATTCGGCCAGCGCCTGCAAGGTGACGTCGTGTGGATGGCCGATCGCCACGGCAAAACCCTGCCGCCGCGCTACGGCTTCGGTCTCGGCAAGCTTGCGTCGCACGGCATCCAGCGTCTCTTCGTCGTCGAGAAAGACGTGACGCACGATCGACGGCACGCCCAGCTCATGCGCCGTCTGATCGCCTACCGACTGCGGCGTGGTGCGGGAGTCGAGAAACATCAGCCCGCGCGCCTTGAACTGCCGCATGACCGTTTCCATGCCCGGCCGAAAGGCCGTGAAGCGGCTACCCATGTGGTTGTTGACGCCGGCAAAGCCATCGAAACTGTCGAGTGCGGCGTTGGTGCGCTGTCGCAGTTCGGCATTGCTCAGCGAGACCAGGAGCGCATTCGGCCCGGGATCGTTGCGGCCGTTGGGCTCCATGGGCAGATGGAGCATCAGCTCGTGGCCCCTTGCGCGTGCCGCCTTCGCCTGCTCGCGCAGTTCCTTGGCATACGGCAGGAATGACATCGTCATCGGTCCCGGCAGCTCCCACGCCCGCCGGGACCGCGGCCGGTCGAGGCCAACATCGTCGATGACGATCGCGATCAGCGGGCGGCTGTTGGGATCACGAAACGGTACCGCGTTGCGCCGCCACGTCTGTTCGACCGATGCCGCCGCCGCGACTTGCTGCGGCTTGGTCTGTGCCGGCCGCGGCTTCTCATCCAACGTTGCTCGTGGCTTGCCCGGTTCGGCCTCGGAGTATTTGGGAAAGTCCGGAAGATCTTCGAGGCGCGCGTACTTCGGTTCTGACTCGCGCGTCGCCGAGGAACCACCTCGCCTCATGTCATCAAGCGTATCGCGCGCCACCCGGTCGCGATCCGTCAGGTCGAGTCGCTGCGCCAGCCAATAGCCACCGAACAGACTGCCGACGAACATCAACGCAACGGCCGCGACAATCGAGTGCGAGCGGTGAGCTTCGATCCACAACAGAGGCCCACTGAAACGCGCGCGCAGACGATCGCCCACACCCGGCGGCCGCTTTGGACTCCTTCTGTTCGACTTCCCGCTTCTGTTCTTCCTAGACGCCATATCAGAGATTCGCCCTAAGCTCTTGGCGGGCCTTCGTTCTTTTGCCTTGGCTCAGGGTGGGCGGCAAAACAAAAATTACAAATTACCCAACGACTTCACCATCCGGATGTCCGGCTCGCCGGAACGCCCCCCTTCGCGGCGGAAGCCGAGATGCTTGGCCAGTCCCAGCATCTTGCTGTTCTCGCGCAGCACGTGTCCGATCACGCGCTTCACGCCGCGCGACTTGCCGTAGTGAAGCACGTGATTGAGCAACAAGGCGCCGTAGCCACGGCCCTGACGATCCGACGCCACGACCAACGCGAATTCTGCCTGCTCGAATCCCGGGTCGGCAGCGAGCCTACCGACGCCCAGCAACTCTTTCCCATCGAGCAGCAGGAAGGCCATCGCGCGGTCGTAGTCGATCTGCGTCAGCCGCGCTGCCATTTCGTGCGTCAACTCCCGAAGTGGTCCGAAGAAGCGTAGCCGCACATCTTCCGGCGTCAGGCGCTTGGTGAAGGCCTGTATCAACGGCTCGTCGTCGGGGCGGATGGGCCGGATATGAAGCTTCTGACCGCGATGCTCGATGTCGGTTTCGAGCTCAACCGGATAGGGCCTGATGGCAAAGCGTGCCGCCCGCTCTTGCCCGGCTTGCGGCTTGCGCACGACGATACGGGCATCGAGTGCCACTACACCGTCGGCGTCGGCCAGAAGCGGGTTGATGTCGAGTTCGGCGATCTCGTTCACGTCGGCAATGAGCTGCGACAGCCGCACCATGGCCTCGCCGACGGCACCGCGATCCGCCGGAGCCCGGTCGCGATACCCGCGAAGCAGGCGGTCGACGCGGGTTCGGCTCAGTGCATCCTCGGCCAGAACGGGATCGAGCGGCGGCAACGCCAGTGCCTTGTCGTCGATCACCTCCGCCGCAACGCCGCCATGGCCAACCAGCAGGATCGGCCCGAATACCGGGTCCTCGGCGGCGCCCAGGATCAATTCCACCGCATGCGGTCGCTTGATCATCGGCTGCACGACGAAGCCGTCGATCCGCGCCTTGTTGGCTTTGACCAGCACCTTGCCGACCATTTCGCGCACGGCGTCGAGGACGGCCTGTTCGGAGGCGAGGTCAAGCGCCACGCCGCCGACGTCGCTCTTGTGCGTGATATCGCGCGACAGGATCTTCACCGCGACCGGGAACCCGATACGGACTGCGGCGGCAGCCGCCTCCGTGGCATCGAGCACGATCTCGGTCGGCACGACCGGGATACCGTAGGCTGCCAGGACACGCTTGGCCTCAGGCTCGGTCAGGATCTCGCGTTTCTCGGCCAGTGCGCCCGCAACGATGGAATGAACGAGGCGGGTGTCGGAACGCGCTTCGGGAACCGATGGCGGTGTCCGCTGCAAGGCGCGCTGGCCGCGACGATACTCGATGATGTGCATGAAGCCGCGCACGGCGCGCAACGGCGTATCGTAGGCCGGGATGCCGGCCTCGTGCAGAACGCGACGCCCGGCCTGCGCCTCTGGCCCGCCGATCCAGCAGCCGATCACCGGTACAACTTTGATGCCCTCTGCCGCGGCCACCGCACGCGCCGCCTCGACCGACGAGGTGAGCGCCGTCGGCACGTTCATCGCCAGCACCGCACCGACGCCACGATCGTCGGCCAGCGCATTGAGCGCCGCGGCGTAGCGAGGACCATCGGCATCGCCCACGATGTCGACCGGATTGGCTCGCGACCAGCTCCGCGGCAGTTTTTTGTCGAGCTGCGCGATCGTGCGGGGCTGGATGGACGCCATCTCGCCACCCTCGTCCGCCAGCAGGTCCGTCGCGACGATGCCCGCGCCGCCGCCATTGGTCAGGATCGCCAGCCGCCCGTTGCGCGGCGCGAGTCCATGCCCCAGCGTCTCGGCCGCGTCGAAGAGTTCGCCGAGGCCCAGCACGCTCACCAGGCCGGCGCGCGCGAAGGCCGCGTCATAGACTGCCGCAGAGCCCGCCATCGAACCGGTGTGCGAAGCCGTGGCCGCGGCGGCCGATGCATGCCGGCCGCCCTTCAGGACGATCACCGGCTTCACGCGCGCGACGCTGCGGGCCGCCGACATGAACTTGCGGGCCTGGGTGATGCCCTCGACATACATCAGCACGGCGCGCGTATCATATTCGCGCGACAGCATGTCGAGCACGTCGCCGAAATCGACGTCGGCCATGTCACCCATGGAGATCAGGTGCGAGAAGCCGATGCCCTGTGCCACGCCCCAGTCGGCGAGGCCGGCCAGCACGGCGCCCGACTGGGCAACAGCCGCGATGCGGCCTGCTTTGAGCCCCGACGGACCGAAGCTCGCGTTCAATCCGACCCTCGGCGCGGCGAAGCCGATGCAGTTCGGCCCGACGATGCGCATCAGGTACGGTTTGGCCGCCCGCAGGAGGCGCTTGCGCCAACGCGCATTGACGGCACGGGCATCGGCGCCATCACCGGGGCCGGCGCTGATCACGACGGCAACACGCGTGCCGAGTTCGCCCAGCGCAACGATCAGGCCCGGGATCGTCTCGGCCGGCGTCATGATGACGGCAAGGTCCGGCGCCACCGGCAGCTCGGAAACCTTGCGGAACACCGTGCGGCCTTCAATCGTGCCGCCCTTCTTGTTGACGAGGTACACGTCACCCTGGAAGCCTGCCGTTAGCAGATTGCGGGTGACGGCTTCGCCGACCGAGTTCGGTCGCGAGCTGGCGCCGATGGCCACGACGGAGCCCGGAGCCATCAGCTTGTCGAGATTGCGAGTAGACATGACTCCGTCCCGTCGCAGACAATCGTGTCCGAGCCATGACAGTGAATCCCGGTACAGGCAAGGCCGTCACCGTCGAGCTACGGATCGACCGGGTTGCGCGCCTCTACAATGTGCTCGATCCCTCGCCGTTTCAGGAGAAGGAACTGGATCCGGCAGCCGACGACTACATCGTCGGATCGGCCGAGGATCTTGGCAGCCGCCCGATGCAGCTCGCCATCATGCTGCCCGAAGCCGAGCTTGCCTTGCCCGAGGCACAGCAGGTGCCGGCCTCGATCCGACACCATTTCGTGTTGCGCCATGACAGCGAACGCAGGCGCCTCAGAAACATGTGGTGGCGCGGCCGCACAAGCCTGCTGATCGGCCTGGCCTTTCTTGCGATCTGTCTCGTTGCGCGCAATCTGCTCGCCGGCTCATCGTCGGCAGTGGCGCATATCGTCGCCGAAGGTCTGCTCATCGTGGGCTGGGTGGCGATGTGGGGACCGCTCGACATCATTTTGTACGGCTGGTGGCCAATTTATAGCCGCTGCAAGCTGTTCGCTCGCCTGTCCCGCCTCGACGTCGAATTGCGTGCGCTCAAATGAGCTGCGGACCGTTCATCAACACCAAGCCGATAACGATCACTGCCGCCGCCGCGACGCGCCGCCGACCGAACGGCTCCCCCAGCAACAATGTCCCGATCAATGCGCCGAACAGGACCGAAGTCTCTCGCAGCGCCGCGATATGCGCCATGGGGCCAAGGACCAAGGCATAGATCGCAATCCCATAACCGAGGTTGGCGACCACGCCGCCGATCATGCCGCGATACCAGGTGCGCTTGACGTGCGCCCATACCGTATCCGGTCGCAGCACTGCCGCCAGCACCAGCAACCATGGACCTTCGACCACGGCGAGCCAGGCGATATAGGAAATCCGGTGCTCGAAGGTCGGGCCGGCCGCACGGACGCCCAGGCCATCGGTGATGATGTAGGCCGCGATGGTCACGCCGGTCAGCATGGCGAACAGGGTGGCGAGCCCGTGCCGGCTGCCCGGCCGGGGCACAACATTCTTCAAGGGCATCGCCAACGCGATCAGGCCGAAGCTCAGCAGCAGCACGCCGGCAATATCCTGGGCGCGTAGATGCTCGCCGATATAGCGACCCGACACCAACGCCACCAGGAGCGGTCCCATGCCGCGTGCGATGGGATAGGTGTGGCTGAGGTCGCCATAGGAATAGGCTTTGAGCAGGAAGAAGTAATAGGCGAGATGGATCGCCACCGACGTCAGAAGATATTTCCACGCGGCTGGCTCGATCATCGGCACGAAGGGGACGACAAAGAGCCCCATCACCGTGCCGGTCGCCATGATGATGCCAAACGTCGCCAGCCGGTCCGACTGATCGGACTTCAGAATGGCGTTCCATGTAGCGTGCATCAATGCTGCAGCAAGCAGCAGCGCGACAATGAGGGGTTCGACGACCAAGGCGGTTCTTTTCTCGTTGGCCGCACCCTACGCTCGATGGCCGAAAGGGAGTAGTGCGCTTTTCTTGATGCAGCCCCTCATTCGGCTCAGGATTGGCGCAAGCAAGGTGGAAACGAACGAGGCACGGGCAAATGGGCGTAGAGGCGTACAAGGCAGCACGCGAGTTTCTGTTGGCCAAGCGCGGCGACTACGACGCGGCCTACCGCGATTTCCGCTGGCCTGAACTCGACCACTTCAACTGGGCGCTCGACTGGTTCGACGCGGAACTGGCCCGCGGCAAAGCCGCCAATCGCCCGGCGCTAAAGATCGTCGGCGATGGAGCGGCCACCCTCACCTTCGCCGAGTTGTCGGAACGCTCGAACCGCGTCGCCAATGGCCTGCGTGCGCTGGGCGTGAAGCGGGGCGACCGTATCCTGCTGATGCTGGGCAACGTGGCGCCGCTCTGGGAGACGATGCTGGCGGCCATGAAGCTCGGCGCCGTCGTCATCCCGGCGACCACCCTCCTCACCCCGGTCGATCTGGCGGACCGCTTCGAGCGCGGCCGGGCGCGCCATATCGTGGCGGCCGCCGGCGAAGCCGCAAAGTTCGACGGCTTCGATGCGGGCCTGACGCGCATTGCCGTCGGCGACGCGCCCAAGGGCTGGCACGCCTATTCCAAGCTGCTCGACTCGCCCGCCGCCTTCACGCCCGACGGCGTTACGCAGGCTGACGATCCGATGCTGCTCTACTTCACGTCGGGCACCACGGCGAAGCCCAAGCTGGTGCTGCATTCCCATCGCAGCTATCCGGTGGGCCACCTCACGACGATCTACGTGCTCGGCCTGCAGCCGGGCGACGTGCACCTCAACATCTCCTCGCCGGGCTGGGCCAAGCATGCCTGGAGCTGCTTCTTCGCGCCCTGGATCGCTGGCGCCACGATCTTCATCGCCAACCAGCCACGCTTCAATGCGCGCTATCTGCTGGATGCCATCGTCGCCAACGAAGTCACCACGCTCTGCGCGCCGCCGACCGTCTGGCGCATGCTGATCCAGGAAGACCTGAAGGCCTGCAAGACCAAGCTGCGCGAGGTGCTCGCTGCCGGCGAGCCGCTGAACCCGGAGGTGATCGAGCAGGTCGAAAAGGCCTGGGGCCTTACCATCCGCGATTTCTACGGCCAGACCGAAACCACGACGCAAGTCGGCAACCCGCCCGGCCAGCCCGTGAAGCCCGGCTCGATGGGCCGTCCTCTGCCCGGCTACCGCATCCGCCTGCTCGACGCCGACGGCAAGGACGCCGAGGAAGGCGAGATCTGCATCGCGCTCGACCAGCGGCCGGCCGCCCTAATGCGCGGCTATCAGCAGGACGATGGCTCAATTGCCTCGATCGATGGCGAGGTCTACCGCACCGGCGACGTCGCTTCGCGCGATTCCGACGGTTACCTCACCTATGTCGGCCGCGCGGACGATGTGTTCAAAGCCTCGGATTACCGTATCAGCCCGTTCGAGCTTGAAAGCGTACTGATCGAGCATCCCGCCGTCGCCGAGGCGGCCGTCGTCCCCGCGCCCGATCCCGTGAGGCTTGCCGTGCCGAAGGCCTATGTGATGCTGACGGCGAGCGGCAAGCCCGACCGCGAGACCGCGCTGTCGATCTTCCGACACTTGCGCGGCCGGTTGGCTCCGTTCAAACGCATTCGCCGCATCGAGTTTGCCGACCTGCCCAAGACCATTTCCGGCAAGATCCGGCGCGTCGAGCTGCGCCGCGACGAGGAAAAGCGGGCTTCGGAAAACCAGCGCGGCCCCGGCGAATTCAGGGAAGAGGATTTCCCGGAACTGGCGCAGGGCTGAGGAAAACCGCTAATATCCCGCCATGCTTCTCCTGATCGATAACTACGACAGCTTCACCTACAACCTCGTCCACTTCCTGGGCGATCTCGGCGCGCACTGCGTCGTGCATCGCAACGACCAGATCACGGTCGACGAGGCGCTGGCGCTGAAGCCGGCCGGCATCGTGCTATCGCCAGGCCCCTGCACGCCCAACGAGGCCGGCATCTGCATGGACCTCATCAAGGCTGCAGCGAAGGAACAGGTGCCGCTGTTCGGCGTCTGCCTCGGCCATCAGGCCATCGGCCAGGTGTTCGGCGGCAAGGTCGTGCGCGCCCCGACGCCGATGCATGGCAAGCTGTCGGGCGTAGAGCACAGGAACCAGAGCGTATTCGAGGACGTGCCCTCGCCCTTCCAGGCGACGCGCTATCATTCGCTGATTGTCGATCGGAAGGACTTCCCCAAGGACCTTGAGATTACCGCCGAGACCGGCGAGATCATCATGGGCCTGCGCCACAAGACCCTGCCGATCCATGGCGTGCAGTTCCATCCCGAGAGCATCGCCTCGGAGCATGGTCACAAGATACTCGAGAACTTCCTCAAGATCGCGGGCGACCATCCCTCGCAGCAGAACAAGAAGAAAGCAGCCTAACCACCGATGTTCAATCGTCGGCTTTTCCTGCTGTCCTCGACCTCGGCCGCCGTCGCACCGGCGGCCTTCGCTCAGGCTTGGCCGACGAAGCCGATCCGCATCATCGTTCCCTTCCCCGCGGGTCAGGCAACCGACATCCTGGCCCGGCTGATGGCCGACCAGCTCACCAAGTCATTGGGCCAGCAGGTGATCGCCGAGAACCGTCCCGGCGCGGGCGGCCAGATCGGCGCTGACGTCGCCGCCAAGGCCGCGCCCGACGGCTACACCCTGCTGATGGTGACGATCTCCACGCACGGCATCAGCCCGGCGCTCTATCCCAAGCTGCCCTACGATCCCCAGAAGGACTTCGCGCCGATCGCCAATATCGGGCTGACGCCGCAGGTCCTCATGACCAGCCTCAAGAGCGGCATCGGCTCCGTCGCCGATCTCGTTGCCAAGGCAAAAGCCGGGGCCGATCTCAACTACGGCTCCTCGGGCAACGGCTCGGCCAGCCATCTCGCCGTCGAGATGCTGAAGAGCGCGGCCGGCATCAAACTCACGCATGTGCCGTTCAAGGGTAATGCCGAGGCGCAGCTTGCGCTGCAGAGCGGCGACATTCAGCTTCTGTCCGATGCCATTCCGGGCGCCGTCGGTCCGGTCCGGGCAGGCAAGGTGAAGGCCATCGGCATCGCCGACGAGCGCCGCTCGCCCTTCCTGCCCGACCTGCCGACCGTTGCCGAACAGGGCCTCTATGGTGTCGTCGCCGTCGGCTGGATTGGCCTCTCGGCACCGGCGCGCACGCCGGAGCCAATCCTCGACAAGCTCAGCGCCGAAGTGATGCGCATCCTCAAAGATCCCGACGTACTGGAGAAGCTGAAGAGCCTCTCCTTCGTGCCGGCCAAGGAATCGCGCCAGGAGTTCGAAGCCTACATCGCCATCGAGAACACGAAGTGGCGCAAGATCGTCCAGGATGCTGGTGTGAAGATCGAGTGAGGAGGTCCGCGATGGGCGTCACCACGGAAGTCAGGGCTATGGATGCGGCGAAGTGGCGAACCGGTGTGACGGTCGTCCGCGCCGAAGCGCAAAGGGCAGCCAAACAAGGGACTGGCGGAACGGGACGCACGACCGTCGTCGACTATGCCGGAACCGGCGGAGAACGGACCTGGATCGGCACGGTGACGCTCCCGCCCGGCACGAGAACTGGCACCCATCATCACGGTCGCCACGAGGTGACTATTTTTATCGTGAAGGGCCGCCTCGAGATCCGATGGGGCGAGCGGTTGGAGTATGTGGCCGATCTGGAGCCGGGCGACTTCGCGTATTTCGCGCCGTTCGTTCCGCACCAGGAGTTCAACACGCACACGGTCGATACAGTCGATCTGATTGCGATCCGGAGCGACAACGAAAGGATCGCCATCTCACTCGCAGACAATCCCGTCGATCGGCCGGAAGCGGTCTACTAGCGGACGCCGTCGACCCGAAGGCGCGCCCTACTCCATCACCGCCGCGTGGCCGCCACCCTGCCCTTTGGCTTTCTTGAGCAAGAGCACCAAAGGCAAAGCGACCAGCGCCACCAACATCATCAGCTTGAAGTCGTTGGCATAGGCAACCACGGCCGCTTGCTTGGTGACTTCGGCATTGAGCGCGGCCTTACCGACGGTCGTCGCCAGGTTCCAGAAATGCGACGGACCGACTTGGCCTAGCGCATCGTTGAATGGCGTGACATGTCCTGCCAGTTCGGCATGGACGAGCTGCGTGTTGCGCGTCAGCAGGAAGATCACCAGCGAGATGCCGATGCTCGAACCGATGTTGCGCATCAGGCTGTAGAGGGCCGTGCCCTGCGTGCGCAGATGGGCCGGCAAGGTCGCGAAGGTGATGGTCGAGAGCGGCACGAACATGAAGCCGAGCCCCAAACCCTGCATCACGCCGGTGCGGATCAAGGTCCATTCCGAGACATTCGGCGTAAAGCGCGTCATCTCCCATAGGACTTCGGCCGTGATCAGGAGGCCCACGACCAACAGGATCCTCGGGTCGACCTTGTTGATGATCCGGCCGACCAGCATCATCGCGAACATCGTGCCGACGCCGCGCGGCGCCAGCACCATGCCGGCCGTGATCACCGGATAGCCCATCAGATTCTGCAGATAAGGCGTGATCAGCGCCAGCGAGGCCAGCAGGATGATGCCGACCACGAAGATGAAGCAGAGGCCGACGGAGAGATTGCGATCCTTGAAGATTGCCGGATCGATGAAGGGCTGCTTCACCGTAAAGGTCTGGACCAGGAACAGGTAGAAGGCGAGCGCGGCCAGCACTGCCTCGATCACGATTTCGGTCGAGGAGAACCAGTCCAACTGCTCGCCGCGGTCGAGCATCATCTGGAACGAGCCGATGGCGATGCTGAGCATGGCAAAGCCGAACCAGTCGAACCCGCCTTTGCGGGTCTCGGTTTCGGAGAGGTACGCCGACAGGCCGAGGAACGTCAGGATGCCGATCGGCACGTTGATGTAGAAGACCCAGCGCCAGTTGTAGACCTCGGTCAGCCAACCGCCGAGCGTCGGCCCCAAAATCGGCCCGACCATCACGCCGACACCCCACATCGCCATCGCCGAACCGTGCTTTTCCTTCGGGTAGGAATCGAGCAACACCGCCTGAGACAATGGCACCAGCGAGGCACCAAACAGGCCCTGCAATAGGCGGAACACCACCATCTCGGGCAACGAAGTCGCAATGCCGCACAGGACCGAAGCGCCAGTGAAGCCCGCGACCGCAATCTGGAACAGGCGCTTGCGGCCAAGGCGCTGCTCGAGGAAGCCCGTGACCGGCGTCGCGATGGCGGCGGCAACGATGTAGGACGTCAGCACCCAGTTGATCTGGTCGGTCGTCGCCGACAGCGAGCCCTGCATGTAGGGCAGCGCCACGTTGGCGATGGTCGTATCCAGCGCTTGCATGATCGTCGCCAGCATGACGCAGAGTGTCAGCAGCACGACATGGCGTGGATGGGCTCCCACTTTCGACGGGGCTTGTGCAGACATGGCTAGAGTCCGATGGCCTGCCGGGCGCCGCCGAACAGGTCGGCGATCTGACGTTGATGGCCGGTATCGATCTCGACATAGGCGCTCATGCCGGTACGAAGCGGCGGCGCATCGGCGGGCATTTCGACCTTGAGCCGGATCGGCACGCGCTGCACGACCTTCACCCAGTTACCGGTCGCGTTCTGTGGCGGCAGCACCGAAAATTCCGCGCCCGTCGCAGGAGCCAGGCTGGTGACCGTGCCGTGCCACTCCCGGCCCGGATAAGCGTCGATCGTGATGGTCGCGACTGCTCCGGGCTTCAGGTAGGTGAGGTCGGACTCCTTGGGGTTCGCCTCGACCCAGACATCGGCCGAAGAAACGAGGCTGAATGCCGCTTGCCCCGCGGGCAGATACTCGCCGACCTGCAACGCATCGACGTTGGTGACGATGCCGGGAATGGGCGCCAAGACCGTGGTGCGCGCGAGATCGCGGCGCGCCTTGTCGACCTGGGCCTGGGCGGCAAGGAAGTTGGGGTGATCCTCGATCCTTCCATTGGCATTGCCGCCAAGCTGGGCGAGCGCCGCTTCTGCGTCGTGTTTCGCCATGCTGAAGCGCTCACGCGCTGCATCGAGGTCGCGCTTGGCCTGGTCGAAGGTCGCCTGCGCCGACACACCGCGCCTCAGCAGGTCCTGCTGGCGCTGCGCCGTCGTTTCATAGAAACCGACATCGGTCCTGGCCTGCTCGATCTGCGCCACCTTCTGGCGATAGGTGGCCTGCTGGGTGGTGATCTGGTTGCGCACGGTGCCGAGATTGGCCTCGGCGCCGGCGAGCGCGATCCGAAACGGTTCCTGGTCAAGCGTGAACAGGACGTCGCCCTTCTCGACCGTCTGGCTTTCATGGACAGCGACATTGGCAACGATGCCTGAAACGTCGGTGGCGACCGTCAGCTTGCCGGCATGGACATAGGCATTGTCGGTCGACACATAGCGTCCGCTGGTCATGTAGACGAACGCTCCAGCCACGAGCACGAGGGCCGGTCCCAGCACCAAGAGGACGCGGCGCAGGTTTCTCGGCCGGCGCAGCTTCAGCCTGGAAATAATCGGAACACGTGCCGGACTCGGCCCACCTGTCGGCTCAGGCGCCGGGACTTCGTCGGCGAGGTCAGTACGCCGGAAGGAATTTCTGTCAGCCATTGCTTGCTCTCCTGTCGCCGGCGCTCGTCGTCAGCCTGCCGAGGAGGTTTCCCTTCATGCTGGACAGGATGGCGAACAGCCGGTCGCGATCTTCTTCGCTCACGCCTTCGAGGGCTTCGCCGCGCGTCACCGCGCCGACGGCGAAGATGTCGCCAAGCAGCGGCGGCGCCTTGTCCGTGAGGTGCAGCTGTCGGATGCGGCGGTCGGTCGGGTGTGCCCGGCGTTCCACCAGGCCCATTTCCTCCAGCCGGTCGAGCAGGCGCGTGAGCGTGATCGGCTCGATTTCAAGGATATCGGCCAAGCCGCTCTGCTGGATGCCCTCGTTGCGCGCCAGATGGGCCAGCACCTGACACTGCGACCGCGTCAGCCCGAGGTCGCGTGCATTCTGCTCGAAGCGCTTGCGCATGAGCCGCGCCACGTCGTGCAGCAGGAAGCCGATATTGCGCTCGGGTAGTTCCATGATTTCTCCTAAGGTCACTTAATATAAGCTTGCTTATTATATTTACAAGCAGCGGCACCTAGGGTCGTTTACCTATAAAAATCAGAGTGTTACGGTAAAGCGCTTAACTTGCGACGCCGAAGCCGGCGCGCTGGATCGCTTTGGAAATGGCAGCCACGTCGGCTTCCGCTGGGAGACGCATCTCCCCGCTCTTGAGGTCGACGGAGAGAGGCGCGGTACCGGCGCCGGTCGCAGCACGGGTGACGGCCTTTACGCAGCCGTCGCAATCCATGCCGGTGACCTTGAGGATGAGTTCTTGAGCCATGTGATATAGCTTCGCGCCCGCCGGCTGGACCGGCAAGAGGCAAATCAACACGGTGCTTTTCCGGTGAGTGGCGATATCGACGATTTTCGGGGCCTTCTGGCCAAAGTAGGCAATGGCGAGCCGCTCGGCATCGACGAGGCTGAGCGCGCCTTCGACATCATGACCAGCGGCGACGCCACGCCGGCGCAGATGGGCGCGTTCCTGATGGGGCTCAAGGTGCGCGGAGAAACCGCCGAGGAGCTGGCTGGCGGCGCCCGCGCGTTGCGTACCAAGGTACTGCGCGTGAAGGCTCCCGACGGCACCATCGACATTGTAGGCACCGGCGGCGATCACCACGGCACTTACAACGTTTCCACTTGCTCGGCTTTGGTTGTGGCCGGTGCGGGCGTCCCCGTTGCCAAGCACGGCAATCGCGCCTTCACCTCCAAGTCTGGCGCCGCCGACGTGCTGGGGGCGCTCGGCATCAACCTCGACCTGCCCATCGAGACGCTCGAACAGGCATTGCTCGAAGCCAAGGTGTGCTTCCTGATGGCACCGCGTCATCACAGTGCCATGCGCAATGTCGCCGGCCCCCGGGTCGAACTGGCACCCTCGCGCACCATCTTCAACCTGCTGGGCCCCATGTCGAACCCGGCCCTGGTCAAGCGTCAGCTTGTCGGCGTGTTCGATCGCCGCTGGCTCCGGCCCGTCGCCGAGGCGCTGGGCCAGCTTGGCCTCGAGCGCGCGCTGGTCGTGCACGGCCAGGATGGGATGGACGAACTCACCACGACGACCACGAGCTGGGCGGCTTCGCTCGACAACGGCAAGGTGAGCGAGATCGAGATTGCTCCCGAAGACATCGGCGTGAAGCGTGCCTCGCTTGCCGATCTCAAGGGCGGCGATCCGGAGCATAATGCCGAGGCCATTCACAAGGTGCTGGCCGGCGAGAAGAACGCCTTCCGCGACATCGTGGTGCTGAACAGCGCCGCGGCGCTTATGGTGGCCGGCAAGGCCCGCGACCTGAAGGAAGGCGCCGCGCTCGCCATTGCCGCGATCGACGGCGGCAAGGCCAAGGCCGCCCTGGAGACACTCAAGAGGATCTGCGCATGAGCGACACGCTGACGAAAATCGTCGCCGACAAGCGTCGCCACGTCGAGGCGCGCAAGGCCAAGCGCACGCTTGCCGAGGTTGAAGATGCGGCGTTGAAGGCCGACAAGCCGCGCGGCTTCGCTCAGGCGTTGAAGCGCACCATAAAGTCGGGTCGCTATGGGCTGATCGCCGAGATCAAGAAGGCCTCGCCCAGCAAGGGCCTGATCCGCGAGGACTTCGATCCACCGACGCTCGCCCGCGCCTACGAACGCGGCGGCGCGACCTGCCTATCCGTGCTGACCGACGAACCCTACTTCCAGGGCAAGGACGAATTCCTCATACAGGCGCGCAATGCTTGCAGCCTGCCGGTCCTGCGCAAGGATTTCATGATCGACCTCTATCAGGTCGCCGAGGCGCGGGCGCTGGGCGCCGACTGCATCCTGCTGATCATGGCGTGCCTGGACGACGAGATGGCGTCCGATCTCACAAAGCTCGCCCATCGCTGGGAGATGGACGTTCTTGTCGAAGTGCACGACGCGGCCGAACTCGAACGGGCGCTTCGCATCGACAGCGACCTGATCGGCGTCAACAACCGCAACCTCAAGACGCTTGCCGTCGATCTCGCCACGACCGAGCAGCTTGCCCCGCGGGTGCCGCGCGATCGCGTGCTGGTGGCCGAAAGCGGCCTCGGATCGCGGGCCGATCTCGCGCGCATGGCCAAGGTCGGCGCGTCGGCGTTCCTGATCGGCGAGAGTTTCATGCGCAAACCCGACGTCGAGGCGGCCGTGCGCGATATCCTGGTGCGCGAGGCGGCATGAGGCGCAAGGCTGCCCTCACCCACTTCGACGACACCGGCAATGCACGCATGGTCGATGTCGGCGACAAGGAAGTGACCGAGCGCATCGCCGTGGCCCGTGCCAGCGTCACGATGCAGGCTGCAACCCTGAAACTGATCCGCGAGAAGAAGGCCAAGAAGGGCGACGTGCTCGCCGTCGCGCAGCTCGCCGGCATCATGGCTGCCAAGCGCACGCCGGAGCTGATCCCGCTCTGCCATCCGCTGTCGCTGTCGTCGGTTGACGTGAAGCTGTCGCTCAATCCCAAGCGCAAGGCCGTCGATATCGAGGCGACCTGCAAGCTCAAGGGGCGCACCGGCGTCGAGATGGAGGCGCTCACCGCCGCCTCCGTCGCCGCGCTGACCGTTTACGACATGTGCAAATCCGTCGACCGCGGCATGACGATTTCCGAGGTGAAACTCCTGCACAAGTCCGGCGGCAAGTCCGGCACCTGGAGCGCCCGCTGATGCTTTCGGTTCGCGATGCCCATGCCCGCGTGATCGCCGCGTTCGAGACGCTGCCGGCCGAGATAGTGTCGGTCGCCGACGCGGCGGGCCGCGTCCTGGCAGCTCCAGCGAAGGCACGCCTCACCCAGCCGCTGGCCGATCTCTCGGCGATGGACGGGTACGCCGTGCGCGCCGCCGACGTGCCCTCGGCACCGGCTACGCTCACGCTGGTCGGCCAGGCACCGGCCGGCGGTTCCTACGATCAGGTGCTGAAAGCCGGTGAAACGGTTCGCATCTTCACCGGCGGGCCGCTGCCGCAGGGCGCGGACGCGGTCGTGATCCAGGAGGACACGAAGGCGAACGGCGCCGAGATCACCATCCTCGAAGCGCCGCGGCTGGGCCGCCACGTCCGCAAGGCCGGCCTCGACTTCAAGGCGGGCGAGCAGCCATTCGGCGGCGGCCGGACACTCTCGACGCGCGACGTGGCACTTGCCGCGGCGATGAACCTGCCGTGGCTCTCCGTCCACCGGAAACCGCGGGTCGCGATCCTGTCGACCGGCGACGAACTCGTGATGCCGGGCGAACCAGTCGGCCGAAACCAGATCGTCTCCTCCTCCGGCATTGCGGTCGCGGCGCTGGTGCGCGGCTGGGGCGGCGAGCCGACCCTGTTCGACATTGCCCGCGACGACGCTGCGCTGATCGAAAACCGCATTGCCGCTGGCGCCCAGGACGATCTGCTGATCACCCTAGGCGGCGCCTCGGTCGGCGACCACGATCTCGTGCAGGCCGCGCTCAAGGCCCAAGGCTTCTCGATGGATTTCTGGCGCATCGCCATGCGTCCGGGAAAGCCCCTGATGTTCGCCGCCAAGGATCGCGCCCGCGTGCTTGGCCTGCCCGGCAATCCGGTCTCGACCATGATCTGTGCGCTTCTGTTCCTGAAGCCCGCAATGGAGCGAATGCTGGGGCAGCCTGGCGACCTCGTTGCGACACAGCCTGCTCGACTGGCAGTCGATCTGAAACAGAACGACCAGCGTGAGGACTACATCCGCTCGACACTGACTCGCGCGGCCGACGGCGCCCTGATCGTGGAGCCTCACCCGGTACAGGACAGCTCGATGCTCTCTGTTCTCGCCCACGCCAACGGGCTGCTCGTCAGGCCCGCGCACGACCCGGCACGAACGAAGGGTGAAACCGTGCAGATTGTTGACCTCGCGACGCTTCCCGGCGGCTACTGATCCCCGTCTTCCCCGGGATAACTTGACCGGAGAGAAGAACCAAACTAGAACATGTGCCGGGTTTCAGGATTTGTTCCGAAATCTGGTAGGCAGTCTGGGGAGAAGACGGTGTTAACCCGCAAACAGAACGAGCTGCTCTTGTTCATCAACAAACGCCTCAACGACGATGGCGTTTCGCCCTCGTTCGACGAGATGAAAGAGGCACTTCGGCTGAAGTCCAAGTCGGGCATTCACCGCCTGATTACTGGGCTTGAGGAGCGCGGCTTCCTGCGCCGCCTGCCGCACCGGGCGCGCGCCCTGCAGGTTCTGAAGTTGCCCGACACGGCCGCCATGCCGGCCCCCAATGTCACCCCCCTGCTCGCCGATGCCCGCCGGGCCGGCCTTGCGGAGGCGCGCGAAGGTTTTGTGCCTCAGATCGTGCGTGGCGAGCGCATGCCGCTTGCCGGCGCCATCCAGGCTGCCAACGAAGCGCAGGCACTCAGCCTGCCGCTCTATGGCCGGATCGCCGCCGGTACGCCGATCGAGGCGCTGCGCGACAATTCCACCACCGTCGACGTGCCGGTTTCGCTGCTGGGCTCCGGTGCTCACTACTGCCTCGAGGTCCAGGGCGACTCGATGGTCGAGGCCGGCATCCAGAATGGCGACATCGCCATCATCCGCAGCGCCGATACCGCCGAGACCGGCGAGATCGTCGTGGCGCTGATCGACGATACCGAGGCGACGCTCAAGCGGCTGCGCAAGAAGGGCGCCTCGATTGCGCTGGAGCCTGCGAACGCCGCCTACGAGACGCGGATTTTCGGCCCCGATCGGGTGAAGATCCAGGGCCGCCTCGCCGGGCTCTACCGCCGCTACAACTGACGCTGGCTGATCGTGAATGCGCGGTGGGCAATGATGCCCGGCCAGCCCTTCACGCCTTGCCGGTGAATCTCAGGCGCCCGGCGCCTTGACCCGCGCAGCCTGCCGCGAGGGGCTGTTGGGCACCCAAGGCCGGTCCCCCCGCGCCGCATTGGCAGTCTCCCGTCGCACGCCAAGATCGTCGAGCCAAAGGGCCTGAGCGCCCTCCTTCCAGGCATCCCGCCGGTCGATCACCACACGTGGACCACGGCAACGCGCCTGCGCATCGACGGTGGCCAGCACGATGTCCGAGGCTCCACAGGCCTCGGCAAGGCGGCGTTCGTCGCTCACCAGCGCGATGCGCCACGGCCCTTTGCGCCAACGGCAAAGGCCTGTACTGCACCCAAGTCCGGTCGCCTGTTCCTCGGCGCTCACAGTCCAACGCTTGGCGCCCTCCTGCCCCTGCCGCCGCGCCCAGGCGTCGCTCACGAACCGGTCGGTGCGAGCCGACGCGACATGTACAACGCCCCGCTCGTCCCGGAGGCCAAGCACGCGACCATCCTCGCTCATCAGCAGATCCGGCGCTGGCGGCGGTCCAAGCAGCAAGCCGATGGCGACGATGGGCAAACCGGCGAAACGCCAGTGCCGCCGCCACAGGCAGAGCCACAAGCCGCCGGCCGTCAGCAGCCACAGGCTCGCACCTGGCAGCGACGGAACCAAAGTCGCCGCCTCCGGCCAGGCGGCCACATAGCGAGCGATGGCATTCAGCCCTTCTACCCCCCAGCCCATCGGCACCAACGCAAGCTGCTCGAGCCCAAACGGCATCAGCAGCATGGCCATCAAGCCCCAGGGCATTATCCAGAATCCCGTGAGCGGCACGCCCAGCAGATTGGCGACAACCCCGAGAAGAGATAGCCGGTTGAAATGATAGGCGGCAAAAGCGCCGGTCGCGATGGAGGCA
Source organism: Alphaproteobacteria bacterium (assembly GCA_017307275.1). Taxonomy (GTDB): domain Bacteria; phylum Pseudomonadota; class Alphaproteobacteria; order Reyranellales; family Reyranellaceae; genus Reyranella. Next base: position 16,449 of record JAFKFK010000023.1, on the reverse strand, counting down.
ATCAGGGTGGTAAGCAGGCTGGCCGCCAGGGCAACCCCGAGACGCCATAACCAGCGCCGTTGCGAAAGATCGGCGCGCTCATGCAGGCGCCGACGCCACCCCGCAGCGGTCTCCCACGCCGCAATCAACGCCACCACGGCGGCAAACGACATCTGGAAGGATGCCCCCGTCAGCGACTCCGGGGCGACCACGAGGACGATGATCGCCGACCAGGCGACGAGTCGCAGCGACAGTGCGGTGCGGTCGAGCAGGATGGCCAGCAGGGCAAACCCCGCCATGGCGCACGCGCGTTGCGCCGGCACGGGCGCCCCTGCCAATGCGGTGTAGAAGAGCGCGGCCAGCAGGGCGAGGACGGCGGCGACCTTCTTGGCATCGATGCGCAAGGCCAGCGCCGGGATGAGGGCGATCCCATAGCGGACGATGCCCATCACCAGCCCGACGACGAAGACGATATGCAGGCCGGAGATGGAAAGTATGTGCGCCAATCCCGAGTCGCGCATGGCCTGGGCGACGTCCTTGTCGACGGCCGTCTGCTCGCCCGTCAGCATTGCCGCGACCACGCCGCCTTCGGGGTTGGGCAACGCCTTTAGAATGCGCTCCGTAATATCGGCACGTAGGGCGTCGAGTGCGCGGACGAAACCGTCCGGCTGCCCCTTCTCGATGATGGTGGCCGGCGCCAGGGCGTAACCAACGGCGCCGAGCTGCTGATACCAGGCAACCCGCTGGAAATCGAAGGCGCCAGGCGTTGCAGGACCTGCTGGCGGTGACAGGTTCGCCAGCACGAGCAGCCGGTCGCCGACAGTCAACGGTGGCGCGCCCCTGCTCAACGTCACCCGCACCTTCAACGGCATTATTTCAGGCGGCGGCACGTTGTTGCCTTTCAAGCGCACAGCCTCGAGGACGACGCGCACGCCGTCGGGCAGGCGCTGGATATCGGCGACCCTGCCCTCGACGTTGATACTGAAGAGCGGCCGGCTGAGCGTCGGGGCGGCAACGCTTGCCGTGCGCCAGGCGATCAGGCCGAACCCTGCCGATGCAGCCGCCGCACCAATCGCCAGCGCACGTGCGAGGCCGCCCGCCGGCACGAGGAAGGCGACCACGAACGATGCACCGCCCAAAGCGGGTCCCAGCCACAAGGCAGGCTCGCTCGGCAGCTCGAAGTAGATAGCGATGCCCAACCCTATGGCGACGGGCAGCCAGAGCATCCAGCGACCGCGTTCGGCATCGAGTTGGTGCAGGATCCAGGTGCGTGCCCCCGCCACGCCGTCTCCTTTTTGCCCCCTGGCCTATGGGCCAGTCCCACGTTTGACAGTGCAGGGACGCTCGCCTACCTACGGCGCGCTTTCGCGGCCTAAATGCGGCAAAACCCGCGCTTATCGACCCCCAAAAGATCTTGGACAAATGACCGTCGTAACCCGCTTCGCCCCCTCGCCGACCGGCTTTCTGCACATCGGCGGCGCTCGCACCGCGCTCTTCAACTGGCTGTTCGCCAGGCATCATGGCGGCAAGTACCTGCTGCGCATCGAGGACACCGATCGCGCGCGGTCGACCGAACCGGCGATTGCCGCCATCCTCGACGGCCTGGGCTGGCTCGGCCTGCAGCACGATGGCGAGGTCACCTACCAATTCTCGCGCGCGGCGCGGCATGCCGAGGTGGCGCACCAGATGCTGGCCGCCGGCAACGCCTACCATTGCTATTGCTCGCCCCAGGAACTGGACGAGATGCGGGCCGCGCAAAAGGCCGCCGGCAAGCCCATGCGCTACGACGGCCGCTGGCGCGACCGCGACCCCAAGGAGGCTCCCGCGGGCGTCGCGCCGGTCATTCGTCTCAAGGCGCCGCAGACCGGCCAGACCGTCATCAAGGATCTGGTGCAGGGCGAAGTCACGGTCGAGAATGCGCAGCTCGACGACATGATTCTGCTGCGCGCCGACGGCACGCCGACCTACATGCTGGCCGTCGTGGTCGACGATCACGACATGGGCGTAACGCACGTCATCCGTGGCGACGACCATCTCAACAATGCTTTCCGCCAGCTTCAGATCATCCGAGCCATGGGTTGGCCGGAACCGGCCTACGCGCACATCCCGCTGATCCATGGCCCCGACGGCGCGAAGCTCAGCAAACGTCACGGTGCGTTGGGCGTCGATGCCTATCGCGACATGGGCCTCTTGCCGGCAGCCCTGCGCAACTACCTGCTGCGCCTAGGCTGGGGCCATGGCGACGACGAAATCATTTCGACTCAGCAGGCCATCGAGTGGTTCGACCTTGATGGCGTCGGCCGTTCGCCCTCGCGCTTCGACATGGCAAAGCTCATCAACCTCAACGCGCATTACCTGCGCGAGATGCCGGACGACGAGCTGTTGCCGATGGTGTTGCCACGTGTCGAGGAGAAGCTTGGCGCCAAAGTCGATGCGATCGGCCTGGAGCGCATCACGCGCGGCATGAACGGTGTAAAGCAACGGTCGCGCACGCTGATCGAGCTTGCCGACAATCTCGTCTTCTATGCCCGAGCCGGTGCGCCGCCGATTGCCGACGACAAGGCCCGCTCGGTGCTGACGCCCGAGGCCAAGTCTTTGCTCGGCAAGCTTGCTGCCGCCCTGGAGGCCGATGCAGCCAATTGGGGGGAGAAGCAGGTTGAGGACGCCGTGCGTCGGTTCGCCGAAAGCATGGGCGTGAAGCTCGGCCAGGTGGCCCAGCCGCTGCGCGTCGCCCTCTCCGGCTCGACCGTATCACCCGGCATCTTCGAAGTGGTGGCGATCCTCGGTCCGGCCGAGACGCGCGCGCGATTGCTGGCCGCTGCCGGATAGCGGTGGCGCCCTGAAGCGCGCAGTCTCAGGTCATGACTGCGCGCGTCTGGATCTGGCTTCTATCCCTGTCCGTCCTGTGGGGCGGTTCGTTCTTCTTTGCCAAAGTAGCGCTCGACGAGTTGGCCCCCCTGTCGGTGGTGTTCGGCCGCGTCGCGCTGGCTGCTGTTGCGCTCAATCTGGCCCTTGCCTTTTCTGCAGGGAGCCTGTTTCAGCGCAAGGTGCCGTGGCGGAGCTTCTTCGCCATGGGGATGCTGAACAACATCGTTCCCTTCGCCTTGATTTTCTGGGGCCAGACGCAGATCGCCTCGGGCCTCGCCTCGATCATCAACGCCACGACGCCACTCTTCACCTTGGTCGTGGCACACTTCCTCACGAAGGATGAACGGATCGATGCCGTCAAACTTTCGGCACTGCTGATCGGCATTGGCGGTGTCGCAGTGCTCATGGGGCCAGACGTATTGAACAGTAGCCATGGCCTGTGGGGCCAAGTGGCATGTCTCGGCGCAGCACTCTCCTACGCCTTCGCGGGAATCTACGGCCGCCGCTTCAAGACGATGGGCGTCGCCCCACTCGACGCTGCAGCAGGCCAGCTCACGGGCAGTACCATGTTGATTCTCCCAATCATGCTGATCGTCGATCAGCCCTGGACACTGCCTGCTTTTCCATCAGCAACGGTGTGGGCTGCATTGTCCGGACTGGCGCTCTTGTCGACGGCCATCGCATATGTCCTGTATTTCCGCATTCTTTCCGCAGCCGGTGCGACCAATCTCCTGCTCGTGACGTTCCTGATTCCCGTAACGGCGATCCTGCTCGGCGCCGCCGTTCTCGGCGAACATTTGCTGCCCCGGCACTTCGCCGGCATGGCCCTGATCGGGCTCTCGCTGGCCGCCATAGACGGCCGACTCTTAAGTTTCCTGCATACGGCGAAATAGCGGCCCTGCTGCACAATTGCGCCCTTTCGAGGGGCTTGTTAGGGTGCCGCCGAACCAGCGAGCAGTCCCCGCGGGGTGCTCGCGCCTTGCCTGAATCGAGCTGAAAAGAGTTCACCAAATGGCCAAATCGACCGCGACGCTGACCGACAACGAAACCGGCAAATCCTATGAAATGCCGATCATCCACGGCACCCTCGGACCGCGCCTGGTCGATATCCGCAAATTCTACGGCGAATCCGGAATGTTCACCTACGATCCGGGCTTCACCTCGACCGGCTCGTGCGGCTCGAAGATCACCTTCATCGATGGTGACGAAGGCATCCTTCTCCATCGCGGCTACAACATCGCCGACCTCGCCGAGCAGAGCGACTTCATGGATGTCGCCTATCTGCTGATGAAGGGCGATCTTCCGAACAAGACGCAAAAGGACAAGTTCGTCAAAGACATCACGAACCACACGATGGTTCACGAGCAGCTCAGCCAGTTCTATCGCGGCTTCCGCCGCGATGCCCATCCGATGGCGATCTGTTGCGGTGTCGTCGGCGCGCTCTCGGCCTTCTATCACGACTCGCTCGACATCAACGACCCGCACCAGCGGATGGTCGCCTCCTATCGCCTGGTCGCCAAGATGCCGACCATCGCCGCGATGGCTTACAAGTATTCGGTCGGCCAGCCGTTCGTGTATCCGCGCAACGACCTCTCCTACGCCGCGAACTTCCTGCGCATGATGTTCTCGGTTCCGGCCGAGGAGTACGAAGTCAATCCAGTGATCGAAAAGGCGATGGACCGCATCCTGATGCTCCATGCCGATCACGAGCAGAATGCGTCGACGTCGACGGTGCGTCTCGCCGGCTCTTCGGGCGCCAACCCGTTCGCCTGCATCGCCGCCGGCATCGCCTCGCTCTGGGGCCCGAGCCACGGTGGTGCCAACGAAGCCGTGATCAACATGCTGAACGAGATCGGTGGCAAGCAGAACATCCCGGGCTTCCTGTCCCGCGTTAAGGACAAGAACGATCACACCCGCCTGATGGGCTTCGGCCATCGCGTCTACAAGAACTACGATCCGCGCGCCAAGGTCATGCGCCAGACCTGCCACGAGGTGCTGACCTCGCTCGGCATCCAGCACGATCCGCTGCTCGAGCTGGCCATGGAAATGGAGCAGATCGCTCTGAAGGACGACTATTTCGTCTCCAAGAAGCTCTACCCGAACGTCGACTTCTACTCGGGCATTATTTTCCGGGCGATCGGCATCCCGACGTCGATGTTCACCGTTCTGTTCGCAGTGGCGCGTACGGTCGGCTGGATCTCGCAGTGGAACGAGATGATCGAGGATCCGGACCAGAAGATCGGCCGCCCGCGCCAGCTGTACAATGGCCAGACCGAGCGGCCGTACAAGCCGCTCCATATGCGCGGCTAAGCATAACGTTCGCTATCCTGGGAGGAAGCGAGAATAACATGGCGAGATCGTCATTCGGGCCGCGCCGGGCAACGACCTGGACGGCCACCGAGAAACAAAGGCCGATGCCGCGAATCGTGCGGCTCGGCCGACCGGCCAACGACAATTTCCGGCAGCCCGGATTATTGACGCGGGCGGTCGTGCTGGCTATCGCCGGCCTTCTCCTGACGTTCGTACTGGTGGAGTGGCGCTTCTTCTAGGCGCCACTCGTGAGCTGGCTTCACGGGCTCATGGGGCCGATTGCCTTGAACCATTGATAGTGCTGGTGCCTACTTCGCCTGCATCCGCAGGGGAGCCACCATGCAGGTCAACGGCGTCGCTCATACCTTCATCACGGCGGGCAACTTCGCAGCGGCCCGGGAATTCTACGGCAAGCTCCTGCCGTTCCTCGGCATGACCATCGTGGCCGATACCCACAACACGTTCTATGGAGTGGGCGGACGTACCGGCTTCGGCATCCATGCCCCCTCCGCCGAGTTTGCCGGCCAGCGTTTCCGGCAAGGCACCGTGGGCCTCCACCATCACTGCTGGCGCGCACGCGAACGCAGCGACATCGACGAGGCGCATGCCTTCCTGAATTCAATTGGCGCTAAGGTCGTTCATCCGCCGCGCGAAGATGCCTTCGCCCCGGGCTACTATTCGATCTTGTTTGAAGACCCTGACGGGACGCGGCTGGAAATCAATTATGTCCCGGGCCAAGGCCTGCTGGCGCCCGGTCGGCGCATCGGCGGCGGCTACGCCGATGGCACCCAGAATGAATAGCGAGTCGAAGCAACTAAACGCAGCTTATTTCCGCTCGATCAGCTCGATCTTGTAGCCGTCGGGATCTTCGACAAAGGCGATGACCGTGGTGCCGAACTTCACGGGTCCGGGAGCGCGCGTAACCTTGCCACCGGCCTCGGCGACTTGGTCGCAAACGCCCTTGACGTCCGGCACACCCACCGCGAGGTGGCCAAAGCCGGTTCCGAGTTCGTAGGGCTTCTCCTGCCCCCAATTATGGGTCAGCTCGACGACGGCATGCTCGGGCTCGTCGCCGTAGCCGACGAACGCGAGACTATACTTGCCGTCCGGCACGTCGCGCTTGCGCAGCAGCTTCATACCCATCGGTCCGGTGTAGAAGGCCAGCGACTTGTCGAGATCCATGACGCGGATCATCGTGTGGAGCATGCGGTAATTGGCGGCTGCGTCGGGCATGTCCCTCTCCTCTTTGGCCCTGACCCTAATTGTCTCTGATCATGGCGGCGAATGTAGCCTCGGCCGCGACCTTGCCCTCGACCAGCGCCCGGCCCGAAAACTTCCAGACATTGGCGCGGCTCTGCACCTTTTGGACGTGCAGTTCGAGCCGGTCGCCCGGCACGACCGGACGGCGGAAACGTACACCGTCGATCGACATGAAGTAGACCAGCTTGCCTTCCGAGGCAGCACCGAAGGTCGACACCACGAGAACACAGGCAGTCTGTGCCATGGCCTCGACGACCAGTACGCCCGGCATCACCGGGTCGGAGGGAAAGTGGCCCTGGAAGAATGGCTCGTTGATCGTGACGTTCTTGATCCCGACGGCGCTGTGGTCGAGCTGCATGTCGACTACCTTGTCGACCATGAGCATCGGATAGCGGTGCGGGATCATTTGCAGGATCCGCTTGATGTCCACCGAGGTCGCCGTGGCGACGCTGGCTTTGTCGGCTTGTACGTTCATGACCGCGACATCCCCATCAGAAGCGCGTGCCGAAGCTGAAGCGAATGTTCTGTAGCTTGTCCCACGCCTCGTATTGAACCGGCCAGGCATAGTCAATTCGGATCGGACCGAACGGCGACACCCACTGGATGCCGACACCGGCCGCGACACGCATCAACTGGCTGTCCAGCACCGACGTGGTGTTGCTCGTGGTCGACTGGACACCCCACAGCGAGCCGATATCGACGAAGGCCTTGCCGAGAAGCGCAACCTCCTTCGGCACGAAGGGTAGCGGATAGGAAAGCTCCGCCGTGCCCGTGTAGTAGTACTGGCCGCCGAGCGAATCGGTGGTGCCGGCGTCGCGCGGACCGATACCGCCGACCGCGAAGCCGCGCAGCGTGTCGCCACCGATGAAGAACAGGTTGTTCAGGCGGACATAGGAACCGCCATACGGCAGGACCAGGCCGACCGAGCCGCCGACCGACGCCACGACGTCCTCGAAGAGCGAGTAGTAATAGACCGCGTCGGCCGTCGTGCGGACATACTGCTCGGTACCGATCGCGCCGGCCACGGCCACCGTGTTGCGGACCAGGAAGCCCTTGGTCGTGTTCAGACGCGTATCGCGGGTATCCCAGAGGATCGTCTCGGACAGTTCCGACACGACCTGAGTGCCGGCCTGCGCCTGGATGATCGGCGAGGCCCAGAACTGGACGTTGTAGATATCAGTCTGACGCAGGGTATAGCGGACCAGCTGCCGGAGGTTTTCGCTGTAGGCCCAGCCGGCGCGAAGCGCGAAGCCCAAGCTGCGATCGCTATAGCTCGCGACGTTCTGGCGATCGTTCGACGTTCTGAAGATATCGAAGCCCGCCGAAACCTGGCGGTCCATGAAGTAAGGCTCGGTGAAGCCGAGGTCGATGACGGTGCTCAAGGTGCCCAGCGACAGGCCGAGGCGCAGCTCCTGGCCCTTGCCGAGCAGGTTGCGTTCCTTGACCGAGATATCGCCGACGATGCCGGCGGTCGACGAGTAGCCGGCGCCGAAGGAGATTTCACCGGTACTCTGCTCGACAACCTGGACTTCGAGGTTGGTCTTGTCGGGCGCCGAGCCTGGCGCCGCCGAAACGTCGACCTTCTCGAAGAAGCCGAGATTACGGAGGCGCTGCTGGCTGCGGCGAACCTTTGCGGTGCTGAAAGCGTCGCCCTCGGCCAGACGGAATTCACGCCGGATAACCTTGTCGAGGGTTCGGGTATTGCCCGAAATGTTGATGCGCTCGACGTAGACGCGCGGTCCCTCCTGGACGTCGAAAATGACGTCCACGGTCAGGTTGTCCTTGTTGCGCCGGATGTTCGGCCGGACGTCGACGAACGCGTAGCCCAGCGTGCCGACCGCCTCGGAGATGTTGGAAACGGACTTCTCGACCTCGTCGGCGTCGTACCATTCGCCTTCGCTCATGGTCAGGAAGCCCTTGATCACGTCGACGTCGAGGCCCTGAAAGCGGCTAGTGACGTCGACCTTCCCGAAGCGATAGCGCTCACCCTCGTTGATCGTGAAGGTGATGAAGAAGCCTTCACGGTTCGGAGCAAGCTCAGCAACCGCAGAGACGACACGGAAGTCGGCATAGCCTTCCGAAAGGTAGAATTTGCGCAGAAGCTCGCGATCGAGATTAAGGCGATCCGGATCGAAACGGTCGTCCGAAGACAGGAAGCGCCACCAAGCGCTCTCCGTCGTCCGGATCTTGCCGCGCAGCGTGCCGTCGCCGAACGCCTCGTTACCGACGAAGCTGATACGCTTGACGCCGGTCACGTCGCCTTCGTTGATCTCGAAGACGAGATCGACACGGCCTTGCTCGAGATGGATGACCTTCGGCTCGACCGATGCGTTGTAACGGCCGCTGCGACGGTAGATCGTCAGGATGCGCTCGACGTCGGACTGGACGCGCGCGCGCGTGAATACCTGTCGAGGTTTGGACTGCACTTCGTCGCGCAGTTTGTCGTCCTCGATCTTGCTGTTTCCCTCGAACGCCACGCGATTGATGATCGGGTTCTCGGTGACCTTCACGACGAGGGTCGAGCCCTGCATATGGATCGCGACGTCGGAGAAGAGCCCAGTCGCAAACAGCGCCTTCAGCGAGCGGTCGGCCGCGGCCGCATCGAAGGGCTCGCCAGGCTTCAGCTGCAGGTAAGAGCGAATCGTCGCCGCTTCCGAACGGACGTTTCCATCGATCTGGATGGCTTGAATCGTCCCGCCGGCCGCACCCCTTTGGGCGTGTGCCGTCGTACTGAGCATGAGAATTGCAGCAACGGCCAGTACGGCCCAACGAAAGATCAAACTCACCCCCGGCGCTTGCCAGACCTTACCGATGGCCAAACCCGCGAACGCAGCTTCATAAACCGGCATCTGGGACTTCGTCATCCCTTTTGTCCCCTGCCTTTTTCCCACAGGTTCGCGTCACTCACCGCAATAGCAGCCTGATGTCATTGAATGTCGCTATCAGCGCCATGCCTATGACAAGGGCGAAGCCCAACTTCAACCCAACCTCCTGAGCCCTGAGGCTGAGTGGCCGGCCACGTACCGCTTCATAGAGGTACATGGCGAGATGTCCTCCGTCGAGCATCGGAACGGGCAGAAGGTTGAAAACTCCCAGCACGACCGACAAGGCGATGACAAGATTGAGGATCCCCCCCCAACCAGCATGCGACGCCTCGCCGGCTGCCTTGGCAATGCGAATAGGTCCCCCGAGTTCATCCACAGGTCTTGTCGCCGTCAAGATCTGACCCATCGATGTGTAGAACATCGTGGTCATGCTCCAGACCGCATTCACCCCGGCGCCCATGGCGCCGATAACACCCTGGTGGCGGTATTCCGTGACGGCCGCAGGGCGTACGCGCAGCCGACCAATCGCCTGTTCCTTGCCGGCGCAGTCGAGCGTCTTGTCGGCGATCGGGACGACTGTTGCCTCCTCGCGCCGGCCCCCGCGCTCGTAGGTAACGGTCACAGGTTGCCCACCGCGGCTGCCGATCAATTCAGGGATCCGAGAAAAATAATCCACCGGCTTGCTGTCAATCGCCAGCAGCAGGTCGCCGACCTTGAGGCCCGCCGCCTCTGCCGGGCTGTTGGCCGTGAAGCCGCCGACGACCGGCCGGATGAGCTGGTCCATGCCGAGATCGCCATAGCGCAGCGTGTTGTTGTAGCGGTCCGTCCGCTCGCAGAACTGCGGCGCAATCTCTCCACGGAGAAGCTGCCCGCCGCGCCGGTACTCGATCGACATCGGCTTGGCGAGATACAGGATCTGTGAATCCTGGATATCCTCGTAGCGATCGATGCGCTTGCCGTTGAGGCCGACCACCACGTCCCCGCTGCGCAGGCCCGCGCGGGCAGCCGGTCCGTCCTGCTGCACGGCGACCACTGCCGGCGAATAGGGCTCGCCCATGACATAAAAGACGCCCGTCAGGAGCACGAAGGCGAACAGCAGGTTCGCCATCGGGCCGCCCAGGACGACGGCCGTCCGCGCATAGAGCGGCTGGCTGAAGAACGCGCGCCGCCGGTCGGCTTGCGAGAGGGGCTGATCGGTGGGCGTGGCGCTGGTCTCGTCGCTGTCGCCCAGGAACTTCACATAGCCGCCCAGGGGAATGGCCGAAATCTTCCACCGGGTCCCGTTGCGGTCGGTCCAGCCGACGATTTCCGGTCCGAAGCCGATGGAAAAGACCTCGGCATGAATGCCGAACCGCCGCGCCACCCAGTAGTGGCCGAACTCGTGCACGAACACGAGCAGCGTCAGCACCAGAATGAAATACGGAAGATATGTCGTGAAAAGGCTGGCGACGCTTTGCATGGTTCAGTGGATCATGGGTTCTGGTCTAGTTCAATTGCTCAGCTCTTTGCCCTTGCAGATCTCCTCGGCCCGCCGCCGGGCCTCCAGATCTGCCGCCTTGACCTGGTCGAGCGTTTCCACGGGGTTAGCCAAGCCATTCCAACCGGCCATGACGTCCTCGACCGTGCGCGCAATGTCGAGGAACCCGATGCGGCGCGCCAGGAAGGCCGCAACCCCCGCTTCGTTCGCCGCATTCAGCACGACCGGTGCGAATCCACCAGTGACTAGCGCTTCGCGGGCCAAACGTAGAGCGGGAAAGCGGCCAGAATCGGGCCGCTCGAACGTGAGCGCAGAGAGTTGCGTGAAGTCGAGCCGCGCGGCCGGACCGTCGATGCGCGACGGCCAGCCGAGGGCATGGGTAATGGGAACGCGCATGTCCGCGGTACCGAGCTGCGCCAGCACCGAACCGTCGCGATAGGCGACCATCGAATGGATGACGGACTGGGGATGCACCACGATCTCGACCTGCCCTTCCGGCAAGCCAAACAGCAGATGCGCCTCGATGAGCTCCAGCCCTTTGTTCATCAGAGTCGCCGAGTCGATGGAGATCTTGGCGCCCATGTCCCAGTTTGGATGGGCCAGCGCCTGCTCCGGCGTGGCCTCGGCCATGTCTGCCAGCGACCAGTTACGGAACGGCCCTCCCGATGCGGTGAGGATCAGCCGGTCGACGGCGTGACGCTGCTGGGGCTCGAAGACCTGGAAGATGGCATTGTGTTCCGAGTCGACCGGCAACAGCGTGCCGCCCGAACGATCGATGGCCTCGAACAGCAGGCGGCCAGCACAGACCACCGCCTCCTTGTTCGCCAGTGCCACCATGGCGCCGCGGCGTGCGGCAGCAAGCGTCGGCGCGAGCCCGACGAACCCCACGATGGCGGCCATCACCCATTCGGCGGGCCGCGATGCGGCTTCGACCACCGCCTCAGGCCCGGCAGCGGCCTCGATCGACGTGCCGGCCAGCGCTTCCTTCAGCGCCTGGAAACGCGCCGGATCGGCCACTACGGCGAGGCGCGCCTTCAGGCGCCTCGCCTGCTCGGCCAGCAACTCGACGGCCGTACCGGCCACGAGTGCTTCGACACGATAGCTTGCAGGATCCCGGGCAATAAGATCGACCGTGCTCTGGCCGACCGAGCCGGTCGAGCCGAGGATCGTCACACCACGCGGACGATCGTGCGAAGGCGCCACCCACTTTGTCATGTCCAAGGCCATGTCTCGCCCATGACGAGTCGTGCCAGGCCGACAGCAACCAGCACGGCGATCAAACCGTCGACCCGATCGAGCAGGCCGCCATGGCCCGGGATCAGCCGACCGCTGTCCTTGACCCCCACCCGCCTCTTGGCGGCCGATTCCAGCAGATCGCCCAGCTGACCAATGACAGCCAGCCCGGCCCCCATCATGGCCAGCGGCACCGTCTCGCCGAGGCCGAATGCATAGCCGGCGGCTGCGCTGGCCATTGCAGCCCATGCCATCCCGCCAATCAATCCCGACCATGTCTTGCCGGGGCTGATCCGCGGCGCCAGCTTCGCGCCGCCAGCCGCTCTGCCAACGAAATAGGCGCCGATATCCGTCGCCCAGATGCAGACCAGAATCCAGATCAGCGTCTCGCGCCCGAAGGCCGGTTGGTGGCGTATCCACAGGAGCGCGGTCACGGCAGCCAGCGCATAGAACCAAGCCAACACGCGCAGGATCGGACTGCCACGGGTCAACCGCGTCCATTCGAAAATCATCAGCGGTGCAGCGAGGGCCGCAACGAGATCTATCCAGGGATAGCCATACCAGACAGCGGCCAGCAGCAGCGGACCGAGAACCACAGCCGACAGCAGCCGCAGGGCCAAGCCCGCGAACCGCCCGCCGCGACCTGCCGGCGTTTCAGCTTCCGACGCCGCCATAACGCCGCTCACGCCGACGGAACTCGGCTACTGCCTGCTCCAGGTGTTCCTTGCCGAAATCCGGCCACAGCGTGTCGACGAAAACCAGCTCTGCGTAGGCGCACTGCCAGAGGAGGAAGTTGCTGATACGCTGCTCGCCGCTGGTCCGGATCAGGAGATCCGGATCGGGCACGCCAGCCGTAAGGAGTTCGCGCTCGAAGGAACTCTCGTCGATGCCGTCCGCCGTTAGTTCGCCCGCAACGGCACGCTTCGCCAGGATACGGGCGGCGCGGACGATCTCATCGCGCGAGCCGTAATTGACGCAGATGTTCACGTCGATACGGCTGTTGCCCTGCGTCAGGTTTTCGGCTTCGGCGATGTCGCGCACGATGTCCGGCGCCAGCCCTTCGCGATTGCCGATGACCCGCAGGCGCGCACCGTTCTTGCGCAGTTCTTCCAGTTCGCTGCGAAGGTAGTGGCGCAGCAATCCCATGAGGTCGCTGACCTCGTCGGCGGGTCGCGCCCAGTTCTCCGTCGAAAAGGCGAACAGTGTCAGCACCGGGATACCGAGTTCGCCGGCCCCACGCACCACCCGTCGCACCGCATCGGCACCGCGGCGATGGCCCGCCACCCGCGGCAACCCGCGTGCCTTTGCCCAACGCCCGTTGCCATCCATGATGATGGCAACGTGGTGGGGCTCCGACGCTCCGCCGGAGGCTGCGGGAAGCGGCGCTGTCGACATCAGACCGTCTTGATCTCTTTTTCCTTATGCGCCAGCGACTCGTCGACCAGCTTCACGAAGCGGTCCGTAAGCTTCTGCACCTCGTCCGACTTCTGACGGTGCTCGTCTTCCGAGATCTTGTGATCCTTCTCGGCCTTCTTGAGCGCTTCCATGCCGTCGCGGCGCACGTTGCGCACGGCGACGCGACCATGTTCAGCATACTTATGCGCGAGCTTGGCCAGCTCGTTGCGGCGCTCGGTCGTGAGTTCGGGAATCGGGATGCGGATCATCTGACCATCCGGCGCCGGATTGAGGCCGAGGCCCGCTTCGCGAATCGCCTTGGCAGTCGACACGACCAGGCCCTTGTCCCACACGCTGACGGTCAGCAGTCGCGGTTCGGGCGCGCTCACCGTGCCGACCTGATTGAGCTGCATACGCTGACCGTAGGCCTCGACGACGACCGGGTCGAGCAGGTTGACCGAGGCACGGCCGGTGCGCAGACCCGCGAACTCCTTTTTCAAGGCGTCCATGGCGCCCTGCATGCGCTTCTCGAGCTCCTTGAGATCGGCGGTCATGATCAGGCCTCGTCTTTGATGATGGTAAATGTACCCTCGCCACGCATCGTCTCTGCGAAGGCACCGGGCTTGTGAATGTCGAAAACGATGATGGGGATACGGTTCTCGCGAGCCAGCGAGACGGCCGACGCATCCATCACCTGCAGGTCGCGCGACAGCACGTCCATGTAGGTCAGCGTGTCGTAACGCTTGGCATTCTTGTCCTTGCGCGGATCGGCTGAGTAGACGCCGTCGACCTGCGTGCCCTTGAGCAAACCATCGACGCTCATCTCGGCCGCGCGGAGGGCGGCAGCCGTGTCAGTCGTGAAGAACGGGTTGCCGGTGCCGGCCGCGAAGATCACGACGCGGCCCTTTTCCATGTGGCGGGCAGCGCGGCGCCGGATGTAGGGCTCGCACACCGTGGTCATCGGGATCGCCGACTGGACACGCGTCTGCAATCCCTGTCGCTCCAATGCGCTTTGCATGGCAAGTGAATTGATCACGGTCGCCAGCATGCCCATGTAGTCACCGCTCGCGCGGTCCATACCGGATGCCGCCGCCGAAACGCCACGGAAAATGTTGCCACCGCCAATCACGAGGCAAACCTGCACACCCATGGCGTGCACGGTCTTCACTTCCTGCGCGACCATCGAAACCATGTCGGGATCGAGGCCATATTCCCGATTCCCCATGAGCCCCTCGCCAGAGAGCTTCAAAAGGACACGGCGATAACGGGGACCCGACGGCATCAGATTCCTCTGATTACGTTGTCTTGGGCGCGCAAGCCCAGTGCTCGCGCGCCAGTGATGGTTTTAATACTACTTCTTGAGCTGGGCGGCCACCTCGGCCGCAAAATCCTCGCTCTTCTTCTCAATGCCTTCGCCCAGGGCGAAGCGCAGATAGCCTGCCAGATTGACCGGCGCGCCGACCTGCTTGGCCGCTTCCTCGACGACCTTCGAAATCTTGGTCTTGCCGTCCATCACGAAGGCCTGCTCGAGCAGGACGACTTCCTGGTGGAACTTGCGCAGACCACCTTCGACCATCTTGGCGATGATATCGCCGGCCTTGCCGCTCTGCCCCGCCTTCTCGGCGAGAACCGCACGCTCGCGCTCGATCACCGCCGGATCGAGCTCGGCCACGGTCAACGACTGCGGGTTGGTCGCGGCCACGTGCATGGCGAACTGCTTTCCGAGAGCGGCAAGCTTGGCCTTGTCGCCTGTCGACTCGAGCGCCACCAGCACACCGATCTTGCCGAGGTCCGGCGCGACGGCATTGTGCGTGTAGGCGACGACGACACCGTCCGACACCGACAGAGAGGCGGCGCGGCGCAGGCTCATGTTCTCGCCGATCGTGGCGATCAGGTTCGTCAGCTCGCCCTGCACGTCACGGCCAGTGCCGGGAAACGGCGCCGCCGCCACCTTGGCGAGGTCGCCGCCGTTATCGAGCGCAAGCTTGGACGCCGCCGTAACGAACTTCTGGAACTGGTCGTTCCGGCCGACGAAGTCGGTCTCGGCATTGACCTCGATCACGGCCCCCTTGGTGCCGTTCGCGGCGACGCCCACCAGGCCCTCGGCGGCAACGCGGCCGGCCTTCTTCGAGGCCGCAGACAGGCCCTTGGTGCGCAGCCAGTCGATCGCCTTCTCGATGTCGCCTCCGACTTCGTTCAGCGCCTTCTTGCAATCCATCATGCCCGCGCCGGTCTTCTCGCGCAGTTCCTTGACGAGGGCAGCCGTGATCTCAGCCATTGTAGTGCTCCGTGACTCGTTGGTGTGACAAGGGCCGGTCTTCCGACCGGCCCCGTTCGTCTCTTGTCGATGAGGGGCCTGGCCTACTCGGCCGGCAACGCCTCGGCGCCAGCGCCGTCGCCTGCCGACGGGATTTCTTCCGCGGGCTGTTCAGTCAGTTCGCCGATGTCGCCACCGGAAGCTGCGATCTCGGCCCGGATGCCGTCGAGCACCGAAGCCGCCATCAGATCGCAGTAGAGCGAGACGGCGCGGATGGCGTCGTCGTTGCCCGGGATCGGGAAATCGACACCGTCCGGATCGGAGTTGCTGTCGAGCACCGCCACGATCGGAATGCCGCGCTTGCGGGCTTCCTGGACGGCAATCGCCTCCTTGTTGGTGTCGATGATGAACAGCATGTCGGGCGTGCCGCCCATTTCCTTGATGCCGCCCAGCGACCGCTCGAGCTTGTCGCGCTCGCGCGTCAGGTCGAGCTGTTCTTTCTTGGTGAGACCAATGACGTCACCCTTGAGGCGATCGTCGAGCTCGCGCAGGCGCTTGATCGAGGCAGAGATGGTCTGCCAGTTGGTGATCATGCCGCCCAGCCAGCGGTGATTGACGTAGTACTGGCCGCAGCGCCGGGCCGCATCGGCGACGCGATCAGCCGCAGCCGCCTTAGTGCCGACGAACAGCACACGGCCGCCACTGGCGACAACGTCGCGAACCTGCTTCAGCGCCTGCTCCAGCAGCGGAACGGTCTTGGTCAGATCGATGATATGGACCCCGTTGCGCACCCCGAACAGGTACGGCTTCATCTTGGGGTTCCAGCGGCGCGTGTGATGGCCGAA
>JAFKFK010000022.1 GCA_017307275.1 Alphaproteobacteria bacterium | reverse complement strand
TCATGTACCAGCCGCGCGGCAAGGTGCTGGGCGGCACCAGCTCGATCAACGGCATGGTCTATATGCGCGGCAACGCTGCCGACTACGACGAGTGGCGCCAGCGCGGCTGCGAAGGCTGGGACTACGATTCCGTCCTCCCCTACTTCAAGCGCGCCGAAGACAATGAACGCGGCGCCGACGAGTTCCATAGCACCGGCGGCCCGCTCAAGGTCCAGGACCATCGCTGGCAGCCGACGCTCGCCAAGGCAATGCACGACGCCGCCGTCGAAGCTGGCATTCCTGCCAATGCCGATTTCAACGGCGCGACACAGGAAGGCGTCGGCTACTACCAGACCACCATCAACAATGCGCGGCGCTGGTCGAGCGCACGAGCGTACCTACGCGATGCGAAGAAGCGCCGGAACCTGACGGTCGCGACTTCGGCCCATGCCACCAAGGTACTGATCGAAAACGGCCGCGCCGTCGGCGTCGAATACAGGACACCGGCCGGCCTGCAGACGGCACGGGCAAACCGCGAAGTCATCGTCTCCGGCGGCGTCTATGGCTCGCCCCAGCTGCTTCTGCTGTCAGGCCTCGGCCCGGCCGAGCATCTCAAGCAGCACGGCATCGAGGTCGTGAGGGATATGCCGGGCGTCGGCAGTCACCTGCACGATCACTTCAACACCTACATCGCCTACAAGTGCAGCCAGCCGGTCACGATGAACGACCTGGCGAACAGCCTGCCGCGACGCCTCCTCGCCGGAGCGATGTATGCGCTCGGCCGCACCGGGCCGCTCGCCAGCATGGGCCTCTACGTTGGCGCGATGGTGCGCAGCGACAAGCGCCTGGAACGGCCCGACCTGCAGATCAACATGTTCGCCTGGGCCATCAAGACGCGCGACCGCAACGGCGTACAGGCCCAGCCCTTCTCCGCCTTTGGCCTGAGCCCGGTGCATCTCAGGCCCGACGGCCGCGGTACGGTGCGGCTGAAATCGGCCGATCCGATGGCTCCTCCCGAGATCAGGTTCAACTTCCTGCGGACCGCCAACGACTGGAACGCCATGCTCCAGGGCATGCGCATCTGCCGCCAGATCGGCAAGCAGCCGGCGCTGAAGCCATTCGTCGTCGAAGAGATCATGCCGGGTTCCGGCGTCGCCGAGGAACCCGCGCTGCGCGATTACCTGCGCAGCACCGGCGTCTCCAACCTGCACCCCGTCGGTACCTGTCGCATGGGTCGCGGTCCCGACGACGTGGTCGATCCACAGCTCAAGGTCTACGGCATCGCCGGCCTGCGCGTGGCCGACGCCTCGATCATGCCGAGTATCGTCGCCGGCAACACCAACGCTCCGTCGATCATGATCGGCGAGAAGTGCGCGGATATGGTGCGGACGGCGGCGGCCTGAGTCTGCGCCGCCTCCCCTCTCAGATCTTGATGTCGGCCTTCTTGATGATCTCGCCAAAGGATTGCGCTTCGCGGACGATGGTCTCGCGGAACGCCAAGGCTTCGAGGAAGCTCGGGTAGTTGCCGCTGGCAACCAGCTTCTCGTTGATGTCCGGCATCGCCGCAGCCTCGCCGATCGCCCGGCTCATCTTGTTGACGATAGCGGGTGAAGTGCCCCGCGGCGCCAGGATGCCGTACCAGGCATCGCCGCCCATCTTGCCGTAGCCCTGCTCCCTCAGCGTGGGAATATCGAGCCGGCCCGGCCAGCGCTTCTCGCTGGCGATGGCGAAGCACTTCAGACGCCCGGCTGCGATATGCGGCAAGGTCGTCGGATCGAACTGCACCTGGATCTGCCCGGACAGCAGGTCGTTGGTCGCCGGCGCGCTGCCCTTGTAGGGCACGTGGACCATCTTCACGCCGGCTTCGATGTTGAAGATCTCGCCATAGAGCTGGGTGATCGTGGCGAGCCCTGCCGACCCGAAGTTGATCTTGCCGGGGTTGGCCTTGGCGTAGGTGATGAACTCCTGGAGATTGTTGGACGGCACCTGCGGGCTGATCCCCATGCCGATCCAGGACGTCGCGTGCCGCGCCACCGGAACGAAGTCTGCCGCAGGATCATAAGGCAGCGGCTGCAAGTGCTGCGTGATGCAGACCATGGCCGTCGTCGTCGTGAGGAACGTGTAGCCGTCGGGCACCGTGTTCTTGACGTGCTCCGCGCCGATTGCACCGCTGGCACCGGCCTTGTTGTCGAACAGGATGCTCTGACCCAGGATCGAACCGACCCGCTCCAGCACGATTCGCGTCGTGACGTCGGACGGGCCGCCGGGCGGGTAAGGAATGACGACGCGGATTTGCCGGCTTGGCCATTCGCTCTGTGCGGAGGCGATGGCGGGCGCCGCGACCAGCCCCGCTACCGACGTCGAGATGAAAGGACGGCGTCCGATCCCCTGCTTGCCCATGGCGTTTGCTCCCGGAGGCTTGTTTTGCCTGGAAGCATACACCGGCAAGCGTCAGTCGCGCACCGTCATGTCGACGGTCCGTGCCTTGTGGGCATAGATGTCGATCTTGGCCCACATGCGCGCGACCGCGACGGAATCGGCCTCGGCCTCGGTCTCGAAGGGTCCGTGCCAGGCCATCGTCTCGGTCACCGGCTTGTTCCAGTTGGCACGCCGGTTCTCGATCGCATACTCAGCCTCGAACACGAACCACATGACGCCCTCCTTCAGGCGGCTTCCTTGTCGTTGCCCTCGCCCACCCGCGCGGCAAGCGACGCAGCCATGAACTCGTCGAGATCGCCGTCGAGCACCTTCTGCGGGTCGGAGCGTTCGACGTTGGTGCGCAGGTCCTTCACCATCTGATAGGGCTGCAGCACGTAGGACCGGATCTGGTGGCCCCAGCCGATATCGGTCTTGTTCGCTTCGGCTTCCAACCGCTCGGCTTCGCGCTTCTGCAACTCGACCTCGTAGAGGCGCGCCTTCAGCATCTGCATGGCCTTGGCACGGTTCTGGTGCTGCGAACGCTCCTGCTGGACGGCGACGGCAATGCCGGTCGGAATGTGCGTGATGCGCACCGCCGAGTCGGTCTTATTGACGTGCTGTCCGCCCGCGCCCGACGCGCGATAGGTGTCGACGCGCAGGTCCTTGTCGAGAACTTCGATCTCGATGTTGTCGTCGACCTCGGGATAGACCCAGACGCTGGCAAAGGAGGTCTGGCGACGGGCATTGCCGTCGAACGGCGAGATGCGCACCAGACGATGCACGCCCGACTCGGTCTTCAGCCAGCCATAGGCATTCGGCCCCTCGACCTTGAAGGCGCAGGACTTGATACCCGCCTCTTCGCCGGCGCTCTCCTCGAGCCAGCTCACCTTGTAGCCGCGACGCTCGGCCCAGCGCGTGTACATGCGCGCCAGCATCTCGGCCCAGTCCTGGGCCTCGGTGCCGCCGGCGCCGGCATTGAGCTCGACATAGGCGTTGTTGGGATCGGCCTCGCCGGACAGCAGCGTCTCGAGGCGCGCCTTCGCAGCCTCCGCGCGCGCTTCACCGAGCGACTTCTCGGCGTCGGCGATCATCGCCTCGTCCTTCTCGCCCTCGGCCATCTCGATCAGGCCGACATTGTCGTCGATCGATGCGCGCAGGCGCTTGATGGTGCCGATGGCGCCCTCCAGCCGCGTGCGCTCGCGCATGACGGCCTGAGCCTCCTTGGGATCGTTCCAGAGCGACGGATCTTCCGCGCGCGCGTTCAGCTCATCCAGACGTACGACAGCACGGTCGTAGTCAAAGACGCCTCCTCAGGAGCGCCAGCGACTCCTCGATTTCATTCACCATGGCCTGAGCTTCGGCGCGCATCGTCACTCCTCAAACGGAACGCGGGCCTCAAAGCGCGGGGGTTACCCCGCGCGGAGCCCGCGTCCCAAGATCAATAGGTTTCGCCGGTACCCGAGAGACCCGGACGCCGGGCGCCACCCGCCTGCTGCGGGCCCGCGGTGGGGTCTATAGCGGAATAAGGGGCCGACCCGTCAAGCGGCGACATTTGATAACCTTCGGCACCGGGCTCGGTGCCCGGTTTGAAGACCTCGTCGATCGTGCCGCCCTCGTAGGAGAACTTCACCATGCGCAGGCCCGGCGGTACGCGGAACGGCGTCGGCGGCTTGCCCTTGAAGATTTCCTTGGCGATCGCCTCGTAGATCGGCGCCGCATTGCCGCCACCGGTCTCCTGCGAACCCAGGGTGCGCGGCTCGTCGAAGCCGATATAGACGCCGATGGTGATGTCCGGTGTCGAGCCCAGGAACCAGTTGTCGTGCGCGTCGTTGGTCGTGCCGGTCTTGCCGGCGATCGGCCGTCCCAGCACTGCCAGCCGCCCCGCCGTGCCGCGCGTTGTGACGCCCTGCATCATGCTCACGACCTGATAGACTGAGGCCGGATCGTGGAACGGCTTGCGGCCGTCGATCAGTTCCGGCGCGACCGGCTTGCTGCTGGCCGCCGCCTCGCCGCAGCCGCGGCAAGTACGCGGCTCGTGACGATAGATGGTCCGGCCGTTGCGATCCTGCACACGGTCGACGAGCGACGGCGTGATCTCCAACGCGCCATTGGCCAGCATCGCATAGGCCATGGTCATGCGCAGGAGCGTGGTCTCGCCCGCGCCCAGCGCCATCGGCAGGTAGGCGCCCATGTTGTCGGTGACGCCGAATTCCTTGGCGACCTCGACGACCTTCTTCATGCCGACCTGCTGGGCCATGCGCACGGTCATGAGATTGCGCGACAGTTCGAGGCCGCGACGCACGGTCGTGGGACCCAGCATGTCGCCGCCGTAGTTCTTCGGCGTCCACAGCGGCTGGCCGTAGCCCGGATCGTAGACGAAGGGCGCATCGAGCACGATGCTCGCGGGCGAGAAGCCCGAATCCATTGCCGCGAGATAGACGAAGGGCTTGAAGGCCGAACCGGGCTGGCGTGCGGCCTGGACGGCGCGGTTGAACTGGCTGCGGCCATAGGCCCAGCCGCCAGACATGGCGAGCACGCGGCCGGTCTGCGTATCCATCACCACGACGCCGCCCTCGACGTTGGGCACCTGACGCAAGGCGTAGGTCCGCGGCGGATAGGGTTTGGCGTTCTGCCCTGCCGGCTTCTCGACCTTCTCGACGACGATCACGTCGCCAACGGCCACGACATCGCGCGGGCCGCGCGGGGCGCCACCGACAGTCTGGTCCTTGAGCGTCGGACGTGCCCAGGTCATCTCGGCAAAAGGCACCGTGCCTTCACTCTCGCCGGCCAAACCCACGATCTGGATCGACTGTGCTTCGACCTTGCTGACGACGGCAAGCTGCCAGCTCGCCGGGCCGAGCAACGGCCGGCGCTGGGCGATGCGGGCAAACTCCTCCTCCCAGACGGTCATGTCGGGGATCTTGGCGTAGGCCCCACGCCAGCCATGGCGACGGTCGTAGCTGATCAGCCCATCACGCAAGGCGGTGTCGGCCACGGCCTGAATCGAGGGATCGAGCGTCGTGCTGACGGTCAGCCCGCTTTCGTAGAGGCTCTTTTCGCCATAGGCGGCCATCAGGTTGCGACGGACTTCCTCGGCGAAGAAGTCGGCGGTCGCGGTCTCGGTGTTGCTGCGGCGGCGGTATTGCAGCTTCTCGGCACGCGCCGCCTGCGCCTCGGCCGAAGTGATGTAGCCATCCTCCAGCATGCGGTTCAGCACATAGTCGCGCCGCGCGTAAGCATCCTTCTCGTTGCGCACGATGTTGTAGCGATTAGGCGCTTTGGGGAGCGCCGCAAGATAGGCAATCTCCGACAGCGAGAGCTCGCCCAGCGAGCGGTCGAAGTAGTTCAGCGCGGCCTGCGCCACGCCATAGTTGCCCGAACCAAGGTAGATCTCGTTGAGATAGAGCTCGAGGATGCGCTCCTTCGAGTAGGTCTCCTCGATACGGAAGGCAAGGATCGCCTCGCGGATCTTGCGCGCCAGAGTGGCCTGATTGGTGAGCAGGAAGTTCTTGGCAACCTGCTGGGTCAGGCCCGAGGCGCCTTCAGGCCGCTTGCCGGGGTTGGCGACGTTGGCCACGACCGCGCGAAGCACGCCGATCACGTCGATGCCGGGGTGGGTGAAGAAGCGCTGGTCCTCGGCGGCGACGAAGGCCTCGAGCACGCGCTTGGGCATGGCCGCAACCGGGACATAGACGCGCTTCTCGCGGGCATACTCCGCGAGCAGGCGGCCATCGGCAGCGTAAAGGCGGGAGGTCGTAGCCGGCTGGTAGTCAGCAAGCTGCTTGTGATCCGGCAATCCATGGCTGAAATGCCAGAACAGGCCCGCCACCGTGCCGGTACCTACGATCAGGGCGGCCGTTGCGAAGGCCAGCGCCACTTTCAAAAAATTGAGCACACTCATCTTCTACTAGTCTTTCCGGCCCCGTGCAGCAGGGGGAGAAGTACAAGGTGCCGCGGACTTAAGCCTTTCTTGTGGCGGCACCCGCCCCAAAATAGGCATCGACCGATGCCCGCAGGGCCCGTGCCAACGAAAGCTGGTGCTGGCGCACGGTCAACAGCTTCTCGTCCTGTGGATTGGACAGGTAGCCCAACTCGACCAGCGCCGCGGGGATTTCGGCCGAGGTCAGGACGGCGAACCCGGCCTGTCGGTGGGTGCGCGGCAGCAGCCGCACGCCGTTCTTGGCGAAGGTCGCCACGATCGTCTCCGCAAGCCGTCGGGATTCATTCACCGTGCCGCGCTGGCTCATCGCCACCAGGGTCTGGGCGACATTGTCGGATTTGTCGGCGAGCCGCATGCCCGAGACGACGGCATCGGCGCGGTTCTCGCGGGCCGCAAGCGCCGCTGCCTCGCGGTCGCTGGCGTCCTCGGAAAGGGTATAGACCGAGGCCCCCCGCACATCCGAATTATCATGCGAATCAGCGTGAAGGGACAGGAACAGGTCGGCCTTGGCCGCCTGCGCTCGGGCCACCCGCTCCCGTAGCGCAACGTAGGTATCGCCGGTGCGGGTCAGCAGGACACGATAGCGCCCACCCGCCAGCAGTTCGCGCTGCACCTCGCGGGCAATCGTGAAGACGACCTTCTTCTCCTGGGTTCCGCGTGCCCCCAGGGCGCCGGGGTCCTTGCCGCCATGGCCAGGGTCGAGGACCACAAGTTTCGGCTTTGGCTTGGTGATCGTCGGTGGTGTCGGCTTACCGACCGATTTACGGGTCTGCTGGCGCTTCGATTTCTTGCTCGGGCTTGCCCATGCCTCGCCCATGCCGAGGCCAAAGGCAGTCAGCCCGGCCAAGACGGCAAGCAGCTCGCGGCGGCGAAAATCAGACATGGCAGGCGCCAGAAAATTAGAAGGAGCGGTAAATATTCTTTTGATTATCTTAAACTTGATACACAAGAAGCGCGAATATTTCAAGCATTCTCAATTGCTTAAAGGCGAAAACTCATGCGACGCAATGTTTTGATTGTCGCTCAGTTTCGAACCCCGTATGTTGCGGATGCGAGCAGTCGCCGTCGTTCGTAGCGCCCCTCTCCCCTAGGGAGGCTTGGAGTGCTCCGACGGCAGTCTCCGGGCCGGACCGGGCTTGCGCCCCTAAACAAAGAACGGGCGCGGCGGGTCAAGCCGGGATTGTCAGGCAGGCGGTGGCTATCAGGAACCTCGAGGTCGGCAGGATCCAGTTGTGATCCGGCGGCGCGTAGCTTCCCCGTCTTGGCCGAGTTGGCCGTTCGACGGGTCGATGACGCACCGTCCCCCTCGCACCAGTGAGGCGGCTAGGCCGCCGGTCGCTCGCACCGGTTGGGATCGAACGCCTCGGAGCGAGCCCATGGCAAGGCGCATGCTCATCGATGCGAGTCACCCGGAAGAGACCCGGGTCGTCGTCGTCGATGGAACACGACTCGAAGAATTCGATTTCGAAACCGCGACCCGCAAGCCCCTCAAGGGCAACATCTATTTGGCGAAGGTCATCCGCATCGAACCGTCGCTGCAGGCGGCGTTCGTGGAGTATGGCGGCAACCGCCACGGCTTCCTCGCCTTCTCCGAAATCCACCCCGACTACTATCAAATCCCTGTTGCCGACCGCGAACGGCTGATCGCCGAGCAGCAGCGCCTGCACGCCGAGGCCGAGGACGAAGAGCCCCGCCGGCGCAACCGCGTCGATCGCACCGATATCGAAGAGGTGCGCGAGGACAATCGCGAAGCGGCCGACGCCGAGGGCGAGCAGACCGCTCCCGTCGAGGCCGTTGCCGAAGCACCGGCGGCCGACGCCGTCGCAGCAGAACCCGCCAGTGAGCCGCCTGCGGCCGAAGCGCCCCCGGTCGAAGCCCTCCCGGTCGAAACTGCAGCCGCTGAACCGGCTCCCGTTGAACCCATTGCCGTCGAGGCGGCTGCCGTCGAACCGGCGCCGGTCAGCGAGCCCGAGCCTCAGGCCCAGGCCGCGGAAATCCCCGTCGAGCGCATCGACGGTCCGATCCACCACGAAGTCACCGAAACGCCGGCTACCGCCGTCGCCGAAACGGTGAGCGAGGCCGAAACGACCGTCGCCGCCGACAGCGAAACAGCCGTCGTCGCCGAGAGCAGCGAGCCCTCTTCCGAACCCACCTCCGCCGAGGCGTCGACCGATCCCTCGGAAGCACCGCAGCCTGACATCACGGTCGAGACGCTGGGTGGCGACGAGGTCGTCGAGGAGCGCGAGACGCGCGAGCGCCGCCGCCGCAACCCGATCCGCCAGTACAAGATCCAGGAAGTCATCAAGCGCCGGCAGATCCTGCTGGTGCAGGTCGTCAAGGAAGAGCGCGGCAACAAGGGTGCGGCGCTGACCACCTACCTGTCGCTGGCCGGCCGCTACTGCGTGCTGATGCCCAATGCCGGTCGTGGCGGCGGCATCTCGCGCAAAATCTCCAATCCTGCGGATCGCAAGCGCATGAAGGAGATCCTGGCCGAACTCGACGTGCCGCAGGGCATGGGCGTGATCCTGCGTACCGCCGGCCTCGAGCGCAGCACCATCGATATCAAGCGCGACTACGAATACCTGTCGCGCCTCTGGGATTCGATCCGCGAGCTCACCATGCGCTCGACGGCGCCGGCGCTGATCTATGAAGAGGGCGACCTCATCAAGCGTTCGTTGCGCGACGTCTACGACACCGACATCGCGCAGGTGCTGGTCGAGGGCGAGGCCGGCTTCCAGGCCGCGTCCGAGTTCATGCGCCAGCTCGTGCCGCATCAGGCCAACAAGGTCGAGCTTTACCGGGAGCCGATTCCCCTCTTCCACCGCTATCAGGTGGAGAACCAGTTCGACGCCATGCATTCGCCGACGGTGCAGTTGCGCTCCGGCGGCTACATCGTAATCAATCCGACCGAGGCTTTGGTCGCCATCGACGTCAACTCGGGCCGCTCGACCAAGGAGCGCAACATCGAGGAGACGGCGGTCAGGACCAATATCGAAGCTGCCGAGGAAATCGCCCGCCAGGTCCGCCTGCGCGATCTCGCCGGCCTGATCGTGATCGACTTCATCGACATGGAGGAGACGCGCCACCAGCGTCAGGTCGAGCACAAGGTGAAGGATGCGATGCGCAACGACCGCGCCCGCATCCAGATCGGCCGTATCTCCGCCTTTGGCCTGCTCGAGATGTCGCGCCAGCGGCTCCGGCCCAGCCTGCTCGAGCACTCCACCGAAACCTGCCCGCATTGCGCCGGCACCGGCCGCGTCCGCTCGATCGAGTCCGCCGCGCTGCATGCGTTGCGTGCCATCGAAGAAGAAGGCGTGCGCCGGCGGGCGAGCGAAATTCTGGTCAGCCTGCCGCCGAACGTGGCGCTCTACCTGCTCAACCAGAAGCGGCACACGATCAGCGAGATCGAGAACCGCTACAACTTCCACGTCACCATCGAGGCCGACGACGAACTGCACGCGGCCGACTGCGAGATCGAGCGCGTGCGTTCGCGCCGCGAAGATCGCAGCGAGCGTCCGACCCAGGAGCTGGCCCGCGCCAGCTACGAGGAAACGTCGGGTGAAGCTGCTCCGGCCGATCAAGAAGACGAGACCGAGAGCCGTGGCGACAGCGAGGATCGTGGCGAGGAGCGTAGCGCCGACGACGAAAATGGTCGCGGTCGTGGCCGCCGTCGTCGCCGTCGTCGTCGCGGCCGCCGCGACGGTGAGGGCGAGGAGTCCGATCGTCCGCGCGTTGCCGGCGAAGAAGGCGCCAGCGACGAGCCGCGCGACGATGCTTCCCGCGAGAGCGATGCCGACGAGAGCGATACGCCGGAGGGCGGTGCCGAGCAGGCCGAGGGCGAACGAGCTGACGGCGAACAGGCCGAAGGCGCAGCCAACGGTGACGCAACCGACGACGAACGTGGTGGCGATCGCCGCCGCCGTCGTGGCCGCCGCGGTGGTCGTCGCCGCCGCCGCGAAAACGGTGAAGCCGAGCCGGGTGACTTCCCGCAGCACGAGCAGAGCGCCAATGGCGAAGATGCACCGGCTGCGGATGCATCGACGGCGCAGGAGGAACCTGCTTCGGAACTCCCGCCGGCAACCGCGGCGCACGAGCCGGCACATGTCGATGCCGCACCGCCGATGGAGCTCGCGCCCTTCGATCCCGGCCCGCCGGTGAATGTCGAGGCGGCCGAGCCACCGCCGCCTCCCCCGCCGCCACCGGCTCCGGAGCCCGTCGCGGTTACGCCGGCCATGGTCGCGGCCCCGCAGGCCGAGCCTGAGCCCGCCCCGGCGCCGCCGCCGGTCCCCGTGATCGACGCGCCACCCGAGAAGCCCAAGCGCGGATGGTGGCGCCGCTAACGCGGCACTTCCCGCAGTGAGAAACGCGCAACTGGAGTTGCGCGCTTCGAGCGACGACAATCTTCGCCATGATTGATCGTCGTCGCTTCCTCCTGGCCAGTACGGCCGCGCTGTCGATCGGCGGCGCGGCGAAGGCCGACAGCTTTCCCAACGGCCCCTTCCGTATCATCGTGCCTTTCGGTCCCGGCTCGGCGACCGACCAGAGCGCACGCAACGTCGCCGAGGGATTGAACCGCGCCTTCGGCGTCGCCGCCGTCGTCGAGAACAAGCCCGGCGCCAACGGCGCAATCGCAGCCGAAGTTGCGGCCAAGGCCAAGCCCGATGGCCAGACGATCTTCGTCTGCTCCAATACCGCCGCGGCCTCCAATGTCGCGATGATGAAGTCCCTGCCCTACGATCCGCTGAAGGATTTCGATCCTGTGACGATCATCGGGCGGGCGCCGGTGTTCATGATCGTCAACGCCAAGGTCGACGCGAAGTCGGCGCCCGAGTTCGCGGCGCTGTGCAAGCGCCAGCCCGGCAAGATCAACTTTGGCTCAGGCAGTGCCTCGACCCGCATCTCCGGCGAACTGTTCAAGGCCAAGGCCGGCGTCGACATGGTGCATGTACCCTACAAGAGCACGCCTGCCGCGCTGCAGGACCTGATGGCCGGCCATGTACAAATGTGTTTCGCCGATCCGGTGACCAGCCTGCCACAGGTCAAAGCCGGTACGGTACGCTGCCTCGGCGTCGGCAGCCGCGGCCGCTACAAGCTCACCCCCGACATCCCGACCCTGATCGAGCAGGGCATTCCCGATTTCGAGCTGATGACCTGGACCGGCATCCTGCTGCCTCGCGGCGTGCCCCAACCCGTCCAGGCGAAGCTGCGCGAGGCGATGCTGAAAACCATCACCGACCCGGCCTATGTCGAGCGGCAGGCTCAGGGCGGCTCGGAAATCTCCCCTTCGAGCCCCGAGGAGATGCGCCAGATCATGGTCGCCGAGATCCAGCTCTACCGGGACATGATGAAGATCGCCGGCATCGAGCCAGAGTAAAGCCGAAGGCATCTGCCTTCATTTGCCAATAAGGCATTCGTTCCAGAACGGATCATTCCGCCGCTGGCGGCGGGTCCGGCACCTGATAGGCAAGGAGCATGACGATCGACCGCCCGCAAGCCTCGGCCTGGCCAGAAGCCGCCCGCCTGGCGGCGCTGCGTCAGTACGGGATTCTCGACACGCCGGCGGACCCGACTTTCGATGCCCTGACAAATCTGGCCGCCCGGATTTGCGGTACCCCGATGGCAGCCTTCGGACTGATCGACCGCAAGCGGGTCTGGTTCAAGTCACAGGTCGGGCTCGGCGTTCCCGAGATACCGCGCGATCTGGCGTTCTGCGAGCGAACCATCCGCGACGGCGATCTGTGTGTCGTAGAGGACGCGACGCTCGATCCGGTGTTTCGCGACAGCCCGCTGGTCGTCAACCCGCCCAAGGTACGCTTCTACGCTGGCGTCCCCGTCCGTTGCGGCGATGGCCTGCCGATTGGAACGCTTTCCGTCCTCGACAGCAAACCACGCACGCTCGAACCCTTTCAGGAAAGGGCACTGGTCGACCTGGCACGGAAAATCACCGAGCTGTTCGAGCTCGGCCTGGTTCATCCTGGCCTACAGACGACGCTCGACCGTGCCGCCGGTGGCGTCCTCACTGTCGATCGCGCTGTCCACGTCACTTTCATCAACCGCGAGGCAGCCCGTCTCCTCGGCGCCACCGGGAACGATCTCACCAGCACGGCACTCTCCGCGGGATTGCACAAGGCTTTGCGAGAGACGGCACCGCATCGTTTCGAGGTCTTCCACGAACCTTGCGACCACTGGCTCGATGTTACTGCAGAGCCGCTCGACGACGGACTGACAATCCGTATCGGCGACGTCACCGGCCGCAAACGCGAAGAACTGCAACAACGCGCGAGCAATCGTGTCCTGAGGCTGATTGCGCTCGGCGGCGCATTGACGACGATCCTGCGCGCTTGTGCCCGGTCGATCAGCGATGTGTCGCCAGGACAGCGTGCCTCGATCCTCCTGGTCGATCCCGAAACGGCGCGGCTGAAGGCCGGCGCCTCCCCTTACCTGCCTCCGTCGTTCATGTCGGCCCTCGACGGGCTGGCCATCGGTCCCGATTCGGCCTGCTGCGGGACGGCCGTTCATCGGCGTCAGCTCGTCGTCGCCGAAGACATTGACGGCAATCCACATTGGACCAACCTGCGTACGGTCGCCGCCAGCCATGGGCTGCGTGCCTGCTGGTCGATGCCGATCCTGCACTCCGATGGTACGGCCGTTGCCGCTTTCGCCGTCTATCGCAATACCGCGAAAGGCCCAACCGAAGCCGACCTCGCCGTTCTCGCCCACTTCGCCAAGCTCGCGGCTCTGGGCATCGAACATGTCCGTCGCGACGAAGCTCTTCGCGAAAGCGAGCGGCGCGCCCTCCAGCTTGCGGAGAATGTCGACGAGATATTCTGGATCGCGACCGTTCCCGACAATCGCGTGCTTTACGTCAATCCCGCCTACGAGAAGATCTCGGGACGACGCAGCGAGGCTCTCTATCGCAGTTTGAACGAGCTACTCGATGCCATCCATCCCGAGGATCGCGCCAGGATCGAACTCCCTGCGATGCACTTCCCGAACGGATCGCATCTCAACCATTTTCGCCTGATACGTCCCGACGGTACGGTGCGATGGATCGAAGATCGGGCCTTCCCGGTATACGACAGCCAGGGCCGGCTGATACGAAGGGTCGGCGTGGCCAAGGACGTCACCGACGCCAAGCACGCCGAACTCAAGCTGCGCGAGAGCGAGGAGCGTTTGAGCATCGTCGCCCAGACCACGGCCGACGTCGTCTGGGACTGGAACTTGCTCAGCGACATGATCCGCTGGAACGACGGCCTGAAACTACGCTTCAAGCACGAATTCGGTCCCGACGCTCCATCGGCGAGCTGGAAGGACCATATCCACCCCGACGATCGCGAGCGCGTCGTCGCCGGGATACACGCCGTGATCGAGGGACGAACCAACGATTGGCAGGACGAGTATCGCTTTCTGTGCGGCGACGGCTCCGTGATCGTGGTGATCGACCGTGGCCGCGTCATCCGTGACGACACCGGCAAGCCGCTGCGCATGGTCGGCTCGATGATCGACGTGACCCAGCAACGCTATCTCGAAGAGCAGCTCCGCCAATCGCAACGCCTCGATGCGGTCGGCAAGCTGACCGGTGGCGTCGCGCACGACTTCAACAACATCCTCATGGTGATCGCCGCCAACGTGGAGGCCCTGCAAGAGGAGGTCGTCGACCGGCAGGTGGCCGAGCGATTGGAGCGCATCGGTGGCGCCGCCCGGCGTGCCGCCGACCTGACGCGGCAGCTCCTCGCCTTCTCGCGCAAGCAGACTTTGCGGCCGCAGATCACCGACCTCAATGCTCTGATTACCGTCACCGGCAGCCTCCTGCATCGTACCCTTGGCGGCGAAATCGACATCGACATGCGGCTGGCGGAGGAGCTCGGATACACCAGCGTCGACCGCAGCCAGTTCGAAACGGCCCTGGTCAACCTCTGCATCAATGCCCGCGACGCCATGCCGGCCGGTGGCCGGCTGGTCATTGAGACCGGCAACGTCACGTTCGGCCAGGGCAACGATGGCGAAGTTGCCCCTGGCGATTATGTGCTGCTCTCGGTAACCGACAGCGGTACCGGCATGCCGGCCGACGTCGCCTCGCGCGCGTTCGACCCCTTCTTCACCACCAAGGATGTCGGCAAGGGCAGCGGGCTGGGCCTCTCCATGGTCCATGGTTTCGTCCACCAGTCGAAGGGCCATGTCGACATCAAGTCCCAGGTCGGCTGGGGAACGACCGTTCGCATCTATCTGCCGAGGGTCGAA
This sequence comes from Alphaproteobacteria bacterium, assembly GCA_017307275.1. Taxonomy (GTDB): domain Bacteria; phylum Pseudomonadota; class Alphaproteobacteria; order Reyranellales; family Reyranellaceae; genus Reyranella. The sequence goes on along the minus strand of JAFKFK010000022.1, from coordinate 148,126 downwards.
GGCGCCCCCGAACAGCTTGCCGCGCAGGACGGGATCGCACCGCGCGGCAAGGAACGCATCCTCCTGGTCGAGGACAATGACGAAGTGCGCTTCCACGTCTCGGCCATGCTCGCCAGCCTGGGCTATGAGGTCGTCAGCGCCGCCGGCGGCCGTGAGGCGCTGGAGTTGTTGGATCGCATCGGCGAAATCGACCTCCTGTTTACCGATGTCGTCATGCCGGGCGGTCTGAACGGTCGCGAGGTTGCCGAAGAGGTACGCCGCGCCCGGCCTGGCCTTAGGGTACTGTTTACCTCGGGCTATGCCGAGGGCGCTCTGCAGAACGACGGCCGCCTCGAAGCCGGCGTGCTCCTGCTGCCCAAGCCCTACCGCAAGCGCGACCTCGCCCAGAAGGTGCGCGAAGCCTTGTCGGCTCCGCCGGGCGCCGTTCCCGGCCCCGCTCCGTCGCGGCAGGCTCCGGCCGGCCGGCTCAACCTGATTACCTTGAGGTAGCTGGCCATCGCCTGCAGCTTTCGTTATATTCTATCGAGCATAACGAATACCCGACGCTTGAGGCGACATTGGACACGGCAACCGCTGCTGGGCACCTGCAGGCTCTTGGCAATCCGACCCGCCTCAGGATCTACGAAATCCTTGTCCGAGCCGGCGAGGACGGGCTGACGGTCGGGCGCGTCCAGTCCCTGCTCCGCATCAATGCCTCCACCCTCTCGCATCACCTCAAGACCCTGACTTCGGCAGGCCTCGTCACCCAGACGCGTGACGCGACCAAATTGATCTGCCGGGCCAACGACCAGGTGATGCACGGCCTCTTCAATCACCTGACACGCCGGCTTGCCGCTTAGTTGGCGGGCGATACCCGAGTCAGATCGAGGATGGTGCGGCCCATTTCCGCCATCGAATGACGTGGCAACGAGAACGACAGGACCGTGGCGCCCACCTCCAAGGTCAGCACGCCGCGATCGTTCTCCTCGATGCCCAGCGAAACGCCGTGCAAGGGCAAGGGCTGCGCCTGAAAGGTCTCGCTGAAGGCTGCGAAGCGGCCATTCACGGCTGCTTTGCCTCCCAGGACCAATAGAAGCGTCACGAGATGCTGGAGATCGACTGTCGGAAACGAGAGATCGACAGGTCCACCCCGCTCCGTCTCGATCCTGAGCAGGAGGGCGGTGCCGTCCGGCGTCACGTCGCCGGTGACATAGGAAACCTGCTGTAGATCCCGCAGATCCATACTGCGCGGCATTGCGGCCTCCCGTATGTGGCGCTTTCCCAACGTTGTATCCATATATATACAACGTATCGCGGAAATCACACCAGCCCCGGAGAATCCCGTGACACACGAGAAGCAATTCTACATCGACGGCAAGTGGGTGGACCCGGTGAAGCCGGCTTTGCTCGACGTCATCGATCCCTCGACGGAGGAGGCCTATACGCAAATTGCAGTCGGCAGCGCTGCCGACGTCGACCGTGCGGTGGCCGCGGCCCGTACCGCCTTCGCCTCCTACTCCCGCTCGACGCGCAAGGAACGGCTCGAGCTGCTGCGCGCCATCCTGGCCGAATACAACAAGCGCCGTAGCGATGTGGGTGACGCGATCTCCCGCGAGATGGGTGCGCCGTTGCAGTTCGCGCGGGATATCCAGGCCGGGCGCGGCACCGCGCATCTCGAACGAATGATCTCCGTGCTCGAAACCTATCCGTTCGAGACGGTCGAGGGCACGACCCTGATTGCGCGCGAGCCGATCGGTGTCTGCGGCCTCATCACACCGTGGAACTGGCCGACCAACCAGATCGCCTGCAAGGTGCTCCCCGCCCTCGCCGCCGGCTGCACCATGGTGCTGAAGCCTTCAGAAGAGGCGCCGATCGACGCCATCATCTGGAGCGAGATCATGCACGCCGCCGGCACGCCCAAGGGCGTCTACAACATGGTCCAGGGCGCCGGCGCCGTCGTTGGCGAGGCGATGTCGAACCATCCCGACATCGACATGATGTCGTTCACGGGTTCGACGCGCGCCGGCATCCGCGTGGCACAGGCTGCAGCCCTCACGGTGAAGCGCGTGGCGCAGGAACTGGGCGGCAAGTCGGCCAACATCCTTCTGCCCGACGTCGACTTCCAGACCGCCGTCACCAAGGGCATCAACAGCATGATGGTGAACTCGGGCCAGTCCTGCACCGCGCCCAGCCGCATGTTCGTGCCGCAGGAACGCCACGACGAGGTCAAGGCGATTGCCAAGGCCGCGGCCGAGCGCTTCGTGGTCGGCGATCCGCGCAATCCCGAAACCCGGCTGGGTCCGGTCGTGAACGCCACGCAGTACGAGAAGATCCAGCGCCTCATTCAGGCCGGCATCGACGAAGGCGCGGAACTGGTCACAGGCGGCCCCGGCCGGCCGGAGAACCTGAACCGCGGCTTCTACGTGCGGCCGACCGTCTTCGCGAACGTCACCAACGACATGACCGTCGCGCGCGAAGAGATCTTCGGGCCGGTAATCACCATCCTGCCCTACAAGAGCGAGGAAGAGGTCATCCGCCTGGCCAACGACACGATCTACGGGCTGGCCGCCTATGTGCAGGGTGCCGACCTCGACCGTGCCCGCAAGGTTGCCGCGCAAATGCGCGCCGGCAACGTGCATGTGAACTACCCGATGGGCGACACCGCCGCGCCCTTCGGTGGTTACAAGCAATCAGGCAACGGCCGTGAATACGGCAAGTGGGGCCTCGAGGAGTTCCTCGAGACCAAGGCCGTGATCGGCTATCAGGCCGCCTGAGCCTGCTGTTGGCTACGCTTTGGGCCGGCCCGACTTGCTCGGGTCGGCCTGCCACGCCGCCAGCACACGCAGCGAATCGATGATGTGATAGAACGAGCTCGCCGGTGCGGGCTCGTCGATCCACTCGCCCTCGCCCGTCAGCTTGTCACGCCACAAGCCGCCAACGGGCATCTCCAGGAAACGCAGCAACGACCGCGCGCCTGCCGCAGCATCGGCGAGATAGGCGAGCCGCGTCCCCTCGTCCGTCTCGGAGCGCGCCAGGATAATCGCGGCCTTGAGCCATTCGGCCTGCGCCCAGAGGCGTGCCTTGGGATCGTTTACGGCCATCTCGTCCGTCAACTCGAAGACCGCCACGCCGCGCTTCGCATCGATCCCGTGATCCGCACCGATTCGATAGAGGCGCCGCGCGACCTTGCGGACATCCTCGCGGCCGCGTGAAAGCGCCCAGCGCTCCAGCAAGCCCGCCCATTCGAACTGATGGCCTGGCCAGACCAGACGCCCCATGTCGCCCGCCGCCGGCGCCCAGGAGGAATCGAAATATTCGAGCAGGATGCCGCGATCCTTGGTGATGAAACGCTCGAGGCAGAGCTCGGCCAGTTCATCCGCCAGGCGAGACCAGCGCGGATCGGGCGAAATCTCCTCCCAGGCCAATGCCGTTTCGAAAAGATGCATATGCGGATCGGACTGGTAGACCGCATCGTCGACGAAGCCGGTGAAACCACCTGCATGGCCTCGCCGCTCGCCAAGCAAACGCTCCAGAAGCTGCTCGGCGACCGGCACCAGCTCCGGCATCCGCTTCTCAGGCCCATGGGCAGTCGCCATGGCCAGGAGCGCAAAGGCCTGCTCGTAGAGGTAAGGCGCTGCTGCGGCCTGATTTCCGTCGACAGTCAGGGCGTTGCAGAACATGCCGTCCGGCCGGCGATACCGGCCCAGGAAGTAGTCCAGACCGTGCGTCATCGCTTCGTGCGCCGGCCCGCTCCACCCCATGTCCCGCGCCACGGCATAGGTGAAGATCTGCCGCGCCTGCACTCGTGCCCGGCGATCGGCGATGATCGGCTCGCCCGCATGGTCGATGGCCTCGTGGAAGCCGCCTCCCGTTTTGTCCGCGCCGACGCTCCACCAGATCGGCAGAGCATCGTTCATCAACCATTGAAGCAGACGCCCCCGCAGGAGGCCGAGATCGCCTTCGACGTCAGTCATGATCCATCCATTTGCGGCCCGCTGCCGCTCACTCGTGCCGACTATGCACAATACGGATCATGAATGCAGGCCCTGCGAAGTCGCAGGCTCCGAGCTGGGAGGCTCACCCAGCTCGGAGGTTACGTCACAGACGATGAACTCAGGCGGTCTTGATCCAGACCGCCTTGACGTTGAGGTACTCTTCGAGATGCTGCTTGCCGCTTTCACGGCCATAGCCACTCATCTTGTAGCCGCCGAAGGGCACGGCCGGGTCCATTGCCTGATAGCAGTTGACCCACACCGAGCCGGCGCGGATGGCTTTGGCCAGCCGATGAGCCTTGCTGACGTCGCGAGTCCACACGCCGCTGCCGAGACCGAAGGTCGTGGCGTTGCCGCGCTGGATCACTTCTTCGATATCGGTGAAGGGGATCGCCGAGATCACCGGTCCGAAAATCTCCTCCTGAGCGATCCGCATGTCGTCGCGCACGTCGGCGAACACCGTCGGCGGCACGAAGTAGCCCTTCTCGTAGTCGCCGTCGATCAGCCGTTCGCCGCCGCTCAGCCGCTTCGCCCCTTCCTGTCGGCCGATGCTGAGATAGTCGGTGACACGGTCGAGTTGCTCAGAAGAGACAAGCGGACCGACCTGGGTCTCCGGATTGACGCCATTGCCGACCTTCAGGTTCTTGGCGAACCGGGCCACCTTGTCGGTGAACTCCTCGTACACTTTCTTCTCGACGAAGAGCCGCGTGCCAGCACTGCAGATCTGACCGGAGTTGGCGAACACAGCCATGCTGGCACCGGGCACCGCTGCGTCGAGATCGGCGTCGGCGAACACGATGTCGGGCGACTTGCCGCCCAATTCCAGGGACACACGCTTCAGATTGCCGGCCGATGCCTGAACGATCTTCTGGCCGGTCAGATGCGAGCCCGTAAAGGCGACCTTGTCGACGTCCGGATGTGACGACAACGCGGCGCCTGCCGTCTCGCCGAAGCCCGGTACGACATTGACCACGCCCGGCGGCACACCGGCTTCCAGGCAAAGCTCGCCCAGCCGAAGCGAGGTCAGCGGCGCCTCCTCAGCCGGCTTCAGCACGACGGTGCAGCCCGTGGCCAGTGCCGGGCCGATCTTCCAGATGGTCGCGGTGAGCGGACCGTTCCAGGGAATGATGGCGCCGACCACGCCGACCGGCTCCTTCAACGTGTAGGAGAAGATCTCCCCGGCCAACGAGTTCTCGATGGTCTCGCCATGCAAGGTGGTCGCCATACCGGCGTAGTAGCGCAGCATCCCGACAGCACGTTGCCGGTTGTTGCGTGTACGGGAAATGGGCGCACCCATGTCGAACGTGTCGAGCGCCGCCAGTTCCTCGATGTGCTGCTCGACCAGATCGGCGAGCTTGAGCAGCAGCACCTGCCGCTCTGCCGGCTTCCACTTGCTCCAGGGCCCGGTGAACGCCTTGCGGGCGGCAGCGACCGCCCGGTCGATGTCCTCGCGATCGCCTTCCGCGACCTGCGCCAGCAATTCGCCAGTCGCGGGGTTGCGGGTTTCGAACGTCTTGCCCGATGCGGCCGGGACCCAGCGGCCATCGATCAGCATCAGCTTCACTTTGCCATCGATATAGGCCGGGCGCTGGGCAACGCCCTTCTCAACTACGGTCATTGATTCTCTCCTCTTAGAGCATTGCCGCGACGGCCTTCACCTCGGTGTAGAGCTCGATCGCCTCGTAACCCATTTCGCGGCCCCAGCCGGACTGCTTGTAGCCACCGAACGGCAGCGCCACGTCGTTGAAGTTGTGGACGTTGATCCAGACCGAGCCGGCCTTGAGCTTGCGGGCAAGCTTGTGAGCAACGCCGATATCGCGGGTCCAGATGCTCGCCGCCAGCCCGTACTCGGTCGCATTGCCTTGGCGGGCAATGCGCTCGAGATCGTCGTCGTTGAAGGGCATGGCACAGACGACCGGTCCGAAAATCTCCTCGCGGACGACCTTCATGGTGGGCGTGGTCTTGGTCAGCACGGTGGGTTCGATGAAGTAGCCTTCGTTGCCGTGCCGCCGGCCGCCGGTGATGGCTTCGGCGCCCTGCTCCTTGCCTGAAGCGAGATAGCCGGTGACGCGCTGAAACTGCTCCTCCGAAACCAGCGGCCCGACGCGCGTCGTCGGATCGAGGCCCGGGCCGATCTTGAGCTTCCGCGCCTCGTCGGAGAGTCCGGCCATCATCTTGTCGAACAGGCGTTCGTGCACGAACAGGCGCGAGCCTGCCGTGCAGCACTGCCCCATGTTGAAGAAGATGCCGGTTGCTGCGCCCGGAATGGCAACCGAAAGGTCGGCGTCGGGAAACACGAAGGACGGCGATTTGCCGCCGAGTTCGAGGCTCACCTTCTTGAGATTTCCGGCTGCCGCCTGGACGATCAGCTTGCCGACCTCGGTCGAGCCGGTGAAGGCCACCTTGTCGACATCGGGATGGGCAGCCAGCGCCGCACCCGGCGTGCCGTCGCCCGTTACGATGTTCACCACGCCGGGCGGAAAGCCGGCTTCCATGATCAGCTCACCGAGACGAAGGGCCGAAAGCGGTGTCTGCTCGGCCGGCTTCAGCACGATGGTGCAGCCCGCCGTGAGTGCCGGCGCGATCTTCCAGACGGCCATCATCAGCGGGAAATTCCAGGGAATGATCTGGCCGACCACGCCGACCGGTTCGCGCATCGAATAGGCGTGCCATTCGCCGGGAGCGGACAGCGGAATGCTTTGGCCGGTGATCTTGGTCGCCCAGCCCGCCATGTAGCGCAGCAATTCACAGGAGAACGGCAGGTCGACCATCTTGGCGTCGCTGACGGGCTTGCCATTGTCGATGCTCTCGATCTCGGCCAGCTCGGTGGCGTGCTTTTCGAGCAGGTCGGCCAGCCGCCAGACGATCTTGCCGCGCTCCGTCGGCTTCACCTTGCCCCAGGGTCCGTCGTCGAAGGCCTTGCGTGCGGCCTTCACGGCGAGATCGATATCGGCCGCGCCCCCATCCGCGACTGCGGCGATCTGGCCGCCTGTTGCGGGATCGAATACTGGGAAGGTCTTGCCACTCTTGGCGGCGACCCATTTGCCATCGATCAGAAGCTTGTGAGGCTTGGAAATGAAAGCGGAAGCAGCGGCACCGAGGCGCCCGACATTGGCTGAAACGTCCATGTTTTCCTCCTGATTTCAGCGGACTCTTCTTCGTTATATTTAATTGAATATAACGAGCGGTTTGCCAGTCGTCACGACCAATTCCGCCGAGGTTCAGGCCGCGCCACCCCGCCCCCGCTACATCTGGTTTTGGCCGGTCGCCTGTCGCATAATTGCGGCATGGGACGCACGCTGACCAAGCCAGCCACCAAGGGCACCGAAAAGACCTCACTGCATTTGCGGATCGATTTCGGTGGAGAGCGATCGATCGGACCGGGCAAAATTCGCCTGCTCGAGCTGATCAACGAGACCGGCTCGATTTCCGCGGCCGGCCGGGCCCTGGAGATGTCCTACCGTCAGGCGTGGTTGCTGATCGACGAACTGAACAAGATGTTCCGCGAACCTGTGGTCACGGCCCAGACCGGCGGCGGCGGTGGTGGCGGTGCCGTGGTCACCGAAACCGGCAACGACATCGTCCGGCTCTACCGCGAGATGGAACGCCGTGCCTACGGCGCCTCGACCCCGGAAATGCGTTCGCTCGCTCGTCTGCTCACCCCTCCGACCGACAAGCTCCACTAGCATCCGGCCCTCTCCCGCCTGACCGCCGCTTGCGCCAGCTCTCGTTATATCTTAGTGGATATAGCGTCGTTCACGGGGCACAGGTGTCTCATCATGGAAATCGTCGGCAAGGCTCTGACCACCTGCCAGGTTGATCCCACGGGCGACTCCTTTCGCATCGTCATGGAAGATACCGAGGGCCGGCCCGCCTCCGTCGTGTTGCCGACCGATTGCCTGCGTTCGCTGCTTATGACCCTCCCCAATGTCATCGAGCAGGCCCTGAAGGCCCGCTATCGCGACGATACGTTGAAGGTCGTCTACCCGATGGGCGGTTTCTCCCTGCAGGCAGCTGCCGGCAGCGACAGCAAGATCCTAACCATGACGACACCGGACGGTTTCAAGGTGTCTTTCGCCCTGTCGCCTGAAGACGCTGGCGGACTGGCCATGTCCCTGGTCGACATCGACGTCGATCAGCCACGCGCGGCGTTCAACTAGGCGCTGGCGGATGGACGACAACGAGCAAAGGATCGACCTTAGTCAGGCTGTCGAGGTGAGCGGCGAACTCCTGCCGCAGGCCAATGCCGTGCAGCTATCCGTCGTACGCCGTGGCGGCGTGCGTACGACGCTCACCATTCCGGCCGCCGACCTGCAGCGGTTGGTGCCTCTCCTGCTTCTGCTGGGTCGCGCCCTGCCTCAGGTCGAACCCGACCTCGGGGCCAAGCTTTCGTTGGTGCCGACCGACTCGCTCAGCGTCGGAGAATTGCCAGGCGGCGAGACGCTGCTGGCGGTTGCGGTGGGCCCCGCAACGGTAGGCTTCTCCATGCCGGCTGCCGCCGCCGAGAAGCTGGGACGTTCCCTGCTCCTCGCCGGCAGTGAGGCCACGGCCCCTACTTCAGTACAGTAAAGCCCTGCTTCTCGAAGAAGGGCTTGCCGGCCGGCGACTTCAGGTAGTCGACGAAGGCCTGCGCGTCCGGATTGGTCGAGCTGGCGAGCAGCGCCATCGGATAGATGATCGGCGGATGCGTACCATCGGGGAAGGCACCGACGATACGCACGTTGGGATCGGACGCGGCATCGGTCTTGTAGACGATGCCCAGCGGCGCCTCGCCGCGCGAGACGAGCGTGAGCGCCATGCGCACATTCTCGGCCTGGGCGACGCGATCGGCGACCGATGACCACACACCCAGCGACTCCAGCGCCGCCTTGCCGTACTTACCTGCCGGAACGGAGTCGACATTGCCCATGGCCAGACGGCCGTCATTGCCCAGCGCCGCCCGAAGCCCGAAGCCCTTGTCGATCTTGAGATCGATCTTGGAGTCCTTGGCAGCGATCAACACGATCTGGTTGCCGAGAAAGTCGGAACGGCTCGGCGCCTTGATCAGCTTGCGCTCGGCGACATAGTCCATCCAGGGGACGTCGGCCGAAATGAAGATATCGGCGGGGATGCCGCTCTCGATCTGCTTGGCGAGCACCGAGCTCGCGGCATAGGAGATCTTGGTCGACTTGCCGCTCTGCTTGTTCCAGGCCGCCGACGCCTCGTCGAGTGCATTCTTCAAGCTGGCCGCCGCGAGAATGACGACGTCTTTGCTCTGCGCTTCAGCGGACCGCGTCCCGCCAACGGCCAACACAAGCGCGGCTGCGGCCAGGGCTGCCGTAAGAACTCGACGAGTTGCCAGCATGAAATTCTCCCACGTTCTGATCGTGCGATATATCAGTTTGAACATATCGATATCCACTGGAATCGCAGATAATCTGCATATCCAAGAGGTTAAATCGGCACGTTGTAGCCGAATGGATATATAGCCTTGGCGGCCCTATACTCCGGACGCCATTTCTCAGGAGGAAATATGCGGATCAGCGCCAGGAACCGGTTGAAGGGCAAGATCGTCGAGGTGAAGAAGGGCCAGACGACCGCCCATGTCCGGATCGACGTGAATGGCATGGTCGTCACTGCCGCCATCACCAACGATGCCGTCGACGAACTCGGCCTCAAGGTCGGCCAGGAAGCCTACGCCGTCATCAAGGCTTCCGATGTCATGGTCGGCCTCGACTGATCCACGTCGATGGTTCGGCTGAACGAGATCCGTCGGGGCGAGCGGGCCGTCGATCCGCCGGAAGGCTTCGACGCCTCGCTACACTTCATCGGGCGTATTCGCACGCCCTGGACATCGCGGCTGGAGACACCGCGGCAAGGTCGGCTCGACGGGCCGACCTGCCGGCTCGAGCTGGATGCCCCGTGGGACGAAGGCCTGCTGGGCGTCGATGAGTTCGAGCGGCTGGAGGTGCTCTACTGGCTGCATGAATCACGGCGAGACCTCGTGCATCAGAGCCCGCGCGACGATGGCGAAGCGCGAGGCGTCTTCTCTCTGCGTACGCCGGTGCGGCCCAACCCTATCGGTACGTCGATCGTTCGGCTGGTGAGGATCGAAGGGCCGGTTCTTTTCGTTCGCGGCATGGATTGCCTCGACGGCACCCCGCTGCTCGACGTGAAGCCTGACCGGACGCTGTTCGAGCCGCTGGCGCCCGCGCAGGCCGGAGACTTCCAGGTCGGAGACCCGTGAGGCGGCGCACCGCCCTTGCCTTCTTGGGCGCCGGCCTCGTCGCGCGCCCTGCCCTGGCGCAGTCCCGTGCATTCGTCGATTCGGCCGGCCGCAAGATCACGTTGCCGGAGCGTATCAACCGGGTCTTCGTGGCAGGGCCGCCGGCCTCGGTGCTGGCCTACGCGCTCGCCCGCGACGCGATGGTAGGCTGGATCCGCACGCCGTCGCCCGCAGAGAAAGCATTTCTCGCCAGCCCGGCGCGCGATCTGCCCGAGACCGGCCGCCTCACCGGGCGTGGCGATACGGTGAGCCTGGAGCGGCTGGTTGCCGCCAAGCCCGACATGGTTCTCGACTTTGGCTCGACCTCCGAGACGTTCGTTTCCCTAGCCGACCGCGTGCAAAGCCAGACAGGCATTCCCTACGCCCTTATCGACGGTCGATTCTCGGCATCGGCTGCGTCGTTGAAACTGGCAGGCGACATGCTGGGGCGTGCCGAACGGGCAGCCACCCTTGCTGCCTATGCCGAAGCGAGCTTCGCCATGGTCGATCGCGTGCTGGCGCGTGTACCTGCGGACCGCCGGCCGCGGGTCTATCTCGCACGTGGGGCCGAAGGACTGGAGACCGGCAGCCGCGGCTCGATCAACACCGAGATCATCGAGCGCGCCGGCGCCGTCAACGTCGCCCAAGGACTGGGCGGCACCGGTAATATCTCCAATGCCTCGCTGGAACAGATCATCGCCTGGCAGCCCGACATCATCGTCACCCTCGACCGGACCTTCTTCGCCAATGTGAAGAGCAAGCCCGGCTGGAACCAGGTGCGCGCTGTCGCGAACAACCGCGTCCATCTCGCGCCGAGCCTGCCATGGGGCTGGATCGATGCCCCGCCCTCGCTCAACCGGCTGATCGGCCTGCGCTGGCTGCTGTCGCTGTTCTATCCGGCCGAGGCCGGCATCGACCTGCGCGCCGAGACACGTGGTTTCTACGAGCTGTTCTACGGGGTCGACGTCACCGACACGCAACTGGCGCAACTGCTGGGCGGCACGGCAAACTGACGGCCTCATGCGCGCCGTCCCGATCGTCGCTCTCCTTGCCCTCGCTCTGCTCGCGGCCATGCTGGTCGGCAGCATGGTCGGCCCCTACCCGATCCCGGCAGGCGACGTCATCGGCGCACTCCTCGCACGCCTCCGCGGCGACACCTACTCGCCTCACATCGACACCATCCTGTTCCAGATCCGGCTGCCGCGCGTCCTGGCCGCAGCCTTGGTCGGCGCCGCCCTGGCCGCTGCGGGCGCGAGCTACCAGACGCTCTTCCGCAATCCACTGGTCTCGCCGGACATACTGGGCGTCTCGGCTGGCGCAGGCTTCGGCGCCGTTCTCGGCATCCTGCTGTCTCTGCCCGTGATCGCCATTCAGGGATTGGGATTCGTCACGGGCTTGGTAACAGTCGCCATCGTCTACGCGCTGGCGCGGACGCTGCGCAGTCAGAACGAAGTCCTCGTGCTGGTACTGGCCGGCATCGTCGTCGGAGCGCTCGCGGGTGCCGGCATCTCGCTGGTGAAGATCCTGGCCGATCCCTACAACCAGCTTCCCGCCATCACCTTCTGGCTGTTGGGCAGCCTGTCGGGCATCAAGGTCGACGATGTCTGGAGCGTCGCGCCGCTGGTGATCGTCGGCCTCCTCCCCTTGGCCTTGCTGCGCTGGCGAATTGGCGTCCTGTCATTGGGCGACGACGAAGCCCGCGCGCTTGGCGTCAATGTCGGGTTCGTACGCGGTGTCGTGATTGCCGCCGCCACGCTCATCACCGCAGCGGCCGTTTCGGTCTCCGGCGTCGTCGGCTGGATCGGCCTGATGATCCCGCACATGGTCCGCCCGCTGGTCGGTCCCCGCTACGACCGCGTGCTGCCAGCGTCGATCCTGATGGGCGCCGCGTTCCTCGTGCTGGTCGATACCCTGGCGCGCTCCGCCGCACGCATCGAAATCCCGCTCGGCCTGCTGACGGCGCTGATCGGCGCCCCGCTCTTCGTGTGGCTGCTGGCGCGCGGCCGCCGCGTGTGGAGCTGAGCATGCTGCAGGCCCACCAGCTCGCCATCGGCTACCCGCAGCGTCGCGTCGCGGAGGGAATCGATCTCGCCGTCGGCCGCGGCGAAGTGCTCTGCCTGTTGGGGCCAAACGGCGCCGGCAAGACGACGCTGTTCAAGACGCTCCTCGGCCTCATCCCGGCACTCGATGGCACAGTCGAGATCGACGGCAAGCCGGTCGCCAGCCTCTCCCGCCAGGCCCTCGCGCGCACGGTGGCCTATGTTCCGCAAGCTCAAGTCATGGAGTTTGCCTACACCGTCCTCGATCTGGTGCTGATGGGCCGCACGGCGCATCTCGGACCTTTCGCGGCCCCCAGTATGGCCGACTACAATCGCGCGCACGCTGCGCTCGACGAATTGGATATCCTCGATCTCGCCGACCGCGAGGCCAATCGCATCTCGGGCGGCCAACGCCAGCTTTGCCTTATCGCCCGCGCCCTGGCACAGGATGCACCGCTCCTGGTGATGGACGAGCCGACCGCGAGCCTCGACCTGGGCAATCGCTTCCTGGTGCTCGACCGCGTGCGTGCCTTGCGCGAGCGCGGCTTCGGCGTGGTCTTCTCGACCCACGATCCCGATCAGGCGCGCGAACTGGCAACCAGGGTTGCCGTCATCGCCGACGGCCGCCTTGCCGCCTACGGCACACCGGGCGAGACTCTGACCGGGCCTACGTTGAGTGCCGTCTATGGCGTACCCGTCATCGTCGAACGCACCGAAAGTGGCCGTTACGTCGTCGGCCCGCTGCGCACCTAGGACGCCGCGAGGAGCTTCGCCAGCGCGTCACACTGACGGCGAATGTCAGGCACGGCGGTCGTTTCCCAGAGCACCCCACGGATCATCGGTCCTAGGGCAAAGAGCTGAGGCGATGCGATCCCCATCCGGTCGATCAGGCGATAGTCGTCATCGACGTCCAGGCCAAGACGCAACGGCCCGGGCCGCACGAGGCCGTCAGCGAACAGCGAGACCAGGAGCGGATCGTCGATCCGGCTGTAGTCGAGCGCCGGGCCCGAACAGTTGATCACCCAGTCGCTGTCGACGATTTCCTGCGCCACGCTGCGCCGCCTCGCGATGCCGACGCGGACGCCATTCTGGCGGGCTGCAATTTCGCGCACCCAACCGGCCACGATTTCGAGACGTCCGTCCCGTTGCAGCGACGCCAGCTCTTCTGCGACCTCGGGCGCCAGCCTGTGGCGGTGAATCTCCCAATAGGGTCTGACATGACGCATGAAGCGTCGGCGTTCGGCGATGGGAAGGCGGCGCCAAAGCGCTTGGGTATGCGGCCGCAGGGAATCGACGACCGTGCGCCAGTCGCCACCGCGGCGCTTCTCCTCTTCCGCTGCCCTCCGCAGCACATGGACCAGGTTCGCCATGTCGTTCGGCAGATGATCGAGCGTAAGCGGCGATCTCGCTGGCTGCGCCTTGCGATGTGCTGCCGGCAGCAGCCCCCGGCGCGACACCGCGACCAGACGGCCACGATGGCCCTTGGCGACGAGTTCGAGCACGATATCGACCATCGTGAGGCTGGTGCCGATCAGCACCACCGTGTCGCTGGGCTCTATCTCCGACAGCCGGCCGGCATGCCAGGGATCGGCGACGTAGTGATCGACGCTGCTTTCGTCGAGGTGCTCATCCATCGGCGACGCGGGCGGAAAATTGCCGAGGCACAGGATCGCGCGGTCGACCTCCAATGCCCGGCCGTCCGACAACGAAAGCGCCACGCCTTTGCCGTCGACCTGCACCCCCTGGACGTCGGCGGAGACCGTGGAGACATCGGGAGACCGTCCAAGGATGTCGCGCAGATAGGTTCCGTAGAGGCCGCGCGGCAGGAAGGCGCCGTCTTCGACCTCGCGGCCCTTCCCTCTCAGCCAGCCGAGGAAATGCGCGGGCTCTTCCGCATGGGCGCTCATGCTGGCCGCCGGCACGTTCAGGAGATGACGATCGATCTCGGTCGCGTAGGCAACGCCACGGCCGAAGGCCTTGTTTCGATCGAACAGGAAAATGTCCACCGGCGCCGACGATTGCCGCGCAAGCCGGACCGCCAGCATCGAGCCTGTGAAGCCTGCCCCGACGATGCCAATGCGCTTGCGACGTGCGATCAGCGGCCAGCTCCCACAGCTTGTCGATGTATCTCCGCCGATATATCGCCAGAGAATACCCCGATACGCAAACGGCGCTCCAATCGGGAGCGCCGTTCAATAGCCGCCTAATATGATTAGCCGATGACAGGCTTTGCTGCCCCGCTCAGGCCGCGTATCTGCTTTCGGTGAGAGCCGGCCACATGGCGTCACGGCCGGCCTTGGCGAATGCCTGGCCGATCTTTTCGCCCCAGAAAGCCTCGCTGCCGAAGTCGCGACGCCACACCCAGAGACGGCGCGTGTAGTGATGCAGGATGTGCTCGTGGGTGAAGCCCATGGCGCCCATCGACTGATGCGAGATCGCGGCGATGCGGTGCGCAAAGTCCGAACACTGGGTCTTGGCAGCAGCGATGGAGAAGCTGCCGCCGTCTTCCAGTCCGCCCTCGTCGGCATCGCGCGAGGCCGACTCGGCCGACGCGATGGTGGCAGCCACGCAACTCGCGAGTTCCGCCAGCATGTGCTGGATCGCCTGGAAGTTCGAGATCGGCCGGCCGAACTGGGCGCGCTGCTTGCAGTATTCGACGGCAGTTACCAGCACCTTGTCAGCCGCACCCGCCATTTGCATGGTGCGCATCAGGGCGGCGAGTTCCAGGGCGCGGTCGGCACTCACGGCAGAAGCCGCCGAGAATTCGACCGGCGTATTGTCGAAGACCACTGTGCCATATGGCTCGCCGGCATGGCTCGGCGTCTCCTCGACGGAAGTCTCGTCGCGTGCCACGACCACCAGGGTCGGTTTGCCGCCAGCATTCACGACCGACACGAACCGGTCGGCGACGCTGGCGAACGGAACGCGCATCACCTTGCCCGACAGGCGATTGCCCTGAAGTGACAGGTCACCTCCGCCAAGCGCCAGGGTCGTGGGGCCGCTCGCGGGCTTACCGCCCGACGCAGCGACGAGAAGATTGGCGAGCGTCGTCTCGGCGAGCGGCACCGGCACGGCATGCTCGCCAGCGACGCGCAGGAGCGCCAGCAGGTCGGCCAAGGTGCCGCCGACGCCTTCCTGGGCTTCGGGCACAGCGATCAGCGGCAGCCCCATCTCCTCGATCTCCTTCCAGAGATCGGCGGGCCATACGCCCTTTTCGACGCCGTTCACGACTTCCTTGCCACTGCGCTCGGAAAAGAAGCGGCCAGCGGTTTCCAGCAACATGTCGCGGGTTTCGCGGTCCATGGTCGTTCTCCTCAACGCAGTCCGAGGCCGCGGGCAACGATGCCGCGCAGGACCTGAGTGGTGCCGCCCTGGATGGTGTAGCTCGGGGCCATCATCGTGGCGTACTGGGCGATATCGAGGAAATCGGCGAGATCGTCCTCGGTCGTGGCGTCGGACTCCGCCAGCGTGCGCGCAATCTCCGGCAGGTCCTGCTCGTAGATCGTGCCGAGGTCCTTCACCAGAGACGCCTCGATTGCCGGCGACTGGCCACCCTGCATCAGGCCGGCCACCGCAGTCGACATCTGGCGCAAGGTCCACAGACGCGCGATCAGGCGGCCGACGATGGCGCTGGCGCGCTTGGCCGGCTGGCGGCCCAGGACTCGGATCAGCTCGCGCAGCACATAGACGTTCTGCATGAAGCGTTCGGGGCCGGAGCGCTCGAAGGCGAGTTCGCTGGTCACCTGCAGCCAGCCATCGCCCTCGTTGCCGATCAGGCAATCCTCGGGGATGAACGCATCGGAGAAGGTGACCTCGTTCCAGTCATGCCGTCCGGCAAGATTGATGATCGGCCGGATGGTGACGCCTGGCGTCTTGAGATCGACCAGGAGCTGGCTCAGGCCCTTGTGACGGTCGCCGTGCTGGCCCGAGGTGCGCACCAGGGTGATGCAGTAGTGGTTGCGATGCGCGCCCGAGGTCCACACCTTGGTGCCGTTGACGCGGAAGCCGCCGGAAACCGGCTCGGCGCGCGTCCGCACGGAAGCGAGGTCCGAACCCGAGTCCGGCTCGCTCATGCCGATGCTGAAATAGCACTCCCCACGCGTAATGCGCGGCAGGATCGCCTGCCGCTGCTGCTCACTGCCGAATTTCAACAGGAGCGGACCGGACTGGCGGTCGGCAACCCAGTGCGAGCCGGCCGGTGCGCTGTTGCCAAGCAGTTCCTCGGTCACGACGTAGCGGTCGAGGAAGGTGCGTTCGGCACCGCCGTATTTCTTCGGCCAGGTAATGCCGAGCCAACCCTTGGCGCCGAGCGCCTGGCTGAATTCGGGTGACGGCGTGTTCCAGCTCGCGAAGCGATCCTCGGTCTGGATGCCGGGCAGCGTCTCCTTCAGGAAGGCGCGGACCTCGCCACGCAGGGCCTCGGCTTCGGCAGGCAGGTGGAACGGCGGGAATTCGAGCTTGGGGATGGACATCATCATCTCGGCGGTTGGATGCCCCTTCTCTGTCGGCTAATCCTGTGGCGCGCAACCCGGGAGTTTCGAGGATCGAATGCCTCGCCGTCCACCTCGCCTGCCGCCACTCCTAGCGGAATTCGACGATGACGAACGCGATGCGGTTCTGGCCGCCAATCGCGCCTTCTATCGCGCCTTCAACGATCGCGATGCCGACGCGATGGATCAGATCTGGGCACCGACTGGTTCGGTCATTTGTCTTCATCCCGGTCAGGCCGCCCTTCACGACCGGGCCGAGATCATGGCGAGTTGGCGCGCCATTATGAAACATCCCGAGGCGCCGCGCGTGCGCTGTACCGAAGAATGGGTGGCCGGCCGACCGGGGCTGGCTCTGGTGATCTGCCGGGAGATCCTGCCCAACGGTCAGCTCATGGCGAGCAACCTTTATGTGCGGTTGAGCGATGGCTGGCACATGGCGAGCCACCACTCTGGTCCGGTTCCCCCTGTTGCGACCGAGCGCGCCGCGCCCGCGGGCTCACCGACGGCGACCCGCGACCGTCGCAAGCTGCACTAGCAGGGAATCAGGGAGCGATCGGACCGCCCGCACGCAGGTGTGAACGCAACCGCGCATAGGGAATATCGACGGTGTAGGCGCCCGCCGCGTAAGGCCCGACTTCGTAGGCATTGAAGTAGAGCTGCAACTTGCCGGCCTGCCAGCAATAGTGGCTACCTTCGCGCAGCAACTTGGTGAGGCTTGCCGGCTTCAAGGCATCGTCGAAGCCGGGATTCTCCACGAATTGCTTCTTGAGATCGGCAGCCGTGAGGGTGACCAGCTCCTTCAGCCACTGATCGCCCGGTGCGAACACAGCCTCGGGCGCTACGGCCTTGCCCGAACGCAGGTCGACCAGCTTGCACGTGATGGCGCCATAGCCATGGGCGCCGCCGGTATAGCTCCAGAAGTCCAGCGCCACCGTGATGGCGTCGGGGCCGGGGCGATAGAGGGCGTAGCTGCCCATTGCCGACCATTCCTGCGGACGATCCACGCCGGCATCCGCGGTCGGAGTCGTTTCGCGTGCCGCCTTGGCGGCGTTGTCGGCATAGATCCGGTTGACCGCAGAGAAGTCGGCAGTCTTTCCGGCGAAACGCGGATAGAGAATGTCGATCGTGTAGCTGGCCTGCCCGACCTTGCCTTTCTTCTCGATCGTCTGCGCCTCGACGAAGGGATAGGTGCCCGTGCCGGATGCCTTGAGATCGGCGATCCGCTCCTCGTATCGCTTCTTGAGGCAGTACGTCGTCATATCGGGCTCGCTGGCGCCGCAGCTCCGATTGCGGCTTACGATCCAGCTCACCTGGTTCTTCTCCAGGCTCTCCTTGGCCGGTCCGCTCAACCGACCGAGCAACGCGGTGTAAAGGCTGGCCAATTCGCGGTCGGCTTTGGCCAGGTCCGCATCCTTGCAAACTGCTCGTTCCACGACATTGGAGGCTTTCGCACAGTCGAAGCTCGGCCCGGTCTGCGCCTGGGCTGCCGTGGCCATCGTTACGGCAAGGCCAAGGGAAGCCGCCAGAAACAGTTTCATCGCAATCTCCTTCGAGAGTCAGCGACCGTATGGGCCATCGGCACGCATCGGCCTCTGAAGTCCGCTCAAGCGCGACGCCAGGCCTTGAGCCGACGCACCGCCTCTTCCATCTCGGCAGTCGAGCCGGCGAAGGAAATACGCAACGTCCCCACCCCGCGGGCACGGTCGAAATCGACGCCGGGCGTCGTCGCAACGCCTGCCTCGCGCAACATGAGCCGGCAGAATTCGCGACTGTCGTTGGTAAGGTGCGAGACGTCGGCGTAGATGTAGAAGGCGCCCTGAGCCGGCGTCAGACGATCCAGACCTGCCGCCGGAAGGCCGGCCATCAGCAGGTCGCGATTGATGCGATAGCGATGCACATGGCCGTCGAGTTCGTCGCGGCATTCGAAGGCGGCAAGCGCCGCGTACTGGCTGAGCGTCGGTACCGAGATGAAGAAGTTCTGCGTCAGCCGCTCGATGGGCCGTACCAGATCCGGCGGAACGACCAGCCAGCCGACACGCCAGCCCGTCATCGAGAAGTACTTGGAGAAGCTGTTGACCACGATCGCGCTGTCGGTGACTTCGACAGCCGATGCGGTTTCACCCTCGTAAACGATGCCGTGATAGATCTCGTCCGAGATCAGGCGCACGCCTTTGGCATTGCACCAGTCTGCCAGCACCTTGAGCTCCGCCCTGTTCACCATCGTGCCGGTCGGATTGGACGGGCTCGCGACGATCAGCCCGTCGATGCGGCCGGCCTTTTCCAGGGCTTCGACCGTCGGCTGATAGCGATCGGCCGCCGACGTCGGCAGATCAACAGTTTCGAGATTAAGCGCCGTCAGGATGTTGCGATAGGCCGGGTAGCCCGGCGCCGCGAGCGCTATGCGATCCCCGACATCGAAGCTCGCCAGGAAGGCCAAGGGAAAGCCGCCGGACGATCCGGTCGTCACGATCACCTGGTCTGGTGACACTTCGGCGCCATAGGTCTCGCGATAGAAGCGCGCGATCCGTTCGCGCAGCGCCGGCACCCCGAGCGCCGCGGCATAGCCGATGCGGTCGTTGTCCAGCGCGGCATGAGCGGCGGCGAGCGCCCCCTTGGGGGCGGGCGTGCTGGGCTGCCCCACTTCGAGATGGATGACGGTGTCGCCGGCGGCCTCCTTCTCGGCGGCCGCGGCCATCACATCCATGACAATGAAGGGATCGACGCCGCTTGCGCGGCGCGAAAGCTTGCCCGACATGAGGACCGCCGCTTACTGAGCGATCGCGGCGAGGCCCGCGCCGGACGGATCTACGGCGGCACGGCAGGTGCTTCCGTTTGCCCGCAGGCCCGAGGGACAGGCGATCGCGTTGACGAAACCGCCCTGCCCGCGCGTTTGCGACAGCACGGTTCCCAGCGGCCTGTCATCCTCGATCGCACCGCGCGCCACCCAGCCCAGAGCCTGGGCCGCCGTCGCCGCGCCACCACCAGCGCCTGCAAAAGTGAACTCGCCGTTGCCGGGATTGGCGATGATAAGGGGGCTGACCGCGGTGGCATTCGCCGTCGGCGCACCGAGCAGGATGCCGGTGTTGGGAACCATCACGCGAGCCCCGAAAAGCTGCCCCATCGAAAGGGCGCATGCGGCCGCTCCACCTTTGCCATCGGCTGCGGCAAAGCCGGCAAAGCCGTTGGAGTCGACCGGGACGGCGCCGCCCGGCGCACTGCCCTTCCAGCCGGCAAGGGCGGAAGCGCCCGCCATCGGCGCCGGCGACACATAGACCCGACGGCGATAGTGCGACTCGCTCATCGGCGGACCCGCCTGCGGTATGGCGCTGCGCAACGCATCAACCGGCATGCTGCCGCCCGCCTGGGAGATCTGCTCTGAGATGGTCCGTGCGAGCTGCCCCTGAAAGAACTCGGCGCCACCGCGCTGACGGATTGCACCCAGGGTCCCCGCGAGTTCGGTTTGGACGAGATTGGTCCCTTCACGCGCGTTGCCCAGGATTCGATTCGCCTCGTTATCCCCAAGCATGCCCGCGCCGGCCTGCATATCGCGCGACAAGGCGCGTGAGACTGGCACGCCGAAACGCGCCAGCCTCTCCGCAGGTGCGACAACCGCTTCCCAACGCGACGAGCCATGGCGAACGTGCATTAACGTGATGGCACGCACGCCGTTCGGCACCGAGAACGATGCACCCTTGATCGGTCCGGCCGCTGCAATTGGCGCGAAAATGAACGATTCGGCCTGCTTGCTCTTATCGTCATGGACGATGCAGGCGCCCGATGCACCGAGGCTCGCGGCCGACGGCAGGGTCACGGCCAATGCAAAATACATGGCGACGGCCGCGTCGGTGGCATTGCCACCGTTGGCAAGGATGTCGCGGCCGATCTCGGCGGCACGGCTTTCGTCGGCGGTCACTGCTGCGAAAGACGACGTCGCCACAACCCGCGAAAGGCCCTGCCGTCCCGGCGACAAACCGGCTGGATTTGCAGCGTTGTTGGCCCGGTCTATCTCCCGGCTCGTCTCATTTGTGCCACAACCCGACAGCAAGAAGGCGGCAGCCGCAATTAGCGCGGCACTGTATAATTGACGCGACCGCTGACCGTTTCTAGCCTTTTGCAGAGCCGTGCCACCCGTGTTCAGACGCATCACTACCCTCATCTGTCTCGCCTTTCTGGCGCTGGCGCCGTTTCGTGCCGCGACAGCGCAGCAAGGTCAACGCCTCAATCTCATCCGTGACGCCGAGATCGAATCTACGATCCGCACGTTCACGGTTCCGATATGGAGAGCGGCCGGCCTCGACCCTAACGGTGTCGAGATCATGCTCGTCCAGGACAATTCGCTCAACGCCTTCGTGGCCGGTGGCCAGCGCATCTTCATCAACACCGGCCTGATCATGCGGACGGAGCGGCCGAACCAGCTCATCGGCGTCATGGCTCATGAGAGTGGTCATATCGCAGGCGGCCACCTGGCGCGCATGCAGGAAGAGCTGCGTAGCCTGTCGACCCTGCAAATCCTGGAGACCATCCTGGCGGGCGGCGCCATGGCGGGCGGCGCCCTGGGTGGCGGCGGTGGCGGCATGGGTGGCCCCACCGGTTCGGGCGGTATGGGCGGCAAACCGATGGCGCCGGGTTCGTTGATGTCCTTCCTCAAGTATACGCAGACGCAGGAAAGTGCCGCAGACCAGGCCGCCATCAGCTATCTGCAGCGCACCGGCCAATCGCCGTCGGGAACGATCGAATTTCTGCGCATCCTGCAGCGCGAAGAGAAACTCGCCATCAACCGGCGCGACCCCTATCTCACGACCCATCCGCTGACGCCGGAGCGGATCGCCGCCTTCGAGGAAGCCGCGAAGAACTCCCCCTACCTGAAGACGCCCGATTCACCGCAGTCCCTGATGCTGCATCAGCGCATGGTGGCGAAGCTCTACGGCTTCATCGCGCCCGACGCTGCAATGTCGCGCTACGTCGAAGGCGACCGCGCCGTACCGGCCCGCTACGCCCGCGCCATTGCCCTCTACCGCAAGGGTGCGCTGGGCTCCGCCCTGCTCACCATCGACGGCCTTCTGAAGGAGTATCCCAACGACGGATACTTCCACGAAGTCAAAGGCCAGATGCTCTACGAAAACGGACGCGCCAATGAGTCGATCGCGTCCTACCGGCGTGCCGTGCAGCTGCTGCCCGCTGCAGCCATCGTGAAGATCGACTTCGCCCGTGCCCTCCTCGACACCAACAACATCGAGAACGATCGCGAGGCCGTCCGAAACCTCGAACTTGCCATGCAGCAGGAGTCTGGGAGCTTCGAGCTGTGGCGGCTCATGGCCTCCGGCTATTCGAAGCTCAACAACCCGGGCATGACCTCGCTCGCCCGCGCGGAAATGGCGTCTTTGCGCGGCCAGCGGGCCGAGGCACAGAGCCATGCCGACGCCGCCGCCCGACAGCTACCCGCCGGGACTCCGGCATGGCAGCGTGCTCAAGATCTCAAAGCCTATATAAACAGCCGGCCGCGCAAGTAGCGCCAGCTCTGGAGACAAAGCAATGCGTTCGTTTCTCTTCGCTCTCTCCCTCGGCCTGATCGTCGTCGGGGCGCTGGTTGCCACGCGTACGGGCGTGCCCGGCAATATGCTTTCACCCGCCACTGCCGCTCCGAACGGGGCCGGCGTGCCGGCCGACCTCGGCCAGAGCATCAGGGCCTATCTGCTCGCCAATCCCGAAGTGCTGGTCGAGGCCATGCAGGAGCTGGAGCGCAAGCAGGACACCCAGCGTGACGCCGTTGCCCAGAAGGCGATCGGCCAGCACGACGCCGCCCTGTTCAACGATGCTGACAGCCCGATCGGCGGCAACCCCAAGGGCGATGTCGTGATGGTCGAGTTCAACGACTATCAGTGCCCCTACTGCAAGCGCGCGCATCAGGCGGTGAAGTCCGTCACCGGCGCCGACGGCAAGGTCAGGATCATCTACAAGGACCTGCCGATCCTGGGCGAACCGTCGCGGATCGCAGCCCTCGCTGCCCTCGCCTCCGTCAAGCAGGGCAAGCACACGGAGCTGCACAACGCGCTGATGGAATTCAACGGCAAGCTCGATCGCGACCGCATTATCGAGATCGCCGCGTCGGTCGGTCTCGACACCGCCCAGCTTCAGAAGGACATGGAAGAGCCGAAGCTGAAGGAGATCATCGATCGCAACATCGCGCTGGCCAATGCGCTCGGCGTGCGTGGCACGCCGGCCTTCGTGGTCGGCAAGCAGTTCGTCCCCGGCGCAATCGACGCCGCCACCCTGAAGCAGCTCCTCGCCGAAGCGCGCAAGAGCAAGAGCTAGCGGGACAAGGTTGCCGTCAGGCCCAGCGCATTGACCAGATCGGCGCCGGGCCTGCCGAGATATTCCAGCTTGTCGAGGCCGAGCGCCGGACGGGGCGTGGCGTCGAGCGTGAGGGTGCCGCCCTGCTCGACGAAGCGCGCAATGGTGTCGAGCAGCTTGGTCATGTCCTGGGTGATCAGCACGCCATGCGGCTGGTGACGCCGGATCTCGCCCGCGAGCTCCGCACGTTCCGCCACGATCTCCTTGCCACCGAGCTTTGCCTTGGCCTGCAGGCTACGCTGCAACAGTCCCTTGTCCGCAACCGTCAATCTGGCGGCCGCAAGTGCGGCCTTGGTGCCAAGCAGGACATAGACTTCGCCGAAGTCGACGGCCTCCCAGAATTCCTCATCGATATCCACGAGACGCGCGGTGAAGGACGCGTCGGCGAGATTCGGCCCCCCCAGCTTGCAGTCGTCCACCCTCAGCTCGTGACGGGCGCGATCGTCAACGACGCTGCAATCGAAACCGAGACGCACCGCGTCGAGATTCATGGCCTGCAGGACCATGCGCGTGGCAACGGCCTCGACGCTGCGCCACGAAGGCGCCAACACAAAGCCCTCGACGCGCAGGCGCGAACGGCTGATGTCGCGGCTCTCGGCCGTCGTTTCGGCGGTGATCTTGCCCAATGACAGGCCATATCGCGTCATCAGGTTGCCGCCGAAGCCCGACAATTCGGCAAAGGCGATCGGAACGCGGCCGATCGGCATGCCCGGCTCCCAGTCGATCGACCCGGCAAGATCGAGCTGCCGCCGCAGATCCACGCCCGAGGTTCGCAATTCTCCCAGAGTAAGTTCCGGAGGTTTCGCGCCGGCGTTCGCCGCTTTCATGCCCTCGATATCGAGCTTGCCGAACAGACCTTGCACGTAATCGCCGACCACGAGCTTGTCGGCCGACAGCGACGACTCGTCGATATTGGTGTGCACAAACTCCGTCTGCTCGATTTGCTTCACGGAAAGCGCCCGCAGAAGCCGGGCTATCAGGACGCGATGGCGAAAGGGTCCCTCGTAGACCGGGTCGTAGCGCTGTAGATCCACCTCGGTAGCGACCAACTCCTTGATGGTCCATGCTCCACCTTCGTCGGGATCGGCGAGGCGTATATCGCTGAGGTGCAGGCGTGCCGCCTGCAGCGGCTCCCCCCACTTCAGACCATCGAGCGGCAGGCGCCCCTGCCTGATCTCGTCGAACGGCCAGGCAAGGCCCTCGACCTTCCAGCTCCCGATCTTCATGTCGCCATTGGAGCTGGTCATCCTGTCGATTGCGACGCTGCGCTCGAGCAGATGGACCTTCACATCCTCGACGTCGATGCCACTCTGCACCAACCCGGTCTTGATGCGCCGGGCTGCATAATCTTCGGCAAAGGGCACGGTAACCGCGCCGGCTCCCACGAGAATGACGAGAAGCGCGGCGACAACGACAACGGCTTTCTTCACGGTTCGGCGTCCGGCTGCTTCGAGGGTTGGGCCGCATCGAAAGCCGGGTGCTTCATGCAGGCATCGTAGATCCGCTGGATAGTCGGGTACCGCTTCATGTCGACCTTGAAGCGGGCAGCGTTGAAGACCTGCGGCACCAGGCACATATCGGCCATGGTCGGTGAATTGCCATGGCTGAAGGTCCCGGTCCCCGGGTCATTGCTCAGCGTCGCCTCGTAGGCATCGAACCCGGTTTCGATCCAGTGGCGCGACCAGGCAAAGGCGCTTTCCTCGGTCTGGCCGAACTTCTCGCGCAGATAGCCCATGACCCGGAGATTCTGGATAGGATGGATATCGGCGCTCACGATCAGGGAGAGCGCCCGCACCCTCGCCCGGCCGACCGGATCCCTAGGCAACAGGGCAGGTTCGGGATGCGTCTCCTCGAGATACTCCATGATGGCCAGTGACTGGGTCAGCACCGCCCCGTTGTCCAGAACCAGGGCAGGCACCAGCTTCTGTGGATTGATCGCGGCATAGTCGGGAGCCGACTGCTCACCTTTACGCAGGTGCCGCGACGCGTGCTCAACCTTGATTCCCTTGAGGTTGAGCGCAATGCGTACGCGGAACGCCGCGGACGACCGGAAATAGCCGATAAGCTTCATGACCGCCTCCCGCGGTCACTCTAGCAGGCTCAGGTGGGTGGCGTGTAGCGCACCACCTTCTGGTCGATGGCACCGAAGATCGACTTGCCCGCCCGATCGAGCATTTCGATGCGAATCCGATCGCCGAACGACATGAACGGCGTCGCCGGCTTACCGCTGTCGATCGTCTCACGGACCCTGCGCTCGGCAATGCACGAGCAGCCCACGGCTGCATCGCGGTTCGCCACCGTGCCGGAACCGACGACCGTCCCTGCTTCCAGATGCCGGGTCCGTGCCGCATGGGCGATGAGCTGGCCGAAGTCGAAGGTTAGGTCCGTAGCGGCGTTCGGATGGCCGAATTCCTTGCCGTTCAAGGTCGAGATCAGCGGCAGGTTGAGCTTGCCGCCGTCCCAGGCATCGCCCAGCTCGTCCGGCGTCACGGCGACGGGTGCAAAAGCGGTCGCAGGCTTGCCATGGAAGAAGCCGAAGCCCTTGGCCAGCTCGGTCACGATCAGGTTGCGCAACGAGACATCGTTCAAGATCGTTACCAGCTTGATGTGCTTGCGCGCAGCCTGCGCCGACACGCCCATCGGCACGTCGTCGACGATCACGCCGATCTCGCCCTCGAAGTCGATACCCCAGGCCTCGTCTGCCATCTCGATCGCGTCATTGGGGCCGGTGAAGGAGTCCGAGCCGCCCTGGTACATCAACGGGTCGGTCCAGAAGGACGGCGGCATCTCCACGCCGCGGGCCTTGCGGACCAGCTCGACGTGGACGACGTAAGCTGACCCATCGGCCCACTGGTAGGCACGCGGCAGCGGCGCCGCGAGCGCCGCCGTATCGACCGCGAACGCCCCCGGCGCCTTGTCGGCCTCGAGCTGAGCGGCCAGTGCTTGCAGCTTGGGTTCGACAGCCGCCCAATCGTCGAGCGCCCTTTGCAAGGTCGGCGCCGCATTGGTGGCGCGCACGGCCTGCGTCAGCGCGCGATTGACCACGATCAGCGTGCCGTCGCGGCCGCCTTCTTTAAGCGATCCCAGTTTCATTGTTTGGCTTCCCCCTACTCCGCTGCCTGCTTGACCTCAGCCGGTCGCCAGGACTTCACATACCCTTCGAATTCGACACCGGCCGGCATGGGCGCGACATCGATAGCATCGCGCGTGTCGATCATGACGGCGACCTCGTCGGTCTCGGTCTTGCCGCCCTTGGTGGCCGCATTGAAGGCCTTGGGATGCGGGCCGTGCGTAAAGCCGGTTGGATGCACCGTCATCATGCCGGGGTGGATGTTGTCGCGGCTGAAGAAGCTGCCCTTGTGATAGAAGATCACTTCCTCGAAATCGTCGTTGTTATGGAAGAACGGCAGGCGCAGCGCCTCGGGATCGCTTTCGAGCGGCCGCGGCACGAACGTGCAGACGACGAACCGGCCGGCCACGAAGGTCGTGTGCGCCGACGGCGGCAGGTGGGCGCGATGGCTCATCAGGGGCCGGAGGTCGCGCCAGTTGATACGCACCACGCTCAGGTCGCCGTGCCAGCCCACCGCATCGAGTGGATTGAAAGGGAACGTCACGGTCGAGAGCTGGTTGCGCCGCTTCACCGAGACCTTCCAGGTGCGCTCGTCCTGCTGCGCCTTGAACGCATCGTCGATACGCGGCGTGTCGAGCATGGCCGGATCGAAGATGGCGTGATGCCCCACCAGCCCCTTCTCCGGCAGGGTGAAATGATCGTTGGTCGCCTCGATCATCAGCGACACCGTGGGCTTGGCGGGCTCCAGCCGCCACATCGTCCCGCGCGGAATGACGAGGTAGTCGCCCTCGTTGTAGTCGAGATGGCCGTAGTCGCAGAACAACGCGCCATGGCCTTCGTGGACGAACAGGAGCTGGTCGCCATCGCTGTTGCGCGCCAGTTCGGGCATCGCCTTGTCCAGCCGCCAGATGCGCATCTGCAGGTGCGCGTTGCTCATCACCAGCTCGGCACTCCATGGATTGGCCTTGGCGCTCGCGAGCTTGCTGAGGTCGAGGGCACGCGGCCGGATCGGGCCGTCGAAGTCGGTCCAGTCCGTCGGCTTGTGCTTGTGATGGAATTGCGCCGAGGGACCGAAGAAGCCCTCCTTGCTGATCTCGCGTTCGTAGGTGCCTTCGGGCAGCCTCACATGGGCCTGGCGCGAGGCCGTGCCTTCGACCTGGCGCAGCGGAATCCAGTTCTTGGCCATGGTTTCCTCCTTAAGCTTTCAGCACGCCGCGGCGAATCTGGTCGAGCTCGATCGACTCGAACAGGGCGCGGAAGTTGCCTTCGCCGAAGCCTTCGTTGCCGCGGCGCTGGATGATCTCGAAGAAGATCGGCCCGATCACCGTCTGGGTGAAGATCTGCAGCAGCAGCCCGCCGCCTTCGGTCGGGGCACCGTCGATCAGGATGCGGTTGAGAGCGAGCCGATCGATGTCCTCGCCATGGCCCGGCAGGCGCTTGTCGACCTGCTCGTAGTAGGTATCCGGCACCGTCTGGAATGGCACGCCCTTGGTCTTCAGCGTCTCGACGGCCTCATAGATGTCGTGCGTGCCCAGCGCGATGTGCTGGATGCCTTCGCCGTGATAGGCCGAGAGATACTCCTGGATCTGCGACTTGTCGTCGGTGCTCTCGTTGATCGGGATGCGGATCTTGCCGCACGGGCTGGTCATCGCCTTGGACTTGAGGCCGGTCAGCTTGCCTTCGATATCGAAGTAGCGGACCTCGCGGAAATTGAAGAGCCGTTCGTAGAAGTCCGCCCACTCGTCCATGCGGCCGCGATGCACGTTGTGGGTCAGGTGATCGATATAGGTGAGCCCCACGCCCTTCGGATTGCGATCGACGCCCGGCAGATACTCGAAGTCGACATCGTAGATCGAGCCACGCTCGCCGTATCGGTCGACGAGATAGAGCAGCGAATCACCGATGCCCTTGATCGCGGGAATGTTGAGCTCCATCGGCCCAACCTTGCCCTCGACGCCCCAGGCGCCGAGCGACAGCGCCCGCTTGTAGGCGAAGGCCGCATTCTTCACGCGCAGCGCGATGGCGCAGACGCTAGGTCCATGCACCCGCGCGAACCCCTGGGCGAAGCTTTCCTTCTCGGCATTGACGATGAAGTTCACGTCGCCCTGTCGGTAGAGCGAGACGTCTTTCGAGCGATGCCGTGCGACCTTGGTGAAGCCCATGCTCTCGAACAGCGCCCCCAGCGCGGCCGGATCGGGCGCGGTGTACTCGACGAACTCGAAGCCGTCTGTGCCCATGGGATTGATTTCATCGATCTCCAGGACATTGCGATCGTTGGCGCTGGCCATGATGACCTCCCGAGATTGACCGTTAAGTCGAATTAGTTTCAAATGTAACTATTATGCCAAACACTTTGCAAGCCCTCGAACTGGAGAAATTTCTCCCCTATCGCCTGTCCGTCCTGGCCCAGCTTGTGAGTGAATCCCTGCACGACCTCTACGCGGAGCAGTTTGGCCTGAGCGTCACGCAATGGCGGGTCATGGCCGCCCTGGGGCGCTTCGCTCCCCTTACCGCCTCTGAGGTGGGACAGCGGATCGTCATGGACAAGGTAGCGGTGAGCCGCGCCGTGGCCGGGCTGATGAAACGTGACCTGATCGAGCGGGCGACCGATCTCAGCGACCGGCGCCGGGCCTCCCTGCGGCTGAGCGCCAAGGGTCGCGCCATGCACGCCCAGATCGTGCCCCTGGCCCTAAATTACGAGGCCGAACTCTATCTGGCCCTGTCCCCGGAGGAACGCGAAACCCTCAACGGCTTGTGTGACCGGCTATTCGCACACGCCAAGCTGTTGAGAAAGGGGGTCTGAGGCCGCCTTGTCGGCCCGACTCCCCATGCTATAACGCCGCCTCTTCTA
Source organism: Alphaproteobacteria bacterium (assembly GCA_017307275.1). GTDB lineage: Bacteria > Pseudomonadota > Alphaproteobacteria > Reyranellales > Reyranellaceae > Reyranella. Next base: position 119,110 of record JAFKFK010000022.1, on the reverse strand, counting down.
TCTGGGAGGCAGGATTGGCCGCAAAGGCCGCCCGGCGCCCGCCGGCGAGCAAGCCGGTGCTGGTGCTCAACGGGCCCAACCTCAACATGCTGGGTAAGCGGCAGCCGGAAATCTACGGCCGCGAAACGCTGGCCGACGTCGAGAAGGCGTGCCGCGCGGAAGCGCAGCGGCTCGGGCTCGACGTCGAGTTCGCCCAGAGCAATCACGAAGGCGTGCTGGTCGACCTCATTCAGGCCGCGCGCGAGAAGAATGCCGGTATCATCATCAATGCCGGCGCCTATACCCATACCTCGGTCGCCCTGCTCGACGCGCTCAACGCCGCCGAGCTGCCGGCTGTCGAGGTCCATCTGTCCAACATCTACAAGCGTGAGAGCTTCCGCCATCACTCCTACATCAGCCCGGCTGCAGTCGGGGTGATCGCAGGATTGGGTACACAGGGATATCTTCTCGCCCTCCAGGCGCTGGCGCGTCTGCTGGCACGCTGACAAACATCGGGAGCGCTTCTCCATGGCAAAATTCGAGATGGATACCGAGTTCGTCCGCAAGCTGGCGGAGATCCTGGAAGAAACCCATCTCGGCGAGATCGAGCTGGCCGACGGCGAGCGCCGCATCCGCGTCGCTCGCCCGACCGTAACGGTGGCCGCTGCGGCTCCGGTCGCCATGGCTGCTCCCCTCGCCGCAGCCGGTGCGGCCGCTCCCATTGCCGCCGCGGCGGCCGGCGACATCGCCAAGCATCCGGGCCTGGTGAAGTCCCCGATGGTGGGCACCGCCTATCTGGCGCCCGAACCGGGCAAGCCCAACTTCGTCGCCGTCGGCGACAAGGTAACGGTGGGCCAGACGTTGCTGATCATCGAAGCCATGAAGACCTTCAACCCCATCAAGGCGCCGAAGGCCGGAACGGTGACGCAGCTCCTGGTCGAAAACGCCCAGCCGGTAGAGTTCGGTGAACCGCTAATGGTCGTCGAATAGGACGCCCGGGCGGATGTTCGACAAGGTCCTGATCGCCAATCGCGGCGAGATCGCTCTCCGTATTCATCGCGCCTGCCGCGAGATGGGGATCCAGACGGTCGCGGTGCATTCGACGGCGGACAGCGACGCCATGCATGTGCGGCTGGCCGACGAATCGGTCTGCATCGGGCCGCCGCCGGCACGCGACAGCTACCTCAACATTCCCCAGATCCTGTCCGCCGCGACCATTGCCGGCGTCGATGCGATTCATCCGGGCTACGGCTTCCTGTCGGAGAATGCCCGCTTCGCCGAAGCCGTCGAGGCACACGGTTTCACCTTCATCGGCCCGACCCCGCAGCACATCTCCATGATGGGCGACAAGATCGTCGCCAAACAGACCGCCCAGGAACTCGGCCTGCCTCTGGTGCCGGGTTCGCCTGGACCGGTCGAGTCAGTGGAAGAGATCGTCGCCCTTGGTGAGAAGATCGGTTGGCCGGTGCTGATCAAGGCCGTAGCCGGCGGCGGCGGACGCGGCATGAAAGTCGTGGAGAGCCCGGAAGCAGCCGCCGAAGCCTTCTCGCTGGCGCGCGCCGAGGCCAAGGCCGCGTTCAACAACGACGCCGTCTATCTTGAGAAGTATCTCGCGCGGCCGCGCCACATCGAAATCCAGGTGCTGGGCGATGGTCTGGGCGCCGGCGTGCATCTCGGCGAGCGCGACTGCTCGCTGCAGCGGCGCCATCAGAAGGTGCTGGAGGAAGCTCCCTCGCCGGCCCTCAACGCCGAGCAGCGCAACAGGATCGGCGAGCTGGCTGCCGACGCCGTCCGCAAGCTCAAGTATCGCGGCGCCGGCACGTTTGAGTTCCTGTTCCAGGACGGCGAGTTCTACTTCATCGAGATGAACACCCGACTGCAGGTCGAACACCCCATCACCGAGGCGGTGACGGGCATCGACCTGGTGCGCGAGCAGATCCGCATCGCCGCCGGCGCACCGCTCGGCATGACCCAGAAGGACATCGTCATCCAGGGCCATGCCATCGAGTGCCGCATCAACGCCGAGCACCCTGAGACTTTCATCCCCTGCCCCGGCAAGATTGTCGACTACCACCCGCCGGGCGGCCTCGGCGTGCGCGTCGATTCCGGCCTCTATACCGGCTACGTCATGCCGCCCTACTACGACTCGATGGTGGCCAAGCTCATCGTCAACGGCACGTCGCGCAACGAGTGTCTGATGCGTCTGCGCCGTTCGCTCGAAGAGTTCGTGATCGGCGGCATCGACACGACGATTCCCCTGCATCGCCGCATCATCAGCGAGCAGGCCTTCATCGACGGCGACTACGACATCCACTGGCTGGAGAAGCTGGTCGGCCTGAAGAAGTAGCGGCGGCATGCTGGAGATCACGCCCGACCTCCTGCTCCAGGCCTACCGTATTGGCGTCTTCCCCATGGGAGAGCGCCGCGATGACCCCAAGCTCTACTGGCTCGACCCGCGGCTGCGCGCGGTGCTGCCGCTCGATGGATTTCACCTGCCACACCGGCTTGCCCGCACCGTCCGCACCGGCCACTTCGACGTGAGCGCCGACACGGCCTTCGCCGAGACCGTCCGGGCTTGTGCCGAACCGCGACCGGGCCACCCCGAAAGCTGGATCAACGAGCCGATCGTCGAGCTCTACACCGAACTTCATCAGCGCGGCCATGCTCACAGCATGGAGTGCCGCGTCGACGGCAAGCTGGTCGGCGGGCTCTACGGTGTCTCGGTGGGTGCCGCCTTCTTCGGCGAAAGCATGTTCTCACGCCAGCGCGACGCCTCGAAGGTGGCGTTGGTCCATCTGGTGGCCCGGCTGATCGTCGGTGGCTTTCGCCTGCTCGACTGCCAGTTCATGACCGAGCATCTGCGCAGCTTCGGTGCGATCGAGATTCCACGCGACGATTTCAAACTGCGACTGGCCGAAGCGATCGACCAGCCGGCGACGTTTCAGCGTGAGCTGGGTGGTGTCGATCCCTGCGCCATCGTGCAGGAGAGCACGCGCACATCGTAGACGCCGTGGTCGAGTGCGGAGAGCGACGGGGTCGAGGCAAACATCCAGCCGGCAAACAGCTTCTCTTCCGCCTGGCCGGGCTTGTGATCGATGATGGTGAGATAGGCGACGGACTCGGGCGGCGCTTCCGGCACGTTGACCAGGCAATCGTCGACCTTGATCTCCAAAGTGCCGAAGCGTGTCGCCTGCCCCACTGGCGCGTAGAAGCGTTGCGTTCGCGCCGTCACCTTGTCGAGCCCCTGCAGCTCGGCCGACCGCGTGCCCGGCCCATCCGGGACAGGTCGCAGGTTGGCATTGCCGGGACGCGCGGGCGGTGGTTGCGTCTGAGCCTGAAGCTCCGAAGCAGGAACAGCCGCAGCGATACCGGCCAGGATCGCGGCTGCAACAAGGAAAGGGCGCAAGCTCACTTCTTGACGCGCGGTGGCGCCAGGCCGTCGATCAGTTCGTGAAGCGCCTGTTTGATCTGGCTTGCGTCGCATCCCATCAGAACTCCGTCCTCCAGCGCATCGGCGCAGAGGGTTTCGATCTCCTGGATGTTCTGGTTGAGGACTTTGATCTTTTCGAGGCACGAGACAGGCTTGCCGTCCGGTTGCCGCCAGACCGGCGGCGCCTTGGGGGCATGAGCGTTCATCATTTGCTCCCTGCGCTTCCGAACATGAACTTTGCGATCAGCTCGGTGAGTGGGATCGAATCCTGCGTGTGGGCGATTTCGCCGCCGGCGCGGATCGTCGTTTTGTCGCTGCCCGGCTCCAGGACCACCACCATCCCGCCCAGCAGCGATTCGCTCACGATCTTGGCGTTGGTGTCGGCTGGCAGATTGATGTTGGACGATACCGCGAGCCGCACTACAGCCTGGTACGTCTTGGGATCGAGCGTGAAGCCGGTGACGGCACCGACCTTGACGCCGCTCAACGTGACATCGGCGCCACGCTTCAACCCGTCGATACGGCCGAAGCGAGCAACGACCTCGTAGCCATCCGGGCCGCTGCGATCTGACTTTGCAAAGGCATAGAAGACGAAGACGCCGGCCACAACGAGGACCAACGCGCCTACGATCGTCTCGACGATATTGCGGCCCACCCTCGTCTCCTTCACTGCCGCCGGCGTCAGCCCGGACGCCATGCCTCGTAAGGCGGCTTCGGCTTCTCGCCGTCGGAGAGCGAATGACCGGGCGGACGGTAGGCATGGTCGGTCCCGGTGAGATTCGGCACATGCTCCTTCTGCCATGGCTTGCGCGGCAGACCGCCCGCAGGCGGAATCGCATCGGTCGTGTGATGCAACCAGCCGTGCCAATCGGCAGGAACGCGCGAGGCTTCCGCGACGCCGTTGTAGATCACCCAGCGCTTGCGGCGCAGGCCCGGGATGGTGCGCTTGTCGAGATAGTAACGATTGCCTTCGCCATCCGTGCCGACGAGTTCGCCACGCATCTTGGTGAAGAGCCAGGTGCCGATAGTCATGGACCAACCACGTTGTCGTATGTGACCGCGCCGCTTGTACGCGGGCGCTTCATCGCGTGCAACGCGACGTGACCGACACATGATTCACATCGTTCGTCGTCATGCGAATCACGCTTTTTGATCAAGTGTTGCGCGCTTGCATCATCTAGTACCATCAACATGGTGGTCTACAAAATATAGTTGCGCACACAAGATTTTGTAATTTACTATCATCGCGTGCCCATATGTGCGTGTTCGAGAGTGATCGAACATTGCCCGCGACAGGGATTGAACGACGGGAATTGGGCACGGGGGATCGTCGATGCGCTTCGAGCGTCGGTATACGCAAGCAGGAAAGTCGCCATTCGAAAGGATGGCGTTTCGTGCTGCCGATTCCGAAATCCGCAACCCCGACGGATCGATCGTCTTCCAGCTCAAGGATGTCGACGTGCCGGCCGAGTGGTCGCAGGTCGCCGCCGATGTTCTGGCGCAGAAGTATTTCCGCCGCGCCGGTGTGCCGGCACGCATGGTGCGCTTCGCCGAGACCGACGTCCCGGAATGGTTGTGGCGTTCCATACCTGACGAAGCCGCCCTCGCCGAGCTGCCGGTTGCCGAACGCTACGGCAGCGAGATGAGCGCTCGGCAGGTCTTCCACCGGATGGCCGGTGCGTGGACCTACTGGGGATGGAAGGGCGGCTACTTCGACAGCGAGGACGATGCTCGCGCGTTCTACGACGAACATTGCTACATGCTGGCGGCGCAGATCTGTGCGCCTAACTCGCCGCAATGGTTCAACACCGGCCTGCATTGGGCCTACGGCATCGACGGCCCCGGCCAGGGACACTGGTACGTCGACCATCGCGACGGCAAGGCAAACCAGTCGGACTCTTCTTATGAGCGGCCGCAGCCCCACGCCTGCTTCATCCAGAGCGTCTCCGACGACCTGGTGAACGAAGGCGGCATCATGGACCTCTGGGTCCGCGAGGCGCGTCTCTTCAAGTACGGCTCCGGCACCGGCTCCAACTTCTCCAAGGTCCGCGGCAGCGACGAGCGCCTGTCGGGCGGCGGCAAGTCGTCCGGCCTGATGTCGTTCCTCAAGATCGGCGATCGGGCAGCCGGTGCGATCAAGTCGGGTGGCACGACCCGGCGCGCCGCCAAGATGGTGACGGTCGACATCGACCATCCAGATATCGAAGACTTCATCGCCTGGAAGATGCTCGAAGAGCAGAAGGTGGCCGCCCTGGTCGCTGGCTCCCGGCTGGCCAATCGCCACCTCAACGCGATCATGCAGGCCTGCGTCGAAGGCACTGCAGCCGGCGACGGCGCCTTCGACCCGCGCCAGAACCCGCAACTGCGCCGCGAGATCGTTGCGGCCCGCCGGGCCGAGTTGCCGGAAAACTATATCCAGCGCGTCATCCAGTTTGCGCGCCAGGGCTATCGCCACATCGAGTTCCCGGCGTTCGACGTGGATTGGGAATCCGAGGCCTATGCCTCGGTCTCCGGCCAGAACGCCAACAACTCGGTGCGGGTGACCGACGCCTTCCTGCGGGCCGTCGAGGACGACCGGCAATGGGCGCTGACCGAGCGCACCACCGGCAATGTTGCCCGGACGGTCAATGCGCGGGCTCTCTGGGATCAGGTCGCCGAAGCCGCCTGGCATTCGGCCGACCCCGGCGTCCAGTACGACACGACGATCAACGACTGGCACACCTGCCCTGAGTCGGGGCGCATCAACGCCTCGAATCCGTGCTCCGAGTACATGTTCCTCGACGACACGGCGTGCAATCTCGCCTCGCTGAACCTCATGCGGTTCCGTCGGGAAGACGGTTCGGTCGATGTCGGCGCCTTCGAGCACGCCAGCCGCCTGTGGACTGTTGTGTTGGAAATCTCGGTGATGATGGCGCAGTACCCGTCGCGCCGGATCGCCGAACTCTCCTACGAATACCGCACGCTCGGCTTGGGCTATGCCAATCTCGGCGCCCTGCTGATGGCATCGGGCCTGGGTTATGACAGCGCCAAGGGCCGCGCCATCGCGGGTGCCCTGACGGCGATCATGACCGGCACCGCCTATGCGACGTCGGCCGAGATGGCCGGCCTGATGGGCCCCTTCCCGGGCTTCACCGCCAATCGCGACGCCATGCTGCGGGTCATCCGCAACCATCGCCGGGCAGCCGACAGCGCGCGCGGTGGCTACGAAGCCCTGTCCACCCTGCCCATCGCGCTCGACGCGGCCAACTGCCCGGACGAACGGCTGGTCACCGCGGCCCGCCACGCCTGGGACCGGGCGCTGGAGCTTGGCGAACGGCACGGCTTCCGCAACGCCCAGGTCTCCGTCATCGCGCCGACCGGCACGATCGGCTTGGTGATGGATTGCGACACCACCGGCATCGAGCCCGACTTCTCGCTCGTGAAGTTCAAGAAGCTGTCCGGCGGCGGCTACTTCAAGATCATCAATCAAACCGTGCCGCTGGCGCTGCGCACGTTGGGCTACGGCACGGCCGCCGTGGATCGCATCGTCGCCCATGCGGTCGGCCATGGCTCGCTCGAAACGGCGCCGGCCATCAATCACCAGAGCCTTGCCGCACGGGGCTTCGACGAGGCGGCCCTGAAGCGGGTCGACCAGGCGATTGCCACGGCCTTCGACATCCGCTTCGCCTTCAATCGCTACACTTTGGGCGATGCTTTCTGCCGCGACGTGCTCGGTCTCGACGACGATGCGCTCGCCGACAGCAGCCTCGACATCCTCGCGAGCCTCGGCTTCTCCAAGAGCGATATCGCTGCCGCAAACATCCACGCATGCGGGACGATGAGCATCGAAGGCGCTCCCGATCTTCGTCGCGAGCATCTTTCTGTGTTCGATTGTGCGAATCCCTGTGGACGAGATGGCAAGCGCTGCTTGTCTGCGGAGAGTCACATACGCATGATGGCCGCAGCCCAGCCGTTTGTATCGGGCGCCATTTCCAAGACCATCAACATGCCAAACGCAGCTACGGTCGAGGATTGCCGCAAGGCCTATGAGATGTCGTGGAAGCTCGGATTGAAGGCCAACGCGCTCTATCGCGATGGCTCGAAGCTCTCGCAGCCGCTGTCCGCCATGGTTCTCGGCGACGATGTCGCCGCCAACGACGATCTCGCCGATATGCCGCCGATTGCGCGGGCACCGGTCATTGCCGAGCGTATCGTGGAACGCATCGTCGAGCGCGAGGTGCGCGCCGGCCGCGAGCGGCTGCCGCAGCGCCGCAAGGGATACACGCAGAAAGCGAACGTTGGCGGGCACAAGGTCTACCTGCGCACGGGCGAGTACGAGGATGGCCGGGTCGGCGAGATCTTCGTCGACATGCACAAGGAAGGCGCGGCATTCCGCAGCCTCATGAACAACTTCGCCATCGCGATCTCAATCGGCTTGCAGTACGGCGTCCCCCTCGAGGAGTTCGTGGAGGCCTACACCTTCACGCGCTTCGAGCCGTCGGGCCTGGTCGAAGGCAACGACGCCATCAAGATGTCGACCTCGGTCCTCGACTACATCTTCCGCGAGCTCGCGATCTCTTATCTCGGCCGCAACGACCTCTCGCATGTCGAGCAGGCCGATCTCCGTCCCGACGGCGTGGGCCGCGGCGAGGTCCAGGGCGAACTGCCCTCACCCGGTACCGATGCCGCCGAAGCGGCCGCTGCCGCGGTGAGCCGTATCGCCAGTGTCGGCTACATGCGCAGCAATCTTTACGTATTGAATGGCCGGACGGCCGGCAATGTCGCGATCGCCAACGAAGCGGTCGTGGCCGGCCCCGTGCCCAACGGACTGACGGACGGCCCAGCCGTCGCTTCGGCGCACATCGCCAAGGCGGCCGTCGTCGGCGTCACGCGCGGAGAAGCATCCTCCTCGCCCTCGGGTCTCGCCTTCGAGGCGAAGCTCAAGGGGTACGAAGGGGATGCCTGTCCGGAGTGCGGCAACTTCACGATGGTCCGCAACGGGACGTGCCTCAAATGCACGACCTGCGGCGGCACCACCGGATGCAGTTGAGCATGCGTGGCGTAGCGTACCCGCGTACCCCGGAGGCCTCACGGTTGGGGACCTCATAGCTAACCATAGGAGACAGTTATGGCTGCTAAGAAGAAGGCTGCTAAGAAGAAGGCTGCTAAGAAGAAGAAGCAGTAAATAGGAAAGGGCGTAGGCCAAAGTTTACTTTGGCCCCTCTAACCAACGCCTTTCGGCTTCCGTGTGGGCGCCCCTCAAGGGGCCCCACCGGAAGCCACCTCTAGAAGACGAGCAATAAGCTGATCCGACGTCCTGGCTTGCCGGGGCGGAAAGGCGGAAACTAGCTAAAGCGTCCGGCGACTTCGGTCTGCCGGACTTTTATCTTTTCAGGCGCCCTGCTGGCAGCCTAGAAGGCGGCTCGATTCCGCTCTACATCGCGGAACATGGGTACTGAACAGTCAGTCAATATCGCCTCGGATACCAGCGATATGCCGGCGCGAACCCGACGACCGCAAGATCGCACCGGCGAAATTGCCCGGGCGGCGCTGGATCTGTTCGTCACTCGCGGCTTTGCCGCCACCAAACTGGACGACGTCGCCAAGGCAGCGTCGGTCAGCAAGGGCCTCCCCTACCTCTACTTCAAGAACAAGGAAGAGCTCTTCAAGGCGGTGATCACCGAAGCGATCGGCGGCCCCCTCGCCGAGGCGACCGAAATGATCGACCACTTCGAGGGGACGAGCGAGCAGCTGCTGCGCGAACTCGTGGGCGGTTTCCGGACCTTCGAAGAGAGTCCGGCCGGCGGCGTCATCAAGCTGATTCTCGCCGAGGCCGGCAATTTTCCCGACGTCGCCCGCTTCTTTTGCACTCACTTCGACCGGCGTAGCCACGATCTCTTCGTCCGCACCTTGCGCCGCGGCGTGGAGAGCGGCGAGTTCCGTCCTCTCCCCAACCTCGAGATGACGGCAATCATCATCGTTCAGCCACTCGCCATGTTCTCGGTCTGGAAGCGATCGCTCGCGCCTTTCGATCCCCAGCCCGTCGACAGCGACGACTACTACAACGCCCACCTCGATTTCGTTCTCAAGGGTCTGCGGCCATGAAAACCAAGCAGAAATGGCTGTTTGCCGGCATCGCCATCGCCGTCGTCCTGCTGGGCGGTGCGTCCTTTGCCTGGAAGAGCGGTAAGACTACGGCCGCGACGGCCAAGGACGTGGCAGCCGCGAAGGCAGATCGACCACTCGAACTCATCCCGGCCGAGATCCATACGATCAAGCCGCGCGGCCTCGTCGATGTGGTCCGTTTTACGGGCACGACGCAGCCGATCGACCAGACGATCGTGAAGAGCCGTGTCGCCGGGCGCCTTGCCGATGTGATGGTGCGCGAAGGCGACCGCGTTACCGCGGGCCAGGTCATCGCCCGCTTCGAGACGATCGAGCTGCAGGCCAAGGTCAACGAGCGTCAGTCGGCGCTGGAAGCCGCTCGTGCCGACGCGCGATGGACCGCGCGCGACCGCAACGACAAGGAAACGCTGGCCAATCGCAACATCGTCTCGCAGTCCGCCGCCGATCAGGCACGCGCCACGGCCGAGAACCGCGCCTCGATGGTCGCCGTGGCCGAAGCGCAGCTCGAAGTTGCCCGCAAGAATCTCGCCGACGCGGAGGTTCGTGCGCCGTTCGACGGTGTGGTCGGCGAACGCATCGCCAACCAGGGCGAATCGCTGCCGATCGACGGCAGGATCGTGGCCCTGCTCGACACCAGCCGCGTCGAGATCCTGGCCCAGATGCCGGCCGCCGACGTGGTGCCCATGAAGGTGGGTCAGGTCGCGACCGTGACGCTCGAAGGCTTCGGCGACAGGACCTTCGACGGCAAGATCACCCGCATCAGCCCGACGACCCAGGCCGGGTCGCGATCGATCCCGGTCTACGTCGAGATTACCGACCGCCACGACGCCTTGCGCGGCGGCCTGTTCGCCTCCGGTTCGGTGATGGTCCAGGAGAAGAGCCACGCCCTTGCGGTGCCCGCTCCAGCGATGCGCAAGGACGATCAGGGCGATTATGTGCTGGCGGTCGAGAACGGCGAGCTGGTGCGCAAGCCGGTCGGTGCCGTCCGCACCTGGTCGCGCGGCGAGCTGGTCGAAGTCAAAGGTCTTGAGGCGGGCATGACGATCGTCTCCGCGCCCCTGCCCGGCCTGACCGCCGGACAGAAGGTCAAACTCGTCGAAGGCCGTCAGGCCGCGCCGCGGCCCTGACGATGAAGCTCACCCAGATCGCCGTCGACAACCCGGTCTTCGCCACCATGATGATGGTGGCGTTGCTGGTCATGGGCCTGTTCTCCTACCGGCAGCTCGGCATCGACCAGTTCCCGAACGTCGACTTTCCGGTCGTCGTCGTGACCACCGACTATCCCGGCGCCTCGCCGGAAACGGTCGAGACGGAAATCAGCCGCAAGATCGAAGAATCGGTCAACGCCATTGCCGGCATCAAGGTCCTGTATTCGCGCTCGCTGGAGGGCAAGTCCTTCGTCATCGCCGAGTTCGAACTCTCGGTGCCGTCGGCCGTCGCCATGCAGGACGTGCGCGAGAAGGTGCAGCAGGTCCGCGCGGGCTTCCGGCCGGAGATCAAGGAACCGCTGATCCAGCGCTTCAATCCGGACGATCAGCCGATCGTCTCGATTGCCGTGCGCTCCGATATCCGCGCGATCTCACCACACTGGCCGACCAGCTCATCATCAAGCGCTTGCAGACGGTGCGCGACGTCGGCCGCGCCACCATCGCCGGCGGGGTGAAGCGCCAGATCAACATCGAGCTCGATCCCGGCCGCATGCACGCCCTGCGCGTCGGCGTGAACGACATCATGCGGGCGGTGAAGGACGAGAATCAGAACTTCCCGGCCGGCAACGTCCAGCGTGGCAACAATGACCGCCTTGTCGAAGTCACCGGCCGCATGGCCGAACCGGGCGAATTTGCCGACCTGATCGTGGCCCGCCGCGGCCCTGCCCCGGTCTATCTCCGGCAGGTCGCCAACGTCGTCGACGGCCAGCAGGAACTCGAGAACGTCGCGACCCTGAACGGCGAGCGCGCGCTCGCCATCGACATCGTGAAGACGCAGGGCTCGAACACGATCGAAGTGGCCCGCGGCGTTCGCCGCGCCATCGCCGAGCTGCAATCGTCGCTGCCGCCCGACGTCAAGCTGGAGATCGTCCGCGACAGCTCGCGCGGCATCCAGAATTCGGTCGACAACGTGCAGCAGACGATGGTCGAGGGTGGCCTGCTCACCATCGCCATCGTCTTCCTGTTCCTGCATTCCTGGCGCAGCACGGTCATCACCGGCCTTGCACTGCCGATTTCCGTCTTTGGCGCGTTCATGGTGATGGCCGCCTTCGGCTTCACCCTGAACGTGCTCACCCTGATGGCGCTCAGCCTCGCCATCGGTATCCTGATCGACGACGCCATCGTGGTGCGCGAAAACATCATGCGCCACATCGGCTTCGGCAAGACACACCGCCAGGCCGCCATCGACGGCACCAACGAGATCGGCCTCGCCGTCCTGGCCACGACCTTCTGCATTGTTGCGGTGTTCCTGCCCGTCGCCTTCATGGGCGGCATCATCGGCCGCTTCTTCTTCCAGTTCGGCGTCATGGTCTCGGCGGCGGTGCTGATCTCGCTGTTCGTGTCCTTCACCCTCGACCCGATGCTGTCGTCGGTCTGGTACGACCCGCAGGCCCACGGCAACGGCCGGTTCGCCCGCATCGTCAACGGCACCCAGGACCACGCCAACCGCTTCTATCGCGGCGTGCTCGGCTGGTCGCTGCGCTGGCCCAAGACGACCCTGCTGATCGCGCTGGTCACGTTCCTGGGCAGCTTCGCCCTGCCGAAGTACATCGGCTTCGAATTCGTGCCGCAGGCCGACCTCGGCGAGCAGGTAATCAGCATCGAGACGCCGGTTGGCTCGTCGCTGGAATACACCGAAGCCAAGTTGCGCCAGGTCGATGCCGCCCTACGCGAGTTCCCCGAGATCGAGTACACCTACGGCGCCGTCAACACCGGCTACGCCAACGGCAAGAACCAGGGCAGCCTCTACCTCAAGCTGAAGCCGCTGAAGGAGCGTAAGCGCTCGCCGAGCCAGCTCGCCCAGCCGATCCGCGAACGCCTCGCCCAGATCCCCGGCATCCTGACCTCGATCAATATTCCGGGCGGTCCGGGCGGCGGCGTGCAGAAGGACCTGCAGCTCTCCCTGCAGGGGCCCGACACTGCCGTGCTCGACCAGCTCTCGCAGGACGTCATGAAGCGCGCCGCGGCGATCCCCGGTGTCGTCGACCTCGACCGAAATCTGAAGGCGGCCAAGCCCGTCCTGTCGGTGCGCCTGCGCCGCGACGCCGCCTCCGACCTCGGCCTCGGCTCGGCCGCCGTCGCTCAGTCGTTGCGCGCCCTCTTTGCTGGCGACGAGACCAGCCTGTGGCGTGCGCCCGACGGCGAGAATTACCTCGTCATGGTCCGCCTGCCCCTCGATGACCGGACGGGCATTGCCGACCTGCAGCGCATCTGGTTCACCGCCGGCACCGAGCCCAACGGGCTACCGCGCATGGTCCATATCGCCCAGATCGCCGACGTCGTGAACGATGTCGGCGCTTCGCAGATCAACCGCCGCGATCTCAACCGCGAAGTCTGGATCACCGCCAACGTCTTCGGTCGCTCCACCGGCGAGGCCTCGGCCGACCTGCAGAAGATCCTGGCCGACACCAAGCTGCCGCCGGGCTATCGCTTCGTCTTCGGCGGTTCGACCAAGGACATGGCCGAAAGCGCCGCCTATGCCGGTCAGGCGCTGTTGCTCGCCGTCATCCTCATCTACCTGATCCTCGCCTCGCAGTTCGGCAGCTTCCTGCAGCCCATCGCCATCATGATGTCGCTGCCGATGTCGCTGATCGGCGTGTTCCTGGGCCTGTTGATCGCCGGCACGACGCTCAACATCTTCTCGGCCATCGGCTTCATCATGCTGATGGGCCTCGTCACCAAGAACGCCATCCTGCTGGTCGACTTCTTCAATCAAGCGCGGGCGCGCGGCGCGCCTGTCGACGAGGCGTTGCTCGAAGCCGGCACCATTCGCCTACGTCCCATCCTGATGACCACCCTCGCGATGGTGTTCGGCATGATGCCGCTGGCGCTGGGCCTGGGCGAAGGTGCCACGCAGCGTGCGCCGATGGCGCATGCGGTGATCGGCGGCCTGATCAGTTCGACCCTGCTCACGCTGGTCGTCGTGCCCGTGGTGCTGGTCTACATCGACCGGCTCGGCCTGTGGGCAACCCGGCGTTTCAGCCGGTCTGCCGACGAGATGGCCCGCCAGCACAAGCCAGCCGAGTAAAAACCGCGGACTCTCTTCGCCCTTTTCCTGGCACGATTCACGCTATGCTGCAGGCATGCCGGATGACACCCCGACCGTTGGCCTGCGCATCGTCGACTCGCTGGCCGCTGTCGATGCCGCCCAGTGGGACGCCTGCGCGCTGGCGCCGGGCTCGGCCGGCAACCCCTTTCTCAGTTACAGGTTCCTGAAGGCGCTCGAGGATTCCAAGTCGGTCGGGCGACGCACCGGCTGGCAGCCGCAATATCTCCTGGCCGAGGCTGCGGACGGAACCCTGCAGGGTGCGGCGCCGCTCTACGTGAAGGGCCATTCCCAGGGCGAGTACGTGTTCGACCATGGCTGGGCGCAGGCTTTCGAGCGAGCCGGCGGTCGCTACTATCCGAAGCTGCAGGTCGCTGTGCCCTTCACGCCGGTACCCGGTCCCCGCCTCTTCGCCCGCCCCGGCCCCTACGCCGAGGCCGTGCGCGACGCGATGATCGACATGCTGACGACGGTCGCCGGCGACAACAATATCAGCTCCGTCCATGCCACCTTCTGCACCGAAGCCGACTGGAAGCGTTTCGGCGCGCGCGGCTGGCTGCTGAGGCTCGGCCAGCAATATCACTGGCATAACAACGGCTACCGTACCTTCGACGACTTTCTGGGCGCGCTGGCCTCACGCAAGCGGAAGGCAATCCGCAAGGAGCGTGAGTCGGTGCGCCGCGAGGGACTGACGGTGCGCGCACTTTGCGGCGACGAGATAGGCCCCGAGCACTGGGATGCCTTCTTCGCCTTCTACATGGATACCGGCGGCCGCAAATGGGGATCGCCCTACCTCACGCGCGCCTTCTTCGACATCCTCGGCAGCACCATGGCCGACAAGGTCGTGCTGGTGATGGCCGAGGCCGACGGCCGGCCGGTCGGCGGCGCCCTCAATCTCAAGGGCGACGACACACTCTACGGTCGCTACTGGGGCTGCCTCGAAAGCCACGCCTTCCTGCACTTCGAGGCCTGCTACTACCAGGCCATCGACTATGCGATCGCCCATGGCCTCACCCGCGTCGAGGCCGGCGCCCAGGGCGATCACAAGATCCAGCGCGGCTACATGCCGGTGCCAACCTACTCCGCCCACTGGATCGTCGATCCCGGTTTCCGCCGTGCCATCGACGATTACCTCAAGCGCGAGCGTCCTGCCGTCGAGCAGGAGATCGAAGGTCTGATGCAGTATTCGCCGTTCAGGAAGGAAAACGAGGGCTGACGACCTACTTGGTCATCAGCACCCCGATGAAGAAGATCACGAAAAACAGCAGCTGCTCGGTGAGCCCGAGCGGCGCCTGCCAGCCGATCTTGTCGACGAGGAACAATGCCACCCAGAACACCGCGGTGGCGAGCACCGCGGCGCGGAGGGCGATCCAGAGAGGCCGAAAAGCGTTCACTCGGCCAGGACAGGTTCTTGGTTAGCCGGCGGTAAGGCACCGCGCTCCGGCGGCAGGAACGTGAAGGCGAGCTTGGTGGCATCGCCCTCGCCTTCGGTATCGACCCGCACCGTGCCGCCGTCGGAAAGCTTGCCGAACAGCACCTCCTCGGCCAGCGGCTTCTTCACGTACTCCTGGATGACGCGGGCGAGAGGCCGGGCGCCGAACAGCTTGTCGTAGCCCTTCTCCGCCAGCCAGTTGCGCGCCTTGTCGTTCAGCTCGATGAACACCTTGCGGTCGGCAAGCTGGGCTTCGAGTTCGGCCACGAACTTGTCCACGACCTTGCCCATCGACTCGGGCCCCAGGCTCGCAAACTTGATGATCGCGTCGAGACGGTTGCGGAACTCCGGCGCGAACAGCCGGTTGATCGCCTCGTCGTCCTCGTCGTGCCGCTGCTCGCGGCCGAAGCCCAGCGCGGGCTTGGCGATATCGGCAGCGCCGGCATTGGTCGTCATGCAGAGGATGACGTTGCGGAAATCGACCGTCCGGCCGTTGTGGTCGGTCAGCTTGCCGTAGTCCATCACCTGCAGCAGGACGTTGAACACGTCCGGGTGCGCCTTCTCGATTTCGTCGAACAGCACGACGCAGTGCGGATGCTGGTTCACCTTGTCGGTCAGCAGGCCACCCTGATCGAAACCGACATAGCCCGGCGGCGCGCCGATCAAACGCGAGACGCTGTGGCGCTCCATGTACTCCGACATGTCGAACCGGATGACTTCGAGACCCAGCAGACGTGCGAGCTGGCGCGTGACCTCGGTCTTGCCGACGCCGGTCGGTCCAGCCAGCAGGTAACTGCCGATGGGCTTCTCGGGTGAACGCAAACCGGCGCGTGCCAGCTTGATCGACGCCGAGAGCTGGTCGATCGCACGATCCTGGCCGAACACCACCGTCTTCAGGTCGCGGTCGATGTTGCGCAGCAATTCGGTATCGTCCTTCGACACGCTCTTCGGCGGGATGCGCGCGATCTTGGCGACGATTTCCTCGATGTCCGGCACTTCGATCGTGGTCTTGCGAAGGTCCGGCGTCCGCAGCATCTGCGCCGCACCGACTTCGTCGATCACGTCGATTGCCTTGTCCGGCAGCTGGCGGTCGTGGATGTAGCGCGCCGACAGTTCGACGGCAGCCTTGATGGCGTCGTCGGTGTAGCTCACGTGGTGGTGCTTCTCGTAGACCGGCTTCAGTCCCTTCATGATCTCGACGGCGTCGTTGATCGTGGGCTCCGGCACGTCGATCTTCTGGAAGCGACGGACCAGCGCGCGGTCCTTCTCGAAGTAGTTGCGGTATTCCTTGTAGGTCGTCGACCCGATGCAACGCAGGTCACCCGACTGAAGCGAAGGCTTCAGCAGGTTCGACGCATCCATCGAGCCGCCCGACGTGGCGCCGGCGCCGATGATCGTGTGGATCTCGTCGATGAACAGCACCGAGTTGGGCTTCTTCTTAAGTTCCGAGAGGACGGCCTTCAGCCGCTCCTCGAAGTCACCGCGATAGCGCGTGCCGGCCAGCAACGCGCCCATGTCGAGCGCATAGATCACCGATTCCTTCAGGACCTCGGGCACCTCGCCGTCGACGATCTTGCGTGCCAGCCCTTCGGCGATCGCCGTCTTGCCGACGCCCGGCTCGCCGACATAGAGCGGGTTGTTCTTCGTGCGGCGACACAGGACTTGGATCGTGCGCTCGACCTCGTGCTCGCGGCCGATCAGCGGATCGACGCGGCCGTCACGGGCCTTCTGGTTGAGGTCGACGCAATAGGCAGCCAGCGCCTCGTTGCCCTGCTTGGAGTTGGACTCGCCTCCGCTGCCATTCTCTTCCTCGGATCCCGAGACCCGGCGGGCACGGGCACGGCCCGGCACCTTGGCCTTGCCATGGCTGATGTAGTCGACGGCATCGAGCCGCGTCATGCCCTGGTTCTCGAGGAACGACACCGCGTGGCTGTCCCGTTCGGAGAACAGCGCCACCAGCACGTTGGCGCCAGTCACTTCCTTGCGGCCAGACGACTGCACATGGACTGCGGCGCGCTGGACGACGCGCTGGAAGCCAGCCGTCGGAAGCGGCTCGCTGGGCGTCTGGGTGATGATGCCCTTCAGGCGATTGTCGACGAAGGTCTCGAGATCGTGACGAAGACGGTCGATGTCGACGCCGCACGCCTTGAGGACGGGCGTCGCATCCTCGTCCTCCGTCATTGCCAGAAGCAGGTGCTCCAGCGTCGCATACTCATGGCGGCGCTCGCCCGCGAGACCGAAGGCGCGATGCAGGGACTTTTCGAGGTTCTTGGACAGCATGGACATCGAACCACCTCGGCAGAAAAACGAACTACTCTCCGGTTGCTACTCTTTCTCCAACGTGCACTGGAGAGGGTGCTGATTCTTGCGGGCGTAATCCACCGTCTGAGTCACCTTGGTCTCGGCGATCTCGTAGGTATAGACACCGCACACGCCCACACCCTTCTGATGGACGTGAAGCATGATCTGCGTGGCTTCTTCGCGATTCTTCTGAAAGATGTTCTGCAGAACGTCGACGACGAACTCCATTGGCGTGTAGTCGTCGTTCAGCATCAACACCTTGTACATCGACGGCTTCTTGGTGCGCGTCCGGGTGAGCGTCAGGGCTCCGGTGCGACCGTCATCACCACCTTGCCCGTCGTCACGGCGCGGCGGCTGCTGCGGCGGCCCACCGGGAGGCTCGTTCGGGCCGCCCAACCGCCATTCGCCTGCACTACGCACAAAGTCCATCGTTCTGATCAAACTCCAAGTCTAAGCCACACAGGAATTATATAGGCAGTGCTAGCGATTCCGCTACCTCGGCCGCAAACCATCCTTCCCCACCACCAGCATCCAGCGGTCTGCCCGAGCCCGCTCGATGGGCGCATTCCAGTCGCGCCGCAGCTCGGCAGGTTCAAGTTTGCGTGGCGGATTCACAGGGACCGGCACATTGTCCCACGAGAAGAGCTTGGCCGAGAATTTCACATTCGCGAAGCCATCGGTGGGATAGTGGTAAGCCTGAAAACCCCATACGCCGTTGCGACAGGAAGCGACCGTCCACCAGAAATCGTTGTCCGGCAGCCGAAGTCCGTCGGGCGGCGGCCCAAACCCGCGGCTGGCGTCGAGCAGGCCGAGAAGTTCACGGGTTTCGCCCGCGTTCAGCAGGCGCTGGCCACGCTTCATGCTCCAGGGGCCGAAGATATCCGACGGGTTCGACAGCAACATGTTCGTGATGCCCGTGGTCACGGTGCCCTGCCCGGTCAGCACGCCGATGTCGAAGCCCGCCGTCCCGTCCGGCTGCAGGAAGACCTCGTAGGCGCGAACCTGCTCTTCCCACAGCGCATTATAGATCAGCCGCAGCCGGCTACGGCCAGTCGGTGTGCAATCCTGGCGGATATCCTTGGCGGCGACGTAGTCGAACCAGTGGAAGCTGCGGACGATGGGCTTGTCGACATTGCGATCCGCGCGTTGCGCCCAGGCTGGCAAGGCCGCGGCAACGGCCAGCGTCGTCAACGCTACAAAAAAAGCCTTCATCGCTGCCTCCTATGGGGACCCGCACTTTCTGGGCCAACTTTGGCACTACGGCGGCGGCTGGAACGTTGCATAACCGCATGATCTTTAGTAATCTTACAACAATTGCCTATAAGCTATTGGCTGGGCACAAGAATCCGATTTAAGCGTATGGCATATTCGCGATGACCTTCCCCTTCAGGCGAATCGCGGTCAGCCTTTCCTGGCTAGCCGTAGGTGTAATATTTGTCGGCGTCACCGTGGCGCCGCTGCCCGTCGATGCACAGACGACGTCGGTGAAACGGGCTGGTTCACCGGCCAAGGCCAAGGCCCGCTCCAAGGCAAGCCGTGTGGCGCCAGCCGCCTCGTCCTGGGTGCCTAATCCTGCGGTGAGCGGACGCGACGCCTATCTGATCGTCGATGCCCAGAGCGGCCGCGAGCTAGCTGCCGACCGGGCGGACGAACTTCGCTACCCCGCTTCGCTCACCAAGATGATGACCATTTACCTCACCTTCTCGGCCCTCGACTCGGGCCGGTTGTCGTTGGGGGATTCGCTGCCGGTGTCGGTGAATGCGCTGAATGCGCCGCCGACCAAGATGGGCATGACACCGGGCGGCACGGTCAACGTGCGCGACGCAGTGATGGCTCTGGTGACCCGTTCGGCCAACGACGCCGCCGTCCTTCTGGCCGAGGGCATGGCAGGCAGCGAAGAAGCCTTCGCCCGCGCCATGACGCAGAAAGCGCGTCAGCTCGGCATGAGCTCGACAGTATTCCGCAACGCCTCGGGCCTGCCCAACCGCGAGCAGGTGACGACGGCTCGCGATCTCACCAAGCTCGCCAACGCATTGCTGCGCGACTATCCCCACTACTACGGGATCTTCTCGGTACAGAGCTACGCCTACCGCAACCGTACGCTCACGAACCACAACCGCATGCTCGGCAACTACGATGGCGCCGACGGTCTCAAGACCGGTTACACCAACGCCTCGGGCTTTAACCTCGTGATGTCCGCGATGCGCGACAACCGCCGGCTGATCGGCGTGGTCATGGGCGGCGACAGCGCCAGCCAGCGCGACCGGCAGATGGCGGCGCTGATGGATCGCGGCTTCGCCATGGCCCAGTCCATGCAGCTCTCGGCCTGGACGGCCCAGCGCAAGCCGCCGTCGGCTCGCTATACCGCGGCCCAGTTCGATCCGGGCGCGAGCTTCGCCGAGGCCTATCGCCCGCCGGCCGCTGTCGCCAAGGTCGACGCAACGACCCAGCAGAAGCCGACCGTCACGCCGAAGTACGCGGGCTTCGTCGCCCCGGCACCGGCAACTCCTACGACCGTGCCTGCGACCGCCGCAGTTCCTGCGCCCAGCGATACGCCGGCGCTGGGAAGCTGGGTGATTCAAGTTGGTTCGTTCAACGATCCGCAGGCTGCCCAGCTCGCCCTGACGCGCGCCACGTCACAGCTCCCCGCCTCGGCCAAGTCGGCCTCCGCTATGGTCGATGAAGTCCAGATGGCGAACCGCACTTTCCATCGTGCGCGGCTCGCCAACCTTTCGCAGGACCAGGCGGTCGACGGCTGCAAGCAGCTCGAGAAGAAGAAGATCTACTGCTCGGCTTTGCAGATTACGGCGTGGAATACCCCAAGCGCTCGTTGAGTGCCTTGCGCAGCCAGTTAACGAACGGCCGCTTGTGACGGCGCTGCCATAGCGCCAGATCCCAAGGATCGCCACTCGGCTGCAACCGGGTCTGGATCGGCTCGAAGACCGATACCGTCGTCAAGGCGCCGCCGACCTTCACCCGCAGCGGTGCAATTCGATAGCCCGGCCCTTCGTAGCCGGCGAGCCGAGCCACATCGCGGCGGCTAAGACCGCCCACGATTGCTCCCTCGACCTCATCGAATGGATCGGGGATTACCACCGGATAGGTGGCATCCTTGGCCCGGCGTCGTGCATGGCCCAAGAGGCTCGCCGCGAGAAAAGCCTGCGGCGGCAAACGACGGCCCAGCACGATCGCGGTGACGTCGCGATCGAGCAAGGTGCCGTAGAAGAAGAAGCGCATCAGTGGTGGCCAGCGCCGCCCGCCTCGACATCGTCGGGCAGTTCGACGCCGCTGGCAGCCAGCGCAGCCTTCAGCTCATCCTTCAGTCGATCCAGGCCTGCATTGTCGGCCGCCTCGCAGCGGGCCACGAGAACGGGCTGGGTGTTCGAGGCACGGAGCAGCCACCAGCCGTCCTTTGTGCTGACCCGGACGCCATCGATATCGGAGAACTTGGCGCCCTCCTTCTGCAGGCGCGCCTTCACTTTCTCGACCACGCCGAACTTCTGATCGTCCGGGCAGTCGAAGCGCAGCTCCGGCGTGTTAACGGGCTGAGGCAGCCCATCGCGCATCTCGGCCAGGCTTTCCTTGGCGTTCGCAACGACGTTCAGCAGACGCAGCCCGCAATAGAGGGCGTCGTCGAAGCCATAGAAGGTATCGGCGAAGAACACGTGGCCGCTCATCTCGCCGGCAAGCGGCGAGCCGATCTCGGCCATCCTGCTCTTGATCAGCGAGTGGCCGGTCTTGAACATCATCGGCTTGCCGCCGGCCTTGGCGATCTCGTCGAACAGCACCTGGCTCGCCTTCACGTCGGCGATGATGGTTGCACCGGGATTGCTCTTGAGCACGTCGCGCGCCCACAGGACCAGGAGCTGGTCGCCCCACAGGATGCGCCCCTTGCCGTCGACCGCACCGATGCGGTCGCCGTCGCCGTCGAACGCGATGCCGAGGTCGCAACCGTGCTTCTTCACTTCGGCGACGAGCTGCTCCAGGTTCTTCGGCACCGTCGGATCGGGATGATGCGCCGGGAACGTGCCGTCGACCTTTTCGTTCAGCACGAAATGCTCGCCCGGCAGTTTGTCGACGACGGCGCGGATCGAAACGCCGACGGCGCCGTTGCCGATGTCCCAGGCGACCTTGAGCTTCTTGCCAGGCTTCACGTCGCGCAGCAGGCGCGCGGCATAGTCGACCAGGATGTCCTTCTTCTCGACTTTGCCCTGCCCGCTTTCCCAATCGCCCTTGCCGGCCATGGCACCCAGCGCCTGGATGTCGGCGCCGAAGAACGATTTCTTGCCCATCATCATCTTGAAGCCGTTGTAGTCCGGCGGATTGTGCGAACCGGTGATCTGGATGCCGCCGTCGGCTTCCAGGTGATAGACGGCGAAATAGAGCATGGGTGTCGCGGCAACCCCGATGTTCACGACGTCGACGCCGGAGGCCGTCAGCCCCTCGATGCAGGCCGCCGCCAGTTCGGGCGAACTCAGCCGGCCATCATAGCCCAGCGCCACGCGCTTGCCGCCCTTGCGCTTGACCAGCGTGCCGAAGGTACGGCCGATCGCGCGCGCATCCGCTGCATGGACGGTGCTGCCCACGACGCCACGGATGTCGTACTCGCGCAGGATGCTGGGCTCGAACTTGTGCGCCGTCTGGCTCATGCAAGAAACTCCGGGGTTGTGCGTTGATATCTAGTTGCGGGGAGCGGGCCGGCCGACGCCTTCATAAGCGAAGCCCAGGCCGCGCATCTCTTCGGGATTGAACGCGTTGCGCAGGTCGACGATGCGTGGCTGGCGCATCAACTCCTTGAGGCGGCGCGGGTCGAGGCCGCGGAATTCGTGCCACTCGGTGATCAGCACCAGCACGTCGGCGCCACTGGCGGCCTCGTAGGCTGTCTTGGCGAACTCGATCCCCTTCAGCAGACGCCCTGCTTCGGTCATGCCTTCAGGATCGAAGGCCACGACCGTCGCACCGGCCTTCTGCAGGGCCGGCACGATGTCGAGCGACGGCGCATCGCGCATGTCGTCGGTATCCGGCTTGAAGGTGAGGCCGAGCACGCCCACCCGCAGCCCTTTCACCGAGCCGCCGCAGAAGGCGATGACCTTGTCGGCCATCCGCTTCTTGCGCGCATCGTTCACGGCGATCACCTGCTCGACGATCGTCTGCGGTGCATTGACCTCGCGTGCCGTGTAGGCGAGTGCCAGCGTATCCTTCGGGAAGCACGAGCCACCGAAGCCCGGACCGGGATGCAGGAACTTCCGGCCGATACGGCCGTCGAGACCGATACCGCGCGCGACGTCGTGAACGTCGGCCCCGACCCTCTCGCACAGATCGGCGATCTCGTTGATGAAAGTGATCTTGGTCGCCAGGAAGGCATTGCCTGCGTACTTCGTAACCTCGGCCGTCTCGATGTTGGTGAACACCATCGGCGTCTGGATCAGATTCAGCGGCCGGTAGATCCCCGACATCACCTCGCGTGCCCGTGCGCTCTCGACTCCGATGACGACGCGGTCGGGCTTCATGAAGTCCTCGATCGCCGCGCCTTCGCGCAGGAACTCCGGATTGGAGGCCACGTCGAATTCGGCGGTGGGCCGGGACTCGCGGATGATGCGGGCAACCTCACGTCCGGTGCCAACAGGCACGGTCGATTTGGTCACGACCACCGTATAGTGCTGGAGAGCCCCGGCGATCTCGGCCGCGGCGGCATAGACGTAACTCAGATCGGCATGGCCATCGCCGCGCCGGGTCGGCGTGCCGACAGCGATGAAGACGGCATCTGCGCCGCCGACGGCATCGTGCAGGCTCGTACTGAAAGAGAGCCGCCCTGCACGCGCATTGTCGGCGACCAGCTTGTCGAGGCCGGGCTCGTAGATTGGGATCTCGCCCTTGCGCAGCCGCTCTATTTTCGCGGCTTCCTTGTCGACGCAGATAACGTCGTGGCCGAACTGGGCAAAGCAGGCACCGGACACCAGTCCGACATAGCCCGAACCGATCATCGCGATGCGCATGGTGTCAGCCCTTCATCAGCCGTTCGATGAGAGCGCGACTTTCGGCCTTTGTGTCCTGCCGGTCGAGCGAGATCGCCACATTGGCCTCGAGAAAGCCGAGACGGCTGCCGCAATCGTAGCGCCGACCGGCATAGCGCAGCGCATGGAACGGCGTATTGCCGATCATCCTGGCCATGGCGTCGGTGAGCTGGATCTCGCCGCCGGCGCCGGTCTCGTGCCTGTCGAGGTGATCGAACACTTCCGGCAAAAGCACGTAGCGGCCGATCAGCGCCAGGGTCGACGGCGCTTCCTCGGGCTTCGGCTTCTCGACCATGCCCGTGATCTCGGCGAGGCCGTCCTTCTCGCCCTTCACCGCCGCGATGCCATAGCTCTTGGTCTGCTCACGTGGCACGTCCATCACCGCGACGACGCTGCCGCCGGTCTTCTCATGCGCCATGGCGAGCTGGCCGATGCAGCTCGGCGTATCGAGTGTCAGTTCGTCGGGTAGCAGCACCGCGAAAGGCTCGCGTCCGATCCAGTGACGGGCACACCAGACGGCGTGGCCCAGACCCAGCGGCTTCTGCTGGCGCGTGAAGATCGCATTGCCGGGCTTGATGGTGGCCGCCTGCGTCTGCTTCAGCTCCGACGCCTTCTTGCGCTGCTCGAGGGTCATCTCGAGTTCGTAGGCGTGGTCGAAGTGATCCTCCAGCGCGCCCTTGTTGCGGCCCGAGACGAAGACGAACTCCTCGATCCCGGCCTGCAGGCATTCCTCGACCGCGTACTGGATCAGCGGACGGTCGACCACGGTCAGCATTTCCTTGGGCATGGCCTTGGTCGCCGGCAGGAATCGGGTTCCCAGACCCGCGACAGGCAGAACGGCTTTACGGACACGCTGAACCATGCTCACCAACCTCGTTGAACGGGTGGATTATATTGGCAAATCAAGGCTTTGATAGGATTGCCGGGTGACAATCCAAGGGCCGGGCTAGATGCCATTCGCGGCCGCCGCTGGCAAGGTCATCCACCGAGCAGCACGTCCTTGGCCCGGTTGATCCGGGCCGCAAGATCGGCCGTGCCGCCAACGTCGGGATGCATGCGCTGGATCAGGCGACGGTGTGCCGCCCGGATCTCGTCGGCTGTCGCCCCTTCCGAAAGTCCCAGCACAGCCAATGCCTCGTCATGGGTCATGTCGGTGCGCGGGCCACGCGGCGGCTGTTGTTGCTGCGCATTGCGCCAGTCGGACCCCAAACGGCGATCGAGATAAGATTCGAGCACCCTGAGAGAATCGGCATCTGCGGCGCATTCCCCGCGCAGCTCAATAAGCTCTGCATCCGACAGCGCATCCAGCGTACGCCCGGCGAAACGACCCGTCAGGATCGTACCGCCGACATCGCCGCTGCCATGGTCGATCCAGGCTTGCAGAAAGGCCGTCCGCACTTCCGTGCGTTGGCCATGCCCCGGCGAACTGAAGCCACCCGACGGTCTGTGGCGCGCCGCGCGCGCGATCAATGCCGTGATGACGATGCCCGCGAGGCCCAGGAGTTCGGGCAGCAGGCCGGGCAGGAAACGCAGTCCAAAAATCAGCATCGCGCCGACGCCGATGCCGCCCAGCACGACCAGAACAATGCGCAGCACTCGCGCCAGGGCCGATGGCTTTGCCCGTAGAAGCCAGGCAAGGCCCAGCGCCATCACTGCAAGAACGACCAGCGCCAGGAGAACGGCTGGCATCCCTACTGTCGGCGCGGCGCGGGCGCCGGCGTTGCGGGGGCCGGTGTCACTGGCGTCGAGCCTGGCGACTGTGTCTTCTCTTGAGACTCTGCGCGCTCACGCTGGATTTGCCGCCAGCGCTCGACGTTGCGTTGATGCTCGTAAAGCGTCAGCGCAAAGGCATGGCCGCCTTGGCCATCGGCCACGAAGAAGAGCGAGCGATCGCGAGCCAGGGGATTGGTCGCAGCCACGATCGAGGCACGTCCTGGGTTGCAGATCGGTCCGCGCGGCAGGCCGGCGATCACATAGGTATTGTAAGGCGTGTTGGAGGTCAGATCGGCGCGCGTCAGCTCGCGATTGAACACCACCTTGCCGTCGGTCAGGCCATAGATCGTTGTCGGATCGCTCTCAAGCTTCATGCGACGGCGCAGCCGGTTGATGAAGACAGCCGCGACCTTGGTGCGCTCGGCCGGTACCGCCGTCTCCTTCTCGATCATCGAGGCCAGGATCAGCGCGTCGCGCTTGTTCGCCAGCGGCAATCCGGCGGCGCGCTTGCGCCATGCCTCATCGAGCGTCTTGTCCATCGCCTCCTTCATGCGCATCAGGAGACCGTCGCGCGTATCGTCACGCGAATAGAAGTAGGTCTCCGGCAGGAGGTCGCCTTCCTTCAAGTCGAGAGTGATCTCGCCCGCCAGCGCCTCGGTCTTGCGCACAAGGTCGATCACCTCGGCAGTCGTCATGCCTTCGGGCACAGTGAGGCGGCGCTGCACGA
This sequence comes from Alphaproteobacteria bacterium, assembly GCA_017307275.1. Taxonomy (GTDB): domain Bacteria; phylum Pseudomonadota; class Alphaproteobacteria; order Reyranellales; family Reyranellaceae; genus Reyranella. The sequence goes on along the minus strand of JAFKFK010000022.1, from coordinate 93,155 downwards.
CCTTGCCCGACTGCAGCAGCTCGACCAGCGTCTGCATGGAAGTATGAGCCGGCACTTCGTATTCGCCCGCCTTGATCGGTTTGGGCGACGGATCGATCATCAGCGCCACACGGAACAACCGCGGATGGGCGATGACCCCCTCTTCCTGCAGCAGCTTCGACATGGTGGTCGGCCCCGCGCCGCGCGGAATCACGACGTTCTTCGTCTTCTCGAGCGGCCCCTCGGCGGTCAGGATCGTGTGGCCAAGATAAAGCGCACCGCCCATCACAGTGACGAGCAGCGCAACGAAGAAGAGGACCCAACGAAAATAGCTGAGCAAACTCAGCTCCCGGTGGTCAAACGGCGCCGACGATCAAGGAGGCGTTGGTGCCGCCAAATCCAAACGAATTACTGAGCGCATAACGAACCTTGCGCTGCTTGGCCTGCTTGGGCACCAGGTCGATGTCGCAACCTTCGTCGGGCTCGTCGAGGTTGAGGGTCGGCGGAACGGCTTGCTCGTTGAGCGACTTGATCGCGTAGATCGCCTCGATCGCACCAGCAGCACCCAGCAGATGTCCCGTCGCCGACTTGGTCGACGACATGGAGAGCTTGTAGGCGTCCTGGCCGAACGCCCTCTTCACGGCACCAAGTTCGATGACATCGGCCATCGTCGAGGTGCCATGTGCGTTGACATAGTCGATCTGGTCGGTGCCGAGCTTGGCACGCTTGAGCGCCGCCTTCATGGCACGCATCGCACCATCGCCATCCTCGGACGGCGCGGTGATGTGATAGGCGTCGCCGGAGAGACCGTAACCGACGATTTCGGCGTAGATCTTCGCGCCACGCTTCTTGGCGTGCTCATACTCTTCGAGCACCACGCAGCCCGCGCCCTCGCCCATGACGAAGCCGTCGCGCCGCTTGTCCCACGGGCGCGAGGCCTGGGTCGGTGTGTCGTTGAAGTCGGTCGACAGCGCCTTGCAGGCATTGAAACCCGCGATGCCGATACGGCAGATCGCGGCTTCGGCGCCACCGGCGACCATGACGTCGGCGTCTTCGAGCTGGATCAGCCGCGCCGCATCACCCAGAGCGTGAGCTCCGGTGGCGCAGGCCGTGACCACGGAATGGTTCGGCCCCTTGAAGCCGTACTTGATCGAGACCTGCCCCGAGACGAGGTTGATCAGTGCCGACGGAATGAAGAACGGGCTGACACGCCGCGGTCCACGTTCCTTCAACACCAATGACGTCTCGTAGATCGTCTGCAGGCCGCCGATACCCGCGCCGATCATGACGCCGGTCCGGGTCATCCCCTCTTCGTCCTGCGGTTTCCAACCGGAATCCTCGACGGCCTGCTCGGCAGCCGCGATACCGAAGATGATGAACTTGTCGAGCTTTCGCTGGTCCTTGGGCGCGATATAGGCGTCGGCATTGAAATGCCCGTTCGCCTTGTCGCCCAGCGGCACCTCGCCCGCGATCTTGGTCGCGAGATCGGAGGTGTCGAAGGCCTGGATGGCCCGAATGCCGGACTCCGCCGCCATGAGGCGACGCCAGTTCGTATCGACGCCGTCACCCAACGGCGTCACCATACCCATGCCAGTTACGACGACTCGCCTCATCTTCGGCCTTCCTAGTTGCAGGAACCGGCGAAGATCAGGACTTCGCGTTGCCTTTGATGAAACCGATCGCGTCGCCGACGGTCTGGATCTTCTCCGCCGCGTCGTCGGGGATCTCGATGCCGAACTCTTCTTCGAACGCCATCACCAGCTCGACCGTATCGAGGCTGTCCGCGCCGAGATCGTCGATGAACTTGGCATCTTCCTTGACCTGCGCGGCCTCGACGCCGAGATGCTCCACGACGATCTTCTTAACGCGCTCGGCAATATCGCTCATTTTCTTATCCTTCCAGTCTATTCAAAAATCCCGGTCGCCGAAGGGGATTGGCGAAGTCCGGGCTCTTAACATAGCTTCCCGGCCATTGGCTAGAACCGAAAAGCCCACAAAATCAGGCACTTGAAGGGTTGTCCCAAAGACCTCCCCTCAGATCATCGCCATCCCGCCGTTGATGTGCAGGGTCTGGCCCGTGACATAGCCGGCTTCGTCGCTTGCGAGATAGACGACACCGGACGCTATTTCTTCCGGCGTGCCCAGGCGGTCGGCCGGCACGCGGCCGAGGATCGCCTTCTTCTGGTCGTCGGTCAGGGCATCGGTCATCGGCGTGGCGATGAAACCGGGCGCCACGCAGTTCACCGTGATCCCGCGCGAAGCCAGCTCCTGCGCCAGCGACTTCGACATGCCGATGAGGCCGGCCTTGGCCGCCGCATAGTTCGCCTGGCCAGGGTTGCCGGTCACGCCGACGATCGAGGTGATGTTGATGACGCGGCCGAACCGGCGCTTCATCATTCCGCGCATCGCCGCCCGCGTGAGACGGAAGGTGCCGGTGAGGTTCACCTGCAGCACCTTCTCCCACTCCTCGTCCTTCATGCGCATCGAGATGTTGTCGCGCGTGATGCCGGCGTTGTTCACCAGGATGTCGAGCTTGCCCATCGCCGCTTCGGCCTCTTTGGCCAAGCGGTCGATGTCGGCGGCATCGTCCATCTTCGCGGCAACAACGTGCGCCCGCTCGCCTAGCGCGGCCTTGAGCTGCTCCAGCGCGTCGGCGCGCGTACCGGACAGGGTGACAATTGCACCCTGCTTGTGCAGGGCTTTGGCGATCGCGCCGCCGATGCCGCCGGATGCGCCGGTGACGAGGGCTGCCTTGCCGCTGAGATCGAACATGCCGCTACTCCTCAGACGGTTTTCAGAAAGGCTTCGATATCGGCCGGCGTGTTGAGCGCCAAACCCGTCATGTCCTTGTCGATACGCTTGACCAGGCCCGACAGAACCTTGCCCGTGCCGCATTCGACCAGCGCGTCGACGCCGTGCGCCTTCATGTACTGCACGCCTTCGCGCCAACGGACCAGGCCCGTTACCTGTTCCACTAGCCGCTGCTTGATCGCGCCGGGATCGCTGACCTCGGCGGCCAGCACGTTGGCGACCAGCGGCACGCGCGGCGGAGCGAGCGCGACGCCTTCGAGCGCCGCCTTCATCGCGTCGGCGGCAGGTTGCATCAGCGGGCAATGGAAGGGGGCGCTCACCGGCAGCATCATGCCGCGCTTGCAGCCCTTGGCTTTGGCCGCTTCGATCGCTCGTTCGACGGCTTCCTTGTGGCCGCTGACGACGACCTGCCCGCCGCCATTGTCGTTGGCCACGGCGACGATCTGGCCCTGCGCCGCTTCCTTGCAGGCTTCCTGGGCCGGCTCGAGTTCGATGCCCAGCAGGGCCGCCATGGCGCCCACGCCAACCGGCACGGCCTTCTGCATGGACTGGCCGCGCAATTTCAGAAGTCGCGCAGCATCTGCGAGTTGCAGCGCGCCGGCGGCCGCAAGGGCGGAGTATTCGCCAAGCGAATGGCCCGCAACGTAGGCGGCCAGCGACGGTAGCGACTTACCGCCGTCCTTTTCGAGAATCCGCACGACCGCGACGCTCACGGCCATCAAGGCGGGCTGCGCGTTCTCGGTCAGAGTCAGGTCGCTTTCGGGCCCTTCCCGCATCAACTTCGACAGGTTCTGGCCCAGCGCCTCGTCGACTTCGCCGAACACGTCGCGGGCGGTGCCGAAGGCCCCTGCGAGGTCGGCACCCATGCCAACGGCCTGAGATCCCTGGCCCGGGAAGACGAAAGCCCGACTCATACGCGTTTTCCCCCTTTGTTCGACGCGAATTGCGGGCAGTCATACCGGTGCGCCAGACGCAGTCAAGCCGCACCGGGATTGCTTGATTTCGGGCCGCGGGCCTGTATAACCGCCGCTCTTCGGGGCCTAAATCGGCCCCGATCTCCTTGCCGGCTCAAGCATCCGCCCTTTCGGGGCAAATGCAGGGAGCCGGCTAGATCCGGCCGGTTCACTGAACTCCGGGTCGCTAACAGCCATAAGGAGCCAAAACGACATGGCACTCTACGAGAACGTCTTCATTGCGCGTCAGGATGTCCCGACGACGCAGGTGGAGGCACTGACCACCCAGTTCGCCGAACTGGTCACCGGCCTGGGCGGCACCGTCTCCAAGAAGGAGTACTGGGGCCTGCGCTCGCTGACCTACCGCATCAAGAAGAACCGCAAGGGCCACTACACCCTGCTCAACATCGACGCCCCGTCGGCGGCGGTGAAGGAGCTGGAGCGTACGATGTCGATCAACGAAGACATCATCCGCTTCATCACGGTTCGCGTCGACGAACTCGAGGAAGGCCCCTCGGCCGTCATGCAGCGCAGCGCCGAGAAGTCGGACCGTCCGGGCGGCGATCGTGGCGATCGCTGGGGCGACCGTCCGCCGCGCCGCGAGCGTCCGCGCTTCGGTGAAGAAGGCGGCGCAGCACCCGTCGCCAGCCAAGGAGAAGAAGAATGAGCGCGCAACGCCGCCCCTTCACCCGCCGCCGCAAGAGCTGCCCGTTCTCGGGCGCCAACGCGCCGAAGATCGACTACAAGGACGTGCGCCTTCTTCAGCGCTTCGTCTCCGAACGCGGCAAGATCGTTCCGAGCCGCATCTCGGCGGTCTCGTCCAAGAAGCAGCGCGAACTCGCCCAGGCGATCAAGCGCGCCCGCTTCCTGGCGCTCCTGCCCTACATCATCGCCTAACCAGGAGACGCGATCATGCCGATGAACGTCATTCTCCTGGAGCGCGTGCCGAAGCTCGGTCAGATGGGCGATGTTGTGAAGGTGAAGCCCGGCTTCGCCCGCAACTTCCTCCTGCCGCAGAAGAAGGCCCTGCGCGCTACCAAGGACAACATCACCTACTTCGAATCGCAGCGTAAGACTCTTGAGGCCCAGAACCTCGAGCGTCGCTCGGAAGCCGAGGCCGTTGGCGCGAAGATGAGCGACCTCAAGGTCACTTTGATCCGCCAGGCGTCGGAAGCCCTGCAGCTCTACGGTTCGGTTACCTCGCGCGACATCACCGACGGCGCTGCCGCTGCGGGCGTCAAGCTCCAGCGTAGCCAGATCGAGCTCGACAAGCCGATCAAGACGTTGGGCGCACACAAGATCACGGTGCACCTCCATCCGGAGGTCGCGGTCGAGATCACCGCGATCGTCGCCCGTTCGCCCGACGAGGCCGATTTCCTCGCCAAGGGCGGCACGCTGGTTGCCGAGACCGAACGCGCGGCGATGGAAGCGGCGGAAGCCGCACGCCGTGCCTCGGAGCAGGCTGCTGCGCTGTTCGAGGCCAAGGCCGCTGCCGAAGGCGAAGCTGCCGAGGCTTCGGCCGAGGCCGAGGAAACGCCGGCCGACCAGAAGTAGCCCGCGTGCCCCCGGGCACCGTGCATCTCTTCGAACGCATGCCATCGCACCGCGATGGCATGCGTTTTCTTTTGTGGCGTCGGGAGATTAGGGTGCTGTCGTGATCTGGCGACTAGGCGCCCTCTGTGTTGCTGCCATCGTGGCGATGCCCTTGCTCGGCATCACCTCCAGCCTTTTCACTTGGCAGGGCGATCTCTGGCGTCACCTCGTGGAGACCCAGCTTTCCGACATCGTCTCCAACACGATTGTCTTGTTGCTGGGCGTGGGCATCGGCACCGTCATCATCGGCACCGGCACTGCGTGGCTGGTCACCATGTGCCGCTTCCCCGGCAGCGGCATGCTGCAATGGGCGCTTCTGCTGCCCCTGGTTCTGCCGACTTACATCATTGGCTATGCCTATGCCGATCTGCTTGCCTTTGCGGGCCCGATCCAGACAGCGCTGCGCAATGCCATGGGCTGGAGCCGAGCAGACTATTGGTTCCCCGATCTCGGTTCGGCGAGCGGCGTGGCTTTCCTCTTCACGCTGGTCCTCTACCCCTACGTCTACCTCGCCGCGCGCGCGGCCTTTCTGTCGCAATCGCCTGCGCTCCTGGAGGCTAGCCGTATCCTCGGCCATGGGCCGTGGCGCACTTTCTTGCGCATCGGCCTGCCGCTTGCCCGTCCCGCCGTCGCAGCGGGTGCAGCGCTTGCCCTGCTCGAAGCGCTCGCCGATTTCGGAACCGTCCAATATTACGGCGTTCAGACCTTCACGACGGCGATCTACCGGACCTGGTACGGCATGGGGAATCGCGAGGGCGCGGCGCAGATCTCCCTGGCGTTGATCGCGATCGCAGCCATTCTCATCCTGCTCGAGCGCCGTTCGCGCGGCCGGGCCCGTTTCACCATCGCCTCCAACCTGCGCCATCACGCCGAGCCGGCAGTCTTGTCGGCCGGCGCCGGTCTGCTCGCGGCGGCCGCCTGTGCCCTGCCCGTCTTGTTGGGCTTCGTGCTGCCGACGCTGCACCTTGCCGGCCTCGCCCTGACGTCTGGCGCCACCATCGCTGACGAGCGTTTTGTGGGCGATGCCATCAACAGCCTCGTGCTCGCAACTCTCGCGGCCATCATCATCGTCGCGATGGCGCTGTTCCTGAGTTATGCCGGCCGCCTGGTACGCCGCCGTGCGCTCAATCGGACGATCGAGTTCGCGTCGTTGGGCTATGCGATCCCCGGCGCCGTCATCGCCGTCGGCGTGCTGCTGCCCCTGGCGGCGGCCGACCATGGCATCGACCGAGTGGCGCAAAGCCTGTTCGGCCTGCCGGTCGGCCTGCTGCTGAGCGGCACGGCGTTCGCCCTGCTGACGGCCTATACGGTGCGTTTCCTCGCGGTCGGTCTGGCCAATGTCGCGCCTGGATTGGCGGCGATCGATCCGGCGATGGATGCCAGTGCACGCGTGCTCGGCGCCCGGCCACGCCAGGTGCTGCGCTTCATCCATATGCCGATGCTGCGCGGCCCCCTGCTCACGGCCGGGATCATCGCCTTCGTCGAGGTCTTGAAAGAGTTGCCGGCGACCTTGCTGATCCGGCCGTTCAACTTCGACACGCTGGCGGTCGGAGTCTTCCGCTTCGCCTCCGACGAGCGCCTGGCTCAGGCGGCCGTCGGAGCGATCCTGATCGTCACCGTATCGCTCGTCCCGGTGATCCTGCTCAGCCGCGCAGTGGCGGCGACGGCCAGGCTTACTTCCAGCCCGCCCGGTCCATGATCTTCAGCGCTTCGGCGTTGTTCTGCGCAAAGACTCGAGCGTTGAGCTGATCTTCCTTGAAGGTGCCCAGCGACTTCAGCTCGGGCGACAGCTCGACACTGGCGACCACCGGAAATTCCGAGTTGCCTTCGGCGAAGTAACGCTGCGCCTGCGGCGAGACCAGATACTCCAGGAACTTCACGGCGGCTTCCTTGTTCGGCGCGTACTTGGCCACGGCGCCGCCGCTGATGTTCACATGGGTGCCGCGGTTCGCCTGGTTGGGGAACACGATGCCGACCTTCGCGGCAACCTCGCGATCCTCCGGCTTCTTCGAGCGCATGAGGTTCACGTAGTAGTAAGTGTTCGCCACGGCGATCTCGGCTTCGCCGGCAGCGACGCCCTTGATCTGGTCGGTGTCACCACCGCGCGGCGGACGCGCGAGATTGCCGGCGACCGCCTTGGCCCAGGCTTCGGTCTTCTCCAGGCCATCCGCAGCCAGGATCGAGCCGACCAGTGACTGGTTGTAGATGTGCCCGGAAGGCCGAATCAGGATCTTGCCCTTCCACTTGGCGTTGGCCAGGTCCTCGTAGGTCTGGGGCGCGTCGGCAGCCTTCACCTTCTCCTTGTTGTAGAAGATGACGCGCGCGCGCTTGGAGAAGCCGAACCAGCTGTTGTCCGGGTCGCGCAGATGCGCAGGCACCGCCTTGGTCAGCACCGCCGAGTTCACGGGCTGCAGCAGGCCCATCTCGCGGGCACGCTCGATGCGGCCGGCGTCGGTGGTGATGAGGACGTCGCAGGGGCTCTTGTCCCCTTCCGCCTTGAGGCGCTGGACGAGCGGATCGGGCTCGGCATCGACACGGTTGATCTTGATACCGGTCAGATCTGCAAAATTGCCGTAGAGCGCCTCGTCCGTGTTGTAGTGGCGCGCCGAATAGAGGTTAAGCGTTCCGCCCTGCGCATAGGAGCGCCGGGCAATGAATACTCCGGCGCCGAAAGCCAAGCCGGTCGTGACCAGTGCGCGTCGCTTCACATTTTCCTCCACTGCGAATGAATATTAGTCCGTTATCACTGGCTCAGCAGGACTGCAAATCAATTGCAAGTTAACGTCTGGCTGCCCCGAGGTATTTTTGCACTCACCCCCTTTGCCTTGAAAAAGCCATTCGGATTAACATTTCACCTAACGACGACGTGGAGTTACGGGACGAGCTTGCGGTCGCCCCACAGCTCGTTTCCCCGGGGGAACGACGATGCTGCTAGCAAAGGTCCTTGCCCGCGTAGTGGGTGAAGGCCAGTTGACCATCATCGATGAGGCCGGGAAGCCCCATCGCGTCACCGGGAAGAAGCCCGGACCCGCAGTCACCATGCGCATTCGCGATTGGTGGACGGGCGTTCGCATTGCCCTACGCCCCCGCCTCGCCCTGGGCGAAGCCTACATGGACGGCAGGCTGACGCTCGAGCAGGGCGACCTCTACGATCTTCTCGACCTGCTCGGCCGCAACATCGCCGCCGTGGAAGCCACTCCGGTGGTGCGCTGGTCCTACACCCTGCAGCGCTGGTTCCGCGCCCTTGAGCAGTACAATCCGATCGGCAAGGCGCAGAAGAACGTTGCGCATCACTACGATCTCAAGGACCAGCTCTACGACTTCTTCCTCGATCGCGACCGGCAATATTCCTGCGCCTACTTCAAGACCGGCAACGAACCGCTCGAAACAGCACAGGACGACAAGAAGCGGCATATCGCGGCCAAGATGCTTCTGAAGCCCGGCCAACGTGTTCTCGATATCGGCTCGGGCTGGGGCGGCATGGGCCTCTACCTCGCCCATGAATTCGGCGTCGATGTAACGGGCGTCACCCTGTCGACGGAGCAACACGTGGTTTCGAGCCGGCGCGCGCTCGAAGGCGGCATCGCCGACCGCGTGCGCTTCAAGCTGCTCGACTACCGCCAGGAGCCGGATCGTTACGACCGTATCGTCTCCGTCGGCATGTTCGAGCATGTCGGCGCCGCGCACTATCTCGAATACTTCAGCAAGGTGAAGGAGTTGCTGGCCGACGACGGAGTCATGGTGCTGCATGCGATCGGCCGCATGGAACCACCGGGTGGCACCAACACCTGGCTGAGGAAGTACATCTTCCCGGGCGGCTACACGCCCGCCCTGTCGGAGGTCCTCGTCGCCATCGAAAAAGCGGGTCTTTGGGTTACCGACGTCGAGATACTGCGCCTGCACTATGCAGAGACCCTGCGACACTGGCGCGAGCGCTTCCTCGCCAATCGTGAAGAGATCAAGAAACTCGCGGGCTACGACGACCGTTTCTGTCGCATGTGGGAATTCTATCTGGCTGGCTGCGAAGTCGCCTTCCGATACATGAACCAGATGGTCTTTCAGATGCAGATTACGCGCCGTCAGGACGCAACGCCGCTGACGCGCGACTACATGGTCGACGCCGAACGCACGGGGAGAGACACGCAGTCGATCGCAGCGGAGTGAGGAGGTTTTCCACGCCTTCCCGTGGATAGTCCAAGCTATTGTCCCACCAAGCAGCATTTGCGATGGTGTTGAGCCCCCTCACTTCAATATGAAGGCTCTGCCATGGAGCCCCTGAAAGACACCTCGAACGTCACGCGCTTGCCCGGAGCGGAAGATATCCGCCTGCGCGAGCCGCCGCACAATTTCGAAGCCGAGCAGGCCTTGCTTGGCGCGATCCTGGTGAACAACGCCGCCTATCAGCGCGTCGCGGAGTTCCTGAAGCCTGAGCATTTCGCCGACCCGCTGCACGGCAAGCTCTTCGATTCGCTGACGCGCCTGATCGAGCGTGGACAGGTGGTGAGCGCCATCACCCTCAAGACCTATGTCGAGCAGGACGAGGCGATGAAGGAAGCCGGGGGCGCGGCCTACCTCGCCCGCCTCGCCGCTGCCTCGGTGCACGTGATCGATGCCGGCGCCTTCGGCCGCACCGTGCACGATCTTTATCTGCGCCGGCAGCTCATCGACCTCGGCGAAAGCGTCGTGAACGGCGCCTTCTCGGGCGAAGTCGAGGAAACGGCCCTGCAGCAGGTCGAAGTCGCCGAAAAGAAACTCTACGACCTCGCGACGAGCGGCCAGACCGAAGGCGGCTTCAAGCCTTTCCGGATGGCACTGACCGAGGCCACGGTGGCGGCCGAGGCTGCCTATCACCGCGTCGGCCAGCTCACCGGCGTGGCGTCGGGCCTCTTCCAGCTCGACCAACTCCTGGGCGGTCTTCACAAGTCCGACCTGATCATCCTGGCCGGTCGCCCCTCGATGGGAAAGACGGCGCTGGCGACCAACATCGCCTTCAATGCGGCCAAGGCCTACCGGGAAGAGATCGTCGACGGAAAGCCGAACGCCGTGGACGGTGCGGTCGTGGGCTTCTTCTCGCTCGAAATGTCGTCCGAGCAGCTGGCGACCCGCATGCTCGCCGAGCAGGCGGAGGTTTCCTCCGAAAAGATCCGTAAAGGCGAATTGATCAGCAGCGACTTCGACAAGGTCCTGTCGATCAGCCACGAACTGGAACATCTCAACTTCTTCATCGACGACACACCGGCCCTGTCGATCGCCGCGCTGCGGACACGTGCGCGACGCCTGAAGCGCACGCACGGACTCGGGCTCATCATCGTCGACTACCTGCAGCTCCTTAATCCATCGGGCAAGAGCCGTCAGGAGAACCGCGTTCAGGAAGTCTCCGAGATCACGCGAGGCCTCAAGACGCTGGCCAAGGAACTGATGGTGCCGGTGATCGCGCTCAGCCAGCTCAGCCGTGCGGTCGAGCAGCGCGAGGACAAGCGCCCGCAGCTTGCCGACCTTCGTGAATCGGGCTCGATCGAGCAGGACGCCGACGTCGTCATGTTCGTCTATCGTGAGGAATATTATCTCACCCGCTCCGAGCCGAGCCGACGCGGTGAGGAAAGCGACCAGAAGTTCAACGAGCGTCATGACGCCTGGAAGCAGCGCTGCGAGCAGACCTACGGCAAGGCCGAGGTGATCGTGGCCAAGCAGCGCCACGGCCCCACCGGCATCGTTCAGCTCTCCTTCGAAGGCCAGTTCACCAAGTTCGGCAATCTGCCGGGCTATGCGGATCTGCCCGACGCGCCGGCCTTCTAGGGACGGCCGAATGTCCTTTCCAGCCGACGAGAGCGCGCGCCGGGCTGGCGCACTCCTCACGATCGATCTCGGTGCCATCGCCGCCAACTGGCGTGGCCTGCGCGATGCTGGGCGCGCCGCCGGCCGGCCGGTCGACTGCGCCGCCGTACTCAAGGCCGACGCCTACGGCACTGGCGCGACCATCGTGGGGCCGCGTCTGGCCGCCGAAGGCTGCCGGCAATTCTTCGTCGCTCATATCGACGAGGGCATCGCGCTACGGCGCGTGCTGCCAGAGCATCCGATCTATGTGCTGAACGGCCTGCTTGCCGGCACCGAGCCCGACTTCGTCCAGTACGGGCTGACGCCAGTGCTGAACCATCTCAGCCAGCTCAACGCCTGGCGCGCTGCCGCCCAGCGCTACGAGCGGCCGCTCGACGCCGTCGTCCATCTCGACACCGGCATGCACCGGCTGGGCTTCGGCGCCGAGGATGCGCAGGTCCTGATCAACGAGCGCGGCCGCCTGCGCGGGCTGCGGCTGGCGCTGATCATCAGCCATCTCGTGGCCTCCGAGGAGCCGGCCAATCCGGTCAATGGCGAGCAGCTTTCGCGCTTCCGGAACTTCGTGCGGGCCATGCCGGGCGCGCCGACCTCGCTCGCCAACTCCTCCGGCATCTTCCTCGGCCCGGACTATCACTTCGACCTGCTGCGGCCAGGTGCGGCGCTCTACGGCATCAATCCCCTGCCCGGCCGGTCCAATCCGATGCTGGGCGTGCTGACCTTGCAGGCGCGTATCCTGCAGACGCGCCGGATCGATGCTTTCCAGACCGTTGGCTACGGCGGCGCCTGGCGGTCGGCGCGGCAGAGCCGGATTGCCACGATTGCGCTGGGGTATGCGGACGGCTATTTCCGTAACCTCGTCAACCGCACGCATGTGCATATCGCCGGATACAATGTGCCCGTCGTCGGCCGCATCTCCATGGATCTTGTGACCATCGACGTGACCGACGTGCCGGAGGCTGCATGTCAGGCCGGTGCGACGGTCGAGGTGCTGGGTCCGCACCTGACACCCGACGATCTCGCCGATCATGCCCGCACCAATGCCTACGAAGTGATGACCGCGCTGGGCAGGCGTTACCACCGGTCCTACGTCGACGGGTATGCGGACGATCCGGCCGAGCCGGAGCCTCCCGGAGAGGCGGCGTGAGCATTCCTTTGCTCACGATCCTTGGCCGCATGACGCTGGCCTTTCTGGAGGCCATCGGCTCGGTTTCGGCTTTCGCCTTCCACGCCATCCGTCAGGCCGTGCGGCCCCCCTGGTACCGCCAGCAGATCCTGCGGCAGATTATGGAGATCGGGTACTACTCGCTGCCCGTCGTCGGCCTGACCGCGATCTTCACCGGCATGGTGCTCGCCCTGCAGAGCTACACGGGCTTTGCCCGCTTCTCCGCCGAAAGCGCGATCCCCAATGTCGTCGTAGTGTCGCTGACGCGCGAGCTAGGTCCGGTGCTGGCGGGACTGATGGTGGCCGGCCGCGTCGGTGCGGCAATGGCGGCCGAGATCGGCACGATGCGCGTCACCGAGCAGATCGACGCGCTCACCACGCTTTCGACGGATCCGTTCAAGTACCTCGTCGTGCCGCGTCTGATCGCCGGTATCGTCACCCTGCCCGTTCTGGTCCTGGTCGCCGACATCATCGGCATCCTGGGCGGCTTCCTCGTCGGCGTGTACAAGCTCGACTTCAACGATGCGGCTTATCTCCGCAACACGCTCGACTTCCTGCAGTTCCAGGACGTGTTCTCCGGCCTCGTGAAGGCTTCCGTCTTCGGCTTCCTGATCACGCTCATGGGCTGCTACCACGGCTATACGTCGAAGGGCGGCGCCCAGGGTGTGGGCATGGCCACCACCAACGCCGTGGTGTCCGCCTCCATCCTGATCCTGACGTTCAACTACTTCATCACCGAAGCCTTCTTCGCCCGCTGACCGGCCCTGCCATGGCTTCCCCCAAAATCTCGCTGCACGGAGTCACCAAGTCCTTCGGGCCCAAGAAGGTGCTGCAGGGCATCGACCTCGAGATCGCGGCGGGCGAATCCATGGTGGTGATCGGAGGGTCGGGCACCGGCAAGTCGGTGCTGCTGAAATGCATCCTGGGTCTCCTGGAACCCAATACCGGCTCTATCCAGATCGACGGTGAGGAGACGACCGATCTCGCCAACCACGATCGGGCGCGGATCATGCGCAAGTTCGGCATGCTGTTCCAGGGCGGCGCGCTCTTCGACTCGTTGCGTGTCTGGGAAAACGTCGCCTTCGGTCCGATCCAAAGCGACGGCATGCCGATCGATCAGGCTCGCGAGGTCGCCATCGCCAAGCTGGGGGCCGTGGGCCTCGGCCGGGAAATCGGCGAGCTTTATCCGTCGGAGCTTTCCGGCGGCATGCAGAAGCGCGTGGCGCTGGCCAGAGCCATCGCCCGCGAGCCGGAGATCATCTTCTTCGACGAGCCGACCACCGGGCTCGACCCGATCATGGCCGACGTCATCAACGACCTGATCGTGAAGTGTGTCAGCGACCTCGGTGCGACCGCCATTTCCATCACGCACGACATGGCCAGCGCCCGAAAGATCGGCCATCGCGTCGGCATGCTTCACGAAGGCAAGCTGATCTGGCAGGGGCCTGTCGCGGAGATCGACCACTCGGGCAACGCCCATGTCGATCAGTTCATCCACGGCCGCGCCGAAGGCCCGATCCGCATGCAGGTCAGGAAGCTCTGACATGAACGATCGCCAGCCCAGCCTCGAAGTGGCCCGGCGCTGGTTCGCTGAAGGCTTGCGTACGGCCTGCCATCTCACCGACGCGCGCGTCGTGGAGGCTTTCGCTGCCGTGCCGCGCGAAACCTTCGCCGGCCCCGGCCCGTGGCGCCTCTTCCATTTCGTCGACGGTTACTGGAGCACCCAGGACGCCGATCCGCGCCGGCTCTATCACAATGTCCTCGTGGCGCTCGACGAGAGCCGCGGCCTCAACATTGGCGAGCCGGCACTCTGGGCCCGCCACTTCGACCGTCTCGGCGTACCGGACGGCGCGCGCGTGCTGCAGCTCGGCGCTGGCTCGGGCTACTACACCGCGATCCTCGCAGAACTGGTCGGACCGACCGGCCGTGTCGATGCGATCGAAATCGACGGACCGCTTGCCGAGGTTGCGCAGCGCAATCTCGCGGCATGGCCGACCGCTCATGTCCGTTTGGGCGACGCAAGCCAGCCTGTCGACGGCCAATGGGATGTCATCGTGGCCTTCGCGGGAGCGACCACACCACACGGTTGGTGGCTCGAAGCGCTGGCCGATGGTGGCCGGATGCTGCTGCCGATGACAGCAGAGCGCCGGCAGGGTGGCTTCATGTTGCGCCTGGACCGCCGCGGGAACAGCCTCGCGGCGCGCTCTGCCGGCTGGGTCGCCTTCTATCCCTGTGCAGGAGCCCGCAGCCCCGAGGACGCGGCAGCAATCGGCGTGGCCGTGACCGATCCGGTTGGGCAACAGGCCGTGCGCAGTCTACGGCGCGATCTACATCAGCCCGACGAGACGTGCTGGCTGCACCGCGACGGCTGGTGCCTCTCCAAGCGCGAGCTGCACTGATGGCACGCCCCATCAAACGTTTCGTCTGCCAGTCCTGCGGCGCCGTCACCACCAAGTGGAGCGGCCGCTGCGAGTCCTGCGGCGAGTGGAACACCATCGTCGAGGAAGCCGCCCCCGCCCCTGGCCCTGCCGGCAGCGGGTTGGCACGCGGCGGCAAAGGCCGTGCCCTTGAGTGCGCGGGCCTTCGCGGCGCGACGCCCCAGCCGCCCCGCTACCTGAGCGGTATCGCCGAGTTCGACCGTGTCTGCGGCGGGGGACTGGTAACAGGCTCGGCGCTGCTGATCGGCGGAGATCCCGGTATCGGCAAGTCGACCTTGTTGCTGCAGGTGGCCGCCGCACTCGCGCGCCAGAACACCGCCTGCGCCTATATCTCCGGCGAAGAGGCGCTCGACCAGGTGCGCCTGCGTGCCGAACGGCTGGGCCTCGCCGACGCGCCGGTACAGCTTACGGCCGCGACCTCGGTGCGAGACATCGTGGCGAGCCTCGAACGCCCCGACGCGCCGCGGGTCGCCGTCATCGACTCGATCCAGACCATGTGGCTCGACACGGTCGACAGTACGCCCGGCACCGTGACGCAGGTGCGCTCCTCCGCCCAAGCCCTGGTGGAACTTGCGAAGCGACGCGGTATTGCCGTGCTGCTGGTCGGCCACGTCACCAAAGACGGCGCCATCGCGGGCCCCCGCGTGCTGGAGCACATGGTCGACACGGTGCTCTACTTCGAAGGCGAACGCGGCCATCAGTTCCGCATTCTGCGTACCGTGAAGAACCGCTTCGGTCCGACCGACGAGATCGGCGTGTTCGAGATGTCCGATCGCGGCCTGAGCGACGTCGCCAATCCCTCGGCGCTGTTCCTGGCGGAGCGGCGCGGCCATGTCTCGGGCGCCTGCGTCTTCGCGGGCATCGAGGGCACACGGCCAGTGCTGGTCGAGATCCAGGCGCTCGTCAGCCCCTCGTCCCTCGCCACGCCGAGACGCGCCGTGGTCGGCTGGGACTCCAATCGCCTCGCCATGGTGCTGGCGGTTCTCGAGGCGCGCTGCGGCGTCAGCATCGGTGGCAACGACGTCTACCTGAACGTCGCCGGCGGCCTCAGGATCGGGGAGCCGGCCGCCGATCTCGCGGTGGCGGCAGCAGTCGTCTCCTCGCTCGCCGACGAACAGGTGCCGGGCGACATGGTGGTGTTCGGCGAGATCGGTCTTGGTGGCGAAGTACGACCTGTCGGCCAACGAGAGGCGCGTTTGCGCGAAGCGGCGAAGCTCGGCTTCCGCAGTGCGCTGGTGCCGCGCGGCCGGGGTGGCGCAGGCCCTGTGCAGCGCTCTCCGGAGGGCATCGCCATTGACGAAATCGAGCATCTGGCGGACCTTGTGGCGCGTTTTCAGCCACCCGATCGGCCGCTAAAGAAAGGTCGGCGCGAGGGTTCCTCCGACCGCGAGCGCGATTAGGCAACGGAGCGTGCAGAGTTTATGGACCAGCTTGGGATAACCGTTTTCGACGTTGCCGTGATCGCCGTGGCCGTCTTTGGAGCGATGATCGGCATGTCGGCCGGCTTTGCCCATGCCATCCTGTTTATCGGCTCCTGGATCGGCGCCGGCTGGGCCGCGTGGCGGTTCTCCAAGGTGGTGCAGCCCGAGGTCGAGCAGGTCGTGGGCAGCACGGAACTCGCCTATTTCATTTCCATGCTGGCCGTCTTCGTAGCGGCTCTGATCGTGCTGATCATGTTGACCAACATGCTCTCGCGCTCCGTCCGAGCGAGCCCGCTGGGCAAGCCCGACCGCATCCTGGGCGCCGGTTTCGGCGTCCTGTGCGCTTGGGTGGCGCTGGGCACCGCCTTCCTCTTCTATGGCTATCTCGGCCCCCGTCAGCTCCCGCCGGCGGTCGAAGCTGGTGCCACCTTCCCCATGATCCGGGAAATGGCGACCTTCGTGGAACCCCATCTTCCACCGGGCTTCCGCACGCGCCTGCAGCGGCCGGGCATGGATAGCGGCGCGATTCCCGCACCCGTGCCCCCAGCGGCGCCGGCGTCTCCGCCAGATCAGGCTCCCGCGCCTGCCGAGGGTGAAACCAAAGCGCCGCAGTGACTTATCCTTGATAGCGCGCGGGGCACACCCCAGCTATAACCCCGCCGTGCAAAGCACCCCGAAACGACCCGACCACGACCTCGACAAGTTTCACGAGGAATGTGCGTTGTTCGGCATCTACGGGACTTCAGATGCCGCCGCGCACACCGCGCTAGGCCTGCATGCGCTTCAGCATCGTGGCCAGGAAGCCTCCGGTATCGTCACTTTCGACGGCCGACTTTTCCACAACCACCGGGCCGCCGGCCTGGTCGGCGACATCTTCGGCGCCCAGTCCATTATGGCCAAGCTGGTGGGCTATTCGGCGATCGGTCACAACCGCTACGCCACCACCGGCGGGTCGTCCGACCGCAACATCCAGCCGATCTTCGCCGATTTCGACTTCGGCGGCTTGGCACTGGCGCACAACGGCAACCTCACCAACGCATACCTGCTGCGCAAGGAGCTGGTCCGCATCGGCTGCCTGTTCCAGTCGACTACCGACACCGAGGTCATCAACCATCTGATTGCCCGCTCGAACTATTCGACGGTGCAGGACCGGCTGATCGACGCGCTGGGCCGGGTCAAAGGCGCCTACTCCCTGCTGCTGCTGACCAACGAAGCGCTGCTCGGCGTCCGCGATCCGATGGGCGTGCGGCCGCTGGTGATCGGCCGCCTGGAAGACGCCTGGATCCTGACGTCGGAAAGCTGTGCCCTCGACATCATCGGCGCCCGCTATGTGCGCGATGTCGAACCGGGCGAGATCGTGATTGTCGACGGCAGCGGCCTGCGCTCGATCAAGCCCTTCGCCAAGAAACAGCGCCGCTTCTGCGTCTTCGAGCATATCTACTTCGCGCGCCCCGACTCGAAGGTCGAAGGCATCGGCGTCTATGACGCCCGCAAGCGCATCGGCATAGAGCTGGCCAAGGAGAGCGCCGTAGCGGCCGATCTCGTGGTACCGGTCCCCGACTCCGGCGTTCCGGCTGCCATCGGCTATGCGCAGCAGTCCGGGTTGCCTTTCGAGCTCGGCATCATCCGCAACCATTATGTCGGCCGCACCTTCATCGAACCGGCCGACCACATCCGCCATCTCGGCGTGCGCCTGAAGCACAATGCCAACCGCGCCATGATCGAGGGCAAGCGGGTCATCCTGGTCGACGATTCGATCGTGCGTGGCACGACCTCGATGAAGATCGTCGAGATGGTCCGCAATGCCGGTGCCCGCGAAGTGCATATGCGGATCGCGGCGCCGCCGACCACGCATCCCTGCTTCTACGGCATCGACACACCCGAGCGCGAAAAGCTCCTCGCCTCGCGTTACGACGTGCCGGGTATGGCGAAGTTCATCGGTGTCGATTCGCTCGCCTTCCTGTCGATCGACGGGCTCTATCGCGCCATGAACAAGCCGGGCGGTCGCGACGCCGACAACCCGGAATTCTGCGACGCCTGCTTCACCGGCGACTATCCCATTGCCCTCGACGATGTCGTCGGCATCGAGGACCGCCAGCTCTCGCTTCTCGTCGAATCCGCCTGAGCATGAGGCTGAAGGGTCGTCTTGCGCTGATCACCGGCGCATCGCGCGGGCTGGGCGCTGCTGCCGCCCTGGCCTATGCCGCCGAAGGCGCACATTGCGTGCTTGTGGCGCGCACCGTCGGCGGTCTCGAGGAAGTCGACGACAAGATCAAGGCGTTGGGCGGCTCGGCTACTCTCGTGCCGCTCGACGTCACCGATGGTGACGGCCTCGATCGGCTGGGAGCGGCGCTTTACGAGCGCTTCGGCCGCCTCGACGTGCTGCTGGGCAATGCCGGCGTTCTGGGAACGCTCTCGCCTGTCGGTCATTTCGAGCCCAAGATTTTCGAGCGCGTGATGGCAGTGAATGTCACGGCCAACTGGCGTCTGATCCGGTCGATGGATCCGCTGTTGCGCCGCTCCGACGCCGGTCGTGCCATCTTCGTGACGTCGGGCATCTCGCGCCGTGTCGTGCCCTACTGGGGTGCCTATGCCGCGAGCAAGGCTGCGCTCGACATGCTGGTTGGCGTCTATGCTGCCGAAGTCGCGCACACGTCGGTCCGGGTCAATCTCTTCAACCCCGGCCCGATGCGCACCTTCATGCGGCGCGAAGCGTTCCCCGGCGAAAACGAAGCCCAGCAGACGCCCCCCGAAGCCCATGGCGAGTCGTTGATCAAGCTCGCCCTTCCGTCCTGCACGATGAACGGCGAATGGATCGCCGGCGACGAGGCCCTGAGCGCCTAGTAGCGCTTCTTTCTTGCCCGCCCCTCGTATGGGTTCTTGGGCTTGCGCATAGTGAGCCGGATCGGCACGCCGGGCATTCCGAAATCGTCGCGCAGACGATTGGTCAGATACCGCAGATAGTCGTCGCCCAATTCTTCGGGCTGGCTGACCGACAGCACGAAGGTCGGCGGCCGGCGCTTGATCTGGGTCATGAAGCGCAGGCGGATGCGGCGGCCGTTGCTGGCGAGCGGCGGCGGATGAAGCGTCTCCATCTCGCGCAGCCAGCGATTGAGCTTCGGCGTCGGTACGCGCTTGTTCCAGATCTCGTAGGTCTCGAAAACCTTGGGCAGCAGGCGCTCGACCCCACGACCGCTCATCGCCGAGAAGCCGACAATCGGCACGTCCTTGACCTGGGCGAACGACGCTTCCAGCCGGTCGCGCAGCTTGCGCCATGCCTTGGTCGACTGCGATTGATCGTCGGCCAGCAGATCCGTCTTGTTGACGGCGATCACAAGGGCGCGGCCCTCCTCGATCACCCAGCCGGCGATGTTGAGGTCCTGCTTCTCCGCCATGTCGCTGGCATCGAGGACGACGACGGCCACGTCGGCCAGACGGATCGTGTCGAGCGTATCGGCGACGGAAGCGGCCTCCAGCTTGGCTTCGATGCGGCTGCGACGGCGCATGCCGGCCGTGTCGACGAGGCGGACCGGCCGCCCCTTCCACTCCCATTCGACACGGATGGAATCGCGCGTGATGCCGGCTTCGGGACCGGTGAGCACGCGCTCCTCGCCCACCAGCCGGTTGAGCAGGGTCGACTTGCCGACATTGGGGCGGCCGACGATGGCCAGCAGGAGGGGTCGCGCCGCCGTCAGCTCGCCGGCATCGGCGTCTACTGCGGCCTCGGGGTCCAATTCCTCTTCGTCTTCCTCCGGCATCGGCTCGACATGACGGCCGAGCGCTTCGTGCAAGTCGCTGAGGCCCTCGCCGTGCTCGGCGGAGACGGGAATCGGTTCGCCCAGGCCCAGCCCATGGGCTTCGGCCAGTCCCTGCTGACCGGCGCGGCCTTCGCACTTGTTGGCGACTAGAATCACCTTGGCCGAGCGTTTGCGCAACCAGCCGGCGAAACTCTGATCGAGCGGCAGAACGCCGGCGCGCGCATCGATCAAGAAGAGCACTACGTCGGAGCTTTCGATAGCCCGCTCGGTAAAGCGGCGCATTCGGGCTTCCAGCGCTTCGCCGCTGGCCGTTTCCCAGCCGGCGGTGTCGAGCAAGGTGAAAGCAAGGTCGCCGAGCTGGGCTGGCTGCTCACGCACATCGCGCGTCACGCCGGGCGTATCGTCGACGATCGCCCGCCGCCGGCCAACAAGCCGGTTGAACAGCGTGGACTTACCGACGTTCGGACGGCCGACGATGGCTACGCGAGGCAGCCTTCGGTCATCAGCGGAGGGCAATGAGACGCCCCGAATCAGACAGCACGTAGATCGTGCGGTTGGCGATCACCGGCCCGAGGCGCACGCGGTCGCGCACATCAATCTTGCCCAGGATCTCGCCGGTATAGGGCGATACGGCCAGCAGGTCGCCGAGCGAGCTCGTCACCAGCAGGCGGTCGCCTGCCAGTACGGGCCCGCCCCACAGCGTGGGCCGGCGCCGCTTGTCGTCTTCGTACTGAGTGAGCGGTGTCACCCAGCGCACCTTGCCGCTGTCGCGCAGCAGCGCCGCGATATCGGCCGTGCTGGTGAGTACGAAGACGAAGCGTCCTGCCGCCCAGGGGGTCTGGCTGCCGCCGATGTTACGATCCCACTGGCGCTGGCCGGACCTGAGGTCGATGGCCGCGATCTGGCCTGCCGAGCCCATCGCCAGCACAACGCCACGATCGATTACCGGGCGGCCGCGAATGTCGGTGAGATTACCGAACGCACGGATGTCGCCGCGCGCGCCGATCAGCGTCTCGTTCCACACCGGCCGGCCATTGTCGATGCGCAGCGCGACCAGTTCGCCCGACGAGAAAGGAGCCACGATCACGTCGCCGGAACCAGCCGGGCTGTTGCCGCCGACATAGCCAGCGCTCTCCTGCAGGCCGCTGAACTGCCAGAGGTCCGAACCGTCGGATGCAGCCAGTGCCTGCAGCTTGTTGTCGATGGCGACCACGAACACGCGGTCGGAAAAGACCAGCGGTGCACCGCGCACCGGCGCACTAACGGTCGAAACCCAATCTTCCTTGCCGGTGTTGGGATCGAGCGAATAGACCGCCGCATAGCCCGTCGTCACGAACAGCTTGCCGCCGTAATAGGCCAGGCCGCCGCCGAACTCGTCGCTGTCGCGCGCTTTCTCGGGCTTGAGCGTCACCCGCCACAATACCGCGCCCGTATTCGCGTCGAAGGCCGAGACGGTGCTGCCCGCATCCTTGGCGAAGACCTTGCCGTCGGCCACGACCGGAGCCGTGGTGAGGGTGCGCGTGGACGTCGAACCGGCGCCGACATCGGCCGTCCAGATCACCTGCGGCGAGTCGTTGATCGCAAGGTTGTGCATCGCATGGTTTGCGAAGCCACCGGATTGCGGCCAGGACTCATTCACCACCGGTGCCGGCAGGACCACGTCGACATTGGCGACGTCCTTGTCGGCTTCGAGGTCGCGCCGGTCGCCCAGCACGGAAATGCGCTCGCCCGGCAGCGGCTGCTTGCTCTTCTCGAACCAGTCACAGCCGGACAGAGAGACCGTCAGCAGTGCGGCAGTGAGCAGAAGCCGAGGATCGACAACGGTGCGGAATACGCTTTGCATGGAATTACTTCGCCTCCGCCGCACCGTGGACACTGAGCATCGCTGATGCGCGCTGGGCTACCCCCTGCGGCGCCGCCCGGTCCTTCAAGATTTCAGTCCAAAGTTCCTTGGCGCGCTTGGCATCGCCCTTCCCCATTGCCGCCATTGCCTGCAGCTCGCGCACGCTCAGCTGAAACGGCCGGTCGACCGCGCCGAGCGGGTCGAGCAGCGCCACCGTCTCCTGAGCCTTGGGCGTGCCGACGCTCTTGAAGCCGGCAATCACCATCGCGAGATCGCTGAGTTCGCGAGCCGGCAGGCTCGGCGCAACGGCGATCAGCGCTGCCACCTGCTCTTCCGGCGTGGCGCGCAATTGAGCGGCCACCATCGCGGCCAACGAACGATAGGGTTCCGCCGCGCTGGTCGACTGCTTCTCGAGCTCCGCGCGTGCGGCCGCCGGATCGGTCGCGGCCAGAGCGAGGGCTGCGGAGTAAGCCGCGCTCGCGGCGCCACGCTGCGCTTGATCGTACTGGCGCCACCCCACGAGCCCCGAGGCCGCAACAACGACGACAACGGCGGCGGCAACCACCCAGGTACCGTATCGCCCCCACCACTCCTTCATCTCGTCCTTGCGGACGGCATCGTCAATTTCTTGAAACGCGGCGGAGTCGGACACGCAGGGCTCCCGGATTATCGCGAAATATCAACAGCTTCAGCGGCGGTTCATAGCCGCCCCCCCGGCCTTTGGCAAACCAGTCAGGGCCCTCGGGAGGGTGCTTTACCCTCATTCACCGTTCTGCAAGAATTCATGGCAACGACATGACCGAAAACATCACGGCATGACCAATTTGTACCGTTTGGCCGATCAAAGGGCTCGACGCCGTATTGTCTCATTCGACCGGCGAGAACTGTCCCGACTGCTGAACCTCTACAGCATGCGGGTCGCCTCCGGCGAATGGCGCGACTATGCCATCGACTTCCGGCCCGGCATGGCCATTTTTTCGATCTTCCGCCACACCGCCGAGCAGCCGCTTTTCGCCATCGCCAAGGTCCCCGGCGGCGGCTCGGGGGGCGGCTACATGGTCTACAACGGGCCGCGCAAGTTGGCGCACGGCGATTCGCTCGAAGACGTGCTGCGCGTCTTCGACCGCAAGCTCAAGCTGTTGCTGGGCTAAGCCCTATTCTCAGTGCTTCGGCGTCGTTGCCGCGCCAATGCCGGCGCCGACGGCCGTGCCGACCAGGACAGGTGCCAGAAGCGGCCAGCCGGCCACCGCACCGACGGCCAGACCGGTACCGGCGCCGATGCCGGCGCCCGTCACGGCGCGCTCACCCCAGGTATCCCCGCAGGCGGCCAGCGACAGGAAAAGAGGAACGGCGCAAAGCGCAATGATTCGGGAACGCATTTGGGACCTCAAATGGAGGGGGAACGGCAGGCTCGGCCGTCAGCAACAAATTATCTTGGATATTTAAGGCTTTATACGACAACCATCAGGCATTTCACCTCAGGTGTCAATAACTTCAGTTAAAACACTGAAGTTCCTCAATAAATCGAAATATGCAAAGTTGGACTCACCGATTGCCCAACAGGGCTTCGTATTGATCCGGCTTGAACCCCACCAGCAGCCGGCCGCCGGCTTCGAGGACGGGGCGTTTGATCATCGACGGGTTCGCCATCATCAGGCCAATAGCCTTCGTCTCGGTGAGCCCTTCCTTGTCCCCTTCAGGCAGCTTGCGGAAGGTCGTGCCGGCCCGGTTGAGCAGCGTCTCCCAGCCCGCCTTCTTGGCCCACCCTTCGAGGCGAGGCCGCTCGACCCCGGCTGTCTTGTAGTCGTGGAAATCGTAAGCGACGCCCGCCTTGTCGAGCCAGCCACGCGCCTTCTTCATCGTGTCGCAGTTTTTGATCCCATAAATGACAACGGACATCGGCTGACTTTCAGATGGCCGACAGCCGCATGACCGTCTGGCCGGCGGCATCGAGCAGGAAGAGTTTGTGCTGCTGGGGATCGATCCTGAAGCTCCGTACCGCCTCGAGGGCGGACAGGAACTTGCCTTCCTGATCCATGACAGCCGGAGGGCAGGCCATCTGTGTAGCGGCTATCGGGCCGAAAGTGAGGCTCGTGCTCGAGATGGTCGCCTGCCCACGCATGCGGTTGCAGCCACCACTGCCGGACACGACTCCATCGGCGGTGATTTCCAGCACCGACTGCAGATTGTCGATCACTCCGCCGCCGCGAATATCTTCCGCCAACCAGCGTCCAGCAGGCGACGACGACGATGCCGGTGGCGGCACCTGCCCGGCAACATTCTCGACCTGGATGTCGCCATCGTCCTTGCCACCGGCGAAAACGGTATGGCGTGTCGTGCTGATGAACAGCAGCCGGTCGCCTTCCTGGATGCGGGCCTGCAGGGCATAGGTTCGCCGTGGCTCGATCTGCGCGGAATCGAACCGCAGCATGTACGGAATCGGGCTGGCCTTCGCGTCGGTGATCCGTGTTTCGGAGATCGTCTTCGCAGGCGCGTCGGCCAGCGAGACGTCGAGCAGCTTCACCTCGACGACCGCTCCCGCCGGCAACATCATGCGCTCGCGATAGACGACCTTGCCGCTGAGCGTCCGGGCTTCGGCCAGGGCCTGCCCAGCCGGCATCAACAAACCTGCCGCCAGAATGCCGACGACAGGGCGTCGTGAAATTTGCACGGGCTTTAAACTCCTAGCGATCGTCCAGCGACCACCGGCCAAGCGGAACATATCGATCACGCTCGGGCAAGCTCTGGACCAACGCGAACTCGCGGACCGGGAAACTACCCAGCCCCTGCCCCTCATGAAGCAAGGCCGCAGAGGGCGTGAGATGGACGCCAAGACCCGCAGCTTGCAACGCGGCGCCAAGAGTCTGCTGAAGTGTCAGCAGACCGTCCATGCCCTGCGAGACCGGCATCGACACGGTGGACGCGGCTTTCATCGCAATGTCGACCGCGTCGTAGGGCAGAGCCGGAAGACCGTCGATGCTCGCGAGTGCCAGGCCCGGCGCTACGGTGAAAAGAAGACTCGTCGTCGTGGGAACGAAATCGAAGCCGCGTTCCCCCGGAAGCTGATCGAACATGCTGTTTCCACCGACATGGCCGCGAAGCCCCATTGCCTCGCTCGGGTCGTTCCCATGTAGGGGGCGATCGATGACAATCAACCTTTGTGGCTACCCTGGCGCGCCATCGTATCGACAAGATCGTTGAGCTGATCGAAGCCGGAATTGACGCCGACCACGAAGCCCATTCCGACATGCTCGTTGCGCATCGCCACGGTGTCGAAGAGGGTGCTGAAAGTGAGCAAGGTTTTGTCTCCCCTCTCTTCCAGGGTGATCGTGTGCACCATCCTGCCGGCACCTTCGATCTCGAAGCCGTTGTCGTAGACGATGCGCTGGTTCGGCACGATCTCGCGATAAGTGCCGCCGAACGGCGTGTTCTGGACGCCGCTTGGGCCTGTCATCGCGAAGCTGAACTTGCCGCCGACACGGAAGTCCATGTCACACTTGGTCAGCGGCCAGCCAACCGGCCCGAACCATTTCATCACATGCTCGGGCTTGCTCATCGCGTCGAACACGATGCGTGCCGGTGCGTTGAGCTCGCGCGTGATGACGACGGTGCGCGCGGCGATGGATTCACTTGCGGCTGCGCTTGCGGCCATGCTGCTTCTCCTTTCGATGAAGTTCGCTCACGTAGGCATCGAGCTTGTCGAAGCTCTCTTCCCAGAAGCGGCGGTAGTCGCCGATCCAATGTGCGGCCACTTCGAGTGGCGCTGCATTCAGGCGCACGGGTCTGAATTGCGCCTCTCGGCCGCGCGACACTAGTCCCGCCCCTTCCAATACCTTCAGATGCTTGGAGATGGTCGGCTGGCTGAGATCGAATGGCTCGACCAGTTCGTTGACCGTTGCCTCGCCGGCCGCGAGCCGCGCCAGGATCGCGCGGCGCGTCGGATCGGCAAGAGCGGCAAAGACCAGATCGAGCTGTTGCCCGGGCTGCAGCATTGTTAATTGCCTTTTGGCTATATTGCCAATTAGCAATATTATGAAGTCACGGACGCGTCAAGCAAGACGCCTCCGGATCGCTCGCCTATTCCAGCTGGACCCTGGCCGCCAACGCACGCAGGCGCCCCTCTTCCCGTGCCATGAACGCCCCAAAGGCTGCAGCATCGGCATATTCGGCCAGAACGTTGCCCGCGCGCGCTTCGGACTCCTTGAACGATGGGTCCGCAAGAATGTCACGCAGCGTCGCCGACAGGCGTTCGACCACGGCCGACGGCAGGTTTGCCGGTCCGGTAAGGCCGCCCCAGAGATCGGCTTCGATTCCCTTGACCAGCTTTCCCTCGTTCACCGTCGGCAGTTCGGGCGCCGTGGGATCGCGTTGCAGGGAGATCAAGCCGAGCGACTTGAGCTTGCCCTGACGGATCAGACTGAGCGCCGAGCCCAGCGCCATCGTCGCGACCTGAACCTGTCCGCCCACCAGGTCGGTCAGGAGAGGCCCGCCTCCTTTGTAAGGCACGATGTCGAACTTAAAGCCCCCCGCCTCCGCGAACAGGACGCCCCCAACGGTCTGTAGCGTTGCAAGGCCCGTCGCACCGAGTGGCACCGGTCGCCCCTGCTTCTTCGCGTAGTCGATGAACTCATCGGCCGTATTGGCCGGCAACGCCGGGTTGGCGACCAGAATGGTCGGAACCTGGAAAATCTTGGCAATCGGCGTGAAGTCCTTCGCCGAGTAGCCCGCCTGTTTGAGAACGATCGGCGCCATCACCAGGTCGTTGACCGTGCCGATCAGCAGCGTGTAGCCGTCGGGTCGGGCACGCAGCACTTTCTGGCCGGCCAAGGTGCCGGACGCACCTCCCACATTGTCGACGATCACCTGCTGGCCCAGCCGTTTGCTGAGCTCCGCCCCAAGCGCGCGGCCGGCGCGGTCGGTCACCGCCCCCGGCGGGAACGGCACGACGAGCGTTATGGGCTTGTCCGGGTATGCCTGCGCCGTCGCCGCGACAGGCGCCATGCCCAGCACCGGCAAAGAAATGAGCAAGGTACGGCGCGAGAGCCGTGGGAAGCGATCCGGCATAGCATTTCCTCTTCACCGAGGACGGTTGGTTGTGTGTCCCTTCGGCGGTTCAAATCATCGGCGAAAAGGAATAAGTAACTAATCGAATAGATGCCCTATCAATAAGCACCCCTAATATCGTGAGCACCAACGCCTCCGCCCTGCGCAATCGCCTGATCGCCCGCGCGCGCATTCGCCACCTGCAGGTGCTTGTCCAGATCGCCGAACTCGGCAGCGTCAAACGCACGGCCGAGGCGATCGGGCTGACGCAACCGGCCGTGACGCATGTGCTGGCCGATCTCGAAGCGCTGCTCGAATGCAAGCTGTTCCTGCGTCACGCTCGGGGCATGCGCCCGACGCCAATCGGCGCGGCGTTGCTGGCGCCGGCCCGCCGCATTCTGGCGACCGTGGAAGCCAGCGCCGAACAAGTGGTGGCGATGTCGGGGCGTGCCTCGGGCACCGTACGCATCGCCGCAATCTCGGCCGGGATATCAGGCGTCTTGGTGAAGGCCCTGCCGCAGTTCAGCCGCCGCTATCCCGAGGTTCAGGTACAGGCGCGCGAAGCCGACGCTGTGCGATTGGCAGCGCTGATCGAACGCGATGAAGTCGACATCGCCCTCTGCCGAGCGCCCAAGGTGACGCCCCAAGGCTGGCGCTTCGTTCCTCTGGTCGAGGACCGCTTCGCGGTAGTGGCGGGTCCGGGCCATCCCCTCCTGAAGCGCCGCAAGGTCGGGATGGATGAACTGCGCAAGGCGAAGTGGCTGGTCGCGCCGGTGCCAATGGCCGCCCGCCAGGCATTCGATCGGTTGTTCGCCGATGAGACCACAGCGCCGCGCACCAGTTCCATCGTCACCAACGTGCCCGCGCTGTTCTGGTCAATGCTGACGCGTGAACAATTGCTGTGCGTTCTTCCGGTGAGCTTCGTGAAGCAACTCGCCGATGCCCGACAGGTCTTCGAGGTGTCTCTTGCGCCGGAATTACCCTTCGATCCGATCGGCATGCTCTTGCAGACAACGGACGCCGGTGAGGCTGTTCGAAAGCTCGCCGGCTTCCTGGAGGCCGCTGCCGCGCGCGATTAGCCGGCCCGGGCTGCCTCCTCGCCGACTACAGGGCAGATCGAGGCAGGTCCGGCGAAGGCATCAGCGAATGTCGGCGGAAACCAGGGGACGTGCCGTCTTTGTCGTCAGATCGGACGTGCGTCCCGGCGCAGAAGCCGGCGTAATGTCGACGGCTCCGCATAGCCGACACGACGGGAGATTTCGTCGACCGACAGATTTGTCGTCTGACGGAGCCTGGCAGCGACCTCCGCCCGGATCCTCTGGGTAAAGCGGACCGGCGACAAATCGCACACGGCCTTTAAACGTCGCGCGAAGGTCCGGGGCGAAAGCCCGGCAGCAGCCGCCAGATCATCCATGGTGACCTTGCGATCGATGTTCTTCCTCAGCCAACTCTCTGCGCGCGCGATCCGTACATCCTGACCGGCGAGAAACGTTATGGCCATGTAAGGCGCCTGCGAACTCCGCCGATCGAGCAGGAGATAGCGCGCGCAGGCCTGCGCTATCGAAGCTCCGGCGAACTTTGCGATCACCGCCAACATGAGATCCATCTGCGCCATTGCGGCACCCGCCGTCGCGATCGGCCAATCGGCGACGACGATCTGCTCGGTGACGAGTTCGACGTCGGGGTAACGCCTGCGGAACACCGGCGCCAGCCACCATGTTGTCGTCGCTCGCCGCCCCGCCAGCAAACCTGCTTCGGCAAGAATGAACGTGCTGGCACACGACGCCGCGACGCTTGCGCCGGCGGCACGGGCGGAGCGGACGAGCTTGACGGCGCGCTGCCCCACGGCACTTACCAGACACGCTTCCAGTTCTGCCTGGGTCGTCGTGCCGAGCCCCGGCACGATCACGACGTCGCTCTCTCGGAAGCGGCAGGTCGTCGTCTCCGAGACCTCGAGCGGCCGGACGTCGAACACCTCCCGCCTCCCCTTCTGGCGGCTAAGCGCATTGGCCGTCTGTAAGGTATCCAGGGTGATGGCGAGGCTCGACGCCAATCCGCCGGGCAGGGCAAGAACGACGATTCGGGTGATGGCGAAATATCCCTGAAAGATGTCTATTTCGACACTAGCGTCGAAACTCGAACGGGACAATCGTGCGGCCTCGCAGACCGGGAGCCTGGCCGATGCCGACGAGCAGCATGAAAGTAGACGATCCTCTCGACGACTTTGCGCATCGCGAGATCACGCTTCAGGACGTCGCGAAAAGGGTCCACGTCGCGGGCGCCGGACCGGCGGTAATCGTCATGACCGAGATGCCGGGCATCAGCCCCCATGTCGCCCGCTTCAGCCGATGGGTCCGCGATGCCGGCTTCACCGTCTACATGCCCTCACTGTTCGGTCGCGACGGTGCCGTGCCTGGCGCCGACGAGGGAGCGGCTATTTTCCAGCGCGCCTGTGTCAGTGCCGAGTTCCGCGCCCTCGCCGCCAATCAGTCGAGTCCGGTGACGCGATGGCTCATGGCACTGGCGAGGTTCGCCCATCAGGAATGCGGCGGCCCGGGCGTCGGCGCCATCGGTATGTGCTTCACCGGCAACTTCGCGCTCACGATGATGCTCGAACCTGCCGTGCTGGCGCCGGTATTGTCGCAGCCGTCGTTACCGCTCAACGATCCAGGTGGACTCGAGATCGCCCCCGACGATCTCCGCACCGTCAGTGACCGCCTGAAGCGTGAAGACCTCACTGTGCTGGCCTATCGCTTTGAGGGCGACCATTTCTGTCGGGCGCAGCGCTTCGCGGCCTACGCCCAGGCGCTGGGCGACCGTTTCGTCGGGCGTGTTCTGCCCGACGCGTCGGCCAATACCGACGTTGCGCCGTTCTTTGCGCGTCATGTCCCGACGCCGCACAGCGTCGTGACCGCCCATCTCATCGACGAAGCCGGCCAGCCGACAATCGCAGCGCGTGACGAAATCCTGGCCTTCTTCAGGAGCCGGTTATCGCCACCAGATACTTGCTCAGCAGGCGATTGAGCGTCGCCTTGTCCTTCGGCGACAGCATCGAGGTCAGCCGTGACTGGGTGGCGACATGGTCCGTCACCGCGGCGTCGATGACGGCAAACCCTTCGTCCGTCAGCGAGATGATGACACCGCGCCCGTCTTCGGGGTTCTGTGTTCTCTCGACCAGCCCCACCTTCTCGAGCTGATCGACGCGGTTGGTCATGGTGCCGGAGGTGATCATCATCGTGGCCAGCAGATCGCCCGGCGACAGGCTGTAGGGCGGCCCGGAGCGGCGCAGCGTCGCCAGCACGTCGAAGGTGGCATCGTTCAGGCCATGCCGCGCAAAGGTCTTCTCCATCTCGCGTGTCAGGTGATGCGAGATGCGCCGGAGGCGACCGATCAGGCCCATGGGACCGACATCCAGGTCGGGCCGCTCGCGGTGCCACTGCGCAAGAATGTCGTCGACAGGGTCCATGGCGATTTATCTTCGGCAGATATCTTGACGTCAAGACATCTACAACTATCTTGAGGTCAAGATAACTCGGAAAGCGCGCTGCATGTCCCGCAAAGTCGATCTCCTGCTCACCGCCATCGCGCCGGCGATCTGGGGCAGCACCTATCTGGTAACGACCGAACTCCTGCCGCAGGGTTATCCCTGGACGGTGGCCATGCTGCGCGCCTTGCCCGCGGGCCTCCTGTTGCTCGTGATCGTTCGTCAATTGCCCCAGGGCATCTGGTGGAGCCGCGTCCTGATCCTGGGCGCCCTCAACTTCACGATCTTCTGGTGGCTGCTTTTCGTTGCGGCCTATCGGCTGCCGGGCGGCGTAGCGGCGACCGTTGGCGCCATCCAGCCGCTGATCGTGATCCTGCTGGCGCGCCCCCTGCTCGGATCGCCGATCCGCCCATTGGCCATCGTTGCCGCCATCGCTGGCATGGGCGGCGTGGCCCTCCTGATCCTGACGCCGCGCGCCGCCCTCGATCCGATCGGCATCGCCGCGGGCCTCGGCGGCGCCGTCTCCATGGCGTTCGGAACGGTGCTGACCCGCCGGTGGCAGCCGCCTGTCTCGCCGCTGACCTTCACGGCGTGGCAGTTGACGGCGGGCGGATTGCTGCTGCTGCCCGCCGCTCTGATCCTGGAGCCATCGCTGCCTGCCCTTACCGCGGCAAATCTGATGGGCTTCATATGGCTCGGCGTGATTGGAGCGGCACTCACCTACATCCTCTGGTTCCGCGGCATCGCGCGGCTGGAGCCTTCCGTGGTGGCACCACTCGGCTTCCTGAGCCCGATGACGGCCGTCATTCTCGGCTGGTCCATCCTCGGCCAATCCCTCGGCGCTGCGCAGATAGCCGGCATGGTCGTCGTACTCGGCAGCGTCTGGCTGAGCCAGCGCGTGCAGCAATCAGCGGCGACGCTGCCGGGCCCTACTTCCGGCGCTGCGGGTAGATCGTCTCGCCACGCCTGAGCATCGCAACGAAGGTCTCGATCTTCTTCTTCCGCCCAGCCTCGGTCTTCATGTTGTGGGTGCGGAAGGCCAGCGCAAAGCGGTTCTGCGCACTGAGCGTCGCCAGCATCGCCTTGGCTTTGGGTTCGGCATCGATCGCGGCCTGGAGATCGTCGGGGATCTTCATGTCCTTGCCGCTCTTGTAAGCCCGCGCCCAGCGCCCGTCGGCCTTGGCTGCTTCGACCTCGCGGAGCCCATGCGCTGTCATTCGCCCATCACCGATCAACCGGGCGACATTGTCGACGTTGATCTGGCTCCAGGTGCCTTTCTTTCCGCGCGGCGAGTAGCGTTGCAGGAAGCTCTTGTCGTCGAAGCTCTTGCGCAGACCATCGATCCAGCCCCAGCAAAGCACGACGTCGATGGCTTCCTTGGGCGTGATCGATTTCAGCCCCGACCCGACCTTGTGGATCTTGATCCAAACCTCATTGTCTTTGTCATGGTTATTGCCAAGCCATTTGTAGAAGCTCTCGGCATCCTTGAACGTGCGGACCTTGGCGGGATCAACCTGCATCACCTCTCCACCCAGCTACGCGCCGATCTGTCAGCAAGTCAGCGTGGCTTTGACCCGATGACAATCCGGATGGGAGCGTCCGTCGCGGCTGGCATTTGCGGACCGTTGAGCGTGCCGCGGAACCGATGCCAACCCGCCGGCCAGTCGCCCTTCGTCGCATTGAAGCCGGCCGTGCGCAGGTCTTCCACGAGAGTTGACGCGGCCTCGTTCGTTGCGGCGTCGCTGCCTTCCTTGATGAGCACGGTCACGCCGAAGAGTCCCGCCACGCCCGTCCACGTCCATGTCTGCGGTGCCCAACCGGCATCGCTGAGGTAGGCGGAGATCGTCGAGCCTACTGCCGGTGCGTCGGATACCTGATCGAGCACGAACACGGCGGCCTTTGTGCCGGCATACTTCCGCAGGCTCGCAACGATCGGCAACAACGGTTCGTTGCGGCTTGCCGCGGTACCTTCTGGTGTTACCTCTTTCTGAGGCGGACGCGGCGTCTCTGCCGTGCTCCCCGGCGTCGGGTCCGCCGCGCGCGCAGTCGCCTCTCGGACGAGCTTCGCCAGATCGGCAACCCGCTGCTGAATTGCTGCTGCATCGAGCGACGGTGCCGCTGCCTTCTCGGCGGCCGCCTTTTCACTGGCTGTCTTCTCACTGGCGGCGGCGCTCTCGCGGGCTGCCTTGGCTACCCGCTCGTTGGCGTCACGCGCCGCCTGCTCGAACGCCACCGCACGCTCGCGCGCTGCGGAGGCCTGCTGCTCCAGTGCTACGGCCCGTTCCCGCGCCGCGGACATCTCCTGCTCGAGAGCGGCCGTCCTCCCCCGCGCCGAGGAAACCTCCTGTTCGAGTGCCTTCGCCCGGTCGCGTGCCGCCGCGACATCCTGTTCGAGCTGCCCCGAATGGGTTTCGATTCCCTTGTATCGATCGACGGCGGCCTGCTCGTGGGCGCGCACGGCAGCGCCGTACTTGAACGACTGCCATGTCGTGATGCCGAGCGCCACAACGGCCAGGATGGTCGCGACGAGGCTTGCGATCATGGCCTTGTCCATGAACGCCGCCCATCCTCGCAGCTGATCGATATCCATGCTCACCAGCTTGTTGGAGCGCATCTCAGGGACGGTGCTCGTCATCGTGCTCTGCCTATGCGCGTAGTGGTCGAGAGCGCAATGTAGCGCTTTGCCGTCGTGCGTTGCGGATTCTTAATCAACAGGCTTGGGCAGATCACTCGACGAATCGTCGCTCGGCCGGTGGCTGTGATCAATTTGTGGCGAGAGGACAAGACCGTTCTGGCAGGTGACGGCCCCTCTTCGGGTTTCAACGCGATGGCATGAGGCCCAGTTGGCTCATCATCGACAGGCCATCCATCAAGTTCCAGGTCTGGATGATCAGGCCCTCGCGGTCGAAGCGATGAAGGTCCCAGAAGGTCGTCTCGATGGTCTTGTGGGTCGCGGGAACGCCCATCACCGTACTGGAGTGTGTCGCGGTCGTGATGCTCCGCCCCATGACCCAGTCATCCTCCGCGAGTGCATTCTCGACCACGATCCGAATGTCCGGCCACGTCGCAAAGGATTCCTCGAAGAATTTGCGGATATGCTCTCTGCCGCGCGGCATCGGCTTCGACATGATCTGATGGTCGGGCGCGTAATAGGCAATGCAGGCATCGAGATCGCGCGCGTTGTAGGCGTCCTTGGCCCTGAGATAATTCTGCTTGTTCCTCTGCGCGAAGGAATGAGTTTGCTGCTGGTTCATGGACGGCCCCGTGTCGTTGCAGTCGC
This sequence comes from Alphaproteobacteria bacterium, assembly GCA_017307275.1. Lineage (GTDB taxonomy): Bacteria > Pseudomonadota > Alphaproteobacteria > Reyranellales > Reyranellaceae > Reyranella. The sequence goes on along the minus strand of JAFKFK010000022.1, from coordinate 59,555 downwards.
GAGTTCTCGGCCACCTTACCTTCGGTTGACCAACGAGGCGTAATGCACGTTTGTTCAACGCGATGCCGCGGCATGTGGATAGGGTTTGTCTGCCTACAAGGGAGAGAGCAGATGCCCGACGTCAGACAGATCGAATCGCCGCCGACGCTCGAAGCGCTGTTTCAGCGTTATCATGCGAGCTGGGAATCACGGAATCCCGACCTGATCGCATCCCTTCATTCGGAAGACACGATCTTCTGGGTCCATAACGGATCGGAGCCTGTCGAGGGCCGGGAGGCGCTGCGCCAGCACTGCATCGGACTGTTCGCCGCATTTGACTTTACCCTCGAGATGAGCCGCCTGTTGTACGGTGCCGATCACTGGGTCCTCGAATGGACGATGGTTGCAGCACTCGTGGAACCCGGCGGCACGCCCTTCACCGCACGAGTGGAGATGCTCGACGTGGTCACCGTCAATGCCGCTGGCCAGGTCGTGCGCAAGGATGTGTTCGTGAATGGCCGGCAATATCAGGAAGCCTTTGCAAGGGCCGGCATCGAAAGGTAGTCACAAGGGGGCCGCCGCGGCGGCCTCTATTGCGCCGGACGCATCGGCCGGAAATAGTCGAGGCGATGCCCGACGCGCTGTCCCCTTTCCGTAATTCGCTCCTGCCGGTCGGCAGCAGACGGCTCCTGGCGCATGCAAACGCCGTCACCTGCGTGCTGGGCGGCCGAACGGGGCCGCTGCGGCTGGAGCACAAGGGACTATGCGCGGAGGGCGACATCCTGCTCGTCAGGCCGGGCATCGTGCATGCGGTTGCCCTGCCCGAGCGCGGCGCCGACGTTCTCTACCTGAACGGCTTGCCGTTTCCCTTCCAGGTGCCTCTGGCGCAGGCACTGAGTGGTATGTTGGCGCAACTGGCCTGGGAGGCACTCCGCGGAGCCGAAGACGCCACGAATGAGCTTCGGGCCAGATTGACGGTATCGTCCGCCACCCCGCGGGATCCGATGGCGGAAGTCGTTCGGGCGATCTATGCCGATCCGATGCAGCGCATGCACCAGGGTGAGCTGGCGCACCGCCTGCACCTGGAGCGCACGCAGGCTTTGCGTTGCTTCAAGGCGGCGACCGGGCAGAGCTTTCGCCAGTTCAAGTCCTGGTCGGCCTTGCAATTTGCGGCACAGCAAATGGCCGATGGCGCGCTGGTCCGGACGGCCGCCCTGGATGCGGGCTTTGCCGACACCGCGCACCTGTCGCGCGTCTTCAGCCGTTACTTCGGCCTGACGCCGAGCGCGGCCATCGCCGGACTTTCACTGTAGGGCGGAAGACGCCTTAGGCGGGATTACCGCAACGATTGGCTTTCTCCAGCGCGCCGCTTCCCGCACCGCTGCCGGGCCCGCCGTAGATGCTTCGATAGGTAACCTCGGTGTCTCGGGCGGAGATCTGACGAATGTCGTACTCGCCGAGCGCGGAGCCTGTCGGCGCCGTCACGACCACCCTCGCCCGACGCTCCTGCGAATAGATCGAGGGCGTCACGGTGGCCATCGGGCCTCGTTCGAGGTCGGCGATGCAGTTCGCCATCCTCTCGTAGGGCACCTGATAGACGGCGTTCCAGGCGGGCCCCTTCTGGGCGAGTTGGCCGGGCGACTGGCAACCGGCCAATGCGCCTGACACGGTGAGGCCGAGCAACATTCTGTAGATCATGGGCAAAGTATGCGCCCACGGCCGAGGTCTCTCAACAGCCGGGGTGCATGGAGCGCACCCGAGCCCTTCTACGAACCCGGGTGAAGACCCGGCGCCTCCTTGCCCGTCCGTGCCACGTATTCCGTGTAGCCGCCGCCGTATTGATGAACGCCCTCGGGCGTCAGCTCCAGCACCCGGTTCGAGAGCGCGGCCAGGAAGTGGCGATCGTGGCTGACGAACAGCATCGTGCCCTCGAACTCCGCCAGGGCCGCGACCAGCATCTCCTTGGTGGCCATGTCGAGATGGTTGGTCGGCTCGTCGAGGACCAGGAAGTTCGGTGGGTCGAACAGCATCTTGGCCATGACCAGACGCGCCTTCTCGCCGCCGGACAGCACGCGGCAGGGCTTCTCGACATCGTCGCCCGAGAAGCCGAAGCAGCCGGCCAGCGACTTCAGCGCGCCCGTCCCCGCCTGCGGGAACGACCCGTCCAGCGACTCAAAGATCGTATCGTCGCCGTCCAGCAGGTCCATCGAGTGCTGGGCGAAGTAGCCCATCTTGACGCTGCTGCCGACATTCACGGTGCCCTGATCGGGCTCAGTCGCGCCCGCCACCAGCTTCAACAGGGTCGACTTGCCCGCGCCGTTGGCACCGAGCACGCACCAGCGTTCCAGGCGGCGCAGCCGGAAATCGAGCCCCTCGTAGATCGGCTGGCTGCCATAGCCCTTGTGAACGCTCTTGAAGCTCACGACGTCGTCGCCCGAGCGCGGCGGCGCGCGGAACTCGAACCGCACAGACTGGCGGCGCCGCGGCGGCTCCACCTTCTCGATCTTGTCCAGCTTCTTCACCCGGCTCTGGACCTGGGCGGCGTGCGACGCCCGCGCCTTGAAGCGCTCGATGAACTTCATCTCCTTGGCGAGCATCGCCTGCTGGCGCTCGAACTGCGCCTGGCGCTGCCGCTCGCCGATCTCGCGCTGCTGTTCGTAGAAATCGAAGTTGCCCGAATAGGTGGTGAGCGACCCGCCGTCGATCTCCACGACCTTGCCAACGATGCGGTTCATGAACTCGCGGTCGTGCGAGGTCATCAGCAACGCGCCCTCGTACTTCTTGAGGAAGTCCTCCAGCCAGATCAGGCTTTCGAGATCGAGATGGTTGGAGGGCTCGTCGAGCAGCATGACGTCGGGCCGCATCAGCAGGATGCGGGCGAGCGCCACGCGCATCTTCCAGCCGCCGGACAAAAGCCCGACATCGCCGTCCATGCGCTCCTGGCTGAACGAAAGCCCCGCCAGCACCTCGCGCGCCCGCGCATCGAGCGCATAGCCGTCCAGCTCCTCGAAGCGCCCCTGCACCTCGCCATAGCGCTCGACGAGAGAGTCCATGTCGTCGGCCTGTTCGGGATCGGCCATCGCCGCCTCGAGCCGGGCGATCTCGACGGCCAGTTCGCTCACCGGCCCGACGCCATCCATCACCGCCGCGACCGCGCTCTTGCCCGAGATCTCGCCGACATCCTGGCTGAAATAGCCGATGGTCATGCCGGGATCGATCGTCACCTGGCCGTCGTCGGGCTGCTCCTGGCCGGCGATCATCCGGAACAGCGTCGTCTTGCCGGCGCCATTGGGCCCGACCAGCCCCGCCTTCTCCCCCTTCTGGAGGCCCATCGACGCGTCGATGAACAGGATCTGATGGCCGTTCTGCTTGCTGATGTTATCGAGACGAATCATGGGGTGCGTGGTGGCTGGAAAGACGCGGCAAGGCAAGCCACCACCGGATCACGGTATTGCGGCCGATTGTCTCCGTTACTCCAGCTCGATCATCCTCAGCGGCTTACTGGTGATGTAGTCGCTCACGCGGTCGAGGACGCGTCATTGACTAATAATCCGGGAGGCGACGTGGCCGGGGAAAGCATGACTACTTTCCCGCGCGAAGTGCCTCCCATTCCGGGTCGTCGGCTAGGCTCTTCTGCAGAATTAGTCTGAGAAACAGCGTATCTACTGATTCGACTTCATCCCAGTTGGCGCTAGCGTACTTTTCCTGGGTCATATCTGGGTCTGTCGTTGCCTCGATTTCCTTCACCCACCAACGAACTATTGTGACGTAAACACCGAGCGTCATCAGCACATCCGTGAGCGTGACGGGCTTCTTGATATCGTTCGCGATAATCTCAAACAGCTCGTGGCCAATCTCATTGCGCAAAGCATAAAGCCGCTCGATTTCTTCGAGGGTCGACTTATCTATAGCGTTGAATTCATGGAACCAATTTAGAGCCGCCCGAAACACCTTGTTGGCGTGTTGCCCCGGGTTACCACCCCCTCTTTCCCTGATAAGCGCCTTGAATGCCTCGCCCCTGGTGTAAGCTAATCGCCCGTCCTTGAACTCGACGTAGCTTGCGAAGAAGCCATCGACTTGATTGGTAACGTACTCCTTGAAGCGCTCGAATATCATGAGCAATAGGCCGGCAAGAACGAACTGTCGCCGAATCTCCGAACCGTCCCCGTCGGCGATCGACTGGAGACGTCTGAAGCCGTTTGCCGCGGTGCCCTCGTCTTCGTCTTGCATCTAACGCTAGGCCTCGCTGTTCGCAGGCCCTCTCTGAAGCGCTTGCATCGCCAGACCAGTCATCGCGCTAGCAATCTGCCACGCGTCGAACAGAACATCGTGAAGGCATACGAGATCAGCAAGCATTGCATCGCGCCCCTCTTCAGTCTGTATCTTGATATTGTGCCTCTCGTAGAAGCCGTGGTTCAGGCGATTACGCGCTTCGAGCGCCGCCGTGAAGCGATCTTCAATATCGTCGTCGAGATCGACGTGGGTTCTAACCCTAATGAGCAGCTGGCCTAAAGTACTGCGATTGATCTGCTGGAGAGTCGCTCGGGCAGTCTCGCGATCCGGCTCGACATGCCAGTCATTTTGAATGCCGTGAGCCCATAGTAACAGGGTGCCAAGCTCCGTTTCGAAGAGCTGCGCCGCTTCCGCTGTTATGCCAAACTTGGCATAGACTTCATCTCTCGTTGCCATCACTCCATTCTTGCATGCAAGTCTTACCTATTCTCGCCCGACTTGAAGCATATCGCACACTGCTTCACACCATAAGGTAATACTGCCGTGGGCATGCGCCAGTCGTTCGAGTTCGACGCGAGTGCCATCGAACGGCTTTCCTGCATTATCCTCCGGGTAACGAAATCGTTGTCCATCCGGATCGAAGTCGTGCAAGTGGCAGATCAGTTTGCCGACGTGGGCACTCCATTCGTCATCGTGCATGCCTTGCACTAATATTTTCACCTTGTTCCACAACGTAACCAAGCTGTGAATCTTTGCGGCCTCATATGGGAGCCCAGTTGCTGCAGAATATTCCTGAATCACTTCCTTCAGATGGAGCTCTGCCGAGTGTCGGGCCAGAAAGAACAGCGGAAGCCGCAAATATTCAGACCGCGGGTAGATGCCTAAGGCCACCATTACAAGCCGCTCAAAGGCATTGGCATAGGCGTGCGCGTAGTAAGCGGTGGTTTGTCCCCAGGAGCCGATATGTTCGTCTCGATGCAGGAAACGCCGCACTTGTTGGGGTACGGCGTCGTCGGGAATGTATGAAGACCAGAAATCTGAAGTTTCGGCCACCCTTACTCCCTCACTCCCACTCAATCGTCCCCGGCGGCTTGCTCGTGATGTCGTAGGTCACGCGGTTTACGCCCCGCACCTCGTTGATGATGCGGTTGGCGACGCGGCCGAGGAAGGCGTGGTCGAAGGGGTAGTAGTCGGCGGTCATGCCGTCGGTCGAGGTGACGGCGCGGAGCGCACACGCCTGGTCGTAGGTGCGGCCGTCGCCCATCACGCCCACGGTGCGCACTGGCAGCAGCACGGCAAAGGCCTGCCAGATCTCGTCGTAGAGGCCCGACTTGCGGATCTCGTCGAGATAGACGGCGTCGACCTTTCGCAGGAGGTCGAGCTTGTCCTTGGTAATGTCGCCGGGGATGCGGATGGCGAGGCCGGGACCGGGGAATGGATGGCGGTTCACCAGGTCGGCCGGCAGGCCGAGCTCGCGGCCAAGCACCCTCACCTCGTCCTTGAACAGCTCGCGCAGCGGCTCCACCAGCTTCATGTTCATGCGCGCCGGCAGGCCGCCGACATTGTGGTGGCTCTTGATCGTGACCGAAGGTCCGCCGGTGAAGGAGACCGATTCGATCACGTCGGGATAGAGCGTGCCCTGCGCCAGGAACTGGGCGCCGCCGATCTTCTTGGCCTCGGCTTCGAACACGTCGATGAACAGCGCGCCGATGGTCTTGCGCTTCTTCTCCGGGTCGGTGACGCCTTCGAGCGCCTTCAGGAATTCCTTGGAGGCGTCGGCATGGATCAGCGGGATGTTGTAGTGGTCGCGGAACAGGCGCACGACCTCTTCGCCCTCGTTGAGGCGCAGCAGGCCATGATCGACGAACACGCACTGGAGCTGGTCGCCGATCGCCTCGTGCAACAGCACGGCCACGACCGAGGAGTCGACGCCGCCGCTGAGGCCGCAGATCACCTTGCCCTTGCCGACCTGGGCACGGACCTGGGCGATGGCGCGCTCACGGAACGCCGCCATCGTCCAGTCGCCTTTGGCGCCGGCAATGTTCAGCGCGAAGTTGCGCAGCAGCTTGGCGCCGTCAGGCGTGTGCACGACCTCGGGATGGAACTGCACGCCGTAGTAGCCGCGGCTCTCGTCGGCGATGGCGGCGAAGGGCGCGTTCTCGCTGGTGGCGACGACCGAGAAGCCGGCCGGCAGCTTGGTCACGCGGTCGCCGTGGCTCATCCAGACCTGCTTGCGGTCGCCCGGCTGCCAGACGCCGTCGAACAGGCGGGTCGAGGCCTTGATCTCGACCTCGGCGCGGCCAAATTCGCGATGGTGGCCGCCTTCGACCGAGCCACCCAGCTCCTTGGCCATGGTCTGCTCGCCGTAGCAGATGCCGAGGACCGGCACCTTGGCGGTGAAGATGGCGGGATGGGCGGTCGGCGACTGGCCCTCGGTGACCGAGGCCGGGCCGCCCGACAGGATGATCCCTCGCGGATCGAAGGCTTTGATTTTCGCGTCATCGACTGCCTGGAAAGGCAGGATTTCGCAGTAGACCCCGGCCTCACGCACGCGCCGGGCAATCAGCTGGGTAACTTGGGAACCGAAATCGACGATCAGCAAACGGTCGGTCATGGGGCGATATAAGCGCGGGGGGCCGCCGCATCAACCATTTGTCGGTGTGGATGGTTGGTCTGCCTGATTGGTGTGCCGGATTCAGGCGTCGTCGGCCAGCCGGCGGCGGACCAGCGGGACGTCGAGATTGCGCCAGGCAAAGGCGATTTCCTCGACATCGACGCCGGACAGGGTGTCGATGCGCTCGCCCACCCTCTCCCCGCCCAGCCCCTCGTAGAAGAAGCGCGTCGGGTTCTCGGCCAGCATCCACAGCACGGCGGTATCGCAGCGGTCGGCCTTGAGCTGGCGGAACAGGGCAGCCAGCAACTGCCGGCCGAGGCCGAGATTCTGGAAGTCCGGCTCGACGTAGAGCGTGTAGACCTCGCCGACCCTGATCTCGCGGCCGTCGAGCCCCTCGGGCGGATCGCGGACCGGGCCACAACTGCCGAAACCCACGACGCCCGCCTCCTGGTCGTCGGCCACGAAGACGCCGCGCGCCTCGCCGGGATCGGCCAGAAGCTGCGACCACCAGGCCGACTGGCGCACGTCCGACATCGCCACCAGCATCGCGTCCGGCAGCAGGCCGGCATAGGTCGCCTGCCACGTCTCGACATGGACCCGCCCGATCGCCGCGGCGTCGGCGCGCGCGGCGCGGCGAATGCGGATCACGCGCCCTCCTCGACGGCTGGCGTTTCCGGTGTTGGTTCTTCCCGCGGAAGCTCTTCCTGCGAGGGCGCTTCCTGCGATGCGGTTTCCTTCACCGGCTCCTTGCGCACCAGGGTGGCGGCAAAGAAGCCGTCGGTGCCGTGCTTCAACGGCGACAGCCGAAGAAAGCGCGCGCCTTCGAGATCGCCCGGCGGTTCGGTCGGCAGCACGTCGCGCCAGATCGCCGTCACCGGCACCGCCTCGAAATCGGGATGGCGTTCGAGGAAGGCTTCGATCTGGTGTTCGTTCTCTGCCGGCAGCACCGAGCACGTCGCATAGATCAGCCCGCCACCCGGCTTCACCAGCCGGGCCGCCGCATCGAGGATCGCCGCCTGCTTCGGGACCAGTTCCTCCAGGTCCTTCTGCTGCAGGGTCCAACGCCCATCGGGGTTGCGCCGCCACGTACCCGTTCCGGTGCAGGGCGCATCGACCAGCACGCGATCGAAGGCGCTGGCCTGGCGCTTGAGCCACTTGCGATTGTCGGCATCGATGGCGCGGCGTTCGACGTTGTGAGCGCCCGCCCGACGCAGGCGCTGCGCCGAACGGTCGAGCCGCGTCTCCAGCACGTCCATGGCGACGACGCGGCCCTTGTTGTTCATGCCCGCCGCCATGGCCAGCGTCTTGCCGCCGGCGCCGGCGCAATAGTCGGCGATCTGCATGCCGGGCTTGGCATCGACCAGCGCCGCGACGAGCTGCGAGCCTTCGTCCTGAATTTCGACCAAGCCGTTCTGGAAGGCATTCCCCGCGACAACGGAGAGGCGCTTGCGCAGCCGCAGCCCGTTCGCCGCGTAGCGCATCGGCTCGGTGTCGATGCCTTCGTGTGCCAGGGCCTCGCGTGCCTCCTCGACACTCGCCTTGAGGCGATTGACGCGCAGATCGACCGGCGGCGGCGTTTCGAGGGCGGCGATCTCGCGGCCCCAGGCGTCGCCATAGGCCTCCTTGAGATGCGGCGCCACCCACTCCTGCACGTTGAGCCGCACCCAGTCGGGCTGCTCGGGGTGAGGCAGCGAATGGCCTTCCATTTGACGCAGCGCGCGATATTCCGCCTCGTCGAGCATCGAGGGGCGATAGCGACCGCCGTCGAAGATCGCCTCCATATCGCGCATGCCCATGCCCTCGACCAGCATCAGGTCGGCCGCAACGATGGCGCGGCCACCGCGATCGGGATGGCGGGTGCGCTCGAGCCACCAGGTGAGCTGGCCGTAGCGACGCAGGATGCCCCATGCGCGTTCCGACACGGCACGCCGGTCGCCGCCGCCGATGAACCGGCGCGCACGGAAGAAAGCATTGGCGACGAGATCGGCCGGTCGCTCGGATCGGCTGACGATTTCGTCGAGGAGTTCTATGGTGGCGGCAACCCGCGCGCCTGGTGTCACGTCCGTTTTTCCTTTCAAAGCATGCCGCTACGATGAATACGCCCGACGCGCAACGTCCCGACCGGCCACGCCCGACGCAACAGGCTCGTTCCAGCCTGCCGGGCCGCATCACAATGGTCCTCGTGGCAGTCCTGGTGGGCTTCGGCCTGCTTGAACTGGGCCTGCGCGCCTGGTCCTGGGACTACCTCTTCTCCTGGCCGAACTTCGTGCTCGATGCGCGCACGGTCCTGGCCGGCCGTGATTCCAACCGCTACGTCCATGACGACCGGCTGGGCTACCTGCCCCGTGCAGGTTATGCCGCGCCGGGCATCACCATCGAAGCGAGCGGCCTGCGCCGCACCGGTGCCCCGCCCGCCGGCTCGCCGGCGCCGATCCTGGCGGTGGGAGATTCATTCACCTTTGGTGACGAGGTGAGCGACGGCGAAACCTGGCCGTCGCAGCTCCAGCACCTCATCGACCGGCCGGTGCTGAACGCCGGGGTGAGCGGCTACGGCTTCGACCAGATTGTCCTCCGGGCCGAAGCGCTGGTGCCGTTCTACCGGCCGGAGGCCGTGGTCGTGGCCTTCATCGCCGACGATATTCGCCGCACCGAAATGCGCCGCCTGTGGAGTGCCGACAAGCCCTACTTCGACCTCGATGGCGGCTCTGCCACCTTGCGCAACGTGCCGGTGCCACCGCGCGCCGATCCCCTGACCACCCTCACCTTCTGGCAGCGGACCCTGGGCTATTCGCTGCTGTTCGACTTCGTGCTGCGCCGCCTCGACCTGCTGCACGACTGGTTCGGCGACCATGTCCGTGTGCATCCTGCCGGCACGGGCGAGCGCATCGCCTGTGCCCTGACGCAGCGGCTTGCCGATCTCCAGAAGACGAACGGCACGCCGGTCCTGCTGGTCGCCGAATACGATCCGGTCGTCTGGGACAATCCCGCTTTCGCCACCGAACAGCGACGCCTCACGACCGGCCTGCTGGCCTGCGCCCGCAAGAACGGGCTGGCGACGCTCGACAGCTACGAGGCAATGGCTGCGACGCCCAACCCTCGCCAGCTCTATGTGCTGTGGCACATGAACGAGGCCGGCAACGCCCTGATCGCCCAGGCGATCAGGAACGCGCTCGCCAAGGCGCTAACTCACATGCCGCCGCGGTAGTTCGGCGCTTCGCGCATGATCTCGACGTCGTGCACGTGGCTCTCGCGCAGGCCCGATCCAGTGATGCGCAGGAACTGTGCGTTCTTCTGCATGTCCTTGATGGTGCCGTTGCCGGTGTAGCCCATCGCAGCGCGCAGGCCGCCGACGAGCTGGTGCAGGATGTTGCCCACGGGCCCCTTGTAGGGCACGCGGCCTTCGATGCCTTCGGGCACCAGCTTCAACGTGCTCTGCACTTCCTGCTGGAAGTAACGGTCGGCCGAGCCGCGCGCCATGGCGCCAATCGAGCCCATGCCGCGGTACGACTTGTAGGAGCGACCCTGGTAGAGCAGCACCTCGCCCGGCGCCTCGTCGGTACCGGCCAACAGCGAGCCGATCATGGCGCAGTCGGCGCCTGCGGCGATCGCCTTGGCAAGGTCGCCGGAGTACTTGATGCCACCATCGCCGATCGCGGGAACGCCTGCGGCATGGCAGGCCTCGGCCGCCTCGAAGATCGCGGTGAGCTGCGGCACGCCGACGCCCGCCACCATGCGCGTCGTGCAGATCGAGCCCGGTCCGATGCCAATCTTGACAGCGTCAGCACCAGCGTCGATCAGCGCCTGTGCGCCCTCGCGGGTGGCGACGTTGCCCGCCATGATCTGCGTGTAGTTGCTGAGCTTTTTGACCCTGGTCACGGCTTCGAGCACGCCGCGCGAATGGCCGTGTGCGGTATCGACCACGATCACGTCGACTTCGGCATCGATCAGGAGCTGGGCGCGGCGCAGTCCGTCCTCGCCGACGCCGGTCGCCGCAGCAGTACGCAGGCGGCCCTTCTCGTCCTTGCTGGCGCCGGGGAACTTGTTGGCCTTCTCGATGTCCTTGACGGTGATCAGACCGATGCAGCGGTAGGCATCGTCGACGACCAGGAGCTTCTCGATCCGGTATTGGTGCAGCAGGCGCTTGGCCTCTTCCTTGGTGGCCCCCTCGCGGACCGTCACCAGCTTGTCCTTGGTCATCAGCGCATGGACCGGCGTGTTGCTGTCGGTCGCGAACCGCACGTCGCGGTTGGTCAGGATGCCCGCGAGCTTGCCGCTGCCCCGCTCGACCACGGGGATGCCCGAAATCTGATGGGCTTCCATCAGCGCCAGCGCGTCGGCCAGTTTCTGCTCGGGATGGATGGTGACGGGGTTCACCACCATGCCGCTTTCGAATTTCTTGACCTTCCGAACCTCGTTGGCCTGCGCCTCGGCTTCGAGGTTCTTGTGGATGACGCCGATACCTCCGGCCTGCGCCATGGCGATCGCCATACCAGCCTCGGTAACGGTATCCATCGCCGCCGACATGAGCGGGATGTTGAGCTCGATGGTCCGGGTGAGGCGCGTCCGCGTATCGGTCTGGCCGGGCAGGACGGCCGAGGCGGCGGGCTTCAGGAGGACGTCATCGAAGGTGAGCGCTTCCTGAATCTGCATGCCAACCTCCAAATGGAGAAAAGAAAACGGCGGCCCTCGGGAGAGGGCCGCCGGGTTGGCGAGCCTTTATACACACTGCCGCGCGCAAGCCAAGCCCGGAGGCGCGGGTCCGTTATGCACAGGAACCCCTACGCCGGACCGGCCTATTGGCCTTCAAAACGTCACGAAGCCTTACTGCAGTCGAAGGTGATCTTGCGCGGCGGGCTGGCGAAGACCGGCGGCATCGTCCCCATCTCCGGCGCCGGCTTCGGCCACTCGCCGCTCGCCAGCTTCTTTTCGATGAGGGGCACGAGGTGCAGGAACACGATCCATGCCCGCAACTTCACCCCTGACGGCGTGTTGTGGAAGGCGTCGCTGAACAGTTCCGGGTCGCGCGGCATGTAACGAGCGACGTCGACGAACGGCAGATTGTGCGCCTCGGCGTACTTCTTGAATACGCGGTTCTCGAAGTTCGTCATGCGCTCCAGATCGCGATAGCGATACGGGTACATGCGGACGTTCAAGCCCTCGATCAGCGGCTTGTGCCGGTTGGCGTCGAGCACCAGGCCGTCCTGCGCCAGCCAATGGAACGACGACATGGCAAGCTCCCCGCCCACTCCCTCGATATCGCTGCGGATCGCCTCGAGGTCGTGCAGGATCGTGTTCAGGTTGATCGGCAGGTCGGTCCGCGCGAGGTCGGGATTGGTCTCGTCGAGCCCCTTGGGCCACGTGAGTTCATAGTCCGGCTTGGGCCACTCGCCGCCATCGGTGATCGCTTCGAGACGACGCACCAGTGCCGAATGGTTGGCGGCGTCGCGCATCCAGCGCGCCAGCTTGCTCGCCGGCTGCGGCACGCCCTTGGGCACGTCCTTCACGACGGTGGAAAGTTCGAGCTGATTGCCGCCTTCGTAATAGACGACGAGATCGGGGCGCAGCGGTGCCACTTCCGTCTTCACGACGGCCGCGATGTCCGTCGAGTTGAAGCTCTCGCGCCCGGCATTCAGCACCTCGAACTTGACGTCGAGCTTCTTCGACGCCGCCCAGTGGTTCAGCCAGTTGCCGACATACTCGGCGCCCGAATAGGGGTAGCCGTGAACCTCGGCCGTCGTCGATGCACCGACGAAGACGATACGAATGGTCTTGGGCGCACGGGCATACGGCACCGGCGGGCCACGCCAGCCGAACTCGTTGGTAACGAGGCCGCGAGGCGTCGTGGTGTTGGGCAAGTAGCGAAAGACCGGCCGCGGCTTGCCGTCGGGCGGATCGTAGATCCAGAGCTGCCCCGGCGCGCCCTTGAGATATCTGTGCTTGCAGACATCGTCGCCGACGAACACCGAGTTCCAGGCCTTGAACATGTCCCAGTCCTGGAAGGGATTGTCGGTTTTCGCGCCCCCCTTCGCTGTGCCGTTCACGATGGCCTTCTCGAGGTCGTACCACTCCTTGGGCGGCTTGGTACGGTTGGGCAGTTCCGGCGGGTTCAAGGCGTAGAGCGCGGGGGTTGCGCCATCGGCACGCGGCAGGTTGCCGAGATGGTTGGCCGTCGTATCGGTGCCTTCAGTACCGCCGACCGGAGGAAGATCGGCCGCAAACCATGGAAGGCCGTCGATCATCCGCGTCGCCAATTCGGCAAAAGCCACACAGACCACGACCGACAGCGCGGTCAGCAGCACATTGCCCAGAAATTTTTTCATTGCTCACGCCCAGCACAAGCCATTGCAGCGGCCCTCTATACAGCGGCAGCCGCCTTGGGCCATCCGCGCAAATGTGTCGCGTTTGGTGCCCAGCCCCTCAGATCCTCAACCGCGAAATCCGGTGCCGATGACATACATTTCCGCTGAATCGGCGCGGCTTGCTTCGGGCTTCACATGGCGAACCTTGGCGAAATCCTTCTTGAGCAGGTCGAGGAGAGTCCGCTCCGTGCCGCCCCGCAGCACCTTGGCGACGAACGTGCCACCGGGCTTCAGGATCTGGCGCGCGAAGTCATGGGCAGCTTCAGCCAGCCCCATGATGCGCAGATGGTCGACCTGCGTGTCGCCCGTGGCAGAAGCGGCCATGTCGCTCAGCACGACGTCGGCCGGCCCACCCAGCAGCGCCGTCAGCTCCGCCGGCGCATCCTCGTCGTAGAAATCCTTGGCCAGTACAGTGGCGCCAGCAATCGGCTCGACGGGCGTGATGTCGATGCCCACGACGACGCCGGTGCTCCTCCCGGCCTTCGCCCCCGCCTTCACGCGCTCGACGGCGACCTGGGTCCAGCCACCGGGGGCGGCTCCGAGATCGACGACCCGGGCGCCGGGCTTCAGGAACCGGAACTGGTCGTCGAGTTGAAGCAACTTGAAGGCTGCACGCGAGCGATAGCCCCGCTTCTTCGCTTCGGCGACATAGGGATCGTTGAGCTGGCGCTGCAGCCAGCGTTGCGAGGAGGTCGTCCGGCCGCGTGCCGTCTTCACGCGCACCGTGGCGCGCCGACCCGTCGGGCGGCTGCCGCTGGGATCGCGAGCCATGGTCAGTTGTCCCGTCGGCAGAGAGGATCGGCCTCGCGATCGGCCTGGCGCATCAGGTCCATCAGAACGCCCTCGCGCAGGCCGCGATCGGCCACGCGAACCGACGGCGTGGCCCACTGGCGGCACACCGCCTCAAGGATTGCCCCGCCGGCCAGCGCCAGGTCGGCACGGTCGTCACCGATGCAGGGCAAATGGGTAAGCTCGTTCACCGACATCACTGAAAGCTCGTCACAAATCCGCAGGATGTGGTCACGACCGATCCGAGAGCCGTCGACCATGGTGCGGTTATAGCGCTTCAGGCCGAGGTGATGCGCGCTCACTGTCGTCACAGTGCCGGACGCCCCGACCATCTGCACTTCCCCCCTCGCGATGGAAGGCCCGATCTGGTGCTTGGCGCAGAACGGCCTGAGGTCGGCACGGATGCGCTCGACCATGTCGTCGTAGCAGGCTCGACTCACCGGCCGCTCGCGCGGCTGGCCGCTGGTGCAGGACTCGGTAAGCGTCACAACGCCCCAGGGCACCGATGTCATGCCGATCAACTCGGTGGCGACGCCGCCTTGCCGGTCGTTGCGCGGCTTCACATGGACCCAGCTCACTTCCGTCGATCCACCGCCAATGTCGATCAGCAGGCCGAAAGGCACCGCGGGATCGAGCAGGTTTTCGCAGCTTGCCAGCGCCAACCGCGCCTCCTCGGCGGGCGCGATAACCTCGAAGCGCAGGCCGGTTCGCTCCCTGACCATGCCCAGGAAGTCCTCGCCGTTGCAGGCACGGCGACAGGCTTCCGTGGCGATATGCCGGGCGCGTGTCACGCTGTTGCGTTCGATCTTGGCCGCGCAGACGCTCAGCGCATGCAGCGTGCGCTCGATGGCATCGCCACACAGCGTCCCGTTCAGCGCCACCCCCTCGCCCAGTCGAACCGGGCGGGAATAGGCATCGATCACCTCGAAACCTTCGACCGATGCCCTGGCCACCAGAAGCCGGCAATTGTTGGTGCCGAGATCTATGGCGGCAAAAGTGTGCGCGAACCGACCGCTGTGCCAGCCTCCCTGTGGCTTGGAATCCCCGGCCATTAAAAACTCTTTCCTTGGCCGGATGGTAACTTATGAAACGTCCGGGAGCGAGCGCCGCTTGCCAATTCGGCCGGTCATCGCTAAATCGTGCGCCCGACCCGCCCGTCATCGGGCCGTTGGGGGATAGTTTAACGGTAGAACAACCGGCTCTGACCCGGTTAGTCTAGGTTCGAATCCTGGTCCCCCAGCCAATTTTCCCCGTAGTTTCCTGAAAATTCGGCGCTTTTTGGCCCCTGAGCAACCTCGGGCGATCTGTCGTGGCCAACACGCTTTCGAGATCGTTAGCGCTCGCGCGAAGGGGCCGGCCGGCCCAAGCTAACAGGCCAAACCCGCTCCCGTGACAGGAGACACCATGACCGCCCCGCGCCCGTCCAAGACGCATATCGGCAACCATGCCCTGAAGCCCGAGACCCTGATGCTCAGCTATGGCTACGATCCGGTCCTGTCGGAAGGCGCGGTGAAGCCGCCGGTGTTCCTCACCTCGACCTTCGTCTTCAGTTCGGCTGAAGAAGGCCGCGACTTCTTCGACTACGCCTCAGGCCGCAAGCAGCCGCCAAAGGGCAGCTCGGCGGGGCTCGTCTATTCCCGCTTCAACCATCCCAACAGCGAAATCGTCGAGGACAGGCTCGCGGTCTACGAGGGCGCAGAGTCCTGTGTGCTGTTTTCCTCCGGCATGTCGGCGATCTCCACGACGATCCTCGCCTTCGCCCGTCCCGGCGACGTCATCCTGCATTCGCAGCCGCTCTACGGCGGGACGGAGACGCTTCTGTCGCGGACGATGGCGGACTTTGGCATCCAGGCCGTCGGCTTCGTCGATGGCGTTAGCGAATCCGCCGTCCGCACAGCCGTGCAGGAGGCACGCGGCAAGGGACGGATATCGGTCATCATGACCGAGACTCCAGCCAATCCGACCAACACGCTCGTCGACCTCAAGCTGTTGCGGAAGATCGCCGACGAGATCGGGGCGGCCCAAGGCTTCCAACCGGTCCTCGTCTGCGACAACACCCTGCTCGGCCCTGTGTTCCAGCGTCCCCTCGCCCACGGTGCCGATGTCTCGGTCTACTCGCTGACCAAGTATGTCGGCGGGCACTCCGACCTCATTGCCGGCGCCACTCTCGGTTCAAAGGCGATCATCGGACCGATCAAGGCCTTGCGCGGCAGCCTGGGCACACAACTCGATCCGCATTCCTGTTGGATGCTGGGGCGCTCGCTGGAGACGCTTGGGCTCCGGATGGAGCGCGCCAACTCCAACGCCAGGCTCGTTGCCGAATATCTCCGCGACCATCCCAAGGTCGCGAAGGTCCATTACTTGGAGTTCCTTGAGAAAGGTTCGGCCGCACAGGCCGTTTTCGCCCGGCAGTGTACCGGCGCGGGTTCCACCTTCTCGTTCGACATCAAGGGTGGAGAGAAGCAGGCCTTTGCCTTCCTCAATGCTCTGCAGATATTCAAGCTGGCCGTCAGCCTCGGCGGCACCGAATCGCTCGCCAGCCATCCCGCCGCCATGACCCATTCCGGCGTCCCGGCCGATGTCCGCGCCCGCATCGGCGTTCTCGACACGACCATACGCATGTCGGTCGGTATCGAACATCCTGACGACCTGATTGCCGATCTGACGCAGGCTCTGGCGGCGACAGAAGGCCCTAGATGAACCCTATCCATCGGCCTGCAACCAGCACGGTCAGCCACAGGGCTGCCGAGCCGCCGGCCATCGCGCGAACAGTCGGATGAACGACACCGCTCGCCAGAGCATTCTGGTAATGCCGGCTCCGATGCTGCAACACGACGTTCATCAGCGCCAAAAACAGAAAAGCGATCTTCCAGAGAAAGGCCGGGTTGCCGAGATATTCGACAGGCTTCACCGAGAAGAGCCATAGGCCGGTGAGGATCGCCAGTCCGACTCCGGTTGCCGCGACCCGCACGAGGAAGGGACCGATCACGGCCAGCGGCACACCACGCAAGAAGCCCAGCAGGCGCATGTCGAGCGGGAGAATGGCCCCTACAATCAATCCCACGCCGAGGATATGGGCCGCGTTCACCAGCAGGTAAGCAACACCCGAGCGGTGCAACAGGACAGCGCCCGGCCAGGTGCCGATCCATTCCGCGAGCTGCATTGATCAGGCGGGTCTCAGTTGGTGCGGATCCGCTCGGGATACATGTCGTAGTTCTTGCCGGCGATCGTGATACGCACCGCCTTGAACTGCATCTTGGTCTTGTCGAGATGGCGGTTCCCGAGAATGACGATGGCGTCGCCCGGCTTGGCAGAGGTCGCCGTGAACCCCGAGCGTGCTGTCTGGTTGGGATTGCCGAGATCGATCTGCCAGAGGACGCCATCCGGCGCGACCATCTGCAACGACGGATGCGGCGGAGCCATGGAGATGGACTGGATCGTTCCCTTCAGTTCCGTCTGCTGTTCCTCGGCCCATGACCATCCATGATGAGCCATCGCCGGAAAGCTCGCGCCCGCGACAGCGCCTCCCAGGGCAGCCCACAGGAGCCGGCGCCGATTCAAGCGATCGTCGATCATTGCCCTACGCATCGTGACCTCCGTAACGCACATGGTGATCAATCCTCGTCCGGGTCGAACTTCTTGTCGAGGGCCTCGCCTACCAGGCCGCCACCAGCACTTCGCGCAGAAGGTCCCTCTCCTTGACGAACTCCTGCTTGGGGTCGGCGTTGAAGTTCGTCAGCGACGGTTCAAGAATCGCGTCCACACTTGACTGAGGAACGTCGAGGGGCGCGAGGTTGATCGGCATGCCGATCGAGGTGAACACTTTTTCGAGCTGGTCGGCCGCACGGAACGGCGCGTCAGCAACGGGATCGCCCTCTTTCCAGACGCCCAGCGCACGGGCAATCGCACACATCTCCTGTGGATCGCGATTGCCCAGCCGGCGCATGACCGTCGGCGTCAGCGCACAATGCGCCGCGCCTTGCGAGACGTGGCCATGGAGATTGAACAAGCTCGACGCAAAGGCATAGACGACGCGGCTGACCCAATGCCGGACCGGTGCACCGCCATCGTCGACCTCGCGATTCTGCAGGAAGGTCGCGACACAAAGATCGTTGCGGGCGGCAACGTCGTGCGGGTCCTTCAGGCGCGGCAGCGCCCGGCTCATCAGCTCGAATGCCTGTCGCCGGGCGAAGTCCGCCAGCGGCGCGGCCTGCGTGTAACCCATGTTCATGATCGCACGCCAATAGATCGCGCCGCCGCTGGCACATACCATCGACGTCGGCGCCGTCAGCAGCGCGTCGTTGTCCCAGAACAGTGCCACCGGCCGCGTCTTGGGATCGAAGAACTCCATGCGGCGGCCCAGCTTTTCCGACTTCACCGCCGAGCCAGCGCGATTCTGCGCCGACGAGCCCACGGTGAGGACGTTGATGATCGGCAGCTTGGGCGCCATCAGCTTGGGGCTGATCGCGGGCCGCCCCGGCGGATACTGCGTGATCAGTTGCTCAACAGGCTCCTTCTCGGCCAGCAAGACCGCGACCACGCGCGTGCCCTGGAGCACGCTGCCGGCGCCCACGGCGATCAGGAGATCGGCCCCTGCCGCCCGCGCCTTGTCGGCCGCAGCGACCACATCCTCGATGGGCGAGTCCTTGCCCATTTCGTCGTAGAGCCCAGCGAACCGCTCGCCCAGCAGCTCGCGAATATGGGCAACGAGCGGCGTGTTGTGCGACACCGACCGGCCACAGACGACGAAGGCGCGCTTGGCACGGTGCCGCCCGACTTCGGCCGGCAGGCTCTCCAACGCATCCTGTCCGCTGTAGACGCGAACCGGATAGCTGATGGCACGAAAATCCAAGGAGGACGCAACAGAACTGTTCATGACCGTCTTTCGGTGGTGACGGGCGCACTATTGGCCGCAGCTCGCTTTCCGTCCATCACCCGAGCTGGCCCGGCCTCTCTCAGCGAACTTTCACTGAATCATCCCGGCTAATATTCACCGCCGATGCAGAATTTTCTTTCCAGATTTTGGGGCTGCCGTTACCGTCCGGCCGGAGTCGATGTGATGAGCGATGTCATGATGACATTGCAGCTGTTCTATCAACACGAAGATCCATCACTGTTTCTTGTCGAAGCGCCGAGCCCATAGGCCTACATGCCGTCCCCTCTTGGATTTCTTCTTCTTTCGCATGCTGCCCCGGACCAGCTTGAGCGCCTCGTAGTCACCTTGAACCGCCTCTACGACCACCCGGCCATCGCAGTTCACCACGACTTTTCCCAGACGGCAGCCGATACGACCCGGTTTCCGGACAATGTCAGCTTCGTGCAGCCCAGCATCAAAACAAGGTGGTCCGATGTCGCCTGCATATACGCGGTGCTGGCGGCCTTGAAGCTGCTGTACAAGCGCAGTTCGCCGGAATGGTTCACCCTACTGAGCGCTGCCGACTATCCGGTGATGTCGAGCGACGACGTCATCTCGGAACTTCGGCAAAGCCCCTTCGATCTCTATCTCGACCACCAGCTTGCGGAACTGAAGCCCGCGCCGATCGAGAATCCAGCGCACAGCTGCATGGGCACGCATCCGGTGGAGTGGCGGCGCATGGCATACGACCGTTACATATCGAAAGAGTTCCGCTACCCCTCCCTCACCAAGCGGCTAACTTACACGCACCGCCAGATCATCATCCGTAACAGGTTGCTCCTCAGCCCTTTTCAGCCCTTCTCGCCAGCTTGGCAGTGCTACGCCGGCGACTTCTGGTTCACGGGAAACGGAAAAGTCGCCGAGGTACTGATGACCGCGGCCGAGGACCACCAAAGAACTTTCGAGCACTTCAGAGGACGGCTGTGCCCCGAGGAGGCCGTCCACCACACGATCCTCGCCAACCAGCCAGGGCTCAGAATCTGCAAGGACAACAAGCGATACACGAACTGGCTGGGCCAGGTCTCTCATCCTCGGGCCATCGAAATGGAAGACCTCGCCGCAATCCGCAGGCTCCGGCCGCATTTCGCTCGCAAATTCTCGCCCGACGGATCGGCTGGAGTCATCGCCGAGATCGACCGCATGCTGGGCCTCAAATGACAAAGCCGAGGGTTTCGCGCCCATGATCAGACAGCGGATTCTTGTCGTGGGCGCCGGCTTTGCAGGAGCGACCTACGCCCGCAACCTCGCCGAAGCGGGACACTCCGTTACCGTTTTGGACAAGCGAGAGCATGTCGGTGGCAACGCCTACGACTTCGTGGATCGGAGTGGCACGCGCATTCACCGCTATGGTCCGCACCTCTTCCATACCAACAACGAGGAGGTTGTCCGTTGGCTCGGTCGCTGGGGTGACTGGGTACGATATGACCACCGCGTACAGGCACTGCTGCCATCGGGGCTAACCGCTCCCCTGCCGATCAATCGCCGCACCCTGGAAATCGTGTTCGGTGTCGAACTGCCCGATGCCGAGGCCGCCCAGGCCCTTCTGGCGCGTGTCTCGGACAGGATCGAGCACCCGGCGCATGCCGCCGACTACCTGAACAGCCAGATCGGCAAAGAACTGACGAACCTGTTCTTCCGTCCCTACACAAAGAAGATGTGGGCTCTCGATCTCGAAGAGCTCGATGCCGGCGTCGTGAAACGCCTGCCGCTCCGTTTCGATGACGAGGATCGTTACTTTCCCGACGATCGCTTCCAGCTCATGCCGCGCCACGGCTATACCGCGATCTTCGAACGAATATTTGACCATCCCAACATCGAAGTCGAGCTCGGCCGCGCCTTCAGCCGCGGCGTGGAGCGCGACTACGATGCAGCCTTTCTCAGCGTGCCGATCGACGAATATTACTCCGAGTGTTTCGGCCCCCTGCCCTATCGCTCCATCCGCTTCGAGCACGTGACAAAGGCCAAGCAGCCGGGAATGAGCTGGACCGTCACCAACTACACCGACAGCAGCCGCTGGACCCGTGAGACGGCTTGGCATTTGCTGCCTCATCACGACAATGGGCTAACCAGCGGCCCCCATACCCGCGAAGAGCCCTGCGACTACAAGGACAACGATTTCGAGCGTTACTATCCGGTCCGTACCAGCGATGGCCGCTTCCAGAAGATCTACGAGCAGTACGCCAAGCTTGCCGAGGAGACGCCACAGATCACGTTCATCGGCCGCTGCGGCCTGTACCAGTATCTGGACATGCACCAGGTCATCAACCAGTCGCTGCTGGGTGTTCGCCGCTGGCTCGCGAAATACGGCTGATTGCCGGCGCTCCCCGCTATGCCTTGAAGGGCCAGCACGGCGACGTTTCCTGATTCACTCCTCTCAAGGTGACAAACGCCAGGTAAGCGAATCCTACGACGAAGATCGGGAATATCGGCATCTGGTAGATGTTGAAGCGAACACCGACATTTGGAACGAGCCACAGGCAGAAGAAGAACAGGAGCTCGAGCGGATAGATCCTCGATGTTACCCGGCGACGGAAAATGGCAATCGCCGCCGGCATCAGCAGGAGCATGTCGTAGTTGACCAGATACGGCGTCAACAACAACGTGCCGGCGGCCAAAACAGCGGTCCGCTCGTTGCTATGGGGATAGCGCCTGAAGCCGAACCAAACGAGCGCACAGCCGGCGAGCGCCCCCACGACATGCAGCACGCCCGCGACGTCCGGCGGAACACCGAGGATTCGCGCCGCGGCCAAGATGGTCGTCATGTAGATCGACACATCCCTGAACATCATGTTGACGATCTCGGGGGAGGACGCTTCGCGCGTCATCTCGAAGAAGCGAATCCAGAAATCGAAGCCGAAGACCAGCAGGCTGAGCAGCGACAGCCCCAGCGCAGTGCCGATCGCAAAGGCGAGCGCCCTCCAGTGACGCCCTGCGACCAGGGCTACTGGAACAAGAATCCAGAGCTGGGGTTTGTAAGACAGAATGCCCAGCAAGATGCCGGCGGCCGCTGGGGATCGCGTCAGCAGCCCCATACCTCCGTAGAAGAGACCGATCGTCAGGAAGGCATTCTGCCCCGAAATCATCGTCCAGAGCGCGGCTGGAGAGGTGATTACGGCCAGCCATCCGTAGATATCTGAGCGCCCGATCAGCACGTACGAAATGGCGGCTGTTGCGGCCATGAAAGCGCCATAGGCAGCCGCGACCCCGAGAAGAGCCACCGGCAATATCAGCAGGAGCCAGACCGGAGGATAGAGAAACGGTCGAAATCCCACGGGCGAAGGGAAGCGGTCGACATAGATCCGATTCTCGTAAGCAACGAATGCCGAGAAATCGTAAATGATCGAAAGGTTTCCCTCGAAGAAGGCACGCGCCGCCGCGTGGAACACGAGAAAGTCCGGGAAGAGAACCCATCGCTGCGGACCGATGAGAGGCCCTCCGGACAGGAAGAGCGTGATGGTCAGGACATCATAGATGCCGACGATGGTGCAAAAGGCAGCCGCGACGCCCAGCAACAGCCTTCCCGAGTTTGCCGTCCGACCCGAATAGATTGCCCTTGCGACGTGGCCGGCCTGATGCATCCAACGCCGCATCGGCGTGTCGATCCGCATGCGTCAGGAGCCCGCATTCCACAGCGACTGACGTCTCCCGCGATACAGGCCGACGAAATAGGCAAGATTCAGAGAAACTGCCCTGCGAAGATTGTCTCTGTTCAGAACATACTGACGATAGGCCCGCCAGTTGGCCTCCACGATGGCCGGCAAGCGGCCCCCGATCGCGCGATAGAAGTAGTTCAGGTTGTAGGCGGCCATCCGGACATAGTCGGCGCCCACATCGGTCCGACAGCCGCCGCTGGGGTCCTGAAAATGCACGAGGGCGGCACGGCCGGCGTAGTGGATGATGCCGCCATGCTTTCTGATCCGATAGCAAAACTCGGCATCCTCGCCGACGGCATTTGCCACAAAGTGCTCGTCGAATCGGCCGACCCGCATGGCCGCCGATTTCCTCACCGAGAGATTGCAGCCGACCCCCCAACTACAGGGCTCGAAGTCGAAATCGACATTCAGCAACAGCCGGTCGTCGACGAACAGCTTCTCGTACTGTTCGTCGGAAATCTCATGCCGGCCCAGAAGGGCCTCGCCAGGACTCGGTGCAGGACCGGTCACGGCCCAGACCTTTTCGTCGGCATAGGGGGCGACATGGGCGGCAAGAAACCCATGTCCGGTCTCCACGTCGTCGTCGATGAAAACAACGATCTCGCCCTTGGCAACCTCCAGACCTTCGTTGCGCGCGCGAGGCAGGCTCTTGTAGGTGGCGCGTCTATGGATGATGCGCGAACTCACGCTCTCGAGATAGCGAGTGGTGGCCTCTTCATGCTGCTCGGTCTGGTCGACCACGATCAACTCGAAGGGATGGTAGTCTTCGCGACTGAGCAACACCTCGATCGTTCGTCGAAGCATCGCTTCACGGTTCAATGTCGCGATGACGACCGACACCATCGGCCGATCCGCTGACTTACGCTCAGACACTATCTGCTCTCCATCACACCGGGCGGTACGCGACGGCTATGAGATCGCAGGCCCTCTCCTGCTGGCAGCCGATCCAACCCAGCAGGCGATCGACACGACATGATAGGGCCAACTCACCGGGTTGGCCGTCATCACGTACCCACCAGGCCGAACGATACGCGACAGGTCCCATAACCAAGCCTACGTCCTGCAGGGCGGCCGGAAACTTGTCCGGCCCAATCTCCGGAACCCTCCTTCCGGGTTGGAACAAAGGCGCCGCGTACATCTCACGGCGCATCCTGCAGTTTAGGTGCATATTTTTACTATAACGAAGCACGGGGTTTGTTCAAAGATTTTGCGCGCCACTCAACACTTCGGCTCAACGCGCCGCCCATACTGCGATGCCTTTCGAATCGAAATGGCGTCCCGAAGGACGCCATCCCAATCCGTACTCCCACAGATACTTGCCCGGGAGCTCCTACTTCGCTTTTGCCTTCGCCTTCTCGAGATCGGGCAGCGCGGCAGACGCCGCCGCAAAGCGTGGCGACTTCGTGTGCTTCAAGGCCTCCGCGGCCGCGTCGTTCTGCATGATCTTGGCCATGATCGCCTGCTGGGCGCGCTCGAAGACGGCGCGATTGTCGATCAGATACTTCTGCGATTCGCGCAGCTTGGTCACATAGCCATTGATCTCGGGGATCACGTAACGCGCCACCATGTCCCAGCTCCGGCGGGTGTCCTCCGGATTGGCCCAATCGTGCACGAACCCGATCACGGTGCCGAAGCCACCGCTCTTGTCGTAGACGTCCTTGATCATCTTCACGAGATCGTCCGGCGTGCCGATCGTGGCGGCCGAACCATCGGCGAAGGCTGTCTTGTCCACAGCATCGTCCGGGGAGTCGAAGGGACCGGCGCCCGGCCGCTGCAGCGTCCCGACGATGTACTCGTTGTGCCAGCGCATCAGGCCGTGCTTGGCCTGCTCGCGCGCCTTCTCGCGCGTCTCGGCCACGTGCCAGTTCAGCAGAACGCGCCAGTTCTTGCGGTCGACGGTCTGACCATGCTTCTTCGCGGCAGCCTCGGCGAAGCCCCATTGCGTCGGCAGCGCCAGCAAGCCTTCGGTCGACATCGAGCCCAGCGAGATGATGCCGATGCCATACTTGCCCGCCAGGGTCATACCCGAGGGGCTGACCTGCGAGGCAACCACGAACGGCATTTCCTCCTGCAACGGCAGGAGCTGCAGCGCGGCATCCTGCATCGTGTACCAGTCGGTCTTGTCGGTCACCCGCTCGCCGTTGAACAGGCGCCGTATGATGCCGATCGCATGATCCTGGCGGTCGCGCTGGACCATCGGATCGATGGCGAGCGTGTACGCGTCGGAGGGAAGCGCGCCCGGGCCCGAGCCGAACATCGCACGGCCGCCCGTCATATGGTCGAGCTGAACCATGCGCTGGGCGACGTTGAACGGATGGTGGTAGGGCAATGAAACCACGCCAGTGCCGAGCATGATCCTCTTGCTGCGTTCGCCAGCCGCCGCAAGGAACATCTCGGGCGATGCGATCATCTCCCAGCCGCTGGAATGATGCTCGCCGCACCAGAACTCGTCGTAGCCCAACGCATCGAGCTGCTCGACGAGATCGATGTCCCGGCGGAACTGCAGCATCGGATGCTCGCCGATCGGATGATGGGGGGCGAGAAAGGCGCCGAATTTTAGCCGAGCCATGTAGAACTCCTGGGGGGACTGGTTGTATTCCTGACCAGAATAGATCATGGCCCGGCTTCGTGCCGAGCGGGAACGGTTTGGTCCCGCCGATTTCGGTCCGCGAATGGGTTGTCCTGGGCTCCGAACCTCGACCGGCAGCCCATCACTTCCTCAACATAGTTGATGCCAGGCCATCCTCGACCTGTCAGAAATTGGCCGAATGAAGCGGCATATTTCCGTTATTGGCCTCGGCTATGTCGGCCTGCCCGTTGCCACGGGCTTTGGCCGCGCCGGCTATCAGGTCCTGGGTTTCGACATCGACCCGCGACGCATTGCCGAGCTCTCCAAGGGCCACGACCGTACCGGCGAAGTGCAAGCGACGGACCTGACAGCGCCCGGTCTGCGCTTTTCCTCGAACCCCGAGGATCTTGCTGCCGCCAATTTCCACATCGTGACCGTCCCGACGCCGATCGACGCCAGCAAGCAACCCGACCTTGCCCCGCTGAAAGGTGCCTCGGCGATGATCGGCCGGACGCTGAAGCGTGGCGATATCGTCGTCTATGAATCGACTGTCTACCCCGGGGTCACCGAGGAGGTCTGCATACCGGCGCTTGAGAAGGCGTCGGGGCTCAAGTGGAAGAGCGACTTCAACGTCGGTTACTCGCCGGAGCGCATCAATCCCGGCGACAGGGAACGCCGCTTCGACAACATCCTCAAGATCGTGTCCGCCGACACGCCGGAGACGCTCGAAATCGTCGATGCGACGTACAAGAGCGTCGTCAGTGCCGGCACGCACCGGGCAGCCTCGATCAAGATTGCCGAATTCGCCAAGGTTCTCGAGAACACCCAGCGCGACGTGAATATCGCGTTGATCAACGAGGTCGCGCTGATCTGCGATCGGCTGGGCGTCGACACGCGGGATGTCCTGGATGCCGCTGGCACCAAATGGAACTTCCTACCCTTTCGGCCAGGCCTGGTCGGCGGCCATTGCATCGGCGTCGACCCCTTCTACATCGCCCACAAGGCCGAGGAGGTCGGCTACCATCCGCATGTCATCCACTCGGGCCGTCGCGTCAACGACGGCATGGGCGTCTACGTCGCCAACCGGGTGGCCCGCAGTATCATGCGTAGCGCCCGCAATGGACGTCCGACCGTGACGGTACTGGGTGTCACCTTCAAGGAGAACGTGCCGGACATCCGCAATACGCGGGTGATCGACATCGTGCGCGAGCTCGAAGACTTCGGCATCACCGTCCAGCTCCACGATCCGATGGCCGATGGCGACCTGCTGCACGAGGAGTACGGGTTGGCGCTCACGCCGCTGGACCAACTGAAGCCGGCCGATGCAGTGGTTCTGGCGGTCGCCCACCGCCCCTATCGCGATGGCGGCTGGAACCTCGTTGAACCGCTCCTGAAGCGATCCGGCGGCTTCGTCGCCGATGTCCCTGCCTTGCTCGACCGGGATACGGCGCCTTCCGGCGTCACGCTCTGGCGTCTCTGAACCTGTTCAGGGCCGAAGCGCTTCGACGCAGATCGTATCGCCGTCGCGCTCGTCGAGAACGAGCGCCCCCGGATCGGAAATTCGGGTTGACGTTCCATCGGCGACCTGGACATCGGCGAAACCCGCTTTCTCGACCAGTTTAGTCAGAGATTGACGGTCATAGATCCAATGATGATTGCGGCCACCCGTGATCAAGCGATTGAGTTGCTGGCGCAGCCCCCGCGGCTTGTCGAGATCGAACAGGAGATACTCCACGAAGGCATCGGCATCGTTGTCTTCGAGGTACAGCTGGACATTGTTGCGCAAGTCCGGCACCGCCAGTCTCAGCACGCCGCCGGGCCTCAACACCCGCAGACACTCGGCCAGGAATGACCGGGCTTCGCTGCGGTCGAGATGCTCCATCATGTGCGATGAATAGATTGCGTCTACTGTCCCCGTGCCATGCGGGATCCGTGCCGCGGCATTGGCGTATCGAATGTCATGGTCGCGACAGAACACGGCAAACGCAATGCTGTGCTCATCGAGCAGACGAGTCCGGCTGCACAGCGCGGTCAGCAGACGCGAGCGTGCCAGCCAGACCGCCGGTGAGTTGTCGTAGTTGTTCCAACCCTCCGTCGGTGACTGGCCACAGCCGATGTTCAGCCGCACTACCATCGCGACGCGATGATCGGGCCTCGACAGCTCACCTCTACTTCTTGGAGGCGAGCTTCAGCGGCGGGCGCCCACCGACATTGGCCGGCACATCGGCTCCGGCGCCGTAATAGCCACGGTAGCGCGAGTAATAGTCGCCGTGGTCGCCGTAGCCGTAACGAGCATGCTTGGCGAGGTTCACCCGGTTGATGACGATCCCGACATGGTTGGTCACGCTTAGCAGGGCGCCAACCGCCGTCTTCACGACCTCGCGCGGGGTCTTCGCCCACTGCACGATGAACACCGTGTAGTCGGCGAGCCGCGAGATGATGCGGGCATCCGACACGGCCATGACCGGCGGACCATCGAGGATCACCAGGTCGTAGCGCTCGGCGAAGACGCCCAGCGCCGCCTTCATGGCGTGCGACTCCAGGATTTCCGGCGCGTTCGGCGTGTTGGGGCGGCCGCAGATGTAGTCAACACCAGAGAGTTCGTGGCGCCGGGTGCACTCCTCGAGTGTCTTCAGGCCCATCAGATACTCGTCGATCGTACCGCCCCGGTCTTTGAGGCCGAGCGCCGCCGACAGCCGCGCCTGGCGCAGGTCGAGATCGACGATCAGCACGCGCCGCGAGGCGTTCATCTTGGTCAGCAGGCCGCCAAGCGACGCCACGAATGTGGTCTTGCCTTCGCTTGGCGTCGACGACGTGACGGCCACAATGCGTGGCGGCCGGTCGAGGCTGCCGAGACTGATGGCGGTGAACACGGCGCGAATCGATTCGGCAGCGGGCGACGTCGTGTTCTCCAGCACGTGGGCGACCACGTTGGAGCGCGTCGACGCGGCCCCGCGGACCTCCGGCACCATGCCGAGCACACCCACCCCGACGGCTTCCTCGACCTGGGCGGCCGAACGGAACACACGGTCGAGTTTCTCGGCGGCCACGGCGCCCGCCATACCGAGCATGGAGCCGATGATGAAAGCCATCATCAGGCCGCTGCGGTAATTCGGCGAGGACGGTCCGCCGGACGGATGCGCATAGGCGAGGATGCGTGCATCGGCGCGCTGAATGTCCTGCTGCTCGCGCAGTTCCTTGAAGCGATTAAGGAAGCCTTCGTACAGCGTGCGATTCGACTGGGCCTCGCGCTCGAGCTGCTTCTGTTCGGCCTCGTACTGAGTGGCCGTCCCGGCCACGACCGAGGCCTTGTCGACCAGCTCCTTGAGGTCGTCTTCCTCGGACTTCGCCGCATCGAGCTCCGCTCGAACAGCCAGCGTGATGCGCTGCGTCTCCGTGAGAAACCGCGCCCGAATCGCGGCCAGCTCACTGCGGATCTGCTGCATCTTGTAGTGGTTCTCGCCGAGCTGAGCGGAGAGTTCCGCGCCTTTGCGGGTGAGCTCGACATCCTGGATGCGCAGCGCCGCCAAGGTCGTGTTGCCGGAAACCTCGGGAATATTGGCCAGTTCGCCGGGGTTGAGGCTTGCCTTGCTCAGCGCGACCAGACGCCCTTCCCGCTCGATACGGCGGGCCTTGGCGGCGGTATAGCGATTGTTGAGGTCGGCCAGCGTCTGCGACGAAATCGTGCCCTCGGGGCTACCGGCAAGGCCCTTGTCACGCCGGTAGGCGGCGACCGCCTCTTCGGCGACCTGCAGATTGCGGCGCAGCTCGGCCAGACGCTGCTCGAGCCATTCCGTAGCGCGGCGATTGGCTTCGTTCTTGTTGTCGACCTGATCGGCCAGATATGCCTCGGCGATCGCATTGGCGATGCGCGCCGACATGGTGCCGTCGGGGCTTTCGACCGTCACCAGAATGACGAAGGTGCGACCGAGCAGCGACACGCTGAGGCGGCCGGCAACGGCACCGATCGCTGCACGACGGCGCGGATCGCTATCCTCGGCCGGGCGGCCGGCGCGCTGCGGCTGCGCCGATGCCTGCTGAGGCTTGGGTGGAGGAGCCAGCAGGGTCGAAATGCCGGTGCTCCAGAGGTCGCGCAACGGCTGCAGTGCGTTGTCGATAAAGCCCGGCGGCTTGGTGCCGTTGAACTCGGGGTTGTTGGCCAAGCCGAGCTTGTCGACGACGCGGCCGATCAGGAACTCGGACTGGATGACTTCGAGTTCGCTCTGAATGGCGCCCATGTTGAGCGTGTCGACGCCGGAAAGGGCGGCCTCGGTGCTGACAACCTTGAAGGTCCGCGTGTCGAGCATGATACGCGCCGTGGCTTTGTAGAGCGGCGTCGCCTGCGCCAGCATCAATGCCATCAGCGCTGTCGCGATGAGACCGCAGCCGACGATCAGCGCCTTGCGACGGTTGAGCAGGCGCAACCATTCCCACAGCTCGTTCGGGCTGTCGGTCGGGCGCAATGGTGCGAGCGCCGATGAATCGGGCGTCGACACCATTCGACTCTGATTTGGCTCGTCCAGCATCTGGTCGGCCTTAGACAACGAACCCATCCCACCACACTCCACGAAATACCGTCTCGAACGACAGCCTCACCGGCGTCGCCACAAGCCGGCCCCTTCTATCGCCGTCTACGCCATGAGCGGTCCCACACCGCTCGCCCCAAGCAAATAAACGACTACCCTTACGCTAGACTGTCAAAACCACCGCTCCGGCACCCGAATGATGTCGCCCGGCCCCACCGGGGAATCCTCGTTTACCGTCTCTTCTTGCCCCAGCGTTGCGTTGAAACGCTGGATCGACACGCGGGTCTTGGCCGCACGCCGCGTGTATCCACCGGCGATTGCGATCGCCTGTACCACATTGATGCCCGAGACATAGGGAAACGCGCCCGGCCGCGTCACTTCGCCGATAATGTAAAATGGCCGCCGCGACACGAGATCGACGCTGAGCCGAGGCGAGCGCAGATAACCCCCGCTACGATAACGGTCGGAGAGCAGCGTCTCGATCTCGGGCGTCGACATGCCGAGGACAACGACGCGGCCCGCCATGCGTGGCGCAATCATGCCTGTCGAATCGACTTCGTATTCTCCCGACAGCTCGGCATCCGACAGCACCACCACCCGCAAGCGGTCGCCCGGGGCTACTCGGTACTCGCCCAGGCGCAGGTTCTGTGTGCCCTGCGAAGGTTGCTGGATCGTCGCCGTGGAGGTAGGCGGCGTCTGCTCACAGGCTGAAACAGCCAGCGACATCGCCACCAGGAGGGCCGCGGCACAACGGGAAACAATCTTACTGAAAACCACCTGCATCACCGCTTGGCCACGAAACGAATTGAAAACTGATCGCGCGAGTATTGCGGCCCACCCGAGCTCGGGTCGGTAGTCCAACCGGTCGTGTGCTCATAGAGCGGACCGATCGAAAGCTGTGGCCGGAAACTGTATTGTAAGCCGAACGACGCCTTCCAATAGTAGTCGGTGCGCGGGCTTGTGTTGGCTACACCCGCGGCCGGATTGTAGTCTGCGGCATTGATCGACGTTCCGCCGACTGCCGTCCAGGCATCGTGGATCTCATAGGTAAAATCGACACCGACCGTGGTCGATACAAAGTTCTGATAGGCACTGTAAGCCGACTCGTTGATCGTCCGGCTGATCGCAGGACGGATAGTCAGCGGTTCATAGCCATTCCAGGAGCCGGACAGGCCAAACACGGTCGCGGGCGTCGAGCTGCCATCGGCGATATACGACAACTGCTGGTAGCCGATGAACCCCTCAAGCTTGGTCTTTCGTCCGGCCGTCCAGGTGGCGCCGAAGTTCAGTCCCCAGCCAACCGAATCGCGCGCCTGGCCAGCGGCATTGATGTAGATGTCGTAGATGCGCTGTTGCAGGCTTGGCGCGACCCAAAGCGCAAGATCTTCGGTGACTTCGTATCCGAGCCGAATACGCTGCTCGTACTCGACACGATCTCGGCTCGCTGCGGGCAGGCCACCGGCAGAAATAATGCTGTTGTCGTAATACCAATAACGAGTCCCAGCGGCCCCGGCGCGATAGAAGAACCGGTTGAACCTTTGGTAGAGATTGAATTCCACCGGGATCGTATCGACTACCGTCGGCGCTGTTGCGAATTCGGTATTGGGCGTGCCGAGCGCCTCGGTTGCCCGCCGGGCAGCAATCATGCCGGTAGCATAGAAGTCGTTGCGGATGTCGAGCCTGCCGTCGAACTGGAACAGATAGTTCTGATAGTTCTGGCTCGACGCCGCGGGGTAGAAACCGAAGCCGCCATTGGCGAGCACTCTGACTTCGTGCCTTATCCAGTCAGATCTAAGCTCCAGCCCCGGGCGAACGTGAGTGTACATCGAGCCAACGGTCGGCGCCGGGGTGGCGTAGACGTTGGTGTCGTAGCCCACCTGGACGTCCAGCGACGGGTAGAGCGTGAAGGCGCCCAGCGCGATGCCGACCTCGCCTCGAGATGCGCCCTCACCCGATCCCGACGCAGGCACCGCAGTGGGAAGGTCGACTTGAGGAGTCTGCTCCTGCAGCGTCTGAGCAGCCGGCGCCGGAGTCGAATCCTGAGCCTGCGCCGCCGTGGCGGCACAGGACAGCAAGATCCATCCCAAAATGGGGGACCAGACTAGTTGCGATCGACTCGCACTAATAGTCATGGGACTGACATGCCATCCGGGAATGGGTCCGAGCGTCGGAGGAAAAAAATTCCAGCGCGGACTCAGTACGTCAGCTGCCACTCGTGCGATTCTGTGTCGGCACATCGTAAACAGGAGGCAGCTGCCCCGTCTGGGTGGGTGGCGTAAGCGGCGGCGCCGTCGGTGTTGGCGGCGGCGACGGCGGAATGACAGGAGACGATGTCTGAGGCGACGTCGGGGCCGGCCCCGATGTCGTGTCGGTCGGTGCTACGAGATT
This sequence comes from Alphaproteobacteria bacterium, assembly GCA_017307275.1. Taxonomy (GTDB): domain Bacteria; phylum Pseudomonadota; class Alphaproteobacteria; order Reyranellales; family Reyranellaceae; genus Reyranella. The sequence goes on along the minus strand of JAFKFK010000022.1, from coordinate 27,530 downwards.
CACAATGCTGGCCAGCGTCGCGGGAGAAGTGCCGTTTGGCCCGCCAAGCATCTGCGCAACAAGCTGATTCATATTACCTGGTACCGAGGGAACAAAGGCCTCAGCCGGGAGCGGTCCACCAACGGCGCCAGGGGTTGGCGGTGCCAGCGGCGACGCCAAGCCGCCGAGTTGCGGCTGTACGCCTTCCAGGCCCCCGAGGTTACCGGGGTTAGGAGCCGTATTCTGCAACGGAGCGGCCGTCTGCAGCGGCCCGGCGTTTTGCAAGGGACCAGTCCCCTGCAACGGACCTGCGCTTTGCAAAGGGCCTGCTCCCTGCAAGGGACCAGCCCCCTGCAAGGGCGTGGAGCCTTGGAGCGGCCCGGCACTCTGCAACGGACCGGCTCCCTGGAGCGGTCCTTGCTGAGCCTGCTGCGGATCGCCAGGAGCATTCATCGGCGGCGCCCCGCTCTGCAGAGGCGACGCCCCCTGAAGCGGACCACCTGCCTGGAGGGGGCCGTTGTTCGCGAGCGGATTTGCGCCTTGCTGCGGGCCACTGCCCAACTGCGGCCCACCCGGCTGCCCTTGGGCGAGTTCGGGATTGCCCGACTGTGCTTGAGCGAGTTCCGGCGAAGCCGGCAATGCCTGCGCCAACTCCGGACCGCGCTGCGCTTGGGCAGCGGTCGCAGAGAGGAGAACCGACAACGCAACAAGACCCTGCGTCTTGAGTGCAATATTAAACATAACACCCAACCCGATCGTGCAATGATTTCACGTCACGATCATTTAGAAGGAGCTCTCTATTCTGCTTGGTCCGAATCGCCACGTCCGAATCGGTCCCACCCAAGTCTTGTGCGCAAAGTACAGATTTGCACACAGGAAGCCAAGACCTCACGAAGCCTGCAGGCTTGGACAAATATCTTGGCTTAAACATGTCGATGCCCCGCGAACTAAATTTCCGCATGAACACTGAAGGCCTGGAAGCGTAGGCCACCTCTACCATCGTCAAAAATCATATCTGGCTAAGAAAACCAGAAGCCGCACTCTTTACGCAAATAAATTGCCAAACATCTTACGAGAATAATATCACTCATTCTCAGTACATTACACCCCATTCTTATAGTAAATGCTTAGTTAAATCAGCGATCTTTGGCTGTCGCGGGAGCAATTGGCTTCACAGTCTTGTCAGCGAGAGCCTCAAGAGCCGCCGCGAAACCCGCTGCGTCGCCGCAATCGACCCGCCAATAGCCAGCTGGCGCCGGCCGGGCGAGCAAATCGACATCCGAAGCAGCGCTCCCCACGAAAAGCACGGGTTTGCCCGAATCCAAGCAGGCGTAAATTTTGGAGGGCAGGACAAAACCGACGAAGGCGTCGCGCAAGGTAACGAGGTGGGCAGCCGGCGCCCGCAAAAGTGCCGCCAGACGCTCCAATGGCACCGGCGGAGAGCGGTGGAAGGGAACACCTCTCTCCTGAAACCTTGCGGCCAGCGCCTCCGCCCCCGCCCCTGTGGCACTAAGCCACAGGCGGACTCGGCCGCTGCCCTGTCTGTGATGCTGCTCATAGCCAGCTGCAACGGTCTCCACTTCGTGGGCGATCCCGTAGTTGCCGGCATAGAGCAGGACGCAAGCGCCCTCGAGTTCGCCGGGCAATACCATTGCTTCGCCCGCCGCCTCGAACGAGACCGGAGAACCGTCGCGCACGAGCGTCATGCGGTCGGCCGGTATTCCTGTCTCGGTAAGGCGGCGGACCTGATCCTGTCCCAGGACCTCGAAACCATCGACCCGCCGCCGCCAGAAGTTCGTAAGCGCCAACACCAGATTAAGCGCCCACGATGGTCGGGCCCGGGCCGCGATCAGGCATTCAGGATGAAAATCGGTGATGCGGTAGATCAGGCGCCCTCGCCACAAGAACTTCAGCGGCACAAGGAAGTGGATCAGGAACGGCGGCGAGCCGGTAAACAGGATGCCATTTGCGGTGCGCAATCGACCGAAAACGGCCACGAGCAGATGCAGATTGGCCGTTATCGTCCACCACAGGCGGCCGGCCAGCGATGCGCGCGGCACCGGTCGCGTCTGGAGGCGAATCTCGGTCAGGGTGCCGTTGCCCCTCGTCGCACGTACCGTCGAACCGGCCCCAGACGTAAGGCCGACGAGCGTTACGTCATGCCCCTTCTCTGCCAGCGCTTCCGCTCGCATCTGCATGTATTGGCCCACCGCGCCGAAGTCCGGCGGCAGCCAGTCCGCGATGATGACGAGCCGCTTCTCCGCAAGGTCGAACGGGCTGCGGGCAAGCAGCTCCATCATGCCGCTGCCCTCGTTCCTTTCGACACATCGACAATCGAGCGATAGAGCTCCGCCATTCGATGCGCGATGGCAGGCCAGCCATAGTGATCGATGACGTGGCGGCGTCCCGCTTCGCCCTTGCGGCGGCAGGCCTCGGGATCGGCGAACAGCCGTTCGAGGCCGGCCGCGATCGCGTCCGGTGTCGCCTCGACGACCGCACCGGCATCGATCTCGCGCACGATCTCCGACATGCCGACGTCGGGTGTCGCCAGCACTGGCAGGCCGCGCCGCATGGCTTCGAAGGCGGCAATGCCGAAATTTTCCGACAGCGATGTCATGGCGAACAGGCGTGCCGCCGCAAAAAGCGCTTCCTTGTCGGCACCACTGACATGACGCGGCAGGATCGCAACGCGTTGCGCCACGCCGAGCCGCATCGCCTCCGATGCAAGAACCGCGGCATGGCCATCGGCATCGTCGCCGGCGATCACCGCACGTACCGTCGGCACCCGGCTGAGCGCGGCGATCAGCCGGTCGAGCCCCTTCTCCCAGCTGATCCGACCGAAGGCCAGAACCATCGGCCCTCCCGCGATGGCCGCCGCTATGTCGGCCGACAACGGTTCCGTACTCGGCGGCGGTGGATCGTCGACGCCGTGCGGGATCATGGCGATGCGTGGCAAACGCCAGCCGAAACTCGCTATGTGGCCCGCCTCGACGGCCGATGTCGCATGGATCGCGGCAGCGGCCTCGAGATTTGGGCGCTCGATCAATCCGATCCAGGCTTCCTTGACCCATCGGCTCTTCCGCCGAATGAGCTCGGGCACGAGCATGCCTCGCGGCGAGATCACGTAGGGAATATCGCGCGCGCGCGCCGCCCTCGCGCCAGCCAAAATCGGCCAAAGATATACGGCATGCAGATGAACGGCGTCGAAGCCGGCAATCGACGCTTCAAGTGCCCTTCGCATCGGCGGCGACCAGTAGAGACGACGCAGGATGCGACTTGGAAAGTACGTGACCTTTACGCCCTCCAGTTCGACAGGCTGCATCAGTGGCACGTCGCTGTCGGAGGGGCCGTCGACGCTGGTCGTGAAGACCTGGACATCGTGGCCTGCTGCCGCCAGTTCCCGGCAAAGAGCATGGACCGAGCGGATCGGACCGCCATATCTCACAGCTGGCAAGTAAGTCGGAACGACGTGAAGAAGGCGCAAGGGCTCGTCCAGGGCTTCGCAGGGCTTGATGTACCCGGCTGATTGATAGCATAGGTGTCAGAGGGATGGGCTCCGCGATCGAATGAAGCTCAATATCGGGTTCCGGCCGACGATCGTGGTTGCGGCTTTGACGGTCGTTGCAGCATTGCTCTGGCTCTTCGCCTGCTACGCGGGTGTGGGATCCGGCGCTTTCTGGATCGCTCTCCCCTTCGCGCTTTTCTACACGACCCTCGCAGGCCTCTCCGGCTTCGCCCTGGCGCGGATCGCCATGATCGAGCGCTGGATGGACTGGAACTCGCCCGGCCGCCTCCTCATCCTTGCCCCGCACGAAGACGATTGCGTGATCGCGGCCGGCGGCCTCGGCTTCAGGAATGCCCGCCTGGGCGGCGCCGTCCGTATCGCCTACCTCGCGCGGGATGAAAATCTCGGCTTGCCGGAGCGGCGTGCAGCCGAAGCGCGCGAGGCCTGGCGTGTCGCCGGTCTCGGCGATGGCGACCTGCAGCTCCTCGATCTGATGCCGCCACTGGAGAGCCGCGATCCTGAAAAACTCCGCCGTGCCGGGGTGGCATTGCGGGCGCTGATCGACGATTTCCGCCCGACCGCGATCGTCATGCCGGCATTCGAGGGCGGCCATATCCATCACGACATGGTTGCTGCGCTGGTCGATTCCATCGTGACCTCGACCGACCGCTTCGATCTGTTCGAAGCTCCCGAATACAGCCCCTACGTATCACTGCTGAACACACCCCATCGCATCCTGTCGCTTGCCGCACGATGGCTCTTCTTTGTGGTCTATGTTGGCGAACCCGACAGTGTCGATCGGCGGCCTGTGCTCAAGGTAAGACTCGATCCCGACGAACTCGCCGCCAAGCGACGCATGCTCGGGGCCTTCGTCAGCCAGAACGCGCCATCGCTCGTTGCGACCCGCAGCTATCCTGACCGACTTACCGTGCGTCGGCCGCCCGAGTACCGACGGCACCCGTTCGATTTTGCGTCGTCCTATCTGCGCTTGGCTCTAACCCTGCGCCAACATCTGCCGGCACCCATCATCGATCGCCTGCTACCGGTGCAGCTCGGCACGATCGGGCGTATGGGCACGATCACCGATTGGGATGCCGAGCGCGGTGTCTCCGATCGCTGAGCCGCCTCAACGCCTCTCGTAAAACTCGAAGACGTGTGGATCGCCCGGAAATTCCTTCCGCGTGCCCCAAGGCGTCTTGTCGGTCGGCGCAAAATAGGGATCGAGCAGACCGAGTTGCGAAAGCGATTGCGCCATGTCGCGGAGGTTCCAGCCGACCAGCAGAAGGCCGCCCGGCCGCAGGACTCCATGGAGAACTTTCAGCAGCGCCCGTAGGTCATCCTGCTCGACAAGCCCGTAGTCGCCATGCTCGGGGATGCGGTAGGCCAGCACACCACTGAGGACGATGCAGTCGAAAAAGCCAGGCGGTCTGTGCTGGTTGATCTGCTCGATGGGCGCGACGATGTGATGTTTGCCGCCCCAGACCTTGGTGGAGGGATTGCGGTCGATGGTCGTGTACCGGTCCGGATCGTCGGCAAACAGCTTCTCGTATTGGTACGTATAGACTGCAGTTCCAACGAACAGGACCTGCTTGTAGGACGTGCTGACCCAGGGCAGCGCGTCGTTCTGCAGGAACAGCCGCTCAGGGTTTTCGCGCAGCATCCTTTCGTACTGATCGTTCATGCCGACGATCCGCAGCAGCACGAACCGATGCAGCGGTTTCGGCACCAACGACTTGGCGTTGGGAAAGGTGTCGTTCACCCAGTAGGCCAGCTTGCTGAACAAACTCTTGAGAGTGCCAATCATCAGGACGCTCCACCGAATCGGTCGACCAGGTCGAGATAGGCTCTGGCCCGCAGCTCGAGCGTCAGACTTTCCACGATCATCTCGCGTGGTGCGAATATCCCGGCCTCGACACCAAACCAGAACTCGTCGAAAGCCGGCAGGAGATCACTGCCACCCTTGAACTTCACGCCACAGCGCTCATCCCAATAGGGCACCGATGTCACGGGTGAAAAACGGACTTTATGGGGCGCATAAGTAGGATCCTTCCATAGGCCACCATGATCCCAGGCAAAGAGCGGGATGCCAGACGACAGCATCTGCTGCGCAGCGATGCCCTGCGTCTCGTGATGGCTGAGATAGACCATCGAACGGGCGCGCCGACTGAGCTTATGAAGCTGTTCTTCACGATAGGAGCCGTAGCGCAGCACGTGGAAGCTGAGATTGCGGCGACGCAGCTCGGCGATCAGAGGTTCGACGATGGTCCGCAGGTATCGCCGGCGGTGCCACACGATCTTGTCATAGATCAGGACGTCAACATCCTTGTTGGCGCGCATCGAGAGTGACCAGCGGTCGGTGTCGATGCCGGTCGGCCAGGCGCTGACGAGCCCCGGCCAGACAGTGGAGAACATCTTCGCTGTCCAGGCGCATGGCACCAGCACCCGGCGGATCGGTCGCTGCCGCGGCAAGTCGGGATTGTCGTTGGGATGATTGTAGATCGACGTGCCGAACAGGATCGGTGTCTGCGTCGGCAGTTTGTCTAGGACAAGTGGCTGGCCGATCACGCAGGCCAGTTCGTTGGGATGAGCGTGGAGATGGTGAAAATCGTTGGCGCGATAGCGCACGCCCAGCCGGTCGAGCCCTGCCCGCAGATTGAGATACACACGCATCGTGCCGCCGGGCTGTTTAGGGCCTCGCAAAGCCCAACGCGCCATACGGCGTGGATAGCGATCGAAACGCGTCCACCGGTCCACATCGGGTTCTTCGTAGAATAGGTTGAGAGGTGGCCGGGTATGCATGACGAGACGACACCAGCCTAAACTGCACTGCCAATGAAGACAAGGAATTGCAGCCTTACATCACCAGTCGACGCAGTCGCACCCTACCCGGCTTTCCCGACGATCCGGGCCTTCCGACCAGCCATCACATCGAGATAAAGGGCCGCCATGTCGGAGGCTACATCGCCGATGGTTCTGCTGCGCCGCATATTGCTCGACAGACGGGCGAGTTTGTCGCGATCCGTGACCGCAGCGACGATTGCCTCCGTCCACGGACGCGGATCGTCGAACGGCAGGAGCCAGCCATCGACTCCGTCACGCACGCGCTCCGCAATGCCGCCGAGATCGGCGCCCATGACCGGGATTCCCAGTGCCTGCGCCTCCTGCACGACGATCGGTCCGGTTTCCATGTAGCGCGACGGCACGGCGAGAACGTCGATCGTCTCCAGGAACTTCGGGACCTCTTCGTGCTCCACGAGGCCCATCATTTCGATTCGGGGGTCACGCTTCGCCACCTGTTCGATCGCGTGCACATAGGCAGGCTCGGTACCGGTGCCAGCGACGCGCAGACGAACTGGCAAATCCCTAGGCACCCGCGCCAGAGCCTTGATAATTAGGTCCGCACCTTTGTAGGCCTCGAGGCGGCCGAGAAAGCCGATAACGATCTCCCGGCTGTCGTCGCGTTCGCGTGTCCGCTGGCTGCGTTCGACGAAGGTTTCGCTGGCGGCCTGCGCCGACACAACGATTTTCTCGGGTGGGATCGCATTGGCGGTAAGTGCGGAGCGCACCCATTGGCTCGGTGCGACGATGCGCTCGGAAAGTGTCGCCATCGACCGGAGTTGCCGCGCCTTGGTCGCAGCACTCGCAGTGATCGACAGCAGCGCCGCGGCACGCGGTGACATTCGCGATATCTCGCTGTCGGTAGCATCCCACTGCGGCAGCATCGATACCAACCATGCTGCCGGCCCCGGAAACCCTCGATGAAGGGCCCAGCATCGCGCGCATCGACTGGCGTCGATGCGGCCGTCACAAGGCCCCTTGCCATAGAGAAGCATCGTGCCCCGCATGCACAGCGCCGACGGCACATGCATGGTAACGATCGACGGAATGCCCATCCGCGCCACTTGCCGCAGGTGGCCGAGGCCCGCGCCACTGGTCCACGAATGCAGATGGAAAATGTCCGGCGCCGCCTCTTCTACGATGTCCTGGAAAATCGAACGACGTAGCTGCGGTCGCACCCCGGAATCCGGAAGAGACGGGACGCTGGTCGCGTCGATCGGATAGCGCACGACATCGACGCCATGCCACTTGTAGCGATCGTAGCCTTTGTCTGTTGCCGCAATGATCGTGCCGTCAATCGAATGGCGCGAGAGTGCCGTTACGAGGTCACGGACATAGACTTCCGTGCCGCCCGTGGAATCGGGGAAATAGAAGCCAACGCAATGGACGATTCGCAGGCGCCGCCCGCCGACCGGCGCGTCCGCCGCCATCATCGCCAGAGCGCTCGGAGGCGCAGCATCCTCTCGGTCGTGGCAAAGCCCAGCACTTTGTAGGCAAGCGCAAGGACGGCCCTGACAGGTGGTTTGAATTCGGGGTCGAGCCGGTAGATCCAGTCGACGATTTCCGCGGCTTCGGCCGGATAGGCTTTGGCGAAGGTCCGCACGTTCGGCCACAACACACCGATCGCCGCCCGCTTGCGGCGCAGCGTCAATTCTCCCTGCGCTTCCAGCATCGCCAGGACCTTGCGAAAAATCGATATGTAGGTCCAGTAACCAAGGTCACGCTTGAAGCCGGCCGTGTGTTGCAGTCGCTCACCGGCATGGCGCCGATGCACGAAGCCCGGCTGGCGATAGATCGCGAGCCGCGGCTTGCGCATCGCGACCTCTAGAATGAACAACCTGTCATCGCGCAAGGCGAAGTCCTGGCGGTGCGGAATGTCGCGAACCAGGTCGCGGCGAAACAGGAACGCCGAATAGTGCGACGACCAGACTTCTCCCAGCTGCTGCGCGATGAAATCGTCGCAGTCGACCCACTCGTGGATCTGCCGCACACCGGTGGCGTCATCGTGGTCTTCGTACCCGGCAACGACGATATCGGCACCAGTCTGCCGCGCCATATCGAGTTGGTCTCGATTGGCGTGAGGCGTGAGCCAATCGTCGGAATCGAGGAACCGCACATAGTCGCCGCGCGCCGCTTCCATCGCCCGCTGCACGGCCCAATCCTTGCCCCAGTTATCCGTGCGAACGGCAATGAGATCGGGTTGCTTCCGAAGCCACTCCCAGGTGCCATCCGTGCTGCCATCGTCGACGACGATGATTTCTACATTCCCGCGCTCCGACCGGCAGGAGTCGACAGCTTGCGGCAGCGACCACAATCGGTTGTAGGTCGGAATGACGACAGAAATGTCGCTCATGCGAGACGAGACAGGCGGCGTCAGGGTGTCATCGTCCGCGGCAGGCCGGCACGCTGATCCAGCCACCGCATGACCATCGGCAATGCGAACTTGGCAATCAGCGACCAGACCAGGAAGAACATCAGCATGCCACCCAGCATCTTCGGCAGCGACATTTCCATGCCGACGCCGCCGGCGCTGAACGCGAACGCCATAACGATACCTTCGCGCAGCATCCAAGGCAGTGGTCTCGCCATGAAATACTTCATGACCAACGCCAGCATCACGCCGATGACGAAGATGCCTGCCAACATGCCGGGGAAACCAAGATCGACATAGTTCTCGGCCATGTAGCCCACGCTGATCGACGTGCCGAGCCGGACATACTCCGTCGGATCGGCGCGCGTAAGGCGCATGTACACGTCGGTGTCAGAGAGGGCCGCCTTGCCGGGAAAGAGGACGCGCGGCTGCAGGACGTGGGAAAGCGCATCCTTCCACTGGCGCATCGGAACCGCTTCCGGAGCGTTCTCCGCCACACCGATCACCTGGCCGAAAATGTCGACATAGGCGAAGCGAATGAGCAGCATGTAGGACGTCTCGCCCCACTTGGTATCTCCAATATTCAGCGCCTTGTCGCCGAGGTAGGCCATGCGTTCGTCGAGCGGTACTCGAATCTGCTGACTCTCCGTCTCGCCCGTAACATAGTCGCGATACTCGACCTTCACCGACGTCCAGAACAATGCCAGCAGCAGGAGTAATGCGAGCCAGATTACGGCGGCCGCACTCGCCGTAAAGGTCCACCTGACACGGGCCGCGAGGGCAGCAAAGGCGACATAGATGAAGACCGCGCGGAAGTCGGACAGGAAGCCGGTAAACCCGACCAGGATCTCGATGAAGATCGCGGCCAGCAACGTCCCGCCACCACGACCGGTCGTGAAGACGTAGGTGCACAGCAGGAACAGCGCCACGACCTTGACCTGCGACGCTGCAAAGAGCGGCTGATCGAGGCTTCCCACCTGTCGTGAAGCGATATTGAAGAAGACCGAGGCCGCGATCGACCCGACATAGACCAGGATCAAGTCCTGCGCGCGCCAGCGCTCGTGAGCATAGTAGTCTCGAACGGTCGGCGACTTGATGCCGCCCAAGACCAGCCGGAAGGCGAGCGCCAACACGATCAAACTGCTCAGCGCGTACCAGTAAGCTTGGAGCACATCGGGCCCGGCAATGCCGTTGGCCATCGATTCGCCATCGAAGATGGACTGGAGTGCGCGAGAGAAAGTCTGCGCCCACTGCCACAGCAGGAAGAAGGCGACCCCCTTGGGCATGGTCGGCTGACCAATGATCGACAGCAGCGCAAAGGGAGTTGCGCCACCGACCGCATGGGAAAAGGGATCGGGCACGAACGGCGCGACAAAAAGGTTGACGACCGCGAAATAGAAAGCGACGCGCCGCAGCAGCTCGAAATCGAGCCTGGGAACGGCCGGTGCCGGCATCGCTGTGGTTGTCGTCATCTTCCGATCGGGTGCTGACTGGGCCGCAGGCCTTATCTTAGTCGAGTCCGACCGGCAAGAGCAGCCCCGGCCTCGAGAATGCCCTCCGCGGCCCGCGTCGGCGAGTAAACCGTCATGCGCTCTGCCAAATGACGCCGGGCGATGGTCGGGTCGAAGCCAAGCACGCGATCAATGCCGACGGCCACGGCCGGCACGTCGTCCAAGGGGGTAATCTCGCCGGTAACGCCCGGCTCGACCAGATCAGGCCCGCATCCCACGGCATCGGACACCACAGCCGGAACGCCACAGGCCATCGCCTCGTTGACCACCAGCCCCCAGGTTTCCTCGGCACCCGATGGCAGCACCAGGACGTCGGCATTGCCATACACCTGCGGTAGCCTGCTCTGATTGATGAACCCCAAGAAATTTGCACTCACCCTTGCCGCCCGGACTGCCTCTTTCAGGCTGCCCTCGAGGTCGCCAGCCCCGGCTATCGTGAGTTCGATCGGCCGCCCCGCCGCCATCAGCCGCGCTGCGGCGGCCACGACGGCCATGGGGCGCTTATAGGGAACCAGTCGGCCCACAAAGAGAACCCGGCGTCCCTTCTCGCCGTTCCTCTGGCTGGCGGAGCGGAATGCATCGTTATCCACGCAATGCGGTGAGAAGAACAGCCGATCGGCCGGCGCACCATAGTGCTCAAGGTAGGCCCGATTGCGCTGGCCGACATAGAGATAGCCGTCGAAGAGCTTCATCACCTGCGAGAAGGCCAGCTCCTTGGCGAGGCGCAACATGGCCCGCCGCGGACTGCCGAGCTGGGAGTCGCCACGCACCATGACAGGCACTCCCTGGCGCCGGCAGGCTCTCGCGGCCTGCCAGTAGGACCGCAGCGACCATCCCGGCACGACGAAGGCATCGAAGCGACCTTCCGTAATCCTGTCAGCGATCTCCGGCGTGTTGCAGCCACCGAAACGCGATGTCGACGGCTGGCGCGAGACGTTGGTCAGGAAGTGGCTCTCATAGCCGGACAGAAGGTCGACATCCCAGTCGAAGGCAACGCCGTAGCCGATCTGCGCCTGTTGTTCCGCCGTCTGTCGATGCGCGAAGAAAACAGTAAGATCGCAGCGCGTCGCAAGCGCGCGAAAGATCGGCGTGTAGTACTGGATCGGATGGCTGATCAGAAAACCGATGCGCGGCATCACCGAGACTTCTCTCGTACGACTGCCTGATCGAGCGCCTCGGCAAGGGCGCGCGTCGATGCGCGTGCCGAATAGGCTTCGAAGCCGCCGAGATCCACTGTCCGATGGGCAGGGCGCTCCATGAACGCCTGCAATGCCGCCGCCACTTCCTTTGGCGCAGGCAGTCTCTCGCTGGTGAGTGTCAGCACCTCCCCTGCTCCGGCTTCCCGGATCATCGACACGGCCGTGCTTTCCTCGTGCAGCATTGCGAAGACGGGCCGTTCCGACAGTATCGCCTGGAACACCTTGGAGGGTGTGTAGTGCCGTTCGGTCGAGCCAAGCACCAGAACACCATTGCTCTGCATCAGATGTCCCAGCGCATCGACATAGCCAATTCGATGTGGATGCTCGCTGATCATGTCCGTGACGCCTTTGGCCTCGGCTCTTGGCAGGACTCGATACCCCTGCGGATCATCCGGCGAGCTGCCCGTGCCCACGAAATGTACGCGCAGCCGGGATGCTGCCTGCGGCGCCTGCTCACGGAGGGCGCGCAGCCCAGCAAGGAAAGCGTCGACGACCTCAAGCCCGGCCGGCAACAGGGCGCCCGCGTAGATCAGATGGAAATGCCCATCGCCCGGCTGGAAGAGGAACGGTTTGCGCCGCAGGTCGCGCACCAACGCATAGTCCTCCGGCGCACTGCCCATCGGCATGTAAGACAGGATCGCGCGGTTGGCGACGTCGGGATTGCGTTCGAGCATGCCGGCGACATAGCCCGGTGCCATGCCGGTAATCAGCGAGGCGCCACGGACCGACCATGGTTCGAGCAGGCCGGCGAGCCGATAGGACATCCAGGCACGACTAAACGGTACGTCGATGCCCGGCCAGCGATTGACCCAGGGATCCTGATAATCGATGCCGAACGGCACACCATGGCGCATATGGACCAGCCGACCGACGGGCGCGAGATAGTTCGACGGGATGGTGACCAACACGAAATCGAGCCGGCCGGCCTTCGCCATCGAAGAAAGCGCACGATAGCAGCCCCAGAAGGCGCGGACCCCGATATCCCCGACCAGACGCACGGGCCGGGTCGACAGCGTGGCGGCGTGCACAACCTCAAGGTCAGCCGGCACGAGCCGTTCGAGATCGGGATCGGGCCGCTCCTCGTACTTGGCCGGATCGCCGGTTACGACCACCGGCTCCCAGCCGAACTCTGGCAGATAACGCGACCATAGACGCGCCCGGTGTGCGCCAACGAGGTTGCTGGGTGCGAAGTGTCCCGTAACCAGGGCGACGCGCCGCGTCATGTCGGCGCCAGTCGGGCTCTGACTTTGGCGTAAAGATCGAGGTAGCGGGCGACCACGGCACCTGCCGAGAAGTGATCCTCGGCACGGCGCCGGCACTCCGTGCGATCCAGGGCGCCCACGCGCGCCACCGCCTCGCATCCCTCCTCTATCGAGTCGATTAGAAAGCCATCGATGCCCGGACGGACGATCTCGGGTAGAGCGCCGCGCGGACAGGAAATGACGGGCGTGCCACAAGCCAGCGCCTCGGCAAAGACAATGCCGAAGGGTTCGTTCCACTGGATCGGCACCAGCATCGCCCGCGCCTGTCCAAGAAGAGCGCTCTTCTGCGCGTCGTCGACTGGCCCGACATACTCGATACCATCCTTGCCGATCTCGGGCGCAATCCTGCGACGCCAGAACTCGCCTTCCGGATCGTTCGCCGTGGAGTGATTGCCCGCAATCACGAGACGCCGCCCCGTGCGCCGCGCGATCTCTATGGCCCAGTGGGCACCTTTGATCTCTTCGACACGACTCAGGAACACCAGAGGCGCGTCGGCTGGCACGGAAGGGCTGTGCGTCAGCGCTTCCGTATCGGCGAAGTTGGGAATGCCATGCCAGTCGCCGCCCGCGGGCCGGCCACGACGCGCGATATAGTCGCTGCATCCCGTGAAGGTGAGGACGCCGGGCTTGGCAAGATTCACTGCCAACCCTGACGTGCGCAGTGTGGGCTCGCGTTGATAGGACATCACCAGCGGCGTCCGGCCGCGCAGCAGCGGCAGCAGATAGGCCACGCGCGAAAAGCTGTGCACGAGATCAGGCTTGAACGCCTTCGCGGTCCGCCAAAGAAAATGCGTATTGGAGAGCGTGTCGCGCCGGGAAAGCGAGCTTAGTCCCGGCCAGGGAAAGAAGGCGTCGGCCGGACAGTCGGAGCCCGGCCGCGCCGCCAAGCCCACCGTATGACCGGCCGCCCGCAGGCGGCGTACAAGAACGTCGACGATACGTTCGATTCCGCCATAGAGCCGCGGCGGCACTTCGATCTCCGGATCGGCGGTCAAGAGCAGGCGCATCAGGATGCGGCCCTTCCGGCCGGGTGCCCCGCTCTTTCGAAGGCTGCAGCAACGGACGCGAGCAGAATGGCCTGTTCCTTGTCCCAGTTGTAACGCTCGCGACCGAGCTTCCATGCCTCCGCGGCAGCCTCGGCGAGCGCAGCTTCCGACGCAAGTTCGTCGAGGATCGTCGCCAACCCTGCTGGATCGGCCAGCGCGCAAAGACGCGTCGCGGCGCCGAGATCGGGCGCCAACAGGCTTTGAGCCGGCGTGTTGCTCATGACGACCGGAACGCCGGCCAGAAGATAGGTGAAGATTTTGTTGGTGAGGCAGATCCGGCGGTTCTCGCTGACATCGGTTTCGAGCGACAGGCCGATATCGTATTGCGAGGCCAGTTCGACCATCTCACCAGGTGGCGCCATCGGCAGCAGTTTGACCCGATCGCCAATGCCAAACTTACCCGCCAATGCCAGCAACGCCTCCCCGTGCCCCCACCGATTGCTGCCCCTGATGTCCAACGTTACCGTCGCACGGACCTTCGCCATCGCCTCGATAAAAGCCTGAAGGCCGCGGTCCGGGCCGATCGTCTGGGAAAACCAGTAAGCCTTGAGGATGTGTGATTTCCGCTGCTTCGGGTGCGATGGCGCCATCGACAAGGGAAAGACATTGAGTACGGTCGAGGGAGAGCCCACATAGCGCCGCGCGTAGGCCTCGCCGATCAATGGCGACGCTGCCGTCATGTAGGTACAGGACGGCAGAAAGGCACCTTCGACGGTCTCCACCATCTTCATACGAAAGGCTTCGCCCGGCGCTCCCGTGCCCTCTCCCGAATGGAAATCTTCGGCATCGAAGCCAAGCAGCGCACCATGCTGCCGGGCCGCAGCCGCCGCAGCGGGCAGCGCTGCGATATAGTGAGCGATGTAGAGGTCTGCGCGGATCTGTCGGGCCGCCCTCGTCAGCGGCATGACCGGTGCGCGGGCGCTGCAGGCCGCTACGTTCGCCGGCACCGGCATCCCAATCGACAAAAGGGCCTTCGCCAGGATCGTCGCGGCCCTTGCCGTGATGCCCTCGTCCGCCGCCCTCTTCACGCGCACGACCTTCCACGGCACGGAAGCCGCGATCGCGTCATCCTCCCCGCGCAACGCCTCGCTGTAGTCGCAAACGACGGCTGTCACAGCGTAACCAGCGCCATGAAGAGCGTCGGCTTCTTTCAATACGCGTGGGTTCGACGCAAGGTTGCCGGGGCTGACGATGCAGACCGTGCGCGACATGGATGCGATCAGTCGGTCGACGGCGACTTGGGGTCGATGCGCATTGGCCCGTCGAGCTGCAACGCGATGACGCCGTCGCCGTAGTTCTGGTTGAAGTCAAAGGCGATGCCCCCCGGACTACAGGTTGCTACGTTGAATACGATCGCATTGGGAACATCGTGGTCGACCACCGACGGCAACGAAACGGCGGAGAGATCGAAGCTGTAGTCGCCCGAGGCCAGAAACAGTGGCTGCAGATTGAACGTGCAGACGTGCCTTCCCGGTTGGGACGGCAATGTCATTTTGGAGAAGGTGCTGGACGAGTAGTAGCCCACCGGCAGGTTGTTGGCGTCGCGCAGCTGTAGGTCGAATCCGATCCCCAACGTGTCCATCGTCTCGACTTCGATGCGGAGACGGAACGGCGTTCCCGGTTCGTAGGTATCGGTCGGCATGCCGTGCGGATCAAGCAGGTCGGCCGAAACGATTGCCGAATGCCGGCCGCGCCCCCACTCTCGCCCTGCCTTCCCCTTGGCAAGCGACAAGGAGTATTGCGCAACGGCAGCTTCGACCGGCCCGTCGAAAATGAGCTGCCCTTCCTTCAACACGATGCCCCGCCGCGTGAGCGCCGTCACAGCCGCGAGGTTGTGGCTGACAAACAACACGGTTCGGCCGGCGCTTGCCACCTCCGACATTCGATCGAGGCAGCGCTTCTGGAATTCAGCATCGCCGACCGCCAGCACCTCGTCGACGAACAGAATGTCGGTCTCGAGGTGCGCCGCAACGGAGAATGCCAGGCGCGCATACATGCCGACGGAATAACGTTTGACGGGCGTGTCGAGGAACTTCTCGACGCCGGAGAAGTCGACGATCTCGTCGAACTTGGACAGCACTTCCCGACGCGTCATGCCGAGGATGGCGCCATTCAGGAAGATGTTCTCGCGCCCGGTCAGCTCGGGATGGAAACCGGTTCCGACTTCGAGCAGGCTGGCTACGCGACCGTTAAGCTCCACTCGCCCGCTCGTCGGCTCCAGAATGCGCGACAGGATCTTGAGCAAGGTCGTCTTTCCGGCGCCGTTGCGACCGATGATGCTGACGACCTCGCCGCGCTTGATCTCGAAATCGACGTCGCGCAGTGCCCAGAACTCTTCCAGCACGTCGCCCTCGACCACGGCGCGACCGCGCAGCATATCGGCTCCCTTGCGCACGACGCTACGCGCGCGGCGAACCAGCGCCTCACCCAGGATCGCGCTGTGATGGAGCCTGTTGTGCCCAATGATGAAGCGCTTGCCGAGCTTGTCGGCGCGGATGACGACATCGGACATGGTCAGATCATGTCGGCGAAGCTGCGCTCGGTGCGGCGGAAGGTATGGATGCCGAACCACAGCATGAAGGCCGTGACCACCAGGCTCAGCGCAAAGCCGGGAAGGTAGAGAGGGCTCTCGCCACCGAGAATCGCCCAACGGAAACCGTCGATCACGCCGACCATGGGATTGAGGCTGTAGAGAAGCAGCCATTCCGGTGGAATGATCTTGGCAGAGAAGCCGACCGGCGAGACATAGAGCCCGACCTGGACTGCGAAGGGAATGACGAAGCGAAAATCGCGATACTTCACGATCATCGCGGCCGCCCATAGGGCCGGCCCGATCGCTACCAGGACGGCCAGCACCACGAAGACCGGCAGCAGCAGAATGTGCCAATCCGGCATCATGCCGTACCAGGCCAGCACCCCGGCAAGGATGACGAGGCTCACGCAGAAATCGATCAGGCCGACCAGCACCGTGGCGAGCGGAATGATGAGACGCGGAAAATAGACCTTGCTGACGAGCTGCGCGTTACCGGTGACGCTCCCCGAAGCATCGTTCAGGATCGAAGAAGCGAGCGTCCACGGCAGGAGCCCCGCGAAGACCAGCACGGCATAGGGCGCTGCGCCCTCGGTCGGCAGCTTGGCAAGTTTGCCGAACACGACAGTGAAAACGATCATCGTCATGAACGGTCGAACGAACGCCCAAGCCAGGCCGATCACCGTCTGCTTGTAACGGATCGCCACATCGCGCCAGGCGAGGATGAAGAAGAGTTCACGGTAGCGCCAAAGGTCCCACCAGTACTGGCGGTCGGCGCGCCCGGCCTCGAGGATGAGCCGTTCCGAGGATTGAGCGTTCATATGCCGGACTTCTTACGACGCGGCTGGGCGACAAGGCGAGCGTAGAGTGCGCGGGCCGCGGCGGCAAAATGCAGCCGCCGATAGGGCTCGACGGCCGTGGGGTCTGCCCTTCCCTGCCCCAGCAGGCCCACGATCGTGCTCAGCAGGGCCTTGCGATCGGCTGGATCGACGATTGCCCCCACGCGCTCGTCGGGAATGGCATCCGCGGTTCCGCCGCCTCGTCCGCCGACCACCCTGAGACCGCAGGCAGCCGCCTCGAGATAGACGATGCCAAAGCCCTCGTCCGTGCTCGGCATCACATAAAGATCGGCCGTGCGATAGAGATCAGGCAAGTCGGCATCGGGAACATAACCCAGGAATTTGACCGCACCCGGCGCCAGTTTTGCCGCCACGGCTTCCAGTCGAGCACGATCGTCGCCGTCGCCCGCCACGACATGAGTCAGGTCGGGAAACTGTTCGCGCAGGGCCTGTAGCACAGAGAATACCGGCTCATGTCCCTTGTAACGCTCGCTCGCCGACAGACGGGCGACTGTCAACAAGACAGGCCCGGGCCCGAGATCGAGGCTTTCGCGGAACCCCGGCCGAGGTGGGCCCGGCGTGAACACATCCTGGACTGTATCGGGCAGAACGCGCACGCGGTCGGCAGGCAGATCGACCCAGGTCAGCAGGATGCGGCGCGTCTCGCGGCTCACCGTGCTGACCATGTCGGCGGCCTCGATCAGCCGGCGCGTGAGGTTCCGCTGATCGTTCCAGACTTCGGTGCCGTGCGTCTGTACCCAGTAGCGCGCACCGAGCAGGCGGGCGATGGCGAAGGCAAGCGGCGCCATGAACACATGGCCGCAAAAGACGACATCGACCGGCCGGAAACGCCAGGCGGCAACGAAAGCGGCAATGGAAAAGCCCAGACGATTGAAGATCGCAGCCGCCTGTCGAATGCCACGCGGCAAAGCCAGGCCAGTCGCATCACCCAGCCGCGGCAGGATCAGAATCTCGACATCTCCATCTGCCAGAGATTCGAACAGGTCTTGATTGTAACGCGCGATACCACCACGGGCGCCGTAACAATCACCGACAAGAGCCAGGATACGAGATGCCATTGCGTCGTCAGGCGGCAGTCGGACCGAGCCAGCCGGCACGCCAGACGCTCTGGGCCCAGGTGCGCGACGCTACCGAGAAATCGATGCTCTGTGGTGTGGATTCTCCGGCCGTTTCACGCAGCCATCGGCCGACGGGGGTCGAAAAGCCGGTCTTGCGTCTGTAGCGGATGCTGTCGGGAAGAGGCGTTGTCGGCGCTTCGGCAACCGCATCCTTGGCTCCAAGTGCTGCCAGCACGTCGCCCGGCGGCAATGCCGCGAGAAAGAACGGATCGACATAGGGCACGCGTATCTCGACCGACTGCGCCATGCCGGCCCAGTCTGCATCGCGCAGGAGCTGGTTGCGCATGTAGAGCGACGTCTCGAGCGTAGCGACACGGTCGAAGTCGCCAAGCGGCGTGCCAGCCTGCAGCGCGGCGGCAATGCGACTGAGCGGCGCCAACCGGCGCAGCCCCTCTTCCACCACCGAGGGCTCCAGCAGCTCATCGAGCTCCCACGGCATGTAGACGCTACGCCGCAACAGGTAGGCGCCCGCCCAGCTGCCGCCGTACTGCAAGATACCGGCTGCCTTCGGATGCAGGCCAAGACCCGCTGCAATCGCGCCGGAAAGGCCACGCCGGACCAGCGCACCGAGGCCCGGCACCCACGACAACTGGCGCAGCCAGTGAACGCTTCGCGGCACGTCCTTGAACGATGGATAGCCGCCGAAGCACTCGTCGGCGCCGAGCCCGCTCAAGGCCACTTTGATCCCGGCCTCGCGCGCTGCCTTGGCGACGAACCATGTGTTGATGCCATCGATGGTCGGCAAGTCCATGGCATCGAGCAGCGCCGGCAAATCGTTCTCGAACTCGGCACGATCGACCGTGCGTATGACATGGCGGGCGCCGTAGCGCGCCGCGACCTCGGCTGCCAGCGGCGCTTCGTCCAGCGGCAGGCCTTTGAATTCGGCGAAGGCCAGGGTGACAGCCGACACGTTGCGAGCGCCGAGGTCGGCCATTGTGCCGAGCAGCGCTCCTGAATCGAGGCCGGCCGACAGGAAGACAGCGACCGGCACGTCCGCCACCAGATGATGGCGCACTGAATCGTGCAGCGCCGATGCAAGCCGGCTGCGGGCACCGGCAGGATCATGCCGCCCAGAAGCCGAGCGTTCGGCCAGCGCACTTGCGACGTCGTAATAGCGCACCGGCTCGTGCGGTCCGGTCGCATCTATGGTGAGCGTGGTACCGGCCGGTAGCGCATGCACGCTGCGCCAGACGGTAAACGGCTCGGGCACGCTGCCGAGCAGATGGAACCCGACGATCCCCGCCGGATCGGGATCGCGCGGAACGGCACCTCCCGCGAGCAATGCCTTCGCCTGCGAGGCGAAGCGCACGGTCCAGCCATCGTCTGCCCAGTAGAGCGGCTTGATGCCGAGAGGATCCCGCGCCAGCAACAACGTCCGTTTCCTGGCATCCCACAGGCCGAACGCGAACATGCCGCGCAACCGGCTGACCATGCCAGCCCCATGCTCGGCATAGAGCTGCAGCAGCACTTCGGTATCAGATTCGCTCTTGAAGACACGGCCCTTGGCCTGAAGCTCCACCCGCAATTCGCGATAGTTATAGATTTCGCCGTTGAAGGTGATGCTGAGCCGGCCGTCGTCGGCCTGCATGGGCTGCGCGCCCCCCTCGGACAGGTCGATGATTGCGAGCCGGCGGTGGCCGAAACCGACACGACGATCGTCGGTAAACCACATACCGCTGCCATCGGGTCCACGCGCCGCCATGCGCTCGGTCATGCGCAGCAGTTCACCGCGATCGACCGGAGGCGCAACGTCGAGATAGGCGTGGATGCCTGCTATGCCGCACATGGATTGTCCGGCTGCAGTCTAGCGTGCGCCGGTGCCCTGGAACACCACGGCGAACGTTCTGAGCACGACCACCATGTCGAGCCACAACGAGCAGTGCTTCAGGTAGTACAGGTCGTACTCGAGCTTGGCGCGCATTTCGTCGGCATCGTAGGCGTAGCCCTGGTTGATCTGCGCCCAGCCTGTCACGCCGGGGCGCACGATGCCGCGCAATGCAAAGTACTCGATATCCCGCACATAGCCCTTTTCCAGCGAGGCTGCCTCGGGTCGTGGGCCGACCCAGCTCATCTCGCCGCGCAGGATGTTGAAGAGCTGCGGCAGCTCATCGAGCCGGCAGCGCCTGAGGTAGCGGCCGACCCGCGTGATGCGCGCATCCGACGAGGTCGTGAAGCTTGGACCGGTAGCGCCGTGAAACATCGTCCGGAACTTGATCATGCGGAACGGCCGTCCGCGCCGGCCGATGCGGACCTGCACGAAGAACACCGGCCCCGGGCTGTCGAACCGCACGAGCAGCCCGACGATAGCCAACACCGGCAACAGGAGCGGCAGGACGAGTATGGTGAGGCCAAGTTCGATAACCCGGCGAACCACGAGATACTGACGCGACGGCAAGAGAGCGCCGAACTCGTTGGGCGTCAGTCCCCCCAGGGGGGTGCGCCCGGTCAGGGTCTCCACGATATGTCGCCGGTCGAGCACGGGAACACCGGCAATGGCCGCATCTGCCAGCGCCTCGATCTGGCCCTCCTCCAGCTCGGCACCGAGATCGGCCACGATGGCGTCGACCCGCAAGCCGTCACGGCGCACGTCAGCGAAGTCGAGCCAGCGACACGTCGACAGGGGTGGCATGGCGGCGATGGTGCTGCGCGGCATGACGGCGTAGTTGCGGATGAGATAGCGCGATCTGAGCTGGGCAACCGTGGTCACCCAGAGCAGCGCCAGCAGGCCGCTGCCAAAGAGCTGAAAGCGTGAATAGTCGAGCCGCAGCAACAGCAGGATCGCCGCTATCAATGCGTAGGTCACGATCGCGATGGGCGCCATATAGCCGGCATTGCCGCGGAGCCGAGCGCTCGGATAGGCGTCGAGCCGGCGGCCGCAATACCAGACAATGGCGTAGGCGAGCGCCGTCACAGAGATGGTGATCTCGGCCGCGCCGAACTCCTTGGCGAAAGGTTCGGCCGTCGCATAGATCGGAATCGGCAGCACGACGCAGAACAGGAAGCCCAGGACGGCATCGACCCAGGTTTCGATGAAGCGTTGCGGGGCCGACCGCATGAGCGGCACGCCCGCTGACCGGATATCCGCAGCAGGCGCGTCCAGGCTAGCCGACAAAGCTCTGCGCACGCTCACTCCCAAGACGGATTGCGAGCCATTCGCAACGGGCATGCGCCCAATGCCGCTCGTATCCTATCGATTTATTCATCACACCCACACGTATGCCCCACAGCATACTTGCACCCTAAGTGAGCTTATATGAATTAATGCCCTGTGACAAAGCGTTCCGGCACCCTCTCCCTGCGACCGAATGCCTGCGCCCATCCCATGCCGAGAAAGGCGCTGACGACGAACCCGATGGCCGGCATCTGCAGACTGAAATCGACCGTCGAATGCAGGATGGGTATTGCCGCAAGCGCAAACGCTGCGATCGGCAGATGGCGGTGGGCAAGCCGTCGTCGCAGGGCACCACGCAGGCAGACGATCCAGGGCAGCAGGACGACTGCAAATGCCAACATGGCCCCGAACACCCCTAGCTCCACCATGATTTCGATGGGCGTCGAATGGGCGAGGTCGTTGGGCTGCAGGATGCTGGCCGGCTGTAGGATCATGTAGGCATCGGCAAATCCGCCAAGCCCCCATCCAAGCCAGGGAGACAGGGCGATGGCCTTGAAACTGGTCTGCCAGATGCGGATACGGGCCCAGGGGTCGTCTGAGTCCGCAAACTTGTTGATCAGCGCACCGCCCGCGATCAGGCCAACCACGATGCAGACCGCCAGCCCAATGAAGAATATTCGACCGAGGTCGGGTCTCGACTTCCAGCGGCCGCGCATCATCAAAATACCAAAGGCCAGGACACCGACGACGGTCGCGGCAAACCCCGCCCGCGAGGCAGAGAACAGCAGGCCACCCAGCAACAGCAGCAGCGCCGCGAGTTGCGCAATGCGCTTACCGGTGAGCCAGTTGATGAAGCGCGTGTCGTCCTCCTCGTTGTAGCCGTAAGGGGCATCGACCTGCTTTTTGTCGCGGCTGAACAGAAGGGCGATGACGGCGACGATCGCCATGCCGACATAGCAGGCAAACGAATTGGAGTTTACGAAAGTGCCGCTCATCAGGCAGCGTTGGGTTTCGGCATACTCGAACTGGATCTTGAGATAGGTGCCGACATAGCAGGCGTTGGTCGACACCTGCATGGCGAGGCCATAGGCCACGACCAGCACGCCGCTCAATACCATCGCAACCAGGAGCCATCGTGCATTGTCGCGGTCGCGGCAGATCGCACGAGCCATCAGGAAAATCAGAGCACAGGCGATAGAGCGCAGAATCGAATTGCGTGCGAAGTCAGCAGCGACGGCGGGGATCGGCGCATGGGCCTCGCCCAAGATCTCCTTGGCACGCGCGAACAACCAGGCATCGCCTGCCAACGGCGCCAAGGTGGACATCTGCCAGAGCGCAAACGTCAGGAAGGCCGCGAAACAGACGATCAGCGCCAGCAATGGCCTTTCCTCGGCAGCGGCGATCGCCAGCCCTCCCCGGCTACCAACGCCAAAGGCAACCGGGATCGCCATCAGGCCGAACGCAATGCAGAGTGGTGCCCACGCCCAATCGCGATTGGCCCCCATCGGTATCGCCGCAAGCATGAGGATCAGGAAGAACAGCCCAATCGCCGTAGCATCGGCAGCCCGGCGCAGGTACCACGGCCAACGGCGGTCAGGGATCACCCCTGGCTCGAAGCCCTCTTCCTCCCACTGGGCCCTTTGCCGGCGGTGGCTCATTTCTTCTTCCCTGCAAGCAGCCGCGTGAGTTCGTCCTGCGCGCCAGGTTCGTCACGCACGAAATAGCGCACGAAAAGCTCATCGAGCGGCGTCCGGATCGCCTCGGCAAACCAGCGTTTGTCCGGACTGAGTTGCCAGGTCCGGGCAACATAGATGCCGACATGCTCACGCTGCTGCGGCGTGAAGACCTGCCAGTTGTCGAGAATGAGATGCAGGCGTGCCTTCCAGATCGGCAACATCATCGGTGAAGTGTCGATCGACATCAGAAGCGGCGCGACGGAGCGCTGCGACGGCCCTTCGAGCCCCAACCGAACGACGGCCAGCCTGAGCCACTGCACACCACGACCGGGATCGTTGCCCAACCCGAAATTGAGGTCGGCCTCGGCACGCTTCAGCCACTCGGTACGCTGCGCCGGCGTCCTGTCGAAGGTCGGCACGAGGGCAGCCGCCATCAGCAGCTCCGATCGCTGCATGTGCCGGGTCGCCGTAGGATCGAACCCGATGGCGCGGTCCATGGACTCGATGGCGAGCCGCACGTCGCCAAGGTCGACCTTGTAGTCCAGCCGCAGGTTGGTAACGATGACGTCCGCTTGCTGGGCTTGCCATGCACCCTTGGAGACAGGCCAGGCGACCCAAACCAGGGCCACGCCGCCAACGCCCAGGAGAGCGCGCAGCAACCATTCAAAGATGATCAAGAGAAGCCGTTCCCCTTGGGCCTTGACGACCGATCGTTTCCGCCACTCAACCGCCGCCGCGTAACGATGTCAAAGGTCTTGGACTGCCGGTGCCTGCTCATTCGCGGGTTGCGGCAATAGCGTACGCACCTGCACATCGACTGCCGTCGTGACCACGACATCTGCCGAGCCTGTAAAGGTGCCCTTGATCGGCATCGCCTGTTCAGGGTCGCGACCGACCCCCACGCGGATCAGTCGCTCGCTGCCGATGATGCCGTTGGTCGGATCGAATTCCACCCAGCCGGCGCCCGGCAGATAAGCCTCCAGCCAGGCATGCGGATAGGCATGGGCTACTTCCTCACCCGGCGCCGCATCGAGCGCCGGATCATAGAGATAGCCGGTGATGAAGCGCGCAGCGATGCCGAGCGATCGTGCCCCTTCCATCATCAGCAGCGCATAGTCGCGGCACGTGCCGCCGCCGCTTTCGAGCGTTGTCGCCGGCGGTTGCGTGCCGATCTCGAAACGCATGGCATAAGTCAGCGTCTCCTGAATGCCTTTGCAGAGCCGCGTCAACGCCGCGAACGTATCGGTGCCACCCTCGCCTTCCAGAAACTGCTTGGTCCAGGTCGAGACCTCGGCGTTGGGGTCGGGATAGTGACGCTCGACATAGCGCGAGAGGTCGGGCGCTTCCTCGGCAAGGTAGGAGAACGGCAGTGTGCGTGCATACTCTTCGATCGGCGACAGCTCCGGCGGCGCCGCAAAATGTTCGAGCTGGATCGTGCTTGTCAGCTCCAGCACCTGCGTCGGACCTTCGAACGAGGCAATGGCAATCGAATTGCCGAACGGGTCGTGGATCCAGCGCACCTGGGCCACAGGCTCGATGGACAGGCCGGTGTGCAGCAGCCGAAGGTCGTGGCTGTCGCGCGGCCGGAACATCAGTCGATGGTCTCCGAGCGTCACCGGCTCGGAATAGTCATAACGAGTACGGTGGACGATCTCGAGTTTGCGCATGCCAGACCATAATGCCCTAGTTTCCGATCCGTTGCAGTCCTCCGAACAGATCTATCACCCGAGCATCAACGGTTCCGACCATGACCCGAACACACCGCGGGACATCCGCTTGTGAGGCTTCCGGGAAAACGGTCTAATCGCCGCAATGCCGGACGCCTCCAACAACACACAGCACGACACTTCTCCCGCCATTCCACAGACCGAATACTCGAGTGGCGCGCCGAGCTGGCCGAACCGTTACATATGGCCGGTCCTGCTGAACATACTGGACAACAACAAGGTATCCTCCCGAAGGATCTTCGAGATCGGATCGGGCAACGGCGCCACCGCCAATCTCCTCGCCAGCCGCGGCTACGATGTGACGGCCATCGAGCCTTCACGCGAAGGCGTCGACGTCGCGAGGCAGAACTTCTCCGGCCCAGCCTTTCACCTCGGCACGGGATACGACGATCTGGCCGCTACCTACGGCACGTTCCCCATCGTCATCAGCCTCGAAGTCATCGAGCATTGTTATTCGCCCAAGACCTTCCTGGAGAGAACCTACGACCTGCTGGAGCCCGGCGGGCTGGGCATCATCTCGACGCCATTCCACAGCTACCTGAAGAACCTGGCGCTCTCGCTCGCCAACAAGTGGGATACCCACCACGATCCACTTTGGGAGGGTGGGCACATCAAGTTCTATTCGGAGAAGACCCTGGCCAGGGCGCTCGGGGAAGCCGGTTTCACGCAAGTGAAGTTCGAGCGTGCCGGCCGCTTGCCGATTCTCGCCAAGAGCATGCTCGCCGTTTTTCGCCGCCCGTAACGACGCTCAGGCGAAGGGATAAGGCCCTGGGAAAGTGCCGATGGGCACGAAGTGCGTCACGAGCCCCGTTCCCTTTTTCCAGTGATGCAGCAGGAAGGCCGGCGGCTCGACATGGGAAGCAGGTTTGGCGTCCGGCCGAAGTTGCAAGGCAATCGCGGTCGTAGTCGACGGCGCTGTGCAGAGCATCGTCCCGCCAAATCGTGTCTGCATGAACCGATGGACATGGCCGCAGACCACACGCTCAACCTGTCGATGACGCGCAAGGACATCCGCCAGCTGCCGCCCTTCGCGGCAGGAGTAGAGGTCGAGATAGGGGATGCCCGTATCGAACGGCGGCTGGTGCATCATCACGATGGTCGGACGATCAGGCTCCTCCGCCAGTACCGCGTCGAGCCAATTCGCTCCTTCCGCACTAACGATGCCGTGATGCAGGCCCGGCAGCGTGACGTCCAAAGCGACGATCCGAACAGGACCACGATCACCGATGGCGTAGTCAACCGGACCTGCTGCCGGCAGCCAGCTCTGTCCGGTGAACGCACGGCGGAAGGCCTCGCGCTCGTCGTGGTTGCCAGGGATCGCCAGTAGGGGAATCTCAAGCGCCGCCAGAAGTTCGACGAGCATGGCGTATTCGTCGTCATGGCCATGATCCACCAGATCACCGCTCAGCAGCACGAGGTCGGGTCGTGGATCGAGCGCATTCACGGCAGCGATTGCCGCGGCGAACTGTACATTGGAATCGACCACACCTTGATAGAGCGCGCCGCGCGGTCGGACATGCGGATCCGAAAGCTGGGCGATCAGCATCTATGCCGTCTTGCGGTCGAACCGTTCCAACCCCTGCCGCCCCTTCGGCGTGATCGCATAGACGCCCCGCTCCACCCGTTCGAACCATCCATAGACGTCGCTCTGCAAGATACTTGCCACGTTCGGGACATCGGCTGCGGCACGCATGGCGGCGAGCTTCATGGGTCCATTCAGCGCCAGCAGCTCGGCGCAGCGCAGCGCCTGCTGGCGATAGGCCGTCATCAGCGGGGCGCGCATTGCCTGACCGCCAAGGTTGGGGTCGCCGACACGGCGCGCGTGCTCGCCCAGCATCCGCCCTGCCTTACGCTTGTTCTTGCGTGGCAGATAAGGTGCCGGATCGAGGACCACGTCGGCCTTGTCGCCGCCGACCACGATCAAACCCAGGCCCAGACGACGGCAGAGCTTCTTGACGTTCTTCATCTGCTTCGGCCATTGGCCGACGGCGAGGTAGACGAGATCGGTGAGCGTCAGGCGGTCGACGCCCTGCAGGACCAGCCCAAGTCCGAAGGCCCGCTTGAGTTCGACGACGACGGGCGGTTCCGCACCGCGCACCGCCACGACATCGCAGCCCCGCACCTCGCCCTTGACGACGTAACCCTGCCCTTCCAGCAGCGCCTTCACCGGCGCATAGAGATCACTCTCCAACGACATAGCTCCATACCGTAACATGCCGCCCGAAACGCTTCGGGGGAAAACTGTATGACCGAGTTGCTGGATCAGGGCGCCACCGCGATTGCCGACGCTGTGCGTGCGGGCAAGACCAAGGCACGCGATATCGCCGAAATGGCGATCGCCCGCGTCGAGGCGAAGAACGCGCAACTCACCGCCATTGTCGATTTCGACCCGACTGAAGCTCGTGCCTCGGCCGATGCGGTCGACGCCCGGCGCAAGCAGGGCTTCGACGGCCCGATCCTCGGAGTGCCCTATACGGTGAAGGACACGACCTGGGTGCAGGGTCGTCGCGTCACCAACGGTTCGCTTCTCTACAAGGACTTCAAGCCGCCGCGCGACGCCGTCGCCGTCGAACGCCTGAAGAATGCCGGCGGCATTTTCCTCGGCATGACCAACACCCCCGAGATGGCCGCCAAGGGTCACACGGAAAACAAGGTCTATGGCCCCTCGCGCCACCCGATGAATCCAGCGCTGACTCCGGGGGGCTCGTCGGGCGGCGCCGCGGCCGCCCTGGCAGCCGGGTTCACGCCGATTGCCCTCGGGACCGATGGCGGCGGCTCCGGCCGCCGGCCGGCTTC
>JAFKFK010000021.1 GCA_017307275.1 Alphaproteobacteria bacterium | reverse complement strand
ATCACCGTGCCGGCACGCGACCTGCCGGTCGAGGATGTAAGCCGTGTCCGCGGCGAGGCCGATTCGATGGCGCCGAAGCTGCGCCATCACGACCGCAAGACCCATCTGCGCCGCGTGCCGCGCGGCGAGACCGCCCGTGCGATCTTCGAGGCTGTCGAACAGGTCCGCGTCGAAGCCCTGGGCGCCCGCAAGATGGCCGGCGTCGCCGACAATCTCGCAGCTCTGTGGCGCCAGCGCTCCGACCAGCGCGGCCATGCCCGCATCAAGACCAAGGAAGACGCGCCGCTCGCCGACGTGATCGGGCTGATTGCGCGCGAGCAGCTGCTTGGCGCTGCGCCACCTGAGGCGGCCAAGGCGATGGTCGACATGTGGCGCGCCGACGTGGAAAGCGCGGCTGGCCGCGACTTCCAGAAGCTGCGCGATGCGCTCGGCAATCAGGAAACCTTCGCGCGCGCCGCGCGCCAGCTCATCCGCGACCTCAAGCTCGGCGACGAATCGGCCGACTTGCAGGACGACGACACCGAGGAGAGCCAGGATCAGGAGAACGCCGACGGTCAGTCCAACGAGACCGGCGACGATCAGAGCGATTCGAGCGAGACCCAGGGCTACGGCGCCCAGGGCGAAGAGACCGAGGACGCATCCGAGCAGGAAGATGCATCGGAAACCGTCGCCGACCAGGCCCAGACCGAGATGCAGATGGGCTCGGGCGACGAGGAAGAGCCGGGCCGCGCGGAACGTCCGTGGCTGCCGCCGGGCGCGCTCAGCAACGAACCGCTGGGCCAGCAGTATCACGCTTATACGGTGAAGTTCGACGAGATCGTCGAAGCCGACCAGCTTTGCGACGCCGAAGAACTCGGCCGCCTGCGCAATCACTTGGACCAGCAGCTCTCGCACCTGCAGGGCGTGATCGGCAAGCTCGCCAACCGCCTGCAGCGTCGCCTGATGGCGCAGCAGAACCGCTCCTGGGACTTCGACCTCGACGAAGGCACGCTCGACGCCGCGCGCCTGGCGCGCATTGTCGCCAATCCCATGCATGCCCTTTCCTTCAAGAAGGAGAAGGACACGAACTTCCGCGACACCGTCGTGTCGCTGCTGATCGACAATTCCGGTTCCATGCGCGGCCGGCCGATCACG
This sequence comes from Alphaproteobacteria bacterium, assembly GCA_017307275.1. Taxonomy (GTDB): domain Bacteria; phylum Pseudomonadota; class Alphaproteobacteria; order Reyranellales; family Reyranellaceae; genus Reyranella. The sequence continues at coordinate 111,684 of JAFKFK010000021.1, read as the reverse complement.
GTCGCGGCGATGAGTGCCGACATCCTGGCCCGCACGCTTGAGCGCTGCGGCGTCAAGGTCGAGATCCTCGGCTTCACGACGCGCGCCTGGAAGGGCGGCCAGAGCCGCGAGCAGTGGCTCGCCGCCGGCAAGCCGGCCAATCCGGGCCGTCTCAACGATCTGCGCCACATCATCTACAAGCCGGCCGACGCCCCGTGGCGCCGCGCCCGCAAGAATCTCGGCCTGATGCTGCGCGAGGGTATCCTCAAGGAGAACATCGACGGCGAAGCGCTGCTGTGGGCACACAATCGCCTGCTGCCGCGCCCCGAAGAGCGCAAGATCATGATGGTGATCTCGGACGGTGCGCCGGTCGACGACTCCACGCTGTCGGTCAATCCGGGCAACTATCTCGAACGCCATCTGCGCGATGTCATCGACTGGATCGAGACGCGCTCGCCGGTCGAGCTGATTGCCATCGGCATCGGCCACGACGTCACGCGCTACTACCGTCGCGCCGTCACCATCGTCGATGCCGACCAGCTCGGCGGCACGATGATGGAGCAGCTCGCCTCGTTGTTCGACGAGGAGGATGCCAAGGACGTGCGCGCGGCTCGTGGCGGCGGCCAGCGTGGTGGCCGCGGCGGCGCCAAGGCAACGCCAGGAAAGACCAGCGGCAAGTCCGGCAAGCGCGCCGCCTAACTCCGGTGGCGAACCGCTTCCTTCTTACGCTCTGCCTGCTCGTCGCGGCCTGCACCAGCGTCTCGCCACCCCCGGCCGAGGCGCAGGAAAAGCCGGTCGCGATCCACAGCTCCGCGCTCACCTTCAAGCTCGACGAGCCGGACGCGACACGTATCGGCCGTCTGATCTGGCGCGGCGGCATCGAGATGAAGGCGGACTCGCCCAACTTCGGCGGCTGGTCCGACCTGTACGTCACGCCAGATGGCCGTGCGCTCACCTCGATCTCGGATGAAGGTGCCTGGCTCACCGCCACCATCGACTACAATGCCAAAGGCGATCTCGCTGGCCTGAGCGCGGCGAAGATCGGCCAGATGCACGGCCTCGACGGCAAGCTGATCGAGAAGAAGGCCGAAGCCGATGCCGAAGCGATGGCGCGCCTGCCCGACGGCTCCTGGCTGGTGGCCTTCGAACGCCGGCACCGGCTGTGGCATTACCACACGCTCGACGCGACGCCGCTGCCGATCGAGGGGCCGGCCGATATCGGCCGCCAGCCTTCCAACGGCGGCATCGAGGCGCTGACGGCACTGGCCGATGGCACCGTGATTGCGATCAGCGAGGAATACAGCCTCAAGCCCGAGTCGGTCGTCGGTTGGATCGGGAAGCCCGCCGGGAACGGCCGCTACACCTGGAGCAGCTTCAGCTACGCCACGATCCCCGACTTCCGGCCGACCGCCATCACGGCGCTCCCCGACGGTTCCTTTGCGATCCTCGAACGGGCGTTCGATCTGATACGCGGCGTGCGCGTGCGGGCCATGCGCTTCGACGCTGCCCAGCTCAAGCCGGACGCGACAGTGAAGGCGGAAGAACTCGCGTTCCTCGCCTCGCCCTATCCAGTCGACAATCTCGAAGGCCTGTCATCGAGCCGCGGCGCACGCGGCGAGACGCTGCTGTGGCTGATCTCGGATGACAACTTCAATCCGCTTCAGCGCAATATCTTGATGCTGTTCGAGCTGGCGCCGTAGCGCCGTCCTCCCCAACCGATTGGGGAGGAGAGAAAGGAAGACCTTAGGCCGCGGCTGCGACCTTGGCGTCCTTCTTGGTCTTGGCCGACACGACGCGACGCTTCAGCACCTTCATCTCCGGGCTGAGCTTGCTGTCGTTGGTGCCGAGCAGGTAGGCGTCGATGCCGCCATTGTGCTCGATCGTCTTGATGCCGCGGGGAGTCAGGCGCAGGCGCACAGAGTGGCCCAGCGCATCGGACAGGACCGAGGCAACCTGCAGGTTGGACATGAAGCGACGCCGCGACTTGTTGTTCGCGTGGCTCACATTGTTGCCGTACTGAACGGCCTTGCCCGAAAGGGCGCAACGACGAGGCATGGCGATATCCGCTAAAAAACGATCCCGCCGAAGGGCGGGAAGGCGGGCTTTTTACGGGCCGAAGCAGGTCCCGTCAAGCAAACCAGTCCACCACTCTTTCGCTAATATCCTCGACCTGATCCTCAGGAATCACCCGGCCCCGGGCCGAGATTCCCGCCTCGTGCACAGTGTTCGGATCGCCCGAAATCAGGGGGTGCCACCAATAGAGGTCCTGGCCGAAATGGACCAGCCGGTACCCACAGGTCTTGGGGAGCCAATCCATCTTGGCCACAACCTTTGGGGTGAGCTGGATGCAGTCCGGCACGATCTTCTTGCGGTTCTTGTAGTCCCGGCAACGGGCCGTCTTGGGGTCCAGGAGCTTGCAGCAGGTATCGGTCTGCGCGAGCTCGCCCGTGCCTTCGTATTCCAGCTTGTTGACGCAGCACATGCCGCAGCCGTCGCAGAGGGATTCCCATTCCTGCTTGGTCATCTGAGCCAGGGTCTTCCGCTTCCAGAAGGGCTCCTTCTGGGCTTCGGCAGCGCGGCGGGCGCGCTTTATGAAAGATTTAGCGGCCATGGAAGGCCTCTAGCATACGCCGGGCCGCCGCCGCCGGGGTAGCCCGGCCTGCCTCGACTTCGCGCTCCAGGCCGCCGACCAGCTTGCGAACCTCGGGATGGCGGCGCAGCTCGGCCAAGAGCGTCTCGCCGACCTCGTTCCACATCCAGGCTCGGGCCTGCTCCGCCCGGCGCCGGGCAATACCCTTCTCGCCGACGGCCGCATTGAATCGTTCGACGACCTGCCAGATCTCGGCGACGCCCTCGCCCGTCTGGGCGGAGGAGGTCGCGACCTCGGGCGTCCAGCCAACCGTCGGCGAGCGCAACATGCGCAGCGCGTGCTGATAATCGGAAGCCGACCGCTTCGCCGTGGCCTTGAGATCGCCGTCGGCCTTGTTGACCACGATCAGGTCGGCGAGTTCGATCACGCCGCGCTTGATGCCCTGCAGATCGTCGCCGCCCGCAGGCAGCAACAGCACGATGAACATGTCGACCATGTCGGCGACGGCCGTCTCGGACTGGCCGACGCCCACCGTCTCGACAATCACCGTGTCGAAACCCGCGGCCTCGACGAGCAACATGGTCTCGCGCGTACGCCGGGCTACGCCGCCCAAGGTGATGCCCGCCGGCGACGGCCGGATGAAGGCCTCATGCCGGCGCGACAGCTCTTCCATGCGTGTCTTGTCGCCCAGGATCGAGCCGCCCCCGCGTTTCGAGGAGGGATCGATTGCCAACACGGCGAGCGAGCGTCCCTGGTCGAGCAGCGAAAGGCCGAAGCGTTCAATCAGGGTCGACTTGCCGACGCCCGGCACGCCGGTGATGCCGAGCCGCACCGATTTGCCGCTGTGCGGCAGTATCGCGGCAAGCAGCGCGTCGGCCCGCGCGCGGTGGTCGCTGCGCGTCGATTCGATCAGGGTGATGGCTTGCGCCAGTGCCCGCCGGTCGCCTGCGAGCAACGGCGCAAGCAGCGGATCGGCGGAACTATCCGATATGGCGACAGACGCGCTCATGCGGCGGAGGTTTATCAGCCGCGACGGCGCATTGCCAGCAAGGCGGCCACGCCTGCGAGGGCGTAGAAAAACATCAAGGTGAAGGTCATGCCAGACCGGCCCATCACATCCATGGCGCCGCCGGCAATCGGCCGGCCGACCAGGCCCGCCACGGTATACATGATGGTGAAAGCCGCATTGGCACGGGCAATGTCGCCACCGCTGAAATGTTGCCCCAGCAGCGCCAGACCGACGGTGTAGATGCCGAAGGAAATACCGCCCCACAGCACCAGCACGCCCAGGATGCCGTACGACTGCGGATCGATGAAGCCGATCGACGCCACCAGCGCCGCACTCGCCAATGCGCAGACTGCCAGCACGGAACGGCGATCGAGTTCGTCGGCCGCCCAGCCGATCGGCCACTGAAGAACGATGTTGCCGATCACGAACGCCGAGAGCCACAGCGCGCCCGTTTCGGCAGAGACATTTGCGCCGACCGCGAAGATCGGCAGAAAGCTGAAGGCGACCTGCTCCCCCAGCCCGCAGGCGAAGGCCGCCAGCATGGCCACAGGTGCAGCCCGCACCACGCGCCACATACCGCTGTTCTCGACCAGCTTCACCGGCGGCGCGGACTTCCATGCCGGCAGCAGCGGCAGGATGACGACGAGCATGATGCCGGCGGCGACCAGAAAGGGCCGCGGCCCATAGAGGCCGACGAACTGCAGGATCAGCGGACCGAGCGCCATACCGACGGCAATCAGGGTCGCGTAAACCGCCATGGCGCGGCCACGGCGTTTCTCGTCGACCACGAGATTGATCCAGATCTCGCTCACGACCCAGGGGATGCCACCGACCACGCCTTGCAGGAGAGTGAGCGCGAACCACAGCGGCACACCGTCGGTGAAGGCAAACAACGCCGACAGCACCGCACTGATGACCGCCGATCCGCAGATCAGCGGCACCGCGCCCAGCCGCGCGACCAGAGCCGGAACGAACGGCGTGGTGGCGATCATGCCCAGGCCCCAGGCCGCGCCCACGACACCGATCATGAATTTGTCGACGCCCTGCCGCTCCAGCGCCAGCGGCACCAGCGGCATGGAGGTGCCGACCTGGATGCCGAAAGCGAGGCAGGCGAGGTAGATTGGCAGCAGTGCGCGCCAGGGATTGGCGGCGCCCGCGGAAGCTACATTACTCGGCGACACGCAGATGACCTTCCGACCGCAGGGACGGCGGCTCCTCGACGTGACGCTCGGCCTCGGCCGCGGCTTCCTGCTGGCGGCGCCACATCTCGGCATAGGCGCCATTCATGGCCAGCAGATCGGCGTGATGTCCGCGTTCGACGACCCTGCCGCGATCGAGCACGATGATCTCGTCGGCATTGATGATGGTCGAGAGCCGGTGGGCGATGACCACCGTCGTGCGGCCGCGACTCACCTCTTCCAGCGAGCGCTGGATTTCCTGCTCGGTGCGCGTATCGAGAGCGCTGGTCGCCTCGTCGAACAGCAGGATTGCCGGATTCTTCAGGATCGTCCGGGCAATCGCCACGCGCTGTTTCTCGCCACCCGAAAGCTTCAGACCACGCTCGCCAACCGTCGCCTCGTAGCCCTGGGGCAGCGCCATGATGAAATCGTGGATGCGGGCCAGGCGCGCGGCCTGCTCGACCTCTTCGCGCGTCGCCCCCGGCCGGCCATAGGCGATGTTGTAGTAGATCGTGTCGTTGAACAGGACGGTGTCCTGCGGCACCACGCCGATGGCGGCGCGCAGGCTCGACTGCGTCACTTCGCGGATGTCCTGGCCGTCGATGCGCACGCTGCCCGAGGCCACGTCGTAGAAGCGGAACAGGATGCGCGACACGGTCGACTTGCCGGCGCCGCTCGACCCCACGATCGCCACCGTATTGCCCGCCGGCACGCGGAAGCTGACATCGTGCAGGATCGGTCGCGCCGGCTCGTAGTGGAAATCGACATGATCGAACACGATCTCGCCGCCCGCGACCTTGAGGGCCGGCGCGCCCGGCCGGTCGGCGATCTCGGCCGGTACTTCCAGCAGGCCGAACATCTTCTCCATGTTGACCAGCGCATTGCGGATTTCGCGGTAGGCGAACCCCAGCATGTTGAGCGGCATGTAGAGCTGGATGAGGAAGGTGTTCACGGCGACGAAGTCGCCGATGGTCATCGTTCCCTCCACGACGCCGGAGCCCGCCATCACCATGACGGCGACCAGGCCGATCGAGATGATGGTTCCCTGGCCGATGTTGAGCAGCGAGAGGGTTCGGCTGGAGCGGATGGCCGCGATTTCGTAGCGGCGACGGCCAACGTCGAAGCGGCGCGCTTCGTGCACTTCGTTGCCGAAATACTTCACCGTCTCGTAGTTCAGCAGACTGTCGATTGCCTTGGCATTGGCCTCGGTATCGGCATCGTTCATGCGCCGCACGAACTTGATGCGCCACTCCGAAAGCATGATCGAGAAGACGATGTAGCCGGCGATCACCACGAGGGTGATGACGGAAAAGCGCCAGTCGTAGAGGCTCCACAGGATGCCACCGACCAGCGCAATCTCCAGCAGCGTCGGCAGGATGTTGAAGGTCGTGAAGCGGATCAGGAATTCCATGCCCTGGGTGCCGCGCTCGATGACGCGACTCAGGCCGCCAGTCTGTCGTTCCAGGTGATAGCGCAACGACAGGGCATGCAGATGGTCGAAGACCTCCAGCGCGAGATTGCGGATCGCGCGCTGCGAGACGGGCGCAAACACCGCGTCGCGGATTTCACCGAACGCCTGCGAGAGGATGCGCGCGGCCCCGTAAGCCAGGATCAGCACGACGGGTACGGCGATGGCCTGCGCCGCCGTCGACCCCAGCGCATCGACCGCCTGCTTGTAGAGCAGCGGGACATAGACCGCGACGACCTTGGCGAGGACCAGCATCGCCAGCGCGATGACCACGCGCAGGCGCAGGGTCTTTTCACCCTTCGGCCACAAATGGCGACCAAGTATGGCCATGACCCCCCAGGTGCGCGAGGCGCCCACCTTGGGAACAGTTTCGTTATCGGACGGCGACATGACCAAAATTGCCTTATTGGACGTACAGTCTTAGTGGCGCAGGGGTCGTCGGCCTTCTATCGTGCTGGGACACCTGAAGTAAGCCCCCTTTGGAAAGGGATTTCATGAGATTTCGTAAGGCCTTGCTGACGGTTGCTTTGAGCATGGGCGTCACGGGCGGTCTCAGCGCAGGCACACCGGGCGCCGCCCAGGATGCCCGCCAGGTCGACATCTCCTATGAAATTACCTTTGCGGGCCTTTCCGGCTTCCGCATTGACCTGACGGCGCGCTTCAACGGCGCCAACTACGACGTCGAGACCCGCACCTTCAAGGAAGGGCTGCTGCGCGCGGTCACCATTCACTATGACGGCCGCAACCGCGCCTGGGGCGGCTTCACGGCCGCCGGAGCCCGGCCCAGCGCCGGCTCGCTTTCGATCGTCGTCGGCGACAAGCCGCGAACCTGGATTGCCCAGTATGCCGGCAACAAGATGTCGGAAACTCACAACCCGGAATGGAAGCCCACGCCGCAGCAGTCGATCTCCGACGACCAGAAAAGCGGCTCCCTTGATCCCCTGTCGGCAGCTCTGAGCGTCGGCTTCGCCGGCGACGGCGCCTGCGACCGCACGGTGCCCAGCAACGACGGCAAGCGGCGGATCGACGTCATCCTGAAGAAGGTCGGCACCGAACCCGGCTCGACTTCGGATGTCCCGGGTGTGCAGGGCGACCTGCTGGTCTGCGAGATCTACACGAAGCGCGTTGCCGGTGAGTTCTACGACGCACCGAAGGAAGCCGAGACCGAACGCGAGCGGCCGATCAAGATTTGGCTGGCGCGCATGGACCAGAGCCAGATCCGCTATCCGGTCAAGATGGAAGCCCAGACCGGCTTCGGCACCCTGCGCGGCAAGACTCTCTCCTTCCGCGAACGGCCGCTGACCCCTGCGGAAAGCCAGGCGATGCGCCGCTAACGTGGATGTGGAGTCGCTGATCGACGGCCGCCGGCCTCGACATCGATGCGTTCCACAGGCCGCCCAAGGCTATCGAGGGTGATCGCAAGATCGCGGCCATCGACGGCAAAGATCGCGCGGTGCGCATTCTCGGCGCGAACGAACTCGGGTTTGAATTTCACGGTCGCGATGGCAGCGGCCATGCCGTCGGGCGGTCCCACGGCCGTCATGAACTCGTCGTCGACCCGGCTACAGCGTAGTCGCGTCGTCTTGTAGCCAATATTGCCCTGAATCACGCCCTGCCCGGCGACTGTGGTCGTGCAGCCGCTTGAGTAGACATTCTCAAGATACCAGACGAGGGCAAGGAGGCCGACCGGCATCGCAATGGCGATACCGGCCAGCCCCTTCAGCCGAAGGGGCACCCTGTTCTAGGCTGCGCGCTTCTGGTCGCGCTTGCGGAGGATCGACAGGATCTCCGCAGCAGCGGCCGGGATATTGGTGCCCGGTCCGTAGATTGCGGCCACGCCGGCCTTCTTCAGGAAGTCGTAGTCCTGCGAAGGAATGACGCCGCCAACCACGACCATGACTTCTTGGCCGCCCTGCTTGGCCAGCTCCTCGATGAGCTGCGGTACCAGGGTCTTGTGGCCGGCAGCCTGGCTCGATACGCCGATCACATGCACGTCGTTCTCGATGGCCGCCCGCGCGGCTTCCTGCGGCGTCTGGAAGAGCGGGCCGATATCGACGTCGAAGCCGAGATCGGCGAAGGCCGTCGCGATCACCTTGGCGCCGCGATCGTGACCGTCCTGGCCCATCTTCACGACCATCAGACGAGGACGACGACCCTCCTCCTCGGCAAAGGCGGAAATGTCGGTGCGGATGCGCTCAAGGCCCACATCGCCTTCCCACTCGCCGGCATAGACGCCGGAGATGGAGCGGATGGTGGCCTGATAACGGCCGTAGACACCTTCCAATGCCGACGAAATCTCGCCGACCGTCGCGCGCGCGCGCGTCGCCTCGATGGAGAGCGTCAGCAGGTTGCCCGTGCCGTTGCGCGCCGCATCGCCCAGCGCCTTCAACGCCGCGACGCACTTCGCTTCATCACGGGTCTCGCGAATCTTGTTCAGGCGGCTCACCTGCGACTCGCGCACGACGTCGTTGTCGACGTCGAGGATCTCGATGGCCGGCTCTTCCTTGAGCTGGAACTTGTTGACGCCGACCACGATCTCCTCGCCGCGGTCGATGCGCGCCTGCTTGCGCGCGGCCGCTTCCTCGATGCGCATCTTGGGCATGCCGGCTTCGACAGCCTTGGTCATGCCGCCCAGCGCCTCGACCTCGCCGATCAGCTTGCGCGCCTCGGCAATCAGGCTAGCGGTCAGCGACTCGACGTAATAGCTGCCGGCCAGCGGATCGACGACCTTGGTGACGCCGGTCTCGTGCTGGAGGATGAGCTGCGTATTGCGTGCGATACGCGCCGAGGTCGGCGTCGGCAGGGCAATCGCTTCGTCGAACGAGTTGGTGTGCAGCGACTGCGTGCCACCCAGCACCGCCGCCATCGCCTCGTAGGCGGTGCGGATCACGTTGTTGTACGGATCCTTCTCGGTCAGCGACACGCCCGACGTCTGGCAGTGGGTGCGCAGCGACAGCGAATCGGCCTTCTTGGGCTCGAACGGCTTGACCAGCTCGGCCCACAGGAAGCGCGCCGCGCGCAGCTTCGCCACTTCCATGAAGAAGTTCATGCCGATGCAGAAGAAGAACGACAGCCGCGGCGCGAAGGCGTCGATGTCGAGGCCCTTGGCTTTGGCGGCGCGCACATATTCGAGGCCGTCAGCCAGGGTGAAGGCCAGCTCCTGAACCAGCGTCGATCCCGCTTCCTGCATGTGATAGCCGGAAATCGAGATCGAGTTGAACTTGGGCATGTGCTGCGCAGTGTGCTCGATGATATCGGCCACGATGCGCATGGAGGGTCCGGGCGGGTAGATGTAGGTGTTCCGGACCATGAACTCCTTGAGGATGTCGTTCTGGATCGTGCCCGCGAGCTTGTCCTGCGGCACGCCCTGCTCCTCGGCCGCGACGATGTAGCCGGCCAGTACCGGCAGCACGGCGCCGTTCATCGTCATCGACACGCTCATCTTGTCGAGCGGGATGCCGTCGAACAGGATCTTCATGTCCTCGACGGAGTCGATCGCCACACCGGCCTTGCCGACGTCACCCACGACACGGGGATGATCCGAATCGTAGCCACGGTGGGTGGCGAGATCGAAGGCCACCGACAGGCCCATCTGACCTGCTGCCAGGTTGGCGCGGTAGAACTTGTTGCTCTCCTCGGCCGTCGAGAAGCCGGCATACTGGCGGACCGTCCACGGGCGACCGGCATACATCGTCGCCTTGGGCCCGCGGGTGAACGGCGGGAAGCCCGGCAGCGAGCCCAACGTCTCGAGCTGCTCAAGGTCGGCCGCCGTGTAGAGGGGCTTCACTGCGATGCCCTCGGGGGTCATCCACGTCAGATCGTCAAGCGGGCGGTCGCGCAGCTCCTTGGCGGCGAGCTTTTCCCAGTCGGCGGAGGTCTTCTTCGGGAAGTCGGTCATACCCCCAATGTACTGCGGATTTCTGGCCAGAAAAGGCCACTATTCGTTGGCCAGAATTGTATTTCGCACCAAGGGGTAGATCTGGCCGGCCCATCGGCGGCCACTGAACACGCCATAGTGGCCGACACCGGCCTGCATGTAGTGCTTCTTGCGATAGGGCCGCAGACTGGAACAGAGATCGTGCGCGGCCACCGTCTGGCCAATGGCGCAGATATCGTCACGCTCGCCTTCGACGGTGAAGAGCGCGGTGCGACGGATCGCCTTGGGATTGACCCAGCGGCCCCTCCACTCCAGCAGGCCGCGTGCAAGCAAATGCTCCTGAAATACACGCTGCACAGTTTCGAGATAGAACTCGGCCGTCAGGTCGAGCACGGCAAAGTATTCGTCGTAGAACGCCTTGATGGTGGCCGCCTGCTCGTGCTCGCCGTTCGCCATCGCCTTGTAGAGGTCGACCTGCGCCTTGACGTGCCGTTCGGCGTTCATGCTCATAAAGGCGGTGAGCTGCACGAACCCGGGATAGACGCGCCGTGCCGCGCCCGGATAGCGCAGCGGCACCCGGGCAATCAGATTCTGCTCGAACCAGGAAATCGGCCGTCCCGTGGCCAGCTCGTTGACCTTGGTGGGATTTACCCTCGTATCCACCGGCCCCGCCATCAGGGTCAGGCTGGCCGGCTGTGCCGGATTATCGTCTTCCGCCATGAGTGCCGCCGCCGCCAGGGCCTGTACGCAGGGCTGGCAGACGGCAACAACGTGCGCCCCCGGCCCCATCACTTCCAGGAAGGTGATCAGGTGCTCGATATATTCGTCGAAGCCGAAGGGACCGTGCCAGATGCCGACATCGCGGGCATTTGCCCAATCGGTGATATGCACGTCGTGCTCCGGCAGGAGCACACGGACCGTGTCGCGCAGCAGAGTTGCGAAATGGCCGGACAGCGGCGCCACGACCAGCACCTTGGGCTGCGGCGGCATGCCTTCCTTGGCGAAGCGCAGCAGGGTGCCGAAGGGGGTCGCCAGGACTTCTTCCTCGCAGACCGGGACCATCTGGTTGCCGACCTTGACCTCCGGGATGCCGAAGGATGGCCTGCGATGGCTGAGACCGGCTCGGCTCAGCATCTCGTAGAATGCCCCCGCCGACTGCCAAGACGCTGGATTGACCTTACCTGCCGCGGCCGACCAGGCGCGGAGCGGCATCATCATATCGGCGGCGGTCTGATACATCGCATAAAGCATGAGGGGGCGACCGGCTCGAAATTTGCATCATTGCTAGGCACCTAAGACACAGACTAACCCATCGAATGGGAGGGGTAGCGTCCATGGCAGAGGCCTCGCTCACCGTCAGTAGCAAGAACTATTCCTCTTGGTCACTCCGCGGCTTTCTTCTTTGCCGAATGGCCGGGCTGGATTTCGACGAGCGCGTGGCCCCTCTCGATGACCCCGCGACCCGGGCGGAACTGCTGCTGTTGTCTCCCTCCTTCCTGGTGCCCTGCCTCGATCACGGGACAGTCAAGGTCTGGGACACGCTGGCGATCGGCGAGTATCTGGCCGAGATCAAGCCCAAGGCCGGCCTGCTGCCCAAGGACCCTGTGGCGCGGGCGCATTGCCGGGCCATCTGTGGCGAGATGCATTCAGGCTTCGCCAACCTGCGCTCGGCGCTGCCGATGAACCTCAAGGTGCGCCATCAGGGCTTCAAGGTCTGGGCCGGCGCCCAGGCCGATATCGAGCGCGTGACGACGATCTGGCGCGACTGCCTGCAGCGTTACGGCGGCCCCTATCTCTTCGGCAAGAAGCCGACCATGGCCGACGCCATGTACGCGCCGGTCTGCACGCGGTTCGCGACCTATGACGTGAAGCTCGACCCGGCATCTGCTGGATATCGCGACCTGATGCTGAAGTTTCCGGCAATGGTCGAGTGGACAGCGGCCGCAAAGGCCGAACCCGAGGAAGTCGAGGAACTCGACGTCGAGTTCTAGAACCCCAGCCCTCCGCGCGCCGTAAAGCCATTGCAGAATCTGCAGGGCCAGGCGCAGACTTCGGTCAACGAAGGCGGAGGAAACGATGACCATCACCCGCCGCGGCATTGTCGCGGGGCTTGCGGCGTTTCCGGCATTTGGGGCGGCCGCGCAACAGCCCTTTCCCAGTAAACCCCTGACGCTTGTCGTGCCCTTTCCGGCCGGTGGACCGGCCGATACGTTCGGCCGGCCCCTGGCGCAGGGCATGAGCCAGCGGCTGGGCCAGTCGGTCGTGGTCGAGAACAAGAGTGGCGCGGCGGGCGTCACCGGCATCGACTTCGTGGCCAAGGCCGTCACCGATCCGCATGTGCTCGGCCTGATGAGCGCCAGCGCCGGGGCGATCATGCAGAGCCTGATGCCCAAGATGCCTTACGACCCGGTGAAGGACATCGCACCGGTTACGTTGGTGGTGCGCGTGCAGGAAGTGCTGGTGGTGAGCACCAAGCTCGGCATCACCGACTTCAAAGGCTTCGTCGCCCGCGCCAAGGCCAACCCCGGCAAGCTGACCTATGGATCCGCGGGCACCGGCGGCATCACCCATCTCGCCACCGAGCTCCTGAAACGCGAAGCAGGGATCGACCTGCTGCACGTGCCCTATCGAGGAGCAGCACCTGCCACCAACGACCTGATCGCGGGCACTGTCGATTGTGCGTTGCTCGACGTGCCCGTGCTGCTGCCGCATATCCGCTCCGGCGCAGTGAAGCCGCTGGCGGTCAGCTCCGACACGCGCGCGGCGCTGCTGCCGGACGTGCCGACCATGCGCGAACTCGGTCTGCCGAGGGTCAACTCGGACAACTGGTACGCTCTGGTCGCTCCGGGTGAATCGAGCCTGGCCGCACGACAGAAGGTTCACGATGCGGCGGTCGCCACCTTGCGCAGCAAGGAAGTGGCTGACGCCTATGCGGCCGTTGGCGGCGTCGCCGTCGGTGGTACATCGGCTGAGCTGGCGGCTTACCTTCGGGCCGAGTCCGCGAAATGGGCCGAAGTGATCAAGCTCGCCAACGTGAAACTCGAATAAAGCGTGGCCCTTCTTCCATGACATTGCCGATAGAACGCGGCCTGGCGAAGACCTTCGCCGGCCACATCCATTGGCGGGCCTGCGGCAGCGGTCCCGTCGTCATGGTGAGCCACATCAATCAGCAAAGCTCGGCATTGATGGTCGAGCTGCTGCAGGCATTGGGCCAGCACTTCCGCGCCATCGCCATCGACTATCCGAGCCATGGTCATTCCGACCACATCGACTGGCAGCCACGAATCGAGGACTACGCACGCGCCGTTGTCGAAACGATGGACGCGCTGGGCGTCGAACGCGCCTTCGCGTTGGGCGAGGCCGTGGGCGCTGCGGTCTCGATTGCGCTGGGCGCCGGCTGGCCGCAGCGCATCGACAAGGTCGCACTGGTGAACACGCCCTACTTCACCGATGCCGACACCGCGACGCGGGACATCGCCGATATCGCCAAGGTCCGACCCTCCGACGCGACCGGCTTTCCGGCGCCGCGCAGCATCGAGTTCCTGCTGCAGAACGATCCCGAACATGCGCCGATGCAGCCCACGCAATCCTGGATGGATCGCATCAACACCGCCCAGTTCGAGATCGGGCGCGACCGCTGGCAGGCGATGCAGGCCCTGGCGAAGTTCGACACGCTCGACGGGATGGCGGCTCTCCGCTGTCCGACCCTGATGCTCTACGGCGAGCATTTCATCTATGGTCGCCATCGCGCGCTCCTGCAGGCGAAATGCCCGCAGGCGCAGGTCGAGATCGTTTCCGGCGGCCGCTTCTGCATGAGCTGGGAGCGCGCTAAAGAGATCGCCGGACACGCGCATGCTTTCTTCCGTTGACCGTCTGACCCGCCACCTCACCCACCGGCTGGCCCGCTTTCCACGGCTCGGCATCGCTCATCTGCCGACGCCGCTCGAGCCGATGAAGCAGCTTACGGCGCATCTCGCGAAGGATGGGGCGTGCCCACGGCTCTGGGTGAAGCGCGAGGATTGCACCGGCGTAGGGCTCGGCGGCAACAAGCTGCGCAAGCTCGACTATGTGTTGAGTGAAGCGATCGAGGCCGGCGCCGACACGCTGGTTTCGGGTGGAGTCGTGCAGTCGAACAGCCAGCGGCAGGTCGCGGCGGCCGCGGCACGGCTCGGTCTCGACTGCCATCTCGCGGTCTATCACGGCCGGCTCGCCCCGCCCTCGCCGGACTATGGCAAGACCGGCAATGCGCTGCTCAACAAACTGTTCGGCGCGACCTTGCACGACGTGCCGTGGAACGGCGATCGCAACGGCGCAATTCGCGATCTCGCCGAAAGCCTCCGCGCTCAGGGCCGCAAGCCCTACGTCGTGCCCTACGGAGTCTCCAGTCCGTTGGGCGCCGTCGCCTACGCCTCGACCGTAGCGGAGATCGCCGCCCAGGCTGCCGCGCTCGGCTTCACGCCGCGTGCCATCGTCCACTGCTCGGGCAGCGGGGCAACGCAGGCCGGGTTGGTCGTCGGCGCACGTGCCTGCCTGCCCGACACGAAGGTGGTCGGCATCGATATCGATGCGGAGCCGGAGCGCGTGCGCGCCGACGTACTGCGCTTCAGCCAGGGCGCCGCGGACCTGCTGGAACAGCCATTCATCCCCGAGGATGTCGAGGTAGTCGCCGGTCTGGCCGGGCCCGCCTATGGCGTGCCGCACGCCGCGACGATCGACGCGATCCGTTTCGGCGCCCGCCTCGAAGCGCTGGTCCTCGATCCCGTCTATTCCGGCAAAGGGCTGGCCGGCCTGATTTCATTGATTCGAGCCGGCCGCTGGACCGCGGATCAGGATATCGTGTTCGTCCACACCGGCGGCGCGCCCGCTCTCTTTGCCTACCATCATCTGTTCGACTGACTTCGGAGATTTGCATGCTCGATCAAGAAGCCCGCGCCCTGCTCGACCTGATGGACCAGGCCAACAAGGCCGGCCGACCCAAGCTGGAAAGCCTGCCGCATGCCGTGGGTCGCGCGGCGGTCGACAAGATGTCCGAGGACAGCGAGGCCGATCCGCCGGAAGTCGCCGCCGTCCTCGACGGCACGCTGCCAGGCCCTGGCGGCGAGATCCGCTTCCGCCGCTACCGGCCGCTCGGCACCACGGCCGGGCCGCTGCCGACCCTGATCTACTATCACGGCGGCGGCTTCGTGATCGGCAACATCGAGACGCACGACTCAACGTGCCGCCGACTTGCCAACAAGAGCCGCTGCCAGGTGATCTCCATCGACTATCGCCTGTCGCCCGAACATCCCTTCCCTGCCCCATTGGATGATGGTCTCGCCGCCTTCCGCCATATCAGGGACAAAGCCGCGGCATTCGACGTCGACCCCGAACGTATCGCGGTCGGTGGCGATTCTGCAGGCGGTGCCGTAGCTGCCGTGGTCTGCCAGGCCTGCCGTGACGCCGGCGAACAAACGCCCGCCTTCCAGATGCTGATCTATCCCGCGACCGACTCCAGCAAGCAGAGCGCGTCGCGTACGGCCTTTGCCGAAGGCTACTTCCTGTCCGGCTCGCTGATGGAATGGTTCTGGAAGGCCTATGTGCCAGCCAACACCAACCTCTCCGACCTGCGCCTCTCGCCGCTGCTGGCCAAGGACTTCAAGGGCCTGCCGCCCGCCTTCGTTCTGACCGCAGGCTTCGATCCATTGCGCGACGAGGGCCGCGCCTACGCCGACCGGCTGATCGACGCCGGCGTCAAGACGACGTACGTCAACTATCCCGGCACCATCCATGGCTTCTTCTCGCTCACCCGCTTCCTGAAGCAGGGCCTGAAGGCCAACGACGAAGCCGCCGCGGTGATGGCCGCGCACTTCGGCGTATGAGCTAGAAAGAAGGCTGCAGCCGCAGGAAGCCGACGGGCTGGTCGAAGCCCTTCAGCTTCACCTCTTCGGCCTGCGTCGACACATCGGCCAACACGGCCTGCACGGCCGGATCGTCGGCGACGGTCCGGCTCAGAATGACGTCGCCGCCTCGGCTCTGGCCCTGCAAACGGGCAGCCATGTTCACGGTCGAGCCGAAGTAATCCAGCCGGTCGTTCAACGTCACCACGACGCTGGGACCGGCGTGGACGCCGACCTTGAGGATGAACTCGGTGTCGGCCGACAGCTTCGCCTGCATGGCGAGCGCTGCCTTCACCGCATCGGCGGGATCGCCAAACGAGGCCATGACCGCATCGCCGATGGTCTTCACCACCGCGCCGTCGTGATCGCGCACGATGGCGGCCAGCAGCGCGAAATGCTCGCGCACCATATTGTACGCTTGGGCATCGCCCACCCGCTCGTAGAGCGCGGTCGAGCCCTGCAGATCGGTAAAGAGCAGCGCCACCTGGCTGACTCCCGCCTCGTCGCCGGGCCGAAGCGTTGCCGCCGCGAAGAGATCGCGGAAAGCCTGCAGCGAGATCACCTCGGGCGCCGTCAGCGCCTCGCGTGTCCAGGTGCGATCCTCGATCAACGCCGCCAGCTCGAAGCCGGCATCGTTCACGAACTCGATCTTGCCGGCCTCGGATGAGCCTATCGCTTCTACGCCCGAAGCTGTGACACGCAGACCGGGCAAGGCTGCTCCCTCTTCGTGTTCGAAATCGACAACGCTGCCGGGGTGAAGCGTTCGCAGGCGATAGCGGCCGGCCGGCAGCGTAGCTTCGATGACGCGTCGCTCGCCGGGCGCCAGCAGGACCTGCACCACGACATGTGGCGTCGCCATCGGTCCGCTCAGGCAGAAATCGCCCGTCATCAACGGCCGTATCGCCGCGGCTGGTGCAAAGGACAGCTCGACGTTCTTCTCGAAGTCGCGGTCGTAGTCGATGTTGCACGAAGGGCAGTGCGCCCCGCGCGGCAGCTCGGAGAGCGTCGACGCGCTGAGTTTGGCACCACGGCAGTTGGTGCAAAGCAGGTCCCACTTCATCGTCAGCAGCCCGGCACGTACCGCGGCAAGGCAGGCTTCGATCGCGACACGCGGCGACACATCGAGCTGGCGCGCCAGACGCTTGGGCTTGAGATGCGAAAGATCGGTCGCCATGCCGCCCAGCACCGTGGCGGCCAGCACACGGCCGAGGTTGTTGCCGTAAGGGTTGCGGTCGATCTCCACCGCCAGCGCCTCGGCCCGTTCCTGGGCGCCCTGCGGCAGCGAAGGCGGCGGCAACTCGAAAGGCGTCAGCCGCTCGCCGCGCAGAAACCCGACGGCTTCGAGGATACGCCGACCCACGGCCCCGCCGGCCTGCTCGGCCAGCCGCCGGCCGAACAGTCGGCCCGTCAGGCTGAGCGGTTCCCATTCGAGGGAATAGCTGACCTTGCTGCCGCCCTTGCCATCCGGCTCAATGTCGAACACCGGCCCGAAGCGGCGAAACGGCCCCTTGGAGAAGATGCGGGATTGATGAAAGTGCCGGTCGGCGACCCACTCATAGGGCTTCTCCTCCCATTCCAGGGTGAATCCCGCCGCCTTGCCTCGACCGCGACGCAGAACGGTGCCGTTGGATTGAGGTGTCTCTTCCAGCGTGTACGGGGGCAACCCCATCGCCTCGTTGAACCGGCTGGTGTCGGCCAGTATCGGCCACAACTCGTGGGGCGGGAGATCGAAGCTCCAGGTCCAGGTGCGTCGCGAGAGGGGCGGCATGACGTCGATACTGTAGCATCCGCCTCGACGGATGACTCGTGCACCATCACAAGCCAGTGATTTGCAGAGCCCGCATGCGCGGTCCCGGCTTCCTTTGGTGGTTCCGCCTCGCTTGCGACGCAGTACAATTGCACCCGAAGAACCACCATGATGGCGGCCATGTCAGACAAACACGACTCACACGACCACGATCACCACCATGATCATCATGGTCATGACCATCAGGGGCACGGCTCGGAGTTGTCCGAGATGCAATTGCGCGTGCGTGCGCTGGAGACGGTTCTGACCGAAAAGGGATATGTCGACCCCGCAGCGCTCGACCGGATCATCGAAGCCTACGAGACGCGGATCGGACCGCATATCGGCGCACGGGTCGTGGCACGCGCCTGGGCAGACCCGACCTTCAAGAAGGCGCTGCTTGCCGACGCGAGCCAGGCCATCGAGACGCTGGGCCTGGAGCAGAAAGTCGGCGACCACTTGATCGCGGTGGAGAACACGGCGTCGACCCACAACATGATCGTCTGCACGCTCTGCTCCTGTTACCCATGGGACGTCCTGGGGCTGCCGCCGGCCTGGTACAAGTCGACGCCCTATCGCGCCCGCACCGTAAAGGAGCCGCGCACCGTGCTCGCCGACTTCGGCGTGACACTGCCCGCCGACAAGACGATCCGCGTCTGGGATTCGACAGCGGAGACGCGCTTCATCGTGTTGCCGATGCGACCCGAAGGCACCGAGGGCTGGAGCGAGGAGCGCCTCGCCTCGCTCGTCACGCGTGATTCGATGATCGGCACCGGCCTGGCCAAGACAGCGAGCGAGGTGGCCGCATGAACGGCATCCACGATCTGGGCGGCATGGACGGCTTCGGCAAGGTCGATGCCCCACCCACCGAGCCGCCGTTTCATGATCCCTGGGAAGGCCGCGTGCTGGCGCTGAACCGCATCATGGGTGCGACCGGCGAATGGAACATCGATGTCGGCCGCTACTGGATCGAGACCTTGCCACCCGCGGTCTATCTCTCCTCTTCCTACTACAAGAAGTGGATGCTGCGGCTGGAGCGGCTCTGCCTCGCCAGGGGCTTGATCACGGAGGCCGAGCTCTCGTCGGGCCATGCGTCGGGACCGGGACGGCCACTCAAGAAGAAGAGCGCCACGCCGGCCGAAGCCGACGGGCTGCTGGTGCGCCGAAGCTACAGCCGTCCGGCAACGGCGGCAGCGCGCTTCGAGGTGGGCGCCCGCGTGCGGGCGAAGAACATCCATCCGGTCTCGCACACGCGCTTGCCGCGCTTCGCACGCGGCCACACGGGCACCATCGAACGTATCCAGGGCTGCCATGTCTTCCCCGACGCCACCGTCGCCGAGGGCGTGGAACGGGCGGAATGGCTCTACACGGTGACGTTCGAGGCAACGGAACTCTGGGGACCGGACGCCGATCCGACGGTGCGTACCTCGATCGAGGCCTTCGAGCCCTATCTGGAGGCAGCGTGACAGACAACGCAGAGGCCGGCGCCGTCCGCGCGGCCTTGGATGTCGTTCCGGGAATCCCTTGCGAAGGCGAGGCACCCGTGTTCGAGGAGCCGTGGCAGGCCCAGGCCTTCGCGATGGCGCTCGCCCTGCATCAGCGTGGCGTCTTCACCTGGACCGATTGGGCGACGCTACTGGGCGAAGAGATCCGGAACGCGCGGGCGGAAGGCGATCCGGACGACGGCAGCACTTATTATCGGCACTGGCTCGCGACCCTCGAGCGTGTGGTTGCGCTCAAGGGTATTGCGTCTTCAGACACGCTCGGCCGGTACGTCCATGCCTGGGACCATGCCGCCGATCGCACGCCACACGGACAGGCGATCGAACTCAGGCCCGAGGACTTTCCTTAGGACGATCGCCTTCTAGAGGCCCTGCCCACCCGCAACGGCAATCGTCTGGCCCGTCACCCACGAGGCGTGTGGCGAGGCGAGGAACAGCGCGACGTTCGCCACCTCCTCCGGCGTGCCGAAGCGGCCGAAGGGAATCGAGGCCAGGGTGCCGTTGTAGAGTTTCGGATTGTCCGTCTTGCGGCGATCCCACACACCACCCGGAAAGTCGATCGAGCCGGGCGCGATGCAGTTCACGCGGATGCGGTCGGCGGCATACATCGCGGCCTGGGTGACGGTGTAATGGATGACCGCCGCCTTGATGGCACCGTAGGGCGGCTGGCGCCCCGCCGGATGCAGCGCGGCGATGGACGAGATGTTCAACACGCTGCCCTGTGCCTTCTTGAGAGACGGCAGCGCTTCCTGCGTCGCATGGACGATCGACAGCATGTCGACGGCGAGATTGCTCGTCCAACTCTTGTCGTCGTCCGACGACCCGAAAGCCGACGCGTTGTTGACGAGGAAATCGACGCCACCGAGCGCGGCAACGGCGTCGCGCACATAGCCGCGCACCGCATCGCCATTGGAAAGGTCGGCGCTCGCGGCATGGGCCTTGCGGCCGTGCTTGGCGATCTCCGCGCGGGTCTCGTCGAGCGCCTTGGGATCGCGGGCACAGATGGAAACGTCGCCACCGCAGGCCGCGAAGCCGAGCGCAATCGCCCGGCCGATGCCTCGGCTGCCACCGCAGACGATGGCCTTCTTGCCCGTCAAATCGATCTTCATGGGTGTCTCTTCCTTCGGATGAAAATACCGCTTCATCAGCTAACTCGAACTCGCCGCAAGACTCACGCTGTCCGTGAATGATCGCATCGCCTGGCGATGCGCGCGGCAGGGACAGGAGAGGACGCTTGAACGGCCATCCCCTATCCTCGACCGCCCCGCTCCCCCGCGAGCAGGAACGTTTGTCTTGGAGTGATGCGTCATGGAAACCGGATTGACCCTTCCCGAGGGCGCCTGCGATTGCCACGTCCACGTCTATGGTCCGTTCGACCGCTTTCCACCGGTACGCGAAGGCAAGTTCGCGCCGGCGCGGGAGACGCCTGTCGAAACGCTGCTGGCGCTATGGGACACGATGGGCATTGCCAAGGGCGTCATCGTTCATGCCCTGGCAGCCGGTGCCGACAACGACGTGACGCTCGATGCCTTGAAGCGCCATCCGGATCGGCTGCGTGGCGTGGCGCTGCTGAAGCCCGATGTGACCGACCGGCGGCTCGACGAGCTTACCGATGCCGGATTTCGCGGCGTGCGGATCAATCTCCTGCGGCAGGACGGCAAGGCCGTATCGTCGGGCGGGATGAGCCTGGACGATCTACAGCCGCTCGCCCCGCGGCTGGCGGAGCGCGGCTGGCATGTGCAGCTCTGGATCGAGACCGGCGACCTGCAAGCGCTCGCTCCCGATCTGGAGAAGCTGCCCTTCGATTTCGTGATCGACCATATGGGGCGCACGATGGCCGACAAGGGTGTCGACTATCCCGGGTTCCGCGACTTCTGCGAAAAGCTGAAGACGGGACGCTACTGGTGCAAGCTCTCGGGCGCCGACCGCAACACGCGCCAAGGTTCGAGCAAGGGCGCGTCGTTCGACGACACGGCGGCCTTCATGCAGGCCCTGGTGGCTGCCAATCCC
Organism: Alphaproteobacteria bacterium; assembly: GCA_017307275.1. Lineage (GTDB taxonomy): Bacteria > Pseudomonadota > Alphaproteobacteria > Reyranellales > Reyranellaceae > Reyranella. The sequence continues at coordinate 90,409 of JAFKFK010000021.1, read as the reverse complement.
GACCGGCTGGTCTGGGGCAGCGACTGGCCTCATGTCGGTCATACCCCGGCGGACGTGCCACAGGAGGACGATCTGCTGCGGCTGTTCTTCCGCTGCGTGCCGGACGAGGCAACGCGCCGCAAAATTCTGGTCGACAATCCGGCGCGACTGTACGGCTTCTGACATAGCGCAACCGGTTGCGCGCGCCTGTCGTTGCTTCGACATGCGCGCCCCTTCTTCCACGACCGCCCGCCTTCTCCTCGCGAGCCTTGCCCTGCTCGTGTTGTGGCCCGATGCGGCGGCGGCAGAAAGCTGCCTCGACCAGGTACGCCAGATGGCCGAGCGCCACGGCGTTGCGACTGCTCCTCCCATCGCCACGCCAGACCGCAGCACGCCGAACCGGAGCCCCGGCACGAACTCACAGGAACTCGGCCGCTCGGGTGGCGTCATCGCGCCGCCACAGACCGAGGATCGGTCGGTGATCGCACCGCCGCCGAGCGCAGACAATCGCATGCCGACGATGCCCGATGTGACGCCGCCCCGGCAGGGCGCACCTTCCAGCACCAAGGGCGACGACAAGGAGGTCGCCTCGGACCGGACGACGTTGCTGGCATTGCTTGTAGCAGCCCGCGCCGAAGCCGAGCGCGGCCGTGAGGATGGCTACCTCGACCGGTTGGTCAAGGCGCGGGAGCTGACGCAGCGCGCGAAGTAGGCCCGACTGGGTAAGCTCGACTCGCATACTTGAATCGCCGCAGCCGACCGCCAATCATCCGGCATGCGCCTGTCGACCTGCCTGGGAATTGCGATCGTTCTGCTCGGCTCGGCCGCCGCGGCGCAGGTCCAGACGCAAGAACTGCCGTCGCCCGCGCAGCAGCAGCAAGCCCCACCGCCACAGGGCGCCTGGATCGCCGATACCGCGACACGCTGCCGTGTCTGGAATCCCGCTCCCGAAGGCAAGGAAGAGATCCGCTGGGAAGGTGCGTGCCCGGGCGGTACGGCACAGGGATCGGGGGTGTTGCAATGGTTCAAGGACGGCCAGCCGACCGACCGCTACGAAGGCGACGTGAAGAACGGCCGGCCGGAGGGACACGGGACATGGATCGCCGCCAACGGCGATCGCTACGAAGGAACATTCCGCAATGGCCAGGCCGAAGGCCAGGGAACCTGGCGCTACGCCAACGGCGACATCTACACCGGCGAGATGAAGAACGGTGACCATAACGGACGCGGCATCGCGACCTACGCCAACGGCGATCGCTACGAGGGCATGTTCAAGGACGGCGACTACGAGGGCCCCGGCGTCGCGACTTACAACAATGGCCAGTTGCGCATCGACGGAGTCTATCGCAAGGGCGAACTCATCGCGCTCACCGTCGCCACGCTCGGCGATGGCAGCCGCTACCAGGGCCAGTTCCCGTTCGGACGCGGCGTGCTCGTCCGCCCCGACGGCACGCGCTTCGAGGGTTGGTTCAACGATCTCAAACTGAACCGAAAGGGCGTGGCGACTTACTCCAACGGCGAGCGTTACGAGGGCGACTTCCGCGACGGCGAGGAACATGGCCATGGCACGCTAAGGCTGCCGAACGGCGCGATCTACGAAGGCGACTTCTATCGCAGCAAGCCCGAGGGCATGGGCACGTTGAAAGAAGCGGACGGCAAGAGCCTCACAGGCGCGTGGCGCGACGGCTGCTGGAGCGACGGCACGACATGGCGTGTCGTACGCACGAGTGCCGAAACATGCGGGTTCAAATGATCGCCGACCCGTCGCAGGCGGCAATCCGATCAAGGTCTTCTTTCGACCGCCTAGCTCTGGGGCTTCGCATTCACGATGGGAGTTACAGTCGCCCCATTCGCGATGGCGACAAAGCGGTCATCAGCCAGCAGCCCTCTTACTGCCCTTGCAAAGGCTTCTCGCCACAATTCATTGACCGGGTTAGCCACACTACTGCTGATAATGGCATAGCCCTTTTGCACGCTGGTATAGACCACGCTCTTCGTTGCATTCGAATAGACTTGCCACTCGACCGTCAGGCTTGCCTCGCCCTTGCCAGTGGTAAAGTTGCCAAACCCAGCCATGGGAAAGCAGACATTCATCTTCAACTTGGTCACGACACCGGCGATGCGGAAGTCCGCAGCTATGTCTTTCTTGTCTGTGAAGAGGTCGCCGCTGCCTACTGTCTTCGCAATCCGGTAGCCAGCTCGCGCAAACTCCTCCTGAAAGGCATTCTCAAAAGCCTGATTTGTTGCAGCATATTGTTCCGATTGCGCGAGCCCTTGGGCATGCGGCACGCATGCGAGGCCTCCCTGTACCGTTACCACCCCTTCACCACGCTCGCCGCGCACGATGGCTCTCTCGTACACGAACGACTTCGTTTGTGCGAAAGACTCTGCCATCTTTGGGTCTACTTCAGGGACCCTCTCGATCTGCTGCATTGGCGCGCAAGCGCCCATCAGCATTAACGATGCTGCAACGACTAGAATTTTCATTAGATCTCCCCCACTTGGTTGAAGATCACCTCTTTCAAGCAACTACGTCAAGTTCCTTGTGTGAAATCACGAGGGTTTGCCCCGGAGAACTCATCACCCATAAGCTGCTTCCCTATCAACTGGCTGCGCATACCCCCTTGGAGGAAGCGAGATCATGAGCACGTCCGACATCGCCTACACACCGATTCTCCCCGAGGGCTGGCCGCGGCCGCGCGGCTTCTCGCATGCCGTCGTCGCGACCGGGACGAAAAGCGTGCGCATCGCGGGACAGATCGGCAAGGAGCCGGGACAGGCGAACATCCCGCAAGGGACGGACGCCGGCGCGCAGTGGCGGCTGGCACTTGGCAATGTCGTCAGTGTGTTGAAGGCAGCAGGCGGCGAACCATCGCATCTCGTCGCGTTGCGTGCCTATGTCACGGACATTGCGGAGTTCAATGCTGCCGGCAGGGCCATCGGCGAGGCCTGGGGCGCAACGCTCGGCAAGCATTTTCCGGCGATGACGCTGGTCCAGGTCTCGGCGTTGATCGATCCCAATGCCAAGGTCGAAATCGAGGCCGACGCGATCCTGCCATAAGTCAGATTGCTTCAGCGCAAGGCCGCTCGTACGGCCTTGCGCAGCGGCGGCAACACCTCTGCCTCGAACCAGGGATTGCGCTTCATCCAGATGCCGCTGCGCCATGACGGATGCGGCAGCGGAAAGAACGACGGAGCGTACGACCTGAAATCCCTCACCGCATCGGTGAGGCTCTTTTTGGCTCCAGCTCCGGCAAGGTAGCGCGACTGGGCGTAGCTGCCGACCAAGAGGACCAGCCGCTTCTCGACAAGGAGATCAAAGACGCGATCGTGCCATTGTGGTGCGCATTCGGGGCGTGGCGGGAGATCGCCGTTCCTGCCCTTGCCCGGATAGCAAAAGCCCATGGGCACAAGTGCGACTTTCTGCGGGTCGTAGAATTCGCCGAAGCTGAGCCCCGTCCAATCCCGCAACCGATCGCCGCTCGCATCCTGCCACGGCACGCCGCTTTCGTGGACCTTCGCCCCGGGAGCCTGACCGACAATGATCAGGCGCGAGCTCTTGGCGAACTGAACGACGGGATTCGGCCCGTTCTCCAGGGCCGACGCGCAGGTCGTGCAGGCACGAATATTGCGCAGCAAGGAGGAAACTGTGTCGGCCACGTCAGTCGCGCCTGGTCGCGCTGCCGCCAGTATCAGGATAGATTTGCAGCGCACCGAGATGGTGCGCCCGAGTGCTCCAGCGAACCAGCGCCTTTTCGTCACGTCGTCCGGAGAGCGAGAGCTGCTTGCCCCACGCCGGACTGTAGTGGTTGCGCGCCGGCGATTAAGACGCAAAATAGCCGATGTGGGGCGTAAATGCTTTGGTGAAGGGCGAGCGAAGAGGCCTTTTCCGGGCGTTCGAGGGTTTGAGGTTGCCGCGCGGACTGCGCAGCACCAAGTAGGGATCAGCCGGCAGGGTGACAGCATTACCCTACCGGGCAGGAGGAAAGACGATGAACACTGTGTCGGAACGGGTCAGCCGCGTCATGGCGGAGAAATTCCAGATCGATGCCGACAAGATCACCGAGGCCGCGCGGATGGACGAGCTGGGCGTCACCAGCATCGACGTCGTCGAGACGATCATGTCGCTGGAAGACGAGTTCGGTGTCGAAATCCCGGATGCGGCAGCGGAGAAGTTTCACACTGTCGGCGATGTCGTTGCCTTCTTGGCTGTCCACGATCGAGCGAGCAGCGAATCCAGGGCAACCGCGCCAGGCCCGAACTTGGCAAGATAAAGCAGCACGACTGCCCAGGTGCCGTGCGTATCGAAGGCATTGGGATAGACGAAAAGCTGGATCACAAGGGTCATGCCGAGCAGTGCGAGCGCTGCCGGGCGCGTGAACAGACCGAGAAAGAGCAGCAGCGGCAAAGAAAGCTCCGCTGCCGTAGCGAGCGAAGCTGCGACCTCGGGCGATAACAGGGGCAACTGGTATTCCTCGCGAAACAGAGCGAGCGTCGTGCCGTTGGTCCAGCCCTCGAGCTTCAACATCCCCGAGCGCAAGAAAACCGTGCCAATGGAAATGCGCGCCACGATTGCCAGCAACTCGTGAGGGATATGCTGCAGCGCGGCGTTCAGGCGTGTGAGAAGCTGGATCATGGATGTTCCTGTCGATCGGTTCATTCGACGGCAAGGGAGGTGACTGCGCCTGTCCGGAAAAGGAGGGAGAGTGCCGCTGCGGTCTCGAAACCCGCGATATGCTCCGCCCGCGCCACGGCCTCGCCTAGCGCGACGCCGGCCGATAACGATCTGAAAAGAAGCTCGGCACTAGGCGGCAAGGCATTGACGAAGACCTCGAGGCCGGGCCGCGTAATCAGGGCGCTCTGGCCAACCCAGTCGGGACCGATTGGTCTTGCCTCCTCGTCGCCGGTGTTCGTCGTCCAGATCGAGATCACTGGCCAGACCGATGCAACGACGCTTGCAGCAGGATGAAGGTCAAGGCGCACGCCAGCCAGCCGGTCCGGTTCGACGGCCGTCAACGCCTCGATTGAGATGGTCGACGCATCGGCAGCATGCCAGGCAAGACGCCGCCCCCATTCGAGGCGCGAGACATCGGCAAGATAGGGCAGATCGGCAACGGGCTCGAAGCCATCAAGGAAGTCGCCCATGCCTGCACCATACGCCGCGAGAACCGGCGATCTCGGTGGGCACCGCTCGATGAAGACCAGTGCCATGGCCTGAAAGAACTCCACACCGACCAGCCGCGACACAACCGGAAAGCGTGCAGCAAGAGCCGCCACCAGGCTTGCCTTCACATTGTTGCGGTGAACGGAAAATCGCCGATCCGCGACCTTCTCCGCACTCAGCAGCGAAGCCGCGAAGCCCGACTGGAAGTCCGCGAGACCACCTTCAAGCCGCGCGAGCATGTCTCCCCTCCTCGAAGGACAGTAGGCTCTCGGCCCGCGCCACATCGGCCGAGAGCCGCGCCCAGGTAGGAACGTCCGAATCCCACTCGATCAAAGTCGGGTACGGGCCGATGCGCGAGATCAACGATTGATAGAGCGCCCAAACCCGATCGGAGACCGGGCGATCATGCGTGTCGATCAACAATGACTCGCCACCGGCAACCTCGATCGAAGCATGACCGGCGAGATGGATTTCCCCGATGTGCTCGACGGGGAAGTCTGCGAGGTAGACCGTCGGATCAAAATCGTGATTGGCCGTAGAGACGAACACGTTGTTCACGTCGAGCAGCAGCCCGCAGCCGCTTCGTCGTGCCAGCTCGCACAGGAAGGCGGTTTCGGCCATCTGCTCCACGGCAAAGCGAAGGTAGGTCGAAGGATTCTCGATCAAGATACGGCGCTTCAATGTCGATTGGACTTGATCGACGTGGCGGACGACGACAGCCAACGTGGCTTCGGTATAGGGCAGCGGCAGCAGATCGTTCAGGAAAACGCCGGCGTGCGTCGACCAAGCGAGGTGCTCGGAGACCAGAGCGGGCTGGTAACGATCGACTACGGCAGCGAGTCGCTGAAGATGCCCCGGCGCCAGCCCCTCGGCCGATCCAATGGAGAGGCCAACGCCATGGACAGACAAAGGGTAGCGCGCCCTGATCTGCTCCAGGAAGAAATGCGGCGGACCGCCAGCACCGTTACCGGTTCCCATGTAATTCTCGGCATGCACCTCGAACCAGCCAACACCGGGCCGGCCATCGAGAATGTCGCGATAGTGCTCGGGCTTCAGCCCAGCCCCCGCGCCGAGACCACCCCGCGGCCGACGATCCGCCGTCATGGCTCGTCTCCTCGTTACATCGGCGTCAACGTGCCCTTGCGCTTCATGCCATCCTTCAACGTGACCTCCATGTTCATGCAGGAGCCCTTGGCAACGTACTTCCAGGCCTTGGCGTCATAGTCGGCCTTGGCCTGCCCGGCACAGGAGTTGTTGCCGGTGGCGGCACAGTCGTTCTTTCCCGCCATGGAAATGCCGTAGCATCTCTCCTTGTCGGTATTCGCGGTCTGCGCGCCGGCGCCAACCGACATCAGCGATGCGGCGGCAACAGCAGCGGCAAGAGCTAGGTTGGTGGTACGAATCGTCATGGAGTTTCTCCTGGCATTTCGGGCCAATGTCGGCCCGTACTAGGTGTTTCGCCGTAGGACGGCCTTTCGTTACAGTGGACGCGATCTCATTTTTGGATTCTTTTCGCGCAGCCGGCCTGTAACGTTTGAGCACTCCCACACGAATACGTGAATGATAGGCTCTCGTGTCCAACTCGGATGACCTTTCCTCGCTTATGCGAGCGGCCCGGTTGGGCGACGACGCAGCCTATCGGCGTCTGTTGATGCAGGTCGCCACCTGGTTGCGAGGTATTACCCGCCGTAGCCTGGCTGCGGCGGGACGACGGGTCGACGACAGCGAGGACATCGTTCAGGAAACATTGCTGGCCATGCATCTGAAGCGCGACACTTGGGACGAAACGCAACCGCTCGAACCTTGGCTTCGCGCGATCGCGCGCCACAAACTGGTCGACCATCTCCGTCGTCGCGGTGTCACCGACCATGTCGATATCGAGGACCTGTCAGAGACGTTAGCAGCACCGGCCAATGACCCGGTCGGCCCCGCGGCCGACGCACGGCGCCTGCTGGCTGGCTTACCAGAACGCCAGCGCCGTATCGTGGAGGGCGTATCGCTGGATGGGCAAAGCGCCCAAGAGGTAGGCGCGCGCCTGGGCATGAGCGAGGGCGCCGTGCGTGTGACCCTGCATCGTGCTCTCAAGGCGCTCGCCGCTGCCTATCGTAGGGATCGATCATGAAGACCGACCAGTTCGTTGCCGCCCTGGTTGCCGACCGTAAAGGATCTGTTTGGCCTCCTGGCCGGTTGATGGCCACTGCCATCGCCATCGGAGGTTTGGTCTCGCTCGCGATCTTCGCCCTCGAGTTCGGGCCAAGGGTCGATCTCGCTGCCGCCTTCAGAACCTGGCGTTTCGACCTCAAACTCGTTTTGGTTCTTGTTGCTGTGGTAGCCGCCTTCGGCGCCTGCTCCACTTTGGCGCGGCCGGTCAGGGCAGGCTCATTGCTTCCGCGTATGCTGCCATTGATCGTGCTGGCTGTCGTCGCAGTCGTGATCGAACTCGCGATGTTGCCGCGGGCGTCTTGGGCGACACGGCTGATTGGCAGCAACGCACTGGTTTGCCTGACCGCGATTCCTTTGTTCGCATTGGCGCCTCTGACTGTGCTGATCCTGGCCCTCCGCCGCACAGCTCCGGCTTCGCCAATCCGGTCCGGCGCCATGGCCGGCGCACTCGCGGCGGCGGCGGCAGCGGCGATCTACGCCTTTCATTGCTTCGACGATTCGCCCCTGTTCGTCCTCACCTGGTATCCACTGGCCGCATTGCCCGTGATCGCCGCCGGCGCACTGGCCGGCAATCGCCTGTTGCGATGGTGAGAAGATCCCGATCCTAGCGACGTGCGAAAATAACAGCTCTTACAGCATCGTCGGGGCCTTCGATCTCGCCCTGACGCAACACGATGTTCGACTGCAGCTCGGGCGACGACCGCCAGGCATAGGCTGTGGTCGCTTCGGGATGTCCGCGAAGATCGAACACGTGGACAGTCCGCTCCTCGACGATCTCGCCCTTCAGCAGTTCCCAGACGACAACCGATTCCACGAACCGAGCCGTGCATTTCTGTCGGGCTTCGACGGCATGCCGAAGGCTGTTGATCGTCAGCGTGTCGGCGACGAAAGCGGGATCGGGCAGTGTGCCGTGCGGAACATCTGGAGGCATGGCGACTCTCCTAGCTTCGCAGGTCTGTGGCGGGAGACGCTACATTGTCGACCGATGAGGGAGGCCATGATCGGATAACCCGAATGATGGTCGAAACGGTTTCGATATCTTGCCTCGCCTGACTCAACGCCACTTCAACCTCGTCCAATCGATCATAAAGTAGGTCTAGCGCAGATGTAATGTGGCGGCCTCCCCATAAACGTAGATCCGACAGCCAAACCGACACCTTTGGACGGTGTCATTGCATCTCTGGAGCGATATTCCCTGTCGTGCAGGCAGAATGATCAAAACACTCTCCACGCGACATCCCCCATTTGGGTGACGGCACGTCGACCTACAGCGATTGCGCCAGTCTGTTCCTCTCGCTCTCTAGATGATCTTCCGGGCCCGCAGGTCGGCAAGTTCGGCCGGGCCATAGCCCAGCTCACCCAGCACCGCATCGTTATGTTCACCCAGTTCCGGCGCGACACCGGGTTTGGCCGGCGTTTCGGAGAACTGCCAGGGCGTGCCGTGCACCTTGAGCTGACCGTGCTTGGGATGTTCGACATGAGTGACATAGCCGTTGGCCACCACGTCGGGATCGTTCGAAGCTTCGAGCAAGGTGTTGATCGGCGCCGAGACGATGTCGGCACCGCGCAGTCTCGTTACCCAATCCTCGCGGGTACCGGTGGCGAAGAGTTCGTCGAGCAGTGCCAACAGATCGGCACGCCGGCCGACATCCTCGATGATCACGCCCAGCTTCTCGAAGCCCGCCGCCTTCAGCCGGTCGTAGAAGCCAAGCGACGTCATCGCGTCCTGCCAATCTTCGGGACCGACGAGCTGGAAGACCAGCGGCTTGCCGTCGCGATCGTTGAAGCTGGCGCTGATGCCCGGTCGCTCGACCGTGCCGGTGATGCGCGCCTGTCCGGTGATGGGATTCTGATTGCGCCACATCGCGGTGGTGAGTGTCCACCCCATCAGCCGGACCTGGCCGCCCAGCAGCGACAGGTCGATCTTCTGGCCGATGCCGGTGGTGCGTGCATAGGTCAGCGCCGCCAGCGCGCCGCCAAAGGCCAGGAAGGCGCAGGTTTCGTCGGCCACCGAGACGACGCCGGTCCGCATCTTCTGGCCGGGCATGGAGTAGGCCTCGGCAATACCGCCCAGCGCCTGCGCCATCGAATCGGTGCCCGGCAGATGGGCATGCGGCCCCTTGGGGCCATACCCCGAGATCGAAACATAGACGAGCTTGGGATTGATCTTGTGCAGCTCCTCCCAGCCGAAGCCGTTCTTTTCGGCGGCGCCCGGACGAAAGTTCTGACCGAAGATGTCGGCCTTGACGGCAAGCTTGTGCAGGATCGCCCGCCCCTCGGCGGACTTCAGGTTCAACGTCACGCTCTTCACGCCGCGATTGTTGGTCTCGAAAAAGGTGCTACCCATTCCCGGCAGCACCGTCATGCGGCGCGAAGAATCGCCGCCGTCCGGCGTCTCGATCTTGATCACGTCGGCGCCGAGATCGGCCATCAACATCCACGGCACGGTGCCCGCCTGCGCGGTCGAACAGGACACGACCTTGACGCCCTGCAACGGGCCGTGCGGCGACTGAGACATGACAGAACTCCCTTGCTCTCTCCTCCCTATGACGGACGCGGAGGACGAACCACTGGAATTTTCCATCGGAGGTGATCGCTGAGAACGCCGCTCCCTCGTGCGTGCCGCAATTCGATTTAACGTTTCATTTAATGCAGCGGGCGGCGCTGCCACCTTCGGATAAGCCCTCAACCGACAGGTTTTTCATGTCCGCTTCCATCGTTACCCGCCGCCGCTTTGCCGCTCTTCTCTCCGGCGCGACAGTGATGTCGCCCTACGTGTTGCGCGCCCAGGATGCGTCGCGGCCGCTTCGCATTGTCGTGCCCTGGCCTGCGGGTGGCGGCGTCGACACTTTTGCGCGCGTGGTCCAGGCGCCACTCAGCGCGCAGCTCGGCCAGACGATCCTGATCGACAATATCGGCGGAGGTTCGGGCCGCGTCGGAACGCAGACAGCCGCGCGCGCCCAGCCGGACGGATATACGGTGCTCCTCGCGAACGACACGTTTGCCGCCACCGAGGCGCTGCCGCTTCCCGGCACCGTGTCGGTGCGTGCGTCCTTCGCGCCGGTGACGCTGGCAGCCTCCGCACCGCAAGGCGTGTTCACCCATCCCCGCTCCGGCCTCAAAACTCTTGCCGACTACGTGGCCGCAGCCAAGGCAAAGCCGGGCGCACTCAATGTCGGCATACCGGGAATCGCAAGCTCGCAGCATCTCACCAGCGAACTGCTGTTGCGTGCGGCAGGGAACGCAACGGTAGCGCATATCCCCTACCGCGGCGGCGGGCCGCTCATCCAGGACCTGATTGCCGGCAATATCGACGCCGGAGTGGTCACCTTCGCGGCGGCGGCTCAACAGGCGGCAGCCGGACAGTTGATCGCGCTCGGCGTTACGACGGCCGAGCGGCCAGTCGCCTTTCCCACGGTTCCGACAGCCACCGAGACGGTTGCGCCCGGTTTCGTACAAACGACCTGGATGGGCATACTGGCGCCCAAGGGCACGCCGGAGCCTGCGCGTACGCGTCTGCATACGGCATTGCTGGCCGTGCTGAAGGATCCGGCCGTGATTGAACGTCTTCAGACATTGGGATTCGATGCGGTCGGCCTCGACGGCGCGGGCTTCGCGAAGCTCTTCGAACAGACAATCACGACTTTCGCCGGCATCGCCGCCGAACGCGGAATCAACGCGGAGAGCTGATCCTTCAGCTCTCCGCGTCTCTCGCGTCGGTTAGTAGCCTCTGTAGTAATAGTCGTTGCGCGGGGTCGTCGCGGCGCCGATCGCGGCGCCGCCCAGACCGCCGACAACGGCGCCGGCAACCGGCGCGCCCATCGTCGAGCCCACCACTGCACCGGTGCCGGCGCCGATAGCGCCACCCGTCAGGGCACGATCCGTCGGGTTGTTACCGCACGCAGCCACAGTCGCCGCAAAGGCGGCAAGAACAGCGAATTTTGCAACATGCACCATCGAAGCCTCCATTCGTCCCCTAAAGAACGGCTTACAGGGTGCCGGGTTGCCAATCGCTCGTAGCTGGATCGTGACCATATCGAGGCGCCTTACAGCACGGCCAGTTCGAGTTCCGCCAGTCGCTGCGGATCGGCGATGGCTTCGACCTCTATGATGAAGCCGTTGGCAATCTTGGCACGCAGCACCAGCAGGAGCTTGCCGTTTGGCGCCACGACGACGCCCGGCGCACCATCGACCAACGCCACCTGCGCGTTGCGGGCGCGACCCTTGAAAGCACGGGCAACGGCATCGGCACCGCGCATCTCCGGCACAGAGCCGAGTTTCACGGCCGCACCATCGGCACGCACCACCACGTCGGGATCGAGTACCGCCAGCAGTCCATCGAAATCGCCGCCACGCGATGCAGCAAGAAAAGCCTCGATGACACCGCGCTGACGATTGAGGTCGACCTCGGGCACGGCGGGCTGGCCCTGCACGCGGCGACGGGCACGGCTTGCGAGCTGGCGTGTAGCGACCGGCGTGCGGCCGACCACCGAGGCGATCTCGTCGAAGGAAAGGTCGAACATGTCGTGCAGGACAAAGGCGACACGCTCGGCCGGTGCAAGCGTCTGAAGCACGACAAGCAGAGCAAGCCCGACCGAGTCGGCCAGCAGTGCTTCCTGTTCGGGGTCGATGGTGACCTGGCCTGCCACGGCCGCCGCCGGCCGTTCCTCACCGCCTCTTTCATCAGAAACTTCCAGCGGGTCTTCGCGTCGCGCCTTGCGGGCCCGCAGCATGTCGAGGCAGACGCGCGCCACCACCGTGGTCAGCCAGCCCGAGAGGTTGTCGACACCCTCGGCGCCGGCACGGCTCAGCCGAAGCCACGCTTCCTGTACCGCGTCCTCGGCCTCGCCCGGCGAGCCCAGCATGCGATAGGCAACGCGATAGAGATGCCTGCGATTGGCCTCGAAGCGATCGCCGAGAATTTTCTGCTCGTCCATGGTCACACTTTCCTCTGCCGGTCCGTCAAAGACATGACGAACGAAGCCCGGCCGATGTGACATGCGATGTCACGACGGCCGAGCGACGGAAACGTTGTGACCGCATCAGGAGATTCATCATGCAAGCACGAATGAAGCACCCCGCCATGGTCGTCCCCGGCGCCATGCAGGCGCTGATGGCGCTGAACGAAAGCTCGATCAAGGCTGGGCTGCCCAAGCAGATCATCGACATGGTTCATTTGCGGGCCAGCCAGATCAACGGCTGCAGCCTGTGCGTGGCCATGCATGCCAGCGACCTGAAGAAGGGCGGCGAGACAGACGAGCGGTTGTTCACGGTAGCGGCCTGGCACGAGGCGCCGTGGTTCAGCGAAGCCGAACGGGCCGCTCTGGCGCTGACCGAAGCCGTGACTCGCCTCTCCGACCGGGCCGACCCGGTACCGGACGATGTCTGGACCGAAGCGACCCGGCACTATGACGAGCGGGCCCTGTCGGCCTTGCTGCTCGCGATTTCCACTATCAACGTGTGGAATCGCCTGAACGCTGCAACCCGGCAGGTCGCGGGGTCGATCAAAGCCTGACGAAGAACTCCTCCCCGCCTGTACGGAAGTCGAGATTACCCCCTTGCTTGGCACGGTTTCTGCTGTCTTAACTTGTATAGACAAGCAAGAGGGGGATGCATGGGCGGGGAGCGAGCATTTTCTGAGCAGGATGGCGCGGCGGCAGCCTACCAGGCCGATGGCGCCATTGTACTGCGCGGTGTCTTCAAGGATTGGGTCGAGCCCCTGCGGGCGGGTATCGACGCCCTCATGGCCAATCCCAGCCCGCTGGAACGGACGGTCCGACCGGCAGACGGCTCCGCCCCCTTCTTCCAGGACCTCTGCAACTGGCAGCGCATCCCCGAGTTCGAAGATTTCGTGATGAAATCGCCGGCAGCGGAAATCGCCGCCGGCTTGATGGGCTCCAGGACTGCCCGCTTCTTCCACGACCATGTGCTCGTAAAGCAGCCAGGCGGCAGCACCGTGACGCCATGGCACCAGGACCAGCCCTACTACTGCGTCGAGGGCCAGCAGAGCGTCAGCTTCTGGATTCCGCTCGATCCCGTGTCGCGCGACGTGGTGATGGAATGCGTGCGCGGCTCGCATCGCTGGGGCAAGGGCTTCCGCCCGATGCGTTTCGACGGCACCCGCCTCTATGCCAACGACGATTTCGAGGTCATGCCGGATATCGAGGCCAAGCGTAGCGAACTCGATATCGCGGGCTGGGATATGGAACCGGGCGATGCCATCGCCTTCAGCTTCCGTACGGTGCATGGCGCCCCGGCCAACCATTCGCCGCGGATGCGTCGCGTCTTCTCGGCGCGCTGGGTCGGCGACGACGCCGTCTATGCCCAACGCGCAGGCAAGGGTTCGCCTCCTTTCACCGGCCTCACCATGAAAGACGGCGATCCCTTCGATGCGCCGATCTTCCCCGTCGTCTATCGTTCGTAATCGTTCAGCCCCATCGACCAATAAAGGGAGCCTTCCATGTCGAGATCGTTCAAGACCCTCTTCGCCACACTTGCCGTCCTCGCCGGCAGCACCGCGCTCGCGCAAGCGCAGGAAACCAAGGTTGCCATCGGCATTTCCGGCTGGACCGGCTTTGCCCCGCTGACGCTGGCCAAGGAGGCCGGCATCTTCAAGGCCAACGGCCTCGACGTCTCGATCAAGAAGATCCCGCAGAAGGACCGCCACCTCGCCATCGCGTCGGGCGACATCCAGTGCGCGGCCACGACGGTCGAGACCTGGATCGTGTGGAATGCCAACGGCATCGCCACCACCCAGCTCTTCAAGATGGACCAGGGCATGGGCTCGGACGGCATCGTCGCGCGCAACACCATTTCCAAGGTCGCCGACCTCAAGGGCAAGACCGTGGCGGCCTCCGCTCCCGGCACCAACCCGCACTTCACCCTGGCCTGGATCCTGAAGAAGAACGGCCTGACCTTGAAGGACGTGAACCTCGTCACGCTCGAGCCCGCGCCTGCGGCCAATGCCTTCGTGGCCGGCACTGGCAGCCTCGACGCCGCCGTGACCTACGAGCCCTATCTCAGCCTGGTCCGCGACAAGCCGGAGTCGGGCAAGCTGATCGCCGACTCGCTGCAGTATCCCATGGTGTTCGACACGTTCGGCTGCACGCCGAAGTTCATCAAGGAGAACCCCAAGGCTGCGAAGGCGCTGACCGAGAGCTACTTCCAGGCCCTCGAGATGATCAACAAGGACCCGAAGAAGGCCTTCACGATCATGGGCGCCGACGTCAAGCAGACGGCGGAGCAGTTTGAGAAGTCGCAGTCCAAGATCAAGTGGGCCGACCGTGAAGCTAACAAGAAGTTCTTCAACGGCGAGATCCAGGCCTTCAACAAGGAAGCCGCGGAACTGCTCCTCGAGATCGGCGTGATCAAGGCCAAGCCGGCCAATCTCGACACGCTGTTCGACACGACGTTCCTGAACTGACGCCTTCACCGGGAGCGTGCCTCCGAAAGGCACGCTCCCGGCCTCACGCCAAGAAAAGCGACCTATGAAACTGCTTGTTCCTGTCAGCCGGGAGAAAAGAACTCTCCTCGGCGTGGCCTTCTTCGTGGGCTTCGTGGGCCTGTGGGCGCTCATCACCTGGAGCGGCGCGGTCCCGAAACACTTCCTCGCTTCGCCTTGGCAGACGCTGCTGTCCGGCTGGGACCTCTTCGCGACGCAGGGATTCAGCTTCGACGTCGGCATGACGATCTGGCGCGTGGTCGGCGGCTTCCTGTTTGCCGCCGTCATCGCCGTGCCGCTGGGCATCGCCATGGGCACCTACAAGCCGATCGAAGCCTTCTTCGAGCCTTTCGTTTCCTTCGCGCGCTATCTGCCGGCCTCGGCCTTCATTCCGCTCCTGATCCTGTGGGTCGGCATCGGCGAGGCGCAGAAGCTCACCGTCATCTTCATCGGCTGCTTCTTCCAGCTCACCCTGATGATCACCATGATCGTGAGCGCCACGCGCCGCGACCTGATCGAGGCGGCCTACACGCTGGGCTGCAAGGACACCGCCGCCATCCGCCGCGTAGTGCTGCCGGGGGCGGCCCCCGAGATCGCCGAAGCGCTGCGCCAGGTGCTGGGCCTCGGCTGGACCTACATCATCGTCGCCGAACTGATCGGCGCCTCTTCCGGCATCGGCCACATGATCACCGACAGCCAGGCGCTGATGGCGACGGACCACATCATCGCCGGCATTGTCGTCATCGGCCTCGTGGGCCTGGTCTCCGATCTGATGTTCAAGTGGGTCAACCAACGTCTCTTCGCCTGGAGCTTCCAGCGATGAGCCGCCTGTCGATCCGCGGCGTCGGCAAGACCTTCGCCAGCAACCGTCGTGGCGTGCCACCGACCCAGGCCCTGCAGCCGGTGTCGCTCGAAGTCGGCGACAACGATTTCATCACCGTGCTGGGCCCCTCGGGCTGTGGCAAGTCCACCCTGCTCCGCCTTGTCGCCGGGCTGGAGACGCCGACGACCGGCGAGATCCTGCTCGACGGGGTACCGATCTCCGGGCCGGGCGCCGACCGTGGCGTGGTGTTCCAGAGCTACACGCTGTTTCCCTGGCTGACGGTGCAGGAAAACATCTGCTTCGGCCTGCGCGAGAAGAACATGCCGGCAGGCGAGCAGCGCGACATCAGCGAGCGCTTCATCGCGCAGGTCGGCCTGCGCGGCTTCGAAAAGCACTATCCCAAGCAGCTCTCCGGCGGCATGCAGCAGCGCGTGGCGATCGCCCGGGCGCTGGCCAACGACCCCAAGATTCTGCTGCTCGACGAGCCGTTCGGCGCGCTCGACAACCAGACACGCGTGCTGATGCAGGAGCTGCTGCTCGGCATCTGGGAGCAGGCGCAGAAGACTGTGATGTTCGTCACCCACGATATCGACGAGGCGATCTTCATGGCGAGCCGCGTCGTGGTGATGAGCGCACGGCCCGGCCGCATCAAGGCCGAGGTCGAAGCCGACTTCCCGCACCCGCGGCATTACACGATCAAGACCTCCTCTGAGTTCATGGCGTTGAAGGCGCGGCTCACCGAGGAGATCCGCGTCGAAGCCATGGCGGCCGACCACTAGAGGAGTGCATGGAACCGACGGCGCGCTACCAGCAGGTCGAGGACTACATCGTCCGGCGCATTCAGGACGGCTCCTGGCCGCCCGGCCATCGCCTGCCGTCGGAACACGAACTGGTGCAGCAGTTCGGCATGTCGCGCATGACCGTCAACCGGGCACTGCGCGATCTCATGCAGAAGGGCCGCATCGTGCGCGTCGCCGGTGTCGGCAGTTTCGTCGCCCAGGACAAGCCGCAGCTGACGCTGCTGCAGATCGCCAGCATCGGCCGCGAAGTGCGCCAACGCGGCCATGACTATCGCTGCGCCCCCCTCGCCGCCGACCGGGTCGCCGCCCCTCCCGACGTCGCCGCCTGGCTCGGCCTCAGAGCCGGTGCCTCGGTCTTCCACGCGGTGTGCCTTCATCTCGAGAACGATGTTCCGGTGCAGCTCGAGGATCGCTACGTCAATCCGAACGTCGTGCCGAACTTCCTCGATCAGGATTTCAGCACCGTGCCGCCGGGCGACTATCTGGTGCAGAACGTGCCGTTCGACGAGATCGAGCATGTCGTCGATGCCGTCCTGCCGACCGACGAACAGGCGGCACACCTGCAGATCACGGCGCCCGAGCCCTGCCTGCTGCTGACGCGCCGCACCTGGACGCGCGCGACGCCGGTCACGATGGTGCGTTGCCTGCACCCGTCCTCCCGCTATCGTCTCGGCAGCCGCTTCGATGCCGTGGGCAATCAGCGTTTCGGCTGATCCGGCCGGCGCCCCACCTTCCCGACGGCACGCCTCTCCGATAACGTTCCACCCATAGCCATCGGAGGGGGAACGCATGGTCACCATCAAGTCCCGGCTCAAGAGCAGCTGTCTCGTCGTTGTCGCGACACTGGCGATGGCGGCTTCGGCGGGCGCGGTCGATATCGCCGGCCAGCGCGCCGTGATCACCCGCAGCCTCGACGCGCAGTATTCCCGCCTCGATGCCCTCTACAAAGATATTCACGCTCATCCGGAACTCGGTTTCCAGGAAACCCGGACGGCAGCCAAGCTCGCGGCCGAAATGCGCGCCCTGGGCTACGAGGTGACGGAGAAAGTCGGCAGGACCGGCCTCGTCGCGATCTACAAGAATGGGCCCGGCCCCACGATCATGGTCCGTACCGACCTCGATGCCCTGCCGATGCCGGAGAAGACCGGCTTGCCCTATGCGAGCAAGGCCACACAAATGTGGCGCGGCAAGGAGACGCCGGTGATGCATGCCTGCGGCCACGACATCCACATGGCCGTGTGGGTGGCCGTCGCCAAGATCATGCTCGACATGAAGGATCAGTGGAGCGGCACCCTGATGTTCGTCGGGCAGCCGGCCGAGGAAGGCGGCGGCGGCGCCAAGGCAATGGTCGCCGATGGACTGTTCACCCGCTTTCCCAAGCCGGATTACGGCTTCGCGCTACATGTCGGACCAGGCCCCTACGGCTATGTGGGCTACAAGCCGGGTGTCTGGAACTCGACCTCCGACGGCTTGGAAATCAACTTCATCGGCAAGGGCGGCCACGGCTCCCGGCCACATGTGACCATCGATCCAATCATGATGGCCGGCCGTTTCATCGTCGACGTGCAGAGCGTGATCAGCCGCGAGAAGGATGCCGCACGCTTCGGCGTAGTGACGATTGGCGCCGTGCAAGCGGGCAGCGCCGGCAACATCATTCCCGACACCGCGCTGCTGCGCGGCACGATTCGGTCGCACGACGATGCCACGCGGACCAGGATGATCGACGGTATCGAGAGGACCGCCAAGGCCGTGGCGATGATGGCCGGCGCGCCGCCGCCGGAGATTAAGATCACGGCCGGCGCGAAGGCGGTGGTCAACGATGCGACACTCGCCGCGCGCAGCGGCGCGGTGCTGAAGGCAGCGTTCGGCGACAAAGCGCGGCTCATGCCGGAGCCGGGCTCGGCGAGCGAGGACTACTCCGAGTTCGTCATCGCGGGCGTGCCCTCCTTCTACTTCGGTATCGGAGGGCTCGACCCCAAGGACCTCGCCCAGGCGGCCAAGGACAACAAGCCGGTGGCCGGCAATCATTCACCGGAGTTCGCGCCGGTGCCCGAGCCGACAATCCGGACCGGCGCCGAGGCGATGAGCCTGGTGCTGCTGGACGTGCTGCAGAAGAAGTAGCGGTTATGCCTAGCGGGCCATGTTGGGAGGCGGCGACGCCTGCTCGGGATCGACGGCGCGCGTCACGTAGGCATCGGCCTCGGTCTGATAGATCGACCAGAGACGGGAAAGCTCCGCGATCGGCGTGAGGTGATCGTCGACACGGAGGTCGACGTAGGGAAAAGACTCCTTATCGACCACGATCAGCGCCGCCGACATCACCGGCATTCGTTCGCCACCAGCAGCTTCCCCGGCTGCAAGCGCCTCGACGAGGCGTTGCGCCAACGGGCGATCCGGAGCGCGCTCGAAACTCTGGACCATGGCGCGAGGGATCGCCTCGGATCGAACGATGTTGGCGATGGCGGCGCAGTCCCGGCCCTCGGCCTCGCCTCGCTCGTCGCGGACATGGGCGCCTGAATAGACCGCAGTACGGCCCGCCGCATCGATCACCGCGAGCTGGCGCCAGTCGCGATGGGGTGTTGCCGCGACGATGGCCTTCAGGGCTTCGCTCGCAGTGAAGCCGCGCGCCAGCAGATCGAGCGCAAGCGGGCCCAACCGCGGATCGGTGCGATGCTGGGTCAAGGCCGCGCCCACGCCCGCCTGCGCGTGCTGGCATCGCGAGCCGACCGCGATCGAGGAGGTCGTGACGGCGGCGCCGAGCATTCCGGTCCGGGCGCAGCGCCCGACGAGGGAAAATGTCATGACGATCCTAGATGTGTAGTGCCTCGCCGAGCGCCCTCAGGCTGGCCTCATGGAAGGCCTCGCCCAAGGTCGGATGCGCGTGGATGGTGCCGCCGATGTCTTCCAGACGTGCACCCATTTCCAGTGCGAGGGCAAAGCTGCTGGCGAGTTCCGACACGCCCATACCGACTGCCGCAATGCCGAGAACCAGGTGATTGTCGGCACGCGCCGTTATGCGCACGAAGCCATCCTCGGCCCCCAACGTCAGGGCGCGGCCGTTGGCCTGGAACGGGAAACTGGCAACACGCACCTCCCGGCCCGCCTGACGTGCCGCCTCCGGCGAGAGGCCGACGGTCACGATTTCGGGATCGGTGAAGCAGACGGCGGGAATCACGGCGCTGTCGAAAACGCGGCGATGGCCGGCGATGACCTCGGCAACCACGGCTCCCTGCGCCATGGCGCGATGCGCCAGCATCGGCTCGCCGGTGATATCGCCCACCGCCCAGACATTGCGCATCGACGTGGCGCAACGCTCGTCGATGGCCACGAAGGGGCCGTTCATCGTGAGGTCGAGCCGTTCCAGACCGAAGCCCTCCAGCCGGGCGCGGCGGCCCGTGGCGACAAGGATGCGATCCGCCGGCAGGCTGCGTTTCGATCCGTTTCCGTCCTCGATCAGCACCGAGCCGCCCTCTTCGCCGAGACCCGAGGCGCGGGCGCGCAGCAGGATGTCGACGCCCAACGCCTGGAGGCGCTTTGCCACCGGTCTCACCAGTTCGGCATCGTAGGCGGGCAGGATGCGGTCCTCGGCCTCGACGATTGTCACCTTGGCGCCGAGCTTGGCGAAGGCTGTCCCGAGTTCGAGGCCGATATAACCTGCGCCGACCACCACGAGACGCTCGGGGATTGCTTGCAGTGACAGCGCTTCGGTCGAAGAAATAACCCTGCCGCCGAACGGCAGCGGCGGCAGCGACGCAGCCACCGAACCTGTCGCCAAAATCACATGCTCGGCACGTATGGTTTGTGACCCGGTATCGGTCTCGACCTTGCAGGTTTTGCCGTCCACCAGCTCGGCATGCCCCTGCACGATCTTGACCTTGTGCCGCTTCAGCAATGCACCGACGCCGCTGGTCAAACGGCCAACGATGCCATCCTTCCAGTCGACCGTCCGCGCGAAGTCGATCGTCGGGCGTTCGACACGCAGACCGAAGGGCGCGACGGTCGCCTGCTCGACGGCGTGATGATAGGCGTCGGCGGCATGAATCACGGCCTTGGAGGGGATGCAGCCGACATTGAGGCAGGTGCCACCCAATCCCCCTTCGGCGCCACCCTGCTCGACCAGCACGGTGTCGAGGCCGAGCTGGCCCGCGCGAATCGCAGCGACGTAGCCGCCGGGCCCGCCGCCGATAACCAGAACTTTGGCAGTTATTTCGGCCATCTCACGCCTCTAGGAAAAGCGTCGCCGGCGTTTCGAGCAGGCTCTTGATTCGTTGCACGAAACGGGCGGCGACATAGCCGTCGATGACGCGGTGATCGAACGACGACGACAGGTTCATCATGGTCCGCGGCACGAACTGCGTGCCCTGCCATACCGGCCGTACGACCTGCCGGTTGACGCCGATGATCGCGACCTCTGGCCGATTGATCACGGGCGTCGTGACGATGCCGCCCAGAGCGCCGAGACTCGTGATCGTGATGGTCGAGCCGGTCAATTCGGCACGGGTCGCGCGGCCCTCACGCGCCGCTTCGGCGAGTCGCAGCACTTCGGCGGCGCTCTCCCACAGGCCGAGCGACTCGCAGTGGCGAACGACAGGCACCATCAGGCCCGACGGCGTTTGCGTCGCGATGCCGATATGCACACCGCCGTGCCGCTCGATGGTTTCCGCCTCGTCGTCGTAGAGCGCGTTCATCTCCGGAAAGTCGGCCACTGCCTTGACCAGCGCCTGCATGAGGAACGGCATCAAGGTCAGCCGCGGGCGGTCCTGCCGGTGTTCGGCGTTCAGCGACGAGCGCAGCTCTTCGAGCGCCGTAACGTCAACCTCCTCGACATAGGAGAAGTGCGCGATCCGGCGTTTGGCCTCCGCCATCTTCTGCGCGATGCGCCGGCGCAAACCGATGACCTTGACGGTCGCGATTTCGGTGTTTGCCGCACGCACCGCCTTTGCCGACGGCGCACCGACGCGCAGGAAGGCGTCGAGATCGTCATGGCCGATACGGCCCGCCGGGCCCGTGCCGCGCACCTGACGCAGATCGACACCGGCGTCGCGGGCACGGCGTCGTACAGCCGGCGAGGCGATCGGCTTCTCGCCTGGAGGCCGGGGCGGCCCCATCGGCGCACGGCTTGTCGGCAGGGGCGCCGAGGCGGGCTCAACAGTCGGCGAGGCTGGCGACGGCACCGGGAGCTTCGGCGCCGGCGCGGCCGCCAGCGGTTGCGCAGGCGGCGGTGCGGCCGCGGCTTCGCGCGGCGCGGCTGCCACTTCGGCGTTGCCTTCGCCCGCCACCTCCAGCCGAATCAATTCGGCCCCGACAGCCAGCACGCCGCCGACCTCGGCACCCAGCGCCACGACGGTGCCTGCAACGGGGGACGGAATCTCGACGGTAGCCTTGTCGGTCATCACGGCAGCGAGGATCTGGTCCTCCAGTACCGACTGGCCGACCGTGACATGCCATTCCACGACTTCGGCCTCGGCGACGCCCTCGCCGACATCGGGAAGCTTGACGATACGGATTCCCATCTCAGGCCTCCATCACGGCCTTGAGGGCGCGCCCGACTCGTGCCGGTCCCGGGAAATAGTCCCACTCCTGCGCGTGCGGGTAGGGCGTATCCCACCCGGCAACGCGCGTAACGGGCGCTTCGAGATGGTAGAAGCAATTCTCCTGCACCAGCGCGCTCAGCTCGGCACCAAAGCCCGAGGTCAGCGTCGCCTCGTGCACGATCACGCAGCGCCCCGTCTTGTTCACCGAGGCGACGATCGTTTCGAGGTCGTACGGCACGAGCGTACGCAGGTCGATGACTTCGGCATCGATGCCGGCTTCGGTCGCCGCCGCTTCCGCAACGAAAACCATGGTGCCATAGGCCAGCACCGTCACCCCGCTTCCTTCGCGACGGATTGCAGCCTTGCCCAGGGGCACGGTGTAGTGGCCGTCGGGAACTTCGCCCTGGGGATGGCGCGCCCACGGCGTTACCGGCCGGTCGTGGTGGCCGTCGAAGGGGCCGTTATAGAGCCGCTTGGGTTCGAGGAAGATCACCGGATCGTTGTCCTCGATGGCAGCAATCAGCAGCCCCTTGGCATCGTACGGGTTGGACGGCACGACGGTCTTGAGGCCAGCGACATGGGTGAACAGCGCCTCCGGACTCTGGCTGTGCGTCTGGCCGCCAAAGATGCCGCCGCCCGTCGGCATGCGGACGACCAGAGGTGCTGTGAATTGACCGTTGGAGCGATAGCGTAGCCGCGCCGCCTCCGAGACGATCTGGTCGTAGGCTGGATACATGTAATCGGCGAACTGGATCTCGACGCAGGGCCGCAGCCCGTAGGCGGCCATCCCGACGGCGGCGCCGACGATGCCGGACTCACTGATCGGCGCATCGAAGCACCGGCTGGAGCCGAATTTCTGCTGCAGGCCCTGCGTGCAGCGGAAGACGCCGCCGAAGTAGCCGACGTCCTCACCGAAGACGACGACATTGTCGTCGCGCTGCATGGCGACATCCATTGCGTCGCGGATCGCCTCGACCATTGTCTTACGCGGCATGGGCTAGACTCCGCCCTGCTGCCGCTGCCGGCGCAGATGCGGCGGCATCTGTTCGTAGACGCCCTCGAACATGTCGCGAGCCGAAGGATGCGGCCCGGTATGCAGGGTGCCGTGCGTTTCCGCCTCCTTCTGGGCGGCGATGACGGCTGCCATGACTTCGGCTTCGGCCTGCTTGTGGCGATCCTCGGACCAGACACCGCGGTGAATCAGGTGGTTCTTCAATCGCAGCACGGGATCGCCGAGCGGCCAAGCATCGGACTCTGTCTTGGGCCGGTAGGCCGAGGGATCGTCCGAACTCGAATGCGCGCCGACGCGATAGGTCACGTATTCGACGACCGTCGGCCCCAGGTTGCGGCGTGCGCGTTCCACGGCCCACCTGGCCACGGCGTGCACTGCCAGATAGTCGTTGCCATCGACCCGCAACGCCGGAATGCCGAAGCCCAGGCCACGCGCGGCGAAGGTGCCGGCACCGCCGCGGGCAATGCCCTGGAAGGTCGAGATCGCCCACTGATTGTTGACGATGTTGAGCACGACCGGCGCCTTGTAGGTCGAGGCGAATACCAGCGCGGCATGGAAGTCGGATTCGGCGGTCGAGCCGTCGCCGATCCAGCCGGCGGCGATCCTTGTGTCGCGCTTCATCGCCGAGGCCATCGCCCAGCCCACCGCCTGGATGTACTGGGTCGCAAGATTGCCCGAGATCGAGAAGAAGCCGTGCTCGCGCGACGAATACATCACCGGCAACTGCCGCCCCTTCATCGGGTCGAGCTCGTTGGAATAAATCTGGTTCATCATGTCGAGCATGGGATAGTCGCCGGCAATCAACAGGCCCGCCTGACGATAAGTCGGGAAGTTCATGTCGCCGGGCTCGAGCGCTTTGCGGAAGGCGCAGCTCACGGCCTCCTCGCCAAGGTGCTGCATATAGAACGAGGTCTTTCCCTGGCGCTGGGCCATCTGCATGCGGGCATCGAAGGCGCGCAGGGTCATCATGTGGCGGAGGCCGTCGAGGAGTTCCTGGTCGCTCAGGAGACCCGCCCAGGGGCCGACCGCTTCGCTGTTGCGGTCGAGCACGCGTATGATCTGGAAGGCGAGATCGCGGATCTCTTCGGGGGCGACGTCGACGTCCGGCCGCCGCACTTCGCCGGCGCGGGAAATCTTCACGTCGCTGAAATCCGGCGTGCCGCCGGGCCGTACCGCCGGTGCAGGTACGTGGAACGACAAGGGCCCCGGCTCGGACATGGACTGAGACATGACGACCTCGCGCATCAACGGTCAGCTCGATCATACAGGTCCGCGTGCCGATGTGTTCTTGCTTTCACACGGCAGGGTTCAGCCGTCATATTGCGGCCGGTCCCTTCATCGGAGAACATTCCTATGGCTCCGCGTCCATCGCACCGACCCTATGTTCTGGACGAGCAGATCGGTTTCATCCTGCGCCAGGTCGTGCAGCGCCATGTCGCCATCTTCGACGGGCTGATGGACGGCGATCTCACGCCGACGCAATGGGCGGCACTGTCCAAGCTTGCCGAAGTCGGCACCTGCTCGCAGAACCAGCTCGGCCGATTGACGGCCATGGACGTGGCCACGATCAAGGGCGTGATCGACCGGCTTTCCGCGCGCGGATTGACCAAGACCAGCGCCGACCCGGACGATGGCCGCCGGCTGCTGGTCACGCTGACACCGGCCGGACGGGAAAGAGTGGATCAGGCCGTGTCGGGCGCCTTCCAGGCCACCGAGGACACGCTGGCGCCGCTCACCCCGGCCGAGCGGGAAACCCTGAAATCCCTACTTTTCAAGTTGAAATAAGCCGCCTTGATGCAGCCATGTCGTTTGTGTACGAACGAGCATGGCCAGCTTCACCCAGGAGCGCGTGCTCGACGTCCATCACTGGACCGACACGCTGTTCAGCTTCACGACCACGCGTGACCCGTCGTTCAGGTTCCGCAATGGCGAGTTCACCATGATGGGCCTCGCCCTCGGCGAGAAGCCGCTGCTGCGCGCCTACAGCGTCGCCAGCGCCAACTACGAAGAGAACCTCGAGTTCTTCTCGATCAAGGTGGCGGACGGCCCCCTCACCTCGCGCCTGCAGCACCTCAAGACCGGCGACAATGTCATCGTCGGCCGCAAGGCCACCGGCACGCTGGTGATCGACAACCTCAAGGACGGCCGCAATCTCTACCTGATCGGCACGGGCACCGGCCTGGCGCCGTTCCTGAGCGTCATCAAGGATCCCACGACCTACGAACGCTTCGAGAAGGTCGTGCTGCTGCACGGCTGCCGCCGCGTCGCCGAGCTCGCCTACGGCGAGCTGATCACCGAACGCCTGCCCAAGGACGACCTGATCGGCGAGATGGTGCGGAACCAGCTCATCTATTTCCCGACGGTGACGCGCGATCCGTTCCGCAACCGCGGCCGCATCACCGACCTGATCACCTCGGGCAAGCTGTTCAGCGAGATCGCGCTGCCGACGCTGGACCCGGCGCACGACCGCGTCATGATCTGCGGCAGCCCGGCCCTGCTCGCCGACACCAAGCAACTGCTCCTCGACCAGCACTTCGTCGAGGGCAATCACGGCGAGGCCGGCGACTTCGTCGTCGAGAAGGCCTTCGCCGAGCGCTAGTCCGCCAAGACAAGGGGAATTACGAAGTCGTGCACCGACGGAGCCCGTTAATCCTGAGGGGGCAGGTGAATAGATATCGTCGATCAGACCCTCTGCTTGGGCCACGGCAAGCAGGATCAACTCAAGAAAGTCGTTCAAGGTACCGGCTGCCTCGTGTGCCTCTTTCGCCACTCTCGCCATTGCTCGAGGATTCGCGTTGATGCCGGTTTCTGCGAGGGTCGCTCGGACAATCACCAGTTCCGGCGCGCCATTGTATGCGCCGAGAGGCAGAACTCGGAGATCGATTCGGGCGACCGCGGGAACGATCCTAGGACCCTCCGAATTATGCTGCTGGGAAGGCGGGGCATATGGCGAGAACGAAACGTTGCCGATCGGTAGACGTTTCCTCTATTCGCTATTTCCAGCCCTGCGCAGCGAATATGTCGTTCCACATCTTCATGACGGCATCCGCAGCATCTTCAAATTTTACGGATTGAGCTGGCGCGGTCTCAGAAACGATAAACGTTTGCATCTGGAACGTGTTGCCTTGGAACGCTCCCGGTTGAAATGCAACGTTCGCTGTGAAGATCTCCGTATTCGCCAGTCCGACCATCTGTGTACGTGATCTACTCTGGTCCAGTTCCGCGTGCTTGACGGAATTTGCCAAATCACCAATGTATCCGAAATCTGTGCACTTGCTCTCAAGGTAGGCTTGATAAGCACGGAGCGACTGGTGGATCCAACCTGCGTCCCCACGATGCTCCCAGAATGTCCAATCTCGTAGATGAAACAACCCCAGCGCTAAGTGGTAGGCGCGACGCAGGTTTGTAGGATCGGATTTATAGTCCGCATAGTCTTCATCCACGACGACACGTTTGAAGCCAACAGAGTCCTGAACTTTTAGGTCATTAGGAAGCTGCGAACTTTGTGCCATCTGCATTCCTTCAGGTCTCAGTTGAATACAGTATGCAGTCTTCTGCACCAGGTGCGAATGGTGTACTTGAAGTGGTTGTGCGCGCCCAGCTGCGCGATTAGCGACGCGCGGCTGAGATGAAGACTGGCGCCAGAGCGATTTCTATTCCTCAGAATATAAACCGTTCTCAGATTGCGACCGATCCGAGTTCCTCTAAAGATCGCAAATTTCAGCCTAGAGGCTCGGCAGGTTGAGTCCCTTCTCGCGGGCGCAGGCGATCGCGTCCTCGTAACCCGCATCGGCGTGACGCATCACGCCGGTGGCTGGGTCGTTCCACAGAACGCGCTCCAGGCGCTTGGCCGCCTCCGGCGTACCGTCGGCCACGATCACCATGCCGGCATGCTGGGAGAAGCCCATGCCGACGCCGCCACCGTGATGTAGCGACACCCAGGTGGCGCCCGAGGCGCAGTTGAGCAGCGCGTTCAGCAGCGGCCAGTCCGACACCGCATCGGTGCCGTCGCGCATGCTTTCGGTCTCGCGGTTGGGGCTGGCGACCGACCCTGAATCGAGATGATCGCGGCCGATCACGATCGGCGCCTTAAGCTCGCCCTTGGCCACCATCTCGTTGAAGGCGAGACCAAGCCGGTGGCGATCGCCCAATCCCACCCAACAGATGCGCGCCGGCAGGCCCTGGAACTTGATTCGCGTCTTGGCCATGTCGAGCCAGGTGTGGAGATGCTTGTTGTCGGGCAGCAGCTCCTTGACCTTGGCGTCGGTCTTGAAGATGTCCTCGGGATCGCCTGACAGGGCGGCCCAGCGGAACGGACCAACACCGCGGCAGAACAGCGGGCGGATATAGGCCGGCACGAAGCCCGGAAAATCGAAGGCGTCCGCCACACCCTCTTCCAGCGCCATCTGGCGGATGTTGTTGCCATAGTCGACCGTCGGCACGCCGAGCTTGTGGAACTCCAGCATGGCGCGCACGTGGCCCGCCATCGACTGCTTGGCGGCCTTGGTAACGGCGGCGGGATCGCTGGCGCGCTTGGCTTCCCATTCAGCGAGCGTCCAGCCCTTGGGCAAGTAGCCGTTGACCGGATCGTGCGCGGACGTCTGATCGGTCACGCAGTCCGGCCGCACGCCGCGGCGTAGCAGCTCCGGCAGAACATCGGCAGCATTGCCGAGCAGCGCGACGGAGACCGCCTTCTTCTCCGCCGTCGCCTTCGCGATGATCGCCAGCGCGTCGTCGAGGTCCTTGGCCTGCACGTCGACATAGCCGGTGCGCAGGCGGAACTCGATGCTGCTCGGCCGGCATTCGACGGCCAGGCACGATGCGCCGGCCATGGTGGCTGCCAGCGTTTGCGCGCCGCCCATGCCGCCCAGGCCCGCGGTCAGGATCCAGCGGCCGGCAAGGCTGCCGTTGTAGTGCTGGCGCGCCATCTCGACGAAGGTTTCGTAGGTGCCCTGAACGATGCCCTGGCTGCCGATGTAGATCCAGGAGCCGGCCGTCATCTGGCCGTACATCATCAGCCCCTTGCGATCGAGCTCATTGAAATGCTCCCAGGTCGCCCAACGCGGCACGAGGTTGGAGTTGGCGATCAGCACGCGCGGCGCATCGGCGTGCGTGCGGAACACGCCGACCGGCTTGCCGGATTGCACAAGCAGCGTCTCGTCGGCGTTCAACTTGCGCAGCGACTCGGCGATACGGTCGAAGCTGCCCCAGTCGCGCGCCGCACGACCGATGCCGCCATAGACCACCAGTTCGCCGGGCTTCTCGGCCACGTCGGGATCGAGGTTGTTCATCAACATGCGCAGCGGCGCTTCGGTCAGCCAGCTCTTGGCCGTAATCTCGGTGCCGTGCGGCGCGCGAACGACGCGGGCGTTATCGATACGGGTCATGCTGTTCCCTTTCGATCCAATACGGGGCGATCCAACATAGGCAGGAAACCGTCACCGACGGCTTTGACCACGGCGCCTCCGGCGACCAGCGCCTTGGCTTTCTCCAGGTCGGGATGGAAATGGCGGTCGTCCTCGAGATGCGGCACGTCATGGCGGAGCAGGGTCCGCACCGCTTCGAGCGGCGGGCTCGACGCCAACGGACGATGGAAGTCACAGCCCTGCGCGGCCGCAAGCAGCTCGATGCCGACAATGGCGCAACCGTTCTCCGCCATGTCGAGCAGGCGGCGCGCGCCGTGCGCCGCCATCGACACATGATCTTCCTGGTTGGCGGAGGTCGGAATGGAATCGACACTGGCGGGATAGGCGCGCTGCTTGTTCTCCGACGTGAGCGCTGCCGCCGTCACCTGCGGGATCATGAACCCGGAATTGAGACCCGGCCGCGGCGTCAGGAATGCCGGCAAGCCCGACAGCGCCGGATCGACCAGCATGGCAATGCGGCGTTCGGCGAGGGAGCCGATCTCGCAGATCGCCATGGCGATGGTGTCGGCTGCGAAAGCCACGGGCTCGGCGTGGAAGTTGCCGCCCGACAGCGCTTCCATCGTGTCGGCGAAAATCAGCGGATTGTCGGTGACGCCGTTTGCTTCGGTTTCGAGCGTCGCCGCAGCCTGTCCGAGCAGATCGAGCACTGCGCCCATGACCTGCGGCTGGCAGCGCAGGCAGTAAGGATCCTGAATGCGCTCGTCGCCTACGAGATGCGAGGCGCGAATGGCCGAGCCGGACATGAGACGGCGCAATGCTTCGGCGGCGTCGATCTGGCCCCTGTGACGGCGCAGGCGATGGATGCGCGCATCGAACGGCGCATCGGAGCCGCGCGCGGCATCGGTGGACAGAGCCCCCGTCACCAGCGCCGCGGCAAACAGATTCTCCGCCTCGAAGAGACCGGCCAGCGCATAGGCGGTCGAGAACTGCGTGCCGTTCAGCAGGGCCAGCCCCTCTTTCGGACCGAGCTGCAAGGGGGCAAGGCTTGCTTCGGAAAGCGCTTCGGCAGCCGGCACGACCTTGTCGCCGACGAAGAAGGAGCCGACGCCGATCATGGCCGCGCTCATATGGGCGAGCGGCGCCAGATCGCCGGACGCGCCAACCGAGCCCTGGCAGGGCACGACCGGCGTCAATCCCTTGGCGAGCAATCCTTCGAGCATGCGGATCGTGGCGCCACGGACACCAGAGGCCCCCTGGGCGAGGCTCGCGAGCTTCAGGGCCATCATCAGTCGCGCCACGGGAACCGGCATCGGCGCACCGACACCGGCGGCATGCGAGAGCACGATATTGCGCTGCAGGGTCGCAAGATCGGCGTTTTCGATGCGCACGCTGGCGAGCTTTCCGAAGCCGGTATTGATGCCATAGACCGGCTGACCCTTGGCGAGGATGGCCGAGATTGCCTGCGCCGACTTCGAGACTGCCGGCATCGCGGCGGGATCGAGCGCGACATCGGCGCCACGATAGATGTCTCGCCATGCCGAGAGAGGAACTTCGCCCGGCGACAGAACGACTGGCTTCATCGACCCCTCCAGACTCGCGCGTGCAACGGGTTGAAGCCCATGCGGTAAACCAGCTCGGCGGGACGCTCGATGTCCCAGATCGCAAGATCGCACCACTTGCCCGGCTCCAGGGTGCCGACCGTATCGAGGCAACCCAAGGCCCGCGCCGCTTCGCGCGTCACGCCGGCCAGGCACTCATCGACGGTGAGACGGAACAGTGTCGCCGCCATGTTTGTCGCCAGCAGCAGCGACGTGAGCGGCGAGGTGCCGGGATTGCTGTCCGACGCGATGGCAAGCTTCACGCCATGGCGGCGCAACAGGTCGACCGGCGGCTTGTGGGTTTCGCGCACGAAATAGAAGGCGCCCGGCAGCAACACGGCGACGGTACAGGCTGCGGCCAGAGCCTCGACGCCCGCCTCGTCGACATGCTCCAGATGATCTGCCGACAAGGCGTTGTAACGTGCCGCGAGCTTTGCGCCGCCGAGGTTGGAAAGCTGTTCGGCGTGCAGCTTCACGCGGAGGCCATGCGCTTTCGCCACCTCGAAGACGCGGCCGATCTGCTCCGGCGTGAAGGCAATGCCTTCGCAGAAGCCGTCGACGGCATCGGCCAAACCGGCCCGCGCGACGGCCGGCAGCATCTCGTCGCAGACCTTGGCGATGTAAGCGTCCTTGTCGCCATTCGCTTCGGGCGGCAGCGCATGCGCGCCGAGGAAGGTCGTCGTCACCGCCACGGGCCGCAGTTCGCCGATGCGGCGGGCGGCACGCAGCGATTTTTCCTCGGCGGCGAGATCGAGCCCATAGCCCGACTTGATTTCGAGAGTGGTCACGCCCTCGCGCAGGAGAGCGTCGACCCGCGGCAGGGCGCTTTGAACGAGATCGTCTTCGCTGGCCTGACGGGTGGCGCGCATCGTCGACACGATGCCGCCGCCGGCACGCGCGATCTCCTCGTAGCTTGCGCCGGCCAGCCGCAACTCGAATTCATGCGCGCGGTTGCCGCCATAGACGATGTGGGTGTGGCAATCGACCAGGCCCGGCGTGATCCAGCGGCCTTCGCAATCGACGGTCTCCGCAGCCTCGAATGACGGTGCCCCTGCGGCGGGCCCGGCATAGACGATGCGGCCCTCGCGCGCGGCGATCAGCCCGCCCTCGACGAGGCCGAGCCCCTCCCCTTCCAGGGTGGCAAGTCGGGCGTTCTTCCAGAGCCGGTCACATTGCATGGTGCCATTATTATGACTATACATAATCACATGTCCAGAACCGGCCTGTGGTTCCATTCGCTGCTGCTGCCCGAGGGCTGGGCCGACAATGCGCGGCTCACCCTGGCCGACGGCCGTGTCGAGGCCATTACACGCGGCGCACCGGCAGAGCCGGGCGACGAGCGCCATGAAATCGGCCTGCCCGGCCTGCCCAACCTGCACAGTCATGCCTTCCAGCGCGGCATGGCGGGTTTCACCGAGCAACGCGGCCCCCGCCTTGATAGTGGCGAAGACAGCTTCTGGACCTGGCGCGAGGCGATGTACCGCTTCGTCGACCGCATGGAACCCGACGATGTCGAGGCCATTGCGGCCCAGGCCTTCCTGGAGATGCTCGAAGGCGGATTCACGCGCGTCGGCGAGTTTCACTACGTCCACCACGACACCCGCGGCACGCCCTACAGCGATATCGCCGAACTTTCGTCGAGGGTCGCGGCGGCCGCATCGACAACGGGCGTCGCGCTCACCCTCCTCCCGGTCTTCTACGCCCATGCCGGTTTCGGCGGACAGCCAGCCGCGCCCGGTCAGCGCCGGTTCGTCAACGACGTCGAACGGTACGGCCGGCTGATCGAAGCCAGCCGGCGGGCCGTTTCCGCGTTGCCGGACGCCATCGTCGGAATCGCGCCACATAGTTTGCGGGCAGCCACGCCGGAGGAGATCGCAGAGATCCTGCCGCTGGCGGCCGGCGGCCCGGTGCACATCCACATCGCCGAACAGACCAAGGAGGTCGAGGACTGCGTGGCCTGGAGCGGCAAGCGCCCGGTCGAGCTGCTGTTCGATCGGCTCCCCGTCGACGAGCGCTGGTGCCTTGTTCACGCCACGCATGTTACCGACGACGAAGTCGACGGCATGATCTCGCGCAATGCCGTGGCAGGGCTTTGTCCGATTACGGAGGCCAATCTCGGCGATGGAATCTTCCTCGCTCGCCGCTTCCTCGACAAAGGTGGTCGGTTCGGCGTCGGCTCGGATTCCAACGTCCTGATCGATGCCGCCGAAGAGTTACGGCTTCTCGAATATGGGCAACGGCTTGTCCTGCGCTCGCGCAATGCGCTCGCCAGCGCATCGACACCGTCGACCGGACGCCGCCTGTTCGAGGGCGCTCTCGCCGGTGGCAGCCAGGCTCTTGGAGCAACGAGCAGCATCGCCGTCGGCGCACCAGCCGATGTCGTCAGCCTGCTAGCCGACGACAATGCCCTTGCGCATCGACGCCACGACCAATGGCTCGACGCCTGGATCTTTGCCGGTCGTCACAATCTCGTGGATTGCGTCTGGCGCGCCGGCCGCAAGCTGGTAGCAGGCGGCCGGCATGTGCAGCGCGAGGAGATCGGCCGGCGCTATCGCCAGACGCTCGCCCGCATGCTGCGGGACTCATGACGCGGATGTCCGACAAGGCGGGTACGACAGCGTCGCTTCATCAGCGGATTCTCGGCGACATCGAAGGCCGCATCCTGTCCGGCGCGCTGGCGCCGGGCGCCCGCATTGCCACCGAGCACGAGCTGGCAGCAGCCTACGACTGCTCGCGCATGACGGTCGCCAAAGTGCTGACGCAGCTCGCCAATGCCGGCCTCGTCGAGCGGCGGCGCAAGGCCGGCACGTTCGTGCGGCAGCCGAGTTCGCAGGCGGCCGTTCTGGAAATCCACGACATCAAGGCCGAGGTGCTGGCGCTCGGCCAACCCTATCGCTTCGAGATGATTTCCCGGACGGCGCGACGCAGCGACCGCCGCGACAGCGACTTCCTGGGAGCCAAGATATCCGGTCGCCTCCTGGAGATTTCCTGCCGTCACTTCGCGCGGCGCAAGGTGTTCTGCCTGGAAGAGCGCCTGATCAATCTCAAGGCGGTTCCGGAAGCCGAGGCAGAAAGCTTCGCGGAAATCTCGCCGGGCCGCTGGCTGCTCGACACGGTGCCGTGGACCGAAGCCGAACACCGCATCCGCGCCACCGCGGCGGGTCGCGCCGAGGCTTTGCGGCTCGGGGTTCCGCAGGGCACGTCCTGCCTCGTCGTCGAGCGCCGCACCTGGCGCGGCAAACTGCCGATCACGCACGTGCGCCTGCTCTATCCCGGCGACGCCCACCAGCTCGTGGCCCACTTCACGCCGTCACAGCGGTAATTTACCGGCGGAGCCCGATTCATATAGGATGCGCCCCAACTATAAAGCAGTGGAGGCTCATTCAAGATGGCAAAGTTGTTTCTGCGTCGCCGGCGCGCGCTCGCCCTGTCGGGCGGTCTGCTCGCCGCTCCCATGGTTGCATCCGGCATCGCGCGGGCGGCCGATGACTGGCCGAACAAGCCGGTTCGCTACATCGTGGTCTTCCCGCCGGGCGGGCCGACCGACACGCTCTCGCGAATCGTCTGCGCCCAGCTTTCGGAATTGACCGGCCAGCAGTTCATCATCGAAAACAGGGCCGGCTCCGGCGGCAATATCGGCGCCGACGTGATCGCCAAGTCCGCGCCCGATGGCTACACGATCGGGCTCTACACGATCGCCGCACACGCGATCTCGCCGACGCTCTACGCCAAGCTGCCGTTCGACGCGGCCAAGGACTTCACCGGCATCGCCATGCTCTGGTCGGTGCCGAACTTCCTGATGACGCGGCTCGACTTCCCCGCGAACACCATCCCCGAGCTGATCGCGCTAGCGAAGGCCAATCCGGGCAAATACTCCTTCGCCTCCTCGGGCGCCGGCACCAGCCCGCACCTGACGGGCGAGATGTTCAAGCAGATGGCCGGCGTCAATCTCCTGCACGTGCCCTACAAGGGCAGCGCGCCCGCCCATCAGGACATCCTGGCAGGCCAGGTCGACATGATGTTCGACAACATCCCCGGCCCGCTCGGCCTGATGAAGGGCGGCAAGGTGAAGGGCATCGCCGTGACCTCCAAGACGCGGCACCCCGCCGTGCCCGACAAGCCCACCATCGCGGAGTTCCTGCCGGGCTTCGAGATCACGTCCTGGGGTGGTGTCTGCGGTCCGGCCAACCTGCCGCCGGCGATGGTCGAGAAACTCTCGGCCCTCACCAAGAAGGCGCTCGACAGCCCCGCCGTGAAGACGGCTTACGAGCAGCAGGGCGCCACCAACATCTGGATGTCGCCCAAGGATACGGCCGCCTACCGCGCCAACGACGAGAAGAAGTTGGCGCCGATCATCAAGGCGTCCGGCGCCAAGGTCGAATAGGCGTCAGTCGTTCAGCGCCGTGCGCCCGAGCACCACGTCTTCATAGACGTGGAGCGAGGGCAGGCCGCCGGTGTGCATGAACAGCACCTTGGCATTCGGCTTGAAGTGACCCTGGCGGGCCAGACCGATGAGGCCCGCCATGATCTTCCCGGTGTAGACCGGGTCGAGCAGGATGCCTTCGGTGCGCGCCAGCATCTGGACGGCTTCCACCATCTTGGCATTGGGCACTGAATACTTCGGCTGCCAGTAGCCGCCGAAGCTCTTCACCGCCTCGCGCGGCACCTTGCCGATGCCGAGAAGATCGGCCACGGCCTGCGCTTCCTTGTGAACCAGCGGCTCCTGGTCGGCTGGATCACGGCTGACGCCGATGCCGATCAGCGGGATCTTGATGCTGTTGCCAAAGAAGCCCGCCACCATGCCGCCGTGCGTGCCCGAGCTGCCGGAGCCCACCACCACGGCATCAAGCGCCAGGCCCATGTCGAGCCACTGCTGCTGCATCTCCTGCACGCAGGCGACATAGCCCAGGCCACCGATGGCGTTGGAGCCGCCGCCGGGAATGATGTAGCCCTTGCGGCCGAGCGAGGCGACTTCCTGCGCCATCTTCGACATCGCCGCACCCATGTCCGAACCGCCGGGCACCACGGTAATGGCCTCGACGCCCATCAGTTCGAACATGAAGTTGTTGCCGCCGGCTTCCTTCTTGTAGCTGCCGGGCACGCGCTCCTCGATCACGAAGCGGCACTTCAGCCCTTCCTTGACCGCGGCCGAGAGCGTGATGCGGCAATGGTTGGATTGCGGGGCGCCGCAGGTGATCAACGTATCGGCACCCTGCGCCAAGGCGTCGGCCGCCAGGAACTCGAGCTTGCGGGTCTTGTTGCCGCCGGGGAAGAGGCCCAACAGATCGTCGCGCTTGATCCAGATTTCCGGACCGACGCCGCCCGGGCAGCTTGCCGCCAGCGCCTTGGTGAAATGCGGCAGCAGCTCGATCGGCGTGGGCGCATGCGTGTAACGGCGACGCGGGAAACGGGCCAAATCCATTCTATCGACTCCAGTCCTTGGCTTTAGAAAGCGACAGCTACTCGGTGATCACGCCGCAGGCGATGCGGTCGCCGGCATTGCCCGTCGGATCGGACTTATAGTCGTCGGCGCCGGCGTGAATGATGATCGCCGATCCATCGGCATCGAACACCGAGTTCGGCTGCCCCTTGGCCAGGGTGACCATGTGATTGGCCACGTCGACCGTCAGCTCGCCATTGGCGGGCACGTAGAGGTTCGGCATGTCGCCGGCGTGCGCGCCTTCCTTGGCTTCCATCCCGTGCTTCTTGCCGGCCGGATTGAAATGGCCGCCGGCGCTGGTGAAGGGCGGCTCGCACTTGCCGACCGCGTGAATGTGGAAGGCATGCTCGCCCGGGGCAACGCCCTTCAGCGCCATCTTGAGCAGCACGCCATGTGGTGTCTGGATCAGCTGGACGGTGCCGACGTCCTTGCCGCCGGCATCCTTCAGGGCCGCCTTGGCGGTCTGGGCATGGGCCGGAAGCGACACCGCGACGCCTAAAGTACAGGCGACAGACAAGGCAGCGAAAAATCGGCCAATACGCATCGTATCCTCCGGTTGGTTCAGGGCCCGATAAAGGCGCACAGAGACTACTCCAGCACCTTTGGCGGACGATAGAGCGGAAAGCCGTTGAACGGTTTGGACCGGTCGTGATCCGGCACTTCGTAGAAGCTCGACTTGCCGGCATTGTGCAGGCCGCCGTCTACGCGCAGCGACGTGCCGGTCACATAGGCGGCGGCATCGCTCAGCAGATAGACGATGGCCGCGGCGATCTCCGACTCCGTGCCGTGCCGCTTCAACGGCACACGGGTCTTAACGCCGCGCAGTACGTCGTGGGAACGTTCAGGATAACGGTCCAGCCCCGAAGAAGCGATGAAACCCGGCAGCACGGAGTTCACGCGCACGCCGGAATGGGCCCATTCGACCGAGGCCGTATAGGTGAAGTTGGTCTGGCCGGCGCGCGCGGCCCCATTGTGGCCCATGCCGGGATTGCCCAGTTCGAAATCGGCGCCGACATTCACGATGGCGCCGCCGTGCTTTTCCATCGAACCGAGATAGACCGCCTTGGAGACGAGGAAGGTCGCGGTCATGTTGTTGTTCACCACGGCATTCCAGCCGTTCAGCGAGATGTCCCTGAGCTGGGCCGGGAACTGGCCGCCGGCGTTGTTCACCAGCCCGTCGATGCGCCCGCCGCTCCAGGCCAGCACACCATCGACCATGGCCTTGACCTCCTCTTCGCGCCGGAGATCGGCGGCAAAGGTGAAGGTGTCGGGATCGCCCAGCTCCTCCTTCACGCGGTCGAGCTTCTCCTGGGTGCGGCCCGCAATCGCGAGCCGCGCGCCCAGCGACTTCAGCTCGTGTGCAGTGCAGCGGCCCAGGCCGGAGCCGCCACCAGTGACGAGGATGGTGCGGCCAGCGAACAGGCCGGGACGAAAGACGGACGCATACTGCGGATCACTACTCATCCCGCCAGCCTAGCCTTGACGGCTGCGCAACGCGAGGCGGCCGAGTCGGTGCTGCAACAACCGCATCAGGGCAAAGCCTGCCTGCAGGGTGATGCCGAAGCAGACGATGCCAATGGCAAACAAGACCATCTTGTCGCCCAGCGTCGGCATCCGCTCGGCCTCGCGCAGGATCACCGCAATCCCCTCGCTGACGCCGATGGCTGCACCGGCGCTCGACGACATCACCAACACGAAATAAGCGCGCGTGACATTGGGCAGGAAGAGCAAGGCACCGAGCGGCGAGCCATCGCGAAGCTGCTTCAAAGCTTCGCTTCCATTGTCCGCGACATAGGCCGCGGCATAGGGCACCAGCGACAGGGCGACCGTCATGACGCCGGATGGCGCGACATTGATGCCGAACAGTGTTGCATCGGACGGGATGATGTTCAGCAGGAAGAACATCACGACGAAGGTCGGCGCTGCCCGCATCAAGCCGATGAGCGTCGTGGCAAGCGCTCCCACCACGCCGCCGCCCAGCTTCGCCCAGGTGAGCAGGCCGCCAACGGCAAGGCCGATCACGAGCGCAATCGCCGCGATCTCGAAGTTGACCACCATGCCGGCCAGGAGTTGCGGCAGGAAATCGGGCGAGATGCGGCTCATGCTGCCACCTGACGGCGTTCGAGCCAGAGTCGCAGCTTGCCGCAGAGCCAGACCACGACGATCACGACGGCGATGTAGAACACCAGCAGCAGCGAATAGGTGCTGGCCCGGCCGCTGGCGAAGGAGGTGATGTCGGTCAGGGCGCTGAGCAGTTCCGGCGCACCGATGAAGCTTGCGATGGGCGTACCCTTCGCCGCGTTGATCAGGAACGACACGATCTGCGTAGCCGAGCGGCTGACCGCCCGGCCGTACAGTTCGACCGTCGGCGCGGGCGGTCCGCCCCTCTCCGTTCGCAGCGAATGCATGGCTTCGGCAATCGCCTGACCGGCATTGCTGCCGTTCATTAGGCCGAGCGCCACGATGGCCGCTCCGATCGCGACCGCAGAAGAATAGGGAAAGAGCGCGTGCGCCACGGCGGCGGAGATGACCAGGGTCAGCACGACCGGCGAGGATTGCAGGATGATGGTGAGGAGCCGCGCCGGCCAGCGCGCTACGAAGGAGCGCGAGCTCTGGAGCGCGCCGAGTATCAGGGCGAAGAGCAGCGTCGCTGCCAGCGCACCCGCCACCAGGATCAGCGAATTGATGATACCGGCCTTGAAGAGCTGCCACGCCGGCATGGTCTTGAACATCGGGAGCTGTAGGGCGATTCCCGTATGCTTCTCCATCCAGGTTTCAAAGGCCGCAACGCGCCCAGCGATCGGAGTCGGCTCCAACACCGCGGAGAGTGCTGGCAAGACGCAGGCCGGATCGGTGTTGCCGGCGGCCGTGTTGCACTCCGGCCGGTTCCAGACCGCGCGCTGGCGTTCGAGGAAGCCAATGCCGATATGGTTCTCCTTCGCGATCTTCAGGAACTCGCCATCGCGATGGAAAATCTGGCTGATGAGGTCGAGCGCCTTCGCCAGCCGATCCGTACCAGAGGTCAGCGCCACAGCGACGCCCCAGGGCACTTGGGCAAAGCCGAACTTCTGGTCGAAGCGAGCGGCAAACGCCGGGTCGGTGAAATAGTAGGCGAAGAAGCTGTCGTCCTGCGCGGCCAAGGTGCAGATCTCGTCGCGCAGCCTGTCGGGCAGCACGCCGGCTTCGTCGAACAGCATCAGACGCGCACTGTGCGAGACGATCTGCGCATTCGACCCATTGCCGACGGTGACACAGATCGTCCGGTTGGCGATGTCGGGCCAGTCCTTGATCTCCAACGACTTCGGACCGACGATCGTCGTTTCGGACTGGTAGTAGTGCGGCCGAATAAACCGCACCTGGCCGTCGCGCTGGGCATTGTGGCCCATCGTGGCGATGGTGAGGTCGATCTTGTCGTCCGCCAGCAGTGGAATGCGGCTGGCGGCGTTGACGCGGGTGAACTCGGGCGTGACGCCCAGGCGCTCGGCCATGGCGCGGCCGACATCGACATCATAGCCAATGCGTTCCTGGCCTTCGCGCGTGCCGAACAGCGGATAGTATTCGCGCACGCCGATGCGGATCTTGCCGGTGCAATAGAGCCGCACGAGGCGATCGACGCCCGATTGGCTACAGGCCCCGGGCACGGCTGCAGCAGCGCGCGCCTCCGAGAGCAAAGCGGCAAGGGCGGCATCCGGTGTTTCAGCCCGGACAGCCGGCGCGACGAACAAGGCAAGCCACGCCAAAACCACGAACAGACCACGCCGGATGGACATCTCAGCTCTGCGTTCCGACGGGAGAGATCTCCACGATATGAAGGTCGGCGAAGACGTGGGGGCCATAACGATGGATCGACTTGCCCTCCTCCGTCAGCAGCACCGACGGCGTCATCAAGGCGAGTTTCTCGTTGGGGATGTGGACCAGCACCGAGGCGAGGATCGTGAGGGCGAGTCCGCGACGCGCCGCGAGGCTGCGGGAACGCTCGACATCGACAAAGGCATTGTGGGTGAGAACCGCCCGCGCCTTGGCCGTGAAATGGTCGGCCAGGCCCTCGATAAAGGGATCGAGGAACTCTCGGCCGTCAGAGCCACCCGAGCTCCACGTCGGCAGGCGGCCGGCCACTTCAATATGCTCCATCGGGAAGTGCGGCAGGTTGGCGACAATCAGGTCGAAACGACAGCCGGCGACGGGCTGCCACATGTCGCCATGGAAAAGCTGGGCATCGTGACCAAGCTCACGCAGCAGCGACCGGCCGCTGCGGACGGCTTCATCCTCGATGTCGATGCCGCTCAACGAGGCTGCCCCCATCGCGCCGAGCGCCGCCAGCACGACGCCGCTGCCGCATCCCATTTCGAGGACCTTCGCGTCCTTCACACACTCGGAGCGATGCCGCAGGACATGGATCAAGGTTGCGGTGTACTCGCTCGGCCGCAAGGCTGCTGTGGCGGGAGAAGGCTTGGCAATATCTAGCATAGGGCGGCGATCGATCTGTCGGTCAGCGCGACATCTGGCGCTGGACGCGCGGTGTAGCTTCCGTAGCGACGAGGCGCTTGGCCATCTCGTTGGCTACCGTATCCTCGGGATACTCGATCAGGATCGCGCGGTAGCGCTCGAGCGCCAGCGCGAAATCTTCGGCGACCAACGCCTCGTAGGCCATGCGCGTCATGCGGCAGAGCTTCTCGGTGGCGGCATCGGGCTTAAACTCCTCGCCGATTCCATAGGCACCGACCACCTCGTAGATTGGCACCTTCGAGCGCCGGCCCTTGACCACCACGTCATCGATCGGCCGGACGCAGAGCTGGTCTCCGGCTTCCTTGAAGACCGAATGGCTGATGCAGATGCGGGTGCCGTATTCCTTATTTATCCCCTCGAGGCGCGAAGCGACGTTCACGCCGTCGCCCATCACCGTATAGCTCATGCGCTCCTTGGAGCCGATGTTGCCGACCAGGACGGCATCGCTGTGGATGCCGACGCGAATGTGCAACGGCTTGCCACCTTCGGCTTCCCAACGTGCATTAAGTGCGGCCATCGCCCGACGGATGCGCAGAGCGGCGTAGCAAGCCCGCAGCGCATGGTCGTCGAG
The DNA here is from genome assembly GCA_017307275.1 of Alphaproteobacteria bacterium. GTDB lineage: Bacteria > Pseudomonadota > Alphaproteobacteria > Reyranellales > Reyranellaceae > Reyranella. Next base: position 50,012 of record JAFKFK010000021.1, on the reverse strand, counting down.
CAGCGCCGGTGCGCCCCAGAATGCCATGACACCATCACCGATAAACTTGTCGATGGTGCCGTGCTCCTCGTTGACCGCCTTGGTCACGACTTCGAGATAGGCCGACACGCGCAGCAGTAGTTCCTGCGACGGCAGCTCCTCCGATAGCGTTGAAAAGCTTTCGAGATCGGAAAAGAAGATGGTCAGGAAGCGGCTGTGGCCACCCAGCTCGAGTTTCTGATCGGATTCGAGCAGTTCACGAACAAGACCGATCGGCACAAAGGCAGAAAACGACTTCACCGCGGTGTCGAGTGTATCGATCGCACGCGACAGCAGAGCCACTTCGCGGATCGGTGAGTGCAGTGGGGGCAGAGTATCGCCGCTCCCGAGGTCCTGAATCCGCGTCACCTTGTGCGCGAGTTTCTCCAGTGGAGCGGAGACGACGCTGGACAGGAAATAGATGATGAGGATCTGAAGGGCGATGGCGACCAGACCGAAGGCGAAGAGCTTGTTGTTGTGCTCCGCGAAGATGCTGGTGAAGTCCGAGAGCGGCGAGACGACAAAGAGCTGCCACTTCTTTCCGAACGACGCCGGCAAGGTCGTGAGGCTCGCGACGTACTCCTTGCCGCCGTGGGAGAAGGAAAACATCTTCTCGTCGCCGCGCGGACGAAAGCTGAAAGCCACGGCAGGCAGGTCGTTACCCAGCGAGGTGATGTGCTGCAGCTCGACGCGGCCGGAGTGGCTGGCATAGGTCTTGGCGCGCTCAGAGTTGGCGATGACCCGGCCCTGATGATCGAGAATGTAGGAGAGCGTGCCGGGGCTCACCTTGCGCTCGGCAAGATAGTTGGAAAGATCGTCCAGCGTGATGTCGGCGGCGGCCACGCCCTGCAGCTTGCCGTCCTGATAGAACGGCGCGCCGACCGTGAAGCCGACAAGGCCCAGCGTCGCGAAGACGTCGACATCGCTGACGGAGATCCCACCCGTCTGTTGCGCCGTGCGATACCACAAGCGGGCCCGCGGATCGTAGGAAGTCGTCTGCTCGGAGCTGCCCAGCTCGCGGCGCTCGGCATCCAGAAAGATATAGTGGTCGACAGGTGCAGACCGTAGCGACGGATCGATCCAGCGTTCGGCATAGCGCGTGCCCGGTGGCGGTAGCTTGCCCTGGATTTCGACTGCCGGATCGATCTGGCGAGCCTGACGGAATGCGCCGTCGGTCAGGCCGACATAGGCGCTGATGATTCGCTGGCTGTGCTGGAGAATGCTGAAGAGATAGGCGACCGATCCCTTGCTTTCGAAGAAGTCGGGCCGCTCGCTGCCGACGGACGCCGCGCTTCGAACCAGCGACTTGATAGGTTCGAAGACGTTCTGGATGTTCTCGACCGCCTCGACGTTGAAACGCTTCAGCAGGCTTTCGGCGTTATCGCGGGCGATCCTCTCGTTCGAAACGTAGTTCACCGCCACGATCGCGATGAAGACAGGCACCGTCAGGAGAACGAACAGCGTCAGGATGCTGGGGCGCAGGCGCAAATTTGTATCGTGAAGAAGTCTCATGCACCCACTGCCCCCACCTCCCCAAGGCGATTCGTTCACTATAATTGAAAGGAGATTCAGCGTCCAACGCGTGCGGAGAGTCTTCTAAGAAGACCTTGTTACGACGGCGGTCGCTTCAAATGCCAGTCCGTGGCCTGCTGATAGGTGTGGCCGGCTGCCAGGATGGCCGCCTCGTCGAAGGCACGGGCAGCGATCTGGAAGCCGGTGGGCACGCCATCGCGTGTCATTCCGCCCGGCAAGGTGAGCGTGGGATGGCCGCTCATGTCCATCGGAGCGGTGTAGCGCAGCCGGCCGGCCACCGACTCGACCTCGCGGCCGCCGGCAGCCAGGGCCTCGAGCGACCAGACAGCGCGCTCCATCACCGGCAGGAGCAGGAGATCGACCGAGGCCAGGAGCTTGTCGAGTTCGCCCTTCAGCGTCGCGCGCCGCAGCAGCAGCCGCTGGAGGTCGAGCCCGGAGAGCTTCAGCCCGGTGTCGAGGAGGCCTGCAAGCACAGGCCCATATTCGTTGGCATGCTTGGGGTAGGTCTCGGCATGCGCCACGGCGGCCTCGACGGAGCAGAGCGGCACCCAATCGTAGGACGCCTGAAAGAAGCTCTGCGGCAAGGTCACATCGACGATCGTCGCCCCCGCCTTCTTGAAGGCCTCGACGGCACCGGCGAGCGCCTGCTCGGCGTCTTCGTCGAGGCTGCGGAAGTTCGATGGCAGACCGATGCGCTTGGACTTTACACCTGATGAAATGGCGGCCGCATAATCGGGCACGGGCAGGCCCGTCGCTGTTGCGTCCTCCGGGTCGGCACCGGCAATGACGCCCAGGACGAGTGCGGCGTCGAGAGCGCTGCGCGCCATCGGACCGATATGGTCGAGCGACTCGCCCAGCGGGAAGACGCCGGCGCGGCTCACCCTGCCCCAGGTCGGCTTGAGGCCGCTCAATCCGTTCATCGTCGAGGGAAAGCGGATCGAGCCGCCCGTATCGGAGCCCAGCGAGGCGAAGCAGAGACCGGCGGCCGTTGCGGCACCCGAGCCCGACGACGACGAGCCGGTCCAGTAGGCAGGATTCCAGGGATTGAGCGGCGCCGGAATGGTGGGATGGTGCGCGCCATAGGCGCCCTCCGTCATCTGCAGCTTGCCGAGGATGACGGCGCCCGCTTCCTTGAGACGTGCGACGACGGTCGCATCCTTCGCGGGCACGTTCGAACGATGGATCGCCATGCCCGCAGCGGTGGCGACGCCTGCCGTATTGCACAGGTCCTTCACCGCGATCGGCACACCATGCAGCGCACCGCGCGACTTGCCTGCGGCCGTCTCGGCATCGAGGCGTGCGGCGTCGGCCAGTGCGCGTTCGCCGGTCACCGTCGCGTAGCTCTTGAGCTTGGGATCGACCTTGGCGATGCGGTCGAGCATCGACTGTGTCGCCTCGACGGACGACAGCTTGCGCGCCTTCAGGCGCCGCGCGACCTCGTCGAGCGAGAGGTAATGCAAATCGGCCGGCATGCGGACTCCTTCACAACGACTTATCCATCACCTGGATATGTTCGCCGCGATAGTCACGCTGCTCAAGCGCTCTCCAGCCGAGACCGGCATAAAGCGTGGGGGCCGAAGACGTAAAAAGATAGAGTCGCGAGTACCCCAACCGGCGCGCGGCATCCTCGACGGTGCGCACGAGCGCCGACGCGATACCCTTCTTGCGATGTTCGGGAGGGACGAAGACGCTCGCAAGCCAGGGATTGCGAGGATCGCCTTCGAGGTCGTCGAAGATGAGCGAGGCCGTACCGGCGATCCGGTCTTCCTCGTCGAGGGCGACGAACGCGATCGGGACACGATCGACGTTCATCTTTCCTCGGATCCTGACCGTCCGCTCTTCAAGCGTCTGACCAGGATTAAGATGGCCCCACTCGGCGAAGCCCCAGGCCGACACTTGTTCGACCAGATCGGGACGTTCGACGAGCGGGACTATTCTCATGCCGTTAGTCGGCGGCCTTCAGATTGACCGCTGCCGAACGGCCACGCTCGGTGGCGATCTCGTAGCTGATCTTCTGGCCTTCGTTGAGACCGTTCAGGCCCGAACGCTCCACGGCGCTGATATGGACGAACACGTCCTTTCCGCCATCGCTCGGCTGAATGAAGCCGAAGCCCTTGGTGGCGTTGAACCACTTAACCGTGCCAGTAGCCATCTCTCTCTCCTAGGCTGTTTGACGAGACACACAAATGCGCGCTGACGGGCCGCTCGTTGCAACCGTCTGCGACAACCGTGGAATTTGGGGAAAAGCTCGTGGTGGAAAGTCCGTGGCCGCTGTGGGCTGGGCCGCCAAAGCAAGGCCAAGTTCGTGAGTCGTAGGGCCGCATATGGGTGAGTAACGTTTGGAAGTCAAGTTGGCTCCCAGGGAACCGTCACATTGTAGCGCCGATCTTCCATGGCTCGAATTCGTCGTCACCAATTCCCAAAACTTCCGACTTGGTTTTCTGGCCTGACGCCGTGGCGAGAATAAGGTCGAAGATGCGCCGACCACTCTCCTGAATTGTTTCTTCACCGTCGACGATACTTCCGCAATTGATGTCCATGTCGTCAGTCATGCGCCGATAAAGGGAGGTATTCGTTGCAAGCTTGAGCGACGGCGTCGGCTTGCAGCCAAAAACACTGCCTCGTCCTGTAGTGAAGCACAAAACATTGGCACCACCGGCGACCTGCCCTGTAGCGGACACCGGGTCGTAGCCAGGCGAGTCCATGTAGACGAACCCTTTTGCGGTGATCAGCTCTGCATATTTGTATACGTCGACCAGGTTGGTTGTGCCGCCCTTGGCTACTGCACCCAGCGATTTTTCGAGGATCGTCGTCAGGCCGCCGGCCTTGTTGCCGGGCGACGGGTTGTTGTTCATCTCACCGCCAGTGCGAGCACAATGCTCCTCCCACCAGCGGATGCGCTCGACGATCTTCTCGCCGACCTCCTTGCTGACGGCGCGCCGCGTCAGCAGGTGCTCGGCGCCATAGATCTCCGGTGTCTCGGACAGCACAGCAGTGCCGCCGTTGCGCACGAGAAGATCGACAGCCGCCCCCAGCGCCGGATTGGCCGAGATGCCCGAATAGCCATCCGAACCGCCACACTGCAGCGCCAGGATCAGCTCACTGGCCGGCAGCGGTTCGCGCTTCACGTCATTGGCCTCGGGCAACACTTCCTTCAGGAAGTCGACGGCGCGGCCTACGGTCTTGGCAACGCCGCCTTCGTCCTGAATCGCCATCGGGATGAGCTTCGGACCTTCTTTCAGTCCCTCGGCATTCATCAGGCCGGAGATCTGGTTGGTCTCGCACCCCAGTCCCAGCACCACGACCGCCGCCATGTTGGGATGCTTCGTATAACCAGCGAGGGTACGCCGCAGCACATCCATCTCAAGACCCGACGCCGCCATGCCGCAGCCGCCGCCATGCGTCAGCGGCACAACGCCATCGATATTGGGATACTGCGCAAGTAACGGTTCGAGCTTCGCGGCGATCATCCGGCTGGTCGCGGCGGAGCAGTTCACCGTCGTCACGATGCCGATGTAATTGCGAGTCGCCGCCCGGCCATCAGCGCGGCGATAGCCCATGAACGTCGCGGGCGGCGTGACGTAGTCGGTCGGATGCGCGTCGGCGCAAAAGGCATAGTCGCGCTCGAAGTCGCCCATCACGCAGTTATGCGTATGGATGTGCGCTCCCGGCGCCAGATCCTCGGTCGCAAAGCCGATGATCTGATTGTACTTGCGCAGCGGTTCGCCCTTCTTGATGGCCCTGGTCAGGATCTTGTGGCCGGGCGGCACGCGCGTCGCGGCGGCGACTTCACCCTCGACCCTGGTGCCTGGCAGGATGTCCATGCGCGCCACGACGACGTTGTCGGCCGGATGCAGCCGGATGGTGAGCGGTGCCGTCATTGTCGTTTCCTCCGAGACCTGCGGAGCGTAACCGCTGCCACCGCGCGCGATCAACAGACCTTCGTACGCCGCCAGCCGGCAGCGACTGCTTCTCGCTCGCTACAGAACCACCGTTCGCCGCGCTTGGAGTCAATCACAGTCGAACTGTAGTAGCGGCAGCCGGGCGGATGATAGATACGCTCGCCTTTGCCGCTGATGTTTCCTTTGATCAAACATTGTTGATCAGGCTGCGCAGCCAGCGGCGGCGCCCCGCAAAGGACGACGAGAAGGAAAACGCTACGCAGCGCGCCGCGAGCGGATGGCATCGACGGCCGCAAATAGCTCTCGGCATTCGGCCTCGCCAAGCGATCTCAGCGGTGCACGCATACGCGACCAGGCGGCCGCATCGTTGCGGCGATGACCAACTAGAGCTTTGACAGCCGCGGTCACGGCATAGGGCAGCACGGCCTCGACCATCGCATTGACGCGTGGCTCCTCGATCCCGTCGAGCAGCGGCCGCATCAAGTCGGGCGCAACATTGGCCAATCCGGTGATCGCCCCGGAGGCCCCGAGCTTCATTGCGCGCGCCAGCAAGCGCTCATCGCCGATCAGGATATGCAGGTCGCCATGCTCCTTCAGAAGCGCCTGGGCATTGTCCCAATCGCCGGAGGAATCCTTCACGCCCTTGATCTGTGCAGGAAAGGCTTTCTTCAGTCGGCCGATCAGATCCATCGACAGCCCGACGGCCGTAACCTGCGGGATGTGATAGAGGATGACGTTGCTCGCCTTGGGGCCGAGCCCCGTCAGCACCGCGGCGATCCAGTCGAACAGGCCTTCATCGCCAGGGCTCTTGAAATAGAACGGCGGCGCCAGAAGGAAGCTTGGGCATCCCAACATCAGGCCCGCGCGACCTTGCGCGATCGCATCCTCGACCGAGCTGGCGGCAATACCGACGACGAGCTGCGTCCCGGGATCGATGCCGGCACCGACCAGAGCCCCCAGCGCCCGTTGCCGTTCGTTCAGACCAAGCGAGGCCCCCTCGCCTGTCGTGCCGAACGCGGTGATGCTGTTGCAGCCATCGGCCAACGATTGTCGCGCGTGGGCGACGAGCCGCGGCAGGTCGATCGACCGGTCCTCGGCAAAGGGAGTGGCGAGGGCGACGGAAAGGCCAAATCGATCGGTGCGCATGGCGGCATGATAGGCCGCCCTCTTGGAAAGGAAAGCAGGGGAAAGAAAGCGGGGCGCCGAAGCGCCCCGCCATACTCGCCGGCCGCACTTACCGGCGTCACTTAATCGTGGCCCCAGCCCCATCCGCGATTCCAAACGGGCTGCGGTCCGCCTCGCCAGCGGCCGTCGACCCAGACCTGACGGCCATGATGCCAAGTCCAATAGCCTGGCACCCAGACCCGCTGGACGGGCGGCGCATAGTAAGGCGCCGGTGCCGACCTACCGATATAGACGCCGAACGATTGGGCGCTGGCCGGTGTGACGGCCGCGGTACCGAGCGCTACCGTCAAGAAACTGGCGGCGGCGATCGTGGTGAGAGCGATACGCTTCATCATAGTCAGCCTCCGTTCTCGGCGGCATCACACCGCCTCAACAGGAGATACGCATCGACGCCTGTGAAAGTGCCTCCTCATCTGGGGAATTCGCGCGCCCATTCCGCCGCCTTTTGGACACGCTCATTTCCCGCCCAGCAGCAGAAGAATGACACCGGCCACACTGACCACGATTCCAAGCAGGCCGATCGCGTGCAGCTTCTCGTCACGCAGAAAGAAGAAGCTCAGCACGACTGCGATGAGCGGAAACAGCGCAACCAACGGCGCCACCAGGGCGATCGAGCCGAGCCCGAGCGCGGCATAGAGGAGAAAGGTCGCCGTGCCGTTGGCAAAACCGACACACAGGAACCAGAGAACGCCTTCGCGAATCGCAGGTCCTTCGCGGAAGGCACGACGGCCAACCAGCAGAAGGATTACGACAGAAGAGAGTGTGTAGCCGATGGCTGCCGCAGCCAGGGGTTCATGCCAGATCGCGAGCCCCGCCTTGATCGCGGGTTGGATCGAGCCGCGCACCAGCGCCGCCGCCAAGGGCAGGCCGAGCACCCAGATCGACCATCGCCGGCCGCCGGCCCCACCTCGCAGCGCCAGCAAGGCGACGCCGCCGACCACCATCGCGAGGCCGACGAGTTGCGCGAGCAGCAAGCGCTCGCCCAGGAACAGCACCGCCCCCAGCACGGCGAAGAGCGGCGTGACGTTGCCGACCGCCCCGGCCACGGCCGGCCCCAGCTTCTCGTTGGAGCGTACCGACAGGATCGACACGACCACGGGGAAGATGCAGCCGACTCCCGCGAAGATCGCCACGGCCCGCCAATCGAGCTTCATCCAGTCGACCAAAGGTAGTGCAAGCAGCCACGCCACCACCGCCGATCCGATGATGGAATAGAGCGGCGAGCGCCAAGACGGCATGGTCCTGAGCCCGAATTGCGTAAGGATCAGCGCCAGAGCGAAGCAAAACGCCGCGCCGAGGGCCAGAAGGGCTGCCCCGCTCATGGGAATCTGCTATTCCCGCCGGCTTCCAAGAACGAGGAAAACTATGGACACGCTCACCTACTGGAACGGCACATGGCACGAGGGCAACCCGGCTATCCTGGGCCCGCGCGACCACGCCTTCTGGCTGGGCTCCATGGTATTCGACGGCGGCCGCGCCTTCGAGGGCTGCGGACCGGACCTGGACCTCCATGCGGAACGCGTCGTGCGGTCGGCCCGCGCCATCGGGCTGAACCCCACCCAGACGCCGCAGGACATCCTCAAGTTGATGCATGAGAGCGTGCGCCGCTTCGGCCCCAAGGCCGAGCTCTACGTGCGGCCGATGTTCTGGGCCGGCAAGGGCGGCGCCGGTCCGATCTCGGTCGATCCCGACTCTGCGCAGTTCCTGCTCTGCACCTATATCTCGCCGATGCGCGCAGGCACGCCGCTGACCCTCGGTCTCTGCCGCTCGATCCGCCGGCCGACGCCGGAAAGCGCGCCGACCGACGCCAAGGCGAGCTGCCTCTATCCTAACTCCTCGCGCGGCGTTGCCGAGATGATGAAGCGCGGCTTCAACAACGGCATCGTGCTCGACGCCATCGGCAACGTGGCCGAGACCTGCAGCTCCAACATCTTCCTCGCCAAGAACGGTACGGTGTCGACGCCGGTGCCGAACGGTTCGTTCCTGGCGGGCATCACGCGCAACCGCACGGTGAAGCTGCTGCGTTCAGCGGGCATCACGGTCGAAGAGCGGACTGTCACGACGGCCGATCTCGAAGATGCCGACGAGCTTTTCACCACCGGCAATGCCGGCAAGGTCCAGCCCGTCAGCCGCTACGAAGGTCGCGACCTGCAGCCCGGCCCGATCGCTGCCCGCGCGCACGAACTCTACATGGCGTTCTCGCGCACGCAGCGGGTGATCTAGCACCTCAACAGGGAAGGTGCCGGTCCAGCCAGGACTGGACAGGCACATCCGTGTCTGCCGACCAAGCCGTACCGCGCGGAATGCGCTCCAGGTAAAGGAACTGGACGGTCTTGATCCCCAGGGTCGCGAGGACCGCTTCGAGATAGGGCGTCAGGAAGTCCGGCTGCCGGGCGCGTTCGCCGGTGACGAAGCCGCCCGTCGCAACGACGACGTAGGTTGGCCGGTCCGCCAGCAGACCGACCTTTCCAGCGGGTGTCGAACTGAAGGTACGTTCCAGGCGAAGCACCTGATCGATCCAGGCCTTCAGCACGGCGGGTACGGTGAAGTTGTTCATCGGCGTGCTGATGACGAGGCTGCCCGTTTGTTCCAGTTCGCCGATCATCACCTCCGACTCCGCCAGCGCCTGGCGCTGCCCCTCGTCCTGCTTGGCTGCCGGCACATACATGGCTTCGGTGAAGGCCTCGTCGATCAAGGCCGGAGGTGCCGCCGCCAGATCGCGCCGAAGAACGCGCAACGCCGGCTCGCGTACCTTCAGACGACGAAGGACCTGCTCGGCAGCCGCGCGGCTCTGCGAGCGACCGAAGCGAGGACTCGCTTCGAGCAGCAGCACGGAGTTCATCGCAGAGGCTTTCCAAAGTGCAGCGCCGTCGAAAGCATGCCCCACCGGAAGTAGAACCTCTGCCCCAACGAATTGTTGAGCGCGGTATCCAGCGTCAGCCAGTCGTAGCCGGCACCTTTGGCGATTCGTGACACCTCGTCCAGCAGGAGCGCGCCGATGCCGCTCCGGCGTTCGCTGTCGAGCACGACAAGATCGTCGACATAGACGAAGCGACCGCGGACCAGGTTCTCCTGAAACCGATAACCTGCCGCACCGACGGGATGGCCGTCTCGCCAGGCTACAAGCAGCCGGTAGCTCTCCTTCTCCTGCCGTCGCACACGCGACAGCAGTTCCGCACCATCGGCGAGATGCGGCCGCAACTGTCGCATCAACGAAAAGCAGGCTTCGACATCCTTGTCGGTGTCGGCATGACGCAGCTCAAGCGCGCTCACGGACCACCTCCACTCTGTCCACCGGATGCTGGGCGCGCATGCCGATCGCGACCCGGTTCCAGAGGTTGATCATGCCGATCAGAATCGTGAGATCGGCGATCTCCTTGGCCGAGAAGTGCTTCTGCAGGAGTTCGTAGTCGGCATCGGGCGCATGGGTCTCGGCGACCAGCGTCAGAGCCTCCGTCCAGGCCAGGGCTGCCCGCTCGGCCGGCGTATAGATCGGCGACTCTCGCCAGGCGTTGAGGAGGTAGAGCCGCTGCTCCGTTTCCCCGAGCTTGCGGGCGTCCTTGCTATGCATGTCGAGACAGAAGGCGCAGCCATTGATCTGCGACGCGCGCATCTTCATCAGGTCGACCAGGCTCGCCGGCAGACTGCTGTGTTGGATGTAGGTTTCGACGGCGGTGAGAGCCGCGTATCCCTCGGGGGCGGTTCTAGGGATCGAGAGGCGCTGAACGGACATCGGTACTCCTGAAAGTGACGTCCGTTAGATGGCACTCCTATGGTCTATATAAATGGTCCAAGATTTGAGAAAATAACTAGGCCATGCGCCGCCCTGCCAAACGCCTCGTCTCCGCTCCCCTGGCGCGGTCCACGCTCCCGTTGCAGGAGCAGCTTTACCGGCGGATCCGGGCGGTCATCGCCACACGACAACTGACGCCCGGAGAGAAGCTACCGTCCGTCCGCACCCTGGCGAGCGAGCTGGGCGTCGCGCGCGGGACCGTGGACGCGACCTACGCTCGACTCGCCGGCGAGGGTTATCTCCTCTCGCGGGGACCGGCCGGAACGATCGTCTCGCCCGAGCTGCAAGTCGATGCCCTGCCGGCGCGCGCCGTGCGCGACACGCTGAAGCTGGCACCCGAGGAGGACTCGGGCGCCGAGCTGCGACCGTTCCAGTTGGGCCTGCCCGCCCTGGACGCGTTCCCACGCGCTCTTTGGGCGCGATTGACCGCTCGCGCCGCCAAGCGACTGAGCGGAGGCGCCCTCGGCTACCCCGCCTATGCCGGCTTGCCCGATCTTCGCGAGGCCATCGCGTCGTATCTCGCGGTCTCGCGCGGCGTGTTGTGCCACGCGACGCAGGTGGTCGTCACCGGCGGGTATCAGGATGCTCTCAGTCTGATGGCTCGCCTGCTCCTGCGGCCGGGCGACGGAGTGTGGTTCGAGGAGCCGGGATATTTCCTGGCGCGCCACGCTCTGGAAACGGCATCGGCCCAGGTGCTCCCCATCCCTGTCGACGATCAGGGACTGGACGTGGAGTTTGCGCAGGAGAAGGCGCCTCGTGCCCGGCTCGCCGTCGTGACGCCTGCCCATCAGAGCGTGCTCGGTGTCGCCCTCTCTCTGGCCCGCCGGCAGAAACTCCTGGCCTGGGCCAGCGAGACGAATGCCTGGATCGTCGAGGACGATTACGACGGCGAGTTCCACTATGTCGGCCGAAAGCTCCCGGCGCTGAAGAGCCTCGATCTCGCCGACCGCGTGATCTACGCCGGCAGCTTCAGCAAGACCCTCTTCCCCGGCCTCTGTCTTGGTTATCTCGTCCTGCCGCATTCCCTGATTCAGCAGGTCATCGAGGCGAAGCGCGCCACCGCCCATGGCGAACCTGTGCTGGGTCAGCGCGTCGTTGCCGACTTCCTTTCCGACGGACATTTCGGCCGCCATCTCAAGCGCATGCGCGGCCTCTACGCAGCACGGCGAGACGCCCTGGCTTCGGCGCTTCGCAACGCCTTCGGTGACCGGCTGGAGATGACCCTGCGGCCGGGTGGCATGCATCTGCTTGCCCGCTTTCCTGACGCGAAGGACGACGTCGACCTCGTCCGCCGCGCCCTTAGGCACCGTCTGCTCCCCAGCGCGCTTTCCGCCCAGTATCTCGGGCGGACGAACGACTCGGGCCTGATGCTGAGCTTCACCAACATCCCCGAGGAACAGGCCCTCTCGCGGGCAAAGGCCCTGGCGCGCGCCCTCGGGATGGGCGCGGGCTAGGTCAGCGCGAAGCCCTCATAGCCGTTCGCTACGATCTCCTCGCACTTCTGGCGATACTTGGGCGCGCCGCCGGCATAGGCCATGAAGGTGCGCTTCTGGCGGCCGGCGACGTTCTTGTTCACGCCGGTCATCCACGAATCCACTTTCGTCAGCAGCAATCGCGACGCGGTGTCGTGGACGTGTGCCGTCCAGGTCTCCTCGGCATCCGGCGTCGCCTCGATGCGGGTCAGACCCTTGTCGCGCATATGCTCCAGAAGATCGCTCACGAACTCGACGTTCTGCTCGATGCAGCGCGGCAGGTTGCAGAAGGTCGCGGCATTGTGCGGGCCGACCAGGGTCAGCATGTTGGGGAAGCCCGCGACATTCAGGCCGAGATAGGTGTGCGGACCGTCGGCCCACTTGTCCCGGAGCTTCTCGCCATTGCGGCCGCGGAAGTCGATGCGATCGAACGCGCCGGTGATGGCATCGAAGCCAGTCGCGTAGATGATCATGTCGAACTCGTACTCGGCGTCGCTGGTCTTGAGCCCCTTCTCGGTGATGCGCTCGATCGGCGTCTCGCGCAGATCGACGAGCTTCACGTTGGGCTGATTGTAGACCTCGAAGTAGCCGCTCTCGAGCGGCACGCGGCGGGTACCGTAGCCGTGGTTGGTCGGGATCAGCTTGTCGGCAAGCTTCTGGTCCTTCAGGCGCGCCCGGATCTTCTTGATCACGAACTGGGTGAGTGCGTCGTTGGCCTTCTGGTCCATCAGCACGTCGCGGAAGTTGCCCTGCCAGAAGGCGAAGCCCGGCATGTTGTAGAGTTCCTCGAAGAACGCATCGCGCTCCTCGGGCGTGACGTCGGTGGCGTGACGCGGGTCGGCGGTGTGGATGAAGCAGCCCCAGTTGTCGCGGCACTGCGCGAAGATCTCCTCGTAGCGGGCGCGGATCTTCTCCATCTCCTCCGGCGCGATGGCGCTGTTGCGCAGCGGCGTGCACCAGTTGGGCGTGCGCTGGAACACGGTGAGATGGCCGACCGTCTTGGCGATCTCGGTGATCGCCTGCACACCCGAAGCGCCCGTGCCGATCACCGCCACGCGCTTGCCGGCGAAGGTCACGGGGCGATGCGGCCACAGGCCGGTGTGCCAGGACTCGCCCTTGAAATCCTCGACGCCGGGAATGACCGGCATGGTCGGCGACGAGAGCGGCCCGATGGCGGTCACCAGGAAACGGGCGCGAGCGCGCTTGCCGTTCTCGAACGCGGCCTCCCACTCGTTGGCGGCCTCGTCCCAATGCGCGGACTTCACGCGCGTGTTGAAGGTGATGTCGCGACGGAGATCGAACTTGTCGGCGACGAACTCGCAGTAGCGCAGGTTCTCGGGCTGGCCGGAGAAGTGCTCCTTCCAGTTCCATTCCTTCAGCACCTCGGGCGAGAAGGAATAGCCGTAGGTCCAGCTCTCCGAATCGAAGCGTGCGCCGGGGTAGCGGTTCCAGTACCAGGTGCCGCCGACGCCGCCGCCGGCCTCGTAGACGTGCACCTTGAAGCCGAGCTGACGCAGCTTCAGCAGCTGGTACATGCCCGAAAGCCCTGCGCCAACGATGATGACGTCCCAGCGCTCAGTGGCGTCGGTCATGGGGGTGTCTCCTCAGATTTCGCTTCAGCATACAGGGCGACGTGGCGGCAGGGCAGAACCTACGGACAGGCCTCTGCCGACCTGCAAAAGGGGCGAACATTCCAGGACCGGGGGCAACCGAACCGCAGCAGGCGGCGTTGGTCGGTAAGAAGGAGAGTTTCGCCATGCTCCTCCGGCTTTGCACCACCCTCGGCGTACTGCTGATGATTGTGAATGCCTGCGGTCCGGTGATCCAGATCGCCCCGTCCAGCGACTACGAAGTCGTCGCCCTGACGGCCGAGTAGGCGACAGGCTTCGTCCTCAGCCGTAACGCCAGAACGCCCATCCCGCTACGCAGGCGAGGCCAAGGGCCGTCAAACCAAAGAAGATGAAGAAGCTCTGAAAAGCCCGCTTGAGATGGTGGCGGCCGTCATCGGTCAATTCATGCCAATGGAGCCGGCGCGTCAGCGAGAACTTAGGAACATGGCCGGCCGCATGCGCACGGGCGTGGACAACAGCGAAACGCACGCCGTGCCAGAGCGCCGCCAGGATCGCGACCGTCCCCAGCAGCCAGAACGGCAGAAACATCAACCAGACTTCCAGATCCTGATTCACCGGCTTCTCCCACCACGAGGGCGGACCAGTCGCACATCCTGAACCGGCGGCCAAGCGGCCTGTCGCGATGCCTAACGGCCGAACCGGGGCTCGAAGGGGAAGCGGCGCCAGCGCCGATCGTCGAACAGGACAAGGAAGAGCTGGGCAAACATCGCACCCAGTCGAGGATCGTCAGGGCCAGACGCCTGGGTCCACGCAGTGGTTTGCGACAAGGCGAGGTCGTTGCGGCAATAAACGCCGAAAACATAGACGCGGCCCGGAGTAATCGGCTTCAGGAAGGCTTGGCCCGAGCAGACCCGCGCCGCGGTCAGATCATTGGCAGGATCGAACACCAGGACCAGCCGATAGCTGGGCCGGACCTCTTCGGGCGGCGTCTCGTAGGTGAAGGTCAGGTTGGGCCGGGGCTTGTTCGCCTGCATGACCGGCAGCAGGCGGCGCTTGACCTCATCCGCCGGCAGCGCCGGAAAGGGATTGCCGGCAACAATCACCTGAAACTGCCGTCCGTCCGTGACAGCCCAGAACTCCGAAAAGTCGTACTGCGGGGCGTAGTCCGCCCCGCCCACGGTCTGCGCCCACCCCGGCAGGGCCGCCAGGAGGGCGGCTAGGGTCACAGGAAGGACACAGCGCCAGCGAGCCATTTGTGGAACTGTACTCCTCCGCGGTCGTTGCTGTCCGAACGCGTGGCGGTGGGGAGGTGTTCCCGCTGTCAGCCAAGTCACTGGGAGTCAGTTAAGATGTTGAAATTCATCACCATTTCCGCTTTGGCCCTCGGCCTCGCCGCTTGCGGCGAAACGTGGGGTCAGAGAGCCGTCACCGGCGGCGGAATTGGTGCCGGTACAGGCGCCCTCATCGGCGCCCTGACGCCCATTGGCCTTCTGCCGGGCGCACTGGTCGGCGGCGCGGTTGGCGCCGGCGTCGGCGCCGCGACAGCCCCGCGACGGTAATTGAGGAGCTCAGCCTAGGTACGAACTCGGTCCTCCCACCCACCCACCACGGCCCGACTGCGTTGCCTAGGCAAGTGAGAGGGGCGCGGACCTCACGGTCCGCGCCCCTTTTTTTTCGTCTCCGTCTACGGCCCGGATTCCCTCTCGAACGCTAGGCTACCGTTGCATTCGCCCGGCGCAGTTCGGCCGCCGTCAGGCCCTTGCCATCGGGCCTCCAGCCCGGCGGACCGAACAGATACATCCATGCTTCGCGTAGCGACCGGGCCGAAGCGAGGTCCTTCGCAAGGCCGATCCAGGGACCGACATTGATCGCCAGCGGATTGCGCGAGGAGACCACGGGCGAGACCAGACCGAAATCGCACGGCAGGTCCTTGCGCTCCGCGACGTAGGTTCCGAACAGCCGATCAAAGACGATCAGCACGCCGCCAAAGTTGGCGTCGAGATACGCCGGGTTGCGGGCGTGATGGACACGATGGCTGGAGGGCGTGTTCAGCACATATTCCAGCCAGCCGAGCTTCGGCACCCAGTCGGCATGCAGCCAGAACTGATAGAGCAGGTTGAGGAACAGCGCGGTCAGCACGGTGACCGGCGTGAAGCCCAGCAGGACCAACGGCGTGAAGAAGAGCGACGTGCCGGTGAACTTGCCGAACCAGCCGAGACGATAGGCTGCGGCAAGATTGAGCTGGTTGGGCGAGTGATGCACCGAATGCGACGCCCAGAACCACCGCACCGTATGACTGGTGCGATGGTACCAGTAGTAAAAGAACTCCAGCCCGACGAAGAGCAGCAGCACCGCCCCCACTTCGTCGAGCGACTGAGTGAACAGCCGATGTTCCCAGACCCAATCCAGCCAGGGTGCTGCGAAGGTATAGGGGATGAGCGCGAGCAGACGGCGGCCGCCGAGATCGGCCAGTGAGCAGGCCGAGCTTTTCCAGTCGTAACGTTCCGCACGCTTCTTCGAGAGCACCAGACCTTCGATCAGTGCGGCGCCGATCACGAGCGGCAGGATGATGAGGTAGAGCGAGGCAAGCCGGTCCATGAAGCGCTCCATAGTCTTTGCGCCAACAAATAATATGAGCAATGCTCATGTTTCTGGACTCGCCTTCCCATTCGGACACCCGTCATGGCAACACGCCGCCAACCTGTTGGAAACAAACGCCGAATTCCGCGTCAGGCACGAGCCACCGAGACGGTGGCTGCAATTCTGGAGGCCGCGGCTCAGGTTTTGGAAGCCAGCGGGCTCGGCGGCTTTACGACCAACGCCGTTGCCGAGCGGGCAGGCGTCAGTGTCGGCACGCTCTATCAGTATTTCGGCGACAAGACCGCGATCCTGCTCACCCTGGCACAGCAGGAACTCGAACTGGCGTTGAGCGATGTCGGCCGTGCGCTGCAGGCCGAAGCCCATCCCTTGGTCGAGGGCCGTGTACGCGCCATGGTGCGTGCGATTGTAAATGCCTTTCGCGGACGCCAGCGCGCCCGCAAGGCCGTGCTGCAGGCAATCCTGGCGCAAGGACGCGGCTTGGAGACAATGGAGCCTCTGGCAGCCTTTATCGCCCATGCCAGTGAGCAAATCGGCCGCGGACCGAAGCCGGTGCTGACCACATTGTCGCCAGAGCAGGTGTTCGTGCTGTCACGCAGCATGATGGGCACCATCCGCGCCGCGGTGCTCGAAGAGCAGCCCTTTTTCAGAAGCCGCGCGTTCGAGGACGAAATCGTGCGCCTGGTAACGGCCTATCTCGATGCCGTCACGCGGTCGGCGGTGGGGCGCGAGGCCTGAGCCACGGCGCGGGCGAAGTCGACCACTTCGTCCTGCCAGTCGATGCGATGGGAATCCGGAGAACTCGGCGTCGCGGCCAGCGTGAAGTCGAGATGGACACCCGTCTCCTGCGCGAAGACACGACCGGTCAGGAGCTGGGCATAGGCGGCCGCCGAACGGTGCGGCGTGCTGGCGCCCGGCATGACGTACGCCAGCAGCGGCATCAGGTTCGACCAGGCCCAGCGCTCGACGCTCGACCGCTCGCGCGCCAGGCCCGTGCCCGGCATGAGACCGGGATCGAAGGCAAAGAAGCGCGGCCCTTCCGGCGGCCCACGTCGGGCCAGTGCGTAGACATCGAGAATCGCGCAGAGCTTGGAGGTGGCATAGCGGTCCATGCCTTGCTGCTTGACCGGCACTGCCGCATCGAGATCGCCGCGCGCGACGCGATCGATGCCGACATAAATGCCACCGCGAAAGCCGAACCGGCGGGCGCCGACATCCGCCGGATCGTGCGTGCCGCTGGCGGTGATTGCCACCGGCGCCCGAGGCATCATCAACGGTCGCAGCCGGTCGATCAGCACGGCGTGCGCGAGCCAGTTGGCCTGAAAGGTTTCCTCGTAGCCATCCGTGGTCAGGCGTCGCGGGCCTACGATCTGCAGGCCTGCATTGGCAGCGAGCGACGCCAGCCGCGTATCGGCGAGCCGGGCTTCGACGAGATCGGCAAAGGCATGGGTCGAGGCCAGCGAAGCTAGGTCCAATGGCAATATGGCGAGCCGGTCCGGGCCGGCCAGTGCGCGCAGCGTCGTTGCAGCCGCCGGACGGCGAGCTCCGACGATCAGTTGGTGCGCGGAGTCGGCGAGCAGTGCCCGAGCGAGTTCGAGGCCAACGCCCGAGGTGGCGCCAGTAACAAGATGGACGATCGACGACATGGCTTTGACTCCGGCTGATCTCAGTCGAAGATGGGAGCAGCCCCGACCATCGTCCATTCGCATGGGAGCCGCCGCCGTGCCGACCGCGTTGAAGCCGCGCAAGAAGCCATCGCAGGATCGTTCCACCGCGACCGTGGATGCCATCGTCGAGGCCGCGATTCGCATTTTGCGCGACGGCGGATGGGCCGCCTGCACCACCACGAAGGTAGCGGAGCTCGCGGGCGTATCCGTCGGCTCGCTCTATCAGTACTTCCCCAACCGCGCCGCGATCGCCGTCGAGATCGTGCGCCGCCGCACGCGCAAGCTTCTGTCGGCCGCGATCGGCGTCGACCTCACGGGCGCAGCGAATCTCGAGGAAGGGATCGGTCGTGCCATGGCCGCGTTCCTCACCGAGAAGCGTAGCAGCCTCGACCTGTCGCTGGCGCTGCGCGACGCGCTGCCCGAGGTACAGGGCCGCCAGGCCATCATCGAGGAGGCGCGAAGCTATGCGTCGGCGTTCCGGGCCAAGCTGGCACCGCTGGCCGAAGGCGTGCCGAATGTCGCGCGCCTTGCCGTCGCGATGGCCGCCGTCGAAGGCACGGTCTGGGAGATGCTGGCGCAAGATGGCGCAGCGCTCGAGCAGCCCGAAGCAACGTCGGCGCTGGCCGGCGTTTTCATGGCCGCGGCTGGTCTCGATCCCGGTCGAACCAGATCTTGAGTCGGTCGAGCATCGCAAACAGCGTACGCTGGTCCTTCTCCGACCAGTCCGCGAAGGCGCGCTGAGTCCATGGTGTCAGCGCCGCCACCGCAGCGCGATGCTTGGCAAGCCCGGCCGGCGTGAGAACCAGAAACTTGGAGCGTCCGTCAGCGCCGTTGCTGCGTTCGCGCAGGAAGCCCAGCGCCACCATCTTCTGCACCGTCTTGGTGACGCCCGGTTGCGGTTGTTGCAGCGCGCGGGCGATCGACGTCACGGTCTTGGCTTCGTCCGGGCGATGGCTGAAGTGGTTCAGCACCACGAGCTGCGGCAGCGGCAAACCGAGCGGCTTCAGGAGGCGATTGCCCTCGGTCGTGGTCAACTGGTCGATGATGGCGATCCAGTTGACGATGCGGAAGGCAAGCGGCGGTTCTGTCATGCGGCCAGGAGACTCTGCAGCGCCCGTCTTGGTGACGGGCCAGGGTCGGCAGCATAGCCTAGCCGGAAGAGCATCTGCAGCGTGGCGTCGCCTGCCACATTGGTTTCTCTGTGCATGGCTGCGCGCAGCTCGGCCATCTCGGAATATTCCTGCAGGGTCTGGCTATGCGGTTGCAACGCCACGCCGAGCGACGTCGCCTTGAGCTGCAGACGCACGAAGGCACGGCCGACGGCGATCTGCGTAGCGCGCGTGTTGTCGGCACTGGCGATCCAACCGAACGCCCGCGCGCTGGCATAGCCTGCCAGGACATAGTCGCGGCCGCCGCTCCAGGCGAGCGTGCCGGGAGTCATCGCCTTCTCGGGCGTCATTTGCCCGGCCTGGCGCAACGCCCAGATCATCGGTCCTTTCAGCGCAATGCCATCGCGGTGGGCCGCGATCTCGGCAGCGCCGATGCGCACGACGTCGATGCTCTCCTTGTGGGTGAGATACGTGTTCATCTCGAGCTCAGAACCAGCGATGGCGAGCGCCCGCAGGCGCTCTACCTTGTCGGCCTCGTCGACGATCGACAGCGGCAGCGCGGGCGCTGTGTGAGCCGCAAGCAGCGCGGTGCGATGCGCGGGATCGAGTGGCCTTGCCTCGTACTTGGTCTTCACCGTGCGCCGGCGCGGCACCTCGGCAAACAGCGGATCGACGGCCGTGCCGGATTGCCGCGTAAAGACGATGCGCGCGACCGGCCTGTCCAGCGACCACTCGCCCGCAGGGAAGAGCGAAACGTCGGCGCGCCAGCCCTCGGCCGCCGCCGCCATCGCCAGGATCTCGAGAAAACAACCATGCCCGATCAGGATCTGGCGCGAGAACGGGTCGGTCGCGGGCAGCAATCGCCTGCTGTCGACATGGAGCAGGATCGTATCGGGCTGGGAGAGGTCGACCGCCCAGGATTGCAGATTGTGCGGATTGGGTGCCAGCAGCGCCCAGGCCAGGGCGCGCCGGCGCGGGTCGGTGTCCGATGGTGCGGGACCAGCCCAGCCCTCGATCGCGGCGGCCGGCATAGCGTCCAGCCGTGGGATCACCATGACCGCTCCCGCCGCAACCACGACACCACCGCCCAATATCCGGAGGAAAGCCTTGCGCGAAAGAGCCATGGAAATCTCCTGTATATTCCTTGGAATATATTAAATATTCCAAGGAATATACATAGACAAGCACAAAAAAGCGCCAATGGCTGTCGTTCTAGAGACTGTGGGGAAGCGGCACTGCCAACAGCACGCCGAATTCACGGGCGAGGTCGCAGCTCACGCGCGCATGCACCTTGCCCTGCTTGTCGAAGAAGCGGCCTGTCGGGTTCACGGGAAACACGCCTTCGTGCCAGACGCCCGGATGGATGTAGATGCCAAAGCTGCCGTCCGACCAGAAGGCCTTGAATGCCTCTGGCTTCAGGTCGTCGCCCGGCAGCGAGACCGGCACCACGAACGGCCGGCCATCGAGTGGCCAGAAGAGCTGGCCGCCGTCGGGGTGATAGTTGCAATGCCACAGGAGCACGCGCCCCTCGCTCAGCTTCACGCCGGGCCGCGCCGTCTCCGGCTGATCGCGGAAGCCGATGACATAGTGGCCGCCGACCGCCTCGTTACGGCCGATCAGCTCATTGCCCTTCCATTCACAGGCGAAAATGCCTTCGGTGGTGCCGCCTTCGATGCCGGTGCCGGCATCGAGTCGCCGCCAGCCCGTCAGCGGCCAGGGAACGATCTCGATCCGGTGCTTCTTGGGGTCGCGCACGACCTCGCCGTAGCCCTTGAGCGACTTCGCATCGGCACGAACCAGCGGCACATCGAGGAGCCGCAACCCTGGCGGCACATCCGGATTGAGATAATCGAAAACGACCGAATCGCCCACGATCAGGCCGCCCTCCCCAGATCCTCGCCGGCGAGCGCGCGCTCGATCAGCTTCACGACATTGTCGCGGCCGTAGAGCTTGATGAACGCCCCCATGCGCGGCCCCTGCTCGCTGCCCAGCAACACTTCATAGAGGGCCTTGAACCACTGGCGCAGCTCTTCCTTGGCGAAGTGCCGCTTGCCTGCTTCGTAGACCTCGTCCTGGATGACCTCGGCCGTCGCCGTTTCGTCGATCTTTCGCAAAGTCGCGGCGAGGTCCTGCAGCGCCGCACGCTCCTTGTCGTTGGGCAGGCGGAACTTCTTCGAGGCCTTCACGAAGTCCTGGTAGTAGGCGACCGCGCCGGCCAGCAGCCGGTCGAGATAGGGCGCGTTCTCCGGCGTGGCGCCCGGCACGTAGCGGCGCAGGTACTGCCACAGCACGTTCTTGTCTTCGGTATTGGCCACGCCCGCGAGGTTCAGCAGCATGCCGAAGGTGACGCCCGCGGCCGAGTTGGTCGGCGCCGTGCCGTTGTGAATGTGCCAGGCGGGATTCTCCAGCGCCTTGGCCGGTTCGTCGGCCGGCAGCTTCTCGACGGCGGAGAGATAGTCGTCGACGGCGCGGGGGATCACGTCGAAGTAGAGGCGCTTCGCACGCCGCGGCTGCTGCTGCATGTAGAGCGCCAGCGACTCCGGCGGGGCATAGCGCAGCCACTCTTCGACCGAGAGCCCGTTACCCTTGGACTTGGAGATCTTCTTGCCCTCCTCGTCGAGGAAGAGCTCGTAGTTGAAACCTTCAGGCGGCTTGCCGCCCAGGATCTTCACGATCTTGGCCGACAGCTCGGCCGACGGAATGAGATCCTTGCCGTACATCTCGTAGTCGACGTCGAGCGCGAACCAGCGGCCCGCCCAATCCGCCTTCCACTGCAGCTTGACGTTGCCGCCGGTGACCGGCGTCTCGACCAGCGTGCCGTCCTCGTCGCGATAGACGATCGTGCCGGCATCGGCATCGACCTTGACCAGCGGCACCTGCAGGACGCGGCCGGTCTTGGGCGAGATCGGCAGGAAGATCGAGTAAGTCGCGCGGCGCTCCTCGCCGAGGGTCGGCAGCATCACCGCCTGCACCTCGTCGTAATGCTGCAGCATGGCCAGCAGCATCTTGTCGAAGCGGCCGGACTTGTACCAATCGGTCGCCGACTGGAACTCGTATTCGAAGCCGAAAGAATCGAGGAAGGCACGCAGGCGCGCATTGTTGGCCGCACCGAAGCTCGGATGTTCGTTGCTGAACGGATCCGGCACCGCCGTCAGCGGCTTGCCGAGATGCTGTGCCAGCATCTCCTTGTTCGGCACGTTGTCGGGCACCTTGCGCAGCCCGTCCATGTCGTCGGAGAAGCAGAACAAACGCGCCGGCACGTCGCTGAGGCGCCGGAACGCCTGGCGCACCATCGTGGTGCGCACGACTTCGCCGAACGTGCCGATATGCGGCAGCCCCGAGGGGCCATAGCCGGTTTCGAGCAGCACGTAGCCTTTCGCCGGCGCTTTTTCGCCGATTCGGGCGACGAGCTTGCGGGCTTCTTCAAATGGCCACGCGCGCGCGGCCTCGGCGAGGGTACGATCAATCTGGGACATGGATCGGGCAAACTAGGTGCGGGGGCCATTTGCGTCAATTGCGCGAAGCGCCCAAAGTGCCGCGCCTGCAATGAAAAAACGCCCTCTCCTGCTCGCAATCGGCGGCCTTCTGGCGATGGCGGCCGGCCTCGGCATCGGCCGCTTCGTCTATACGCCGATCCTGCCGCCGATGATCGAAGCGCTGCAGCTCACCAAGGGACAGGCCGGCCTGATCGCCTCGGCCAATTTCATCGGCTATCTCGCAGGCGCCCTGCTGGGGGCGCTGCGGCTCCCCGGTTCGCGGCGCACCTGGCTGCTGGCCGCGCTCGCCGTCAACGCGATCTGCCTCGCCGGCATGGGTGCGGCCGCGACCATGCCGCTCTTCATCGCATTACGACTGATCGCCGGCGCCGCCAGCGCCTTTATCCTGATCTTCAGTTCGGCCCTGGTGCTCGACCGGCTCGCGGCTGCCGGCCGCGCCTCGCTCTCTGCCGTGCACTTCGCCGGCGTCGGCAGCGGCATCGCGCTTTCTGCCGTTCTCGTGGCGCTGCTGCTGATGGCGCACGCCTCCTGGCAGACCCTCTGGTTTGCCAGCGCCGCCCTTTCGTTTGCCGCCGTCATCGCCGTTGCGGCCCTGGTGCCGCCGGACGAAGCGGTGCCGCAGACCGCACGGACACAGCGCGCGGCCGGAGGCTCGCCGGGCTTCGCCGCGCTGATCGTGGCGTATGGCCTGTTCGGTTTCGGCTATGTGATCACCGCGACCTTCATCGTCGATCTCGTGCGCGGCGCACCGGCGATCGCCCATCTCGAACCGTATATCTGGCTGGTGGTGGGCCTGAGTGCCGTGCCGTCGGTCGCGCTCTGGACGGCGCTGGGCACCCGATGGGGCGTGATGCGTGCCAATGTCGTGGCGAACCTCGTCGAAGCCGTCGGCGTGGCGGCCAGTGCGCTTTGGGTGCAAACCGCCGGCGTGATCGTCGCGGCGATCTTCCTCGGCGGCACGTTCGTGGGCCTGACGGCGCTCGGTCTGGTCGCCGCCCGCCAGGGCAGCAGCGGCGATCCCCGCCGCAGCATTGCGCTGATGACCGTCTCCTTCAGCCTCGGCCAAATCCTGGGACCGATCTTCGCCGGCTACCTCTACGACGCTACGGGCAGCCTTTCGACGCCATCGCTCGTCGCCGCGGCGGCGCTGGTAGTGGCCGCACTCCTCTCGCTGCTTGCCGAACGGCAGCGCCGCCTCAGCCCTTCCCGGCTCAACCTTTCCAAGTGAAGGGAAAGAGCTGCTGACGCACGAAACCCGGCGGCATGTAATCGCCCAGCACGCCGTATTTTCCGGGGAAGCGGCGATCCGACTTCACCGCGGTGCCGAAGATGTAGTCGATGAAGGCGAAGTGGGCGGCATAGTTGCGGTCGATCGCCTCGCGCTCCGAGCTGTGATGCCAGTGGTGAAAATCCGGCGTCACGATCAGCCACTTGAGCGGTGCCTTGGCGAAGATCGATGGCACCCGCACGTTGGCGTGGTTGAACACCGCCTGGAAGCCGACGATCACGATGTAGATGTCGGTCGTCGTCTGGTTGAAGCCCAGGACGTAGAGCACGCCCAGGATCGAGACGCGTGTCGTCAGCAGCTCGAACAGATGCAGCCGCGACCCCGCCATCCAGTCCATGTACTCCGCGCTGTGATGCACGGCGTGGAAGCGCCAGAGGAAGGGAATCTCGTGATAGGCGCGGTGCGTCCAGTACTGCACCAGGTCGGCCACCAGGATGACGAGGAACAGTTCGGCAAAGAACGGCAGGCCGCCGACCCACTTCTGCAGCGGCGGCCACACCGCCCAGCCGAACAGGCGATGGATGGCGAAGTTCACGATCAGCAGTGCCAGCCCGACCAGCAGGTGGTTCACGATGAAATGCGTGAAGTCGGTCTGCCATCCCGGCCGGAAGACCGGCTGGCCCCGATGCAGCGGAAACAGCTTCTCGATCAGAATGAAGATCATGCTCGAACCGAGCAGGTCGAGGATGAACCAATCCAGGCCGACATAGGGCGTGTTGTCGGGGAAGTCGGCGACCGGCACGCGATGGCCGCCCAGTGCCGCCGCCAGCAAGATCAGCGCCAGCGCCGTGCCGTTCAGCCAGCGATTGCGCCACTGGATCAGGTTGGCGAGCGCCATGCCGCCTGCGATCACCATGCCGACCAGCATGATCTCGCGCAGGACGGCGACGTCGTACTTCTTCCGAAGGTCCGGCGTCGTCAGGTACTGCGGAAAATGAAATGCCAGCACCGCCAGCACGGCAAGACCGCCCAGGGTCAGGGCGATCACCCCGGTGACCTTGCCTTTCCCTTTGTCCATGGCGCCGGACTGACGGAAGACGGCAGTAATCCTGCCGAGGAGCGCGGGAGACTTCATGGGCGGGGATTCTAGAAGCAACCGACGGTCGCTGCATCGGGCAATTGGCCTGTGCTATGCCCGCCCGGTGACTTCTTCCGCGCTACCTCCTTGGCCGGCCCTGGTCGCCACGGCGCGCGGCGCGCTCTGGCGCACGCCCGACGGCACGATCGAACGCCTGTCGGGCAGAGACGCCAATCTGCGCGCCATGGGCACCCCGCCCCTGGTCTGCCATGCCCCTGCCGTCACGGCTCGGCTGGGCCTCGAGGACCTCAAGGCCCGCGACCTGCTGGCGCTTTTTGCCTTCGTCCGGCCGGCACATTTCTGCCTGCCCACCGTGCGTGGCCTGTGCGAGGCGCTCGACCTCAACGTGCCGGCAACATCCGAGGAGGAAGTTGCCGCTCTCCCCGAGATCGCACACGCCTTGATCGACGAACTCGAGGACATGGCTGCCCTCGCCTCACCCGAGATGAAGGATACCGCGCTCGCCATGGCGCGCGGCCAATGGGAGTGGGGCGACACCGTCCTAGCCGCGCTCGGCATCGGCCAGAGCACAAAGAGGATTCGGCCCGGCGCTGGCCTCGATGTCTGGAAAAGCCTCCCGGTGTGGGAGGAGCCGCCGCCGGCGCCGCCGCCCGGCAGCGAGCCCGTCGAACCGCGCGAAGCACGGCTACGCCTCGCCCAGCTCGTCTCGGCCGGCAGCAACATCGCCGAAGCGCGACCGACACAGAGCGACTACGCCTCCGCCGCCAGCCAGGCCTTCGCGCCGCGCATCGAAGAGGACAAGCCCAATGTCGTCCTCGTCGAAGCCGGCACCGGCGTCGGTAAGACCTTGGGCTATGTCGCCCCGGCCAGCCTGTGGGCCGAGAAGAACGGCGCGCCGGTCTGGATCGCCACCTACACGCGCAACCTGCAGCGCCAGATCGACAACGAACTCGACCGCCTGCATCGCGACAGCACCGAGAAGCGCCGCCGCGTAGTGGTCCGCAAGGGACGCGAGAACTATCTCTGCCTGCTGAACTTCCAGGAAGCGGTGATGCGCACTGGCCTGGTGCCCGAGAATGCCGTCGGCCTCGGCCTGCTGGCGCGCTGGGCCCTGGCCAGCCGCGACGGCGACATGATCGGTGGCGACCTGCCGGCGTGGCTGCTCGATCTCGTGGGCCGCAGCCGCGTGCAGCGGCTGGCCGACCGGAGAGGCGAGTGCATCTATTCGGCGTGCGAGCATTATCGGAAGTGCTTCGTCGAGCGCACGATCCGCCGCGCCCGCCAGGCCGATATCGTGATCGCCAACCACGCGCTGGTGATGATCCAGGCGGCAATGGGTGGCCTCGACGACGGCACGCGGCCACTGCGCTACGTCTTCGACGAGGGTCATCACCTGTTCGATGCCGCCGATGGTGCGTTCGGTGCGCATCTCAGCGGCGTCGAAGCGTCCGACCTGCGGCGCTGGCTGCTGGGCGCCGAGGGACGCCGTGGCAGTCGCGCCCGCGGATTGGAGCGCCGCCTGAGCGACCTGATCGGCGAGGATGTCGAGGCACAGCAGGCATTGCGTCGCCTGCTCGACTTGGCTCAGCAACTCCCCTCGCCCAACTGGCAGACACGCCTTGCCGACGGCACGGTGCTGGGTCCCGCCGAAGAATTCCTGGCACTCGTACGATTGCAGGTTCGTGCGCGGTCGGCGGGCGACGATCAGGGCTTCGGCCAAGAGTGTGACGTGCGGCCGCTCAATCCCGGTCTGAT
This sequence comes from Alphaproteobacteria bacterium, assembly GCA_017307275.1. Taxonomy (GTDB): domain Bacteria; phylum Pseudomonadota; class Alphaproteobacteria; order Reyranellales; family Reyranellaceae; genus Reyranella. Next base: position 23,585 of record JAFKFK010000021.1, on the reverse strand, counting down.
CGAGGCGGCGGATCAACTGGCCGATGCGCTGGACAAGATGCTGGTACCGGTCCGCAAGCTGCGGCAGGCGCTGCGCGCCAAGCTCGAAGGCGAAGCCGACAAGCTCGATTCCGGACAGCGCGCGCGAATCGAAGGCGTGGCGCGGTCGCTCACCAATCGCTGCGAACTCACGCTCGAGTCCTGGCGCGCCATGCTGCGCGGCCTGCATAACGATCCCGATCCGGCTTTCGTCGACTGGTTCGCCGTCGAGCGCAGCCAGAGCCGCGAAATCGATGTCGGCATGTACCGACACTATCTCGATCCGACCGAGCCGTTCGTGAACTCGGTCATCCGGCCGGCACATGGCGCGGTCATCACGTCGGCAACCCTACGCGATTCGCTCGGCGTACCGGCTGCCGCCAACGACGAGGATCCGCGCGGACTGGCCGACTGGACGGTGGCGGAGGCACGCACCGGAACGAAGCATCTCGCGGCCCCGGCCATACGCGCCGCGATGGCCTCGCCGTTCGACTATGCCGAAGCGACCAAAGTCCTGATCGTGAAAGACGTGAAGCGCGACGATTCCGATCAGGTGGCTGCGGCCTATCGCGAGCTCTTCCTGGCAGCCGGTGGCGGCGCCCTCGGCCTCTTCACGGCAATCGGCCGCTTGCGCGCCGTCCATCAACGCATTGCACCGGCGCTCGAGGAAGCCGGGCTGCCGCTCTACGCCCAACATGTCGGCGGCATGGATGCGGCCACGCTGGTCGATATCTTTCGCGCCGAGGAGCATTCCTGTCTGCTCGGCACTGACGCCGTGCGCGACGGCGTCGACGTGCCGGGCCGATCGCTGCGCCTGATCGTGTTCGATCGCGTGCCCTGGCCGCGGCCCGACATCCTGCATCGCGCGCGCAAGGCCTATTGGAAGGCGGCGGGTGCCGGCGCCAACGCCTATGACGACATGCTGGCGCGCTTGCGCCTCAAGCAAGCCTATGGCCGACTGATCCGTCGTGCAGACGACCGTGGTCTGTTCGTGATGCTCGACTCCCGCCTGCCCAGCCGACTGCTCAGCGCATTCCCGCCCGGCGTCGTGATCGAGCGTACAGGGCTTGCCGAAGCCGTCGCCGAGGCCAGGACATTTCTCGAGAGGAGCTGACTCTTGTCCTTCTTCAAGATCCTCATCGTTTCAGCCGCAGGCCTGGCCGTGGCGGGCGTCGCCACGGTGCTCACCGTTGGATACGTCAATTCGCCCACCCGGCTGGAAGCCGAGAAGCCGCCAACGCCCGCGCCGGCGGCAGCCCCGACATTGTCCGCGGCCGAGGTGAAGGCGGCCTACGACGAATGCGTACGGAAGGCGTTTCCGACGACGGCCGATGCCGCGCAGCGGTCGGCGGCCTGCTCCAAGGCGCTGCAAAGCCACCAGCTCCAGCCTTTCGAAGTGGCCATGGCGCGGCTCACGCGCGGCGTTGCCCGCACAATGCTCGGCGACAAGGTGCTGGCGAGCGAGGACTACCTCGACGCCATCCAGCGCTACGACCAGCTGATCAACTCTTCCAATCCCGACGCGCTGAACCTCTTTCGACGCGCCGCGGCGCTGGATGCGGTCGGCCAGACCGACAAGGCACTCACCGACTACAGCGACGCGATCAAGCTCGACCCCAGCGCCTCGCTTGCCTTCCTCAATCGCGGCGTTCTGCTGGCAACGCGCAAGCGCGCCTACGACAGGGCGATTCAGGATTTCGACCGGGTCCTTGTCCTCGAACCCGACAATGTCGACGCCCTGATCCGGCGAGGTGACGCCTTCGTTCAGCTCGGCGATTTCGGCCGCGGCATGAGCGACCTCGACCGCGCGGTGAGCATGGCTCCCGAGAATGCGTTGGCCTATCTGATGCGTGGCCTGGCCTACGGGCGACGCGGCAACGCGATCGCGGCGATGCAAAACTACGATGCCGCCTTGAAGTACGACCCGCGCAACGCCGACGCGCTGAGCAATCGCGCCGCCATCTACCTGGGCCAGGGCCGGCTCGACATGGCGATCCGGGACCTCGACCTCGCCATCTCGATCGATCACACCAATCCGCTGGCCTTCTACAATCGTGGCTATGCCCATTTCGCCAAGAAGGAGTACGACAAGGCGATCTCGGACTACAGTTCGGCCATTGCTCTCAACCCGCAGCTTGGCCTCGCCTACAACAACCGCGGCCTGACGCGCGCGATCGCCGGCCAGGATCTCGTACAGGCGCTCGCGGATTGCGACACCGCATTGAAGCTGATGCCGATCAACCTGGACGTCCGCGACACGCGCGGCTTCATCTATCTCAAGCTCGGCGACCCGTCGTTGGCCTTGAACGAGTACAATGCGGCCCTCGACATCGACCCCAACCGCGCGCTGTCGCTCTACGGCCGCGGCCTCGCAAGGATCAAGAGCGGCGACCAGGCCGCGGGCGAGGCCGACCAGCGCGCAGCAGAGACGATCAATCCCGAGGTCGCCCGGCAATTCTCGATGTATGGCCTCAACTAGGACGAAGCTAGGCGCTGCGCCAGACGACTGATCTGCCGAAGGTTCTCTCTTTAGCTGCCGAATCCATCTGAAACTTCGGCAATCCAGCGGCACGCCTCGTGGATGCTACGAAACAGCTTCACGGGGCGGTCGCTCTGAGTGGCGTCGGCGAAAGTCCGCGCCGGCTGGATAAAGACGGTTCGGGACAGCCGGTGAACTTCCACCTGCAGAGGCATGATCCCAAGCGTAGGTCAGGCCGGCTGCGCATTTCTACGACAGATCGATCAACGCCAATCCCAGTTCCGGTCGCTGGCGGCGGCGCAGCCGTGCCGGTGTTTCGTTGATGGTGACTTCGAGGGTTGGCCGCACGATGCCCTTCAGGAAATGGCCGCCACGCGTCGTGCCATCGCTCAGGCCCATGACGGCGTGCATGTGCAGGCTGGGCTTGCCGTCATCGCCCAATGCGATGTCGCCCAGGAGGCTCAGCCCCTCGCACTGACTTTCGATGTGAATCGGCTTGTAGGTCCTGTTCGCGAGATCGAACCACCCGAGCGTGGCGCGCTCGAAAGCGCCGATCGCCGTCAAAGATGCCGCCGACAGGCTCTCCCTGGCCGCAAAATCGCTGATCGCGGCAAATGCCTCTTCGCCGGCAGCCAGAACGAGAACGAAGGTGCGCTCACCTGCTTCCTCGAAGACGAGCTTGGATTGCATCGGGATCGCTCCTGTCACGGGACAACGGTCGCGACTCAACCCGTCAACCGGCCGGTCGTTGCAGGCCGTGGGCGGAAGGCGATTGACATGAAATGAATTATAGTTCATTTCTTTATCAAGAATTGAACCGGAATTCACATCATGGCCTATCGCCATACCGAGCGGGTTCAGGAGCAGCTTCAGGACAAGCGGGATCGCATCCTGCAGGCGGTTCGCGCTGTCGTAGCCGAAGTGGGCTTCCGCGGCGCCCAGGTCGCCACCGTGGCCGAAGCGGCTGGTGTGGCGACCGGGACGGTCTACCGACACTTCCCCTCCAAGGGAGAACTCTTCGCCGAAGCCCTGGCTCTGAACGCCGGGCACGAGCTGGCGGTGCTTGCCGCCGTGGCCCGCTCCGAAGGCACGGCGATGGATCGCCTTGCCGATGCGGTCCGCGTCTTCGCGCTGCGCGCCGTGCGAGCGCGACGGCTTGCCTGGGCGATGATCGCCGAGCCGGCCGAACCGGAAGTCGATGCTGCCCGCCTCGCCTCGCGCCGCGCTTTCGCCGATGTGTTCGAGGGCTTGATCACCGACGGCATCGCGGCCGGTGACTTCCCGCCGCAGAATGCCCGCCTCGCCGCCGCCGGCTTGATCGGCGCGCTGACCGAAGGACTGATCGGTCCCCTGGCGCAGGATGCCGACCATCAACCCGACGCCGCCGCGCTCGCGCGCGACGTGACTGCCTTTTGCCTGCAGGCCGTCTCGGCCCGCCCCTACAAGGAGTCCTGACCATGACGACGATGGCGAAAGAACCTTACTGGCAGAACATCTTCCAGCGTCTGCTGGGTGAGATGGACGGGCGCAGCAGCCCGGACTGGCAGGCCGACGAAGCCAGCCTCGACCCGGCCATCTATGTCGACCGCGCCCGCTTCGATCAGGAACAGGCACGCCTGTTCCGCCGCCTGCCGCTCTGCCTCGGGCCCGCCGACCAGTTGCGCGAGCCGGGCACCGTGATGGCGCGCGAGATCTGCGGCGTACCGCTGCTGGTGACGCGGACGCGCGAGGGCGCCGTAAAGGTCCTGCTCAATGTCTGCCGTCATCGTGGTGCGCGGCTGGTCGTCGAGGACGGCGAGCCGTGCCGCCGCCAGAGCCTGGTCTGCCCCTATCACGGCTGGGCCTACCGCCTCGACGGGTCGCTCGCCGGCGTGCCGCGCCCCGAGGCCTTTCCGACCCTGGACAAGCACCTGACCGGCCTGCGCGAGCTTCCGTCCGTCGTGCGCCACGGCATGATCTGGGCAATGCTCGACCCGGCGGCCAGCCTGCCCGACATGGCGTCGTTCCTGAACGGCGTCGACGGCGATCTCGACGCGGCCGACCTCGGCAGCCACCGCTTCTATCGCCAGAGCACCAGCCGGCGTGCCACCAACTGGAAGCTGATCGTCGAGGCCTTCCTCGAGATCTACCACGTGACCCGCCTGCATGCCGGCACCATCGGTCCCTTCTTTACCGACGCGGTATCGGTGAGCGATCTACTGGGCTCGCATATCCGCTTTCTCGCGGCACGCAACAGCACCAAGGAAATTCGCGACCTGCCGCCCGAGCGTTGGACTCTCGCCGAGCATGGCACGCTCGTGCATTTCGTGTTTCCCAACACGATCGTCATCCACCATCCGGACTATGTCAGCCATCTCGGGCTGTTCCCCATCGCTCCCGACGAGACGCTGTTCGTGCATTCGATGCTGACGCCGCATCTGCCCGGCGACGACAAGGCGGAAGCGCACTGGGCGCGGTCCTTCGACCTGATCGACCGCGGCGTGTTCGACAGCGAGGATCTGCCGATCTGCGAGCAGATCCAGCGCGGGTTGGCCAGTGGCGCCAACGACCGGCTGATCGTCGGCCGGCTGGAACAGAACCTGAAGCGCTTCCATGCCAGCCTTGACCGCGCTCTGAGCTGACGGCTCGACCGGCGGAACGCACAGCCTTTGCGCGCGCTAAGAGCATGCTAGGCTGAAGGCGTCCCATGCCTAACAAAAAAGTCCTGATCGCTGGCGCTACCGGCCTTGTCGGGTACGCCGCCATGAAGCACTTCGCGACCGAGCCCGGTTGCGAGGTCGTCGCCCTCTCCCGGCGGCGCCCTGCCGAAACTCACGGGGCGCGCTGGCTGTCGCTCGACCTCACCGACCCGGCGGCCTGCGCTGCGCTCGCACCGGAGTTCGCCGGCGTGACGCACCTCGTCTATGCCGCGCTCTACGAACGGCCGGGCTTGGTCGCGGGCTGGCGCGAGGACGAGCAGATCCGCACCAACGACCAGATGCTGCGCAACCTGTTCGGCCCACTGGAGCGCGCCGCACCGGGGCTGCGCCATGTCGCCCTGCTGCAGGGCACCAAGGCCTATGGCGTGCATGTCCGCCCGCTCACCGTGCCGGCGCGCGAGAACCGCTCGGAGATGCACGAGCAGCCGAACTTCTACTGGAACCAGGAACGCTTCCTCGGTGCTCAACAAAAGGGCAAGGACTGGACCTGGTCGATCCTGCGGCCGGTGCTGATCGTGGGCGATTCCGTCGGCAGCGCCATGAACGTGATCCCGGCGCTGGGCGTCTATGCCGCCATGATGCGCCGTGCCGGCAAGACCAAGCTCGACTACCCCGGCGGCGTCGGCCGGGTCGCGCAGGCGGTCGATGCCGATTTGCTGGCCCGCGCCATCGCCTGGTCGGGCGAAGCCGTCGCCGCACGCAACGAGATATTCAATGTCACCAACGGCGACGTGTTCGTCTGGCCGAACGTCTGGCCGGCCATCGCCGACGCCCTGGGATTTGCACCGGGCGAGCATGTCTCCCTGGAACTCGACCAGGAGATCCGGCCACACGAAGCCGAATGGGCCGAGATCCGCGCCGCACACGGGCTCACGTCCGGCACGCTCAAGGAATTCGTCGGCCTCTCCTTCGAATATGCCGACTATACCATGGGGTTTGGCCGCACCGAGCCCGGCCCGGCGGCGCTCGTCTCGACCATCAAGTTGATGCAGGCCGGCTTCACCGAGGTGATGGACACCGAGGCGATGTTCCGCAAATGCTTCGCCGAGATGCAGGCGAAAGGATTGCTCCCCAAGCCCTAGACCGTCGCGAAACTGTCACGGGGAGCGCCCACCTTCCGCTCGCGTTATACGACGGAATGTGACGGAGGGCTTGCCATGGGCAGTGAACTGAAGCGAGACACGCTCGAAGACCGCGTCCGCCGCGAACTGGCCGACAGCATCGACGAGGAGCTCGAACTGGAGCTCGGCGACGACCTGCTGTCGCGCCTACCCGATCAACCCGATCTGACGAGACACAACGAAATCGACCGCAAACTCTATTTCACCGAGTTGCTGCGCCTGCAGCGCGAACTGATCAAGCTGCAGGCCTGGGTGATCAACCACAAACTCAAGGTCGTGGTGCTGTTCGAGGGGCGCGATGCCGCGGGCAAGGGCGGCGTGATCAAGCGCGTGACCCAGCGGCTCAACCCGCGCGTCTGCCGCACCGTGGCGCTGTCGGCGCCGAGCGAACGGGAGCGGACCCAATGGTACTTCCAGCGCTATACGGCGCACCTGCCGGCCGCGGGTGAAATCGTGCTGTTCGACCGCAGCTGGTACAACCGCGCCGGCGTCGAGCGTGTCATGGGCTTCTGCAGCGAGGCCGAGGTCGAGGAATTCTTCCGCACCGTGCCGGAGTTCGAGCGCATGCTCGTCCGCTCAGGCATCATCCTGGTGAAATACTGGTTCTCTATCACCGACGAGGAACAGAACCTCCGCTTCCTGATGCGCATCCACGACCCGCTGAAGCAATGGAAACTCTCCCCCATGGACCTCGAATCCCGGCGGCGTTGGGAGGAATACACCAAGGCCAAGGAGGAGATGCTGGCGCGCACCCATATCCCGGAGGCGCGCTGGTGGGTGATCGAGGGCAACAACAAGCGGCGGGCTCGGCTCAACTGCATCCACCACCTCCTGCAGCAGGTGCCCTATCAGGAGGTGACACACGACGCTATCGTGTTGCCGCAGCGCGAGCACAAGCCCGACTATCTGCGCACGCCGGTCGCCCCCGAACTCTACGTCCCTTCAGTCTACTGACGGATCTCAACTGATGGATTTCTTCAGGCGCTTCACCTTCCTCTTTTGCACGCCGGCCTTCGACACCGACGACCTCGAAGGCCATCGGTTGGGAGAGATCACCGCCGCGATCGACGGGATGGGCTTCCAGGTGGTGCGGGCCCGGCGCATCGAAGACGCCGAGATTGCCGTCCAGACCGACGCCGCCGTCGGCTGCATGGTGGTCGACTGGGGCAAGAAGGGCCTCGAAGGCAAGGCTGTCGCCCTGATCAACCTGATGCGGCGGCGTGGCCTCGAAATGCCCATCGTCATCCTGGTGCGTCGCAAGCGCTTCGAGGATATCCCCGTCGAGGTGCTGGACTATATCGACGGCTATATCTTCCTCTCCGAAGAGACGCCGGAGTTCATCGCCAAGAACCTGGTGAGCCGGCTGAAGCAGTATGCCGAGACGCTGAAGACGCCGTTCTTCGGCGCGCTCGTCGACTATGCCCAGGAGGGCAACCAGCTCTGGACCTGCCCCGGCCACAATGGCGGCATCTTCTACAACAGGAGCCCGATCGGCCGGATCTTCGTCGAACATCTGGGCGAGGCGGTGTTCCGCGACGACCTCGACAACTCGGTACTCGACCTCGGCGACCTGCTGGTCCACGAGGGCCCGGCACTGAAGGCGCAGCAGGAAGCGGCCGCGATCTTCGGCGCCGAGAAGACATATTTCGTTCTGAACGGCACGTCGTCGTCCAACAAGATCGTGCTGCAGGCGCTGGTCGCCGAAGGTGACCTGGTGCTGTTCGACCGCAACAACCACAAGGCGGCGCATCACGGGGCGCTGTTCCTGGGTGGCGGCATCCCCGTGTTTCTCGAAACCGACCGCAACACCCACGGTCTGATCGGCCCGATCTTCCATGAAGCCTTCGACGAAACGAGCATCCGCGAGAAGATCCGCACGCATCCGCTGATCGAGGACAAGGACGCCTGGAAGCGCGAGCGGCCGTTCCGTGTCGCCGTGATCGAGCAGTGCACCTACGACGGCACGATCTACGATGCCCGCATGATCGTCGAGAAGATCGGGCACCTTTGCGATTACATCCTGTTCGACGAGGCCTGGGCGGGCTTCATGAAGTTCCATCCGATCTATGCCGGCCGTTTCGCCATGGGTCTCGCCAATCTCGGCCCGGATGCACCCGGCATCATCGCCACGCAATCGGCGCACAAGCAGCTCGCGAGCTTCAGCCAGGCCTCGCAGATCCACGTCAAGGACAGCCACATCGAAGGACAACGCCGGCGCATCGAGCACCGGCGGTTCAACGAGTTCTTCATGCTGCACGCCTCGACATCGCCTTTCTATCCGCTGTTCGCCTCGCTCGACGTGGGCGCGCAGATGATGAAGGGCCGCTCGGGCGAAGTGCTGTGGGACGACACGATTCGCCTCGGCATCGAGCTGCGCAAGAAGGTCCGCGCCATCCGGCGGGAGTTCGAGGACAAGGAGCGCGATCCGGCCCGACGCTGGTTCTTTGAGGCTTTCGTCCCCGATCGCGTCTCGGTCGCCGGCCGCGATTCGACGTGGGAAGAAGTGCCGACCGACGCCCTCGCTACCGACGCCCGCTACTGGGAACTCGCTCCCGGCGCGCGCTGGCACGGTTTCGGCCATGTCGCACCGGGCTATGCGATCACCGATCCCAACAAGCTGATCCTGCTGACGCCGGGCTTCGACCGCGAAAGCGGCCTCTACGCGGCGCACGGGATTCCCGCGCCGGTGGTCGCGCAGTATCTGCGCGAGAATCAGGTCGTGCCGGAGAAGAACGACCTCAATTCCTTGCTCTTCCTCCTGACGCCCGGTGTCGAATCGAGCAAGGCCGGCACGTTGCTGTCGAGTCTTGTCGCCTTCAAGCGCCTGCACGACGACAATGCACGACTGGAGGATGTTATCAGCGAGTTCGTGCGACGGCGGCCGAAGCGCTATTCGGGATTGCGGCTGCGCGACCTCTGCGCGGAGATGCATGCCTTCTTCCGCGACAGTGCGGTCAGCACATTGCAGAAAGCGCAGTTCGCGCCCGAGCATATGCCGACGCCGGCGATGCCGCCGCACGAAGCGGTGCGCCAGCTCGTGCGCAACAATGTCGACTATGTGCCGATCGACCAGGCCGCCGGACGCATCGCCACGACCATGTTCGTAGTCTACCCACCCGGCATCGCCAGCGTCGTTCCCGGCGAACGGCTCGACGAACGGGCCAAACCGATGCTCGACTATCTCCTCATGTTCCAGAAGGCCGCCAACCTCTTCCCCGGCTTCGACGTCGAGATCCAGGGCATCTATCGCGAGGTCGACAGGGACGGCGCCGTCCGCTTCCACACCTATGTGGTGCGGGAGTAGGCGGGTTAGGGCGGAGGGGTTGTCGCGCCGTCGCCGATGGCGCGCTGCATCAGGAGGCTGTCGGTCCAGGTGCCATACTTGAAGCCGACACCTTCCAGCAGGCCGACCCGCCGGAAACCATGAACCTCGTGCAGGTTCTGCGAGGCCGTGTTGTCTGCATCGATGTAGGCGAACATCTGCCGGAAGCCCGCGCTCGTGCAGGCCTCGATCAGGGCCGGCAGAAGCAGTCGGCCGATGCCTGAATGCAGATGCTCGGGATGCACGTAGATCGAGTGCTTCACGGCATAGCGGTAGGCCGGCCGTTTGCGGAACGGCACCGCATAGGCATAACCCACGACGATGCCGCCGCGCTCGGCGACGAGATGCGGCAGCCGGCGCCGCAGCATGTTCTTGCGCCGCCGCTTGATGTCGTCGGCGTGCATGGGTTCGAGATCGACCTCACCCAGTCCACGCGTGATGTGATGCGTGTAGATCGCCAGCATGGCCGGCACATCGTTCTCGGTCGACGGCCGCACACCGACGTCGCGCGACATCTCCCGAACCGCGTCACCCACTGCACCGTTCACTGTGCTTCTCCATCGAGTCGCATGCTCCGTGCCCGGATCAAACACGGATCGATGACGGTTTGATGTCAACGGAGGGCGGGGCGGAAAAAACAAGGGGCCTGGAAAGCGAACTCTCCAGGCCCCTTGGACGCCCCCTCTAGAACTCTCTATTTCAACCGGTCCACGGCCGTCTTGACGCCGGCTTGCGCCTTGTCCGTCAATTCGCCGAGGCCGTTCGCGCGCTCTGCCCACTGGTGCGCCTCGCGCGGCACTTCGTAGCCCATCACGGTCTGCGGCAGCTTGAGCGACAGGCCACCGGTCAACGCCAGATAGGCGACACCGAGAAGACCAAGCTTGAAGCCCCAGCCGAGGAGAAATCTCATGCACGCGAGGATACGGGCCAAGCCGTCCTCCCGACAGGTGTCGCTTGGTATCAATTGTTGGGTAGCTGGTTCCCGCGCGGACGGCCGGAGAAGCTTGCGCGCACGTGATCTGCGAGATCGCGCGCCGCAGGACTGAGGCGCGGTGGCGCATAGAGATTGATGCGGAACTCCGGCAGCGACGGCAACTTCGCCGCACGCACCGCGGCGCCGGCCAGAATTTCGAAACGTTGCGGCACCGAGGAGCGCAGCAACGGCGCCACGGCGAGGCCCGCTTCGATGACGGCATAGACCTGCTCCAGCCTGCTGACCTCGCAGACCGCGCGCCAGTCGCGCCGTGCCTTGCCCAGTGCATCGATCGCAACAGGTCGAAAGACACAGGTCGGCGCCCCGAGCGATACCGGCAGCGGATCCTTGAGATGTGCATCGCCACCCGGCGCACCGACCCAAACCAGACGGTCCGTGCGCAGTGTTTCACCGTGACGACCACACTCCGTTTCGGTCGTGAGTGCGAGATCGACACCTCCCGACTTCAACTGCTCGCGCACGACATTCGAGTCCTCGCAAACCAAAGAGACGAGAACACGCGGCTGTGCCTTGGCGAAGCCGCGCAAAATTCCCGGCACGAAGCTGCCAATGATGTCGTAAGGCACACCGAAGCGAACTTCGCCCTCGAACTGCGGCGCACGCATCGACGACCAGACCTCGTCGTTCAGCGTCACCAGCCGGCGGGCCTGGGCGAGCAACCTCTCGCCGGCCGGCGCCAGGACCACGCCGCGTCCCTGACGCTCGAACAGGCGGCAGCCGAGTGCTTCCTCCAGCCGCTTGATCTGCTGGCTGGCCGCCGCCTGGCTCATGCCGAGCGAGGCTGCGGCACGCGTGATGCCACCCGATTCGACGACGGCAAGGAAAGCACGCAGCAGCGCTATGTCGAGGTCTCTACGCATCGGATACATAATATTAACTGAACGGTCCCATCCAAAACATTCGATTTTGTTATTCTATGATCGAGCATAGCGTCGCAGCATGACAACTCGCATTTCCGGCCTTTGGGTGCCGCTGATCACGCCGTTCAAGGATGGCGCTGTCGACTTCGAGAGCTACGACCGTCTGGTCGAGCACTATATCAAGGCCGGTGCCGATGGCCTCTTCCCGCTCGGCACCACAGGTGAATCCCCGACTCTGGACGAGGCCGAGATCGATGCGGTGGTCGAGCACACCGCAGCCGTCGCGCGCGGCCGCGTTCCGATCCTGGTCGGGGTGGGCGGCAATGCCACGCGCAAGGTCGAGAAGACGCTGAAGCGCCTCGAACGCATCCCCTTCGAAGGCATCGTCTCGGTCTGCCCCTACTACAACCGGCCGAGCCAGGACGGGCTGATTGCCCATTTTCGCCAGATCGCGGCGGCGACCGATCGCGACGTGCTGATCTACAACATCCCGTATCGCACGGCCGTGAACCTCTCCAACGACTCGCTGCTGGAGCTTGCCGAAGTGCCGAATATCGTGGGCGCCAAGGACAGCTCCGGCAGCATCGCGCAGTCGCTCGAACTACTGGCACGCAAGCCGGCGGACTTCTCCGTGCTGACCGGCGAAGACGCGCTCTACTTCACCATGATGGCGCATGGTGCGGAGGGCGGCATCCTTGCGGCCAGCCACTTGATGACCGAGCGGTTCATCGAGGTCGGCCGCCGCTTCGCCGCCAACGATGTGGCGGGCGCACGCACGGCCTGGGCACCGCTCGCCCAGTTCGTGCCGCTGCTCTTCGCAGAGGCCAATCCGATGCCGATCAAGTACCTGCTGTGGCGGCAAGGCCTGATCGCCTCGCCGGAATGCCGGCTGCCGCTGACGCGGATATCGGACGGTCTGGCCAAGCGCCTCGACGCCTACTTCGACCAGCGCGCCGCCGCCTAGGGCGAAGCCTCGCGCAGGAAGAGCGCGACAGCGCGCCGATAGATGATATCGGCGATGCTGCGCGGCGGCGCATCGATGACGACGGTGCCGACCGTGCGCGACGTCGTCATGCCGAGCGGCTGCTCGCCGACCAGCAGGACGCGATAAAGGGCGTGCTCGGGCACCAGCGTGTTCTGTGCCCCGCGACGAACCGAAATCGGGCCCTCGTGCGTCGAGGCGAGTTCGATGACCTCGAGCGCCCGGGTCGATGCGTGCGCCACTTCGGCAACCTTGAGCACAAGCGTATCGCCATCGACCTGGATGAAACGCGCCGCAGCACCCAGCTGGACCCGATCGAGATCGGCCTCGGAGACGAACGCCTCGACCACCGAGCTGTCGGCCGCGACCAGGATGCCCAACCGCTCCAGCCGACGAATTTGCGCGCCCACCCGTAGATCGGTCGGAATATCCCGCACTTCGCCGGCAAAGGGCGCCGTAACTTCGAGGCTGCCGGCGCGACTTTCCGAACGGGCGAGAGCGGCGCCTGCCTCCGAAGTGCGTGCCAAGGCCGCCTGCTGGGCGCGGCGACGTTCGGGATTGTAGGTGCCAGCCGTCTGCTCGGCCTGCGCCGCCTCGAGCTGAGCACGGGCGGCGGCAATGTCGTGATCGATCTCGACGGAGTCCATACGGAACAGGACCTCGCCCTCTGTGACCCGCGCCTTCTCGCTGACCATCGAAACCAGCCGACCCGGCTCGGCGGCCATCAGGACGACCTGACGCTCGGATCGCAGCAGCGCCGGCGCATCGACCCGGCCCCGCCACGGCACCAGCAGGGCCAGCAACAGCAGCGCGAAAACCGCCAGCGTGCCCCACGTGTAGCGGTTGGGTTTACGGACGGTCGGCAGCTTGGCCCACACCCCCAGCTCCTTGACGATCGGTCGGGCGACAAAGAACCAGATCTCGATCACCATCAGCACCACGCCCAGGACCTTGAAGGTGAGGTGGTAGACCAGCACCGCGATGCCCATGAACAGGAAGAAGCGGTAAATCCAGGTCGCGATCGACCAGGTGACGAGCACCCGCACGAGCGTCGGCGGCAGATGCTCGGGCGGCGCGACATTGGGACGGAACAGCACTTCGCGCATCAGCCAGCGCGTATAGGCAAAACCGCGCTCCTGCAGGTTGGGAAAATCCAGCAGGTCGGAAAGGATGTAGTAGCCGTCGAAGCGCATCAGCGGGCTGATGTTGACCAGCAGGGTCAGCAGCCAGGTCGAACTCGAGAGCACGAACATGGCGCTGCGCGTCGGCCCGTCCGGCAGTACCGCCCAGGCGATCGAGGCCACTGCGGCAATCAGGATCTCCGCTCCCATGCCGGCGGAGTCGATCACCAGCCGTTGCCGCCGGTCGGTGAGTCGCCAGGCGTCGGTCGTGTCGGTCCACAGCACCGGCCACATGACCAGGAAGGCAATGCCCATCGACGGCACGCGGCATCCATAAAGCTTCGTCGCGAAGCCATGCCCCAGTTCGTGGAATACCTTGGCGAAGGAGATGGCGATGCCCATCTGGATCAGCCCGTCGACCGTAGTCTGCTCGATCAGACTGTGGCTGTAGCGTTCCCAGTCGCGCGAGATCAGGAACAGCGCCAGTACGCCCAGAGTGGCAATGCCGATCATGCCGGCGCGCGTGAATATCCAGCGGACCAGCGGCAGCGCGGCGGTCAGAAAGCGATCCGGATTGACCAGCCGCAGGCGCAGGAAGAGGTAATTGTGCACGAGCCAGGAGGCGGCGGACTTGCGCTCGAACGCGCGCTCCGCGGCCATCTGCTGCGTCTCGGCGGCGGTCGTCGCCTGCAGCAGTCCTGCTCCGCGCGCGAACTTGGCGAAGCGCACGATGTCGTCGGTGCTGGGTCGCAAGGTCGTTTCGGCCGCAATCGCCGCCAGGATCGCGTCGGGCGCACGCAGGCCCCAGCGGCTCAGGATCTCGAAGTCGAGCCAGCCCAGTCGCACGAAGCGATGACGCGCCGGATCGTAGATCGACCAGGTCGGCTGGCCTTCAGACAGCGGACCCGGCGAGAGGGTGAGATCCTCGCGCAGCGGCGGCAGGACGCCGGCTGCGGCGGTCATGCCACGAGCTGGCGCAGATAGGCCAGCGGCCGGCGCAGCAACCAGACCGCGAGCGGCCGTGGCGGTCCAAAGATCTTGGCCGTGCCCTTCAGGCCCAGCCTCAAGTCGGCACTACCCGTAAGATCGGCGCGCGCGGTGTAGGCCAGCACGCCGCTCGGCGTCACCGTCGTGGCATAGCTCACGAACACTACCTTGCCGGTCACCGGCTGGTCGGGCGTGAGGTTGCTGAAGAAGGTCACTTCGGCCCCCTCTTCCAGACTGGTCGCCTCGGTCACAGGCAACTCGATCTCGATACGCGAGGATGTCGGCGGTGAAACCTGAAGGATGCGCTCGCCAACCTCGACCGGCTTGCCGATCCATTCCGCCGGATCGTTGAACACGGCAATCCCATCGGCCGGTGAAAGGATATCTGCGCGCCCCAATCGTGCCTGGCGGTAGTCGAAATCGGCACGCGCCTCGTCGAGACGGGCGCGAAGGGTCGCGAGCTGCTCGCGCGCGCGCGGATCTGTGATGGCTTCCTGCGAGGTCTGACGGAATTGCGCCGTCGCCGTCTCCAGCACCTTGGCTGCGACCTTGTATTCGGCATCGAGCTGTCGCCGCTCCAGCCGCACGATAAGCTGGCCCGCCTTGACCGCGGCATTGGGCGCCACTTCGATGGAATCGACCACCCCCGCAAAGGGGGCGCGCACGAAGGCCGGTGTCTCGGCCACGACTTCGGCCGGCGCGATCGCACTCGAACGCACCGGCACCAGCCCCGCACCGACGAGAAGTGCGATGATCGCGGCGATGGCGATGCGCTTGATCTTGCGGCGTCCCCCCAGCTTCACCGGCGCCAGTCGCGCCCGCGCGAGTTCCCAGGCCTGGCCATAACTGCCGCAGAGCACGTTCAGGAGCGGCTGTTCATTGTCCTGCCAGGCGGTGCGCCGGCCGAGCATCAGGACCGCCACGGTATTGCCGCGCACACGAAGCGGCCACCACAGGAGATGCGGCGCCAGCCACGCCTTGGCCCCCTCTTCGTCGCCTGTCACGGCCTCGGGGCCGAGCTTCTGAACCTCGTCGCGTTTGCCGGAGGAGACAATGCCGCGATAGAGCCGGTTGAGCAGCAGGACATA
Organism: Alphaproteobacteria bacterium; assembly: GCA_017307275.1. Classification (GTDB taxonomy): domain Bacteria; phylum Pseudomonadota; class Alphaproteobacteria; order Reyranellales; family Reyranellaceae; genus Reyranella. The sequence continues at coordinate 7,914 of JAFKFK010000021.1, read as the reverse complement.
GGGTGCGCCGGCTTCGAGCCGCGCCGCTCCCGAGAGCGCCACCACGCGCTCGGTTCGGGCATCCCACAGCACGGCCTGGTCGTAGGCCACGGCACGTACCGTCTCGTTGACGATGACGAACGGCAGCTCCTCGCGGCCAGCATCGCGCGCGCGCGCCGCAAGCTGCAGCACCTCCGTCATGCGCAGGAGTTGCTGGTTCAGCCGCCCGACCTGAGCAGGCGCCGAGAGGGTTGCCTGCGGGGGCGTCTGGCCCTGAGCCGGCCGTGCCGGTTGAGGAACCGGGCCCATTGCAGATGTGCCTAGCGCGACGCGCCGGCGAACTGGGCGGTACCGCTCATACCGGGCAGCAAGTTCCCGGTATCGCCCTCGATGCGGCCGTAGATCTTGATCGTCTGGCTGGCCGCGTCGACCTTGCCCGAGATCCGGGAGACCTTGGCGTCATAGTCCTGCTGCGTCTCGCTCACATGCAGCCGTGCCGCGGCACCCGGCTTCAACCAGGCGAGCCACAGCGAGGGCACGATGAACTCGAGTTCGAGATCGCGGTCGTCCACGACATCGAGCAGCGGCGCGCCGGCCTGGACGAACTGGAAGTTGCGCACCGAGGTTGCGGCGACCCGACCGCTGAAGGGCGCCTTGATCACGCAGTTCTCGACCGCGGTCTGGGCAACGGCGACATCGGCCGTGGCGACGCCCACATCGTTCTGCGCCGTCGCGAAATCGGCCTTGGAGTAGGCATTGAGCGCCTTCAGCGCCTGCTGGGTCTTCAGGAGGTCCTGACGCTTCGTCAACTCGGCCTTGGCGCGGGCGAGCATGGCGTCCTGCTGGGAGCAGTTGAAGCGGACCAGCACCTGGTCTTCCTTGACGCTGTCGCCGTCGGACGCGGGGAATTCGACGAGCTGGCCCGCCATGGGCGCTGCGATCACGGCTGTCGAACGCGCCGTGACTTGTGCACCGATCGGCTGCGTGGCGGAAGAGGCCCCGTTGGAGGCCAGATTGGCCCCTCCGTTGCCAGCTCCGTTCTGGCCGGCGGCGCCGGTGGTCAGGCCGATGGAGAGCATGCCGAGCGCTACGGCGGAGAGCATGGATTTGGTCATGATCAGTCCACTTTTGCTGTATGCACAGGCGCCACGGGAGCCTCAGAGGTGGAGGGCGCGGGCTCGGGAGCCGGCGGTGCCGCCGGCAGCTCGGGCAGCTGACCGGCCTGCCAGCGGATGATCGCCTGCTCGACCTGGCCCGTGAGCGTCGGCAGATCCTGCAGCTCGGCACCGGCGGGCACGAGGTCCATGCCGGTTGCCGAATAGACGGAGGCCAGCGAGGCCAGCACCCGCACCTGGGCGCGGTCGCGGGCGATGCGCGTCGTCAGCACGGTGAGCTGGCGACGGATGCGGTCGGCTTCCGACTGTGCCCCGGCTTCCGAGACACTGTCGGCCACGCGACCGATCTGCACGCCGACGCGATCGACGTCCTTGGCCGTCTTGAAGGTGTCGAGCGAGTTTGCGTACTCGTTGATGGCGAGATTGATCTGACTCAGGATCGCCACGCTCAACGCAACACGCCGTTCTTCGGAAAGATCCACCGCCTGCTTGGCCACGGCAATGGCGCGCGGACCCTGGATCATGCTCATCAGGTTGAAGGTGGCGCGGATGCCGATCTCGCCCCAGGTGTTGGTGTAGAGCAGGTTGTTCGAGTTGAAATTGAAACCGCCAATCATGCCGATGCCCGGCAGCATCTTCAGGATCTCTTTATAGATGTCCTGCTGGTCGATCTTCTTCTGGTAAGCCTCGATGCGCAGCTCGGGCCGCAGGGTCAGGCCGATATCCTCGAGCCGATGGTTGTTCAGACCGAACTGCGGCTCGATGTTGTCAGCAAACCCGCCCGAGAAGACGACGTCGGTGCTCGCGGGAATATTGATCAGGGTCGCGAGCTCGATGCGCGCGGCCGAGAGCTCGTTGCGGATGCGCTCCAGCTCGCTCAGCACGATGACCATGTTCTGCTGGAAGTCGAGCAGCGCCAACGGCGACTGCAGGTTCTGCGCGCTTGCCGCACGCGACGCTTCGAGGATCTGACGCGCCGTCTTCAGCATCGGGTCGATGCGCGGCAGCAGCTCCGAGGCCGTCTTGGCGCGCCAGTAGGCCGTTGCCGTGCTGCGCACGATGTTGTCGATCACCTTGCGGCGCCGCTCGATCGCGATCAGGACGCGATACCCCTGCTGGCGGGCCTGGAAGAAGCTCAGTCCCAGATCCAATGCATTCCAGGTGAGCGTCAGGTCGGCGGTCGAGAACTGCGGCTGCTGCGAATACGAATAGGTCAGGCTCTGCTGCTGCGTGAAGACGTCGATGCTTTGCGCCGCATTGTAGTTGGTGCGACCGTCATAGCCGGCGCCAGCCGCCAGCCTCGGCAGCATCTGAGACAAAGCGAGATCAAGCTGCTTCTCCTGCATGTTGATCTCGGTCTTGGCGAGCTGTCCGTCGTAGTTGTACTTCAACGAACGCGCGATCGCCTCGGAAAGGCTGAGCGGGCCGCTCACCGGCACGTAGGCCTGCTCGATCTTCTTGCGATCGGCCTGGGCGCGCTTGACGTTCTCTTCCATCGTCATCGCGTCGGGCCGCAAGCTGCCGCAGCCGGCGACCAGCAAGGCCGCAAGCGAAACGGCCACGGAAACAACAGCGGTTCTCATTCCCATATCTCCCACCAACATTGAAAGCGTGGCCGCCCCCAGCGGCCACGCGAAACGCAGTTCGATTAGCGGATCAGGCGGCCAATGCGTCGAGCAGCGCTCTTGCTCGGGCGAGGCGGCCGGCCTGGGTCTGCTCACGCAGCTGCGGTGAGAGACCAAAGCCTTGGATCGATTGTCCGTTCACCGGATCAGCCGACGGCGGCAACTGAAGCTGTACGCCGTCTCCCGATGGAGCGGAGGGCGAAGCCGGGATCGCGCTATCGCCTGTCGGTGCTTCCGGCCGCTGCGGATCGGCAGCGGGCGGCGGTGCATCGGGCGGCGTGACCGCTTCGGGCGGCGGTGGCGGCGCAGCAGCCGGCGTCCGCATGACGTCATCGACGACAACGGTGGGACGCAGCAGCCCCAGGATGTCCTTCGGCTCGCGCAGCACGACGATATGCACGTCGGCGGTGGCCTGCCGACCATGGCGGTCGGTCGCCACGACGCGCAGGTCGTACGAGCCTTCCGACCCTTCCGGCGGCGTGCCGGCAAAGGTCAGCATCGTCGGATCGAAGTACAGCCAGGGCGGGATCGGACCACCGCTGATCGACGCTGCCTCGTAGCGCAGGTTTTGGCGTGGCGCCGTGCCGTAGAAGACGTCGGTCGAAACCGCCGCCGTACCGGGCTGGTTGGCCAGCATCGTGCGGTAGACGTTGGACCCGACCAGCCAGTCGGACGGCATGCCGCCGATGTCGCGCCGGTAGGAGTCGAACATGGTCGACAGATAGTCCGACGTCGGCAAGACATTCGGCAGTACCGACGGGCCCGTCGGAGGTACCGACGTAACGTTCGTGGTGAGCGGTACGACCGAGCCGCTGAACGGCGTGGTGCCACCGTTGATCGTCACGTCCGTGCTGGCCGAGAAAGTCACCGGACCGGAGGAGCTGTCGATCAGCCGGACAGTGAGCGCGCCAGGCGTGCCCGAGAACCCGTTGTTGGGCACGAACTGCAGCATGGCCGTCGACGGCAGGATGATCGCCGTTCCATCGCTGAGCGAGGTCGAGACTCCGATCCAGGTCGAACCGCCGTCGAGCGAGTAGCGCCACTGGCCCTGCGTCGGGTTCGACGCATTGCCGGTGATAGCGATGCCGGCAAGGTCATGCGCCGACGAACCGCCCGGCACCGTGTCGCGCGAGTCGTCGAAGTTGTCCTTGAACAGATCCTTCACCGACGTGCCCGGCGGATTGCCCGTGTCCTGCCGGACATCGGGCAGCTTCGTACCACCGGTGGCCACTGGCGCATCGTTCACCGGTGGTGTCGTCGTGCCGATCGAGATCGTGCCGGTCGACCACTGGCCCGTGCCGCCGATACCCGTCGAGATATCGCCGGCACCCGCCGGCGGCAGGCCGCCTGTGCCGTCGGAGATACGCGCGGTCAGCGAACCCGGCGTGCCGTTCCAATCCGGCTGCGGCACGAAGCGCACGCCCGCCGTTGCCGGAATCACGATCGCATTGTTGTCGCCAAGACCGGTGCGCGGGATGTCGACCCAGGTCGTCCCGCCATCGGTCGTGTACTGCCACGTGCCCTGCTCCGGCGTCGAGGCGTTGCCGGTGATGGCAATGCCCGCTGCCGGCGTGCCCGTCGACCCGCCCGGCACCGTATCGGTGCCGTCGGTGTAGTTGACGGTGCCCTGTCCCAGCAGATCGTTGACCGGCGTGCCCGTCGGGCTCGGCGTGTCTTCGTTGCTCGGCGGTACCGTTGCCGTACCACTCACGACGGGAGCGTCGTTGACCGGCGGTGTCGTCGTGCCGATCGAGATCGTGCCGGCCGACCACTGGCCCGTGCCGCCCACATCCGTCGAGATGTCGCCCGTACCCGCCGGCGGCAGGCCGCCAGCACCGTCGGAGATACGCGCGGTCAACGAACCCGGCGTGCCGTTCCAGTTCGGCGCCGGCTCGAAGCGCAGGGTGGCCGTGTTCGGCAGCACCAACGCATTCGTGTCGCTGAGACCCGTGCGCGGAACATCGATCCAGGTCGTCCCACCGTCGGTCGAATACTGCCAGTTGCCCTGTGCCGGCGTCGAAGCGTTGCCGGTGATCGCAATGCCAACCGACGGCGTACCCGTCGAACCGCCCGGCACCGTGTCGGTGCCGTCGGTGTAGTTGATCGTGCCCTGGCCCAGCAACGTGCCCACCGGCGTACCCGTCGGGCTCGGCGTGTCCTCATTGCTCGGCGGCAAGGTCGCGGAACCGCTGACCACCGGTGCATCGTTGACCGGCGGTGTCGTGGTGCCGATCGAGATCGTACCGTCGGACCACTGGCTGGTGCCGCCGACCGCGCCCAGGTTCTGTGCGCCCGTTGGCGGCAGACCTGTGTCACCGTCGGAGACGCGCGCCGTCAGCGCGCCCGGCGTGCCGTTCCAGTTGGCCACCGGCTCGAAGCGCAGGGTCGCCGTGTTCGGCAGAACGATCGCATTCGTGTCGCTGAGACCCGTGTTCGGGATGTTGACCCAGGTCGTGCCGCCATCGGTCGAGTACTGCCAGGTGCCTTGTGCCGGCGTCGAGGCGTTGCCGGTGATGGCAATGCCTGCCGACGGCGTGCCCGTCGAACCGCCCGGCACCGTATCCGTGCCGTCGGTGTAGTTGATCGTGCCCTGCCCCAGCAGGGTTGAGATTGACGTGCCCGTCGTGCTCGGCGTGTCTTCGTTGCTCGGCGGCAGGGTCGCGGAACCACTGACCACCGGTGCATCGTTCACCGGCGGCGTCGTCGTGCCGATCGAGATCGTACCGGCCGACCACTGGCCCGTGCCGCCAACGCTCGTCGAGATGTCGCCCGTGCCCGCCGGCGGCAGGCCGGTGTCGCCATCGGAGACACGCGCCGTCAACGAACCCGGCGTGCCGTTCCAGTTCGGCGCCGGCTCGAAGCGCAGGGTCGCCGTGTTCGGCAGCACCAACGCATTCGTGTCGCTGAGACCCGTGCGCGGAACATCGACCCAGGTCGTGCCGCCGTCGGTCGAGTACTGCCAGTTGCCCTGTGCCGGCGTCGAGGCATTGCCTGTGATGGCGATGCCCGCCGACGGCGTGCCCGTCGAACCGCCCGGCACCGTATCGGTGCCGTCGGTGTAGTTGATCGTGCCTTGGCCCAGCAGCGTCCCCACCGACGTACCCGTCGAGGTCGACGTATCTTCGCTGCTCGGCGGCAGGGTCGCGGAACCACTGACCACCGGTGCATCGTTCACCGGCGGCGTCGTGGTGCCGATCGAGATCGTGCCAGCCGACCACTGGCCCGTGCCGCCAACGCTCGTCGAGATATCGCCCGTGCCGGTCGCCGGCAGACCTGTGTCGCCATCGGAGACGCGCGCCGTCAGGCTGCCCGGCGTGCCGTTCCAGTTTGGCGCCGGCTCGAAGCGGATCGCCGCCGTGTTCGGCAGAACGATCGCATTCGTGTCGCTGAGACCCGTGTTCGGGATGTTGACCCAGGTCGTCCCGCCATCGGTCGAGTACTGCCAGGTACCCTGCGCCGGCGTCGAGGCGTTGCCCGTGATGGCGATGCCCGCCGACGGCGTGCCCGTCGAACCGCCCGGCACCGTGTCGGTGCCGTCGGTGTAGTTGATCGTGCCCTGGCCCAGCAACGTGCCCACCGGCGTACCCGTCGGGCTCGGCGTGTCTTCGTTGCTCGGCGGCAGGATCGCGGAACCACTGACCACCGGTGCATCGTTCACCGGCGGCGTCGTAGTGCCGATCGAGATCGTGCCAGCCGACCACTGGCCCGTACCGCCAACGCTCGTCGAGATGTCGCCCGTACCGGTCGGCGGCAGGCCGGTGTCGCCATCGGAGACGCGTGCCGTCAGGCTGCCCGGCGTGCCGTTCCAGTTCGGCGCCGGCTCGAAGCGCAGGGTGGCCGTGTTCGGCAGCACCAACGCATTCGTGTCGCTGAGACCCGTGTTCGGGATATTGACCCAGGTCGTGCCACCATCGGTCGAGTACTGCCAGGTGCCTTGCGCCGGCGTCGAGGCGTTGCCCGTGATGGCGATGCCAACCGACGGCGTGCCCGTCGAACCGCCCGGTACCGTGTCGGTGCCGTCGGTGTAGTTGATCGTGCCTTGGCCCAGCAGCGTGCCCACCGACGTACCCGTCGGGCTCGGCGTGTCCTCATTGCTGGGAGGCACTGTTGCCGTGCCACTCACGACGGGTGCGTCGTTGACCGGCGGTGTCGTGGTGCCGATCGAGATCGTACCGGCCGACCATTGGCCCGTGCCGCCCACATCCGTCGAGATATCGCCCGTACCCGCCGGCGGCAGGCCGGTGTCGCCATCGGAGACGCGCGCCGTCAGGCTGCCCGGCGTGCCGTTCCAGTTCGGCGCCGGCTCGAAGCGGATCGCCGCCGTATTCGGCAGAACCAACGCATTCGTGTCGCTGAGACCCGTGCGCGGAACATCGACCCAGGTCGTGCCGCCGTCGGTCGAGTACTGCCAGTTGCCCTGTGCCGGCGTCGAGGCATTGCCGGTGATGGCAATGCCAACCGACGACGTACCCGTCGAACCGCCCGGCACCGTATCCGTGCCGTCGGTGTAGTTGATCGTGCCCTGACCCAGCAGCGTCCCCACCGACGTACCCGTCGGGCTCGGCGTGTCTTCGTTGCTCGGCGGCAGAGTCGCGGAACCGCTGACCACCGGTGCATCGTTGACCGGTGCGGTGACCGTGCCGATGGTGATCGTGTCGTTCGACCACTGGCTCGTGCCGCCGACCGCGCCCAGGTTCTGCGCGCCCGTCGCCGGCAGGCCGGTCGTGCCGTCCGAGATGCGCGCCGTCAGTGCGCCCGGTGTGCCATTCCAGTCGGCCGCCGGTACGAACCGCAGCGACGCCGTCGCCGGGATCACGATCGCATTCGTATCACTGAGACCCGTCCGCGGGATGTCCATCCACGTCGTGCCGTCGGTCGTGTACTGCCACGTCCCCTGCACCGCCGTCGACGCGTTGCCCGTGATCGCCAGACCCGCCGCCGGCGTGCCCGTCGAACCGCTCGGGATCGTGTCCGTACCGTCGGTGTAGCTCACCTGCGTCAGCACGCTGGCGACCGTCGCACCCGTCGAGGCATCTTCGGTGCTCAGGATCGTCGCCGTCCCGCTCACCACCGGCGCATCGTTCACCGCAACCACCGTCGTCGTCAGCGGCACCGTCGCCGCCGAGATCGCCGTCGTATTGCCGTTCGTCGACACGTCCGACGAGGCCGAGAAGGCCACCGGGTTGTTGCTCGTG
>JAFKFK010000069.1 GCA_017307275.1 Alphaproteobacteria bacterium | reverse complement strand
GAACGCCCGCCTGGCGGCGCGCCGTCACGATCCCGAGATCGTGGCGCAACTACGCGAGACGCTGACGCGTGGCAACGAGGCCGCCGAAACCGGCACACCGGATCAACTCGCGCGGCTGAACGGGGAATTTCACGAACGGCTGGCAGAGGCCAGCCGCAACTCGGTGCTGTCGGAAGTGATGCGCTCCCTGCGCGAGCGCACCAGCATCGCCTTCGCCATCAACGGCCGCGATCGCGCCCGGGAGGACTGGAAGGAACATGCCGGCATCCTCGCCGCCGTGATCGACGGCGACGAGGAACTGGCGGCTTTGCTGGCGACGCGTCATGTCCACAAGGCCGCCGAAGCTTTCGCGCGGGCCCACGCCGCCGCGGCCAACGACGCGGCGGACTGAACTGTCAGGAACGAACTAGCGCCCCTTCATCGGCAAGCCGCCGAGATGTGTGCCGGCATCGACGATCAGGAACTCGCCGGTGATGTTGCTGGCGCTGGTCAGGAAGAAGATCGCCGCCTCAGCCATCTGCTCCGGCGTGCCGGCCTGGCGCAGCGGCGTCGTCTGTTCCTGGGCCTGCTTCAGCTTCTCGTAGTTCTCCTCGCCCAGGGCGCCCAGAAGCCAGCGAGTCTGGATAAAGCCCGGACACACGGTGTTCACGCGGACCGCCGGTCCGAACCAGCGCGCCAGGGATAGCGTCAAGGTGTTGAGCGCGCCCTTCGAGGCCGCATAGGGAATTGACGTGCCGACGCCCATCACGCCTGCAATCGACGAGATGTTGACGATCGAGCCACGATCCTGATTCTCGTCCCACTGCTTCTTCATCGTGGGATAGACCGCGCGGCTCATCATGTAGGGGCCGGTGACGTTGACCCTGAGGATGCGGTCGAAGTCCTCCGGCGTCACGCCGTCGAGGTCGCCCTGGTTCTGGAACTTGGTCGTACCGGCATTGTTGATCAGGCCGTCGATGCGACCCCACTTCTTCATCGTCTCGGCGGCGAGCTTCTTGCAGTCCGCATCCTGGCCCATGTCGGCCTGCACGAGGATCGCCTCTACGCCCTTGGCCTTCACCGCCTCGTAGGTCGCGTCGGCTTCCTTCTTGCTCTTGGTGTAGTTGATCACGACGTTCCAGCCGCGGCCTGCCAGATCGATCGCACACGCAGCGCCCAGACCAGTCGCCGAGCCCGTCACGATTGCGACCTTGTTCGATTTCGCCATGTTTCTTCTCCCGATATCTCGTAGCCCCTTTCATAGGCTAGGATCGGCTGCCAAGGCAAAGAAACGGGGACCAGGCGAAACATGGCCGATCTGTTTTCGATGAAGGGGCGCGTGGTCCTGCTGACGGGTGCCTCGCGCGGGCTGGGCCGCGACATGGCGCTGACCCTGGCGGGTGCGGGCGCCACCGTGCTCTGCGCCGGCCGCACCGTGAAGGAACTGGAGGCCACCGTGCGCGCGATCACGCGCAAGGGCGGCAAGGCCCATGTCGTTCCCCTCGACATCACCGACGAGGCGGCCGTTTGCCAGCAGGTCGAAGCAATCGTGCGCCGGCATCGGCGCATCGACGTGCTGATCAACAATGCCGGCATCCTCTATCGCCAGGACGCCGTCGACACTCCGACAGAGACGTTTCGCAAGACGGTGGAAACCGACCTCGTCGCCCAGTTCGTGGTGGCGCGCGAAGTCGGGCGCCATATGCTGAAGCGCAAGTACGGCCGCATCGTCAACATCTCCTCGGTCATGGCGATCCTGGGCCGCGCCTCGGTGGCGGGTTATGTCGCGGCCAAGCATGGCGTCGTCGGCCTCACCAAGACGCTGGCAGCGGAGCTCGGCCCCAACATCACCGTGAACGCCATCGCACCGGGTTACATCCGCACGGAGATCAACGTGGCGCTGCAGAAGAACAAGGACTTCAGCGACATGCTGGAACGCCGTACCGCGGCCAGCCGCTGGGGCAAGCCGGAAGACCTGCGCGGGGCGCTGCTGCTCCTGGCCTCGGATGCCGGCGCCTACATCACCGGCCATACGCTGGTGGTCGATGGTGGTTTGACGACGATCCTGGCCTGATCATGCATCTCACGTCGATGCCCCGCTGGGCGATCCTGCTGTTGGGCGTCGCGCTGCTCGCCCTTGGCTTTGCCGCGCACAAAGGCTGGCTGCGCGATCCATCGCTGGCGCGGGCCGACTATATCGGCGGCACCGACGTGTCGGTCGAGGACGCAAAGCTCTATCGCGCTGTGCCCTTCGAATGGCGGGTGAACACCGCGGGCGGATCGTTCAAGGGCGACGACCGGGCCTATGTGCGCATCGACACCTCGGGCGAGAGCACCCTGCTCTGCGGCTGGATCCGCCTCGACAAGGGCGGCGCCTCCATACGCGCGACGCGATGGCTGAGCGAAGCGCGCCTCAAGATCGGCGAGCTGAAAGTCTCTGCGCTCTTCATCGCGCCGGTCGAAAAGCCACCGGGCGATGGGCTGAGCGCCGGCTGTGCCCGCCTCGATCCCGGCGTGAAGCCCGCCGTCGATGCGCCCCTGGTGCTGGAAGGTCCGCCCGTTCGGGAGTAACGGCAACAGCGGTCAGTCGTCGCCGTTGCGGCCGTGCTTCAGGAAGGCTGGCCGCTCGCTCAATTTGTCGTAGTAGGCCGCAACGGCAGGAAACGCCGGCCGGTCCATCGCCGTCATGAACCAGCGGTTGATCGACAGGCCGATCGGGATGTCGGCAAGCGTGAACCGGTCCCCGGCGATGTAGGCGCCCGTCGTGGCAAGTTGCGCCTCGACGATGCCGATCATGCGCGTCCATTCCGTCTTCGACGCCTCGATCTGGCGAGGATCATCGTAGGCAGGATTGCGACGCGCGATGGCCGAGAAGGCATAGCGCCACGCGGTGTTGAATTCGGTCGCCTGCCAGTCGATCCATTTCTCGATCTCGGCACGACGGCGCGGATCGCGCGGCAGCAGGGTTTCCGCACCTTGCTTGTTGGCGAGGTAGCGGATGATCGTGTTGCTTTCCCACAGCACGAAATCGCCATCGACGATCACCGGCACGAGGCCGTTGGGGTTCTGCGCCATCTCCGGCCCCGAGTCGTGCCGCTCGTAAGCAACCCCGAGTTCCTCGCAGGTCCACAGGACCTTGCGGACATTGATCGATGTCGCCTTGCCCAGAATCCTGAGCATCACGCCCCCAGCCGCCGCATGATCTCGGCGACGATGTCGGACGGCCCGCCCTGGACATCGACGATGATCGGATGTTCGTCGGGCTCGGGCTGCTGGAGGGTCGCGAACTGGCTGTCGAGCAGGCCGACCGGCATGAAGTGCTCATGTCGTGCCGCCATACGATGCTGGATGAGGTCGCGCGATCCCCGGAGATAGACCAGCGCCACCTCCGGCCGATCACCGACGATGATCGCGCGATAGGCCCGTTTCAGCGCCGAGCAGGTGACCACGCCCTTCTCGCCCTGGGCCCGCCAGTCGTCGATCTCGCGTGCAATCGATTGCAGCCAGGGCAGCCGGTCGGCATCGGTGAGCGGCGTGCCGCTTTTCATCTTCTCGACATTGGCACGCGGGTGCACGTCGTCGCCTTCGAGGAAGCGCGCGCCCAGCGCCCCTGCCAGCATGGCAGCGACGGTCGTCTTGCCCGATCCCGACACGCCCATGACGACGATGATGGTCTTCATTGGCCACGAGCTTATCATGGGCCCGGCTCGGAAAACGAACGGGAGAGACGGATGCAGCTTGGCATGGTCGGCCTGGGACGCATGGGGGGCAATCTCGTGCGGCGCCTGGCGCGGCAGGGACACGAATGCATCGTGTTCGACGAAAATCCGGCGGCAGTCGCCTCTCTGGCTGGCGAGCATGTCCAGGGTGGCGCCGATCTCGCCGACCTGGTGCAACGCCTCGCCAAGCCGCGGGCGGTCTGGGTGATGCTGCCGGCCGGCGAGATCACGGAGCAGACCGTCGCGCGACTGGGCGCGTTGCTGGAGCCGGGCGATACAATCATCGACGGCGGCAACACGTTCTTTCAGGATGACGTGCGTCGCGCCGGGGATATGAAGGCCAAGGGCATCCACTATCTCGATTGCGGGACCAGCGGCGGTGTCTGGGGCCTGGAGCGCGGCTACTGCCTGATGATCGGCGGCCCCACCGAAGCCGTCGACCGGCTCGACCCGATCTTCCGTGCCCTGTCCCCGGGCGAAGGCACGATCGCCAAGACTTCGCATCGCGAGGACCGCGACCCCCGCGTCGAGCGCGGCTACCTGCATTGCGGCCCGAGCGGCGCTGGCCACTTCGTGAAGATGATCCATAACGGCATCGAGTACGGCATGATGCAGGCCTTTGCCGAGGGCTTCGAGATCCTGAAGAAGGCCTCCTCTCCGCACATCCCGGAGGAACGGCGCTACGACTTCGATCTCGCCGACATCGCCGAGGTCTGGCGGCGCGGCAGCGTGGTCAGCTCCTGGCTGCTCGACCTCACGGCGTCGGCCCTGGCCGAAGATCCGGCGCTCGGCAAATACTCGGGCTTCGTCGAGGACTCGGGCGAAGGCCGCTGGACGATCAATACCGCCATCGAAGAAGCGGTGCCCGCGGACGTGCTGTCCGCGGCGCTCTACGCCCGCTTCCGGTCGCGCGACAAGGAAGGCGCGGCCAACAAACTCCTGTCCGCCATGCGCCACGCTTTCGGCGGCCACGTCGAACCCAAGACGTAGCTAGAGGAACGACAGGCCGCCGCTTAACGCCACCGTCTGGCCGGTCATGTAGGCGTTGCCGATCACCATCAGCACGGCCTGGGCGCACTCCTCGGCCGTGCCGAAACGACCCAGCGGAATGCGGTCCGGCGACGAGGCGAGACCTGCCCGGACCATGTCGGTCTCGATCAGCGAGGGTGCCACAGCGTTGACGGTGACGCCGTCCTTCACGACGCGGGCGGCGTAGCCACGGGTCAAGCCTTCCATCCCGGCTTTGGAGGCATTGTAGTGCGGCCCGATGCCTCCCGCGCCGCGCGCCGCGCCGGAAGAGATGTTGACGATACGGCCCCATTTGCGGGCGCGCATGCCGGGCAGGACGGCCTTGGTGCAGAGGAAGGCCGACTTCAGGTTCACCGAGATCGTGCGGTCGAACTCCTCCTCGGTGAGATCGTCGATGCTGCGGATGATCGCAAGACCCGCATTATTGATCAGCACGTCGACCGGTCCCAGTTCGCGCTCCACCGCCGCAACCATGTCGGCAACGGAGCGGCCGTCGGACACGTCGGCGGCCACGTCCATCGCCTTGCCGCCATCGCGCCGGATCGCAGCAACGACGTCGCGCGCGTCGGCGGCTCGTTCGCGGTAGTTCACGGCGACGGCGGCCCCGGCTTCCGCCAGCGAGAGCGCGACCGCGCGACCAATGCCGCGCGAGGCGCCGGTGACCAGGGCCGTCCGGCCGGCCAACGTTTTCAAGGTCAGACCTCGTCGACGCCGAAGGCCTGGCGCATGGCCTTCACGCCCTCCTGGTGCGGCGTCCACAGGCGCCCGCCGACCAGGCCGCCATCGACCACGAGGTCGTGGCCGTTGATGAAGGTCGAGTCGTCGGAGGCCAGGAACACGGCGGCATGGGCAATGTCGTCGGTGAGACCCGCGCGCGGGATTGGCTGGTTCTTGGCCATGCTGCCCTTCACCGCTTCGGCGTAGCCATCGGCCTTGTCGGCGGGCAGACCCAGCGCCTTGGCAAAGATGCCAGTGGCGATTCCGCCGGGCGAGATCGAATTCACCCGAACGCCCTTCTCCCCGAGCTGCATGGAAACGCAGACCGTGAGATGGACCACGGCGGCCTTGGCAGCGCTGTAGATCATCGAGGTCGAGTAGCCGGCACGTCGGGCCGCGACACTTCCATTGTTGATGATGCTGCCCGAACCCTGCTTCATCATGATCGGGGCTACATGCTTCATGCCGAGCATCACCGAGCGCACCAGAGTGGCCATGGCGGCGTCGAAGCCGTCCACCGGCACGGTCTCGATGCCGCCGACCGGCGCCGGACCGCCGGCATTGTTGAACAGGCAGTCGAGCCGGCCCCACTTGGAGAGGCAGGTATCGAGCACCTTCTTCACATCATCTTCCTGCGTGGCGTCTGCTTGTACGAACACGCAGCGATCCTTTCCCAGCGCCTCCTCCAGGGAGCGGCCGAGCTCGGCGCGGCGGCCGGTGGCCACCACGCGGGCCCCTTCGGCCACAAAAAGCTCGACGGTGCGGCGTCCGATGCCGCTGGTCGCGCCGGTCACGATGGTGATCTTGCCGTCGAGCTTGCCCATGAAAATCTCCCCTTTTTGCAGGATGGGATGATACACCAACCGCCACGAGGAGAAGCGCATGACGGTGTTGGGTATTCTGGGCGGAAGCGGCGTCTACGATATCGCCGGTCTGGAAAAGGCCGAGTGGCGGCGGGTGGCCTCGCCCTTCGGCGAGACGTCCGACGAGTTCCTGTTCGGCGTCCTCGACGGGCTCGACGTCGTGTTCGTGCCGCGCCATGGCCGTGGCCATCGCCACTCGCCGACCTCGATCAACTACCGGGCCAACATCGACGCCCTGAAGCGCGTGGGCGTTACCGACATCCTCTCGCTTTCGGCCTGCGGCTCGCTACGCGAGGACCTGCCGCCGGGGCACTTCGTCGTCGTCGACCAGTTCATCGACCGCACCTTCGCCCGCGAGAAGAGCTTCTTCGGCGAGGGGCTGGTGGCGCACGTCTCGATGGCGCAACCGACCTGCAATCGCCTGGCACAGGCCGCCTATGATTGCGCCAAGGAAGCGGGTTTCCCCGTGAAGCTCGGCGGCACCTACATCGCGATGGAAGGTCCGCAATTCTCGAGCCTGGCCGAGTCCAAGCTCTACCGGAGCTGGGGCTGCGACGTCATCGGCATGACCAACATGCCGGAGGCCAAGCTCGCCCGCGAGGCGGAGATTTGCTACGTCACCGTCGCCATGGTCACCGACTTCGACTGCTGGCATCCCGACCATGACCACGTGCAGGTGGCCGACATCGTTCGCGTCCTGCTCGACAATGCCGAGAAGGCCAAGACGCTGGTCACCATGATCGCGCCACGCCTCAAGAAGACACGCCCCGAAGTATGTCCCGCCGGTTGCGACCGCGCCCTGGAACATGCGCTCATCACGGCACCGGCCGCGCGGTCGGGTGAACTCGTCGCGAAGCTGGATGCCGTCGCCGGTCGCGTGCTGAAGCAGTGACCCAGTGACCAGTTCCCTTCCTGCGTACTCCGTCCTTCGCGAGAGCTGCACCGAGATTGCGGAGGCGGCGGCCGCCGAAATCATGCGCATCTATGCCGGCGATCTCGGCGTCCGTAACAAGGCCGACAAGAGCCCCGTCACCGATGCGGACAATGCAGCAGAGGCCGTCATCCTGGCGGGCCTGCGCAAGCTTACGCCCGGCATCGCCATCGTCGCCGAAGAAGAAATGGCGGCCGGCCGCAAGCCCACGCTCGATGGCGGGCCGTTCTGGCTGGTCGATCCGCTCGACGGCACCAAGGAATTCATCAAGAGGAACGGCGAGTTCACCGTGAACATCGCCTTGATCGAGAACGGTCGCCCGACGCTCGGCATCGTGCTGGCGCCGGCAACCGGTCTCCTGTGGCGCGGCGCGGTCAGCCTGGGCGCCGACAAACGCG
>JAFKFK010000020.1 GCA_017307275.1 Alphaproteobacteria bacterium | reverse complement strand
CCCCGAACTGCGAAATGGAGGGAACGGCCGGGCAATGCCCGGCCGTTCTTTTTTGCGTAAGATGCAGGCCACGATCACGAGGTTCCCCATGAGGTCCCCGATGGCCAGCCGTCTCGAGATCAAGCCTCTCGACGCCACCTTTGGCGCCGTTGTCACCGGCATCAAGCTCGCCGAGATCGACGAACCGACCTGGCGCGAGCTTTACGCGACCTGGCTGAAATACGCGCTGCTGGTCTTCCCCGGCCAATATCTGAAACGCGACCAGCAGATCGCTTTCGCCAAACGTTTCGGCCCCCTGGAATTCGAGATGGCCGCGATCAGCAACGTGAAGTCGGACGGCACGCTCCGGGTCGAAAAAGACAACGACGACGTCATGAAGATCCTGAAGGGCAACATGGGCTGGCATGCCGACAGCACCTACATGCCCGTGCAGGCCAAGGGCGCCGTGTTCAGCGCCGAGGAAGTGCCGACGGTCGGCGGCCAGACCGGCTGGGCCGACATGCGCGCCGCCTACGATGCGCTCGACGAGGCGCAGAAGGCACGAGTCGACGCGCTGCAAGCCTATCACTCGCTGCACTACAGCCAGTCGCAACTCGGCCACCAGACCCGCAAATCCGACGGCGAATACAGCGGCTACGGCCTGCATGACGGGCCCGTGCCGCTCCGGCCGCTGGTGAAGACGCACCCCGAGACCGGCCGCAAATCGCTTCTCATTGGCCGCCATGCCCACAACATTCCCGGCGTGGACCGCGAGGAGGCCCGGCAGTTTCTCGAAGGACTAGTTGATTTCGCCTGCCGAAACCCTCGCATCTACCACCATAACTGGGCGGCCGGTGACGCGGTGGTCTGGGACAATCGCTGCCTGCTGCATCAAGCGACACCCTGGGACATGACCCAGCGGCGCATCATGTGGCACAGCCGGATCGCGGGCGACCCCGCAAGCGAATCGGCAGTGGCCGCCTGATCTCCCTGCATTTGGACTTTGCATCCCCATTGTACATTGAGATTGACGGGTGATCGGCGGCCGTGACTATGTCCTGGCAGCACTGGCGAGCGGGATGCTTGGTCGTGCGGCTTGGGAATGCCGTGGGATGGGAACCACATGAACGACAACGCGAAGCGGGATGACTCATCCGTCGATGAGCCGGCCTCGAAAAGATCCTATTCACCGCCAGTTTTAGTGAAATGGGGAACCATGCGCGACATCACCCAGTCAGTGGGCTGGAGTGGGCGCAGCGACGGCGGCAAGAGCAAGCAGCCGAAGCGAACCCGCTGACGATGCCGGCGGCAGAAGCCGCAGGCACCGGGGTCATCGAGGCCGTTCGCGGCCAACAATCGACACACACTTGGCGTACAACCGCGCACTAGTTCGCGGGCCGAACTCCCGTCCGACGGACAATGTGCTATTTGCCCGGCCGAAGAGGCACGAAGGGACGCCATGAAGCCTATCTCGATTTCGGTTCTGACGATCTGCGGCATCGACGAGCTGTCCCAAGCGCGCGACACGCCGGTTTCACACGTCTTGTCGATGCTCGATCCCGATCGCCTCGATGTCGATGCGTTCCAGGCCTACGCGCCGCACCATCGCACGCTGCTTCGCTTTCACGACATCATCGACCCTGAACCCGGCAAGGTGATGCCGACGGCAACGCACGTCGAGGCGATCCTGCAGTTCGGTGAGGAGCTGGCGACGTCGCGTGCGAACCGACACGACGGCCATCTGCTGATCCACTGCCACATGGGCGTGTCGCGTTCCACGGCCGGCATGCTGTCGCTCCTTGCCCAACTCTATCCCGAGGAGCCGGAAGATCGCCTGTTCGAACGGTTGCGCAAGATCCGCCCACAGGCATGGCCCAATTCAGTGATGATCGGTTACACCGACGAGCTTCTCGGCCGCAAAGGCCGCTTGGTCGACGCTCTGAGAAAGCACTACGGGCACCAGGTGGAGCATCGCCCCGACCTGGCGACCTGGATGAAGCAGTTGGCGCGCGGGCGTGAAGTGAAGATGGCGACACGGATCTGAGCGCGCAGGCATTAGTGCTTCGCGCGAGCGATCAATCGTCGTCTTCCGGTACGTTCGGGCCTGGAGGCGGCGGTGTGAACTTCTTGCGCCGCAGGAGATCCTCCATGGTCTGTATGCCCTCGGCATACAGACCATTCGCGCAGTCGATTGCAGCAGCTATCCGGGTGTGATTGCGACGTCCGTCGGAGTCCGTGCTCCGCCCCATTCCGAAGCGGTCATAGTAGGCAATGAGCTGCGAGCAGCGGGCCTGTAGCTCCGCTGCCGTCTGCGCCTGGGCAGCGGAGAGCATCCCGGCCTCCAGGGCGAATGCGAAAGCAAGACCGGCAACCACCTTCCCGTACATGGCGGCCACGATCCTGCAGTCGCCGCGTCTGCGCTAGACCAAAATGACCTTGCCGGTGGGCAGGTCGTAGTAGGCGCCGACGACACGAAGCTTACCCGCGGCAACCATGTCGCCCAGGATCGGCTTCTCCGTCTGCAAGCGGCGGACATTGGCCTGCACGTTGGCAACGACGGCGCGTTGCTGGAGGTCCGGTCCCGTCGTCTTCATGATCGGCTCGATGCCGGGTTTCATGGCGGTAACGAGGCCGGCGATGTGACCGGGCAACGAGTTGCCCTTCTGCAGGGCCTCGACCGTCGCGTTCACCGCGCCACAGCTCGTATGTCCCAGGACCATGATCACTTTGGTCCCCAGCACGGCAGCCCCGAACTCAAGGCTGCCCAGCCCCTCGGGAGTCACGAAATTGCCGGCGACACGTACGATGAAGAGTTCACCGGGCGCTTGGTCGAACGCGAGTTCGGGAGCGACTCTCGAATCTGCGCAGCCAAGGATCGCGGCAAACGGCGCCTGACCCTGGGCACGGGCCGCCCGGTTCGCGGAGAAGTCCCGCTCGGTCAACTGTCCCGAGACATAGCGCCCATTGCCCGCCATCAGGCGAGCAAGCGCGGCGTCAGGGGTCTCAGCGGATCGTGCCGGTTGAGCTTGTACCGAAGCAATCGACGCCGTCGCCGCCACGGCGGCGCCCATCCCTGCTGCAAACAGACTACGACGCGTTAAACATACGTTGCACATACGCTATCTCCCCCAATCAAAGGTGGTACTGCCTAATTGCACGGCAAATTACCAAAATCAACTCGTGGAAAGATCACAACGACTGTGACGCGGTGATGATGCCGCGCGTTCGGTCGTTGCTTGGCTCGATCGCACGAGCGACATCACGGCCGGAACTTCATCGAGCTTGCAGATGCGTTGAGGTCGGTTAGGCCAGTTCGAGCCGCCCGGAACCGGGCATCGACCGGCGCTACTCGGCCTTGATGCCCGCGAACTTGATGACCTTCGCCCACTTCTCGGTGGCCTCCGAAAGAATCGCCTCGAACTCCGCAGGCGAGCCTCCGAGCACCGTGCCGCCCAGCTCGACGATCCGGGTTTTGATCTTGCTGTCGGCGAGGCCGGCGTTGAGTTCCTTGTTCAGCAAATTGATGATCTCGGTCGGCGTATTCTTGGGCACGCCGATGCCCGCAAAGCCGCTGGCCTCGTAACCCGGCACGAAGTCTGACACCGAGGGAACGTCCGGCAGCACGTCCAAACGAGCCGTAGTCGTTACGGCGAGCGGACGCAGCTTGCCGGCCTTGATCTGTTGGATCGACTCCGAAATCGGCGCGAAGATGGCCTGCACGTGGCCGCTGATCAGATCGGCGACCGCAGGCGCGCCGCCCTTGTACGGGACGTGGACCAGATTCACCCCGGTCATCATCTTGAAGAGTTCGCAGGCAATGTTTTGCGGCGTACCCTGACCGGCCGACCCGTAGTTGATCTTGCCTGGGTTGGCCTTGGAGTAGGCGATGAACTCGGGCAGCGTCTTGGCGGGGACCGACGGATTCACCACGACGACATACGCGAGCCGCGCCGAGCAGATAACCGGAGCGATATCTCGCATGAAGTCGAAACTGAGATTGCTGTAGAGCGCGGCATTGATCGCATGCGGCGTCACGACCTGCAGCAGCGTGTAGCCATCGGCGGGTGACTTGGCGACCAGCTCGGTGCCGATGTTGCCGCTGGCGCCGGGCTTGTTCTCGACGATGAACTGTTGGCCAAGCCGCTCCGTCAGCCATTCGCCCATCAAGCGCCCCTGGATGTCGGTGGCCCCGCCGGCCGGAAAGCCGACGACGATGCGGACCGGCCGGGACGGGTAGGCCTGCGCCCATGAAGTGTGTGATACGGCCGGCAGCGCAGCAGCGCCCGCAGCCAAGTGCATGAATGTGCGGCGAGGAAATTTCACGGCGCGCCCTCCAAAGCCTGCGTTATGTCGCGGACATGCAGCCGAACTGGACGCGCTGCCGGAACAGGCTACACCCGCCGGGAGGGGAGGTGGAAGGAGCCATTGCTTCGCCAAGGCTGGACGAACCAGCGGGCATCCCGCCGATGGCCATGGCCTTCGAAGAGCCGGCGCAAAATGTCTGGAATTAAAGTGGTGCCCCGAGACGGAATCGAACCGCCGACCCCATCATTACGAATGACGTGCTCTACCAGCTGAGCTATCGGGGCATGGCGGCGGGTTCTAAGGGAAAGGGCACGAAGGCGCAAGGTGGCGTTTTTGGCGGGCTCGGTTCGGCGGCCCCCGAAGCATGGAAACGCCCGAAAGCCCCTAAAAGCGCCGCATGACGACGATCCTGGCCCTCCTCCCGCTGCTCCTGGTGCTGGGCCTGCTGGCCTCTGGCCGCGCGAGCGCCCTTGTCGCAGGTCTGGTGGGGCTTTCGGCCACGCTGGCGGCCTCGGCGGTGATCGTCACCGGCACACGCGGCGGGGAAGTCCTGGCCGGGCTTTTCCTGCACGAAACCACGGCTGGCTCGTGGCTCGCCTGGCACGTCATCGCCATCATCGCCGCCGGCATGTTCTTCCACCGCTGCCAGCAGGCGCGCGGCACCGTGGCCAACGGCGGCGCGCTGGAGGCCAACCCGCGGCGGCTGTGGTCGGTCTGCTTCCTGCTGGCACCGTTTGCCGAATCGGTGACGGGCTTCGGCGTCGGCTACATCATCGCCCTCGCCGCGCTCCGCCGGCTCGGCCTCAATGGCATGTCGGCGCTGCTGCTCGGCCTCTACAGTCAGTCGCTTGTGCCGTGGGGCGCGCTCGCCACCGGAACCACCGTCGGCGCAACCCTGGCCGGTCTCACGCCCAACGAGCTCGGCCTCTCGTCTGCGCTGCTGCAGATCCCGATTCACGTCCTCTATCTTGGCCTCTACTGGCGCTTTGCCCGCGAGGCGGGCTTTGCCACGTCGGTCGCGCAGAAGATCGACGATGCAGTGTGGACGGTGTTGCTGCTCGGCCTGCTCTGGCTCGCCAATCGCTATACCGATGTCGAGATCGCAGGCGCCGCCCCGACTGCATTCCTGCTCGCCGTGCGTTTCTGGCGCGACGAGCGGCCGGATGCGGCGCGGCTCAAGTCGGCGCTGCACGCCAACGCGCCCTACGTCGCGCTCACCGTTGCGCTCTGTGCCACGCGCCTGGTGCCGCCGCTGCGCGATCTCCTGAAGCCTCTGTGGGCGATGCGGCCCTTCGAGGGCCAGCCGGCCTTCGCGCCGCTCTATGCGCCGGGCTTCTGGCTGGTCTCCATCGGCGTCGTCACGGTCTGGCTGGCCCGCGCATCGCTCGGTCGCGTTCTGGTAGAAACCGGCCGCGGTGCATGGCGCTCGTGTGCCGTCACCCTGCTCTTCGTGGTGATGGCTCAGTTCTATGTCGGCTCCGGCATGGCCGATACGATCGCCGATGCGCTGCGCGACGTCGCCGGGCGAGGCTCGGCCATGAGCGTGCCGCTGTTCGCCTCGGTCGGCGGTTTCCTCACGGGTGGCGGGTCGGCCGCCAACGCGATGCTGATGCCGATGGTCACGGCGCTGGCGCGCGCCATCGCGATCGATCCGGCGTGGATCGCCGCGGTGCAGAACAGCGTGTGCACCAACCTCACCATGCTTTCGCCCATCCGCGTTTCGATGGGCGCGGCGATCCTGGCCCTGCCGGTGGCCGAATCGGTGCTCTACCGGCGCGCCTGGCCGCTTGCCCTGCCCCCGCTGATCACCGGTTTCGCGGTCATCCTCGTCCTGCTGGCTTAGGGCCGATTTGGCTCTATGATCCGCCCGCAATCGACTGCGCGGGAGTGAACTATGGCCAAGGTGGCATTTCTGGGTCTGGGCGTGATGGGCTTTCCGATGGCGGGTCATCTCGCCGCCAAGGGCCATGACGTCACCGTCTACAATCGCACCTACGCCAAGGCCGAAGCCTGGACCAAGAAGCACAAAGGCAAGGCCGCAAAGACACCGAAGGAAGCCGCAGCCGGCCAGGAGATCGTCTTCTGCTGCGTCGGCAACGACGACGATCTGCGTTCGGTCGTACTCGGTCCCGACGGCGCCTTCGCCGGCATGGCCAAGGGCGCGATCTTCTTCGACAACACCACGGCCTCGGCCGACATCGCCCGTGAACTCCACGCCGAAGGCAAGAAGCTCGGCATCGAGTTCATCGATGCGCCGGTCTCGGGTGGACAGGCGGGTGCGGAGAATGGCCAGCTCACCGTGATGTGTGGTGGCGAACAGGGACCGTTCGACAAGGCGAAGCCCGTCGCCGATGCCTTCTCCAAGGCTGTGACGCTGATCGGGCCGCCGGGCGCCGGCCAGATCACCAAGATGATGAACCAGATGTGCATCGCCGGCATCGTGCAGGGTCTCGCCGAGGCGCTGAACCTCGGCCAGCGCGCCGGCCTCGACATGGAGAAGGCGCTGGGCGCGATCTCCAAGGGTGCGGCGCAGAGCTGGCAGATGGAAAACCGCTGGCAGAACATGGTCAACGGCAAGTTCGACTATGGCTTCGCCGTCGACTGGATGCGCAAGGATCTCGGCATCGCCATGGCCGAGGGCAAGCGCCAGAAGGCCGGCATGCCTCTGGTGGCGCTGGTCGATCAGTTCTACGAGCGCGTCCAGGCGCGCGGCGGCGGTCGCTGGGACACCTCGTCCCTGATCCAACCGCTGCAGAAACCCTGAGCGGCACCACGCACCGACGGAGAGCGCGATGGCGGACTACACGCTCTGGGGGCGACAAGGCTGGGGCTCGACCATCGTCGAGGCCCAGCTCGAACTGTACGGCCTGAAGTATCGCTACGAGCCGGTCGAGGATCTCTTCCGCACCCCCGGCGCGCGCGAGAAGCTCGAGAAGGTAAATCCGCTCGCCCAGGTGCCGACGCTGGTCATGCCCGACGGCAGCATCATGAGCGAGAGCGCCGCCATCACCTTGCTGCTCGCCGACATCACGGGCCGCGACTCGCTGGTCCCCGGCCCCGGCGCGCCGGAGCGAGCCAAGTTCCTGCGCTGGCTGGTCTTCCTGGTGGCCAACATCTATCCGACCTTCACCTATGCCGACGATCCGGCACGCTTCGTGTCGGTCAATGCCGCGCGCGATCCGTTCCGCGCCGCCACCGATGCCTATGCCCAGCGGCTGTGGCGTCAGGTCGAACGCGAGGCCGGTACCCCCTGGTTCCTGGGCGAACGCTTCTCCGCCCTCGATATCTATGTCGACATCATGACCCGCTGGCGCCCCAAGCGCGGCTGGTTCGAGATCGAGACGCCCCGGCTCTTCGCCATCGCCCGACGGGCCGATGCGCTGCCTGAGCTGGCTGATGTGTGGAAGCGTAACTTTCCCAATTCGTGAGTAAAAAATGAAACGACGCAGTCTGGTCGCCGCCCCTCTCCTGGCTCTGGCGACCACCGCTCTCGCCATGCCTGCATGGTCGCAGACCAACTATCCCGACAAGCCGATCACCATGGTCGTTCCTGCCCCGCCCGGCGGCGGTACGGACCTCGTCTCACGACTGTATTCCGACCTGCTCAGCCAGGAACTTGGCCAGCAGGTGCTGGTCGACAATCGCGGTGGCGGCAACGGCAATATCGGCACTGCGATCGTGGCCCGTGCCAAGCCCGACGGCTACACGCTGCTGATGCAGTATTCGGGCTTCCACGCTGCCAATCCGGCCCTGATCAGCAACCTGAACTGGGATCCCAAGGATTTCGTCGGCGTCGCCATGGGCGCGATCGGGCCGCATGTGATCGTGGTGCCGAAGAAAGTGCCGGTCGACGACCTCAAGAGCTTCATTGCCTACGCCAAGGCCAATCCCGGCAAGCTGAACTATGCCTCGGTGGGCCCTGGCTCGGTGCCGCATCTCGGCGGCGTGATGTTGAACAAGGAGGCCGGCATCGACCTCATGCACGTCCCCTACAAGGGTTCGGGACCGGCGACGCAGGACACGGTGGCGGGCCAAGTCGAGCTGTTCATCGTGACGCCGCCGTCGGTCTCCGGCCACATCCGCAACGGCAACCTGAAGGCGCTGGCACTTGCCAGCACCGAGCGTCTGCCGGCCTTCCCTGACATCCCGACGACTGCGGAAGCGGGCTTGCCTGGCTTCATCCTCGATGGCTGGTTCGCGCTCTTCGCCCCGGCCGGCACGCCGCAGCCGGTCATCGACAAGCTCAACGCCGCAATGCGCAAGATCGCCAAGATGGACATCACGCGCGAACGCGCCAACCAGCTCGGCATGGTCCTGAAGGACTGGGATGCCGCGCAGATGGACAAATTCGCCAAGGACGAGGTCGCGGCCTGGGGCAAGGTCATCCGCGACAACAAGATCACGATGGACTGAGTCGCCGCGGGGTGCGCCGCCGATGCGGCGTACCCCAACCGCCTCAGAATGTCTGCCTGACACCCACGATCTCGCCGAGGCAGCGGCCGACATGTTCGGCCGTCTCGGGCGCCAGCCCCTCGACCTCGATCTCGACATTCAGCACATCGGCATCGGCCTGGGCGAAGACGCGCGCCGGCACGAGGCCGCGCTTGGCGATCAGCTCGAGCGCACGCGGCAGCACGCCGGGCTCGGCATCGGCTTCGAAACAATAACGAACGGTGGAATTGCTACGCTTGAGCGCCAGAACGGCGGAAGGTGCGGCGGCGGACATCGGATGATTCCTCTGGTGACGGACGAACAGCAACGGCCCGGTCTGCAGTGCAAACCGGGTTGCTAATTCGCGTCACGAGGAGGTCCGTGCGGGCCATGGCGCCACTATAGCGCCGGAAAGGGCCGACGCGCTACGCTCCGTCCCAACAACCCGCCGGGAAGGAAATAAAGATGCGTTCGACGCCCATCTACGAGGTACATGCGGTCAAGTATGCCCACCTGCCGCGCAAGGCTTGGGAAGTGCAGATCAACCCCGACCCGCATGATGCCGACTTCCCGATGGACTATTTCGTCTGGGTAGCGATCCCGCTGGACGAGAGCGGCAAGCGGGCGCTGGGCGGCAAGCCCATCGTCATCGACACCGGCTTCAACGCCACCGTCGGCAAGCAGCGCGGCCGCGAGGTGAAGAAGAACCCCGCCGACCTTCTCGGCGATCTCGGCATCGACGCGAACGAGATCGAAGACGTCATCGTCACCCACCTGCACTACGACCATATCGGCAACTGGGATCGCTTCCCCAAGGCGCGCTTTCATCTGCAGGACAAGGAGATGAATTTCGCGACCGGCCGGCACATGTGCAAAGGCCCATTCCGCCATGCCTACGAATGCGAGGACATCGTCGGCATGGTGCGCGTTCTCTACGGCGGCCGCGTGGTCTTCCATGACGGCGACGAGGAACTGCAGCCCGGCATCTCGCTGCACCTGATCGGCGGCCATACGATGGGCATCCAGTCGGTGCGCATCAATACGCGCAATGGCTGGCTCGTGCTCGCCTCCGACGCCAGCCACTATTTCTGGGGCGTCAACAACGACAAGCTGTTCTCGATCGTCTACTCGGTCGCCGACATGCTGGCCGGCTACGACAAGCTGAAGAAGCTGGCCGACGGCCGCACCGAGATGGTGATTCCCGGCCACGATGCCGAGGTCATGAAGCGCTTCCCGCCCTCGGCCAAGGGGCTCGAGGGCGTGAGTGTCAGGTTGGACTGATTGTCGTCCGCGCGGGCGGAGATTGCTCCGCCCGCAATGACTGTTACACGGTCACTTCTTCTCGACGTTCCACAGCGCCATCGCCGGTGACGGCAGCAGGCCCGTCGCCTTGCGGCCGAGCGCGGTCGGGGTCTGGAACTGGCCGAGCGGCGCGTGCGTCGGATACTCGACGGCGCGCAACTGGACCTGTTCGGCAATCGCCTTCTGCTTGGCCGGATCGGTCTCCTTGGCGTAGGCGTCGCGCAGCTTCTCCAGCTCGGCATCGCAGGTCCAGCCGAAGGTCGCCTTCTCGCAGGAGGCGTTGAGGAAGGACGTCGCCACCGGATCGAGCACGTCGACGGCGGCCCAGGACGTGAAGAAGGCACTCCAGCCACCAGCAGACAGCGGATCCTTCTTGGCGCGGCGGCCGACCAGGGTCTGCCAGTCCATCGACTGCAGATCGACCTTGAAGCCCGCCTTCTCGAGCTGCGGCTTGGCGACCGTGGCGAGGTTGTTGTGGCCCGGCGTGTCGGTCTGGTGCATCAGCACGATCGGCGTGCCGTCATAGCCTGCTTCCTGCAGGAGCTGCTTGGCCTTGGCGACATTACCGCTGAGCTTGTCCTCCCAGCCCTTGGTCGATTCCAGCGGCGAGCCGCAGGGGAACAGCGACTTGCACTCCTTGTAGAACTCCGGATTGCCGACGTTGGCGTCGAGGAAGTCCTTCTGGTTCAAGGCATAGAGGACGGCCTGGCGCACCTTGGGATTGTCGAACGGCTTGTGCAGCACGTTGAAGCGCATCGCGTACTGACGGCCCGCCTGGTTGATGACCATAATCTTGATGCCTTTCTCCTTCTGCACCAGCGGCAGAAGGTCGGGCGGCACGATGTCGATCAGGTCGACCTCGTCGTTCAGCAGCGCGCTGACCTGCGTCTGCGCGTCGGGGATCCAGAGCCATTCGATGCGGTCGACCTTGGCGACCTTGCCGCCGGCCAGGCCCGACGCCGGTTCGGCGCGCGGCTTGTACTTGGTGTTCTTGAGATAGACGACCTTCTCGCCGGGCTTCCACTCGTCCTTCTTGAAGATGAACGGACCGGAGCCGGTGGCGTCGGTGATCTGCGTATTGGGATCGGTGGCCGCAATACGCGCCGGCATCATGAACGGCACGTTCGAGCCCGGCTTGCCCAGCGTGCTGAGCACCAGACCGTAGGGCTCCTTCAGCACCATCTTGATCGTCTTGTCGTCGGGCGCCGACAGGTCGCTCACATAGGACATGAGCTTCTGGCCCATCGTGTCCTTGGCGCCCCAGCGCTTCAGCGACGCCACGCAGTCGGCAGCCGTCACCGGCGCACCGTCGTGCCAGGTCATGCCGTCGCGCAAGGTGAAGGTCCAGGTGAGCTTGTCGTCGCTCATCTTCCAGGTGTCGACCATCTGCGGCTGCACCTGCAGCTTGTCGTCGAGCGCGAACAGCGTGTCGTAGACCAGATAGCCGTGATATTGCGTGATCAGCGCCGTGGTCCAGATCGGATCGATGATCTTGAGGTCGGAATGCAGCGAGGCCCTGAGCGTGCTCTGCGCGGAGGCAGGCGCCGCGAACGGCAAAATGGCAGCCACGGCCGCAGCCGTGACGGCCAGTCGGCGGGTAAGACGCAACATGGAAGCTCCCTTGTTCTTAGGGCGGCAGAATAGACCGCTCAGTCGCCTTGTGCGACGTCCAGCAACGTCTGCCACTCCGTCAACTTGACGCGCGGCCGCCCGGTGGCAGCCCCCGCGGCGATCTCGTGCTTGTCGATGCGATGCCAGCCTGCGGCATCGATCGCGAGGGGCAACACATCGGGACCGCTCTTGGGGTCGCGGTCCTTCAGCCAGGTCAGCACCTGCTGCGCTACGGCATGGCTGTCGGCCCGATTTGTCGGAATGGTGCCGCTCGGCCCACGCCGCGCCCAGCCCACCGGGAAGATACTCTCACCCTGCGGGAATGGCTGACCGGTATAGCCGATGCAGGTGATCACCAGATCGGCCTTCACCGTGCCGGTCGAGAGCTCGACCTCGCCGGCGCGAATGGCCTTCGGCGTCGCATGGAACGAGAAATGCACGGTGACTGGCTTTTCGCCCGCTTTATGCGCGGCAAAGCCCTTCAACGTGTCGATGTTCTTGGTCTTGCGCAGCTTCTCGGGCGTCGGATCGCTCGCCGGCGCGGCCGCCTCCAGCACGCTGGCATCGGCCACCGACACGGCGCGCATCAGGCGGCCCATCTCGGCCAACTCGTTGTTTGTGAAGGAGGCATGCTCCGCCCCGCGACGGCCAATCACGTGGATGTCCGTAATCGGTGCAGCGGCAATAGCAGCGCCTGCTTCCGGCACGATGTCGGACTTGGTCATCTCCTCGGCGTTCTTGGCCAGCACGCGCGCCACGTCGAGCGCGACATTGCCGTTGCCGATCACCGCCACGGACTTCACCTGCGACAGATCGGGACCCTCGCGAAAATCGGGATGGCCGTTCAGCCAGGCGACGAACCGCCACGAGCCCCAGACCTGCGGCAGCTCCTCGCCGGGGATGCCGAGCTTGCGATCGACCACCATGCCGGTGGCAACGATCACGGCGTCATAGGCCGCGATGAGTTCGTCCCAGCTGAGGTCGCGGCCCACCTCGATGTTGCCTGCGAAGCGCAGGTCGGGCTGGGCCAGCAGCCGGTCGAACTGGCGCACCACGGCCTTGGTGCCTTGATGGTCGGGTGCCACACCGGCGCGGACCAGGCCGAACGGTGTGGGCAGGCGATCGATGACGTCGATGTGAAGGTCTGGCCGGCCGCGCAACAGCCCGTCGGCTGCATAGAAGCCCGACGGCCCGGCTCCTACGATGGCAACCCTATGAGTCATGTCAGCCCGCTTAGCATATGATGGCGCCATGGCTAAATACGCAAAGCTTCGTCAGCTCGGACGCCCCGCCACCCTGCCCGCCTCGCCGGCAGAGGCCATCCTCGAAACGGTGCCGAATCCGCATCCGGGGACACTCTATCTCGTGCGCTTCACGCAGCCGGAGTTCACCTCGCTCTGCCCGGTGACCGGCCAGCCCGACTTTGCGCATCTGGTGATCGACTTCGTGCCGCGTGCGAAATTGGTCGAGAGCAAGTCGCTGAAGCTCTATCTCAACAGCTTCCGCAACGAGGCGGCCTTCCATGAGGATTGCACCGTGGGCATCGGCAAGCGGCTGGTGAAGGCCATTGCGCCACGCTGGCTGCGCATCGGCGGCTACTGGTATCCGCGCGGCGGCATGCCGATCGACGTCTTCTGGCAGACCGGCGCACCGCCGAAGGGCCTGTGGCTCCCCGACACCGGTGTCGCCTCCTATCGTGGCCGGGGATAATGACCCGGCAGCCGCCGACGCCCAAGCGGCCGCCACAGCGGGCCAGTCCGCGCGAGCTGCGGGACGCCATCCGCGACAAGGCGCTGGCGCTGGGCTTCGATGCCGTGGGCTTCGCACCGGCTCGGCTCGCCCCCGAGGCACGGCAGCAACGGCTCGAACGGTTGGCCGCCTTCGTCGACCAGGGTTATCACGGCGACATGGGATGGCTGAGCGATCGCGCCGAGGAGCGCATCGATCCCGAGACCTTGTGGCCCGACGCCAGGACCGTCGTCTCGGTGGTATTGAACTATGGTCCGGCCAACGATCCGCGCACCGTGCTGGCGGAGCGGGATCGCGCTGCCGTCTCGGTCTATGCGCAGGGCCGCGACTATCACGATGTGATGAAGACCCGGTTGAAGGCGTTGGGCCGCTTCATCTGGGACACCTACCAACACGATCTCAAAGTGTTCGTCGATACCGCGCCCCTCATGGAGAAACTCGCCGCGCAGCAAGCCGGCCACGGCTGGCAGGGCAAGCACACCAATCTCGTGTCGCGCCAGTTCGGTTCGTGGCTGTTCCTCGGCGAGCTGCTGCTGTCGGTCGAGCTACCGGCCGACGAATCGGAGAAAGACCATTGCGGCCAGTGCCGCGCCTGCCTCGATATCTGCCCGACCAATGCCTTTCCGGCGCCCTACAAGCTCGATGCGAGGCGCTGCATTTCCTACCTTACCATCGAGCATGAGGGTGCGATCGACCGTTCGCTGCGGCCCGCGCTCGGCAACCGCATCTACGGCTGCGACGACTGCCTGGCCGCCTGCCCGTGGAACAAGTTCGCGCAGGAAACCCGCGAGTCGGCCTTTGCACCGCGCGCCGCCCTCGACGGACCGCATCTCGCCGACCTCGCCATGCTCGACGACCAGACGTTCCGGGCGCGCTTCGCGGGCACCGCCGTCAAGCGCATCGGTCGCGACCGCTTCCTGCGCAATGTCGCCTATGCGCTGGGCAACAGCGGCACACCGGCGACATCGCTGCCCGCGGTCGAGCGCTTGTTGAAGGACGCCTCGCCGCTGGTGCGCGGTGCGGCCGTCTGGGCGCTGTCGCAACTGGCGCCGGCCGAGTTCGAGCGTCGTCGCCGGATAGTCACCGAGCCCGATGCGGAGGTGCGCGGCGAGTGGTCAGCGCCGCTCCTTGAAGAAGGCGCGCAGTAATTCGCCGGCCTCGCGCTCGCCGAGGCCAGGATAGAGCTCCGGCCGGTGATGGCAGGTCGGTTGGTCGAAGATGCGCGGACCATGCTCGACGCCGCCGCCCTTGGGATCGCCCGCCCCCCAGTAGACCCGCCGCAGCCGAGCAAAGGAAATCGCCTGGGCGCACATCGGGCAGGGTTCGAGGGTGACGTAGAGATCGCAGTCGACCAGCCGCGGCGTACCGAGCCGGCTTGCAGCCGCGCGGATTGCCAGCATCTCGGCATGCGCCGTCGGGTCGGCCAGCGCCTCGGTGCGATTGCCCTCCTCCGCCAGCAGCGCACCGTCCGGCCCCACGATCACGCAGCCGATCGGCACCTCGCCGCGCGCACCGGCGGCGCGGGCTGCGGCAAGAGCGCGTTCCATGGGCGTGGGGTTCGCAGCATCAGGCATCGGCGCACTATAGCGCTCGCGAGCCGGCGCGCGTATCTTGGGCCGCATGCCCCGCCCCCTTATCGGAGTCACCCTGGATGCGGAAAAGCCAGGGGGATACTCCAAGTTTCCCTGGTATGCGCTGCGCCAGAATTATCTCGACGCCATCGACGCCGCCGGCGGCCTGCCCGTCGCGCTGCCGCATGAGCCGGACCGCGTTGCCGACTATCTGGAGCGCATCGACGCGCTGGTGGTGACCGGCGGCGCCTTCGACGTCGACCCCTCCTACTATGGCGGCGGCAACAAGCACGCCACGGTGATCACCAAGGACCGACGCACCGCCTTCGAGTTCGCCGTGACCAAGGGCGCGCTCGACCAGAACAAGCCAGTGTTGGGGATCTGCGGCGGCCAGCAGCTGCTGCACGTCGTGCTGGGCGGCAAGCTGATCCAGCACATTCCCGACGCTGTCGCCGAACCGCTGGCGCACGAGCAGCCCAACCCGCGCAACGAGCCCGGCCATCTCGTGAAGGTGGCGAAAGGCACGCAGCTCCACGACATCGTCGGCGCCGACGAACTCGCGGTAAACAGCGCTCATCACCAGGCCGCGGCCGATGCGCCTAAAGGCGTGATCGTGAACGCGACGGCCCCCGACGGCGTCATCGAGGGCATCGAGGCGCCGGCCTATCGCTTCTGCATCGGCGTGCAGTGGCATCCTGAATTTCTGATTTCCGAAGGCGATGCGAAGCTCTTTCGCGCCTTCCTGGGAGCGGCGGCACCGAAGTGAGCGAACCCGAGAGAATTGCCAAGCGGCTGGCGCGTGCGGGCCTCTGCTCGCGCCGCGATGCCGAGCGCTGGATCGAAGCCGGCCGCGTCAAGGTCGACGGCAAGGTGCTGGAGACTCCGGCTTTCGTCGTGACCGACAAGAGCGTCATCGAGGTCGACGGCAAGCCATTGCCGCAGGCCGATCGCGCTCGCCTGTGGCGTTACCATAAGCCACCCAGCGAGATGGTGACGGCGCGTGATCCCGAGGGCCGGCGCACTATCTTCGACTCGCTGCCCAAGGGCATGCCGCGCGTCGTCACCATTGGCCGCCTCGACTATATGTCCGAGGGCCTGTTGCTGCTCACCAACGACGGCGGGCTCGCGCGCCAGCTCGAACTGCCGGCCAATGGCTGGACGCGCCGCTATCGCGCCCGCGTGCACGGCGCCGTCGACGAGGCCCGGCTGGCGGCGCTCGCCAACGGCATCACCATCGAAGGCGTACGCTATGGTGCGATCCAGGCCACGCTCGACCGCCAGCAGCGCTCCAATGCCTGGCTCGATATCGCGCTGACCGAAGGCAAGAACCGCGAGGTGCGGCGCGTGCTGGCCTTTCTCGACCTGCCGGTGGTGCGGCTGATCCGCGTCGCTTTCGGGCCGTTCCATCTCGGCGAGCTGGAGCGCAATCATGTCGACGAGATCCCCGCGCAGGCACTCGACAATCTGATGGGCGTGAAGCGCGCGCCCCGCAAGGAAGGCTGGGCCAAACCACAGCCACGTCCTGCTGGTCACACCAAGCGCCGGCGTTCCTGATGCTCAAGATCATTGGCGGCAAGCATCGCGGGCGCACGCTCGCCACGCCGGAAGGAATGGCGACCCGGCCTACCGCCAGCCGCGCCCGCGAGGCCCTGTTCAACGTGCTGATGCATGCCAAGTGGCGCGACGACGGCACGTCGCCCCTGATCGACACGCGTGTGCTCGACGCCTTTGCTGGCTCCGGTGCGCTTGGCATCGAGGCACTGTCGCGTGGCGCTGCCCACGCCACCTTCCTCGACAACGATGCGACGGCAGTCAAGCTGATCGGCGAGAACCTGCGCAAGATCGGCGAGATTGGCGCGGCGCGTGTGGTGCGCGCCGACGCGGCACGGCCGCCGCCCGGCCGCGAGCCCTGCGACCTCGTCTTCCTCGATCCGCCTTATCGCTCGGGCCAGGCCGCACCGGCATTGGCGGCGCTGGCCGATGCGGGCTGGATTGCGCCCGACGCCGTCGCCACCGTCGAGTTGGCGCACAACGAGGATATCGACCCGCCCGCCGGATTCGAGACGATCGACGAGCGGCGCTATGGTGCTGCCAAGATCGTGATCCTGAAGCGTACGCCATGAAGCTCACCGCCCCGCTCTACATGCTTCGCCATGGCGAAACCGCCTGGAACACTGAACGCCGCATGCAGGGCACCAAGAACTCCGACCTTACCGAACGTGGCCGCGCGCAGGCGCAGGCCATGGGACGGACGCTCAAGATCGAGCTGGCGCGCGAGCCGGGCCCGACGATCTTCCTGCGCAGCCCGCTCGGCCGCACGCGCGAGACGTCGGAGATCGTCGGCCGCGAGCTCGGCATTCCCGCCACCGACTGGCGCGAGGACATGCGCCTCGCCGAACTCTCCTACGGTGCGTGGGAGGGTTTCTCCTGGAAGGAAATCGAAGTCACGCATCCGACCGCGCTCGCCGATTGGCGCGCCGATCCTCACGGCTACTGCCCGCCCGGCGGTGAAACGCACCAGCAACTGAATCAGCGCTCGGCCGAGATGCTGGCCCTGATTGCTGCGTCAGGCACGCGCACCGTCGTGGTGAGCCATGGCGTCAGCGGCGCGGTGATGCGTGGACTGCATCTCGGCCTCGATGCGCGCGCCATGTTCGTTCTCGAGAAGCCGCAGGATGCGTTCTTCCGCCTGTTCGACAGCCGCGAGGAAAGAATCTCCTGCGTCTGAGCGTGAGAAGAGTTTGTGAACGCCGAGAAGGATTCTAGGCCTTAGCCACCAAGAGTGTGGCATTGCGGGCACTGCTCGCAGCGTTGCGGCTACTGCTGGGCAGAGTTGTTTCGCCAATCGCAGCGAAGACCGCTAAAAACACCGCCATGTCCAATCTGGTTTCGACGATGGGCCCCGCGCGCGGCGCATGGGGAGCGGAGGCACGCGCGACTCTTTTGCTCGCCTGGCCGCTCATTCTCACGAATCTCGCGCAGACCGCGATGACGGCAACCGACGTCGTGCTGCTGGGCTGGATGGGTGCCGACGCACTGGCCGCCGGTGCGCTGGGCTCCAACCTCTACTTCGCCACCATGATCTTCGGGCTCGGCATCACGACGGCATCCGCGCCGATGATTGCGCGCGAGCTTGGCCGCAAGAGCCATTCGGTACGCGATGTACGCCGCACTGTGCGCCAGGCCATGTGGGCGGCCGTGGTGATTGCCGTGCCGATCTGGATCGTGCTCTGGCACTGCGAGGACGTTCTGCTGTTGATGGGCCAGGAACCGCGCCTCGCGGCAGCGGCCGGCGAATACATGCGGGCGCTGCAGTGGTCGATCCTGCCGTTCTTCTTCTTTCTCGTGCTGCGATCCTTCGTATCGGCGCTGGAGCGTCCGATGTGGGCAATGGCGATTGGCGTCGCCGCGGTCGTGATCAACGCCGTCATCGCCTGGGCGCTGATCTTCGGTCATCTCGGCTTGCCTGCTCTGGGGCTTGTCGGCGCGGGCATCGCCACGACCATTTCGACGATGTTGATGTTCGGGGCGCTCGCGATCGTGGTCTATACCGACCGCAAGTTCCGCCGCTATCACCTGCTCGGCCGCTTCTGGCGCGCCGACTGGCCCCGCTTTCGCGAGCTATGGCGGCTCGGCCTGCCGATTGGCGCGACGCTGGTCTTCGAGGTCACGGTGTTCAATGCCTCGACCTTCCTGATGGGGCTGATCAGCGCCGCCTCGATCGCCGCCCATTCGATAGCGCTGCAGATCGCCTCGCTCTGCTTCATGGTGCCGCTGGGGCTCAGCCAGGCCGCGACCGTGCGCGTGGGCCGCGCCTACGGCGCCGACGATCCCGAGGGCATCCGCCGCGCAGGCTGGACGGCCTTCGTCATGGGCACGGGCTTCATGGTTCTGACCGCGCTCATGATGGTGCTGCTGCCGCGTACCCTGGTCGGCCTGTTCCTCGATCTCGGCACGCCGGCCAACGCGCCGGTGATCGAACTCGCCGTATCGTTCCTCTTCCTTGCGGCGCTGTTCCAGCTCGCCGACGGCGGCCAGGCCGTGGCGGCCGGCATGCTGCGCGGCCTGCATGATACGCGCGTGCCGATGATCTATGCCGGCGTCGGTTATTGGGCGATCGGCCTCGCCGCCGGCGTGGTGCTGGCCTTCGTCTTCAAGCTCGACGGCATCGGCATCTGGATCGGCCTTGCAACCGGCCTGGTCGTCGTCGCCATCCTGCTGATCGCTCGATGGCTCAACCGCGAGCGGCTCGGCCTCCTGGCGCCCGGCCGCTGACACTGACCGCTCCGCCCCTTCGGGGCACCTCCCCGTTTGAATGGGGAGGGGAGTTCAGCCTTTCACCAGTCTGGCTGTGCGGCGGCAGCCGCTAGTCTCGCTGACGATCAAGGCACCGCCTTCACTACGTGCGGAGAGTTGGGCACGGCGCTGGTCGGTGCCCTTCACCGACGCGACGCTGATCAGCTTGAACGTGCCAGTAGCTCGCGCAAGGCCGTGGATCTGCCACAGGCCGGGCCCTGGAGGAGGAGGCGCGGATTTCTTCGGGTTGGGGACCGGCCCCTGCGCGGTCGTGTCGTAAGCCGATCCATCGACGATGCCGGACTCGATCGTGAGCAGATAGTCGAGCGGCGCATTGCAGGAGCCGCCGTCACTGGTGCCGCGCCATTGACCGTCGAGCGGCGAGGCTGGCGCCGGCGTAACCGTGCCGGGCTGTGGTGGCGAGGCCGAAGGCGCAGGGGCGCGCGTCTGCGCAGAGGCCATCGAGAAGAAAGCGGCGGTGAAGCCGAGCGCGAGCGTCGGCATAATTAACTTCTTCATCGTCTTCCGAACAGCCGCTCGATGTCGGCCAACTTGAGTTCGACATAGGTCGGGCGGCCGTGGTTGCACTGCCCGGAATGCGGTGTCGCTTCCATCTGGCGCAACAGTGCATTCATTTCCTCGACCGTGAGGCGGCGACCGGCCCGCACCGAAGTGTGACAGGCCAGCGTGCCGCACACTTCCTCGACCTTCTCCTTGAGCGAGAGGTGATCGCCCATTTCGGCAAGCTCGTCGGCGAGATCGCGCACCAGCCCCTGGATATCGACTTCGCCCAGCACCGCCGGTGTTTCGCGGACCACCACGGCGCCGAGGCCAAACGGCTCCAGCACCAGTCCCATCTCGGCAAGTTCGGCCTGACGAGTGGCGAGCCGGCGCGCGCCGTCTTCGCCTACGTCGACAACCTCGGGCAGCAGCAGCGCCTGACGCTTCACGCCCTCGGCTTCGAGCTGGTTCTTCAGCCGCTCGTGCACCAACCGCTCATGGGCGGCGTGCTGATCGACGATCACCACGCCCTGGTCCGTCTGCGCAACGATATAGGTCTCGTGAAGCTGGGCCCGCGCCACGCCCAACGGATAGTGCGGCGCCTCGCCGTTGCCGTTGGCTGCCGGCACGGGACCATCCTCGACGCGTGCCGATGGGACGCCCAGTGGCGCCATGAACTGCGTCGCCGCTTCCGCAAGCCCGCGCGGCACCGTCGAGAAACCGCCGCTGCTGCGATGCCCCATCGGCAACGGCGCCGAGAAACCCGTGTGGGGGCGGAAGGCACCGAGGGCCGCATCCGACACCGTCGTGCTGGCGCGATGGCCGGCCGCCGACAGCGCAGTACGCAGCGCCCCCACGATCAGGCCGCGCACGATGCCGGTGTCGCGGAAGCGGACCTCGGTCTTGGCGGGATGCACGTTGACGTCGACCAGTTCGGTCGGCGCTTCGAGGAACAGCGCCACCATGGGATGGCGGTCGCGCGCCAGGAAGTCCTGGTAGGCGCCGCGCACCGCGCCGGCGAGGAGCTTGTCGCGCACCGGCCGGCCGTTGACGAAGAGATACTGGTGCTGGCCGGTCGGCCGGTTAAGCGTCGGCAACCCGGCGAAGCCCGTCAGCCGGAAGCCTTCGCGCGTGGCGTCGATCGCCACCGTGTTCTCGCCGAACTCGCGGCCCATGATGGCGCTGAGACGCTCCAGCCGCGCCGCATCGGCGTTCTCGAGCAACGACGGATTGGCGGCCGGCAGGTCGATCAGCGTGCGCTCCTCGCTCTCCAGCCGGAAGGAGACCGCGGGATGCGCCATGGCGAGCCGGCGCAGCGCGTCGGC
This sequence comes from Alphaproteobacteria bacterium, assembly GCA_017307275.1. Taxonomy (GTDB): domain Bacteria; phylum Pseudomonadota; class Alphaproteobacteria; order Reyranellales; family Reyranellaceae; genus Reyranella. Next base: position 93,445 of record JAFKFK010000020.1, on the reverse strand, counting down.
GACATGGCTCGACTCGGTGCGCGGCTCCTTCAGGAACTTGAGCCGGGCCGGCGTCGCAAAAAAGAGATCGCGCACTTCGACCCTCGTGCCGGCGGGGTGCGCCGCAGGCTTCGGTTCGCCTTTGGCGCCGCCTTCGATCTCCAGGCTCCAGGCCGTGTCGGCGCCGGCCGGCCGCGAGGTGATGGTGAAACGACTGACCGACGCGATCGACGGCAGCGCCTCACCGCGAAAGCCCAGCGTGCGGATGTCGGCGAGATCGTCGCCGGGCAGCTTCGAGGTGCAGTGTCGTTCGACCGCGAGCGTCAGCTCCTCGGGCGACATGCCAATGCCGTCATCGACTACTGCAAGAAAGGTGCGGCCACCCTCCTTCAGTGTGACGGCGATGCGGCGGGCCCCGGCGTCGATGGCATTCTCGACCAGTTCCTTCACGGCACTCGCCGGGCGCTCGACCACTTCGCCGGCGGCGATGCGGTTGACGAGCGTCGACGGCAGGCGACGCAGGGTACGGGCAGGAGCGTTCATGGCTCCCCGAGTTTACGACCGGCGCCCTGTGGATGATACGCGCGCGGAGAGATACTGCCGGGTCAGGATCTTGCCCTCTTCGACCGCGGGCTGATCGAAGGCATCGATGCCCAGCAGTTCGGCGGCGAACATGGTTTCCAGCATAAAGTGCATCATCAATGCGCCCATCACCCTTTCATCGAGTGTGGCGGTCCGGATGACGCGCGTCGGCCGGCCGTTCTTGATCAGCGTCGCCGCGGTGGCGTCGGCCTCGGCCAGCAGGAGATCGCCCAGCGACTTGTTTTCGAGGTAGGCGAGCGACTTGTCGCCGCCCAGCGCCGCCGGCGGAATCGGCTTGCCCTGCCCTGCCGTGTCGAGAATCACCACGGTGAACATCTTGTCGCTCGGGCCGCCGAGATAGAGCTGGAGCTGGCTGTGCTGATCGACCGTGCCCATGGCACGTACCGGCGTCGTGCCGTTGCCGCCCTTGCCCAGGCTCTCGGCCCAGAGCTGGCGGTACCAGAAGCCGAAGTAACCCAGACGGTCGCAGTAGGGCATCAGCACCGTGGTGCCGATGCCGCGTTCCTTCGCGAGCCCGATCGACAGCGCCGCACCGACCGCAGGCGCCAGTCCGCGGGCGTTGCTTGCCTGCAGCACGGGATCGAGCACGCTCGCGGCGCCGTCGCGCACAGCCGCGGCGTCGAGGCCAGCAATCATTGCCGGCAACATGCCGACCAGCGAGAGCACAGAGAAACGGCCACCGACCCGGGGATCGTGGTCTAGGATCGGGCAGCCGATGCCGCCGGCGATGCGGCTCAACGCATTGTCGCTGGGTTCGGTGATGGCGATCACATGATCCGCGAGCTTGTCCTTGCCGACCTTGGCTTCGAACTCGGGCAGCAAGGTCAGGAACTGCGTCAGCGTCTCGGCCGTGGTGCCGGACTTGGAGATGACGATCAGGCCGGTGCGGGCGAGCGGCAGGCGGGCGCTCAGCTCGGTAATGGTGGCGGGATCGACATTGTCCATGAACCAGAGCTTGGGCCGACCGGGTGCGGGGCCAAATCCCTGATCCTTGAGCGCGACCAGAGTCTGGCCGCCCAGGCTCGACCCACCCGTGCCCAACACCACCACATGCTCGAACTTGGCAAAGCGCTCGGCATGCGGCTTCAACAGGGCAAGATCGTCGTGCGTGCCCGGCAGGCTCAGCAGCGGCAGCGTGCCGTCGGCCTTCCAGCGGCGGAACTTGTCGAGAGCCGCGCTGGCGCGAGCCAGCTCGCGGTCGAGCGAGGCCTGCGGCAGACCGTGCTTGCCGACCTTGGCGTCGAGAGCGTCGTCGATCACATGGCTATAAAGCATGCGCTTGGTCCCTAGGGTTCGGACGTAACACCGACCGGCTTGCCGACCACCACCGTGGTCAGCGCCTCGTCGCGCAACAGCCGGCGCGCCATCTTGTGGACGTCTTCGAGTTTCACGGCGGCGATCAGCGCCCCGCGCTTGGTCAGGTGATCGGGCGAGAGCCCATCGACCTGCATCGAATGCAGAAGGCTTGCGATCGAGCCCGACGAATCGAGCGACAAGGCCAAGGCGCCGGCGAGATAGGTCTTGGCATCGGAGAGTTCCTGCTCCGTGATACCCTCGGTACGAAGCCGCGCCATGTTGGCCTTGATGATGCGGAGAGCTTCGGCGACGCGCTCGTTGGCGCTGCCCGTCGAGATGACCAGCAGCGCAGCGCGCTTGTAGGTCCTGAGGCCGCTCGACACGCTGTAGGCGAGACCGCGCTTCTCGCGCACCTCGTTGAACAGGCGGGACTGCTGGCCGCCACCGCCCAGCACATGGTTCATCACCAGCGCGGCGTACCAGTCGGGATCGTCGCGCGGGATACCGGGCAATGCCATCAAGGCGGCGCTCTGCGGCACCGGACGCTCGACGACAACGGTTCTCGGCTTGGTCGGCGGTACCCATTGCGGCGGCAGAGCCGGTGGTGTGCCGGTAGGCAGGGCGCCGAAGGCACGGTCGATCTGGCGGGCGAGCTCGGCTTCGCTGATATCGCCCACGGCCGCCACGGTCAGGCCGTTGCGCAGCAGCACGGCGGCGGCGCGCTTCTTCAAGAGATCGGGCGTTATCTTCGCCAGATCCTCGCGCGTGCCCTCGGGATCGGCGGCATAGGGATGACCGGCGAACAAGGTCGCCATCAGGGTGCGACCCGCAACCGACGCCGGACGCTGCGCCGCCTGGTTGAGCGCGGCAATCGTCTGGGCGCGGCGCTGGTCGACCATCGCCGCATCGAAGCGCGGCTCGACCATCGCCAGGCGCAGGAGCTCGAAGCCCTCGTCGCGGTTGGCCGACAGAACGCGCAGCGAACCGCTCACCCGGTCGAGCGAAGCGCTGAAGCCGATCGTCGCGGCGGCATCCTCCTGGCGCTGACGAAACGCCTGGGCGTTCATCGGCCCGGCCCCGTCGGTCAGAAGGTTGGCCATCAGGTCTGTAGCGCCGGACAGGCCGGCCGGATCGGACGCGGTGCCGCCAGCGAAGGAGAAAGAGAGCGCGACGACCGGCGTGCTCTTGTCCTCGACCAGCCAGGCCTTGATGCCAAGCGGCGTGGTGATCTGCTTGATCTCGATGGCGCCGGCCACGGCAGGCGCCAGCAGGACGAGACCGGCTAGCAGCACGGCAAGCAGGCGCTTCATCGGCTGCCCTCGGCCGGCGTCAGCATCGCCGTCACGGCGCCGTCGTTGCGCCAGACATGCTCGGCGGCGGCCTGGACCTCGGCCGGCGTGACAGCGGCAATCCGCTGCGGCCAGGCATCGACATCGGCCACCGTGCCGCCGGTGCTCAACATGGTGCCATAGATGCGGGGGCCACTTGCGAGCGAATCTTGGGAATAGATGGCGCCGGCCAGGAGCTGGTTCTGTGCCCGCTCCACCTCTTCGGGCTTAACGCCGCCATCGAGCAGGCGTTTCATCTCTGTCGTCACCGCCTTCTCGACGTCGGCCATGCTGCGCGTCGGGGCGGGATGCACGCCGATATCGAACGAGGTGAGGCCGAGGCTGGCCGGGCTGTACGACGCCCAGGCCGACAGGCCGACCTTGCCGTCGACCACCAGCGCCTGCCACAGCCGGCTGGTCTCGCTGCCGCCGAACAGACGCGCCAGCACCTGCAGCGCATAGGCGTGCCTGGTCTCGCCCATTCGGTAAGACGGGGCCAGCCACAGCCGCGACCAGCGCGGCTCGACGACCCGCGCGTCGGCACGGATCACCTTCTGCGGCAAATTGGGGCCGCCTTTCGAGGGGCGCCGCCGCGGCTCGGTCTTACGGCTCGCGATGGGGCCGTAGTACTTCTCCGCGAGCTTGCGGACCGCCTCGGTCGTGGTGTCGCCCGCCACGATCAGCACCGCATTGTTGGGCGCGTAGTGGCGGCGATAGAAGGTCGAGAGATCGTTGACGCTCAATTTCTTGATGTCGTCGGGATAGCCGATGATCGGCATGGCATAGGGCTTGTGGCGGCCGTAGAGCTGCTCGCGCACCGCCTCGTCGAGCAGCGCCGACGGCACGTTGTCTGTGCGCATGCGCCGCTCCTCGAGGATCACCTGGCGCTCCGGCACGATCTCGCGATCGCTGATGCGGATGCCGGTCATGCGATCGGCCTCCATGCGCATGATCAGTTCCAGCCGCTCCGCCGCAATCGTCTGGTGATAGCCTGTCGAATCGAAGCTCGTGTAAGCGTTGTCGCGGCCACCGTTGCGCGAGACGATGCGCGAGAACTCCCCGCCCGGCACCTTGTCGGTGCCCTTGAACATCATGTGTTCGAGGAAATGCGCGGCGCCTGTCTTGCCGAACGTCTCGTCGGCACTGCCGACCTTGTAGACCACGACCTGGGTAACGATCGGCGCACGCCGTGACGGCAGCACGATGACCTGCAGGCCGTTAGGCAGCGTGAAGGTCTCGGCGTTGCGACGCTCGACGGCAAAGAGCTTGGCGAGCGCCGTGGCCGGTGGCGAGACGACCGCGCCCGCGAAAAGGCCGCCGAGCAGAGCACGGCGGCCGGGAGGCAGGAGCGAACTCAGAAGATGCCTTCGAGCAGGCCGCGCTTGCGACGCGTGATCGTGGGCGTCGGCCCGGTTGCGGGCTGACCGGCCGCCTGCGCGTCGCGGATGCGCTGCTGTTCCTTGGTGGGATCGATGAGCACGCCCTGCGGCGGCGAATCCTGCCAGAAGATCAGGCTGTCGATGAAGGTCTTGTCGCTGTCGGCAAGGGTCCTGGTGTCCTGATTCACGCGCCCGCGGATTTCGGGATCGACGCCGCCCTGTCCGGCACGCGCCACCAGCGCCTGTTCGGAGGAGCTGCCCGTGCGCGCCGGGTTGGGACCGGCGTTGATGCGCTCCTGGGTGCGACCGGCCAGCGCCGGCGACAGCGCTTCCTTGGCCTGGTCGGCTGGAGTCATCTCCTGGGGCCTGGCCTCGCCCGGCCGCGGCGGACGCAGCTCGGCGTTGGGCGGCATGGTGAGCGGCGAGTGGGACACGATCTTGAATTCGTCGGGCGACACTTTCTTGCCGCCGCCGAGATTCTCGAAGGCGCTACAGCCGCCGAGCACAAGAGCGGTGCAGGCGAGCAAAGCCACCGGGATCGGGCGTATCCGTGTCATCGTTGGTCCTTCGAAGCCTGTTTCTGTCGGTCGATCATGGCTGTATCAGGGCGCCCCTTCATGGAGCAGGTTTCTTCTCGGCCAGCAGCGAATCGATCAGCATCAAACCGACGCCGACGACGATCGCCGAATCGGCGACATTGAACGCCGGCCAATGCCATTGGCCTATGTGGAAATCAGCGAAATCGAACACCGCTCCCCATCGCGCGCGGTCGATAACATTGCCGATGGCCCCTCCCATGACAAGGCCGATGCCCCATCCGGTCAGGGGGCGGTCGGTTCGTCGCAGCCAGAAGAAGAGACCGATGCAGACGGCTATCGCGACCGCCGAGAGGACCCACGGCGGCAAGGCCTGGTCGCCACCGAGCAGGCCAAAGCTGACGCCCCGGTTCCACACGATCACCAGGCGGAAAAAGCCGTCGATTACCGGCACGATGGCACCCGCCTTCAGCAAGTACCCGAGCAGAAGCTGCTTGGAGATCTGGTCCGCCACCAGGGTGACGAGGACCAGGGCCATCGCCTGACGGTCGATCTGCCTCATGCCGCATCCCTCATGCGGAGACCGCGTCTTCGCAGCGGTGACAGATCAGCGGATGGGCGGCCGATTTCCCGACCTCCTCCAATACTTGCCAGCAGCGTGCGCACTTGGTGCCTTCCGCCAGTGCCGGCACAACGCCGACGCCTGCGACATCCGCCAAGGTAAAGGCGCCGTCGGGGGCGCTGCCTTCGACGAGATCGCCCCCCGAGGTGATGCAGATCTCCGACAGGTCGAGCCCCTTCAGCGCTTCGAGGTATTCCGGCGCGACATGGACATGCGGCGCGGCCTGCAGGCTGGAGCCGATGCGCTTCTCGGCACGCTCGAGCTCGAGCGCGCCGGTGACGACACGGCGAAGCGCCCGCACCGTCTTCCACTTCTCGCCGAGGCCGGCATCGAGCCAGGCCGCTGGGATCGTTGGATAGACACGCAGATGCACGCTGTCGGCCTTGCCGTCGGGCACGTCCTGCGGCCGTGCGAGCCAGGCCTCTTCCGCCGTGAAGCAGGTGATGGGGGCCAGCCAGGCCGTCAGGAACGAGAAGAGTTCGGCCATCACCGTGCGGGCCGCACGGCGGCGCAACGACGACGCGGCGTCGCAGTAGATCGCATCCTTGCGGATGTCGAAGTAGAAGGCCGACAGGTCGACGGCACAGAAGTTGTGCAGCTCGGTTGCGATCCGGTGGAAGTCGAAATCGTCGACCGCCTGCCTGAAGATCGCATCGAGCTCGGCCAGGCGATGCAGCACCCAGCGCTCCAGCTCCGGCATATCCGCATGCGCCACCGTCTCGGCGGCCGAATAGCCGTCGAGGCTACCCAGCAGGTAGCGCAAGGTGTTGCGCAGCCGGCGATAAGCCTCGGCCTGATGCTTCAGGATCTCCGGACCGATGCGCTGGTCCTCGGTGTAGTCGGTGCCGACCACCCAGAGGCGCAGGATGTCGGCGCCGTACTGGTCGCACACCGATTGCGGCGCCGTGATGTTGCCCAGCGACTTCGACATCTTGCGGCCCTGCTCGTCGAGCGTGAAGCCGTGAGTCAGCACGCCGTCATAGGGCGCCCGGCCGCGGGTGCCGCAGCTTTCCAGCAGCGAGGAATGGAACCAGCCACGATGCTGGTCCGAGCCTTCGAGATAGAGGTCGGCCGGCCACTTGAGGTCGGGATTGCCTTCGAGCGTGAAGACATGCGTCGAGCCCGAGTCGAACCAGACGTCGAGAATGTCCGTCACCTGCTCGAAGTCCGCGGCATTGTACTTGTTGCCGAGGAAGCGTTCGGGTGGGCTGTCGAACCAGACGTCGGCGCCTTCCTGCTTGAAGGCCTCGACAACACGACCCATCACTTCGGCGTCGCGCAGCGGCTCGCCCGTCTGCTTGTTCACGAACACCGCGATCGGCACGCCCCAGGCGCGCTGACGAGAGACGTTCCAATCCGGCCGCGTCTCGATCATCGAGCGCAGACGGTTGTAGCCGGCGCGCGGCACGAAGCGCGTCGCGTCGATGGCTGCCAGCGCTTTCTCGCGCAGGGTGCCACCGATCTCGGGGATCTGCTTGTCCATCGCGATGAACCACTGCGGTGCATTGCGGAAGATGACCGGCGCCTTGGACCGCCAGGAATGCGGATAGCTGTGCGTGACTCGGCCCGAGGCCAGGAGTTTGCCGGCCTCGTCGAGTGCGGCGATCACGGTCCGGTTCGCATCGCCCTTCTTGCCCTCGGGCGTGTAGACGCGCTTACCGGCGAACAGCGGCACATGCGGATAGTAAGTGCCGTCCTCGGCCACCGTGTCCGGCACCTCGACGCCATTGGCCACGCCCAGCTCGTAGTCGTCGGCGCCGTGGCCCGGCGCGATGTGCACGAAACCCGTGCCGGCATCTGCCGTGACGAAGGCGCCGGGCAGCGGGCGCACGTCGAACTCATAGCCTTTGCCGCGCAGCGGGTGGGCGGCAACCACGCTCGCAAGGTCGTCGGCGCTGACATCGGCGAGATGCTTGGGCGTGAAGTTCGCCGCTTCGGCGACAGCGTCGACCAGCTCCTTGGCCAGCACCATCTTCTCGCCGACGCGGGCCTTGCTGCCCTCGCCCACCGCGGTCACCTCGACCAGCGCGTAGGCGATCTCGGGCCCGTAGGCGAGCGCGCGGTTGCCCGGCATGGTCCAGGGAGTCGTGGTCCAGATCACCACCGACGCGCCATCGAGCTTGCCGCCCCCCGACTTCAAGATCGGGAAGCGCACATGGACGGTGTCGGAGACATGGTCGTGATACTCGATCTCGGCCTCGGCCAGCGCCGTCTTCTCGACGACGCTCCACAGCACGGCTTTGGAGCCCTTGTAGAGCCCGCCGTTCATCAGGAACTTGCCGAGCTCGCCGACGATCACGGCCTCGGACTCGTACTTCATCGTCGAGTAGTAGTTGTCCCAGTCGCCATCGACGCCGAGTCGCTTGAACTCCTCGCGCTGCACCGTGATCCAGTGATCGGCGAAGGCGCGGCATTCCTTGCGGAATTCGACCACCGGCACCTGGTCCTTGTCGCGCTTCTTGGCGCGGTACTGCTCCTCGATCTTCCATTCGATCGGCAGACCGTGGCAGTCCCACCCCGGCACATAGTGGCTGTCCTTGCCCAGCATCTGCTGGGTCCGGCTGACCAGATCCTTCAGGATCTTGTTCAGCGCATGCCCGATATGAAGGTTGCCGTTGGCATACGGAGGGCCGTCGTGCAGCACGAACTTCGGCCGGCCCTTGCTCTCGACGCGCAGCCGGTCCCACAGCTTCATGTCGGCCCAGCGCTTCAGCAGCTCCGGCTCCTTCTTGGGAAGGCCGCCGCGCATGGGAAAGTCGGTCTTGGGCAGGAAAACGCTGGATTTATAGTCAGTTGTCACGAGAAACTCGGCACTGGGAGGAGCAGAAGCGGCAGGTCTGGAAACCGCCGCAGACAAGCAGGACGACCCGGCCGCAGTCAGCGGACCGGGCGGGTAATTCGCTCCTGAGAGGCCCCGATAAGCATAGGGCGGGCAATCTAGGGATGGGGGTCCGGAGGGTCAAGGAGCCGGAATCGGCCATGCCGGCCTCCCGCCCGCACGATTTCATTGAGAGCTTGTCGCGGGTCGATCGGCGAGGAGCGTCCGTGCCGCCGCCCCGTCGGCGGCAATCTGGGCCTTGAGCTGGTCGAGGCCCGCGAACTTCATCTCAGGCCGGATGAAGTCGACCAGCTCGACGCGCAGGACCTTGCCGTAGAGGTCGCCCGCGAAGTCGAACAGATGGACCTCGAAATTCTCCTGCAGCTTGCCGAAGGTCGGACGCTTGCCAAGATTGGCCACGGCATTGCGCCACGTGCCGTCGACCAGAGCACGAACTGCATAGACGCCGAAACGCGGACGCAGGTGCTCGCCCAGCGCCACGTTGGCGGTGGGGAAGCCGATGGTGCGGCCGCGCTGGTCGCCCAGCTCCACGGCGCCTTCGATCTCCCAACCATGGCCCAGCAGGCCGACCGCCTCGCTCACCCAGCCGGCACGCAGCGCCTCGCGGATGCGCGTCGAGGAGTAGATCTCGCCCTCCCGCATTACCGGATCGAGCACCGTGACGCCGAAGCCCTGGGTCTGGCTCTCGGCATGGAGCTGCTCGACATTGCCGCTACGGCGGGCGCCGAACGTGAAGTCGTAGCCGCAGACGACATGGCGGGCGCCCAGTCCCTTCAGAAGCACGTCGGCGATAAAAGCCTCTGCGGTGAGCGCGGCGAACGCGGCATCGAAGTGCTGCGCCAGCACCGCCTGCACGCCGTACTCGGCCAGCAGCCGCGTCTTGGCGGGCGGCAAGGTGAGACGGAACGGGCCGGTATCGGGCACGAAGAAGCGGCGCGGGTGCGGCTCGAAGGTGAGCGCCACCATAGACGCCTTGAGCGCCTTAGCTTGCTCGGCAGCGCGCGCGAGCAACGCCTGGTGGCCGCAGTGGACGCCATCGAAATTGCCCAGCGCCACCACCCCGCCCTTCCACTCGGCCGGGACGGACCGCCAATCGTCGAACGTCGGGATCATGTTGTCCCGTTCAGGCTGCGTCGCGCCGCGGCACCAGCACGGTGGCTTCACCGTCAATCACGACCTTCTCGCCGTTCAGGCACTGGGTCTTGAGTGTCACGCGGCGGCGCTTTTCGTCGATCGACGTGATGGTAGCCACGGCAGTGATGGTATCGCCGATGATCACCGGCGCCATGAAATTCATGGTCTGGGAGATGTAGACCGCGCCGGGGCCCGGCAGCTTGGTGCCGATCACCGTGGAGATGAAGGCGCCGCTCAGCATGCCGTGGGCGATACGCTGGCCGAACCGCGTGGTGCGCGCGAAGCCGTCGTGCAGATGGATGGGGTTGGTGTCGCCCGAGACGCCGGCGAAGGCCATGATGTCGGCCTCGGTCACGGTCTTGCCGAACATGGCCGACATGCCGGGCTTGAGGTCTTCCAGAAACAGGCCGTTCATGGCGGCAAAGGCATTCGACACTGGCAATCTCCCCGCTGGGTGCCGTTTGGGCGCGCCCTCTTACCATGGGGCGGGGCCTGTGCCACAGTCCGGGTAAATGACCGTTCACATACCCTCTGAAGCTGAATCCGTGGCGTCGGGTCTGGCAACTGCGGCAGGACGCCACTTCAGTCGCCCCACGACCATCGACGGCCTGACCCGCCAATCCGGTGGCGCCTCGCGCCAGACCTGGAGCTTCGATGCCATCGTGGACGGTGTCCGCCACGAGCTGATCCTCCGCCGCGATCCCCCGACCCTCGGGGCCGTCGAGAGCAAAGCGGGAAGCGAACGCTCCGCCGCGCTCGACAGAGGCACTGAGTTCCGCGTCATCCGTGCGGCCTGGCAAACAGGCGTCCGCGCACCCGAAGTGCTGTTCGAACTGGAGCCCCAGGATGGGCTCGGGGAAGCCTTCGTGATGCGTCGGGTCGGCGGCATCGCCATCGCCCGCAAACTGCTGCGCGATCCGCCCTATGCCGTCGCCCGCGAAAAGATGGCGGGCCAACTCGGCGAAATCCTGGCGCGCATCCATGCCGTCGATCCCGCGACGCTGCCGCCACTCGACCGGCGCGAGGCCGGCGACCACATCGCGAGCCTGCGCGGCCTGCTCGACACGCTCGGTACTTCGCAGCCGGTGTTCGAACTTGCTCTGACCTGGCTCGACCGCCGCAAACCGCCGACAACGACGCAGCCGGTGCTGGTGCATGGCGACTATCGCACGGGCAACTATCTCGCCGACGAAACGGGCGTGACCGCGATCCTCGACTGGGAAGGCGCGCATCTCGGCGATCCCATCGAGGATCTCGGATGGCTGTGCGTGAAGAGCTGGCGCTTCGGTGCCATCGACAAGCCGGCCGGCGGCTTCGGCAGTCGTGAGCAGCTCTGCAAGGCCTACGAAAGTGCCGGCGGCATCAAGGTCGATCCGGCGCGCGCGCATTGGTGGGAAGTTTTCGGCACGGTGCGCTGGGGCATCATCTGCCATACCCAGGCATGGAAGCACCTCTCGGGTGCGCAGAAGTCCATGGAGCTTGCTTCTATCGGCCGGCGTGCCGTCGAGACCGAAGTCGACCTGCTGCAACTGTTGAAGACCGGAGGCTGACATGGCGCAGGATCGTCCGACCGCCAGCGAACTGCTGGCCGCCATCGCCGACTTCCTGCGCGAGGAAGCGATACCGGCGCTCGATCGTACCGACCCGCGGCTGGGCTTCCAGACCCGGGTCGCCGTGAACTCGATTGCCATTCTCGAACGCGAGGCACGCCTCGGCACTGCCGCCGATGCGCGCGAGCACGAAAGGCTCGCCAAGCTGCTCGGTCGCCAGGGCACGCTTGCCGAACTCAACCGCGAGCTGGCGCGTCAGCTGCGAGCCGGTGAACGCGACGAGCGCGACGCCGCCCTGATGGCGCACCTCGAAGCGACAACGGCCGACAAGATCGCCATCGCCAATCCGAAATGGCGATAACGGTAACGCTAATGGTTCGGCCTCTGCCGAACCATTGAACGTGGCGGGCCGCCCAGAGCGGGCATAGAGTCCCACCATGATCACCGTGAACGCTCTCTCCGAAGTCGCCGCCCTGATGGGCGACCCGGCGCGTGCCGCCATGCTCTCCCTTCTCATGGACGGCCGCGCCCATACCGCGTCCGATCTCGCGCTCACTGCCGGCATCACGGCTCAGACCGCGAGCGGGCATCTCTCGCGCATGGTCGAAGGCAATCTGCTGGCGGCCCGCGCCCAAGGCCGCAACCGCTTCTACCGGCTGGCCTCCTCCGACGTGGCCCATGCCATCGAATCGCTGATGGCGTTGGCGGGCACACGCGCCACGCCGGCCTCACGGACTGCCGCCTGGCGGCGCGACCCCGATCTGCGCTTCTGCCGCACCTGCTACGACCACCTCGCGGGCCAGGTCGGAATCGCCGTCACCGATTCGTTGACCCAGCACGGCTATCTCGAACCCAAAGGTCCGCGCGACTGGAAGCTCACCGAGCCAGGCGAGTTGTTCTGCGAGCGGCTGGGTGTCGATCTGCCCGGCGCACGGCAGGCAAGCTCGCGCCACTTCGCGCGTCAGTGCCTCGACTGGAGCGAGCGGCGCCCACACATCTCGGGCGCCCTGGGCGCGGCAATCGCCGACACCTTCTTCAAGCGCGGCTGGGCCGAGCGCCTGCGCCGCAGCCGCACCGTGCGCCTCACCGATTCCGGCCGCCGTGCGCTCGGCAGCCATTTCGGCGCGACGGTCTAGCTACCAACCCTGGAAGCGTTGCCACGGCGTGGTATCACCGTCGGGCGACACCGCGAGATAGAACGGATACTGCGCGCCGGTCGCACAGGCATGGTTGGGCAACACGCGCAGCTTGGTGCCAATCGGAAAGTGCTGGACGATGTCGGGATCGGCTGCCCCGTCGCGCCGCGAGATGATGCCGTGCTCCTGGTTGGCTCCCGACACGAACAGCCCGTCGATCGCATGGCCCATCGCGTCGCAGACGGCCCCATAGCCATAGTCGATCTTCTGGCGCTGCGTGCCGCGGTCGCGGCTCATGGCCATCCAGCCGGCATCGACGATCACCCAACCCTTCTCCGGCTGATGACCGATCACGGTGGCCAGCACCGACAGCGCCACCTGCTGCGGCGTGCAGACGCCGACATTCGACATCACGAGATCGAAGAAGACATAGACGCCAGCACGCACCTCGGTAACGCCAGCGAGATTCCGGGCCGCCAGCGCCGTCGGAGTCGAACCGACGCTGACCTCGGGGCAGGCAATGCCAGCGGCACGCAGCCGTTCGGCGGCGCGGACACAAAGCGCCCGCTCCTGCTCGGCAAGTTTCTGCAACGCCTCGTCCGTATCGAGATCGTAGGAGCTGCCGGCATGGGTCAGCACGCCCTTCAGGCGCTGGCCGCCGTTCTGCAGGACCTTGCCGATATCGATCAACTCCGTTGCTTCGGGCTGCACGCCCGAGCGATGACCGTCGGAATCGATCTCGATCATCACCTCGAAAGCGTGGGCGGCTTCCTTGCCCTTGGCGACGACGGCCTGCGCGGCCGTTACCGAATCGACCAGGATGGTGAGCGCGCACCCACGGCGGATCAGGGCCAACGCCCGGTCGAGCTTCTCCGGCGCCATGCAGACGGCATAGAGGATGTCGGCAAAGCCTGCGGCGAAGAACTGCTCCGCCTCCTTCAGCGTGGAGACCGTGATGCCATTGGCGCCGGCCTCCTGCTGGCGGCGCGCGACCTCGATGCACTTCGACGTCTTCACATGCGTGCGCAGCCGCACGCCGAGCGCCGAGAGGTGCTTTTGCATGCGGTCGATGTTCGCGGCCATGCGCGTCTCGTCGATCAGCGCGGCCGGCGTTTCGATGTCCATCAGCTTCACGAGAGGCGTCCTTCGAGCCAGGGAATGAGATCGTCGAGCGTTGGCCGTTCGAGCGCGGCGGCCAGTGCGCCATCGGGGCGCGCGAGGCCAACGCGGTTGTGCCAGTAGGTCCTGAGGCCCACGGCCGACGTGCCGAAGAGATCGTACCCAGATCCGGCAACGAAAGCCGCCTCCTGCGATGCCACTCCCAGCCGGTCGAGCGCCAGGCGATAAGGATGCGGGTCGGGCTTGTAGGCACCGGCCTCCTCGGCCGTAATCACGCAATCCCACGGCGTCTTTAGCCGCGCGGCAGCAAGCGCGCCTAGCCGGATCGAACAGTTGGTCACCACCGCGAGCTTGGTCCGTCCCTCCAGCGCATCGAGCGCCTGTTGTGCCCCGCTCCACACCGGCAGGTCGAGCCAACGCGCTTCAAGCGCATCGGCCGCACTCTCCGCGAGGCCGGTGTTGCGCGCGGCATCGCGCACCAGCGTCTCGTAAGGCACATAGGCGCCGCAACCATAAGTCAGGCGCAGATACTCGGCCCGCCAGCGCCGCCCCGACGCCTCAGAGCCTGCCACCGAGTTCCACAACGTCCAGGAATCGATCAGCGCCGTCAGGAGATCGAACAAGACGGCTTTGGGAAACACGTTACTCATGCAGCAAGCCTAGCAGACAGGAAGCGGCCTAGGATGAAGCCGTCTCCTCGCGCGCCAGGCGGGCCTTGGCGAAGGTGAAGCCATCACCGGATGGAATCTTGGCAATCGAAGAGGCGCGCAGGATCTTCTCTTCACCCACTGTCAGATAGATGTTGGTGAAGAGCAGCGAACGGGTCTGGCGCACCACTTCGGCGCGGCCTTCGACCCAGTCGCCGACCTTGGCCGGCGCCACGAAGTCGAAGGTCATGTTCACCGTCGGCAGGAACTTGCGCAGCCCCACCAGGGTGCCACCACCCATCGTGCCGACGAGATCGGCCACGCTCATCATCATGCCGCCATGCAGACCGCCCGCCGGATTGCACATATGCGGCTGCACGCGAAAGCCCATGACGAACTCGTCGCGCGTGCCCTTCTCGCCGCGCTTGGCGTAGAGGTTGCCGATGTGGGTGTTGAAGGTCGGATCGGGCCGGCCGCGGTCGAAGTCGATGCGGATGAACCCTTCGGATGGATTGTCGTCGATCACACTAACTCCTGACAGGAATCTGGCGGCGGGTGCTGAGCAACGCGAAATCGCCCAGGCCGCCGAGTACATCGTGGCGTGGACCATAGAGACGCCCCCGGACATGCACCATGTGCTCGTCCTGGCCCACGAGTTCGCCGGTTGCTTCGAGCCAATCGCCGACGCGCGCCGGCGACAGATAATCGAGCGTCAGCCGCAAGGTCACACAACGACGATCGATGGCGCGCCACACGACCGAACCCAAGGCCGAATCGAGAAAGGCCGCCAGCATGCCGCCATGGACGATGCCGAGCGCGTTGGCGTGTTGCGGGCCGGGCAGAAAGCCGCGCCAGACGCGACGGCCCTCGATCTTCTCGAACCATGGCCCATTGGCTGCAGCAAAGCCGGACGCCTCGGTGATTTCGCGAAAGCCCGGCGGAATCTTCGAAACAGATTTGATCACAGCTCATCCTACACAGAAATTTTACGACGCCCACAATTAGGCCACGACGATCCTGTGTCTTGTCGCGCTCGCGAGAGGGGGTGGGTTCCCTGAGTACTGATCGGAGTATGCAATGAAGATCGATGCCAAAGGACTGCTGGTTTCTGCGCTCATAGTGTTGGCAGCGACAGGCCCGGCCCTGGCACAGACGCCGGATCAGATGAAGATGGCCTACAACAGCGCGCGCAATCAGCTCGGCGTGGTTCAGTACTGCAAGGAGAAGGGCTTTGCAGACGCCGACACGATATCGACACAGCAGAAGATGATGGGGCTGATCCCGAAACCCGCGGACACAAAGGAAGGCGACGCGGCCGAGGCACTCGGCAAGAAGGGCACCATTTCGTCGATGGGCACGACGCAGGAACTCGAAGCCGCCGCCAAGGCACAGAATTCATCGGTCGAGAAAGTCTGTCAGGCCCTGTCTTCGGCCATCAAGCAGGCAGGCGCCTCTCTTCCCAAGTAAGCACTCGGGAAGAGCCGTCTAGGCGATGCCTGTCAGCAGCACCAAACCGTAGCCGACATAGTAGAGTCCCAGCACGGTGATCAGACGGCCGGCCCACATGCGGAACTGGCCGTCTGACAGCCGCTCGAGAATCTGCTTGCCGAGCGACGTGCCGAGCATCGAGGCGGCGACTGCCATCACCAGCACCCAGGGCTCGACCGAGCCGGTCTGCTCGATCAAGGCGCCGAAGTAGAGAAGCTTCGAGCCGTGACCGAAGACTTGGCACGATGCCTTGGTCGCCACGATCTGCCGCCGGTTCATTTGCGAGCGCAGGAAAAGCTGGTCGATCAGCGGACCGGTGACTCCGGTCAGCAGCATCAGCGCCATGCATGCAATACCGCCGCCCATCGCCTGCAAAGGGCCCAGGGTCGCGGGCAGCAGCCGTTCGGGCACGATGCGCAGGACAAAGGGCGAGAGGCCCAGCATCAGGAGCGCCACCGCCTTCTCGGGGACATAGAGCGTCAGCGACCAGGCGCCGACGGCAATGAAGCAGCCCAGCACATAGAAGACCGTGATCCGCCACTGGATGTGCCGCCACCACAGGATGGCCCGCCATCCGTTGGAGGCCATCTGCGTCACGGCATGCAGCACCATCGCCATGGGCAGCGGCAGCAGGAACAGCAGCACGCCGATCAACACCATGCCGCCCGCCATCCCGAAGATGCCGGACAGGAATGCCGTGAAGACCATCAGGAGCCCCAGGCCCGCTGCCATCGCGATCGTCATCTCGCCCTCGCCAATCGATGGCCACACGCTATGTCGGGCTTATCCAGTTCTCAAATATATGATAAATGGCATATCCATATCTGATAGATATCCATGGAACTGCGCCACCTCCGCTATTTCGTTGCCGTCGCCCGCGAGGGCCATGTCACGCGCGCGGCAGAGAAGCTCCACATCCAGCAGCCGCCGCTGTCGCAGCAGATCCGTGCCCTCGAACGCGAGATCGACGCGACCCTCTTCGTGCGCCATCCCCGCGGCGTCAGCCTGACCGATGCCGGCCGCTCCTTCCTGGTCGATGCCGAAGCGATCCTCGCGACTGTCGACAAGGCTACCGTGCGGGCGCGTCGTACGGCGCGCGGCGAGACCGGCCGCATCGCCGTGGGCTTTACGACCTCGGCGCCGTTCCATCCGCTGGTGGCGCGAGCGATCCGCGAGTTCCGCAGCACGCGACCCGATGTTTCCTTCGTGCTGGAGGAAAGCAGCTCGGGCGAACTCCTGACGGGCTTGCGCGAGGAACGGCTGGACATCGCCTTCATACGCGCGGGCCTTGCCGATCCGCAGGGCCTCACCGTGCATGCCCTGCTCCACGAGGAGATGTCGGCCGCCCTGCCCGCCCGCCATCGGCTGACGCGCCGGCCGAAGCTCACCTTGAAGGATCTCGCGGCCGAGGATTTCATCCTCTACCGCCGCCCCGATGGCCGCGGACTCTACGACGTCATCCTCGCCGCCTGCAGCGGAGCGGGTTTCAGCCCCCATGTCAGCCAGGAGGCGCCCCGCATCGTCTCCACCCTCAACCTCGTGGCTGCCGGGTTGGGGATCACCATTGTCCCGGCCTCCTTGAGCCGCCTCCCTCTTGAGGGTGTAACCTATCGCCCCCTCACCGGGTGGCCTGCGCTCAAGGTGCCGCTCAATCTGGCCTGCCGTCGCGACGAGCATTCGGCTGCGACGCTGGGCTTCATCGATCTGGTCCGTCGCCTCGCATGAAACCGATCAAGACCATCGGCCACTCCAATCACCCGATCGAACGCTTCGTCGATCTTCTGAGCGCAGCCGACGTCGAAGTACTGGTCGACGTGCGTTCCACGCCCTACTCGCGGCGCTTCCCGCAGTTTGGCCGCGAGCGGCTGGCGGCCCGCCTCGCCGCGGCCGACATTCTCTATCGTTATGAAGGCGCTGCCCTCGGGGGAAAGCCCCAGGCAGGCGGAAGCTACGAGTCGCTCGCGGCAAAGCCGGAATTCACCGAAGCGCTGGACCGCCTGGTCGCCGGCGCTGCGGACACCACGCTCTGCCTGATGTGCGCCGAGAAGGAGCCGCTCGACTGCCATCGCACGGTGCTGGTGTCGCGACGCCTGGCCGAACGCAGCGTTGCCATCGAGCATCTGCTGGCCGATGGCCGCAGCGAGACGCATGCGGCCATCGAGGACCGGCTGTTGGCCGACAGCAAGGAAGGCCTGCCCGACCTCTTCACGACGGAACAGGACCGCACGACGCGACTCGCCCAGATCTGGCGAGCCCGCGAACGCGCGATGAAGCGGGCCTAGACGAGCAAGGTTTCCTCCCCTCGATGCACGCCATCAAGGGGAGGAAGGTCGGGACCGCTAGTTCTGCTTCGGCGCTGCCGCCTTCGGCGCCTGGGCCGTGGCGAGGATCGCGTCGTAGCGCACGCCTTCCTCGGCCTTCTTCATGACGGCATTGGCTTCGTAGTACTTGCCCTCGTCGAGGAACTTCGCCGCCTGGTCGACGTCGGCCATGGTCTTGTCGAGCGGCGCCAGCGCCATCGCGAACATCACCTTCACGTCGGCGACGCGGAGCTTTTCGATCGCTTCGGCGCGGTTGCCCTTCTCCAGCGACTTGTTCGCGTCGGCAACGGCCGCAGCCTTGGCCGGCGTCGCCACGAAGTCCCCGTCCAGGGTGAGCTGGCCGTCGATCGGCAGCCACGCGACGGGCTGCGTGGAAGCGGCACCGGCGGCGGCCGCACCCTTCGCGCCCTGCGGCATCTTGAAGTCTGCCTCGGCCTTCTGGAAAACCGTCGAATCGGTCTTGGCCTTGGCCAGCGCAGCGCGCGCATCGGCAATCAGCTTCTTCGCGGCAGCGGGATCGGCATCGAAGATCGCGACACGGGCGAGATGGAGGGCGCGGAACGCCAGGGCGCCATCGGCCGACATCTTCGCGAAGTCGCGCGCGGCTTCCTTCTGCTGCGCCGCCGGCGCGGTCGCCTGGGCCGGGGCAGACGGTGTCTGCTGGGCATAGACCACGCCCGCCAGCAGGGTTGTTCCGAGCAGCGCGGCGGCAATACCCTTAGAGACCTTCATGACCATTCTCCTCTTCGAGCGACAGGCTCGCGAGGCAGACGCTAGGCCACCGGACGTCGTGCGGCCGTTGCCGCTACATTGGGAATGTTCAATCTGGAGAAGGCGATTGGCTGGGGCGCCAGGATTCGAACCTGGGAATGGAGGAATCAAAATCCTCTGCCTTACCGCTTGGCTACGCCCCAGCAGGCGTCCTTTCAGGCGGGGCGGAACATAGAGGGTTCGCGCCGCAGTGCAACCCCGGGGCGCGAACGGGCCGCCCCTCGACGTTCAGGCCGCGTTGGCGTGCTTCAGGGCATCGACGTGCACAAAGGCGCCGTCGGCATAGAGCAAAGGCTTCGCCTCGGGATCGAGGGCGAGGTCGACGATCTCACCTATATAGATCGTGTGCGTACCGGCCTCGACCTTGGTCACCAGCTTGCAGTCGAACGAGACGGGGCAGCCCTTCAACACCGGAGCGCCGGTCGAGAGGGTGAACCAATCGCCCATGTCGCAGAACCGCTCGTCGCCTTCGACGCCGTCCATGCCGGCGAAACGCTCCGCCAGCTTGCGATGGTCGGGGGCCAGGATGTTGACGCAAAAGACACCCGCCTCGCCGATCGGGTCGTGGGCGCTCGCTGTCTTGTTGACGCAAACCAGAATCTGCGGCGGTTCGGCGGAAACCGAACAAACCGCCGTTGCCGTCAGCCCTCCGCGCAGCTCCCGATGCCTGGTGGTGATCAGGGTGACGCTCGCCGCGAGATGGCGCATGCCCTTCTTGAAGGCAACCGCATCGATACTCATGGGAGCGACTCTAGAGCACGCCGGCCGGCTACCGCTACTGCAAAGGCTGGTGCGAAACTTCCGCTAAACGTCCGGCCGGCCAGCGAAATCCGAGGATTCCGGTCAAAAGGCGCATTCACCCTGTTGCAATAAAACCTTCATCAGACTGTCGTTCTTTGCGGTTGCTCCATTGTTGCCAGCCGCTACGGTCGGCCTGCATGGCGGCCCGTACGACCAAACTCTCCCCCGAAATGGCCCCCGATGTCGCCCTGCGGCTCATCGTGGCGAACTGCCATGTCGATCTTTCCAAGTACCGGACCATTGTCCTGCAGAGCCGCCGGCCGATCGGAATCCATCAGACGCGGGTGGCTTTCCGGCGCATGCGCGCGGCCTTCAGCGTCTTCCGCGGCGCTCTCAACGGCCCTGGCGTCCGGTCCCTGTCGGCCGAAGCCAGGTGGCTGGCGGGCGAATGTGCGCCGGCCCGCGACCTGCACGTCTTCCTCACCGAGACTGCCGAGGAAGTGCCGCCCGCGGTGAGCCGCATTGCCGCCCGGTTGGCCGCCGTCCATCTGCAACGGGCCCGCGCGGCTCTTTCGGGCGCCCGATTCAATGCCTTCGACCGGCAGCTCACAGCCTTTGCCGCCCAGCCGCCGTCGGGCCGGAACACCCGCCTCGACGACTTCGGGCGGGAAGTGCTGGAGAAACGGCACCGCAAGGTGGAGCGGCGTGGCCGCGGCCTCGAGGAGCTCGATGCCGAGGAACTGCATGAGCTCCGTATCGCCATCAAGAAACAGCGCTATGCGGCAACCTTCCTGCAGCCTGCCTTTGCCTCCACCGCAGCCAAGCCCTATATCGAGGCAACGGTGCGCCTGCAGGGCGCGCTCGGTGCCTTGAACGACCGCGCGGTGGCAGCCCAGATGCTGGCCGACATCGCCACGGCGACCCGCCCGACGGAAGACGTGGCTGGCGCGCTCAAGGCCCTCGCCAAGCAGGCGGCGGGTGGCGACAAACGCCGCCGCCGCAAGCTGGAACGGGCCTGGAAGGACTTCAAGAAGACCGAGCGCTTCTGGCTGGCGTGACATCCTTCCTAGCGAGAGTTTCATGAGTGACACGCAGAACGCCGCCGAACAGCGCATTCCCGTCACCGTGCTGACGGGCTTCCTCGGCAGCGGCAAGACCACCCTCCTGAACAAGCTGCTGCGCCGGCCGGAACTCGCGGATACCGCGGTGATCATCAACGAGTTCGGCGAGATCGGGCTCGATCACCTGCTGGTCGAGAAGTCCGACGACGAGGGCATGGTCACGCTGAACTCGGGCTGCCTCTGCTGCACCGTGCGCGGCGACCTGGTCCGCACCATGAGCGAGCTGTTCCTGAAGCGCTCGCGCGGCGAGGTCACGCCGTTCAAGCGCATGGTAGTCGAGACCACCGGACTCGCCGACCCTGCCCCCATCCTGCACACCTTGATGACCGACCCGCTGCTCGCCTCGCGCTATCGCCTCGACGGCGTGGTGACGACGGTCGACGGCGTGAACGGCGAGAGCACGCTCAACAACCACGAAGAAGCCGTGAAGCAGGCCGCAGTGGCCGACCGGCTGCTGCTCACCAAGACCGACATCAGCGACGCGCCGAAGCTCGAACAGCTCAAGGGCCGCCTGCACCAGCTCAACCCCGGTGCGCCGTTCCATGCCGTCGCTGGCGGCGAGATCGACCCCAACCAGATCCTGAACGCCGGTCTCTACAATCCCGAGACCAAGACCGCCGACGTGAAGCGCTGGCTGCACGAAGAAGCCTACGAGCACGACCATGGCGGCGGTGGCCATCACCATCACCACGGTCATGGTCACGGCCACGATCATGGGCACGACCATCATGATCACGGGCACGAACATGGCGGCGAGCAGGACCCGCACAACCCCAACCGCCACGACGATCGCATCAAGGCGTTCTGCATGACCTTCGACGAGCCGATGAGCTGGTCGACGGTTGCCGCCGCCTTCGACGCGCTGGTGACTTATCGTGGGCCCGACCTTCTGCGCATGAAGGGCATCCTGAACGTCAAGGACACCGACAAGCCGGTGGTGATCCACGGCGTGCAGCATGTCTTCCATCCGCCCGCGACGCTCGATGCCTGGCCCGAAGGCGACGACCGCAAGAGCCGCGTCGTGTTCATCACCCGCGACATCGCCGAAAGCACGATCCGCAAGGTCTTCGCCTCCTTCTTCGATGCCGAGAAGAAGGGTTGGGGCAAGGACGAGCAAAAGCAGTAGACGTCTGGCGGCACTTGTCGTCTGCAACATGACGAGCCACGACACCGAGGCCACCTACCCGCCGCTGAACACGCTGAAGCCCGTCGTGCCCGATGTCTGGATCGTCGACGGGCCTATCATCCATTTCGGCGCCCTGCCGGGCTTTAAAATGCCGTTCCCGACCCGCATGACGGTGATCCGGGTCGGCGATGATCTCTTCATTCATTCGCCGACGCCGCTGCCGCCGTCCCTCCGGACGGAGATCGTGGCCGCCGGCAGCGTGCGCTGGATCGTCGGGCCAAACCGCATTCACTACTGGTGGGTTCCGGAGTGGAAGGCCGCCTTCCCTCGTGCCGATGCCTGGCTGGCACCGCGAATCGAAGAGCAAGCGAGGGGCCGTATCGCGCCGGGCTTCCGCACGCTCGACCGCGAGACAGGCTATGCCTGGGATAGCGAGATCGAGACCCTGCCGGTGGGCGGCAGCTACATGACCGAGGTCGTCTTCTTCCATCGCCCCAGCCGCACTTTAGTGCTCGCCGACCTCATCGAGAACTTCGAGCCGCACAAGGTGGGATCGCTCGCTCTGCGCTGGCTTACCAAACTTGGCGGCGTAGCGGCGCCCGATGGCCAGACACCGCGCGACCTGCGCGCCACCTTCGCCCGGCAACGGCCTGCGATGAAGGCAGCCGTCGAAAGGATGATCGCCTGGAACCCCGAGCGCGTGATCATCGCGCACGGGCAGTGGTTCGAAACCGAGGGAGCTGCCGAGCTCCGCCGATCATTCCGCTGGTTGCTGGACTGACGCCGGCGGTGCGGTCACGGCCTTCTTCTCGCGATCGCGCCCGAGGACCCGCTGCACGACGACGAAGAAGACCGGGACCAGCAGGAGCGCCAGCACCACGACGGCGATCATGCCGCCCATGACACCGGTGCCCAGTGCCTGCTGGCTCTTGCCGCCCGCGCCCGTCGCAATCGCCATCGGCAACACACCGCAGACGAAGGCAAAACCCGTCATCAAGATTGGACGGAAGCGCAGCTTGCAGGCTTCGAGCGTCGCCTCGATCAATGGCTTGCCGCGGGCGCGCAGATCCTTGGCGAACTCGATGATCAGGATGGCGTCCTTCGCCGCAAGGCCGATGATGGTGATCAGCCCGACCGTGAAGTAGACGTCGTTCGAAAGGCCGCGCAGATTGGCCGCAGCGACTGCGCCTGCCATGCCCAGCGGCACCGTGAGCAGCACGGCAATGGGAATCGTCCAGCTCTCATAGAGCGCCGCGAGGCAGAGGAAGACGACCAGGGCCGACAGCGCGAGCAGGAACGGCGCCTGCGATCCCGAGAGCTTCTCCTGCAACGACTGCCCGGTCCATTCGTAGCCGAAGCCGCGCGGCAACTGGCCGGCGAGCCGTTCCATCTCGGCCAGCGCGTCGCCGCTGGTATAGCCCGGCTTCGCCTCGCCGCTGATGCGAACGGACGGATAGTAGTTGAAGCCCACGATCTGCGTCGGCCCCTTCGCCCATTCGACCGTGGCGAAGGACGAGAACGGCACGAGCTGCCCCAGCGAATTCCTGACATTGTATCCCAGGATACCGTCGGGATTCATGCGGTTCGCCGCTTCGCTCTGCACGATCACACGTTGCATACGGCCCTGGTTGGGGAAGTCGTTGACATAGGCCGAGCCGAGATTGGTCGAGATCGTGTTGTTGATGTCCTCGAAGGTGACGCCGAACGCACTCGCCTTCTCGCGGTCGATCATCAGATTGACCTGCGGTGCCGCCGGTAAACCTTCGATATAGACGTTCTGCAGGATCGGGCTGGCATTTGCCGTCGTGACCAGCTGCTCCGCGGCCCGGTTCAATGCCGCCTGCCCCTTCTGGCCGCGGTCCTGCAGGCGGAAGCTGAAGCCCGAGGAGTTGCCGAGATTGTCGATTGGCGGCGGCTGCAGGGCCGAGACCTCGGCATCGCGAATCGCCGCCATGTCGCGGTTGATGTCGGCAACGATGGCGGCTGCCGATTCCTTCGGGCCGCGTTCGGACCAGTCCTTCAGAGTGATGAAGGCCTGCGCGGTGTTGAGGCCCTGACCGAGGAAGCTGTAGCCGGTGATGAACGTGACATCCCCGACGCCCGGCTTGTCGGCCAGGTACTTCTCGACCTTCTCGACCGCGGCCTGGGTGCGGTTGTACGAGGCATCGGCCGGCGTCTGTACGTCGGTGGTGATGAAGCCCTGGTCGTCGATCGGCAGGAAGCCGCCGGGCAGGCGCACGAACGCCCAGCCGAGGGCGATCAGCAGAGCGGCATAGATCGCCATCATGCGGCCGGTTCGCTTCAGCGACCAGCCGACGACGCCGGTATAGCGGTCACGTACCGAATCGAGCCCGCGGTTGAAGAGGCCGAACAGGCCACGCTTGGCATGACCGTGTCCGGCTTCGACCGGCTTCAGCAAGGTCGCACAGAGCGCCGGCGTCAGCGACAGCGCCATCAAGGCGGAGAAGCCGATCGCCGCCACCATGGTGACGGAGAACTGGCGATAGATGATGCCGACCGAGCCCGGGAAGAAGGCCATGGGCAGGAACACCGCGACCAGGACCAGGGTGATGCCCACGATCGCGCTGGTGATCTGGGTCATCGCCTTGCGGGTGGCCTCCTTCGGGGACAGTCCCTCCTCGGCCATGATGCGCTCGACGTTCTCGACCACGACGATGGCGTCGTCGACCAGGATGCCGATGGCCAGCACCATGCCGAACAAGGTCAGCATGTTGATCGAATACCCCACCGCCAGCAGCGTCGCGCAGGTGCCGAGCAGGGCGACCGGAACCACGATCGTCGGAATGATCGTGTAGCGGATGTTCTGCAGGAACAGGAACATCACGATGAAGACCAGTACCACCGCCTCGATCAGGGTCATGACGACCTTCTGGATGGAGGCCTTCACCACCGGCGTGATGTTGTAGGGAATCTGGTAACTGATGTTGGCGGGGAAGAAGCGCGACAGCTCCTTCATCTTCGCCTCGACAGCGCTGGCCGTGGCGAGCGCGTTACCGGTCGGCGACAGCAGCACCGAAAGGCCCGCCGTCGGCTTGCCGTTCAGGCGGGTGGTGAACTGATAGCCCATGCCGCCGATCTCGACGCGGGCGACATCTCGCAGCCGCACGGTCGACCCGTCCGGATTGGCGCGCAGCACGATGGCACCGAATTCTTCGGGTGTGCCGAGCTGGCCCTTCACCAGCACCAGCGCCGATACGGGCTGCTGCGGCGTGCTGGGTTCGGCGCCGACGCTACCCGAGGCGACCTGCGCATTCTGTGCGCTGATCGCGCGCGTGACGTCGTCCGCCGTCAGGCCGTAGCCCACCAGCTTGGAAGGATCGACCCAGACGCGCAGCGACCGCTCCGTCGAGTAGAGCGTGGCACGGCCGACACCGGGAATACGCCGGATCTCGCCCAGCACGTTGCGCACCATGAAGTCGCCGAGACCGACCTCGTCGAGGCTGCCGTCGGTCGACGTCAGCGTGATGATCTGCAGCACCGCGCTCGAGGCTTCTTCGACCAGGATGCCCTGCTGGATCACCGAACGCGGCAGACGGGCTTCCACGCGCTTGATACGATTCTGCACTTCGACCGATGCCATGCTGGGATCGGTGCCGGGCTCGAAGTTCGCGATGATCTCGACCTGCCCCAGCGAGTCGCTGGCCGACTCGAAGTTCAGGATGCCGGAGGCGCCGTTCAGCTCCTCTTCGATGAGGCGCGTCACGCTGTTGTAGAGGTTCTCCGGTGACGCACCGGGGTAGCTCGTGCTCACCGAGATCGAGGGTGGCGCGATGATCGGATACTGCGCAATCGCCAGCAACGGCACGGAGATCGCACCGATCAGGCAAATGAAGAGAGCAACGACCCACGCGAAGATGGGCCGATCGATGAAGAAACTCGGCATGGATGATCGCTAGAACGTCAACGAGTCGCGCTGATGGTCTTGATCGGATTGTCGTCGTCGCTGGCCTCGGCCGACTGGCTGAACGACCGCGGCTTGACGGCATCGCCGGCCACAAACTTCTGGAAGCCATCGACCACGACGCGGTCGCCCGGCTTCAGGCCGTCGAGCACCAACCACTTGCCGTCCTGCAATCCACCGAGGCGTACCTGCTGGATCGCGGCGCGATTGTCGTCCTTGATCACGAACACTTCGCTGCCGCCACCACCGTTGCGCTGGATCGCCTGCTCCGGCAGCGTAATGGCATCGCTGTCGATGCCCTGTTCGATCAGGACGCGGACATACATGCCCGGCAACAGCACCTTGTCGGGATTGAGGAATTCGCCGCGCAGGGTCACCTGGCCGGTCGATGCGTCGACGCGCGCCTCGGAGAAGAGCAGCTTGCCGGTCAGCGGATAGCGCGTGCCATCGTCCAGCAGCAGCCGCACCTTCACCGAATCAGGTGCGATACGCTCCAGGTCGCCGGACTCGACAGCACGGCGCAGCTTGCTGAGCTCGGCGGCCGACTGCGTGAAGTCGGCATAGATCGGATCGAGCTGCTGGATCGTGGCCAGGTTCGACGTGTCGTTCTGCACGACCAGCGCGCCTTCGCTGATGCGCGCCGCACCGATGCGGCCGCTGATCGGCGCGCGGATGGTGGCGTATTCGAGGTTGAGCTTCGCGCGGGCGACGTCAGCTTCGCGGGCGGCCACCTCGGCCTTCGCCTGGTTTACCGTAGCCACCGCGATTTCATGCTGGGCCGTCGAGATAGCCTGCGTCTTGGCCAATGCGGCCGAACGTGTCGCCTGCGGCACCGCGAGGTCGAGCCCGGCCTTGGCCTTTTCCAGTGCAGCCTCGCTCGCCTGCAACTCGACTTCGAACGGCTTGGGATCGATCTGGTAGAGCGCGTCGCCCGCCTTCACGTCGCTGCCCTGGTTGAACATACGCGCCGTGACAATGCCCGACACGCGCGGCCGAACGTCGGCAACGCGCGTCGGCGCCACGCGACCCGGCAACTCGCGGATGAGGGCGTACGGTTCTGCCTTCACCGTGACGATTCCGACATCGGGAGAAGCCGCTTTCGGCGTGTCGGCGGAGGCCTGGTCGTCGCACGCAGCCAGCAGCGGAGCGATGGCAACCGCGAACAGCATTGCCAACTTCGAAGGCCATTCAATACGCATGGTCTCTCTCCACACTCTTACGTCAAAAACCGGCACACACGTCTCCACCCGCCCGGCGCCGTTGCCGGCGCGGTCGATCTCAACAAACTTTTCCTGATTCCCCCCGAAAACCGTCTGCGTCTGTCACAGCAGTCGCCGTGATATTTTATTGAATGTTCTCTCCATCGCAGACGGTGTGACTTTCGCCATGGAATGTGGCGACAACAGGACGAGGACGGACAACAAACGGTAACGGCCTCGTGACGTCGACTAAAGTCGAACGATCATCAGCCGAGCAAACCCATGTCGATCTTCAGCAGGACCAACACACCCAGCACGACAAAGGCGGCAGCGGCCAACGAACGCACGAGCTTCAGCGGTACCTTGCGCGCCAGCACATCGCCGAACAGCACGGCCGGTACGTTGGCGATCATCATGCCAAACGTCGTACCTGCCGTGACGGCGACGAGATCGTTGAAGCGCGCGGCCAAGCCCACAGTGGCGATCTGAGTCTTGTCGCCGATCTCGACCAGGAAGAAAGCAATCGCCGTCGCGACGAAGGCGCCGGCAGCGCCCGCAACCTTGGGGCCTTCTTCTTCCTTGTCGGGAATCAGACACCAGCCGGCCATCACGAGGAACAGCACGCCCAGGATCCAGCGCATGGCGTCGGGTCTCAGCCAGGCGGCAACGGCGGCACCTGCCCACGCGGCCAGCGCGTGATTGGCCAGGGTCGCGACCAGGATGCCGAGAATGATCGGGAGGGGCCGGCGGTAGCGGCTGGCGAGGATCATCGCCAGAAGCTGTGTCTTGTCGCCAATCTCGGCGACGGCCACGAGACCTGTTGAAATAAGGAAGGCTTCCACGAGGGGCATCTTCGGCGGGATCGAGCACGAACCTATGGCTTCCAGCGCCGCCCGATCCCGCGGGTGAAGACGCTAGAAAGCCAAAGGTCTCGCCAAGCTGATCGCCGGATACGCCATAGTCCGTGAGGACCAAGTCTGTTGACGCATCCGCCTCTGAATGAGGCCGGCTACTCCCCGATGACGACGGCTAGATAGGCCGTCTTCCCCCTTCGTGCAAGCAATGGAACGTCGCACAGGCTGCAAACGAGAAGTGCGCCCTGGTGATGGCATCAAACCTGAATGGCGCGGCGCGCGAGCGACGTATCGACGACATCCTCGAACGGGATGTCGCGCGAGAGGGCACCGGCGGAGCGCATGGCGGCGTGCAGGCGATCGTAGCCCTCCCGGCGGATCACCGGATCGCGTCCCCAGAGGTTGAGCGCCCTGTAACGTTCGATGCAGGCCGCGAACAGGGGGATTGGAACATCCGGGAAATAGGATTGCAGCCTGCCCGCGATGTCGAAGGCCGGAGTCACGGCAAACCATTTCAGCGTTTCATCGATGCCGCGGATCATCCGTATCAACTCGTCGGCACGTTCGGTCAGCACGTCGCGGCGCGTGACCAGCGTCGTATAGGCCGTGAGCCCGCGGTCGGCGGCGGCATACCAGACATTGCCGGCGCCCGACGACACCAACTGCTCGGCGTAAGGCTGGAAGAGCTGCACGGCGTCGATCTTGCCTTCACGCAGCGCGGTCTCGTTCTCTCCCATCGTGCCATCGGTGATCCGATCGACCTGCGCAGGATCGAGGCCGGCGCGTCGCAAGTCATCCTGCAGGCAGATCCAGGGCGTCGGCACTTCGGAAACCGTGGCGAGCTTCACGGAGAGAAGATCGGCCGGTGTGAAATCCGGCCGCGGCCTTGCCCCCACAACGAAGAAGGGATCGCGCGCCACGACATCGCAGAAGCAGACCAGATCGGCTGCCGGCTCGGCGTCGCGCACCATCATCACCCGCAGCGGCCCGCCCCACATGACATCGACCTCGCGGGCCCGCAGGGCCTTGCTGGCCAAGGCAGGATCGGACGAGGGCCGCAGCTCGACCTCGACCCCTGCCCTTTCAAACGCGCCGGTCGCTACGGCGGCATAGAACGGGGCATAGAACAGCGCGCGGAAACTCTCGGAGAGCAGGACGGCCATGCCCGATCCTACCACAGCCCCATCTCCCGCCGCGGCGCCCAGCGTGCTACGCCTTGGGCATGGCGAAATCCAAAGCTTCCGCGGCCTCCGCAAAGACGTCCGTCGACGGCGAGAACAAGCCGATCCGGCATCTCTATCTAATCGACGGCTCGGGCTACCTGTTCCGCGCCTATCATGCCCTGCCGCCGATGACCCGGCCGGACGGGACGCCGATCAATGCGGTGTTCGGCTTCTGCCGCATGCTGGTGGCCGACCTGCTGGACAATCCCGAGATCGACCATATCGCCATGATCCTCGACGCCGGCAGCGTCACCTTCCGCAACAAGATCTACGACAAGTACAAGGCCAACCGGCCCGAGCCGCCGGAAGACCTGATCCCGCAATTCCCCCTGATCCGCGAGGCAGCGCGCGCCTTCAACGTCACGGTGTGCGAGCTCGACGGCTACGAGGCCGACGACCTGATCGCGACCTACGCCCGCATGGCGCTCGAGGCTGGGGGCACCTGCACGATCGTGTCCTCCGACAAGGACCTGATGCAGCTCGTGCGGCCAGGCGTCGAGCTGATGGACCCGATCAAGAAGGTCAAGCTGGGGCCTGAAGCAGTGTTCGAGAAGTTTGGCGTCACGCCGGACAAGGTCGTCGACGTGCAGGCGCTGGCGGGCGACTCGACGGACAATGTGCCGGGCGCGCCGGGTATCGGCATTAAGACCGCGGCCCAGCTCATTAACGAGTATGGCACCCTCGAAGCGCTGCTGGAGCGCACCAAGGAGATCAAACAGCCCAAGCGGCGCGAATCGCTGGAGAACAATGCCGAGCTGATCCGCATCTCCAAGCAGCTCGTGACCTTGCGTGACGACGTGCCGGCACCGGCGGATCCAGACTCGTTCGACAAGAGAAAGCCCGACCCCAACGTGCTGCTGCCCTGGCTGGAGCAGCAAGGCTTCCGTACCCTTCTGCAGCGCTTCACCAGCGAGCTGGGCGAGGCGACGGCACCCGTCGCCCCCTCCTCCACGCCGGCTCCGGTCAAGAAAGCGGAGCCTGCGCCCAAGCCCGCGAGTGTGCGCACCAAGTCGAACCAGCCCTTCACGGCGGCCGACTACGAATTGATCCGCGACGAGAAGCTGCTCGACGAGTGGATCGCCGAAGCGACCAAGGCCGGCACCGTGGCCTTCGATTGCGAGACCGATGGACTCGATTCCAACAATGCCGGCCTGGTCGGCGTCTCGCTCGCCTTGCTCGAAGGGCCCTGGGGCGACGTCAATTCGACCAAGCGGCGCGCGGCCTACCTTCCGATCGCCCATCGTGCGCCGGGCGGTGAAGCGCAGGGCGCGCTCGATCTCGGCGGCTCGGGCGATGGCGCGGGTGACGGCAAGATCCTGCCGGACCAGATCCCGCTGAAGACGGCAATCGCCAAGCTGAAGCCGCTGCTGGAAGACCCCGCGGTGCTGAAGGTCGGCCAGAACATCAAATACGACATGGCGGTGTTCCGCCGTCACGGCATCAAGATCGGCCCGGTCGACGACACGATGCTGATCTCCTTCGCGCTCGATGCCGGGAAGAACAATCACGGCATGGACGAGCTGGCTGAGCTGCATCTCGGTCAGAAGACCATCAAGTTCTCCGATGTCGCCGGCAGTGGCGCCAAGCAGGTGACATTCGACAAGGTGCCAATTGAAAAGGCCCGCGACTATGCGGCGGAGGACGCCGACGTCACGATGCAGCTCTGGGCGCGGCTGAAGCCGCGTCTGGTGCCCGAACGCGTCACGACTCTGTACGAAACGATCGAACGTCCCCTGATCCCCGTGCTGCTCGGCATGGAAAGCGCTGGCATCAAGGTCGATGCGCTGAAGCTCAAGAGACTGAGCACGGACTTCGAGAAGCGCTTGGCCGAGCTCGAGACCGAGATTCACAAGATCGCCGGCCGCGAATTCAACGTCGGTTCGCCCAAGCAGTTGGGCGAGATCCTGTTCGACGAACAGAAGCTGCCCGGCGGCAAGCGCAACAAGAACGGTGCCTGGGCAACCGATGCTTCGGTGCTCGACGATCTCGCCGCGCAGGGCCATGCGCTGCCGGTGAAGATCCTGGAGCATCGCCAGCTCGCCAAGCTCAAAAGCACCTACACCGATGCGCTGATGCGCGAGGTCGACGCCAAGACGGGCCGCGTCCACACCTCCTATCACATGACCGGCGCCGCGACGGGGCGGCTCGCCTCGACCGATCCCAATCTGCAGAACATTCCCGTGCGCACCGAGGAAGGCCGCAAGATCCGGCAAGCCTTCATCGCCGAGACGGGCTGCAAGCTGCTCAGCGCCGACTATTCTCAGATCGAGCTGCGACTGCTCGCCCACGTCGCCGACATCGCGTCGCTGAAGCAGGCCTTCGAACGCGGCGACGACATCCATGCCATCACCGCTTCCGAGATGTTCGGCGTGCCGGTCAAGGGCATGGACCCGCTGATGCGGCGCCGCGCCAAGGCCATCAACTTCGGCATCATCTACGGCATCTCGGCCTTCGGCCTCGCCAACCAGCTCGGCATCGGTCAGGCCGAGGCGCGCGACTACATCGCCAAGTACTTCCTGCGCTATCCCGGCATTCGCGACTACATGGACAACACCAAGGAGTATGCGCGAAAGCACGGCTACGTGCTGACGCCGTTCGGCCGCAAGATCCATCTGCGCTTCATTCACGACAAGAGCCAGGGCATGCGGGCCTTCGCCGAGCGCGCCGCGATCAACGCCCCGCTGCAGGGAGGCGCCGCCGACATCATCAAGCGCGCCATGATCCGCCTGCCGGACGCCCTGACTGCCGCCAAGCTCAAGGCCAAGATGCTGCTGCAGGTGCACGACGAGCTTCTGTTCGAGGTTCCCGAGAAGGAACTCGACAAGACCAAGGACGTGACACGCAAGATCATGGAGGGCGCCGCCACGCTCACCGTGCCTCTGGTTGTCGAGACCGGCGTCGGCGACAACTGGGCGGCCGCGCACTGATACCTACGTGTAGAGAGACGGGAGTATGTCGAAATGAAGATCTGGGGCCGCGCCAATTCGATCAACGTCCAGAAGGTGTTGTGGGCCGCCGACGAATGCGGCGTTAAGTACGAGCGCGAGGATGTTGGCGGCGCCTTCGGTGGCAACGATCAGGCCTGGTACCTGAAGATGAATCCCAACGGGGTCGTGCCGACCATCGACGTTGGCGGTCGCATCATCTGGGAGAGCAATTCGGCCGTGCGCTATCTCTCGGCCAAGTATGCCGCGGGCACCCTGTGGCCCAGCGACCCCGGCCAGCGCAGCGACGCCGACCGCTGGATGGATTGGCAGCTCAGCACGATTTCGGAGCCCATGCGCATCGCGTTCTGGGGCCTGATTCGTACCCCGGTCGAGAAGCGCGACACCGCCGCGATCAACAAGGCGGCCGCGGACGCCGGCAAGCTGTTTGGCCGCCTCGACGCCTGGCTCGACGGTCGCCGCTACGTGGCTGGCGGGCACTTCACCATGGGCGACATTCCCGTCGGCTGCTTTGCCTATCGCTGGTACGCGCTCGACATCGAACGCCCCGACCTCAAGAACGTTCGCGCCTGGTACGACCGCCTCACGACGCGGCCAGCCTATGCCAAGCACATCATGATCAAGCTGACCTGAACCCTTCGCGCTTCGGTCACCGGGCTTCACTGCGGGTGCAGTACCAGCGCTTGAACAGGTCGTAATGCCGGCGTTCCATGAGCAACCCCAATCCGGGGTTGTTCCGGAGGAGGCTACCGACATGAACTTTCGTTCGCATCTGGCAGCACTCGCAATGATCGGCGCGCTGGTCGGCCTGGCTGGCACGGCATTCGCCCAGACCAAGCCCGCCACGCCGCCAGCCGCAACGACGGCGCCCAAGCCAGCGGAGCCCCTGGATATCAACACGGCAACCAAGCAGCAGCTTATGACGCTCGATGGGATCGGCGACGCCCGCAGCGACGCCATCATCAAGGGCCGCCCCTATCGCGCCAAGAACGAGCTGGTCGACAAGAGCCTCGTGCCGCAGGCCGTCTACGACAAGATCAAGGACCAGATCATCGCTAGGCAGGTTGCACAGGCGCCAGCCTCCACCAAGAAGAACTAGCTGGTCAAAATAAAAGGCCGGGACGATCCCCGGCCTTCTTCTCCTGTCGACGCGATGTCTGGTCTACTTCCGCTTCGCCAGTCTCGGCAGCTCAGCCACGATCGCGCGATCAACCACCGTGAAGAGGTAGGCGTCGGGCGCCAGCGTGCAGCCGCCGCGCACCAGATGGCCGAGTTGGGCGCCCATCTCACCATCGGGAACCACGACACCGCGATAGCGGGCGGAATGCTCCGCCAGGAAGATCGCCAGAGCCTTGCGCGCTTCGGGCCGCATGGCGTGCGCTTCCTTGCAGGTAATGTAGGCCGCCTGGTCGAAGTTGAGCGGTGGCGTCTGAGCCTGTGCGCTCGCAGCGACGAGAACAAAAGCGGCAGCAATCGAAAGCTTGCGGATCATGGCTCAACCTCCCCGTTACTTGTCGCCGATTGCAGAGCCGGTGATGTAGCCCGCCGCACCGCCAATCAGGCCGGCGCCAACCACCGTACCGAAACTGCCGCCGGCGACCATGCCGATGCCGGTTCCAAGCGCCGCACCAGTCAAAGCCCCCTTCTGGCCGGTCGTCATGTTCTCACAGCCGCCAAGCATGCCCACGGCAGCCAGCAGCACGAGGGCCTTCATCTTGATCATGGTTCTCTCCTCACCACGTACCCCCTCACGGAGGCGTCATATTTGCCTTTACCCAGCCCTTGTCTGGATTGAAGGCCGACATCGCACCGGCGCGTTGCGCCGTATCAGGACCGAGATCCTGCTGATAGACAATCCCTTCATAGCTCACAATGAAGGTCATCACACCGGTCACGCCGTAGCGCACAGGCCATGCGATTGCCGCGAAGCCGCCAATCATGCGGTTGTTCACGATGTAATCATGCGCCCCGCCCGGCGCCGCCGCACCCTGAGAATAGAGCAGGCGGAAGTAGTAGCCATAATGGCCGTCCGGCGAGGCACCATCGACCTGGGCCTTGGCGACGGCCGGCCCCAGGGGGCTCGGCGGCTCACCGGGCTTGGTCTCCCAGAAAAGCCCATCCTTCCGGCCGGGCAGGCTGAGCAGCCGGCGGGCATAGACAGGCGAACCGGTCTTCATCGGGTCGAGATTCGCATAGTCCCGCTGGGCATCGACGATGGCCAACAGGGTCTGCACGACCGCGCCTTCGTCATGGCCGATCTGGCGCAGCCGCATCTCGCGCCAGCCGGCGGCGGCATCGAAGCGCCATTCCGCGCCGTCCTTCACGATCGGGATCGGCAGGGTCCAGCCGGACTTGCCGGCCACGACGGTGGCCTTGTCGCCCGAGACCTTGATCTCGTGCGCCTCGTCCCACGCCTTGAGGTAGTTGGCGCGCCGGGCCTGCATCTGGGCTGCCGTGGCCGGCACGAACTCGCGCCACTCCGTCCCCAGGATGGAGGTCAGGGCTTTCTCGTTCATGCCGCGCACGGCATCCGTGAACGCGGCTGCCGCGGCGTCGGGCGTGGGAAATCCCTGCACCTTGGCCGGCTGCTGCGCCACCGCGCCGCCTGCGATACCCAGAGAAACAGCGAGCGCCAGAAGCCCGCGCCGGAACATCGACATACTCATCGCCGGCCTCCCCCGTGGAACCCACCGCCGCCAAACCGATCTCCGCCACCGCCCCAGCTACGATCTCCCCAGGAGGACCGACCACGATCGTAGTCGCGATCGACGTTGCCGCCACGGTTGATGCCATCGAAGGCATCGCTGCGACCGGCGCCACCGCGGTTCTCGAAGTTGCGGTCCTGTGTAGCGCGCTGCTCGGCGCCCCGTTGTTCGGCTCCACGCGCTCCGGTGCCTTCGGGACGCGTCGTGTAGTTGCCGCGACCGTCGAGCTGCCCGCGGAACTGCTGGCGTTGCGCGGCGTCCGGCCGGTGCTGGCCGTAGCGCTGCTGCTCGGCGGGTGTCCGATAGGGCACGCCGCCACGGTGCGCCGGATCGAAGTTCCAGCGGCCATCGTTGTAGTGGTTGCGGTTGAAATTATTGACGCTGATGTTCGTCGCCTTGTTGACGTTGACCGTCGTGTAGCTGTTGCCCCAGGCGCCGCCGCTCCAGCCCCAGTGCCAGCCGCCGAACATCGCGGAGCCTGCTGCCACGCCGAGGCCGAACATCATGCCGGTCATCAACGCCTGCCCGTAGTTGGGCGGCGGCGGATAATACGGCGGTGGATAGGCCGGATACGGCCACGGACCATAGGCCCATGCCGGATTGTAGTAAGGCACGTAGATGACTTCGGGGTTGGTCGGCTCGATGACGATGGCGCTGGCGCCTTCGCTCGTCTGCTTCGTCACCTTCTGCTGCGGCGTCGACTTGAGGTTGCCGGCCGCCTCGGCCTTGGCCCGCAGACGCTGGATCGAGGCCGCGACTTCCTTCTGCTGGCCGATCATCGCGTCGCCAACCTTCTGGGTCCAGTCGAGCTGATTGTTCATCATCTGAAGGGTTTGCGGGAAGGCGGTCAGCGATTTCACGCTGACGTCCCAGTCCTTGTCCTTCACCGCCGCAACCGCTGCATCGCCCTTAAGGTTGGGGTTGGCCTGCGACCAGCGCGCCGCCTCCACGACCTCCAGCGGATAAGTCGCCGCCATCAGGACCTGCGCCAGGAGCGCATCAGGATAGAGGGCGACAGGCGACAGGAGCTGGTCGAGTTGTTCGTTGGAGAAGGGTTTGTTGGAGTCCTGTGCGAGCAGGGGACGAAAAGGAACGAGAGCCAACATGGCCGTCGACAATGCAAGAAGTTTGCGTCGTTCCATGAACTGTTGATTCCTTCGAGGACATCAGAGGGATGGCGCACCCTAGCGGCGAATGCTGCGCCGCGTCCAGCATGCGGGCATTACAACCGTGTCATGCCCGTGCCAGCCTCGTGTTAGACGAGGCGATAGACCTGCTCCGGCTCGTCGCGTCCCTTCACATGACGCAGTTCCGGCGTCGGCAATGTCCCCAACGTCTCCGGGTGCTTCATGGCGGCAATGGTGTCCCCGCTCACCAGCACGATCACCTCCTCGGTCTCGGCCATGAATTCCTTGCCGAGCTGCTCGAAGCGTTGCGCGACATTCACCGTATCGCCGACGACGGTGTAATTGACCCTGCCTGGCGCCCCGATATTGCCTACGACCACCGGACCGGAATGAACGCCGATGCGCAGACGCACCGGCATTTGGCCGGCTGCGATGCGCAGGGCATTGTCTTCGTGGATCACGCGCGCCATCTCGAGCGCGGCTTTGACCGCGTGATCGGCATGATCCTCCATCTTGAACAGGCCGCCCCACACCGCCATCACGCAGTCGCCGATATACTTGTCGATCACTCCCTGCTCGCTCTCGATACAGGCGCCCAGCAACGCGAAATGGTGATTGAGCATTTCGGCGGTTTCCTGCTCGGGCAGGTCCTCGGCCTGCGGCGTGAAGCCGACGATATCGGTGAACATCACCGTGACATCGCGGCGGCGCGAGGCCACGGCGCTCTCGCCCAGCTCCATCAACCGGAAGACCAGTCGATGCGGCACGTAGGCGCCGAACCACTTCAGCGCGCCGCGCGCCTTGTCGAGGCTGTGGCCGGCATCGTCGATCTCGCGCAGCCGCGAGCGGCGATGGAAAGGTTCGTCGAACTTGAGGTGTTCGATCGATTCCGCTGCCGAGGTGATGGTGCGGATCGAGCGCGCCATGCTGAGACCCATGATCAGCGCCAGCAGCGCGGCGACGGCCAGCGTGGCGGCACCGACAATGGCGCCGTTGGTCAGCCGGTCGAGGTCGCTCGTCGCATCCTCGATCGGGAAGTACTGCCCCACCAGCCAGGGGTCGGGACCGAACCGCCGCAATTCGCGATAGACGAAAACCCAGCGCCGCCCGTCAACTTCCACGACATGGCCGAGATTGCCGAGGGCGCGGTCGATCTGTTGCGAACGCACCGGCGTGTCCCAGATCTTCGCCAGGACCGGATCGTCCACCTCCTTGATGGTCGGCAGCGAGCGTTCCTCGGAGAGGCCGAGACCGCGCGGGTTGATCAGACGGCGATGCGCCAGCACCTTGTCGCGGCCGACCAGGATGAAATACCGGCCATCGCCGCCATGTGTCGGATCGCCGATCAGATAGGAAAGATCACCGACGGCGACCGTGGCGATCAGGCCGCCGATGAACGCATTGTCGATGCGCCTGACCGGCGTTCGCACGTTGACGACGGGCTGCTGGGCGCTCTCGCTCCAGAACAGCGCCCCCCAGAAAGTATGTTGCGAGGTTTGCAGTTCGCGGAAACGCTCGAGGCCGCGCCGCGTATCGATCAGCGAGACGGTGTCGCGATGGATCTGGCCGTCGGGTTCCCGCACGGCACGGTGCAGCTTGAGGTCCAGGGTTGCGAAGCCTACTGCCGAAACCGCCGGCACCTGCCCCATCATGACGGCGAGCGCCTCGCGCATGTCGACGGGCGATTCGATATCGATGCGGCCAGCGGCCGCGAGCGAGGCAATCAGTTCGAGCTGTTCGCTGACCGGGTCGAGGCGGCTGCGGACGAGATCCACCTGGGCGTCGACCACACGTGCGGCGCGATCGACCAAAAGACGTTCGGCGGTTCCCGTCGCTCCGGCCAGGACGACGATGTAGGCAACACCGGAAATCAGGGCAAGAGACACGAAGGCAAGCGCCATCGCCGCGACGAGTGGTATGCGCCACGGCGTTCGCGGGGTCTTCTCGCTCGGTATGTCGGAAAGCGGGCTCAAGCGGGGACATCATAAGATGTCCCCGGCAGAGATGCGATGCCTCGCGTTATCAGGCCGCGGCGCGGATGGCGGCCTGCTTCACCTTGCCATCGACGTGGCTTTCGAACTGCTGGAAGTTCGCCTCGAAGCGCTGGGCAACGTCGCGCGCGGCGCTGTCGTAGGCCTTCTTGTCCTTCCAGGTGTTCTTCGGGTTCAGGACGTCGCCCGGCACATCCGGGCAGGCGCTCGGAACCTGCATGCCGAAGTGCGGATCGGTTGCAGACGCGACCGACGCCAGCGTGCCATCGAGCGCAGCCCGCACCATCGCGCGGGTATGGCGGATCGACATGCGCTGGCCAACGCCGAAGCCACCACCCGACCAGCCGGTGTTGACCAGCCAGCACTTGACGTTCTGGCGGGCCATCTTCTCGCCCAGCATCTTGGCATAGACCGTCGGATGACGCGGCATGAACGGCGCCCCGAAGCAGGTCGAGAAGGTCGCCTGCGGCTCGGTCACGCCCTTCTCGGTGCCCGCGACGCGCGCGGTATAGCCCGAGAGGAAGTGATACATCGCCTGCTCAGGCGACAGCCGCGAGATCGGCGGCAGCACGCCAAACGCATCGGCCGTCAGCATCACGATGTTCTCGGGCGTGCCAGCGATGCCGGTCGGCGAGGTGTTCGGGATGAAGTCCAGCGGATAGCAGGCACGCGTGTTCTCGGTGTACTGGCCGTCGTCGAGGTCGAGGTGGCCGGTCGCCGGATCGATCACGACATTCTCCAGCACCGTGCCGAAGCGACCCGTCGTGGCATAGATTTCAGGCTCGGCCTCGCGGCTGAGCTTGATCACCTTGGCGTAGCAGCCGCCCTCGAAGTTGAAGAGGCTGTTTTCGGCCCAGCCGTGCTCGTCGTCGCCGATCAGGGTCCGCGTCGGGTCGGCCGACAGCGTCGTCTTGCCGGTGCCGGAGAGACCGAAGAAGATCGCCACGTCGTTCTTGGGACCGACATTGGCCGATGCATGCATGGGCAGCACGTTCTTGTCGGGCAGCAGGTAGTTCAGAATGGTGAACACCGACTTCTTGATCTCGCCGGCGTACCAGGTGCCGCAGATCGCCACGACGCGATCGGTGAAGTTCACGAGGATGGCGCAGTCGGACGCCGTACCATCGAGCTTCGGATCGGCCTGGAAGCCCGGCAGGTTCAGGATCGTGAACTCCGGCTTGAAGCCTTCGAGTTCCTCGGGCTTGGGGCGCAGGAACATGTTGCGCGCGAAGAGATTGTGCCAGGCGGTCTCGTTGATCACGCGCACGCCGATGCGATGGGCAGGATCGGCGCCCGCCCAGCAGTCGCGCACGAACAGGTCGCGACGCTGCGCATAGGCAATCATGCGATTGTAGAGCGCACGATAGCGATCGGGCGTGATGGCCTTGTTGGTCTTGCCCCAGTCGATGCGGCCCTTGCTCTCGGAATCCTCGACGATGAACTTATCGTTGGGCGAACGACCGGTATGGATGCCGGTGCGCACCACTAGCGCGCCCCCGTCGGCCACGACGCCTTCACGGCGGCGAACCGCCTCCTCGTAGAGAGCCGGAACCTGCAGGTTCCAATAGACGTTGCTCAGGTTCTTCAATCCGAGCGTCTCAAGTCCTGATTTGGGTACGACGAAGCCCGCCTGATGCACGGCGTTTCTCCTGCTTTTGGGCTGATCCGATGATTGAACGTATAAGGGGATTACCAACCCCCGAAAAACGTCGCGGTGACCTTTTCGTTGCCTCTCTCAGCGCTAAAGGGGCGGCCCTTCAGTGGCAAGAGGCTGCGACAGTTAGTGTCGAGGATGATGTGGATCGGCCTTCGCACCCGCGAAGAATATCCCGCGCCGCGAAATCGCGTTCCGGCAGCAGGTTAATACCTCTCAAACAGCCGCCATCAGGCGGCTGCGCGAGCTTTCGCAACGAGTGCAACCAGGACCTTTCGGGCGTCTCCACCCGCTGCCAGCGGCTGGTCGAAGGCAAGCCGGGCCACCTGCCCGCGCTGCCGCAGATCGATGCCTTCCGGGTCGATTCCGGTCATGCGCCACTCCTGGCCATCCAGCCCCAGGAGCTTGCCTGCGTAGAGCTGAACGGCGTCCGAATGGTCTTCGTTCATGTGGGTCACGATACCCGTCTCGGCTTCGGCCAAGCCCGGCGCCTCAGGCGACGCCAGTTCGGCCCGGTCGATCCAGCGGATCTTGCCAAAGCCGCCAACCAAATGGGTGCGCTCCACCGCAACGCGGTAGAAATGGAAGTCCTTGAAGCCCGCATACATCGCAGCGTCCGGATGCCGCGCCAGGAAGCGCGCCTTCGTTCGCTCGTCGGTCGCGCGCTCGGCACGCCCCAGCACCGTGACGCGCGCGCCGGTCAGCGGTTGTTCCAGGCCGGCCGTGCCGTCGAACAGCAGGGAGACCCGGCCATCGGCCTGAATCGCCTTCGTGTGCTCGGCAAGATCGCTCAACAACAAGAGAGGTGACAGGTCATGGTCGACCGCCACCAGGACCAGCGAAGCGTAGGGCCAGGCTCCCGTTTCGCCGGGCAGGGCGGTGGCCAGAGCGGCGCGGTCGAGGCCGCGAAGCAGATCGCGCACGGAGCGCGGCATGTCGTCTTGGGTCATTTTCGGTTCAAAAAAGCC
Source organism: Alphaproteobacteria bacterium (assembly GCA_017307275.1). Taxonomy (GTDB): domain Bacteria; phylum Pseudomonadota; class Alphaproteobacteria; order Reyranellales; family Reyranellaceae; genus Reyranella. Next base: position 53,121 of record JAFKFK010000020.1, on the reverse strand, counting down.
GCAATTGTTCGTTTGAGGATTACGGGCCGGGGAAGCGGCGGCGGCGGCCCAGTCTGTGATAGCATGGTCTACTGTCCGTTGTCCGCTGTGCCCCTGCAGGAGAAGCCAAGCCGTGCGAAAGAACATCGCCCTCGTCGACGACGACCGCAACATCCTCACCTCCGTGTCGATGCTGCTCGAAGCCGAAGGGTTCCAGATCAAGACCTACAATGACGGCGCTTCGGCGCTCGAGGGGCTCAACCAGTCGCCACCTGATCTCGGTATCTTCGACATCAAGATGCCGAGGATGGACGGGATGGAGCTCCTGAACCGCATCCGCAAGACACAGCAGTTCCCGGTCATCTTCCTCACCTCGAAGGACGAAGAGATCGACGAGGTGCTGGGTCTGCGCATGGGCGCTGACGATTTCATCCGCAAGCCCTTCTCCCAGCGGCTGCTGCTGGAGCGCATCCGCGCCGTGCTGCGCCGCGCCGACGTCGGCGGTGGCAAGGGCGAGGCGGCGGCCGAGCGCATCGTGCGCGGCGACCTCGTGCTCGATCCGAGCCGCCACCAGTGCACCTGGAAGGGCAAGGAGGTGCATCTCACGGTCACCGAATTCCTGCTGCTCAAGTCGCTCGCCGAGCGGCCGGGTCATGTGAAGAACCGCGACCAGCTCATGGACGCGGCCTATGGCGAAACGATCTACGTCGACGACCGCACGATCGACAGCCATATCAAGCGCGTCCGCCGCAAGTTCCGTGAAGTCGACGGCGAGTTCGAGCAGATCGAAACGCTTTATGGCATCGGATATCGATACCGCGACGCCTGAGCCGGGTTCGCGTCCGCTGGGACGCCAGAGCTTCGGCGCGAAGATCTTGGCGGCGCTTGGCCGGCTGTTCCCCGGCTTGCGCCGTCGCGCGCCCATGCCTGCGGCGACGGCGGAATCGCCGTCCCTGCTGCGGCGACGGCGCAGTGTAGATCGCAGCCACTCGCCGCTCACCCGCCGCATTCTGCTGCTGAACCTGATCCCGGTCGCGCTGCTGACTTTGGGCGCCGTCTATCTCAGCGACTACGAAGAAGAACTGATCGACGCCGAACTCGCGTCGCTGCTGGTCCAGGGCGAGATGGTCGCTGCCGGCATCGGCGAGGTCGCGGTGGTCGGCGGCGAGACCACGGTCAACCGCATGGACGCCGATGCCGCCCGCCAGTTGCTGACGCGGCTGGTCCGGCCGACCGGCGTGCGGGCGCGTCTGTTCAGCGAGACCGGCGAGCTGCTGGGCGATTCGGCCGTATTGAGCGAGGTCGGCCGTATCCACGTCGTGCCCCTGCCGCCCCCCGAGACCCCCGATGAGGGCAAGCCCGAAGTGGAGTTGCAGTGGAGCGACCGAATTGGAGACTGGATCGGCCGACAGCTTTCGCGCGTCGATCGCTTTCCAGAGTATGTCGACCGGCCGGTACCGACCCTGCGTGACTTTCCCGAGGCGGCCAGCGCGCTGCGCGGCTTCAATGCCTCGGCCGTGCGCAGTGCTCCCGACGGCCGCCTGATCCTGAGCGCGGCCGTGCCTGTGCAACGCTACAAGCAGGTGCTGGGGTCCATACTGCTGACACGCGACAACCGGGCCATTGCCGCCTCGTTGCGCGAAGTTCGCTACGACATGCTGACCATCGCAGCAGCTGCACTCGGCATTACGGTCCTGCTGTCGCTTTATCTCGCCGGCACCATCACCCAGCCGATCGTGCGGCTGGCGCGTGCAGCCGACGAAGTGCGACTGGCGCGCGAAAGCCGGCCGGCGATTCCCGATCTCGGCAAGCGCGGCGACGAGATCGGCGACTTGAACGATGCCTTGCGCTCGATGACCGAAGCGCTGTGGCTGCGCATCAATACCATCGAAAGTTTCGCCGCCGACGTGGCGCACGAACTCAAGAATCCGCTGACCTCGCTGCGGTCGGCCATCGAGATGGCGGCGCGACCCGATCTCGACCACGAGCGCCGCACCAAGCTGATGGCTATCGTGATGGACGACATCAACCGGTTGAACCGGCTGATCTCCGACATCTCCGATGCCTCGCGTCTCGACGCCGAATTGATGCGCGGCGAAGTCAAGCCCGTCGATCTCGAAGCGCTGCTGCGCGACATGGTCCACCACCAGGCGATTACAGCCAACCAGAAGTCCGGGGTCGAGATCGAGTTTCGCGTCGCCACCAACCCGCCCTTTGCGGCGCACGGCCATGATGGCCGGTACGGTCAGGTGTTCCGCAACGTCATCGACAACGCCTTGTCGTTCAGCCCGCCGGGCACGCGCATCGTGGTCGAGCTCGGCCGCGAGCCGCGCAACGGGCCATTCGTCGTCACCGTCGACGACGAGGGCCAGGGCATCCCCGAGGACAATCTCGAATCGATCTTCCAGCGGTTTTATTCGGAACGTCCGACCGAGCACTTCGGCCAGCATTCCGGTCTCGGCCTCTCGATCTGCCGGCAGATCATGGAAACCTATGGCGGCTCGATTACGGCCTCCAACCGCCACGCCCCCGACGGCAGCGTGCTGGGCGCGCGCTTCACCATTCGCGTGCCGGCCGCGACCGGCCGCAAATGACCAGCGTCGTCCACGCAACCTGCGTTGCGCTGAAGACAAATGGACGGGCCTGGAGGGCTGTGCTGTTGCGCGGCCCCTCGGGCGCCGGCAAGTCGGACCTCGCGGCACGCCTCATCGAAACCGGGGCGCGGCTCGTGGCCGACGATCAAACCAATCTTGGACGGCAGGGACGCCGACTGATCGCCACCTGCCCCAAGACCTTGGCGGGACTTATCGAAGTGCGCGGAGTCGGCATCGTGAAACTTGGCCGCACTCAGCTTCTTCCACGCGCCACCGTCGCCCTGCTCGTCGATCTCGTGCCGCCACAGCGTATCGAGCGCCTGCCCGAGCCGGCGCGCGAAGCAATGCTGGGCATCGACCTGCCGGTGCTGGCGCTTACCCCTTTCGAGGCCTCTGCCGGCGCCAAGTTGCGCCTTGCCCTCGCGCAAATCGCGACGGCATGATCGCCGCCGCCCGCCATGCCCGACGCCAGCCCTTCGCCCGCCTCGCCCACGACGCCAAACACGCGCCGGCCGTTCGTCGTCGTCTCCGGCCTATCGGGTGCCGGGCGCGTGACGGCACTGAGCGCACTGGCCGACATGGGCTATGTCGCCATCGACAATATTCCGCTCAGCCTGCTCGACGACCTCGTACAATCGACGACGGGAAAGCCCGGTGAACAGGCGCCTCCGCTGGCCTTCGGCATCGACACGCGCACCTTCGGTTTCGATCCGCGCGCCTTGCTCGCACGCGTACGCGATTTCAAGGAGCATCGCGGCCTTGCTGTTCAACTGCTCTTCCTCGAAGCCGATACCGAGACGCTCCAGCGCCGCTACACCGAGTCGCGCAGGCCGCACCCTCTCGCGCCGGATCGCCCGGTGGTCGACGGCATCGTCGAAGAACGGCGGCAGATAGGCTTCATGCGCGACCATGCCGATGTCAGGATCGACACCTCGGGTCTGTCACCGCATCGTCTGAAGCAGATTCTCGCAGGACATTTCGCGTTGCGCGTTACCGCGGGCGTTCGCATATCCGTGATGTCGTTCTCGTATCGTCGCGGATTGCCGCGCGAGGCCGACCTGGTGTTCGACGCGCGCTTCCTTAAGAATCCTCACTATGAACCGAAACTCCGGCCGCTGACCGGCCGTGATCCTGCGGTTGCCGCGTTCGTTGCGACAGACCCCGACTACCGGCCGTTCGTGGATCGTTTGCAGGAATTGATCGGCCCGCTGCTGCCTCGTTTCGACGCCGAGGGCAAGAGCTATTTGACCATTGCGGTAGGGTGCACAGGAGGGAGGCATCGCTCTGTTGCGCTCGCCGAGGAGCTTGCAGAGTGGTTGCGAAGGTCAGGCCGCTCGGTCACTCTCTCACACCGGGATGCCGAAAGAGCCGAAGAGGCCGGCGGCGCAGGGTGAGCAGATAGAATGATCGGTATCGTACTGGTGACCCACGGCAATCTGGCGCAAGAGTTCCTTGCTGCGCTCGAGCATGTCGTTGGTCCGCAGCAAAGCGTCGCCACCGTGTGCATCGGTGCCGACGACGACATGGAAAAACGACGCAGCGAGATCCTGGAACGGGCGAAAGCCTGCGACACGGGCGATGGTGTGATCGTGCTCACCGACATGTTCGGTGGCACGCCCTCGAACCTCGCCATCTCGATTATGGAGCAGGCGCGCATCGAAGTGCTGGCCGGCGTCAACCTGCCGATGCTGGTCAAGCTCGCCAGCGTGCGCACCCGGCCGATTGCCGAAGCCGTGCGCATGGCGCAGGAAGCCGGCCGCAAGTACATCACCGTCGCTTCTCGTATTTTGGCCAAGGAAGCTTCGTGAGCGATATTTCGGGTTCGAGTACAGACGCCGCCGTCGGCGCCCTGAGACGATATTTGGCGATTGCCAACAAGCGCGGCCTGCACGCCCGCGCCGCCGCTAAGTTCGTGCGGACGGCCGGCCAGTTCGATGCTGCCGTGCGTGTTTCCTTCAAAGGTCAGGAAGTTTCCGGCCTCTCGATCATGGGGCTGATGATGCTGGCCGCGGGTATCGGCAGCCAGATCGAGCTTGCCTGTTCCGGCCGCCAGGCCAGCGACGCCATGGCCGCCCTGTCTGCGCTCGTCGAAAGCAAGTTCGGCGAAGAGTAGACAGATTGCCGGCCCCCTGCATAAAGGGCCGGGTATATCGACATAAATTCTTGCTTATATGTTGATGGCGCGCGTTGAGGGGCTGTCGGGCCGCTGATATGACACGCTCGCTTTTCGCATCGCCCCCTCCCCATTTCCCTACCAGGAGCGCCAAATGGCCCAGGATTACATCGTCAAGGATATCGGGCTCGCCGATTGGGGCCGCAAGGAACTCGACATGGCCGAGACCGAGATGCCGGGCCTCATGGCCATCCGCAAGGAATTCGGCCCCAAGAAGCCGCTGAAGGGCGCGCGCATCGCCGGTTCGCTGCACATGACCATCCAGACGGGCGTGCTGATCGAGACGCTGAAGGCGCTGGGCGCCGACGTGCGCTGGGCCTCGTGCAACATCTACTCGACGCAGGATCATGCCGCGGCCGCCATCGCCAAGGCCGGCACGCCGGTCTTCGCGATCAAGGGCGAGAGCCTCGAGGAGTATTGGGATTACACCCATAAGATCTTCGAGTGGGGCGACGGCGGCGAGCCGAACATGATTCTGGACGATGGTGGTGACGCCACCCTGCTGGTCCATCTCGGCGCGCGCGCGGAGAAGGATCCGTCCTTGATCGCCAAGCCGACGAACGAAGAAGAGGAAGTCCTCTACAAGGCGATCGCCAAGACCAACAAAGAGAAGCCCGGCTGGTACGCCAAGCTCGGCGCCTCGATCAAGGGCGTCACCGAGGAGACGACCACGGGCGTGCATCGCCTCTATCAGATGGCGAAGGAAGGCAAGCTCCTGTGGCCGGCCATCAACGTCAACGACTCGGTCACCAAGTCGAAGTTCGACAACCTCTACGGTTGCCGTGAGTCGCTGGTCGACGGCATCCGCCGCGGCACCGACGTCATGATGTCGGGCAAGGTCGCGATGGTCGCGGGCTTCGGCGACGTCGGCAAGGGTTCGGCGGCGTCGCTGCGCCAGGCCGGCTGCCGCGTCATGGTCTCCGAAGTCGATCCGATCTGCGCCCTGCAGGCGGCGATGGAAGGCTACGAGGTCGTCACGATGGAAGAGGCGGCCCCGAAGGCCGACATCTTCGTCACCGCGACCGGCAACGTCGACGTGCTGACCCTCGACCACATGAAGGCGATGAAGCATCGCGCCATCATCTGCAACATCGGTCACTTCGACAGCGAGATCCAGATCGCCAACCTGCGTAACTACAAGTGGCACAACGTGAAGCCGCAGGTCGACGAGGTCGAGTTCCCAGACGGCAAGCGCATCATCGTCCTGTCGGAAGGCCGCCTGGTCAACCTGGGCAACGCCACGGGTCATCCGAGCTTCGTGATGTCGGCCTCGTTCTCCAACCAGACGCTGGCCCAGATCGAGATCTGGACCAATCCGGGCAAGTACGAGAAGAAGGTCTACACCCTGCCGAAGGTGCTGGACGAGAAGGTCGCGGCGCTCCACCTCGAGAAGGTCGGCGCCAAGCTCACCAAGCTCCGTCCGGACCAGGCCAAGTACATCGGCGTGCCCGAGGCTGGCCCGTTCAAGGGCGACCTCTACCGCTACTAGCGCCTAGCTGCCCACAGGGGCGTACATGCTAAAAGTCGGCATCGAAAGATGCCGACTTTTTCTTTGCCCCTTGCAGACGAAGCCGCGACCGAGCGCCTGGGTGCGGCATTGGCCGCCCGCCTCCGGCCGCGCGACGTCGTGGCCCTGGAGGGTGGCCTGGGGGCCGGCAAGACGACCCTGGCCCGCGCCATCCTGCGTGCGGCCGCCGGCGATCCTGAATTGATCGTCCCAAGCCCCACTTTCACGCTGGTCGAGATCTACGAGACGCCAAGCGCCTCGTGGTGGCACTTCGATCTCTATCGTCTGGAGCAGCCCGAGCAGGTGTTCGAACTGGGCTGGGAGGAAGCGCGCGCCGAGGGCGTGGCGCTGGTCGAATGGCCGGAGCGGCTGGGTCCGCTGCTGCCGCGCGAGCGGCTTACCGTCCGGCTCGCCATCGAGGGCGAGGGACGGCGCGCCACACTTGAGGGAGAGGCCCGTTTTGGCGACATCTGAACGCACTCAACGGCGCACCGAGTTCGTGCGCGCTGCCGGTTGGGGAAATGCCGGTGAACGCCTGCTGGCCGGCGACGCCTCGTTCCGCAAGTACTACCGGCTGATCCGGCCGCGCGAATCCGCGGTCGTCATGGATGCCCCGCCACCGCAAGAGGATGTCCGGCCCTTCGTGCGGGTCGCCCGGTACCTGATCGGCCTCGGTCTCAGCGCGCCACAGATCCTGGCCGAGGATCCCGACCACGGGTTCCTGCTGTTGGAGGATTTCGGCGACGATACCTACGCGCGCGTGCTGGCAGCCGGTGGCGACGAGGGCGAACTCTATCGACGCGCCACCGATGTGCTGGTTGAACTCTACCGGGCGGGCGATCCCGCCGCGCTGCCGGATCTCGGTGCCTATACGGGCGAGGCCTTGATCGAGGCGGCGATGCTGCTGCCGGAATGGTATCTGCCGGCCGCAACCGGCAAGCCGACGCCGCCGGAAGAGACCGCACGCTACATCGCGGCCTGGCGGGAATGCCTGGCGGCGCTGCCCGCCACCGACGATGCGCTGCTGCTGCGCGACTACCACAAGGACAATCTGCTGTGGCTGCCGTCGCGGCCCGGCGTGAAGGCCTGCGGCCTGCTCGACTTCCAGGATGCCCAGCGCGGCCACCCTTCCTACGATCTCGTCTCGCTGATCGAGGATGCGCGCCGCGACGTGGCGCCCGACGTGCAGGCCGCCTGCCTCGATCGGTACATCGGCAGCGCGGGCATCGCCGACGCCGCGGGCTTTCGCACCGGCTTCGCCGTGATGGCGGCGCAGCGTCATGCCCGCATCATCGGCGTGTTCGTGCGATTGCTGAAGCGCGACGGCAAGCCGGACTATCTGCAGTATCTGCCGCGTGTGTGGCGCATGTTCGAGAACGCGCTGCAGCACGACGCCCTGACACCCCTGCGAAGCTGGGTCGACCGGATGCTGCCTCCGCCCCTTCGCCATTTCGGTGCGCCATGATCCGGACGGCGATGATCCTGGCGGCCGGTCGCGGGGAACGCATGCGGCCGTTGACCGACACCACGCCCAAGCCGCTGATCCCGGTGGCGGGCCGTTCGATGCTCGAGCGATCCCTGGATCGTCTGCAGCGCCATGGCGTTCAGAACATCGTGGTCAACGTCCATCATCTCGGCGGCCAGATCGCCGACCGCCTGCGCGGCCGCGCCCGCATCCTCCACGAGGATCGGCTGCTCGATACCGGTGGCAGCGTGCGCAACGCGCTTTCCCTGCTGGGCAACGAACCGTTTTTCGTGCTGAACGGCGACGGGCTGTGGCGCGATGGCGAAAGCTCGATGCTGGGCCGCCTCGAAGCCGCGTGGGATCCACGCCGCATGGACGCCCTGCTGCTGCTCCATCCGCTGGCGACCGCCATCGGCCACGAGGAGAGCGGTCGCGGCGACTACTATCTCGAACCCGATGGCCGCGCCCGGCATCGCGGTACGGCCGAGACCGCGCCGTATCTTTTCGCCAGCGTCTCGATTTGCGATTCGCGGCTGTTCCAAGGCTCGCCGGAGGGCCCCTTCTCGCTTGTGAAGTTGTGGACGCGCGCCGAGCAAGCAGGCCGACTCCATGCGCTGGTGCATGACGGCCAGTGGTTCCACATCGGCACGCCGCAGGCGCTGGCCGAAGCGAATCGCGTGCTGGGATGAAAGGCGTCTTCTCGATCGGCATCGACCGGCGCTTCGCCGACGAGCTGGCGCGCGGCGTGCTGGCCGAACAAGGCGACGATCCCTTGGCACTGGCCGATATGTTGATCCTCGTGCCGACCCGCCGTTCGGTACGAGCCCTTCGCGAGGCTTTCCTGCGCGCCGCCAATGGCAAGCCCACTCTCCTGCCACGCATGGCACCGCTGGGCGATGTCGACGACGGCGATTGGGAAATCGCTTCTGGCGACGGCACGGCGCTCACCCTGCCGCCAGCCATCGAGTCCGCAAAACGTGAAGCGCTGCTGGCCCGCCTGGTTGCCCTCTACAAGAACAAGCAGGATCAACCCGTCACCCTCTCGGCGGCGCAATCGCTCAAGCTCGCCCGCGAGCTTGCCAGCCTGCTCGACGAGCTGGCCATCGACGGCGTGCCGTTCGAGAAGCTGCAGACCCTGGTCGAGGACAATTTCGCCAGCCACTGGCAAGATACCCTGCACTTCCTTGCCATCGTCGGCGAGCATTGGCCTGCCATTCTGGCCGACCTCGGCCAGATCGACGCCCTCGACCGCCGTACCCGCTCCATCCGATTGCAGGCCGAACGCTGGCGCGAAAAGCCACCGGCGTTTCAAATCATCGCCGCGGGTTCGACCGGCTCGCAGCCTGCGACCCGCGAACTCCTGTCGGTCATCGCAGGGCTGCCGCAGGGTGCGGTCGTACTGCCCGGCCTCGATCACGAGATGGATGGCGAGAGCTGGGCCAAACTCGACCCCAGCCATCCTCAATTCGGTCTGCGCGAGCTGCTGTCCGCGCTGGCGCTCGAACGCCACGAGGTGCCCGAGTGGCCAGGTGGTCCGGGCGATGCTCCGCGCCGTCAACTGATCACCGAACTGATGCGGCCGGCGGAGACCAGCGAAGTCTGGACCCGCCCCAGTGCCGCCGCCCTCGACCATGTGACGCGCGCCGATTGCGCAACACCACATCACGAAGCCGTCGTGATCGCCTTGGCAATGCGCCAGACGCTCGAAGCCAGGACGCGCACGGCAGCCCTCGTTACGCCCGACCGCGACCTCGCTCGCCGCGTTGCCGCCGAACTGCGGCGCTGGAACATCGAAGTCGACGATTCGGCTGGCCAATCGCTTGCCGACACGCCGCCGGCGACTTTGCTGCGGGCCCTGGTAACAGCCGTCGACTCGACGTTCGCACCAGTCCACCTGCTGGCGCTTTTGAAGCATCCGCTGTGCTCGCTCGGCCTGTCGCGCCCCGCCCTGCTCGACGCCGCGCGCCGCCTTGACCGTAAAGTCCTGCGTGGCCTCAAGCCTGCGCCGGGTTTGACAGCGCTGCGAGAACTGATCGGCACGAAGAAATTCGGCGACGACGGAGACCGGCAGCAGGTCATCGATCTTATCGACCGTCTCGACGCTGCCTTGGCCGACCTCGTCGCGTCTATGGCCGGCGATGCCGCGCCGCATGCACTGCTCAATGCAACTCTTGCCGCGGCCGAGAAACTTGCGCCCGCCGAAACGTTGTGGTCCGGCGAGGCCGGAGAGGCGCTGGCCGATACACTCGCCCGCCTGCGCGACGCATGGGCCAATCAGCCAGCGATCTCTGGTGGCGAATGGCCGGCCTTGCTCGCCACCATGCTCGCGACGGAAACCATCCGGCCTCGCTTCGGCCGGCATCCGCGGCTCGCGATCTGGGGGCCGCTGGAAGCACGTTTGCAGCGCGCCGATCTCCTGATCCTGGGCGGCCTGAACGAAGGTACCTGGCCGCCTTCGGTCGAAACCGGCCCCTGGATCAATCGACCGATGCGAGCCGCGCTCGGTCTGCCTCAGCCCGAGCGCCGCATCGGCCTGTCGGCGCACGATTTTGCCTCGGCCCTGGCGGCAGAACGCGTGTTGCTGACACGGGCGGAGCGCGAAGGCGGCGCGCCGACGGTACCGTCGCGCTGGCTGGCGCGGCTTGACGCCCTGTTTGGCTACGATCCTCATAGCGGCGGGCCAGCGCCAGAATATATCCAGCGCGGCCGCCACGAGCTTCTCGCCTGGGCCGAGAAACTCGACTCGTCCGGCGTCTACAAGCCACGGCCGCGACCTCAACCGACACCGCCGCTCGAAGCAAGACCGACTCGGCTCTCGGTCTCCAGCGTCGAGCAGTGGCGCCGCGACCCCTACGGGCTATACGCGCGCCGCATCCTCAACCTCCAGGCACTCGATCCGCTGGAACAGGAACTGGGTGCCGCCGAACGTGGTTCGAGCCTGCATGCCGCCCTCGACGAATTCCTCAAGACCTATCCCTCGGGCGTGCTGCCGCCCGACGCGTTGCGAATCTTCGAGCAGATGGGCGAAAGGCATCTCGAGGCCGTTCTCGCTGCACCGGCGGAGCGGGCTTTCTGGTGGCCGCGTTTCCAGCGGCTGGCCCGTTGGTTCATTGCCACGGAGAACGCGCGCCGCGGGGCCGGCACGAGATTCCTGGGCGGCGAAACCACGGGGTCGATAGAGATCGAAGGGCTCACCATCGAGGCGCGCGCCGACCGTATCGACGAGATCGAACCGGGCGGCTGGGAGATCATCGATTACAAGACCGGCCGCGTGCCTTCGCCCAAGGAACTGGAAGGCCTGTTCGCGCCGCAGCTCCTGCTCGAAGCGGCCATGGCCGAGCACGGTGGTTTCGAGAAAATCAAAGGCAAAGCCCGCACCGTGCATCTCGCCTACTGGCAGGCCAACGGCCTCGGCGACGGCGGCGCAGTGAAGGAGATCAAGGCGAGCGACGAACTGGTGCCGAAGATGATGGCGCTGGTCGCCAAGATGGTCGCCCACTTCGGCAATCCCGCGACGCCTTACGAAGCCCTGCCCTGGCCCGAGTTCGTTCCGCATTTCAACGACTACGCCCATCTCGAACGCGTTGCCGAGTGGTCGTCGTCGGGTGGAGGCGAGGAATGAGCGACGCCTTCGATCCCGTCGCCTTTGCCAGCAGCGAGCAGCGCAAGGCCACGACGCCTGGCCATTCCTCCTGGGTCGAGGCCAATGCCGGCACCGGCAAGACGAAGGTGCTCACGGATCGCGTGACGCGGCTGCTGCTGGCAGACGTCCGGCCCGAGCGCATTCTTTGTCTCACCTTCACCAAGGCGGCCGCAGCCGAGATGCGCAACCGCCTCGCCAATCAACTCGGCCGCTGGGCGATGGCCGACGATGCCGATCTGACGGACGGGATCACGAAGCTGATCGATACCGCACCACAGGCCGCGCAAAAGGTGTTGGCGCGTCGGCTTTTCGCGCGCGTGCTCGACGCGCCGGGCGGTATCAACATTCTGACCATTCACGCCTTCTGCCAGTCGCTGTTGAAACGCTTCCCGCTGGAGGCGGGCGTCGCACCGGGCTTCGAGGTGATGGACGAGGCCGAAGCGGCCGGCCTGCTGCGCCAGGCGCAGGACGAGCAGATCGAAGCGCTGGCCGAGCCGAATGCGCCACAGGAGCTGAGCGCGGCGCTGGCGACGGTCGCGGGGCGAGTCTCGATCACCGAGTATGCCGAACTCATGGGCAAGCTCCTGACCGAGCGGGCGTGGCTGCTGGCGCGTATCGCTGGCGAAGGGGACTTGGCCCGACTGCGCCGCCGCCTCGCCAAGCAGTTGGGGTGCGATCAGCCGTTTGAAACGACACCGGATGAAAAGGCACTGCGGGCTGCAGTGACGGCGCTTTCCGGCGGCGGAAAACAGGACGCGGAGCGAGCCCGAAGGATTGCCGCCTGGCTCGACGCACCGGACCGCAACGCCGTGCTCGACGACTATGCGCCGGCCTACTTCACGGAGAAGGGCGACGTCCGCAAGACGCTGGCTACCAAGGCCGTGGTCAAGCTGATGTCGGACATCGACGCCGTGTTACGTGACGAAGCGGAGCGACTTGGTCTCGCCATGAACCACGCCCGCGGCTCGACGCTGGTTGAGCTCACGGTGGCGCTGCTACGGCTCGGCCTCGACATCACGCAACGCTACGGCAAAGCCAAGCAACGGCGGGCGATGCTCGACTATGACGATCTGATCGTCGCCACCCGTCGGCTTCTCGAAGGCACCGGCCGAGCCTCCTGGGTGCTCTACAAGCTCGATGGTGGCATCGATCATGTGCTGGTCGACGAGGCGCAGGACACCAACCCGGACCAGTGGGAGGTGATCCGCAAGCTCACCGAGGAATTCTTCGTCGGCGAAGGCGCCGTCGACCGGCAACGCACCATCTTCGCCGTGGGCGATACCAAGCAATCGATCTTCGGCTTCCAGCGCGCCGATCCACGCAAGCTTGCCGAGATGCGACGCCAGTTCGCCGACAAGAGCGACATCGCGCAGAAGCCCTTCGTGCCGATCCAGCTCACGGTTTCATTCCGCTCGACTCCGGCCGTGCTCGATGCCGTCGACTGGGTGTTCAGCCTGGACGACGCAGCCGAAGGTCTCACCCAGCCCGATCTCGACGTGCAGCACTACACCAGCCGCAAGACCGATCCCGGCAGGGTCGAACTATGGCCGCTGGTCGCGGCCGAGAAGGCTGAGACCGATACGACCGACTTCACCGCGTCGGGCAATTCATCGTTGCCGCCGCACGACAGGCTCGCTCGCCTGATCGCCGCCCACGCCGACAGTCTGATTGGCAAGGAGCGGCGCGCTCGCGGCGGCGAGCTGCTGCATGCCGGGCACTTCATGGTGCTGGTCCGTCGCCGCAACGCCTTCGTCAATGCCCTGGTGCGGGCGCTGAAGCATGCCGACATCGGGGTCGCCGGCGTCGACCGGCTCAATCTCGGCGAGGAGCTCGCCATCCAGGACCTGCTGGCGATGGCGCGCTTCGTGCTGCTGCCTCAGGACGATCTCAACCTCGCCTGCCTGTTGAAATCACCATTGGTCGGCCTCGACGAAGAGCAGCTCTTCACCCTGGCCTACAAACGTCCGGGCCATCTCTGGCGGTCGTTGCGCGCGCACGCGACGGAGCCCGCCTTTGCACCAGCCTATGAACTTCTGTCGAAATGGCTGGCACGCGCCGATCTCACGACGCCCTTCGACTTCTTTGCCCAGGCACTCGGCCCCGAGGGTGGTCGGCGGCGCCTGCTGGAGCGGCTGGGCCACGAAGCTTCCGACCCGATCGACGAATTGCTGGCGCGCGCACTTCAGTACCAGCGGGCCGAGGCGAGTTCGTTGCAGGGCTTCCTGCGCTGGTTCGAGGCGGGCGGGGGCGAGATCAAGCGCGACCTCGACGCCAACCGCCGCCAGGAGGTGCGCATTCTCACCGTGCACGCCTCGAAGGGTCTGCAGGCGCCGATCGTCTATCTGCCCGACACGACGCGCGTCCCTCGCGATTCGGAGAGGCTGCTGGCCGCGGAGGACGGCAACACGCGGCTCTGGCTGCCGCGCACCGACGATGCCAACGAGGCCGCGCGGGAGTGGCGCGCCGAGGTGCGCAAGCGGTCACTAGAGGAGCAAAACCGCCTGCTCTATGTCGCCATGACCCGGGCCGAAGATCGTCTGTACGTCGGTGGCTGGATCGGCACGCGGCGGCAGGATCCCGGTTGCTGGTACGATCGCATCGCAGCCGGCCTGCAGACCAGCAGCGCCTCCTCGGAGGGCGGGCGCTTGCACGCCACGCCACGCAACTTCGATTTCACGATGCTGCTGCCAGACATCGGTTGGACCGGCGACGGTTACGAGCTTTCCAATGAGGGCCGCATCGCTGAGCCCGATCAGCGCGAGTTGCCGATCCCGCAAGCCGCCGAGCTGCAAGACTGGGTCCACCGTCCTGCGCCGGCCGAACCCGATCCTCCGACGCCGCTGGCCCCGTCGCAGCCGCTGCCCGACGAGGCGGTGTCCGAGCCGCGTGCCTTCAGCCCGCTGGCGGCCGACGATCCGCGGCGCTGGCAGCGCGGCCTGTTGCTGCACGAACTGCTGCGCCACCTGCCCGCCCTGCCGACCGCAGAACGTGCCGCGGCCGCCCGTCATTTCCTGGCGCAGCCGGCGCATGGCCTCGCGGCGGACGATGTCGAACGCTGGGCTGATGAGGCGTTGGCGGTCACCGAGGCGCCCGAGCACGCGGCCCTGTTTGCCGAGGGTTCGCGCGCGGAAGTGCCGTTGATCGGCACCGTGAAGACGCCGCGCGGCACCTTCACCGTCAGTGGCCAGGTCGACCGCCTCGCCGTTTCGGAGGACGAGGTCCTGATCGTCGATTTCAAGACCAACCGGCCGCCGCCACGGTCGGCCGACGGCGTCACGCTGGCCTATCGCCGCCAGCTCGCCCTCTACCGAGCCCTCCTGCAGCGCATTTACCCCGGTCGCACGGTGCGGGCATTTTTACTGTGGACGGCAACGCCGCGACTCATGGAGATTTCCGCAGAAACCCTAGACAATTCAATGCCTTACGCCTCGGCATCTTGACTTGACCGCCCCCGGTTCCTAGCTTGGGGATCAAGGGCGGCGCCGGTCCATCGACCGGCCTGTAGTGTTTTCGGGAGAACCCATATGACCGTTAAAGCAACCGATGCTTCCTTCGAGCAGGAAGTCCTGAAATCCGATACGCCCGTCCTCGTCGACTTCTGGGCCGAGTGGTGCGGCCCCTGCCGCATGATCGGCCCGTCGCTGGAAGACATCGCCAAGGAGATGGACGGCAAGCTCAAGGTCGTGAAGGTCAACATCGACGAGAACCCGATGGCGCCGACACGCTATGGCGTGCGCTCGATCCCGACCCTGCTGCTGTTCAAGAACGGCCAGGTCGCCGCGACCAAGATCGGCGCCGAGCCGAAGCAGAAGCTGGTGAGCTGGATCAACACCGTCGTCTGATCGACGGTCGATTGGCAGGCCCTACCCGTTGCGGACCAGGACTTCGCCCGCAAGGTAGAGCGAACCACAGATGAGAATGCGCATCGGCGCGGGCTGGGTGGCCAACAGGTCTTCCAGCGCCGCGCCGATATCGTTTGCGGGAGCGCAATCGAGACCGACATCGGCCGCCTTCGCACAGGCCTCCTGTGGCGTGTAGGCGGCGTGGCCTTCGGGGAACGGTACCGCGCGCGCCGCCGTGGCGTAGCGCGCAAGCGGCCGCAGGAAGCCCGAGGCATCCTTGGTCGTCTGCATGGCGAAGACGAGATAGAGCGGCAGGGCCGCCGGCTCCTTTGCCCACTCCGCCGCCATACGGCCGAGCGCGATGCCACAATCCTCGTTGTGGCCGCCGTCGAGCCAGAGTTCGCAACCGGGCAGCAGCGAGCCTGACAGCGGCCCCTTCGTGAGGCGCTGCAGACGCGCCGGCCACTCTACGGACGCAAGCCCTTTACGGATCGCGGTGTCGCCAATGTCGAAGCGCGCCGCCCGCAGACGCTCGATACAGGCGACGGCGGTCGCAGCGTTGTCGATCTGGTGCACGCCCACCAACGCAGGCGCAGGCAGATCGAGCGTGAGGAGATCGCTTTCGTAGCGGAAGCCCGACTCCTGCTGCGTCACCTGCCATTCACGTCCCATGCGGAACAGGGGTGCCGCGAGCTTGTCCGCCTCGGTCTCGATGACCTGTGCACTCACCTCGCGCTGACGGCCGATCACGGCAGGGATCGCGCGCTTGATGATGCCCGCCTTCTCCCAGGCGATGCCTTCGAGCTTGTCGCCCAGAAAGCCCGTGTGGTCGTAGCCGACTGGTGTGATGGCCGACAAAGCGGGTTCGATCACGTTGGTGCTGTCGAAGCGGCCTCCCATGCCGACCTCGATCATGCCGAGTTCAGCCGGTACGCGCGAGAACGCGAGCAACGCGAGCGCCGTCGTGATGTCGAAGAAGGAAATCGGCGTATCGCCGTTGGCTTCCTCGCATTCGGTCAGCAGGTCGTCGAGGTCGTCGTCCTCGATCAACTGACCGGCAATCCTGATCCGCTCGTTGAAGCGGACCAGATGCGGCGAGGTGTAGACGTGCACGCGATAGCCGGCAGCCTCGGCCATCGCCCGCAGATAAGCGACGAGGGAGCCCTTGCCGTTGGTGCCCGCGACATGGACGAGCGGCGGCAGCTTCTTTTCGGGTGAACCCAGTGCCTTCAGCAGGCGTTCGATGCGCTCCAACCCGAGGGTGATTACCCTCGGATGGTGGCTCATCAGGCGCTGGACAATGGCGTCGCTCACAGCCGGCTCAGCGGCCGGCGACGGCCAGGCCGCGGCCTTCGGCGATGAGAGGATCCATGAACAGCGAGACCATGCGGATCAATGTCTCGCGCAGCTTGTGGCGATGGACGACGGCATCGACCATGCCGTGCTCGAACAGATATTCGGAGCGCTGGAAGCCTTCCGGCAGCTCCTGACGGATCGTGTCCTGGATGACGCGCGGGCCGGCGAAGCCGATCAGCGCATCAGGTTCGGCGAGATGGACGTCGCCCAGCATGGCGAACGAAGCCGAGACACCGCCGGTCGTCGGATCGGTCAGCACCACGATGTAGGGAAGCCCCGCGCCTTTCACCTTACGCACGGCGATGGTGGTGCGCGTGAGCTGCATCAGCGAGAGAATACCCTCCTGCATGCGCGCGCCGCCCGAGGAAGAGAAGACGATCAACGGTGCCTTGCGGGCGACCGCCAGCTCGGCTGCCATCACCAGCCCCTCGCCCACGGCCGTGCCCATGGAGCCGCCCATGAAGCCAAAATCGAGCAGCGCCACGATGGTGAGCCGGCTGCCCATCAGGCCGCTCGACACGACCAGCGCATCGGTCGAGCCCTCGGCGCTGGACTGCGCTTCCTTGAGCTTGGCGTCGTAGCGCTTGGTGTCGCGGAACTTGAGCGGATCGACGGGCACGCGCGGCAGCGGATGCAGCTCGTACTTGCCGTCGTCAAAGAGGTGTGGCAGCCGCTTCATCGGCCGCAGCCGCATGTGATGGCCGCAGTGATTGCAGACTTCCTGGTTGGCTTCCCAATCGCGCGTGAACAGCATCTGTTCGCACTTGGGGCACTTTACCCAGAGATTGTCCGGCGTCTCCTTGCGGGCGACCAGGGCGCGCAGCTTCGGACGGACGAAATTGGTCAGCCAATTCATGGCGGCGGTATCGCACGAATGGCCATGGCGGCCAAGCTCAGCGCCAGAAGCCGGAGAAGGGCGCCACGAAGTCCCGAGGTTTCTTCACTTCGCAGAAAGATTTCCGCGCGTGGTAGTCGGCGCAGAGCTTCTGCGCCGCAGCGGGCTCGAGATCGGCGATGATGGCGGCCTGACGGGTCACCTTGTTCGATGTAACCGGCAAGATGTACTCCTTGCCAAGCGTGGCGGTGCCCATTGTGCCCAGCCGGGCCTGGCCCGCGTCGAAAGTGTTCTTCGCCGTCCGCCAGTCACCGTAGGTGCCGAGCCAGACTGCATCGCCCGGCATGTCATAGCGGATCGTTCCGCATTCGCCGTAGGGCAGCACCATCGCCGGCCCGCTGCCGCCATTGCGCAACTGCCAGACTTTCGGACGGGCGCCGCCGGTCTTGAGCGCAAAGGCTTCGTCGAACAGGCGCACCAGGAATTCGTCGCGCAGATCGCCACGTCGGAAGCCGAAGGCTACCGCCACCAGACGACGGCCGTCGCGTACGGCGCTGCCTACGATGTTGAAACCGGAAGCGCAGACGAAGCCAGTCTTCAGCCCATCGGCGTACGGTGCATAGAGATCGAGGAACTTGAGACCCGGGCCGACCTTGGTCTTGCCGAGATAGAACTCCTGCGTCCGGAAGTAACCGTAGTACTGCGGGAAGTCCTTGATCAGGGCGAGCGCCAGGATCGCCATGTCCCGCGCGGTGGTCTGCTGCGCATCGTCCGGCAACCCATTGGCATTGCGGAACTGCGTCGCCGTCATGCCGAGGCGCACGGCGGTTTCGGTCATGCGCTGTGCGAAGGCGGCCTCGGACCCTGCGAGGCGTTCGGCGAAGGCCGTGGCGACATCGTTGGCCGAACGCGCCACCAGTGCCTGCAGCCCCTGCTCGACCGTGATCGACTGGCCGGCGGCCAGCACCAGCTTGGAGGCCGGCTTGGCGCGGGCATTTTCGGTGAAGGAAAGCGTCGATCCGAGCTGCAGACGGCCGGCCTTCAGTTCCTCGAAGACGAGGTAGATCGTCATCATCTTGGTGAGCGAGGCCGGCTGCCAGGAGATACCGGCATTGCGTTCCACCAGCACCTCGCCGGTAGCGACATCGACGGCGAGGTAAGGGCCTGCCGGCACCGGCCCCGAGGGCGATGCCACGGTCGCAATCTGGGCCCGGGCGGGCACCGTCAGGAGGCCTAGCAGCCCCAGAAGGCAGAGCAAAAAACGCGCGTTCATTGTCACCGACACTCGAGGGGGCGACAGCATACGCCCTTCCAAGGGCCGGCGGGAGGCATTAGATCGAAAGCATGCTCAAGGTCATGATCGCCCCCGTCACGCCATTTCAGCAGAACTGCTCCATTATCTGGTGCGATGAAACCATGGAAGGCACCGCCGTCGATCCCGGCGGCGACTTCGACATGCTGCAACAAGCCATTGCCGAGCAGGGCATCAAGATCACCAAGGTGCTGCTGACCCACGGCCATGTCGACCACGCCTCGGCTGCCGGCACCATGGCCGAGCATTACGGGGTCAAGATCGAGGGGCCGCACGAAGACGACCTGTTCCTGATCGAGGGCCTGCCGGACTCCGGCCGCAAGTACAACCTCCCGGCCTACAAGCCGTTCGTGCCCGACCGATGGCTGACCAACGGCGAAACCGTTCAGCTCGGCAATATGACGCTGGATGTCGTCCACTGCCCCGGCCACACGCCGGGCCATGTCGTGTTCGTGCACAAGCCCTCGAAGGTGGCCTTCGTCGGCGACGTCCTGTTCCGCGGTTCGATCGGCCGCACGGATTTTCCCCGCGGCAACCACGACCAGCTCCTGACCTCGATCCGCAAGCGTCTGTGGCCGCTCGGCGACGACATCACCTTCGTGCCCGGCCACGGCCAGACCTCGACCTTTGGCTGGGAGCGCAAGACCAACCCGTACGTCGCCGATCTCAATTTCGACGACGACGAGTGAACGTCGCCTACGATCAAGCTGTCAGCCAGAGATTGTCCGGGCCATAGGCCGCGATGATCGCCTGCCGCAGCCACGTTTTCTGCGGCGCACTCAGCAGAGGCCACGCCGCCGCAAAGTCGACCTCGTCCCTGGGTCGGGGCATCTTGGCCTTGTAGAAAAGCTGAACCTCGGAAGCGAGGAAGGGAATGCCTTTCGAATCGCGTGTCCCGAGTTCGGAAATCGGCCTTGTGACGGCTGCACAGCGCCGCGACCGCCAGAAAACACCCTCGCTATCGTCGAACATCAACTGAAAGCGCCACGGCCCGCCGGGCTCTCGACACCACACGTCCGATACATGCGGCGGTAGCGCGTCGCCCTCTCGCCACGGCCGCAAGGTGCCGGGCGGATCGGCCATCCAGCAATCCCATCTCGCAAGCAACGCCCGAGCGGCAGCATGGTCCGCGCGCAGCAAGAGGATATCGATGTCGCCATGAGGCCTTAGCGGCCGGCCAACGAAATGCTCGATCGCGTAACCGCCGGCGATCCACCAAGGAAAGGTCGCCGATGCGAAGGCGGAAGCAACCTCTTGCGGCGTCAGAGGTTGCCAGGGTCGTTCGTGTTCTGCCGTCAAACCTTCCGCACGCCGCGCACGCCATCGGCCAGCGCCTTGATGTAGGCGAAGACACCCGGCACGAGGTCGGGCTTGGCCTTGCCGTTGTCGTCGAGGCCCGCCTTCACGCGGTCGACGATGGCCGAGCCCACCACCGCGGCATCGGCATGGCGCGCAATGGCGGCAGCCTGGTCCGGCGTCTTGATGCCGAAGCCCACGCCCACCGGCAGCTTGGTGTGGCGCTTGATACGCTCGACATGCGTGCGCACGGCTTCTTCGGACGCCGACGTGGTACCGGTGATGCCGAGCACCGAGACGAAATAGACGAAACCCGAGGCATAGGAGAGGACCGCCGGCAGGCGCTTGTCGTCGGTCGTCGGCGCCGTCAGCAGCACCGTGTCGAGGCCGTTGGCGACGGCAAAGGGCTTCAGCTCGTCGACTTCTTCCGGCGGCAGATCGACCAGGATGAAGCCGTCGATGCCCGCAGCCGCGGCTTCCTTGCAGAAGCGTTCGGCGCCGCGCTGGTAGACCAGGTTGTAGTAGCCCATCAGCAGGATCGGCGTGTCGTTGTCGCCGGTCTCCTTGCGGAAGCGGCGCACCATGTCGAAGGTCACGTCGACCGTGATGCCGGCCTTCAGCGCCCGCTGACCGGCAAGCTGGATCGAGGGGCCATCGGCCATCGGATCGGTGAACGGCATGCCGAGCTCGATCAGGTCGGCGCCCGCGGCCGGCAGACCTTTCAGGATCTGATAGCCAACCTCGGCATTGGGATCGCCGGCGGTGATGTAGGTCACGAGGCCGGCGCGCTTGTCGGCCTTGAGCTGGGCAAAGCGCTTCTCGATGCGGCTCATCAGATCTTCACTCCCAGACGCTCGGCAATCTGCGGCACGTCCTTGTCGCCGCGCCCCGAGAGGTTCATCACCAGGAGATTGTCCTTGGGCAGGGTCGGCGCGAGCTTGAGCGTGTGCGCCAGCGCATGGGCCGATTCGAGGGCGGGAATGATGCCCTCGATCTTGCACAGGAGCTGGAACGCCTCGACCGCCTCATCGTCGGTTGCCGAGACGTATTCGACGCGGCCCTTCTCCTTGAGCCAGGAATGCTCGGGCCCGATGCCGGGATAGTCGAGGCCGGCCGAGATCGAATGCGCCTCGGTGATCTGGCCTTCCTTGTCCTGCAGAAGATAGGTGCGATTGCCGTGCAGCACGCCGGGACGGCCGCCGGTCAGCGAAGCGGCATGCTCGCCCGAGTCGATGCCGCGGCCCGCAGCTTCGACGCCGATGATGCGCACGCCCGAATCGTCGAGGAAGGGATGGAACAGGCCCATCGCGTTCGAACCGCCGCCGATGCAGGCCACCAGCGTGTCCGGCAACCGGCCTTCGGCTTCCATCATCTGCTTGCGTACTTCGTCACCGATCACGCACTGGAAATCGCGGACCATCGCCGGATAGGGATGCGGGCCGGCGACCGTACCGATGCAGTAGAAGGTCGTCTCGCAGGTCGCGACCCAGTCGCGCAGCGCCTCGTTCATCGCGTCCTTGAGCGTGGCGGCACCCGCCTTCACCGGGCGCACTTCCGCGCCCAGCATCTTCATGCGGAACACGTTGGGCGCCTGTCGGTCGACGTCGACCGAGCCCATGAACACGACGCAGGGAATGTCGAATAGTGCGCAGGCCGTCGCCGTGGCGACGCCATGCTGGCCCGCCCCCGTCTCGGCGATCACGCGGGTCTTGCCCATACGCTTGGCCAGCAGCACCTGGCCCAGCACGTTGTTGATCTTGTGGCTGCCCGTATGGTTCAGCTCGTCGCGCTTCAGGTAGACCTTGGCGCCGCCCAGCTTCTTGGTCAGCCGCTCGGCGTAATAGAGCGGGCTCGGCCGGCCGGCATACTGCGTCAGGAGATACTTCAGCTCGCCCTGGAACTGCGGATCGACCTTGGCCTCGTTGTAGGCCTTCTCCAGGTCGAGGATCAGCGGCATCAGCGTTTCGGCGACGTAGCGGCCGCCAAAAAGGCCGAAATGCCCGCGTTCGTCAGGGCCGGTGCGAAAACTGTTAGGCGAAGTGGACATTGCTCTTCCTGTCGGGACCGGCGGACTTAGCAGCCCCGACAGGGGCTGGTCAAAAGCCCTAGTTCTTCTTTTTCTTGGCAGCTTTCTTCTTGGCCTTGGGAGCGGCCTTGCGCTTGGCTGCCGGCTTCGCGGCGGCGCGCCGGGCGGGGGCGTCCTCGACCTCGATAATCACCTCGATTTCGACCGGAATGCCGCGCGGCAGCGAGGCCATACCGACTGCCGACCGCGCATGACGGCCGCGCTCGCCGAATACCGAGACGAAGAGATCGGAACAGCCGTTGATCACCTCGGGCTGATGCCCGAAATCCGGGACGGCGTTGACCATGCCCAGCACCTTGACGATGCGCTTCACGCGATCGAGGTCGCCCAGTTCGGCCTTCACGGCGGCAATGATGCTGAGGCCGACGGAACGCGCATGCTCGTAGGCTTCCTCGACGGTGAAATCGCGACCGACCTTGCCGACCGGCAGCGGATGGCCCGGCTGGCCGGGGCCCTTGCCCGCCATGTAGAGCAGGTTGCCGGTGCGGACGGCGTTCACGTAGCTGCCCATCGGCGTCGTGGGCTTGGCGAGCTCGATGCCGAGCTCCTTCAATCGCTTCTCGACCTTCATATCTCTCCCCTCAGAGCGCCTTCACCTTGTCGAGGAAGGCGCGAATCAGTTCTATCGATTTCACACCTCGACTCGCCTCGACGCCAGAAGAAACGTCGACGGCCGGCGCGCCGGTGACGCGCACCGCTTCAGCGACGTTGTTCGGCGTGAGACCGCCGGCGAGCAACCACGGCAGCGGTACCTTGCGGCCCGACAGGATCGACCAGTCGAAGGATTTGGCATTGCCGCCCGGCAGAGTGCCGTCGGCGGCATCGAACATCAGCCGATCGGCCACGCCGGCATAGGCGGCGATGCCCTGCTCGACATCCTCGGGCCGCGCGACCTTGATCACCTTCATGACCTGCTTGCCGGTGCGTGCCTTTAGCACCGCCACGCGCTCCGGCGTCTCCGATCCATGGAGCTGCAGCAGGTCGATGGCGCCGGTCGCCAGACGCTCATCGATCAATGCATCGTCGGGATCGACGAACAGGCCGACGCGTCCAACGCTCGCCGGCACCCTCGCGCCCAGCGCTTTCAGGAGATCCAGCGAGGCGATGTGGCGGGGTGACTTGGGGAACGTGACGAAGCCTATCCAGCGCGCGCCGGCCTGAACCGCGGCATCGACCGTTTCCGGCGTCGAGAGCCCGCAGATCTTGGCTTCGACGGTCATAGGTCGTTGACGCCGGCTTCGCGCGCGATTGCTTCGGCTGCGGCGCGCGGATCGGCCGCCTGATAGATCGGCCGACTGACGACCAGGTTGGTGGCACCAAGATCGACGGCCTGGCGCGGCGTCATCACCCGCTTCTGGTCGTTGGCAGCGCTACCAGCAGGACGGATGCCTGGCACCATCAGGACGAAATCCGGCCCGCACTGCTTGCGGAGCGCCGCGATTTCCAGCGGCGAGCAGATCACACCGTCGAGGCCGCTCTCCCGCGCCAGGCCGGCAAGACGCAGGACCTGATCCGACGGATCGGCGTTGACGCCGGTCGCTTCGAGGTCCGACCGATCGAGCGAGGTCAGTACCGTCACGCCCAGCAGCTTCGGTCGCGGCACATTGAGCTTGGCGGCCTGCGTGCCGGCCTCTTCGACGGCGGCCTTCAGCATGTCGCGCCCACCACTCGAATGGATGGTGATGAAGGTCGGCGCCAGCTCGGCCACGGCGCGGATGCCGCCGGCTGCCGTGTTGGGAATGTCGTGCAGCTTGAGGTCGAGGAAGAAGCCGACTCCGGTCGCCCGCACCGGCTCGGGAAAGGCGTAGCGAACGCCCGGCGCACCGTGCGCCAGGAAGAATTCGAGCCCCAGCTTGATGCCACCGACGGCCGGCTTCGGCCCTCCGGCGATGGACTGGATGAGCTTGGCAGCCCAGATGAGGTCGGTGGTGTCGACGCCGCAGTAGACGGGATTCGAAGGGGCTTTCATGGCGCCGGCAACCTAATGGCCGGGCCGCGGAGCAGCAATCAGGAACTGCGCACCCGGCGCACGGCGTCCTTCCAGCCAGCATAGCGGCGGTCGCGCGAAATCGTGTCTTCGGCGGGCTTGAAGGCCCGGTCGAGCACCCAGGTCTTGGACAGCGCCTCCAGCGACGGCCAGAGCCCCGCCGCCAGCCCCGCCAGGAACGCCGCGCCCAGGGCGGTGGTCTCCGTCACTTGCGGCCGCTCCACCGGCGCACCGACCGTGTCGGCCAGCCGCTGCATCAACGGATCGTTCACGACCATGCCGCCATCGACCCGCAGGTCGTCGATCTGCGCCCCGTCGGCGCGCATCGCCTCCACCAGATCGCGGGTCTGGTAGCAGACCGAATCGAGGGTGGCAGCGGCGATCTCGCCGGGGCCGGAATCGCGCGTCAGCCCGAGGATCGCCCCGCGGGCTTCGGCATCCCAATAGGGCGCACCGAGGCCCACGAAGGCGGGCACCATGTAGACGCCGTGCGCATCCCTGGCACCGCGCGCCAGCGCCTCGACATCCGCCGACTTGCTGATGAGGCGCAACCCGTCGCGCAGCCATTGCACGGCAGCGCCCGCGACGAAGATGCTGCCCTCCAGCGCATAGGTCCGCCGCCCGCCGAGCTGATAGGCGATGGTCGTGAGCAGCCGCGACCGCGAATGCATGGCCAGGCTGCCGGTGTTCAGGAGCGCAAAGCAGCCCGTGCCGTAGGTCGCCTTGACCATGCCGGGGCGGATGCAGGCCTGCCCCACGGTGGCCGCCTGCTGGTCGCCGGCCATGCCGAGGATCGGCACCGGCGCGCCGAGGACATCGGCAGTCGTAACGCCCAGCTCGCCCGAACAGTCGACGACCTGCGGCAGCAGCGAAGCCGGCACATGCAGGAGCTGCATCAGCTCCGGGTCCCAGGCGCCCTTCCGAATATCGAGGAGCAAAGAGCGGCTGGCGTTGGTGGCATCGCTCGCATGGACCTTGCCGCCAGTCAGGCGCCACAACAGGAAGCATTCGATCGTGCCCGCCGCGAGCGCGCCCTTCTCTGCCGCCGCGCGGGCACCTGCGACATGGTCCAGGATCCACGCGATCTTGGTGCCGGAGAAATACGGATCGAGCAGCAGGCCGGTGCGGTCGGAGAAGACCTTCTCGTGCCCCGCCTGCTTTAGTGCCTGACAGCGCTCGGCGGTGCGGCGATCCTGCCAGACGATGGCATTGTGCACCGGCTTCCCGGTCGCACGATCCCACACCACCGTGGTCTCGCGCTGATTGGTGATGCCGATGCCGACCAGGGCCGTCGCTTCGAGCTTGGCCTTGGCGAGCGCGCCGCGGCAGACCTCGACGGTGGCCGACCAGATCTCCTCAGGGTCATGCTCGACCCAGCCGGGCCGCGGGAAAATCTGGGGCAGTTCCTTCTGCGCCGAGGCAACCGGATGCCCCGAGGAGTCGAAGACGATGGCGCGGGTACTGGTCGTGCCCTGGTCGATGGCGAGGATATGACGGCCGGCCATCGGCGCCTCCTGGAGTCAGTGACAGGTCAGTGGGCGCGATCGATGGCGAAGTCGACCGCTTCGAGCAGCGCGGCCTTGAGTGGCGACGCCGGAAAGAGGCCGAGCCCGTCGCGCGCCATGGCACCGTAGTGGCGCGCCCGCTCCAGCGTGTCGGCCAATGCGCCGTGACGTTCGATCAAGGTCTGGGCCTGTTCAAGGTCGCCATCGCGCTGGTCCAGCTTCTCGATGGTGCGCTTCCAGAATTCGCGGTCGACCGCGCCGCCGCGCAGGAAGGCCAGGATCACCGGCAGGGTGATCTTGCCCTCGCGGAAATCATCGCCGACCGACTTGCCGAGCTTGGCTTCACGGCCGGAATAGTCGAGCGCATCGTCGACGAGCTGGAAGGCGATGCCGAGATTCATGCCGAAGCTCTCGAGCGCCACGCGCTCCGGCCCATTACGGCCAGCCACCATGGCGCCGACCTCGGCCGCCGCTGCGAACAGCTTGGCGGTCTTGGCCTTGATCACCTCTAGATAGGTCGATTCTGGTGTGCTGATGTCGCGCTGGCTGACGAGCTGCAGCACCTCGCCCTCGGCGATGGTCGAAGACGCTCGCGACAGCACGCCCAGAATGTCGAGCGAGCCGACATCGACCATCAGCTCGAAGGACCGCGTGAACAGGAAATCGCCCACCAGCACCGACGCCTTGTCGCCCCACACAGTGTTGGCCGATGGCTTGCCGCGCCGCAGCGCGCTCACATCGACGACGTCATCGTGCAGCAGCGTCGCCGAATGGATGAACTCGACGCAGGTCGCGAGCTTGATATGGCGGTCGCTGGCCTCGGCATAGCCACAGAGCCGCGCCGCCGCCACTGTGAGCAGCGGACGCATGCGCTTGCCGCCGGCACCGACCAGATGATTGGCGAGCTCGGGAATCAGCGCAACCGGCGAACGCATGCGCGCCAGGATCTCGCGATCGACCTGGACCATGTCATCGGCACAAAGCGACAACAGCGGTTCGAGACTCGGCGCCTTGCGCTTGCCTCCGAGAGAGACGACGGTTGCCATGACGAGAGATTAACTCTCCAGTAGAGCCTGATTGTTGCGACACGATGTCGTGAGATGATCCCTAGCATGGAAATGGAGCCGACAGAAAACGCTCTCCTGGGCGGCCGTGTGCGCTTGTTGCAGCCGAGTCGGGGTTATCGGATCGCCATCGACGCGGTTCTGCTGGCCGCAGCGGTCGAAGCACGGGCCGGCGAACGCGTTCTCGATCTGGGTGCCGGCGTGGCCGCTGTCGGGCTTTGCCTGGCCGCCCGTGTCCCTGGTTGCGCAATTGTCGGCATCGAGTTGCAACCTGTGTTGGCAGCACTGGCCGCGCGCAATGTTCAGTTGAACGAGGTCGACCAACGCGTGCAAACGTTGGTGCATGACCTGGCCAAACCCTTGCCGGACCATCTCGGTCTCTTCGACCATGTCGCAACAAACCCACCCTACCTGGCGGCGGCCGTAGCCGATCCGTCACCCAATCCCAGCAAGGCGTTGGCCACTGTCGAATCGAGCGCCGACCTCGCGCGTTGGCTCAAGGTGGCGGCTGGCGCGCTCAAACCTGCAGGGACCCTGCTCGCTATTCATCGCAGCGACCGCCTGGAGGAGATCGTCGGTCACCTCGCGGCGCTGGGTTGGGGCGATATTACGGTGAAGCGTCTGCCGCCCGCGGCCCGCGTGCTGGTTCGCGCCCGACGAGCCGACCGGTTGCGCCGGACCGAGGCGCCGCCGCTCGTCCTGCATCAGACCGCGGGCGGCTACACCGACGAGGCCGAGGCCGTGCTGCGCCACGCGCAACCACTCGCCTTCTAGGGTGCTTGCCTTCCAGTCCGGCCGCCGCGACAGTGCCGCCATGCTAAATTGGTTCAGGGATCGCTTTCGCCGCGGGCCGGTCGTGCCTGTCGTTCGTCTTTCAGGCGTGATCGCATCGGGAGGGATGTTGGGCGGCCGCAGCCTGTCGATCGAATCGGTGGCGCCATTGCTCAAGCGCGCCTTCGACATGCGCGGCGCCAAGGCGGTCGCGATCGCGTTGAACTCACCCGGCGGCTCGCCGGTCCAGTCGTCCTTGATCGCCCAGCGCATTCGCCTGCATGCCGCCGAGAAGGGCTTGCCGGTGGTGGCCTTCGTCGAGGATGTCGCCGCGTCGGGTGGCTACTGGATTGCCTGCGCCGCCGACGAGATCATCGTCGACCCCAGCTCGATCGTGGGTTCCATCGGCGTGATCAGCGCCAGTTTCGGCTTCCAGGACCTGCTTGCCCGCATCGGCGTGGAACGGCGCCTGCACACGTCCGGCGAGCGCAAATCGATGCTCGATCCGTTCCGGCCCGAGCAGGAAGAGGATGTCGACCGGCTGAAGCGCCTGCAGGCCGAGATCCACGACGGCTTCAAGGGCTGGGTCCGCAAGCGTCGCGGCAAACTCCTGCGCGGTGACGAGAGCGTCCTGTTCTCGGGCGAGTTCTGGACCGGCAAGCGCGGCCTTGAACTCGGCCTGGCCGACAGCATGGGCGAACTGCGCGCGACGCTTCAGGCGCGCTACGGCGAGAAGGTGCGGCTGCCTGTGATCGGCCCGCGTCGTCGGTTCCTGTCTCGCTTCGGCCTGCGCACCGGCCTCGACGATATCGGCCCCTCGGCCCTCGCGGCTGTCGAGGAGCGCTGGCACTGGCAGAGATTTGGACTTTAGGAGACCTCGAAATGAATCTTCGTTCGCCCGTCCATCCCGACGATCTCGCCGCCGTGCGCCAGTGGTTCGACACGCTGTCGAAGCACTGCCGCGCCGTCGACTACGAGGGCGCCCGCCCGATCTTCGCCGACGACATGATCGCCTTCGGCACCTTCACCGACTTCATGATCGGCCGCGATCTTGCCGAGCAGAAGCAGTGGCGCAACGTGTGGGGCACGATCCGCGAGTTCCGCTACGACCTCGACAAGATCGAAGCGATCGTCTCGGCCGACCGGCTCACGGCCGTCGGCATGGGTGTGTGGCAGTCCGACGGTTTCCATCCCAACGGCGACAAGTTCGACCGCCCCGGCCGCACGACGACCGTCATGGGTCGCAAGGCGGTAGGTGACCCGTTCGTCGCCATCCACACGCACATGTCGCTGTTCCGTGGCACGCCCGACCAGAGCTACGGCAAGTTTGCCCGCAGCGCCGTCGTCTAGACCGCGCTCGACAGCTTCAGGCCGATGATGCCGGCGACGATCAGGCCGATCGACGCCAGCCGCATCAAATCGGTCGATTCACTGAACAGGATGATGCCGAGGATCGCCGTGCCGACGGCGCCAATCCCGGTCCAGACCGCGTAGCCCGTGCCGACTGGCAACGTCTTGAGCGCGATACTGAGCAGAACCACGCTCACCACCATCGCGCCGCCGGTCAGGACGGACGGCATGAGACGCGAAAAGCCATCGGTGTATTTCAGCCCGATCGCCCAGCCGATCTCGAAGAGACCGGCAACGAATAGAATTAGCCAAGCCATGGGGCGCACCCTTTGCAAGAAGCCGGGCCGTCCCGACACCTGCCCATTGAAGGCGGGGTCGTCCCCGCCGGGCGCACGCTCAGGTAAGAAACAAATTGAGCAAAAGCAAGGCGTTACGCCCAGGTAACCTGGCCAGGCCCCGGCTGTGCAATCGATTGCAGAGGCTTGCCCTAGACCGGATCGACCGCCCCTTTGCGGTCGACGATCAGGCGATACTGGTCGGGCTGGCGATGGACGGCGAAGTTGAAGGTCGTCGTCTTGTAGCTCTTGCCGGCATCGAGGTCGCAGCGATGCACCACCAGCTCGTCGCCGTCTCCGGCAGCCCGCGCCACGACCTTGCCTGACGGTGCCACGATCATGCTGTCGGCCAGCGACGGTACGCCTTCCTCGGCGCCGCCCTTGGCGACGCCCACGACCCAGGTCCCGTTCTGATAGGCCCCTGCCTGCATGGAGAGCTGGTTGTGGAACCAGGAATGTTCGTCGTGATCGGGCGACGGCGCATTGTGCAGCGGCGTGTTGTAGCCCAACAGCACCATCTCGACGTTCTGCAGGCCCATCACGCGATAGGTCTCAGGCCAGCGGCGGTCGTTGCAGATGCACATGCCCATGTTGCCGCCGAACGCCTTCACGACCGGGAAACCGAGATTGCCGACCTCGAAGTAGCGCTTCTCCAGATGCTGGAACGGCCGCTCGGATTCCTGCTCGGCATGGCCCGGCAAATGGATCTTGCGGTACTTGCCGACGATACGGCCGTCGCGTTCGACCAGGATCGAGGTGTTGAAATGGCGCACCTTGCCGCCTTCGTTCGCGAGTTCGGCATATCCCAGGCAGAAGCCCATCGCGAGGCGCTTGGCCTCGTTGAAAAGCGGCGCCGTCTCGTTCGACGGCATCTCCTGCTCGAAGAAGGAATCGATCTCCGCCTGATCGGTCATCCACCAGCGCGGAAAGAACGTCGTCAAGGTGAGCTCGGGAAAGACCACGAGATCGCAGCCCATGCGCTTGGCCTCACGCAGGTGAGCAACCAGACGCTCCACTACGTCGCGGCGCGTATGGTTGCGCTGGATGGGACCCATCTGCGCGGCCCCGACTGTCAGAAATCGCGTCATCGTTACCGTCGCCTTCGTGTGGCGGCCTTTGCCGCTGGTGACCGGCACTCTAGGGCTAACGGAGAGGCACAGGCCACCTCTTCCCACAGTCGAGTCGGGCAGCCTCCTCTGCTTCGGCACTGCTCCCAGGGCGTGTCCGGCTTTGCGTCGCCGGATCGAGAACGCCGACCGCCTTGGTCAGGTACAGGCACAGCCTGAAGAACTCCGAGGCGTTCGAGCACTGATCCTTGTCG
The DNA here is from genome assembly GCA_017307275.1 of Alphaproteobacteria bacterium. Taxonomy (GTDB): domain Bacteria; phylum Pseudomonadota; class Alphaproteobacteria; order Reyranellales; family Reyranellaceae; genus Reyranella. The sequence goes on along the minus strand of JAFKFK010000020.1, from coordinate 22,700 downwards.
ATGGCCTCCACTGTCGCCTTGTCGACCGGTACGTTTCCGGCAGGCGTGCGCTGGGGATCGCGATCGCCGCGCAGGCCCGCCATGATCCGCAGGACATCCCATGACGTGCCGGAATCGTGCCAGCTCATGGTCGGGCCCTTCCGGCCCTGGATACGGCACTGACGGAAATGGAAGAACGGAACCTGATAGCGCTCGCCGATCTGTGCGCGCAGTTCCTCCTCGCCAAGCCTGGGATGCAGGTTGTCGTAGGTCGAATAGAACAGGTCACGGGTACGATCGAACAGCGTCGCCACGGCAGATTCACCACGCGCCACGCGACCACTATAGAGGGCGCGCAAGGGATCGGTGACGACGGACGAGCTTTCGAGCTTTGGCGCCGGGCATTCGTCGCGGCGATTGCCCGGAGAGAGAATGACATCGGCGCCTCGATCGCAATCCGGGCTCACCGTCTTGCGGCTCGTCCGTACGATCGGCTCCGACGCCAGGATCGGATCGAGAGACGGATCGCTGCTGATCACGATGACGAACGGCAGGATCGGCCTCTTCACGAAGCCCGCCGCCGTCGACTGCGACTCCGAGATGCGCGAGCCGAGATAGCGAACGATCTCGTCTGCGGTCGTAGCGCCGAAATTCTCGAACAGCCCACCGTCCGTGACGCGCGCCACCAGCGTTTCCTCGCCATTCACCTTTCGGCGCATCCCACCTGTCGGCGAGATGCCGGGAAAGCGCGCGCTCATCGTCACGGCCGTGCTGATCGGGATGTCTTCGTTGAGGAAACGAAAGGTTTCGTAGCGGATGTCGGGCTGCGAGACGGTGCGCGCGACGTCGAGATTGCCCGCAGCGTCGGAGACCTGGAATTCCGCATTCGACGTGATGATGCGCTTGCCCTTCACGACCGACGTCCCGTTCAGCGCCAGGATCGGCCAGTTGCGGTCGTTCGCGCGGAACGTCTTCGTGAACCCGTCGCTCCAGTCGAACTTGCGCGGCTTGCCCGGCTCAGCCGACTCCCGCCAGACCTGTTCCCATGCCATCTCCAGCGCCGTCGCCCGATCGAGCGGCCGGCCGGGCTGCGCGAGAAACGACACGGCACTCATGGGCAAGTCGACGTACATGCCGACACCGAGCGCCGGGCTTAGGAAGTCACTTTCGAGAAAGTTCGTCGACTGCCGGGGAGCATCGGGAAGGAAATCCGAGCCGCGTCCCCCGACGGCAAGCCGGTCCTCCTCAACCAGCGAACGGAACACCGTGGCGCCCAGCGAACCGCCCGAGACTCCGCTGATCAGAAACACACGCTCGGCAAAGTGCCTCTCACGCGCGGCGAGTTCACCCAGGACCAGCGATGTCCAGAACCCTGCCCTGCTGGCGCCGCCGGCCGTGGCGACCATGATCATGGGTGGCACGCGCACAGCTTCCGGATCCCGCCCCCCGCCATTGGCCACGGCCGGCTCGTGAAGGGCCGCGACCATGTCGGGCTCGGTGTTCGCATCCCACCATCTCAGGAACACTTCCTTGAGGGCGAATCTCGAACGAGTACCTTCAGCATCCGCCGGACGGCCCGGCGCCTCGAACACGGCGCATTTCGCGCCATTGCACAGCCGGACATCGTGATGATCACCAGCGATCTCCGGCACGAAGGCGAGCAGGAGCAGGACCACGGCGAACAGCGGCAGTTTCGTGTATGCCGCCAGAAGAACGATAAAGCTGAAGGCTGGCGTGATGAGCGCGAGCCCGAAGAGCACGACGTTGACGCTGTTGCCGAACAGTCGGGACGTACCCACCGGATCGGCCGCGAACAGATAGAAGAAGACCGGAGACGCCAGCAACGACGCGACCAATACAAACCAACCCAGCCCCAGCGATAGCCCGGAAGCGACCCGTGCGAGCTTCGTGTCGCCGTCCATGCGTTGCTTGATCTTGTTGCTGAAATCACGGCGCTTCCACACCACCAGCAGGAAGATGACTGCCATGAACCCGATGGCCCAGGCGTAGCGTTCGTAGATGGCCGCCTCTTCGATTGCATGGGCATCGCGATAGGCGGCATGGCCCGACTCGAATGTCAGCGCGACGCAGCCGATGCTGGCGAAGCCGATCAGGCGCGGGGTCCATTCGCACACGAAGGCGTGCCAGTCGTGCCGCCAGTCGGGGTCCTCCGGACCTGGCCGCAGATAGACCGCGAAGTCCGTGCTCACGATAATTCGGGACCAGTACCAACCGGTGATGGCCCAGAACAGGACGACGGCCAGGAGGCTCAGCTTTGTTCCGAGCGAGCTTGCGGGATCGACGCTGGCCAGCACCATGTCTCTGGCCTGGTCGGTGAACACCAGCAGCGCACCACCGACGACGAGTGCCAGGACCGCGGCACGACAGGCATAGAGCGTCGCGCCGATCACGCGTACCGCCCACCATCCCGAAGCCGCTACACCAACCACCTTGAGCCAGAGTTGAGCGCCAGGCATCCCACTCCCCCGCTCCGGCCACGGCCGATCAATCGAGAGTTGAATAGACGCTCATTGCATCGCGCCGCCTACGGCGCGTCAAGGTCCGGCGCGTTTCACGTCGTTGGTGAATTCGGCGGAACAGAACGTACCGCCCTGGAAGAGATCGCCCACGGGATCGGGGCCGATCTTGGCCTGCTCCGCCTCGGCGTGCGCGCGGTGGTCCTCCGACTTGCCGGTCGGTCGGTAGCCGAGTTCGGTCGCGCGGGAATTGTCCCACCAGCTCGCCGCGTTGTCGGAAGCGCCGTAAAGGATCTCGAACCGGATGTCGGGATGGTCGAGGCCGATGCGGATGAGCTGCACGATATCCTCGGGCGAGATCCAGATCGAAAGCCGGCGCACATCGAGCGGCTTGGGGCCGACATTGCCGATCCTGAGGCAGGTCACCGCCATGCCGTGCTTGTCGGAATAGAGCGCCCCCAGCGCCTCGCCGAAAGCCTTACTGACACCGTAGCGGCTGTCGGGCCGCACCGTGACGTTCGGGCCGATCCGGCGCTTGCGCGGATAGAAGCCGATCGCGTGGTTGGACGAAGCAAAGATCAGCCGCTTCACGCCGGCCGCGCGCGCAGCCTCGAACATGTTGTAGCAGCCGATGATGTTGGACTGCAGGATCGTGTCCCACGGCCCTTCGACCGAGAAGCCGCCGAGATGGATGACGCTATCGACACCCTTCACCGCCGCCGCGACTTCGTTCGGCTTGGTGAGGTCGGCGGCGACGAAGGTTTCCGTCGGCAGTAGGTCTTTGGGCTCGACCCGGTCGCTCAGCACCAGGCCCGGATAGAGCTTGGCCAGCAGCGGCCGGATCATGGTGCCGATACCACCGGCCGCTCCGGTGAACAGGATCTTCCTAGCGTCGGCCATTCTTCTTTCCTCCGGCAAGGGTGCGGTAGCGCTCCAGCGAGCGCGTGAGATGCTCGCGCATAGCGCGGCGGGCCTCGGCGGGATCGCCGTCCGAGATCGTCGAAACGATGCGCGCATGCTCGTGCTGGATGCGTTCCAGATAGGCCCGCCGCTCGGCCGGCGTGTCGACACTGAGCCGCACGCTCTGCCGCGGGATCACGTGGCTGCCGAGATAGGCGAGGAAACGCGGGAACTGATCGTTGCCGGTCGCTTCGGCGATAGCGCGGTGGAAGGCGAAATCCTCGGCGACGGCGCCCTCGCCACGCTTCAACGCCGTGTCGATCGACCGCCAGGCCGTGCGAATGGCGGCGACCTCCCGGCGCGATGCGCGCTCGGTCGCGAGCGCCGCCGCCTCGACTTCGACGGCAAGCCGCAACTCCATCACGGCAATGATGTCGCCAAGCGCCGCAGCACTCGACGCGGCAATGCGAAAGGGCCCGGCGGCAGGATCGGCAACATAGGCGCCGGAGCCGCGGCGCGTCACCACGAGCCCGTCGGCGCGTAGTGCTGCGACCGCCTCGCGCACCACGGTGCGGCTCACGCCCAGCTCGGTGGTCAAGGCCTGCTCGGTCGGCAGGCGAGCGCCCGGCGCCAGCCGGCCACCGCGAATGTCGGCACTCAGCCGCGCCATTACCTGCTCGGCCAGATTGTTAGGAGGCCGTTGCTGTTGCCTGTCGGTCATCGGGGGATGCTAGCGTCATGCAAGTTGTCAGACAATTTCAGCCGGCAAGTTCCAGCATCAGGTTCAACAGCACCTGCGCGCCGGCCACCAGGTCGGCCGCTTCGGTGTGCTCCTTGACGTTGTGGCTGAGGCCCGCAACCGAAGGCACGAAGATCATCGCCGTCGAGCAGATGCGCTGCATCATCTGGGCGTCGTGCCCCGCCCCCGAGGGCATGCGGCGCGTGCTGAGGGACAGCGCCCTGGCATGATGCTCGACCCTGTCGACGAGGGCCGCATCGAAGATCACTGGCTCGAAGCGCGCCAGCACCTGGGCCTCGACCTCGACCCGCTCGGCCTTCGCCACCTCGGCGATATGGGCAGCGACACGCGCCTCGGCTTCCTGGAGTTTGGCTTCGTCAGTATTGCGCAGGTCGACCGCAAACACCGCGCGATTGGGCACGACGTTGATCAGGTTGGGCCGCAGCGCCAGCGACCCCACGGTCGCCACCTGGTTGCCCCCCATCTCCCAGGCGAGCTTGCGGGCAAAGAGGTTCACCGACGCCGCGAGATAGCCCGCATCGCGCCGCAGCCGCATCGGCGTCGTACCGGCATGGTTGGAGACGCCGGTGACCGTGTACTCGGTCCAGGAGATGCCCTGCACGCTCTCCACGACGCCGATCTGCACCTTCTCCTCGTCGAGGATCGGGCCCTGCTCGATATGCAGTTCGACGAAGGCATGCGGCGTGAGAGCACCGGGTTTCGCGGCGCCGAGATAGCCGATGCGGCGCAGTTCGTCGCCGACCGACGCCCCCTCCTTGTCGACAGCGCCATAGGCTTCGTTGAGGCCGATGCCGCCGACATAAGTCAAACTGCCCATCATGTCAGGCTGGAAGCGGGCGCCCTCTTCGTTGGTGAAGAAGGCGACGGCAATCGGGCGCCGTGTCGTCACCTGCGCCTCGTTCAGGGCGCGCACGACTTCAAGGCCGGCCAGGACACCGTAGTTGCCGTCGTAGCGGCCACCGGTGCGGACCGTGTCGATATGGCTGCCGGTCATGATCGGGGCCAGGTTCTCGCGACCTGCGCGCAGCCCGATCACATTGCCGATCGCATCGACCCGCACATCGAGGCCGAGTTCCTTCATCCAGCCGACGACGAGATCGCGGCCGGCCCTGTCCTCGTCTGTCAGAGCCAGACGTGCACAGCCGCCGCCGTCTATGGCGCCGATCGCCGCCAATTCATCCAGCGCGCCCAGGAGGCGCCGTGTATTCAACTGCAGCATGATTTCCCCAATGGAACCAAGACCTTAGACCGTAGATTCCGTGAGGGCAAAATATCACGCCGCGTTGATCGGGATTGCCTTGCCAGCGCCATGGGCCGAGGTCACTTAATCGATCATCATGTCGCGTTTCCCCGCTTTTCTGCTCGGTATCCTGGTCGCCATCGCCACGGCCCTGCCGGTCTTTGCACAATCCGTCGTGCAGACGGACAATGTGCGGACCGAGCTGTTGGCGGACGTCTCGACGGTGAAGCCTGGCGAGCCCTTCTGGGTGGGGTTGCGCCAGACCATCCGTCCGAAGTGGCACACCTACTGGAAGAATCCGGGCGAGTCGGGGCTGCCAACCGAAATCACCTGGACCCTGCCCCCGGGCGCCAAGGCCGATCCCATCGTCTGGCCGACACCGATCCTGTTCGAGGTCGGCGGCATCATCAATTATGGCTTCAAGGACGAGTCGACGCTGCTGGTGCGCATCACGCCGCCGGCCGACTTCTCGGGTCCGTTGAGGCTCGAAGCCGCCGCCAACTGGCTGGTCTGCGAAGACGTCTGCATTCCCGAAGAAGGCAAGTTCGAGCTGACCCTGCCGTCAGGCACGGCGGCGACTCCGGCGCCGCCGGCAATACGCACCTTGTTCGAGCAGGCCCGTCGCAGCGTCCCGACCGAGAGCCCGTGGCCGGCGCGCTATGGCATCGCCAAATCCGGCGATCCGACGCTGGTGATCGACGCCAAGGGCCTGAAGGCCGACACGATCGGCAACGTCTACTTCTTCCCCGCTGAATGGGGCCCGGTCGCAACCATGGCCAAGCAGAATGCCATGGTCGACGCGAACGGCATCCATATCCCGCTGAAGCGGGGCGATGCCAAGACCGCCCTGCCGCCGTTGCTCGCCGGCACCCTGGTGCTGACCGAGAAGACGGCCGACGGCACGGTGAAGCAGGCCTTCGACGTTTCGGCCAAGCTCGATCCGGCCTTCGTGCCGAGCTCCGTCTCGCTGGCCGGCGCCGTCGGCAGCGAGGAGCTGTCGCTGGTCCAGGCCCTGCTCTTTGCGCTGCTGGGCGGCCTGATCCTGAACCTGATGCCCTGCGTTTTCCCGGTGCTCGCCATGAAGGCCGCCGCCTTCGCGCGACTGGCCGGCCACGACCGCACCGAGATGCGCCGCGATGGGCTCGCCTATACGGCCGGCGTGCTGGTGTCCTTTGCCGCCATGGCCGCGATCGTGCTCTCGATCCGCGCTGTCGCCGGCGAGGTGAGCTGGGGCTTTCAGTTCCAGTCGCCGATCTTCTCGCTGCTGATCGCCTATCTCTTCTTCGTGGTCGGCCTGAACCTCTCCGGTGTGTTCGACGTCGGCAACCGGTTGGCCGGAATAGGCCAAGGCCTGGTCGCGCGCGGCGGCACGACGGGCGCCTTCTTCACCGGCGTGCTGGCGGTGATCGTGGCGACACCCTGCACCGCACCCTTCATGGCGGCGGCCCTGGGCTTCGCCCTCTCGCAGCCTGCACCCGCGACAGTGGCCGTTTTGCTGGCGATGGGCCTGGGCCTCGCGCTGCCTTATCTCGCGCTGTCGATGACCCCGGCCCTGCAGCGACTGATGCCGCGCCCCGGTCTGTGGATGGACCGGCTGCGACAGTTCCTCGCCTTCCCGATGTACGCTTCCGCCGTCTGGATGATCTGGGTACTCACCCAGCAGACCGGTGCCGACGGCGTGCTCTATGCCTTGGGCGGTATGATCCTGATTGCCTTTGCGATCTGGCTGCTGCGCTTCGGCTCCACCGCCTCAGCGGGCACCTGGTTGCGCCGCGGCCTGGCCGCGGTGGCGGTCCTGCTGGCCTTCGGCGTCACCCTGAAGCTTGAGGACAGGCCGGCAACCGCCGCGTCGGCCTCGGGCAATGCTACAGGCGGCGTCAACTTCGATGGCTGGGAGCGCTTCTCCCGCGCCCGCATGGCCGAGGCCGTCGCGGCCGGCAAACCTGTGTTCGTCGACTTTACGGCCGCCTGGTGCATTACTTGCTTGGTGAACGAGCGCGTCGCGCTCGAGACGCCGGCCAGCCGCAAAGCCTTCGAGCAGGCGGGCGTCGTCAAACTCAAGGGTGACTGGACCAATCGCGATCCCGAGATTACCGGCGTGCTCAAGGAACTCGGACGCGCCGGCGTGCCGCTCTATCTCTTCTGGGTTCCCGGTGCCGAGAAGCCGAAGATCCTGCCGCAGATCCTTACCGAATCCTTGATCCTTTCTGAACTGTCGTCGATCGAGCAAACCAAACGTTAGGAGGCGAAGATGTCGAACCTTGTTGTTCCCCGTCGTACGCTGATGCTGGGCACTGCCGCCGCGGCCCTCGTCCCTGCTGCCGCCTTTGCGGCAACCGGCCCCGATGTCGGCAAACCAGCGCCGGCCTTCACGGCGGTCGACAGCAACGGCAAGAGCTGGTCGCTCGCCGACCTCAAGGGCAAGGTCGTCGTCCTCGAGACGACGAACCACGACTGCCCCTATGTGCGTAAGCACTACAACGCCAAGAACATGCAGACGCAGCAGCGCGAGGCCGCGGGCAAGGGCGTGGTGTGGCTGACCGTTGCGTCGTCGGCAACCGGCGAACAGGGTTTCGTCACCGCCCAGCAAGCCAACGATCTCACCAAGAGCCGCGATGCCGCTCCCGCCGCCGTGCTGCTCGATCCCAAGAGCCAGGTCGCCCGCGCCTACGGCGCCACCGTGACCCCGCACATGTACATCATCGATGCCAACGGCGTGCTGGTCTACAAGGGTGGCATCGACTCGATCCCATCATCGGACGTCGCCGACATCCCCAAAGCCAAGCAGTATGTGCGCATCGGCATGGAGGAGGTGCTGGCTGGCAAGCCGGTCACCGACTCCTCGACGCGGCCCTATGGCTGCACGCTGAAATATCCCAGGACCTCGACCTGACGGACCTGCCATGCCGCACGACGGCTGGCATCCGCACGACGAGGAACATCATCACCACCACCATCATCACGATGGGCGTGGGCATGAGCATGGACCGCCGACACGGCGGGCCGTGCTGGCGGCCGCGGCCCTGCTGCCCTTCGGCACCGCCAGCGCGCAGACCGTAGACGCCGCCCAGCGCATTGCCGAGGCGGCGACCCGGTTTCTCACAAGCCTCGACGATGGTCAGCGCCAGAAGGTGCAGATCGCCTTCGAGTCGGACAACCGGCTGGACTGGCACTACATCCCACGCAGCCGCCCCGGACTGAGCCTGGGCGAGATGCGCGCCAATCAAGCCGAAGCAGCGCGTGCCCTCTTCGCGTCAGTGCTGAACCAAAGGGGACTGGAACTGCTCGACGGCGTGCGCCTGCTCGAAGGCGTACTGCGCGAGCAACAGGGCAGCTTTCGCGATCCCGGCCGGTACTACGTCTCCCTCTTCGGCACGCCCGGCCGCTTTCCCTGGGGCTGGCGGTTCGAGGGCCATCACCTCTCGTTGAACGTGGCACTGCCGACCGCCGGCCGCATTTCGGTGACGCCGTTCTTCGTCGGCGCCCATCCGGCGACTGTGCGCGACGGGCCCAATCGCGGTTTCCGTCTGCTCGGCACGTCGGAAGATCTGGCACGCCAGATCATGGCTGGCCTCAACGACCGGCAGCGTCAGACCGCCCTCATCGCCAACCGCTCTTTCGGCGAGATCGTGGCGAGCCCGCAGCGCGAGAGTGACCTGGGCGAGCCACGCGGTCTGCTGCTGGCCGATCTCGATGGCGCACAACGCAATCTCGTCGAAGCGCTGATGGACCGCTTTCTCGGTACATTGGCGCCCGATCTGGTCGCGGCACAGAAACGACGCGCCCTGGAACAGGGAATTGCAGCGTTCCGCTTCGCCTGGGCAGGATCACTCACGCCGGGCGAAGCGCATTACTTTCGCGTCCACGGCCCGGTCACGGTGATCGAGCACGACAATACGCAGAACGGCGCCAACCATATCCATGCGGTGTGGCGCGATCTCACCGCCGACTTCGGCCGCGATGCGCTGGCCGACCACTATCGTCGCCAGCCGCATCGCTAACCGCGTTCGTCAGTCCATCTGATAGCCGGGCGTGGACTTGGAGATCTTCGTCTCCTCCTCGTCCATGCCGTCGACGATGCCCTCGAAGAGCGGCGTCGAGAGATAACGCTCGCCGGTGTCGGGCAGCACGCAGAGCACGACCGAGCCCTGCGGCGCCTTCTCGGCGATCTGCAGCGCGACGGCGAAGGTCGACCCGCCGGAGATGCCGGTGAAGATGCCTTCCTTCTGTGCCAGCGCCTTCGCCCATTTGACGCCCTCGGGACCGGCGATCGGCAGCCGCTCGTCGTAGTACTTCTTGTCGATCGCCTCCTGCAGCACCAACGGAATGAAGTCCGGCGTCCAGCCCTGGATCAGGTGCGGCTCGAAGGCGGGATGGCTGACGGCGGGTGCGCCCTCGGCGGTGCGTTCCTGTGCCTTGCCACTGCCGATGAGCTGGGCATTGGCCGGCTCGGCGAGGATGATCTTGGTTTCCGGCCGTTCCTTGCGAAGGACACGCGCCACGCCGGTCACGGTGCCACCGGTGCCGTAGCCGCTCACGAAGTAGTCCAGGCGCTCGCCCTTGAAGTCGGCCAAAATCTCGCGCGCCGTCGTCGATTCGTGGATCTCAGCATTGGCCGCCGTCTCGAACTGGCTCGCCAGGAACCAGCCGTTCGCCTTCGCGAGCTCGACGGCCTTCTGGTACATGCCGAACCCCTTTTGGGCGCGGGGCGTCAGCACGACCTTGGCACCCAGCATGCGCATCAACTTGCGGCGCTCGATCGAGAAGCTTTCCGCCATGGTGACGACCAGGGGGTAGCCCTTCTGCGCACAGACCATGGCGAGGCCGATGCCGGTGTTGCCGCTGGTTGCCTCGACCACCGTCTGGCCAGGCTTCAAGGTGCCGTTGCGCTCCGCCGCTTCGATGATGTTGACGGCCAGCCTGTCCTTCACCGACGCCGCCGGGTTGTAGGCTTCCGCCTTGACGTAGATCCGCACGCCCTTGGGCCCGAGATTGTTGATGCGGATGCAGGGCGTGTCGCCGATCGTGTCCAGGACACTGTCGAACAGGCGACCGCGTCCCTCGGTCGTGCGAAGCTTGGTGCTCGTGGCCATTTTCGTCTCCATTGGGGGATGAAGGACCACCCTACCATGGGGCGCCCGTTGGGCTAAGATCGGATGATGAAACGCCGCTCGTTCCTTGTCGGCACCATTGCCGGCATCAGCCTGCCTGCACTCACTTCTTCCGCGCGCGCACAGGGCGACGCCCTGCCCTCGTGGAACGATGGCCCCGCAAAACAGTCGATCCTCGATTTCGTTCTGCGCACGACGACAGTGGGCAGCCGCGACTGGATTCCTGTGCCCGAGCGCATCGCCACGTTCGACAATGACGGTACGCTGTGGACCGAGCAGCCGATGTATTTCCAGGTGATGTTCGCCATGGATCGCGTGCGCGCCATGGCCGGACGCCATCCGCAATGGCGCACGCAGGAACCGTTCAAGTCGGTGCTGGCCAACGATCGCGACGCGCTGGCGGCGCTGGGCGAGAAGGGCTTGCTGGAGATCGTCGCGGCGACACACACCGGCCTGACGACAGAGGAGTTCCGTCAGATCGTGCTCGACTGGCTCGCAACGGCCCGCCATCCGCGCTTCAAGCGGCCCTATACCGATCTGGTCTTCCAGCCGATGCTCGAACTCCTGGCCCTGCTGCGCGCCAACCAGTTCAAGACCTACATCGTCTCGGGCGGCGGCATCGAGTTCATGCGGCCGTGGACCGAGCGGGTCTATGGCATTCCACCGGAGCAGGTCGTGGGCTCGTCGGGCGTCACCCGCTACGAGCTGCGCGCCAACGACCGTCCCGTGCTCCTCAAAGAACCGAAGGTACAGTTCATCGACGACGGGCCGGGCAAGCCGGAAGGCATAAACCAGTATATCGGCCGCCGACCGGTCCTAGCCTTCGGCAACTCCGACGGCGACCAGCAGATGCTGGAATGGACGGCCGCCGGCGCGGGTGCCCGCTTCATGGGCCTCGTCCACCATACCGATGCGGTGCGCGAATATGCCTATGACCGCCAATCGGCAGTCGGCAAGCTCGACAAGGCCTGGAACGAAGCCGTCCGCCGCAAGTGGACGGTCGTCGACATGAAGAACGACTGGAAAGTGATCTATCCGTTCGAGATGAAGTAGGTCACTTCGTAGAGCGCGCCTGGGCTCGCATCTGTTTGCGGATGAGTCCAATGAAGGTACGTGCCGAGGGGGGCAGAGTACGCTCCCGCTTGTAGGCGATGCCCATCTCGGCCATCGGGAGCGTCTTCCGCCAAGGCAGGTCGAGGATCGCAAACCGTCCGGTGGCCAGACCTTCGGTCATATGGCTCACATGGCTGATGCCGATGGCGTCGGTCTCGGCAACGATCTCGCGACTGACCCGGGCAGAGGATACCGCGATCGACGGCATGATATTGCCCGTCGCTGAATCAACCGTGAAACCCGGGTCGATATCCTCGATCAATCCGACCTGCAGATGCGACATGCTCGAGAAGACAAAGGGATACTTGCGAAGATCGTCGGGCCGCAGCGGAGACTTCTTCAAGAGAGGATGGCCCGTCCGGCAAAAGTAGACGCCCTGCAGCGAACCGAGAACCTCGACGCGCAGCGCCGGCATGCCGCGCAACGACGTGATGTCGAACACGGCAAAGTCGACCCGATCGGTCATCAACATGCCGGCAACGGCGGCCCACTCCCGCTCCAGAAGCTCCAGGCGGATCGAGGGATGCGCATTGATGAGGTCGATGGCGGCCGGCAGGACTGCGATGTCGTGGACGTACGTCCCGGCAGCGACGCGCAGCCGGCCGCCGCGGCCATCGCGCACGAGCTGCAGGCGGTTGGAGATCGCCTCCGCGCGGGTCACGAGTTCGTCGGCCATCCTGAGCACGTCGTCGCCGGCCGGCGTCGCCGCGACATCCCGGCGTGACCTCTCGAAGACGCGCAGGCCCAGCTGCTTTTCGAGAGCCGCGATGTTGCGGCTGAGTGTCGGCTGGCTGATGCGCAGGGCCGCCGCTGCCCGCCCGAAATGCCGGTGCCTGGCAAGGACGACGGCGTACTGGAGCAACTTGAGGTCGATTTCCATTCGCGAACCGTATCGTCTGTGGCGTTGTCTTGCATCGATGTTCGGAAGAATTTGCACGCACTCTTCGATCTGGAGGCAAACCGATGACCAAGGGCAAATTCGGCCGCATGCTGTCCGCAGCGGCGCTATTCGTCGGCATATCGGGCGGCGTCCTGCCGGCCAACGCGCAGACGCCAGCCAGACCCAACATTCTCGTCATCATGGGTGATGACATTGGTCTCTGGAATATCAGTGCCTACAACCGTGGGATGATGGGCTACCGGACGCCCAATATCGACCGCATCGCCCGCGAAGGCGCGATCTTCACCGACTACTATGGCCAGCAATCCTGCACGGCAGGGCGCGCGGCCTTCATCACCGGTCAGTCGCCCATTCGTACCGGCCTGTTGAAGGTCGGCCTGCCCGGCGCTCCGGAAGGACTGTCGGAAAAGGATCCCACCATCGCCGACCTCCTGAAGCCGATGGGCTACGTGACCGGCCAGTTCGGCAAGAACCACCTCGGCGACCGTAACGAGTTCCTTCCGACGGTGCATGGTTTCGACGAGTTCTTCGGCAACCTCTACCATCTCAATGCCGAGGAGGAGCCGGAGAATATCGACTATCCGAAGGATCCAACCTTCAAGCCCAAGTATGGGCCACGCGGCGTACTGAAGTGCGTCGCCACCCCTGCCGAAACTCCGGGCGAGGACCCGCGCTTCGGCAAGTGGGGCAAGCAGAAATGCGAAGACACCGGACCGCTCACCAAGAAGCGCATGGAGACGGTGGACGAGGAATTCCTCGCCGCGTCGCTCGACTTCATCGACCGGGCCAATCGCGACAAGAAGCCGTTCTTCGTTTGGTCGAACTCGAGCCGCATGCACATCTGGACGCACCTGAAGAAGGAGTCCGAAGGCAAGACTGGTCTCGGCGTCTACGCCGACGGCATGGTCGAGCATGACGGCCATGTCGGCCAGCTCCTGAAGAAGCTCGACGACCTCGGGATCACCAACAACACCATCGTGATCTACACGACCGACAACGGCGCAGAGGTCATGAGCTGGCCGGACGGCGGCACCACCCCGTTCCGCGGCGAGAAGAACACCAACTGGGAGGGTGGTTACCGCGTGCCGGCCATGGTGCGCTGGCCTGGCCTGGTCAAGCCAGGCACGGAGATCAACGAAGTGTTCTCCGCCGAGGACTGGATGCAGACGCTGCTGGCCGCCACCGGCGAGACCGACCTGGCGGCCAAGCTCAAGCAGGGCGCTACCTTCGGCGCCAAGACCTTCAAGGTCCATCTCGACGGATACGACCAACGGGAGCTGCTGAAGAATGGTACAGGCAGCGCACGCAAGGAGTTCTTCTACTGGACCGACGACGGCGGGCTGGCCGGCCTGCGCTACGACAAGTGGAAGCTCGCCTTCATGGAACAGCGCAGCCACGGCTTCGACGTCTGGCAGGACCCGATGGTAACTCTGCGTGTGCCGAAGCTGTTCGACCTCAAGGCCGATCCGTTCGAGCGCGCCGACCATGACGGCATGGGCTACGCCCGCTGGCGCATCGACCGCATCTTCCTGCTGGTACCGGCACAGGCGTATGTCGGCCGCTATCTCCAGACGCTGGCCGAGTTCCCGCCTCGTCAGAAGCCGGGCTCGTTCAACATGCAGGGCGTTCTCGACAAGTTGATGGCCCCGCCGCAGGGCGTGAACTAGCCAGCCCCGAGACTCAGAGCGGCTGTCGCGGGCATAGCGCTATAAAGGCCCCGACGGCCGCAGGCCTGCAGCCTGCACGGGTTGGCAACGTGCAGGGAAGCAGGATATGGAGCTTGGCATGGCAGACGTGCACCCGGCCGGTGCGGCCCTGCATTCCGACATGATCCGCATTCCCGGCGGGACGTTCCGCATGGGCTCGGACCACCACTACCCCGAGGAAAAGCCTGCGCATACCGTCACGGTCGACGGCTTCTGGGTCGACCCGACGCCAGTGACCAACGCCCAGTTCCGCGCCTTCGTCCAGGCGACGGGCTACGTGACTTGGGCCGAGATCGCCCCCGACCCGAAAGACTATCCCGGCGCCCGGCCCGAGATGCTGAAGGCGGGAGGGCTCGTCTTCACGCCCCCCGGCAAGCCGGTCGATCTCGCCGACTGGAGCCAGTGGTGGCGCTTTACCTTCGGTGCGACCTGGCGGCGGCCATACGGCAAGGGCAGCCATATCGGCGGCCTCGACGACCATCCCGTGGTTCAGGTCGCCTTCAAGGATGCCGCGGCCTACGCCAGGTGGGCGGGCAAGGAGCTGCCGACCGAAGCCGAGTGGGAGTTCGCCGCCCGCGGGGGGCTCGAGGACGTGGAGTTCGCCTGGGGCGATGAACTCACGCCGGGCGGCCGGCATATGGCCAACACCTGGCAGGGTGCTTTCCCGCACGAGAACACGCGCGCCGATGGCTGGGCCCGCACCTCGCCGGTGCGCACGTTCCCGGCAAACGGCTACGGTGTCCACGACATGATCGGCAATGTCTGGGAATGGACCACCGACTGGTATTCGTCGAAGCATCCCGCCGATGCCGCCAAGGCCTGTTGCGTGCCGGAGAACCCACGCGGCGGTCCGGCCGAGGCGAGCTACGATCCATGCCAGCCGCAGATCCAGATTCCACGCAAGGTGCTGAAGGGCGGCTCGCATCTTTGCGCCCCGAGCTACTGCCGGCGCTACCGTCCGGCGGCGCGTCATGCCGAAGCCGTCGACACCACGACCAGCCACGTCGGCTTTCGCTGCATCGTGCGCCATGCGCCCGGCGGCTAGAGGGTTTGCTTCCCTGCTCTCGGCTGTCGTAACGGCATTTGGATCAAGCGCGCGCGCCGAAGAATCCAATGAATTCTGGCCCGAAGCGCAGGTCCACTACTGGTTCAACGAGCACAGGTCACGCGCGATCCTGATGGGGTCGCTCAGCCGCAATCGCGACAACAACACGACCTACCAGGCCGAGCAGGGCCTCACCTTCGAGCATCAGTTCACCGACAATTTCCTCGGCCGCATCGGCTACCGCCACGGCGCCTCTACCGAAGGCGGCGCCTACAACGAGAACCGCCTGCTACTCGAGCAGACGTTCCGCCTCTACCTTCCATCGAAGGTGATCGTCGACGCCCGTACGCGCGAGGACTTCCGTTGGCTGGACAGCGGCTTCGCGGTGCGCCTGCGCGAGCGACTGCAGGTCCAGCGCGACATCACGATCGATAATTATACCTTCACGCCCTACACCTCGGCCGAAGTGTTCTTCGACACGCGCTATGGTCAGTTCACCCGCTACAGGCTGACCCTCGGCGTAACCCTTCCGATCGACAAGCACATCAGCGTCGAGCCTTATCTCGTGCGCCAGGTCGACTGGATTCCGTCGGGCGTCATCACAAACGCTCTGGGGTTCATCCTGATCATGGCCTTCTAGCCGCTAGAGGTCGAACTCGACGAACAGCGGCCAGTGATCGGAGGCGACAATGCCATTGCCGATCCAGGCCTTCTTCACCTTAGGCGCGAGATCGTGCGTGACGACGACATGGTCGATGCGCCCTTCGCTCGGAAAGGACTCGACGCCATCCTCGCTGTTGCCGGCGGCAATCCAGGCATCGGCGAGATGCTGGGTCGTGCCGAGACGGCCGTAGACGCTCATCTCGCCGCAGACCAGCGGATATTCGGGATGCGCCGACGTAAAGTTGAAATCGCCCCCGACAATGGCCGACCGCGGGACGTCGGGACGGCGCTCCTGGAACATGAACATGTCGCCCGCAGCGCTGTCCCAGGTCGGCCCGATGCGTTCGGCGTTGATAACGGTGTCCATCAGGCTACGGACCTGCGGCAGGCGCTGCTGCGGACCGATGTGACTGAAATGCACGCTGTAGACTCGCAAGGGCCCCGATGGCGTGTCGATCGCTGCCTCGACGAAGCCACGCTGCAGATCGAAGCAGCCGACAAGCTGCTCCTTGGGCAGCAGGTGTCCGCGCGCCCAGGCAATCGGCCAGCGGGAGATCACCGCATTGCCGAAGGACCGGCGGCGATTGACGATCTTGCCGTCGGCGCCGACCGCGCTGGCATCCGCCTCCATGGCACCGTGATACCAGTGATAGCGATTGAGCTGCCCGGCGATCTCGGCCGTCTGGTCGGCGAAGTTACCCTGCGGCCAGCCGGAGACGACTTCCTGGATGCAGATGATATCGGCCTTCGAGATCACGTCGGCGATGCGCGCCACGTCGTATTTACCGTCGGCGCCGACGCCGTAGTGGATGTTGTAGGTACAGAAGAGCATTACGCCGGAAACTCGCAAGAGGCCCTATTCGGGCAGGTTATCGATCCACGCGGATGGATTGAGCTGGCCCGAGTGCCGATAGGGATCGGCGACGATCCCCAGCGACCAGTAGCCAATGGTCGTCGTCGAGGCGAGCAGCGCCAGGGCAACTGCGCCGGCGCGTCGCCGGTCGAAATGGACCGACGCCACGGCGAGATGAGTCAGAAAGCCCAGCAGGATTACGGCCAGCCAGGAGGAAACCTCGGTATGGTTGCCGCCGATCCACAACCTGTCCGAACGCGTTCGCGCGATGTCGTTCATCAGCGCATTGAGCTGGTTCGCGGTGGGTGACGGCATGGTCTGCGTGGCCTGGAGCACGACGCTCTGGAGGTTGCGGAAGGCTCCTTCGGCGCGCTCGCTGCCCTTCTGGTTGCGGTTCTTGCGCCATTCGTCCTTGAATACGTACTTCACGTAGCGCCCGAGTTCGCGCTGCGCTTCCGGGATGTTGAGCTGCGTCGGCCCGACCATCTCGTCGAAGCGCTTGATGGCCGAACCGGCCTGAATGAAGGCGCGCTCGGCCTCGCGCTTGTGCGTCCAGATGTCGGCCGCGTGAAAGGCCAGGAACAGCGCGAACACCATCGAGATGGCGGCGAAGAACGGCGCCACCGGCGTCCACTGCAGGACCTCGGGCTTGCGATTGAAGTACGACAGGAAGGTGAAGGCGATGCCGTAGACAATCAGCCCGTGGATCACAAAGACCAGAAGCTGCGTCGGCGCCGACGACATGAAAAGCTGCTGAAGCAGCCCCTTCGCCAGGGCCACCGTCTGTTCAATGCCCATCAGCGGCGTTCGTCCTTGTGCTCCAACCGGGGGGCCGCGATTGCATCGGAGAGCTTCTCGTCAACGCCCTTGGCTTCGCTCACCGTGACATGGAGATCATGCAGCAGCCCGTCCTGGATGCCATAGATCCAACCATGCACCGAGAGTTCCTGGCCGCGCCGCCAGGCATGCTGGACAATCGAAGTCCGGCAGACATTCCGAACCTGCTCGATGACATTGATCTCGCAAAGCGCATCGACCTGCTGGGCCTTGTGCGGCAGGGCGGTGATCTGGTCGTGATGGCGGCGGCCCAGCACGTTGATGCTGTGCAGCCAGTTGTCGAGCAGACCAAGCTCGTGGTTCTTCAGCGAGGCTTTCACGCCGCCGCAGCCGTAATGGCCGCACACGACGACATGGCGCACGCGCAACGCCTCGACCGCATATTGCAGGACGGCCAGACAGTTGAAGTCGACCATCATGACCTGGTTGGCGACGTTGCGGTGGACGAAGACCTCGCCCGGCAGCATGCCGATGATCTCGTTGGCCGGTACGCGGCTGTCGGAACAGCCGATCCACAGAACGCGCGGCGCCTGCTGTTTGGCGAGCTTGTCGAAGAAGCCCGGATTGTCCTGCTCTACTTGCTTCGCCCAGGCCCGATTGTTCTCAAAAAGCCCGTCGAGGAAGTGGTCTTCGTCTGATTCAGCCATGGTCGTGATATCCCGAAAACGGAAACATGTGGCAAGCAGGACATTGGTCGTTCATGCCGGCTGGCCTCCAAAAACGTTGCGGAGCACGCCAATGCCGTCGATCGCCACTTCCACCACGGTGCCGGGCTTCATCGGCAGGACGCCAAGCGACGTCCCGCAGGCGATCACGTCGCCTGGCACCAGGGTCATATCCTGTGAAATCCGGCTGACCAGCTCGGCCGACGGGAAAATCATGTCGGTAATCGGATAGTTCTGCCGCTCGCGACCATTGACCAGCGTGCGGACGGTAAGCGTCAGCGGATCGAGGCCGGTCGCGACAACAGGGCCGAAGACTCCGAAAGTGTCGAAGTTCTTGGCACGGGTCCATTGCGGGAAACTCGGATCGCGGTTCAGCAGTTCCAGCGCCGTGACGTCGTTCACGCAGGTGTAGCCGAAGATATGGTCCGCGGCCTCCGCGACCGAAACCGCCTGGCAGGTCTTGCCGACGACGATCCCAAGTTCGCCCTCGTAGGCCACCCGGCCCTCATAGGATCGGGGGACACGAATCGGCTCGCCGTGCGCGGCATAGGAGTTGGGCGCCTTGAGAAAGGTGAGCGGCTCGGCCGGAATGGCCCATCCGTTCTTTTCTGCCGCCGCCCGGAAGTTGTTCCACAGCGCCACCATCTTGGTGGGTTCGGTCGGAGTCAGCCAATGCGCCTCGGCAACCGCCACGGTCTCGCCAATGACCGGCCCGGGATCGAACAGCGTGCCTTCATGCAGGCGAATCGTCTCGCCATCGACCATGCCGATGCGTGTCCGCCCCGCCAGCTCGATGCGGGCCCACAATGTCGTTGCCGCAGTCATCAGGCGTCGGCGATCCGCTTGCCGCTCTGCGAGTCGAAGACGTGCAGATGGCCGGGCTCGGCCTTGAACCGGCGCTTCTCGCCAGGCTTGGCCTGGACATGGCCGCCCTGCCGCACCGTCACGAGCTCCTGCGCTTCGCCGAACCGGCCGTGCAGCAGCGTGTCGGCGCCCAGCGGCTCGGCAAGCTCGATCTCGAACTCCAGCGGGCCATCGGTATCGGGATGCAGATGCTCGGGGCGGATCCCAAGCGCCACCGGTGCACCGGCCGCGGCTGTCGTGGGAGTTCCCAGCGGCAGCGTAATCCGCCGCGCACCGGTGCCGGCGAGGTCGATCGCGCGGCGGTCGGCCGTCACCTTGCCGGCCAGGAAGTTCATCGACGGCGAGCCGATGAAGCCGGCCACGAAGACCGAGGCCGGCCGTTCGTAGACATCCATCGGTGTGCCGATCTGGTCGGCAACACCGGCATTCATGACGATCAGCCGGTCTGCCAGGGTCATCGCTTCGACCTGGTCGTGCGTGACGTAGATCGAGGTGACGTCGAGCTCGCGCTGCAGCCGCTTGATCTCCAGCCGCATCTGCACGCGCAGCTTGGCGTCGAGGTTGCTGAGCGGCTCGTCGAACAGGAACACGGCCGGCTCGCGCACGATGGCGCGGCCCATCGCGACTCTCTGGCGCTGGCCGCCGGAGAGCTGGCGCGGACGGCGCTGCAGCAGCGCGCCCAATTCCAGGATCTTGGCCGCCTTCTGCACGCGCTGGTCGATCTCGGCCTTGGAGAGGCCACGGATCTTCAGCCCGTAGGCCATGTTCTCGTAGACGCTGAAATGCGGGTAGAGCGCGTAGTTCTGGAACACCATCGCGATATCGCGATCCTTGGGCTCCAGTTCGTTGACGACGCGGTCGCCGATGGCGATCTCGCCGCCGGTGATGCGCTCCAGCCCCGCCACCATGCGCAGCAGGGTGGACTTGCCGCACCCCGAGGGGCCGACGATGACGATGAACTCGCCGTCGGCAATTTCCATGTCGATGCCGTGAATGACCTCGAGCTTGTCGTAGCTTTTCTTAACGCCGCGCAGATGGACTTGCGCCATGGTCTACTTCTCCGTCTCGACAAGTCCGCGCACGAACTGGCGCTGCATGAACACCACAACAAGAACCGGCGGCAGCATGGCGAGCATCGCCATCGCCATCAGCAGGTTCCAGCTCGGCACCGAATCGACGACATTGGCCTGGCGCGAAACCGTCATGACGACGGTGTAGAAGCTCTCCTTGGTCGTGATCAGCAGCGGCCAGAGATACTGATTCCAGCCGTAGATGAACTGGATCACGAACAGGGCGGCAATCGAGGTCCGGCTCATCGGCAGCAGGATGTCCCAGAAGAAGCGCATCGGCGAGGCGCCATCGACCCGCGCCGCCTCGGTGAGCTCGTCGGGAACGCTGAGGAAGAACTGGCGGAACAGGAAGGTTGCCGTCGCCGAAGCGATCAGCGGGATGATGAGACCCGAATAGGAGTCGAGCATGCCGAGATTGGCGACGACGCCGTAGGTCGGCACGATGCGCACCTCGACGGGCAGCATCAGCGTCACGAAGATCGCCCAGAAGAAGGTCATGCGTAGCGGGAAGCGGAAATAGACGATAGCGAAGGCTGCGATGATGGAGATCGCAATCTTCCCGATCGCTATGCCGAGCGCCATGATCATGCTGTTGGTCAGCGTCTGCCAGACCGGCACACTACCGACCTTGCCGTAACCTTCGGTGATGACGCGCGTGTAGTTCTCGACGAGCTGGCTGCCCGGCAGGAGCGGAATCGGCGACTGCAGCATGGTTTGCTGGTCGTGCGTCGAGGCGACGAAGGTCATCCACACCGGGAAGGCGACGATGACCAGGCCCAGCAGAACGACGAAGTGGCTGAACGCGGTAAGGAACGGGCGGTTCTCGACCATCAGTAGTGCACCCGGCGCTCGATGAAACGGAACTGCACGACGGTCAGCAGGATGACGACGATCATCAGGATCACCGACTGCGCCGAGGACCCGCCGAGATCCTGTCCGCGGAAACCGTCGTTGTAGACCTTGAATATCAAGATCTCGGTCGACTTGGCCGGACCACCCTTGGTCAGCGCATCGACGATGCCGAAGGTGCCGAAGAAGGCGTAGATGATGTTGACCACCAGCAGGAAGAACCCGGTGGGCGAGAGCAACGGGAAGATGATGTCCCAGAAGCGCCGGCTGGGCCCGGCGCCGTCAATGGCGGCAGCCTCGATCAGCGACTTCGGGATCGACTGCAGGCCGGCCAGAAAGAACAGGAAATTGTAGCTGATCTGGCTCCAGACGGCGGCGATCACCACCAGCATCAGCGCCTGATTGCCGTTCGTGACGTAGTTGAACTCGATGCCGACGCCTTGCAGCACCCAGGCAACGATGCCGACCGAGGGATTGAACAGGAAACCCCAGAGCACGCCGGCCACGGCGGGCGCGACGGCATAGGGCCAGACGAGGAAAGTCTTGTAGGCGGTGGCGCCGCGGATCACGCGATCGGCCATCACCGCCAGCAGCAGCGAGACACCGAGCCCCAGCGTGGCCACCAGAGCACTGAACACGAGCGTGAGCCGCGCCGAGTCGTAGTAACCCGGGTCGTTGAAGAGATGGATGAAATTGTCGAGGAAGACGAACTTGGAGTTGCCGCCGAAGGCATCCTCGATCAGCACCGACTGGTAGATCGCCTGGCCTGACGGCCAGAAGAAAAACACCAGAGTGATGACGATCTGCGGCGCCACCAGAAGGTACGGCAACCAGCGCTCGTTGAAAGTGACCCGCTTTTCCATGCCGGCAAAACGAAGCCCCCGCTTTTAAAGGCGGGGGCTTCTCCTGAACCTACTTGTTCGCTGCTTCGAAACGCTTGAGCTGCTCGTTACCGAGCTTCACCGCGTCGTCGAGCGCTGTCTTGGCGTCCTTCTTGCCGGACCATACGGCCTCGAGCTCGCCATCGACGATGTCGCGGATCTGCACAAAGTTACCGATGCGCAGGCCCTTGGAGTTCTCGGTCGGCGGGTTGAGCGTCAGCTCCTGAACCGCGATCTCGCGACCTGGGAACTTCTTGTAGAAGCCATCCTTCTCGGTGACTTCCGCCGCGGCCAGCGTGACCGGCACGTAACCCGTCTCCTGGTGCCACTTGGCCTGCACCGGGGTGCTGGCGAGATAGCTCAGGAACTTGGCGACGCCCTTGTACTCGGCCGCCGGCTTGCCCTGCAGCACCCACAGGGTGGCGCCGCCGATGATCGAGTTCTGCGGCTTGGCGATGACATCCGGCGAATAGGGCATCATGGCGATGCCGTACTTGCCGGCACCCAGCGCCTTGTCGATCGCCGAGGCGGTGGCCGACGAGGCGATGTGGAATACGCAGTCACCCGCGTTGAACAGCGCCGTCGACTTGCCCTCGCGGCCGCCGTAGACGAACGTCTTGTCCTTGGTCCAGTCGGCCAGCATCTGGATGAACTTGATGCGGGCGGGATCGTTGAACTTCAGCTCGATGTCGATGCCGCCGAAGCCGTTGGCCTTCGTCGCATACGGCAGATTGTGATAGGCGCCGTAGTTCTCGATCATCGTCCAGGTCTGCCACTGCGGCGTGA
>JAFKFK010000019.1 GCA_017307275.1 Alphaproteobacteria bacterium | reverse complement strand
GACATGACACCCGATTTCGACGCCGCCTTTCGCAAGGAGTTTCGCGACCTCGTTCTGTGGCGGCGCGACGTGCGGCGCTTTCGTACCGATCCGGTGGCGCGCGAACGCATCGACGCCTTGCTCGAAATCGCAAGCCATGCGCCGTCGGTCGGGCTCAGCCAGCCCTGGCGGTTCGTCCATGTCGAATCGCCCGAGCGTCGCCACGCCGTAGTCGAAAGCTTCACGCAGGCTAACCAAAAAGCGCTGGCCGGCTATGTCGGCGAGAAGCAGGAGATCTATGCCGGGCTGAAACTCGCCGGGCTGAAGGAAGCCCCGGTACATCTCGCGGTCTTCTCCGACGATGGCACGCACAGCGGTAGCGGGCTCGGCCAGCAGACCATGCCGGAAACCTTGCACTACTCGGTGGTTGCCGCGATCCAGACGCTGTGGCTCGCCGCGCGTGCCGACGGCATCGGCATGGGGTGGGTTTCGATTCTCGATCCCAAGGCGGTGACGCGCGTGCTCGACGTGCCGGCTGGCTGGAGCCTCGTCGCTTATCTCTGCCTTGGCTTTCCGGCCGAAGAACATCTCGATCCCGAACTCGAGCGACACCATTGGGAAGTGCGCAGCGACCTCAAGGACGTCGTGTTCACCCGCTGACGTCTTGACGCGTTGCACCGCCACTGCCAGAACGGTTGGCGGTGGTTTCCCCTTCGGGGGATCAATAGGGAACGCGGTGCGCTTGCTTCGGTGAGCAATTCCGTGGCTGCCCCCGCAACTGTGAGCGGCGAGCTTTCGACCAAGATGCCACTGGGCACCGTGAGGTTCCTGGGAAGGCGGGCGAAGGCTGGGACCCGCAAGCCAGGAGACCTGCCACCAGCCGCGGTCACGCGCGAACGCATTGGGCGGGGTGTTCCGATGTAGCAACCGACCTGTCGTCGGCCGCTCGAAGCGGCATGGCGTGGGGAGGCTACTGTTCGCGGTGACGTCGAGACGTGCCGCGAGTCTGACGTGAAGAATTTATGGATCACCACAAGCACTTACTTATCGCCATCTGAGATTGCGAATGATAGTTATGTTATAACATAACATATCGAAGTTCAGAAGATGCATCCAGAGAACACTCTCGACCCGCTTGAGCTCTATGCGTCGGCGATCGATGCGTCGGACTACGTGTCGAAGATCGCGCCACTAGTGCACCGCATGGTGCCCGCGGTCGGCGAGCTGCTCGATGTCGGCGCCGGTGGCGGTCAGCTTGGCGCGGCCCTGCGCGATCCGGCACTGCCATGGACGGCGGTCGAACCATCACCGACCATGCGCCGCCGCCTGGCGCGGCTCGACGACCCTCCACACATCGTCGACGCCGGCTGGGCAGAGGCGGACGTCGTTGCCAAGGCGCACGACACCGTGCTGGCGGCAACCATGCCGGCTTTCTTTGACCAACCCGAAGCCTTCCTCGCGCGCTGCCGGGGCTGGGCTCGCAACACCATCGTCTGGGTCGTGCCGGCGCATGCTGGCCCCAAGGGCCTCTGCTTCGCGGGATGCCTGCCGTCGGAATGGCATCGCGAAGACGAAACTCCCGGTATCGACATCGTGATGCGGGGATTGTCGTCAGCGTCGCGGCCACAGGAAGCAGCCTTCGTCGACTGGACGTTCACCGGCATCGTTTCCGACCTCGACCAGCTTGCGCATTGGATGGCCGGCCGACTCGGTTGGTCCGATGCCGATGACCGCCGCACCCTTCTGCATGCACACCTCGCCAGCAAGGCGAAGCGTGTCGACCAGGGTTTCCGTCTCGATATTTTCAGAAGAACTGCCGTTCTCGTTTGGGGGAATAAATGAACCGGCTCTATGCCTCGCTCGTTTGGGGGAGCATCGCCTTCGCCTCGGTCCCGTCCATCGCCCAGGATCAGTCGCAAGGCCAGGCGCCGACGCCAGCACCGGCGAAGGACGCCACGCATACGCTGCCTGAAGGCTTCATCACCGCGACCGGCCGCTACGAGCCGATCAATCGCATTGCCGGCACGGTGCAGATCATCCATCAGGATCGCATCGAGAAGTCGACGGCGCGTTCGGTGGCCGAGCTGCTCTCGGAAAATGCCGTGGGCTTCATGAGCGAATGGACGCCCGGTCAGACCTCGATCAACATTCGTGGTGCGCAGACCGAGGGCCAGGGCCGCGATTTCCGCAGCCAGGTGCTCGTGCTGATCAACGGCCATCGTGCCGGCACGGCTAACGTCTCCAAACTGTCGAATGCCGATATTCAGCGCATCGAGATCGTGCGTGGCCCCAGCTCCGTGGTCTACGGCAGCCAGAACATGGGCGGTGTCATCAACATCATCCTGAAGAACGGCCGCACGGCGCCCGGCGGCTTCATCGAGGGCATGGCCGGATCCTGGGATCTCTTCGAAGGTCAGGCCCAGTATGGCGGCGTCACGAAGGGCGGCTTCGACTACTACGGCGGCGTTGCCTCCAGTACGCGCGGCAACTACGCCATTCCCGGCGGCAAGTCCGAAGAGAACACGGCCTGGACGCGCTTCAGCGCCACCGGTGCGTTCGGCTACCAGTTCAACGAAAACAACCGCATCGACATGACGGCGCGCACGGACGGCATCTACAACGCCGGCTTTCGTGGCTCCGCCGCCAACATCTTCGCCTTCGACACCCGCACCAACGCGTCTTTCGACATCAGCATCACCGGCAACACGCCCGACAAGGTGATGAACTATTTCTTCCAGGCTTATTACGTCAACGACGTCGATGCGCTGAACAATCCTTCGCCGCTGAGCGCCCTCAACACCATCCCGAACCGGACCTTTACCGACTACAACAGGCGCCAGCTCGACGTCCTGGGCACGCGCTTCCAGCCGAGCTTCAACGTCTGGAAAGGCAACCAGCTCCTGGTCGGCCTCGACTGGGAAAGAAGCTGGCTACGGTCCGACCGTAACCGCGTGGGTGGCGCGGCGGTGACGCAGACCTCGCCACAGGACAACAACCAGACGGACAATGTCTTTGCGTTCTACCTCGAAGACTCGCAAAGCCTGATCGATGACCGTCTCGTCGTGCGTGGTGGCATCCGTCAAACCTTCGGCACGACGGCGCTCGACTGGACGCCTTATTCGCCGACCCTGATCAGCGGCAGCACCAACTACCAGGTCACGACCTGGATGGCGGGCGCCACGTTCCAGGCGACCGACTGGCTGGGCTTCCGTGCCGGCGCATCGACGGGCTTCCGTGCCCCGACGGCGACCGAACTTGGCGCCAACTTCACGATCACGCCGATCGGCACGACGATCTTCGGCAATCCGGGGCTGTATGCGGAGACGGCCCAGCAGATGGAGGCGGGCGCCACGCTCACCTGGGATGGCGGCCGCTTCGATGCCGTGGTGTTCCAGAACACGATCGCCAACCGCATCTCGGCGGTCACGACCTCCTCTGTCGGCGGCCGTACGATTCAAGTCTACCAGAACAATCCGGCCAACATCGTGGTCCAGGGGCTCGAGTTCCAGGCCGAAGCCGATCTCGTGAGAAGCTTCAAGCTGCCTTTCGAAGAGAGCTGGAACTGGAAGGTCTTCGGTAACGGCTACTACAACTTCAAGATGGTCGACTATGGCGCGCCGGCTGCGGCTGGAACGGACATGGCGACGCGCATCAACCAGTACGGCATGGATATTGGTACGCAGTTCGGCCAGACCGGCACCAGAATACCCTGGAACGTCCAGCTTCTCGGCATTCTGCGCGGTCCGATGTGGTACAATACCGAGGAGAGCCTCTCGCCGGTTTTCTTCCCGGGCCAGATCCGCAGCACGACGGTCTATCAGAAGGACCCGTTCTGGATCTGGAAGATCCGTGGTGAGGTCGAGGTGTACAGGGGCATCAAGGTCTTCGCCGCGGTGAACAACATCTTCAACGTGAACGCTCATCCGATCTTCATTGCTCAGGATCAGGTTCCGTGCGTGGCCGTTCAGGCCAACCAGAACGGCTCCTGCGGTACTTCGATGGCCGGCCGCGAGTTCATCATGGGCTTCCAGTTCCGGTTCTGATGCTAAGGGCAGGGCTTGCGCTTCTGATGGCGGCGTTCGCGCTTTGGAGTGCGAACGCCGTCGCGGAACCCGTAACGGTTCGCGATGCGTTCGGGCGCGACGTCACCGTGCCTGCGCCGCCGCAGCGCATCGTCACGATCTTCGCCTCCAACACCGAAATGGTGGCAGCGCTCGGCCTTGCCAATCGAATTGTCGGCATCGAGGCTTTTACGCGGTTTCCGCCCGAGGTGCTGGGCAAGCCGCTGGTCGGCGGTCGGCTCGGCTTCTCGGTGGATGCCGTGGTCGACCGCAAGCCCGATCTCGTGGTGGTGACGCCGGCCCGCCAGGCCGCTAACCAGCTCGTCGAACCGATGGAGCGTCTTGGTATTCCCGTGTTGGTGCTGTTGCATCGTCGCGTGCCGGAGATTCTCGATAACATCCGGCTGCTTGGGAAGATATGTGGCGTGCCTGAGCGCGGTGAAGCGTTGGCGGCAGAGCTGCGGGCGAGGCTCGACAAGGTCGAGAAGCAGGTCGAAGGCTTGCCGCGGCCGAGCGTGGTGATGATCACCGGCCGGTTGGGTAATGGCCTGCTGCTCATCGCCCGCCCCGGCACCTATACGGGGGATGCCGTGCTGATGGCCGGTGGCCGGTTCGCCTTGGACAGCGGCGCCATTGCGCAGATCTCGCCCGAGGCGGTGCTGAAATCCGATCCCGACGTGCTGTTGTTCGCCGGCAGCGACAAGGATTTGAAAGAGCTGATTGCTCGGCCGGGGTGGGCCGATATGCGCGCGGTTCGCGGCGGGCGGGCTTTTACCGTCGTTCGCGCCGAGTTGCTGATCCCCGGGCCGCGCACGATTGCCGGCGTGGAGAAGCTGGCGGCGGTGCTGCATCCGACTGCGACGGCCAGGCAATGAGGGTTTGGGCGTCTCTCGCTCTGGCGCTTCTGCTGGCGATCATCGTCGCGGCTTGCGCCGGTCATGATTGGGCCTCGCCGGGAGACGTGTTGCGGGCGATCGCCGGTGATCCATCGCTCGGCGCGCGTCTGTTGGTCGAATGGCGCATTCCGCGCGTACTGGCCGCCGCCTTGGTCGGGGCGCTGTTGGGGTTGGGCGGAACGGTCTTTCAGGGTGTCTTCCGCAACCCGTTGGCGGAGCCCTACCTGTTGGGTTCGGCCGGAGGTGCGGCGCTGGGTGCCACGGTGGCGTTGCTGGTTCCGCTCGCCGTGCCGCAGTCGCTGCTGCTGCCGGTGCTCGCCTTCGCCGGTGCCTGGGGGGCCACGATCCTGGTCATCGGCATTTCGCGTGTTTCCGGTGCGGTCGATGCGGCCGGCATGTTGCTGGCAGGCGTCGCCATGGCTGCGATCCTGGGAGCGTTGCGTTCTTTCCTGATGCTGGCGCTCTCGGATGAAACGGTAAGCTTGCAGATCGTGCTGAGTTGGGTGCTGGGGGGCGTGCAGACGCCGAGCTGGCCCGTGCTGGGCCTTATGGCGGCAATCTCGGCGGCCTGTCTCGGCCTTACTCTCGTGCTGGCCCGCAATCTCGACATACTGGGCCTTGGCGAGACGATGGCGACGTCGTTCGGGCTCAACGTGAACCGCTTCGTCATGCTGGCGGTGCTGGCAGGGTCGGTCGTGGTCGCCGCGGCCGTGGCGTTCGGCGGTCTCGTGGCGTTCGTGGGGCTCGCCTCACCGCATATTGCGCGCTGGCTGGTCGGGCCGCTGCATCGGCCCTTGCTGCCGGCTTCGGCTCTGGTGGGTGCCATCGTCGTCACGGTGGCCGATGCCATCGCACGATCGGCTCTGCCGCCGGCGGAGATTCCGCTCGGCCTCGTGACCGCGGTCGCAGGTGGGCCTTTCTTCATTCTGCTGCTGGCCCGCAGGTTGCGCACATGACCGCGCTGATCGCCGACAAGCTCACGGTGAAGCGCGACAATGCCACTCTGCTCGATGGCCTGTCGCTGTCCCTGGGGCCGACCGGCTCCGTTGCTGTCATCGGTCCCAACGGTGCCGGCAAATCGACCCTGCTGAAAGTGCTGGCGGGCATCGAGGCTCCGACCTCTGGCCGAATTCTGCTGGGCGACCGTGATCTCGCCTCGCTGTCCCATGCAGCGCGCGCCCATGCACTGGGTTTCGTGCCGCAGCATTTCGACCCGCATTGGGATCTGAGTGTCGGTGAGCTGGTGCAGCTCGGGGCGGAACGCGGTGAACGTGTCGCACAGGAGGCTGTCGACAAAATCATCGCTGCCTTCGAACTCGCGGGGCTGGGGCATCGGCGCTGGTCGACGCTGTCCGGTGGCGAGCGGGCGCGAGTGCTGCTGGCAACGGTTCTGGTCGTCGATCCGCCGGTGCTGCTGGCCGATGAACCCGCGGCCAGTCTCGACATCCGTCATCGGCTGGACGTGATCCGGGCCCTGGCTGCGCGTGGGCGCGATCGTCTTTCGATCGTGGTCGTGCACGATCTCGATCTCGCCTTCAGCTTCTTCGACCGGATCGTGCTGGTCGATCGCGGAACGGTGGTGGCCGATGCGCCGGCGCCGGCACTCCTCGACGATCCGCGGCTTGACGCCGTTTTCGGCGTTCGGTTCGAGCGACTACAGACCAACGACGGTTGGTTGCTGCGCGCCCGCCTTTGACAGAACGAGATCGACGGGCATTATTGCCGGCCATCATCGGGGGGCGCGTGTGACAGCAGGAGATCGACCAGCGAGAGCGCCGATCTCCGACGGCCTGTTCTATCTCCTTGCGGCCCTCTGTGGTGCGCTCACCGGCATTGTTGGCGCGGCCTTTCATCTCGTGGTCGACACACTGATGGTCTGGCCATCGTGGATAGTAGCGCGCTTCGGCCACGGTATCGGCGCCATCCTGCTGGCGGCCGGCATTGCCTCGGCGACCCTGGTCCTTGCTTTTTTCCTGACTCGACGGATCGCCCCCGAAGCAGCAGGCAGTGGCGTCCAGGAGATCGAAGGTGCCATGGAGGGCCTGCGCGAGGTCCGCTGGCGCCGCATCCTGCCGGTGAAATTCGTCGCCGGTGTCCTGTCCCTGTCGTCGGGCCTCGTCGCCGGCCGCGAGGGTCCGACCATCCATATGGGGGCGTCGATCGCCGCGGCGATCGCCGAGCGCCTAAAATTCCAGACGACGGAACTGCGCGGTCTTCTCGCCGCTGGTGCTGCGGCAGGACTCGCCGCCGCGTTCAACGCGCCGCTGGCGGCCATCCTGTTCATCATCGAGGAAACCCGCAAGCAGTTCGCCTATACGTTCCGCGCCTACACGGCCGTCATCATCGCCTCGGCCTCGAGCGCTATCGCCATGGAGCTGGTGGGGGGCACGG
Source organism: Alphaproteobacteria bacterium (assembly GCA_017307275.1). Lineage (GTDB taxonomy): Bacteria > Pseudomonadota > Alphaproteobacteria > Reyranellales > Reyranellaceae > Reyranella. The sequence goes on along the minus strand of JAFKFK010000019.1, from coordinate 129,907 downwards.
CGCCTCAGCTGAAGCTCGGCAATGCCGAGATGCCCTTGTCGATGCTGCCTGCCTTTCTTCTCCTCGGCGTGTTGCTGGGAGGTGTCGGCTGGCTGTTCAATCGCACCATCCTCTTCATGCTGGACTGGACGGCGAAAACCTTCCGCAAGGCACCGTTCGTGCCGGCGTTGGTGGTCGGTGCCGCAGTGGGGGCGCTCGCGCTCATCCTGCCGCAGGCGGTCGGCGGCGGAGAAATGTTGATCCCCGGATTGGTCACCGGCAACCTGCCATTGGTAACCCTCGGCATACTCGTCCTGCTTCGTTTCGTCGGCGCGATGGTGAGCTATCCCGTGGGCGTGCCCGGCGGCATCTTTTCACCGATGCTGACGCTTGCGACGGCGTTGGGCCTGATCATTGGTCTGCTGGTCGAAGCCATGCTGCCGACGCCGCCGCTCACCAGTGCAGCCTTTGCCATTGCTGCCATGGGCGGCTTGTTCGCCGCCACTGTCCGTGCGCCGTTGGTCGGTGTCGTGTTGGCGGCGGAGCTGACGGGTGGTTATGCGCTCATCCTGCCGCTGATCGTGACCTGCATGACGTCCAATGCCACGGCGCAGGCGTTGGGCGGACGGCCAATCTACGAGCTTCTGCTGGAGCGCACGTTGCGGCTTTCCGGCCAGACGGCGCCGCCATCGCGAACCGGCGTTTCCGCTCCGGTCGGCGCCGACGATTCGCCACGGCCTTAGATTCTATCTGCCAGGAACCAGTCGAGGATCCGCGCATTCTCGTCGCGCGGATAGGTATGGGAGAGGTCGACGATCTCGCGATAGAGCACGGCAGCGCCAGCCTCCTTCAAGGTGCGCTCTGCTCCCTGTGCCATTTCCGGCGGAAACATCCAATCCTGTGTGCCATGCACGATATGGATCGGTAGATCCCTGAGGCGAGCTGCATCGGCGAACGTCATCAGCAGGGGATGGAAGCTCGCGGCAATCGGCGCGAGATGCGTGAACTGGCAATCGCCGCGCAGGCCCAGCACATAGCTGAAAGTCCCGCCATCGCTCATGCCGGTCAGCAGCTTGTGCGAGGCGTCGATGTTCCAATCGTTGGCGACGTCTTCGACCATGCGGTCGATACGCGGGCCGTCGATTTCGGGCTCCATCAGCGACCAGGTCGAGCCGGCTGCCGTCGGAGCGATCAGGATGAAGCCCCGTGTGCGCGCTTCGCGCAGCCAGCTCCAGAGGAAGGCGCCGCCATTTCCGCTACCGCCATGCAGGGCCACGACCAGCGGCCAGCTTTGGGTCGGATCGTAGTACTCAGGGACGTAGAGCGAGAAGGCACCCCGCGTTCCCGACGGCCCGCCGATATGCATGAAACCCACACCTTCGCGTGTCGGGTCGGCGGCGGCGAGACGATCCACCAGCGCGGTATCGGTGCGCGCCGGCTGTTCGAGAAAGAAATGGCTGATCGGCCGCAGGAACGTCGCCATGGGATAGAGCGCCTCGCAGGCCCGTGCATAGCCGCGCAGGCTGCGATAAGCCGCGATAATGGGCTGCGGTGCATCGGGGGCGGCCTGTATGCCGGCCAGCGCCTCACCTGCGGCTTGGGCCGCGCGTTCGAGATGGTCGCGCACCGGCGCGAGCCGGCCGGGCCACTCCAGGGCCTGCGACGCGACAAGGGCCGGGGCGAGGTCGTCATTGCGGCCGGCAATGGCCTCGATGACCTTTGGCAAGGATGTTGGCGAGAGGTGGCGGCTCGCAAACTCGATGGCGTGCAGTGCGCGCAGAGTCGCGGGCACCAGCGCGGAGATGGCGTCGATGGCAGGCTCGGTGGCGGCGTCGGCCATCAGTCTTTCAGGAGCACGGCGTCGAGGGCCGGCCGGCCGCGGATCATGTCGGCGGCCTTCTCGGCGATCATCAGCACCGAGGCATTGAGGTTGGCCGATGGCATGGTCGGCATGATCGAGGCATCGACCACGCGCAGCCCGTCGAGCCCGCGAACGCGCAGTTGATCGTCGACGACGGCCGTGGGGTCGCTGTCCGGCGCCATGCGGCAGGTACCCATGAGATGGAAGGTCGTGGTGCCGCGTTCCTTGGCAGCTGCCATCAGGTCCTCGTCCGACTGGGCCTGCGAGCCGGGGAATTCCTCGCGGTCGTAGTATTTGCTGAGCGCCCGTGAGCCCAGCAGGCGGCGAGCCAGCTTCATGCCGGCCAGTAGTACCTGACGGTCGCTTTCCGCGCCCAGATAGTTCGGCTGGATGATGGGATGCTCGAAAGGATCGGCCGAGCGGGCGCGCACATGACCGATGCTGTCGGGGCGTTGCTGCCAGGAGGCGATGGTCATGCCGGGGAAGTCGTCGAGGGTCGACTGTACGCCTTCCTTGTAGCTGGCTGGCGTGAAAGTGAGCTGCAGATCGTAGTTGTCGACCCGCTCGTCGGACTTCCAGAAAACGTAGATCAAGGTGGGGTTGAGCGAGAGGATGCCACGACGTGTCGCGGCGTATTTCAGTACTTCGCCAACCAGTCGCAGGCCCTTGGAGCGCTCGTTGATGCTGATGGCGTTCTTGACGCGCGCCACGAAGCGCGGCGCATAGTGGTCGCGCAGGTTCTCGCCGACACCGGCCAGTTCGTGCTTCACGTCGATGCCCAGCGAGCGCAACAGCGGCGCCGGACCGATACCCGAAAGCTGCAGGAGCTGCGGCGAGTTCACCGTGCCGCCCGACAGGATGACTTCCTTGTTCGCCCGTACTTCGACCGGCGAGCCACCGCGGCCGCCCTTCAGGTAGCGCACGCCGACGGCGCGTTTGCCGTCGAGGACGATCGACGTGGCGTGCGCGTTGGTGCGCACCGTGAGGTTGCGCCGCTTCATCGCGGGATGGAGAAACCCGCGGGCGGCGCTGACGCGGCGGCCATTATTCACGATGCGCTGCACGTAGCTGACGCCTGCCTGCGTCGTGCCGTTGTAGTCGCGGTTGCGCGGGATCCCCATTTCGACTGCGCCTTCGATGAAGGCCTCGCACAGGGGATCGCGCCATTCGAGATCGGTGATGGGCAGATTACCGTCGCTGCCGCGGAAGGCCGCGTCGGACTCGCCCATGCGCCGTTCGCTGCGCCGGAAGTAGGGGAGAACGTCGGCATAGCCCCAGCCGCGATTGCCGCGCTGTGCCCAGCCGTCGAAGTCGAGGCGCTGGCCGCGATTGTAGATGTGGCCGTTGATCGAACTCGATCCGCCCAGGGTCTTGCCGCGGGGGGCCGAGATGGCACGGCCGCCAGTCCATTCACTGGGCTCGGACTTGTAGAGCCAGTTCACCTTGGGATCGACCAGCGTGTACATGAAGCCAGCTGGAATATGGATGAAGGGATGCCAATCCCGTGGACCGGCTTCGAGGACACACACCGAGACGTTCGGATCTTCGCTCAAACGGCTCGCCAGCACGCTACCGGCAGAGCCGGCGCCTACGATCACATAATCAAAGCTGTCCATTCCCGCTCTTTTCCACCCATGGGCTGGCTCTGGGCCCGTTTCTTATGAGCGTGATTGACCACCGGATTTGGGCAGGAAGCAATGCTCCATCGCAGGAAATCTCCGGGCTCGCACATCGGCTGCATAGCTGGCGGCGGCCTCGGAGATCTGGTTGCCGATCTCGGCATAGCGCTTCACGAATTTCGGCGTGAATTCGCTGTACAGGCCCAGGACGTCGTCGATGACCAGGATCTGGCCGTCGCAGGCCGGCGATGCGCCGATGCCGATCGTGGGGATCGGCAGGGCTGCGGTGATGGCCTTGGCTACGGGCTCGAGCGTCCCTTCGAGCACGATCGCGAAGGCGCCGGCCTCGGCCATCGCTTCGGCGTCGCGGGTCACCTGCCGCGCTTCCTCGTCGGAGCGTCCCGTGGCCTTGAAGCCACCGGCCACGTTCACAGCCTGCGGCATCAGCCCGACATGGGCACAGACCGGCACGCCGCGCTGGGTCAGAAAGCGTACGGTCTCGGCCAGCGCCTCGCCGCCTTCGAGCTTCACGCCGCTCGCGCCCGTCTCGGCCATGACGCGCGCTGCACTATGGAAGGCCTGCTCGGGGCTCGCCTGATAGCTGCCGAACGGCAGGTCGACGATCACGCAGGCGCGCGAGGCTCCGCGCATCACGGCCGCGCCATGGGCGATCATCATGTCGAGCGTGACCGGCAGGGTGCTGTCGAAGCCGTAGATCACCATGCCGAGCGAATCGCCGACCAGGAGCAAGTCGACATGGGGATCGAGCCGGCGGGCCATCTCGGTCGTGTAGGCCGTGAGGCAGACAAGCGGCTCCTGACCCTTGCGGGCGCGGATCTGTGGCGTGCTGATTCGTTTGGCGGCTTTGACGGCGCTCATTTTGACCTGCGGGCTGGTGGAACCTTGGTTTCCCATGTTCGACCGGCCACCAAAAGGCAAAATCGCGCCGAATGCCGCCAGTCGAAGCCCTGGATCGCCGGGCGGGCGCTCAGCGCATCAATGCACGGCGCCAGCGCAAAGCGTCCTCGATCTGCGTTTCGAGGCCGCGCTGGGGCGTCCAGCCAAGTTGCTCCTGCGCCTTGGCGATGGCGCCGACCAGACGCGGCGAATCGCCCGGGCGGCGGGCCCCGAAGACATGGGGCACGGGCTGGCCCGCGAGCTTGCCGACACAATCGACCACCTGCTTGACGCTGTATCCGATGCCGGAGCCGAGATTGAAGGTGTCGTGTCGGCCTGTCTTGCCCTGAAGCAACAACCAGCGCACGGCGCGCAAGTGGGCGTCGGCCAGGTCGGTCACATGTACGTAGTCGCGCACGCACGATCCGTCTTCGGTCGGGTAGTCAGAGCCATGTACGACGAGGCAGGGGCGCAATCCCAAGGCTGCGTCGATGGCGAGCGGTATGAGGTGCGTTTCGGGATCGTGTGCTTCGCCGATCAAGCCGCTGGCATCGGCGCCGGAAGCATTGAAATAGCGCAACGAGGCGGCACGCAAGCCGCGCCAGGCGGCAGCGGCCAGGGCGCGCTCGACACTCGCCTTGGACGAGGCATAGGGGTTGATCGGCGCGAGGCGATGGGACTCGTCCAGTTGGTCGGCTTGCGGCAGGCCATAGACGGCGCAGGTGCTGGAGAAGACGAAGGCCTTCACGCCGTGGCGAACGGCGGCGCCGATCAGCACATGGCTCTTGCCGGCATTGTTGTGCAGGTAGCGTTGCGGCTGCGATACCGACTCGCCGACCTCGATGTAGCCCGCGAGATGGATCACCACGCGCGGCTTGTGACGCACGAAGACGTCCTCGACGAAACGGCCGTCGCCGACATCGCCCCGTTCGAGCGGTCCCCAACGCACGGCCCAGTCATGGCCTTTTTCGAGAGTATCGAGGCATATCGGCTCTACACCAGCCTCGGCCAATGCCTTGCAGACGTGACTACCGATATAGCCGGCGCCGCCGGTCACCAGGACCGGCCCGGGAATAGGGGGCTCGAACACGTTACACAATCCAATCGTTAAAGCTGAGCTGCTACAGACGCGCACCGAGGCGAAGCATGATGACGTTCTGGGAATAGCCAAGACCGGACTGGTTCGAGGCTCGGTAGATGTATTGATAGCTTGGTCCGATGAAGAACTGTCGCACGGGCGTGTACATAACGCTGGCACCTAAGGTGATGTACTGGTCATAGCGCGAGTTGGTGGACGAGAAGCTCTGATAGTCGGCGATGGTGTAGTCGGCCAGGGCGCCGAGCTGGATATTGGGTCGCAGCTCGTAGCTGGTGTTGAAGCCCATCGACGTATTGAGGTAACCCGATTCACCGACGACGGCGGCTTCGTTCACCGTGCGCCTGACATAGGGCCGTATCCAGAGTTCCTTCAGGGGATTCCAGTGCGCCAGCAGGCCGAACATCGGACCCTGAAATGGCGCGGTGCCCTGGTTTACGTAGTTCTGCTGCAGATAGCCGGCGAAGGCTTCCGCCGAAATCAGGCCGCCAAGATTGAGAGTGATGCCGCCGACCAGGTCCCAGCCGCTGGAGTTGCGGGCGAAGCCCGTGGCGTCGATCGGGGTCACGTACATGCGCTGGTTCAGGCTGCCGCGTACCCAGAATTCGTAGCCGTCGAGAAACTCGTAGCCGAAACGCAGGGATTCGCGCAGCTCGGTACGATTTCGGTCGGTGTTGGGTACGACGCCCTGGGCGATGCCGAGGCCGTTGTCGAAGTAGGTGTAGTTATCGACGGTGATCTCGGCGCGGCCGCTGAAGCGATTGACCTTCTGGTAGTAGCCGGCGCTGCCGATCAATTGATTGTAGATCGTGACGTTGGAGGGACCGCTCACCGTGTTGGGGAGGCCGGGGTCCTCATGTTTCCGATTGAACGAGAAGCCGCCGTAGACATTCCAGTTGCGCTGGATGTCGATACGGCCGTCGGTCCCCACCGCGACGTCCTGATAGTTCTGCGTCGGCGCGCTGGTATAGAAGCCGATGTTGCCGCGGGCATAGACGTTCAGCATGTGATTCGTCCAGGTAGAGCGCAGCTCCACCGTGGGCTTGATCACCTGCAGGAAGCTCGCCGTCGGACCGCTCCCCGCCGATTGAGCAAAGACGTTGTCATTGTAGGCTTCGTCCAGCTCGAGAGCGGGGAACAGCAGGAAGCTGCCGAGCCGTACGCCCTTGGGGTCGTAGTTCTCGCCTTCACGGGCAGAGACGGTGCGCTCGTCCTGCCGCTCGAGGCGGCGTTGCGGCGCGCCGGGGCTGCCGGGCGCCGTCTGTTGCGCCTCTGCGCAGGTTACTCCGATCGACACTAAAGCGGCGGCCCCCCAAAGGGCTCCGGCGCCACGTATTGTGGTCATACCGTCTCCATCGCTCCGCCAAGGCACTACATTCAACCATCAGCGCACCACAGTCTCAATACGATACGCGGTGGTTAAATGGACCGGCCTGACATCGCACTCAATGTGAGGATGTCGCGATCACAGACTGGTCACGGACAAACTGGAGGAAATGCAAGGAGTTAGGCCGACCGTCGGGCCACCGATTGATCACTGTCGTTCGGGCGGGGCTTGGCGAATGTTCACCTTCCCGTTCGCCCGCCCGGAGATCGTCATGCTCAAGATCGTCAAGGATTCGGTGCTCAAGGTCAGCCGGTCATTCGGATACGACATCGTGCCGTTGCGCGAGATGCGCGAGCGTGACTTTGCGCTCCACCTGCGTGAGCTGCTGACTCGCCTGAACATCGACTGCGTGCTCGATGTCGGCGCGAACGTGGGCCAGTACCGGGACTTCCTGCGCGATCGCGTGTTCTATGAAGGCACTATCGTGTCGTTCGAGCCGGTGGCGCGGCATGTCGAACTGCTGCGCGCGCGGGCCCGCGACGACGCCGCCTGGCACATCGAGGGCTACGCGCTGGGCGCGCGCGACGAGCAGATGGCCATCAACGTGATGGTATCGGACCAGTTCAGCTCCTTCCTCGAACCCGACAATCGCCAGGTGCGGGAATTCTCCGAACTCAACGTGCCGTGCGCCAAGGAGGCGGTGACGGTGCGCACGCTCGACGTCGTGCTGCCGGTGCTGCAGGAGCGGCTGGGATTCGAGCGCCCCTATCTCAAGCTCGATACCCAGGGCTTCGATATCGAGGTGCTGCGCGGTGCGGGTGACAGTCTGCAATCGGTACGGGCATTGCAGACGGAGGCATCTGTCCTCGGCATCTACAAGGGGATGCCAGGCTACATGGACACGCTACGTCATCTCGATGGGCTGGGCTTCGACATCACCGGCATGTATGCAGTCAGCCGCGATACGGCGCTGCGTCTGGTCGAGTTCGATTGCGTGATGATCAACCGGCGTCTCGTCGCCTCCTAAGGCGGCGCTTCTAGTCCAGCCTGCCGCAGAGCTGCCGGACATCATCGCCGGCGACGAACATGCTGCGCGGCGATGCGCCAAGGCGGCCACGGACCCGGTCGTACTCGTCCGGCGTCAGTGTCTCGAAGAAGCGGACCAGCGAATCTTCCAGCGGCATGTCGAAGGTCCAGCCGATCTCATGCTGTTCGAGGACCGAGCCGACCTCGAAGCCGCGTACTGCGAGGCACGGCACACCGAAGTAACCGGCCTCGTAGAAGCGACAGGGCATGAGCCATCGCGAATTGTGGTCGGTATGCTCCAGGTCAAGCGCCCAGGCAAAGTCGACCTCGTCATACATGTCTTCGAGATCCTGGTGGGGCAGATAGGGACCACCGTAGACGATGTTGGGGTGACGCCGCAGGGCTTCGTCGAACCGCGCCTGATCGACCGTCGTCAATACGCCGCGGAACTTGAAGACGACACGACCTCGCAAGCGCTCGGCAAGGCGCGTCATGAGGTTGAACGTTTCTTCGCCGCGGATCAGGCCGAAGTACCCGACGAGCCAGGGGCGTTGGCCGCGGTCGTTGCGCAACGGCGCGGCTGCCCGACGTGAGATCGACGGATGCAGCTTGTTCTCCAGCAGGAACCAGTCGCCGTGATAGCGCTGGACGGCATCGTAGAACGCGCGATGGAATCCCGGTGAGGACAAGACCAGGAGTCGCGTGTTGCGCAGACATAGCCGCTCGACGGCGCGGATCAGGCGCGATGCCCATCCGTCGTGGATGAGGATCGGTGGAATATCGAGCACTTCGTAGGTAAGCGGCGCGCGAGAGAAGGAGATGAGACGCGCCAGCATGGCCAACACGAGCTGGTCGATGTTGCGCGCATAGTAGACGGAGGCGCGCTTTAGTTTTTGTCGATGCGCGATGATGGTGGGAATGGCGCGCAGCAAGGCGCCCAGGCGCTGCCCATAGCGGCCGTCGCTGGTCAGGCCGAGCGGCACATGCGGCCACGTCGGCTGGTACGAGCTGTTGTAGCGATGGCGACGGAAGCCGAACACGGTAACGCGATAGCCATGATCGGCGAATTGCTGCACGCGCTTCAGCGTGCTCGCGTCCGTGACGTCGGGACAGAAGAACAGCAACTCGCGTCCGTCGGCGTTCATGACGCGCACGCGGTCCATGCTGTCGCTTGTGCGATCGACGGTGACGTTTTCATCCTGGATGTCGACCGATCCGTGCATGCTTGCGCCTCCGGTTTGGAGTATCCGGGAAGTGCGGGGTTTGCAGCGTGACCAATCTGTGTCGTCCGGCACAGCGCATCCGGACAGTCACAGGTTAATCACTAGCCGCAACGGCATGCGCGGTGTTTCGATACACGCACATGAACACCGCCGTCACTCATGCTCGCGATACGCATCTCGCCGATCGTTCACCGCGCTTCGAACGCGTGGCGGTGAGCTGCGTATTCGGCAATCCACGCGATCTGCGTTCGTGGTCCGGCGCGCCGGCGAACGTATCGAATGCAATGGAGCGTCTGGGCGTTACCGTCGAAGCCATTCATCCGAAGCTCGGCAAGATGGCCAAGCTCGGTGTTGCATTGCGCGACATGCTGAGTGGCTATGGACGACCGATCTCGAGCGAGCAGGTGCTGCGCAGTCTGCGGGCGCGCCGCCGCATGGCACATGAAGTGGCGCGGCAGGCCGATGCGCTCGGTGTGCGTCATGTGCTGCACACAGGCACGCTCGATCTGCCTGCGTGCGATCTCGTTCGCGGTACCCGGCACTATCTCTACTGCGACCATAGTTGGGCGCTGGCGCTTCGCCATCATGTCCATGCAGACCGTTACACCGGCAAGGCCCTGGACGCTTTCGAAGCGGCGGAGCGCGAGGCCCTGGCCGGCCTCAGTCACATCTTCACCTTCGGTGCCTATGTCCGGGACAATCTGATCGCGCACTATGGCCTGCCGGCCGATCGCGTGACGGCTGTAGGGTCGGGCATGGGGGCGATCGAACCCTGGTTCGGTGCCAAGGATTTCTCCCGTCCGGCGCTGCTCTTCGTCGCCAAGCACCTCTTCCAGGCCAAGGGCGGCACATTGCTGCTGCAGGCCTTTGCCGAGGCACGCCGCCAGCGGCCGGACCTCAAGCTCACCATCGTCGGCGACGAGCGCAGCCGCGCGTTCGTCGATGCGCAGCCCGGCGTCGAGCTGCGCGCCCATCTGCCCTGGGTGGAGCTGCAGAACCTCTATCGTCAGTCGACGTTGCTCGTGCAGCCCATGCTCAACGATCCCTGGGGGCAGGTCTATCTCGAGGCCATGGTTTCCCGCACGCCGGTGATGGGACTTTGCCGCAACGGCCTGCCCGAGTTGGTCGACGGTGGCCGCCATGGCTTCCTGGTCGATCGTGCCGAACCCGCAGCCCTCGCCGAGGCCATGCTGAGTGCGCTTTCCGACCCTCGACGGTTGGAAAGCATGGCCGCCGCCGCCCAGCGCCACGCAATCGGTTCCTATTCCTGGGACCGCGTCGCCGAACAAATCGTCTTCTCTTGAACGGAAGGTCGCCAGCATGTCCAAGGACAAGATCGCCCTCATCACCGGAATCACCGGTCAGGACGGCGCCTATCTCGCCGACTTCCTATTGGGGCGAGGCTATGTGGTGCATGGCATCAAGCGCCGTTCCTCGTCGCTCAATACCGAACGCATCGACTATCTCTATCGCGACCGCCACGACAGTGACGTTCGCCTGTTCCTGCACTACGGGGACATGACCGACTCGACCAACCTCCTGCGGTTGCTGAACGAGATCAAGCCGACAGAGGTCTATAACCTCGCAGCCCAGAGCCACGTGCAGGTGAGCTTCGAAACGCCGGAATACACGGCAAACACCGACGCGCTCGGAACTCTGCGCATGCTCGAAGCGATCCGTATTCTGGAGATGCAGGATCGGGTGCGCTTCTACCAGGCCTCGACGTCGGAACTGTTCGGCAAGGTGCGCGAGACGCCGCAGCGTGAACTGACGCCATTCTATCCGCGCAGTCCCTATGCCGTGGCGAAGCTCTACGCCTACTGGATCACGGTGAACTACCGCGAGGCCTACGGCATGCACGCCTCCAACGGGATCCTGTTCAATCACGAATCGCCGATCCGCGGCGAAACCTTCGTGACCCGCAAGATCACGCGCGCCGTCGCGGCCATCGAGCGCGGCTATCAGGAGCGCCTCTATCTCGGCAATCTCGATGCCAAGCGCGATTGGGGTCATGCGCGCGACTATGTCGAGGGCATGTGGCGCATCCTCCAACAGGAGGAGGCCGACGACTACGTGCTCGCCACCGGCGAGACGCATACGGTGCGTGAGTTCGTGGAGCTTGCGTTCGGCCAGATCGGCCGGCCCATCGAGTGGCTGGGAACGGGCGACGAGGAGCAGGGCCGCTGCCGGCGCACCGGCAAGGTGCTGGTCGCGCTCGATCCGGCCTATCGCCGGCCGACCGAAGTCGATCTGCTCCTGGGCGATCCGGCGAAGGCCCTTACCAAGCTCGGCTGGCGTCATCGCACCAGCTTCCCGCAACTCGTGGCTGAAATGGTCGAGGCCGACCGTGTCATCCTGAAAGGAATGGGAGAACGTTATGCCCAGTACCCCACGCTACACGCTGCGCAATAAGCGAATCTGGGTCGCAGGTCATCGCGGCTTGGTGGGCGGCGCGCTGGTGCGCCGCCTGCAGAGCGAGGGCTGCGAGATCGTCGTGGCGCCGCGCGAGTCCGTGGATTTGCGGCATCCAGATCAGGTCGAACGCTGGATGCGCGAAGCCAAGCCGCAGGCGGTGTTTCTGGCGGCAGCGCGGGTCGGCGGGATCTATGCCAACGACACGCGGCCGGCCGAGTTCATCTACGACAACCTGATGATCCAGACGAACGTCGTCGAGGCATCGCGTCGCGTCGGCGTCGAGAAGCTGATGCTGTTGGGCTCGTCCTGCATCTACCCGCGCCTGGCGCCGCAGCCGATTCCGGAGGCGGCCCTGCTCACCGGTGCGCTGGAGCCGACGAACCAATGGTATGCCGTCGCCAAGATCGCGGGCATCAAGCTCGGCCAGGCCTACCGGCGGCAATATGGCTGCGACTTCATCTCGGTCATGCCGACCAATCTCTACGGTCCGGGTGACAACTTCGACCTGATGCAGAGTCACGTCGTGCCGGCCCTGATCGTCAAAGCGCATCAGGCCAAGCTTGCCCAGGCGCCGACCATGGAAGTCTGGGGCACGGGCGCCGTCCGTCGCGAGTTCCTGTTCGTCGACGACGCTGCCGACGGCATGGTCTATCTGATGCAGCACTTCTCGGACGAGGGGATCGTCAATCTCGGCCAGGGTTCCGACGTGCCGATCCGCGATCTTGTCGAGCTGATCTGCAAGGTCGTCGGCTACAAGGGCGGAATCCGCTTCGATACGTCCCGGCCGGATGGCACGCCTCGCAAGATGATCGACACTTCTTTGGCCGCGTCGCTCGGCTGGCGGGCGCGCACGCCCTTGCAGGCCGGTCTCGAGGCGACCTACCGCTGGTACGTCGACAATGTCGCCTCCGAGACGCGCCGCGCCGTCGCCTGAGACGGAGCTCGCGACAGGTCATCTCGACGCCGATCTCAGTCGACGATCGCGCCGCGGCGGCGCGCTGCTCATGGGCGCGCAGGGTGTGCGCGTGCTGGGGCAGGTCGTCACGCTCGTCGTGCTGGCCCGCCTGCTGCCACCCTCCGCCTTCGGTCTCCTGGCGATGGTTGCGGCGGTCGGGCTGGTGCTCGACCTGCTGAAGGAACTCGGCCTTTCCGCGGCCACCATCCAGAAGACCGATCTCACGCATGCGCAGGTCTCGGCGCTGTTCTGGATCAACGCTGCCGCCGGGGCGTTGCTGGCGCTCGTCTTGGTTCTGGTGGCGCCGCTGCTGGCGGCTTTCTACGGCCAACCGGAGCTCACATCGGTGGCTCGCTGGCTGGCCCTCGGCTTTGCGATGAGCGGCCTTACGGTCCAGCACTGGGCCTTGCTGCGCCGCCAGATGCGGTTTGCGGCCATTGCCGGCCTGGAAACCACCGCCGACTATGCAGGCTATGCCGCGGCCATCGGCCTCGCTCTGGCAGGCGAGGGTTACTGGGCCCTGGTCGCCCAGCGGCTCGTCACGCCCGGCATCCTCATGATTGGAAGCTGGGTCGTCTGCCGCTGGCGGCCGTCCCGACCGGCGGCAGCTCCCGAGCTGGGCGGCCTGCTGCACTTTGGAGTATCCGTGACCGCCAGCGGCCTCGCCACGGCCATAGCGCGCAGCTTCGACCAGATCATGATCGGCTGGCTGTGGGGACCGGCGGCGCTAGGCCTCTACGAGCGCACGACGCGCCTCCTGCTGCTGCCGGTGAACACCATCAATGCGCCGGTCTATGCCGCCGGGATGCCGGCCCTGAGCCGGCTCGTCGACCAGCCGGACCGCTATCGCGCCATGTTCCGCCAGATCGTGCAGAAGCTCGGCCTGCTCACCATGCCGGTCTTCGCCGTCGCGGCACTGACAGCCGACTGGATGGTCGAGATCCTGTTCGGCCCATCATGGACAGCCGCCGTGCCGCTCGCTGCGCTGTTCAGCGTGTCGGCGATCTTCCTGCCGGTGCTGCTGACCATGGGCCTGCTCTACCTAACGCAAGGCCGCACGGCAGAGCTGTTGCGGGCGACGTTGATCGACGCCGGGATTTGCCTGGCAGCGATCGGTGCCGGGCTGCCCTGGGGAGGCGAGGGCGTCGCGGCCGCGCTGGCGGTTGCCGGTCTGGCGTTGCGCACGCCGCTTTCGTTCTGGCTCGCTACCCTGCACGGTCCGGTCCGCAACCTCGATGTCTGGCGGGCGATCGCGCCGCCGGCATCGGCTGCCCTTGTCGCTGCGGGAACGGTGGCATTCGTACGGGCCTGTGTGCCGCGTAACCTCTCGCTCGAATCCGTGACGGCCGTCGGCGCCGCCGCCTCGGCGGTCATCGTGCTCGTGCTGTTGCTCTGGCCGGAAACGCGGCGCGAGATACGTTCAGGCGCCCACCGCGTTGCCATCCTCGTCCGACGCCGGCGCGCCGTTCTTGAGCCTTAGCCGCCCCTTGCGGTCGACCCAGAGGCGATAGTCGCCGAGGCGGGCGAGATTGGGGCTCTGCCAGTTCGCGCCGAACCGCACGCCGCCGCCATCCTTCGCAGAGATTTCGAGGGCGTCGAAATCCTTCACATATTCGACATTGCCGCTTGGCGCGATCACAGTCGCGCGACCCTTCTTGGGGTCGCCGTCGAGTCGCGCGAGGCCCGCATTCTTGGCGGCAGCATCACCGCTGCCAGAGCAGCCGATCATCACGAACTGGCCCACGACATAGGCATCGATCAGCCGCTTCTGCTTGAACATGGAATAGGCCGTACAGCCGACCATGGTGCCGAAGCCCTGCAGCCAGATCCCGGCACCACCCTTGTCGAACGAAGAGGCCGCCTCGTGATTGTTCTCGAAACCGCAGTTCGAGAGCAGCGTGCAGCCGTTGAGCGCCGCGAGCCCGTGCCGGCCGTTCAGCAGGAAGTAGCAGCCGTGGAAGGCAGCGTCGTAGCAGCCATTCACCATGGCGACACCATACTGCCCGTTCTGACCGAACACCGAGCCGAAGACGTGAATCGCCGAAAGGATGCCGGCCTTCGCACCATGGCCCAGGGTCAGGCCGTTCTGCTGATTGTCGCGCAGGTAGACATTGATCAACTGGCCCTCGAAGACGTTCCCCATCATGCGGCAGCCGTCGCCACCACAGCCCTGAACCGAGATGTCGCGCAGGCAAAAATTGTACAGGTAGTGATCCTGATACTCGCACTCGACCAGGACGCCGTGGCCTTCACGGCCATTGCCCGAAATGTCGAGCCCTTCGACGAGCAGGAACCGGACGGTGGACTCGCTGACGATCTCCAGGATATTGCCGCCGTTGGTGATCGCCGACTGCAGCCGCGCGCCGTGCGCCAGGATACCGTGGTTGCGCGTGATGTTGCCCTTCTCGCCGCGCTGGGTCGTGAAGCGAAGTGTGCGCGTGATGCGATACGTGCCCGGCGGAATGACCAGAAAGGCCGGACCGTCGGGGGCGAAGGCAGCGTTGATCGCGGCCTGCAGGGCGGCCGTGTCGTCCGCCACGCCGTCGCCACGCGCACCGAAGGTAGCCGCCGACAGCATCTGGCGGGGAGGTTGCTGCTGTGGCCGTTGCGCCTGGGGTTGCGCCGAGGCCGCCGCGGGCAGACCGGCGAGTGCCAAGCCAGCGCCAACGCCCATCAGCCCGCGCCGCTGCATGTCGATCGGGTTCATGTTGCAAACCTCGCAGGAACGACGGATTGCCAGCGCGGCGCGGTATGCCGCTCGCGAACGGCGCGAACGCTGAGGATCGAGGTGCCGGCCGCAATCAGCAGCACCGCCCAGGTCTTGGGGCCGACATAGGAGCCCGAAGCCTGTCCCAGGATCAGCCACACCGCCCAGCAGTAGAGCACGCTCGGCACGCCCAGCATCCGCAGCCAGGCGGAAAGGGCGGCAAACATGACCACGCCACCCACTAGGCCGAGATAGATCCAGTGCAGCCAGAAGTAGTTGGTCAGCACGTCGCCGATGCGGCTGATGCGCCAGGCGGACTGGAAGGAAGGCGAGTTCATGTAAACGTTCATCACGTTGTCGGTGATGAAGGGCTCGCCGGTGAGGCCTGCGCCGGCGATGGGGAAGTTGCGGAACATATCGAACGTGACCAGCATCGGGCCGGTGAAGCGATAGAAGAAGCTCGCGTCCTCGCCGCGCGACAGCTCGGCCAGTCGCGCCGCAAACAGGGTTTGTCCGACGACCACGGTGATTCCCAGCACCACGACGGAAAGCGCGATCATGCCGATGAGCCGGGTCGTCGAGCGTCGGCTGTTCGATCCTGAGAGCAGGACGAGATAGGGGATCATCAGCAACAGCATGAGGACCAGGGTCGGCCCTGGCAGCACGACCATCGCGAGGCCCACTAGCCCAAGATAGATCAGGAGTTTCCAACGCCAGGGGCTGACCACCAGCCAGATCGAGCAGTAGTGCGTATAGGCGAAGGTTACGGCCGATGGCTCGGAGGTGAAGAGTTTCGGCCTGATGCGGCCATAGAGAAGCTGGTCGCGAAGATCGGCGTCGTAGACGACACCGGAGTCGTAAATCTTCTCGCGTATCTTGTCGCTGACAGCGCGCAGGCCGGTATGGCTTTCGAGCAGACAGCCGACGATGATGAACAAGCAGAAGCCCAGCAGGATGTTGGCGAGCTGCCGCCGTTCGGCGCGAAGCAAGGTCAGGAACAGGCCGTATCCAATCACCAGCCCGTAAGTGAGCTGCACGAGTCCCGTGAATCGCTTGCTGAGGAAGGCGAGATTGGTCGCTAGCAGGATCCAGACGAGGTAGAGCGCCACGACGCCGAGCAGGCCGGCGAGATGGCGCGGCTGGATGTCGTCGCGGCGACGCCATAGCAGGATCAAGCCGGCGAGGCCCGACGGGGCGCAGGTGAGAGGGATCTTGGCCGTGATCTGAAGGGAAACGCCGAGGTAGAGCCCCAGCAGGAAGAGCGCGATCAGCGCCAGATCGAAGCCGGTCAGGCGCCGGGCAGGTGCTTCGAAATGTATCGTCGCCGCGGTCATGGCTCGGTGATTGCCGACAGGATCTGGCGGCCGCGGCTCGACCAGTCGAACTGGTCGCGACACGCGGCGAAGGCTCGTTCCTGCAGCCGGTTCAGCAGATCGAGGTCGTCGATCGCTTCGAGCACGCCGTGCGCGAGGGCCGCGTGATCGGGAAACAGCATGACGCTGTCGTTGTGGCGCAGCGGAACGCCCGCGAAGGAGCCCGTCAGGGCGAACACCGGCACGCGGTTGAAGACGTACTCCAGGACCTTGAGCTTGAAGCCGCCGCCGTTGCGCTCGGGCACGATGGCGATGCGGGCCTGGTCGAGAAAGGGGCCGATCTCGGGAACCGTACCGGTGAATTCGGTGGCGCTGGCCCGCTGGCGAAGTTGGCTCAGGAACGTTTCGTCGGCACTGCCGACGGCCTGCAGTTCGGCTTCTGCCGCGGTGAACATCGGATCGGCGATGTCGACGAACTCGGCCAGGTTCATGCGCTTGGCGATCCAGTCGTAGCTGCCGACGATGACGGCACGACGCGGCAGATCCTCCGAGATATGCCGCTTCTCGATGCGCCGGCCGCAGTAGCCCGGTGTCACGACGCCCATCGGCTTGTCGCAGCGCCGACGCCGATACAGGGAGAGATCCTCCGGTGTGATGGCCGTCACGAAATCGACTGCGTCGACCAGGTCGCGCTCCAGCCATGACACTTTGAGCGCGTCGAGGCGCACCGCTTGCCGTTTCAGGAACAACGGTTGGCTCTCGGCAATCTGCGCCCGCACGCTCTCCTCGTGATTGTGCGAGACATAGATCAGCCGTGGCCTGTCGGGGTGGCCGGCATAATGGTCAAGTACGCGCGGCAGTGCCCAGCCGACGGAGATCCCGTCGAAGACGACCCCATCCCATTCTCCGTAGTGCAGCAGCTCGTCGAGCGTGCGGCGCATGCCCAGGGTGCGGCAGCGATAAGCGATGTGCGGCAGGGCCGAGGTGAGACTTCCCCAATGCGAATGAGGCGTGTCGTCCGGCAGCCACCAGACGATATGGTCTTCGCGCCAGCCATTACCCTTGTGCGATTCGGCGCGACGCAGACCGAGAACCTCGACTTCGCAACCGGCCGAACGCATCGCGTCGATCAGCCCGCCCGAGTAGACGAACTGGCCGTTGTGGCGCGGTTCAGGGTCCGCGAGCGTCAGCCAGAGGCAACGCGGTGGCCGCCCCAAGAGCGCCTCAGAAGGCGTTGCGGCCAGTGAAGCCGCCAAACGCGGTGCGGAAGATGATCTTGAGGTCGAAGCCGATCGACCAATGCTCGATGTAGTAGAGGTCATGCTCGACACGCTTTCGTATTTGCTCGACGGTGTCGGTCTCGCCCCGCCAACCATTGACTTGGGCCCAGCCGGTGATGCCCGGTTTCACGCGATGACGGGCATCATAGTATTTGACCGCCTCTTGATAGAGGAGCGTTCCGGCCTTCGCGGCCGTAGCGTGCGGACGCGGACCGACGACCGACATGTCGCCGCGCAGCACGTTCAGGAATTGCGGAAGCTCGTCGAGGCTCGTGCGACGGAGGAAGGCGCCGAAGCGGGTGATGCGCGGGTCGTCTCGCCGCGTGAGCTGCTCGGCATTCGCGTCGCTCTGCTCGTGGTACATGGTGCGGAACTTCCACACCTCGATCAGCTGATTGTTGAAGCCGTAGCGCTTCTGGCGGAAGAACACCGGGCCCGGACTGTCGAGCTTGATCAGGACGGCGATCGCCAATAGGAGCGGCGAGATCAAGGCGACGATGCCGGCCGCGACCAGCCTGTCCTCGATGCTCTTGGCAATCCATCGCCAGTCGCGCAGGGGACGGTCGATGGCATTGAGGAACGTGTGGCCACCGATATGGCTCACGGAGACCGTGCCGAGCTGCAGGCCGAAGGCGTCAGGGCAGAGCCGGACATCGACCGGCGTGAGGGCCAGCTTGTTGAGCGTTTCGACGAGCTGGTGATCGGCGCCAAGGGGCAGTGCGACGATCACCGTGTCGATGCCATAACGGCGGACATCGCTGACCAGATCGTCGACACGGCCGAGGATATCGTGGCCCATGCAGCGGCGCGGCAAGGTCTCGGCCTCGTCGTCGTAAACGCCGACAACACGCAGGTTCGATGTTGCCGGCGTGCCGTTCAGGTTGCGCAGCAGATGCTGGGCGATTGGCCCTGCACCGACAACTGCAATGCGCTCGCCCAGCCGGCCTTCGTCCGCCCAGCGCTGCATCAGCCGGCGCAATGCGACACGGCCGGCGCCCAGGAGGATGACGCTGCCGGCGAACCAGGCTGCGATCCACGAGCCGTCGGCGGCACTGATGGGTTCGATAAGCAGGGCAGCCAGGAACAAGGCGGCGAGTGTGCCCAGCCAGCCGAACAGCATGCGGCCCAACGAACTGTCGAGATGAGAAAACTGCGCGAAGCGATGTGCGCCGGACAGATGCAGAAAATTGAGGCCAAGCACGGTACCGAGCAACACGACCAACGCTTCGAGATGCCAGTCGATGGACGCACTGCGCCAATGCATGGCGGCGAATCCAGTTCCGAGAATGCAGGCGCCATCGAACGTCGCCACGAGGCGCGTCACGATCGCTTCGGAGATCGTGCGGCCGCCGGCGCCGAGCAGCGGTGCTGACGCATTAGCAGTGCCAGCGACAGCATCGCCGGGAAGAGATTGCGCCATCGGAAGCGTGGCCGATTGCGACTTGTCGCGAGAGTTCATCAGAGGCTCCGTGCGGGGCGGGTCTCGACGATATGGGATGATTCTCTACATCGGCTCGCGCCGGTGTTGTGATCAAGCTGGGACCGCTTCAGCTCTCAGGCTGCAAGCACTGCTGCAGCAAAACGTTGTGGTGTCTGAGAGGCTGCGAAGGCTCGTGCCGCAGAAAGATCGACGAACGACGACGGCCCGAGCTGTGCCATTTGTGTGATCGCGGCGGCGACGGCGACGGGATCTGATGAATCGACGGAGAGCCCCAGACGATGCTGGCGTGTCAGATGCCCGACGAGGCCATACGCCTGCGCCAGCACGGGCTTGCCCGCGCGTGCAGCCCAGAGCAGCACGCCACTCGAACCGACAAAGCGTTGATAAGGGGCCAGCACGACATCGCTGCGGCGGACCAGGCTCTCGAGTTCGGCCTGATCGAGACGACGATCCTCGATGCTGAGCCGGAGTTGCGGATGAAGTGCAGCAAGGCGTGTGCAACGCTCGTCGAGGCGGCTGCGCAACGCCGGATCGACACGGCCAGCCATCACCACGCCGATCTTCGCGGTGGTGGACGGAGTGAGGCGTTCGAGGGCGTCGAGGACGACCAGAGGTCCTTTGCGTTCCGTCAGATAGCCGAACAGAAGGAAGGTGATGCGGTCGGTGTCCTTTGGACCGTTGTCATTCCCCGCGGGGACTGCCTTGGCCTCAGGGTGCGCAGGATCCGGCAGATGCTCGACCTTGCCGCCGTTGGCGTAGTGCTTTCCGGCATGGGCTGGAAAGAACGGATCGAGCGACAAGACCCGCTCGAGTGCGGGATTGCGCAGCATTAGCCGGTAGAGGACGTCCTTGCGCACGTCGCGCAACCGTTCCCGTCCATGCGTGCGATGCCCGTCGAAGCTGCCATAGTGCACGGAGGGGCGGAACAGGATACCGGATAAGGTCTTGCCCTGGGCGCCGAGGCCGAACGCCAAGGGCAGTGCAAGCAGGTCGAGTGACAGAAAGAAGCCGCTATCGGCTCCACTGTGACGGAGATGTCTTCGCATCGTCCACCAGCGGGCAAGTGCCGCCAGCGTGAGCCGCCGGTCGGTGCACCAACGCAGTTCTTGTGGTGAGAGCGGCCTCAACTCGACCCTGCCCATCACATCGGCGGGCAACGATTGCGCAAGCGCCAGGCACAGTCTCTCGGGCGCCGCCACGGAGATTGCGGGGCGGCTACGGTCGGCGGCTGCAAACTCGATCAGATGCTGCAGCCACTCCTGCGAATGGCCTTCGGCGTCCGGCTCGAAGACCAGAACGCGACGCGGTGCGGCCTCACCGGTGCGCGGTGAGGGCATCGAGCCGGCTCATGAAGGCACCCAGAACACGCGGCTTGGCGTAGTTCAGTTCGACGAACTCGCGGCCGCGGCGGCCAAGTTCGCGCCGCAACCACGCATCGTCGGCCAAGCGTAACACAGCTTCGGCGAAGCCAAGCGGCTCATCGGGAGGCACGCAAAGGAAAGCGCCGCTCTCGCGTTGCAGCTCCCAAAGCACGCTGCCCGGTAGTGCCGTTGCGACGAAGGGTCGGCCGACGGCCATGATGTTGAACACCTTGGACGGTACGGCGAACGCCGCTGCTTCCGGATTCTGCGGCACCAGATGGATATCGCCTGCGGCCAGTGCGGGCCCCAGAGCCTCGTTGGGCTGCAGCTCGGTAAGATGCACGTTTGAGAGGCGCCGGCGGCTGATCTCGGCGGCGAGCTCCAGGCCCTGGCTGCCATTGCCGCGAAGGATGATCTCGATGTCGGGCCGGCTGACGGCGAGCTCGGCGGCCAGATCGACGATCTGGCCCAGCCCCTGCTTGCGGCCGAGATTGCCGCTGTAGAGGACCTTCAGCGAGCTGCGCGAGACGGGCTCCACGACCTTGATCTGGTCGGTATCCACCCAGAGCGGCACGACCTCGATCGGCACGGTGACGCCAATGCCGCGAAGCTGATCCTTCATCTCGGCAGAAAGAACCACCACGAGATCGGTGCGGTTGAGAACGAGCCGTTCGCACGTCCGCATCAGGCGCGCGAGGCCACCGCCGCCTCCGGTCATGCCGAGCTTCTCGGCGAGGCCCGATTGGATGTCGTGCACCACGGCGACACAGACACCGTTGCGTCGCTTGGCGGCGACGCCGAGGGCCACGGAGAGAATGGAGGGGCAGAGCGCCAGCACGATGGGATGGCGATCGATGCGGCCGGTCACCAGAGCGGCGAGACCACGCAGCAGGAACTCGGCCTCGTTGGCGATGCGTGCGCGGGCACCACCGCCTCTTGGCGCACCGACGGGGAGCCGTTCGATGGTGCTGCCGCCCACGATCTCGCGCCGGCACTTTCCGTCGCGGTAGGCCGGGAACACCTCCGGTTCGGGATAGTGCGGCAGGCCGCTCACCACCGTCGTGCGCCGGCCGTGTCGGGTCAGCCATTCGGCGATATCCGTACTGAACGGCGCAGACCCGATGAGTTCAGGCCAGAAGTAGCGCGACACGAAGAGAACGTTAGAGGCGGGCGTCATGAGTGGGAGGGCGCGCGAACCGACCGCGCGGACTCGTAGAAGGGCGCGAGATAGCCATACTGCCGATACTGCTTGGCGACGACGCGGGACATCACGACGCCGGCGACACTGCCCTGCGCATCGATGATCTGCTTCAGCGCTTCGAGTGCGTTTTCCTGCCGCGTGTGCCCCCAACGCACGACGAACACGACCTTCTCCACGAGGCGTGAGAGGGCGAGCACGTCGGCAGTGACCAGGGTGGGCGGCGTATCGAGCAGCACGAACTCGTAGTGCGAGGCCAGGGCATCGAGGAGCTGCCGCATGCGGTCCGAACTCAGCAGGTGAGCTTGCCGCGGATTCCAGGGGCCGGCCGGCATGACGTCGAGGCCGGAGAGTGCGTCGTGATGGATGACTTCGTCGAGACTCGCCGGTTTGTCGGTCAGCAGGCTGGCGAGGCCGGCGCGGTTGCCGCAATGGAAGAGCTGGTGGAGGCGCGGGCTACGCCAGTCGCAATCGATCAGCAGCACCCGCTTGCCGTTGCTGGCCAGCAACCGGCCGAGCGACGATACCATCACCGACTTGCCTTCCGACGGCGTTGCCGAACTGAACATGATCGTGCGCGGCGATTCGGCCGCCTCCGACAGTTCGACGCCGATATGGAGGCGGCGCAAAGCCTCGCTGTAGATCGACGTTGGCTGGCGCAATACCTGCATGGCGGGAGGCGTGCGGCCGCTGATCTGCGGCACCATCGCAATGACGGGCAGGCCGGTCATCGCCTCGATCTGGTCGGCCCGGCGGAAGGTGTGGTCGCCACTCTCTCGCATCAGGGCGATTGCCGCGCCCACCATCAGGCCGCCGGCGACACCCAGCAGGGCGATCAGGCTCTTGGGTGGATAGCTCGGCGCCTGGGCTGGCGCTGCGGCCGAGACCAGCTTGGCGTTCGCTTCGAGAATGTTCTCCGTACCCATCGTCTGCTTGGCACGGACCAGCATCGCCTCGAGCAGGTTACGGTTCACCGTGGCGTCGCGTTCCAGTGCTTCGAGCTGGATGGATTTGTCGTTCACCGCGCCCATCTGCTGCTTCAGGCGCTCGAAATTCTTGGCCAAGGCTTCGTAGCGTGCGGTCGTCGTCCGCGCTTCACGTGCCAAGCCCTCAATGACTTTGGCGACCTCGGCCTGCACACGAGCATTGATGTTGCCGGCTTCGGCGCGCGCCCGGGCCATCGAGGGATGGCGCTCGCCCATCGATGCCGACATCTCAGCTGCCCGGCGTTCGGAATCGGCGAGCTGCTGCTTCAGCGCGGCGATCAACGGCGACCGCAGAACATCGGGAACGCTTTCGCCGTTCATCCCGCCCTTGCGCATCTCCTGTGCCTCGGCGAGCCGGGAATCGGCCTCGGCCTTGGCGGTCTGCGCTGCGAGGAGCTGGCTGTTGAGCTCGTTGAGCTGCTGGGCGGTGACGTTGCTTCCCGTGCTCTTGTAGAGTTCGTTGCTGCGCCGATAGTCCTCGACGGCCTGGTCCGATTTCCTCACCTGCTCGCGCAGCTCGGCGATGCGGCCCATGAGGAACTTGTCCACCCGGTCCATCGAGGCGATTTTCTCTCGGCGCTGGTACTCGAGGTAGCGTTCGGCCAGCGCATTGGCGAGATTGGCCGCCGTTGCAGGGTTTTGCGACTCGGCCTTGACGCTCAGCACGTGCGAGCGGCCAAGAGTAGAGA
Organism: Alphaproteobacteria bacterium; assembly: GCA_017307275.1. Classification (GTDB taxonomy): domain Bacteria; phylum Pseudomonadota; class Alphaproteobacteria; order Reyranellales; family Reyranellaceae; genus Reyranella. Next base: position 106,534 of record JAFKFK010000019.1, on the reverse strand, counting down.
CGTCGACACGCGACAGCAGCGTGTCGATCATGCGGTTGTCGCTGTCTTTGGCACTGGGAGTCGGTACTTCCTTGGCCGGCACCGCGCGCCCCAGCCAGGCCTTGATCGGCTCCGGCAGCAGATTGTTGAAATCGGTCAGCCGTGCCCAGGTCGACGGCTTGCGCAGCGCCGGATTGAACTCGGGATTGTCGCGCAGCTTGAGTTGGTCGATGACCTGGAGTGCGATGGCACGCGACTGAAGGATGAAGCCTTCGTTCTGCACACGCTCGGCGTCGGGGCTGACATCGGCCAGCACGGCTTCGACGTTGAGCACGCGCGGCGCATGCAGACCAACGAGCACGCGTGCCTCGGACACGTAATAGGATGGCATCGACCAGGCGGCGAAGACGGCGGCACCTCCCAGCACGATCGTGCAGGCGAGGATCAGGCGCCGAGGCCGCCACAGCTTGCGCAGGGTTTCGCCCAGGCCATCCGGTTCGGGCGTTGGCGGAAAGCGAAGCGACTGCGCCTCCGACACGTATCTCCCGGGCGCGGGCACGGCGCGCAGAGCCATGCGCCGGCGCGGCAGATGGGAGGGGGTGTCGGAGAGATGATCCATCAGAAATACCGCTCGCGAACCTCGAGCGTGTCGCCGGGACGGATGATGGTCTCGGGCTTGGCGACGATGCGTATCATCTTGCCGTCCTTATCGAGGCGCTTGACGTAGAACTGCGTGGTCTTGGCGCGATAGGTGTAGCCGCCGGCCATGGCCACGGCATTCAGCGCCGTGATGTCGGTGACGTAGGGATAATTGCCGGGCTTCTGGACTTCGCCCAGCACATAGAAGGGGCGCCGCGTCAGCACTTCGACGGTGACGCTGGGATTGCGCAGATAATCGGGATCGAGTTTTCCTGCGATCGCCTGTTGTAGCTCTCGCGGCGTCATGCCGTCGGCGTTGATGTTGCCGATCAGCGGGAAGGCGACTGAGCCATTTCCATCGAGCATGAACTCGCCCGTCAGGTTCGGTTGTCCGAACACGGTGATGCGTGTCCGGTCGTTGGGGCCCAGGCGATAGTCGTTGGACACAGCGCCGAGGCCGCCGTTGCCGCCGGTGCGACCGGTCGGGGCGAGGTTGAGACCCTGCGAATCGTCAACGATCGGCGTGGGATCGGTCTCGCAGGCAGCAAGCACGCCGAGTGCGCAGACGAGGCTGCAGGCACGGAGCGAGGCGGCGACGATATTGATCGACATGGCTTCACCTCTGTCGAGAATTGAAGGGGCATTCCTCCAAGGAACAACGCTCGAGATAGCGCCCACGGCAGCCGGAAGGTGTGACCAATCCGGGACATTCCCCGCGAAAGAACTCAGGTCCGGCCGTAATTGTCCGACAGGCGTACGATATCGTCTTCGCCGAGATAGCCACCGGACTGCACCTCGATCAGTTCGAGGGTGAGCTTTCCCGGATTCTCGAGGCGATGTTCCGTGCCGATCGGGATGTAGATGGACTGGTTCTCATGAAGCAGTTTGCGTGCCTCGCCGCATTGGACGATCGCCGTGCCGTGCACGACGACCCAATGTTCGGCGCGATGATAGTGCTTCTGCAGGCTGAGCTTGCCGCCCGGCTTCACGGTAATGCGTTTCACCTGGAAGCGATCGCCAGCGTCGACGGTGCGGTAGTTGCCCCAGGGGCGATGACAGGTCGGATGCCTGAGCGGCTCCGACCTGTTCTCGCGGCGCATGCGTTCCACGACGCGCGAAACGGCGCTCGCTGAATCGACGCCCGCGACCAGAACGGCGTCGTCGGTCGCGACGACGGTGATGTGGTCGACGCCGACGGCCGCCAGCAGGCGACCCTCGGATCGCAGGTAGGAGTTGCTGACACCTTCGTGCAGCACGTCGCCCTGGACCACGTTGCCGTCCGCATCGCCGTCGGCGATGCCGTGCAGGGCCGGCCAAGAACCGACATCGTTCCATGCCATCTCGACGGGAACGACGGCGGCATGGTCGGTACGCTCCATCACCGCATGATCGATCGAGAGCGATGGTGCTCGCGCGAAGGCAGTGGCGTCGAGATGCAGGCAGTCCGTTCCATCCTTGGCGGCGTCGACAGCGTCGCGGCAGGCATCGAGCATGGCGGCATTAATGCTGGCGAGTTCGTCCAGATAAGCACGGGCACCAAGGAGGAAGATGCCGCTGTTCCAATAGAAGGTTCCGCTGTCGACGAAGCGCTGCGCCGTGTCGCGATCCGGCTTCTCGACAAAGCGTTCCACGTCGAGCACGCCATCATTGCCGTCGAGCGGCGCGCCGCTCTGAATGTAGCCGTAGCCCGTATCGGGACGGTCGGGCTTGATGCCGAAAGTGACGAGGCGGCCGGCCTGGGCGGCAGCCATGCCCTGCATCACGGCCTGATGAAACGCCGGCAGCGACGCGATCACATGGTCCGACGGCTGCACCAGCATCAGCGCATCGGGATCGTGGCGCAGCAGCCAGAGCGCGGCAGTGGCAATCGCCGGTCCGGTGTTGCGCGCCAGCGGCTCCAACAGCAGCGCTTGCGGCTTCACGCCGACTTCGTCGAGCTGGTCGGCGACGAGGAAGCGATGCTCCGCGTTGCACACGACGATCGGTGCGGCGAAGCCGACATCGGCTAGTCCCCGCATCGCCGTTTCCTGCAGGAGCGTGCGATCGGAAACGAGCTTCAGAAGTTGCTTGGGATAGGAGGCGCGAGAGAGCGGCCACAGGCGCGTGCCGGCGCCGCCGGACAGGATGACGGGATGGATCTGGGCCGAGCCCTGCTGATGAAAGCGGCCGAGGTCGGGGATGGTGTCCATGGAGCTCCGCAGCGAATCATTCGCTCGCCCGAAGCTAAGGAGCGCCTTCTGCGTCGACCAGTGATCAAGCTGTGTCTCGCAGACCTTCTGCGCGCGTCATCACTGATGGCCGTTGCGTGGCAACACGATGACGACCGACAGGCCGCCGCCGATGCGGTTCACGGCGCTCACCTGACCACCCAGCGCCTCGACGCTGCGCCGCACGATCCAAAGGCCCAGTCCCGAATGCTCGACCGCCACGTCCGATCCGATGCCGACCTCGGGGCGTGAGGAGAAGTAGCGCTCGAAGACATGTTCGACCTTGGCAGGATCGATGCCGGGGCCCTGATCGTCGACCTGCAGCTCTACCGTCTCGGCATTTGCCGTAAGCGTTACGATGATGGCGGCGCCCTTGGGCGAGAAGCTGATGGCATTCTCGAGCACGTTCTGCAGGGCCTCTTCGAGCATGCCCTGGCCTGCGCGCACAATCGCATGCTCGTCGAGGCGGCGGATCAACCTGATGTCGCGGGCAGCCAGAATCTCACGGAAATGACGCGCCGCTTCGCCGACGAGCTGCGTAAGATTGGTGGGCACGCGCGGTGCATCGATCAGGTCGGCCGTGGCGGTATCGTAGTGCTGCGCGGCGTTGACCAGGGCGAGCAGGCGGGAGAGGGAGGAATCGACGATCTCCAGCGCCCGTCGGGCGCGTTCATCCGTCTCGGGCACGGCACGCCGCACTGGCCGCAACGCCGATTGCACGGCGGCCAGGGGCGTCTTGAAGGAATGGGCGTTGTCCTCGGCGGATTGACGGATCTGGCGCGAGACGCGGCGCAGTTCGTGTACCAGCTTGTCGAAATCGCGCGCCACGCTCGAGAGTTCAGGCACGACGTTTCGTCGGGTGAAGGCGGAATCGCCGATGCGGCCCTGGCTGATCTCGTTGGCGACGGTACGGAAGCGACCGAGGCTCAGCCGGATGCTGACCGCAATCAGCAGGGCGAGCACGGCGACCACCAGATAGATCACGGCGGCAACGCGAATCTCGCGCGTCTCCCAGTAGGGTCGCCCGATCGACGTGTTGAGAAACTCGGACGTAACGTGCGTGGAGGTGAGCACCCAGCAGTTGCCGCGCGCACGGATCGGGATGATCGACGTCAGCAGCTCGATCGAACCGTCGGCCTGTTTGTATCGGATTTCGTTCGAGGCATCCCACATGCAGGCCTCGGAGAGGCGTTGCAGGATGCCGCGCTGGCGCAGCTCGTCGAGTTCGGCAGCCACCGCCTCGGGCCGGATCGGCGGCGCCGAGCCCACGAGATAGAACCGGCCGGTCGCTCTGTCCGCCGGCGGCTGGAACATCAGCTTGAGGACCGTGCCGTCGCTGCCGTACTTGGCGAGTTCCAGATTCAGCGCCATGGGCGCCGTAGGATCGGTCTCCTTCAGGGCAGGGGTCAGCGCCTCGGCGATCAGGGCAGAGCGATCCTGGATGGCGCGTGTCACCAGGGCACGCATCTGGCTGTCGGCGCTTTCGAACTGCCCGTAGAGCACCACAGGCAGCGCCAGGAAGATGCCGACGAGGATGATGAGCTTTAGCGTCAGCGAGGCGGCGAGCCGGCGCAGTGCCGGCTGCCAGCCTCGGGTTGTCGGGCTAGGCCTTGCCCCAGCGGTAGCCGAAGGACTGATAGTTATCGATCTCGGCGAACTCGGAGTCGACGGCTCGGAACTTGTTTCTGATCCGCTTGATGCAGGAACGGACGTTTGTTCGATAGCCATTCTCGCCGCTCCCCGCGATAAAGCCCACGTAGTGCATGCAATCGTAGACGGCGCGGTACGTGACATAGGTACCGATGCTCGAAGCGAGCAGGTACACGATCTTGAACTCGGTCAGCGTCAGGTTGACGTCGGCGTCATCCCAATAGGCACGGCTGATGCCGGGCTTCAGCAGCAACCGGCCGCAGTGGAAGTTGCCCTCGAACTCCGGCTCAGCTGACTTTTTGTGCGAATCGGCGATCAAGCGCAAGCGCTGCGCGAGGATGGGCACGCCGCGCGACTTGTCGACGAAATCGAGCGCGCCACGGTCGAGGGCCATTTTTTCGTATGCAGGCTGTGTGCGACCGGTCAAGAAGACGACCGGCAGGACGACGCCCGCTTGGCGGAGCTTGGGCAACAGGTCGATGCCCGACACGCTGGGCATGCTCCAGTCGAGCAGGATGATCTCGGCATCGACTCCCTGGGCAAAGGCGTCGAGCAGGAGCGTGCCGTCGGCGAAGGAGATTACGTCGAAGCCGTAGTCGGTGAGCTCGCCGCTCACGGCTTCACGGAAATCGTCGTCATCCTCTGCAAAGGCGACGCGAATTTTCCGTTCGCCTTCCCCACTATCGACGGGCTTGAACACGGGATTGGAGCTGGGCCACGCAGAGACGTCTTCCTTCATCTGTGTTGTCATCGCTCTTCACCTTGTACGCAAGAGTTCCGAACTGCTTGGTCTCGACATCCGGGTAGAGCTGGATATCGACCGTGCACTTACCGTCCCGATACCGCCATTGCTTGCCTGGCGGATGCTCCTCCTCGCTTGTTGGGGGGCCGAGCGTCGCTCGGAGCTCCCGTTCGCTCATACCAGTCGGCAGAATCGTCGTGCCGTCTGCTCCTCCGGCCGCCGAGGGGCGATCCGAGGGTGTTGCCGCAGCCGACGCCTCGACGGGCGCCGCTGAACTGCCGGTTCGTATGCTGGCCGCCTGGGCAGGTGCTGGCTGCTTCGGCGGGGTACTCTTCCGCACCTGCGAAGGTGGAGGAGGCGGACTCGTGAGGCGAGTGAGATCGTCACGCGCCGAGCGAACCACTTCACACCCTGACAAGAGCAGCAATCCGACCCCCACGGTCTGCTTCATCAGGCTCGCGATCCTCATCCTGCTTCCAGAAAAGTCCAAAGCTCACAGCGATTATTTGATTATTGCCACCATGTGGCGGGTTTGCGGCATCATGCCCCCACGGAACCAGAAACGGCATCGAAATCGTTCCGGTTGCATATATGAAGGGCAGCTTGACAACTCGTCGCAGGCGCCTGCAACGATCTTTTCGGGACCTAGCTCAGACAGCGATGTTGCGCCTGCACAGCGGCAGCGCAAGAGGCAGCAGGCGACGCTCCGGTCGATCACAGATTGGCCACTGAACGCGCAATGATTGGCCTCTCGCGGCTTCGCGCTCGGCAACGATTCTCGTCAACGCGTCTGCGATTTCTGCTTTCAAGCTGATGCGGCCCATCGCCGGTCCGTGCGCAGACTCTTGTTGTGCGGCACGAAGAGTAAATCGAGCTGTGCGGTGGCATCGTCGAGCGGACGCCGACGCAGACCGACGATATCGGCGAGGACGAAGCCATGATCGCCGAGGAAGCTGACGACATCGTGCACCTCGGCGCCGCCCTTTACCGTGGCGATGGTGCTGGTCTCGATGACCAGTGCATCGATTTCGGCCAATCGCCCCGTCATGCCGGCGAGCACCATGAGTTCGGCACCCTGTACGTCGATCTTGCAAAGAGACGGACCGGCGATCGGCCCGAAGAGGCTGTCGAAGCGACGCAGTGGGACACGATCGACCCGCCGCACGCGCCGCGGCCCTACTTCTTCGAGCAACGTCGATTCCTGGATATCGCCGCGCACTTCGAGTGAGGCATCGCCGTCGCGGTCGGCGAGCGCAACAGCGTGCACCTCGCAGCGCAGTTGCTTCGCGAGCCTCTGCATGTAGGCGTAGGACTCTCGCGCCGGATCAACCAAGTGATAGAAAGCGTTCGGAAACGCACGGTACAACGGGAACGTACCGTAGCCGACACCGATGTCGAAGACTGTCTGTGGCTTGAAGCCATGGTGCTGCAGCACGCGCATGGTGCGTGCCCACGATGGCAGTCCCGAGAATGAAGGAAGGGAAGAAACGAAAGGGCGCAGCACGTCCTTCAGACGGGCTTTCATTGTGGCGCCAATCGGTGGTGCCTTCGCGTCGACCGACGTCAAGGTCATCTCCACGGCTGTTTAGAGGCAGGGTGGAGATGCTAACCATCTGAAGTGCGATGGCGTGTGATCAATAGGTGGCGATGAGCAGGCAAGAATTGCCTGCTCTATTGTGCGCTTCGTTACTTAGCCGGGCGACCCAGAACTTCCTGCGTATGTTGACCGAGTGTCGGTGCAGGGCGTGTCGACCGCGGACGCTTGCGATCGAAGGAGATCGGCAGACCGACCACGCGAGGACCGCCGTCGGGAAGCTGGTGCACGAGATCGGCTGCAGCCAACTGCTCGGTCGCCGCGAGTTCGGCGATGTCGTTCACGGGGCTGCAAGGCACACCCGCTTCTTCAAGAGCTGCCAGCCAGTGAGCGCGGCTCTTGTCGCGCATGACCGACGCGATCATCGGCACAAGTTCGGCGCGATTGCGCACGCGCTGGGCGCTTGTGGCGAACCGTGGATCTGTTCCCCATTCCGGATGGCCCAGCACCTTGGCGCAGCGCGCCCAGAGGCGGTCGTTGCCGGCGGCGAGGCAGACCGGCGCATCGGTTGTCTCGAAGAGCTGGTAAGGCACGATGGCGCCGGACCCGGTGCCGTGTCGCTTGGGTGGCTGATTGTCCGAGAGATAGTTGTTGAGCTGCCCCTCGACCCAATGCACCGCGGAGTCGAACAACGAAGTGTCGACGAGGCAGCCCTTGCCGGTGCGATCACGCAAGCGCAGGGCGGCGAGCGCGCCGATCGTACAGAACATGCCCGTCGCCTTGTCGTTGATCGAGGCGCCACAGAAGGTCGGCGGATCCTCGGGCCGGCCGGTGACACTCATCATGGCACCATAGGCCTGCAGCAGCGGATCGAAGCCCGGCTTCATGCGCATCGGCCCCTGATAGCCGAAGGCCCAGATCGAGCAGTAGATGAGCCGTGGGTGCCGCTTCAGCATGGTCTCCGGGCCGATGCCGATCTCGTCGACGACGCCTGGCCGGAGATTCTGGATCAGGATATCGGCATTCTCACAGAGACGATGCAGCGCCTCGACGTCGGCCGCGAGCTTCAGGTCGAGAACGACGGAGCGCTTGTTGCGGTTCTGACTGTGGAAGTAGAGCGACGTCACGCCGTCCGGCCCGAACGGAGGGCCCCAGATGCGCGCATCGTCGCCGCCATCGGGCTTCTCCACCTTGATGACGTCGGCGCCCATGTCGGCCATCAGCACACCGGCGAGAGGGCCGGCCAGCGCCTGACCCACTTCGATAACGCGAACTCCTTCGAGCGGTAGTGTCACAATCGTTCCTTCTCGGGCTCTGTCTTCCTCGCGCGACATTGCCCTGCAGCCGGTCCGATTGTCATCGCTCGCGGCGTTTCAATGTCGGCCTGCGAGTGGTCGGGTCAGGTCGGTGTTATGGCGGTCAGCCAGATGGTCATCGCCGTGGCGCCGGCGTCAGGATGGCCGAGAGCGCGATCGCCGAGATAGGCCGCACGACCCACGCGGGGATGCATGTGCGCCGTCGCTGCCGTTCCTTCGCGGGCGGCGTCGAGTGCCTCGGTCCATGCCTCGGCAGGTGTCTTGCCGGTATCGAGCGCGGCGCGGAATGCCGCTGCTGCAGGCACCAGCGCATCCAGCATGGTGCGATCGCCGGGCCGGGCGCCGCCCAGCTCGGTGATTGCAGCCGCTGCGGCATCAAGCGCCTCGGCCCAATCGTAGGGACCGGGATCGTCGGGCAAGCCACGCGCGGCACGGACCAGGGCTGTCGCGTAGAACGGGCCGGAGCTGCCGGCGATGGCGCGTCCGAGGGCCGCCGCCAGATGTTTCAAGGCCGTAGGCGGCGTGGCCCAATCGGACGCCGGCATGGCGCGGATCGCCGAAGCAGCGCGAGTCATGCTGAGGCCGAGATCGCCATCGCCGGCCACGGCGTCCAGTTCGGTGAGCTGTGCTTCCGAGGCAGCCAATGCCTCGGCAGCCTTCAAGGCCGACTGACGCATGAAACGTCCTGCTTTCGTCGGCGTGAGGATCGGCGTGGTAGGGGCAGGTGCCGATGTCGTCGGCTGAAGGGACAAGGTATCGGTCAGGCGGCCGTGGCCTGGCCAGGCAGGCGCGTCGGTGGCTGCGTCCAGTCGGGCGAGCTGCACCTCGTCGATCACGAGGAGGCTGAGCGAGATGCCGGGCATTTCCAGCGCCGTCATCAGGTTACCCGACCACGCACGCGCGACATGCAGGCCGGAGGCGCGCAGTTGAACCAGAGCCTTGCGTGCGGCGATCGCCAATTCCATCGGCGGCGTGCCGCCAAGCCCGTTCACCAGCAACGCCACACGTGCACCGGATGTCGGCGCAATGTCGGTAAGGATCGTCGTCAGCAGTTGATCGACGATCTCGTCTGCCGACGCCAGCTTGGCGCGCCTCACGCCGGCTTCGCCGTGGATGCCCAGACCCAGCTCGATCTCGTCGGCGGCGAGGGTGAAGCCCGCGCTCCCACCGGGGACGGTGCAGGCGCCGAGCGCCACACCCATCGTACCCAGCATGGATGCCGCCTGCCGCGCCTCGGCGGCGACGGCGGCGAGGTCCAGTCCAGCGGCGGACGCTGCGCCGGCGATCTTGTGCACCAGCACCGTGCCCGCGAGACCGCGGCGCCGCTCCGGCGCGACGGTCTCGCGCAGCGCGACATCGTCGGCGATCACCACGGTCTCGACCGGGATGCCCTCGGCGCGCGCGAGTTCTGCCGCCAGGCCGAAGTTCAGTCGATCGCCGGTGTAGTTCTTCACGACAAGCAACGCGCCAGCCGGGCCGGAGGCGGCGCGGATCGCCGCCAGAACAGCGTCGGTCGACGGCGACGTGAAGACATCGCCCGCGACGGCCGCGTGCAGCATGCCGGCGCCGACATAGCCCGCGTGTGCCGGTTCATGTCCGCTGCCGCCGCCGGAGATGATGGCGACCTGCCGGCTTGCTGGCGGCCCAAGGTCGGCGCGCAATACCACATTCTCGTCAGCGAGCAGTGTCTGCCCGGCGTGCAGGCCGACTTGGCCTTCGAGCATTTCGCGAACGACGGTGCGGGGGTCGTTGATCAGCTTCTTCATGAGACTTCGTACCGCCCTCCCATGGCGCCTTCCATGGCGAACGCGGAAATCTCGCAGCCGCTCCTAAACCGATGCGGGTAATACCGCGTGTGCGTCGCTCGGTCCGATTCTTTACGCTATGTGTGAATTTTGATAAAGTGAATGAAAATAAGGAATAAGCGTACGTTTTTGACAATCTGCGGGAGACTACAGTCTATGGGTGTGCGGCTGGGTTTTGCGTCGCTTCTTGCGGCCGGTGTGGCGTTGCCTGCAATGGCACAGACTTCCCCAGTAGCGATCCCTCCCAAGGATTTCGGACCGGTCTGGACGGGGTTCTATGTCGGTGCCGCATTTGGGGCAGGCGGCATGGTCAACAATCTCTCGACGGGTGGTGGCGGCCTGGCCTCCACGGTCAACGGGGCCGGCGGCAGTGGCGTGCTCGGCTCGATCTATGGCGGCGTCGACTATCAGGTTCTGCCGCGGGCCGTGATCGGCGTGCTGGGTGAGCTGACGCTTGCCAGCATCTCGGGCACCAGCTCGGCGACCGTCCCTGGCGCCAATGCAAGCGTCACATCCCAGCCCAACTTCGGCTGGGCGTTGCTGGCGCGGGCAGGCTTCCTGGCGAACTCGTCGACCCTCTTCTACTTCACGGGCGGTTACACCGGGCAGAATATCCGGACCTCAGGGACGGCCACCGCCGGCGGCGCGTGGGCGAGCTTCTCGCGCACCGACACCTTCAACGGCTGGACCTTCGGTCCCGGCTTCGAGGCCATGCTCGGTCGCAACTGGGCGACCAAGCTCGAATATCGCTACAGCCAATACGGCGCCCAAACGATCAGCGGCGTCACCATGTCGCCATCGACGCATACGGTGCGCGCTGGTCTCACCTACAAGTTTGGTGGCTTCGGCATGGCCCCGCCGGAAAGCACGCCAACCTTCAACGAACCTGCGTTCAACTGGACCGGCATCTATGGCGGTGTGGCGGCAGGAGCCGGTATGGCGACCGGGCCAGTAACCGCGTCGGCGGGCGGTGCGTCGGCCACGTTCGATGGCGCGGGCCAGGGTCTGATGGCGGGCGTGTTCATCGGTGCGGACTATCAGTTCGCGCGGCAGGGTGTCGTCGGCGTGATGGGCGACTTCACCTGGAGCGGCATGCAGAGCACGGCGACGATCACCGCACCGGGCGGCGGCGCCTATGCAGCGGTTTCGCCCAATCGTTCGTGGAGCATCATGGGGCGCTTGGGATATCTGCCGATCCCCACGACGCTGCTCTATGCCGCCGCCGGTTACTCGAACATGAACGTGAAGGCCAGCGGTACGGCGATGCTGGGCGGCGCGGCGCTCTTCGGCGAACGCGATACGGCGGTGAGCGGCTGGACCGTAGGACCGGGCATCGAGACGGTGATCAGCGGCGGTTGGACGACGCGGCTGGAATATCGCTACAGCCAGTACGAGCAGAAGCAGGTCGCTTGGGGCGTGACGACACAGCCGTCGACGCACACGGTCCGGCTGGGCCTCGCCTACAAGTTCGGCATCGGCGCCGACAACAAGTCGCTTGCCGCCGCCGACTGAACCGGGGAACGATTCTGGAAAGGACCTGACATGCGTCTCGTGAAGCTTGGACTCCTCACCGCTTTGGCGCTGGGAGCCGCGAGTGCCGCCTATGGCCAGTCCGGCAATACGATCAGCGTCGCGGTGAGCGGGTTGCGCAACAACAACGGCGACGTGCGCTGCGGCCTGTTCAACTCCGCCGCAACATTTCCAAAGTCCGGCCAGGAGTTCCGGGGCGTGGTCGCGCCGATTGCCAACCAACAGGCGACCTGTGTCTTCAACGACGTGCCGTCCGGCACCTACGCCGTCGCGCTGTTCCATGCGGAGAAGGGCGAAACCAAGATGCGGACCGGCTTCTTCGGCCAGCCGGAAGAAGGCTACGGCTTCTCGCGCAACGCGACAGGCAACATGGGGCCACCGGCGTTCAACGCGGCGGCCTATTCGTATGCCGGCGGCAATACGAGCTGGCCGGTGACCATCACCTATCCATAGGAAGAGGCGCCGCTGGCGGACAGGGCGGGATTCGAACCCGCGGTGGCTGTTACACCACGCACGCTTTCCAAGCGTGTGCCTTAAACCGCTCGGCCACCTGTCCAGGATGCGCGGTCGGCCGCTCTTATAGCGCGGTGGATGGCTTGGGCAACGGCCTTTCCCCAACGCGGCTCCTTGGCTAGGGTGCCGCCCGGTATGTGGGGGGGTAATGGTGGCGTTTCGTGCCCTGGGGTGGCTACTGCTGGCGCTGGCAGTCGCAGTGGTCGTGCATGACCTCCTTACGTGGTGGTCGGAGGGCAGCTATCCTTTTTCGACCCTGGGGAGCCTTTGGTCGCATCTCGATCCCGGCTCGCTCGGCAGCGCCCAGACCTCGACGCGGCGACATCTTCCGGGCTCCCTGTGGAATTGGACGGTCCGGCCGCTCCTGGCCCTGCCAGCCTTGCCGGCATTCCTGATCCTGGGGTTTTTCCTGCTCTGGCTGGGCAGCCGCGACGGCGACCGGCCGGATCCCGGTTTCCTCGGCGGCTCGCGCCCCTCGCGCAAGCGCCGCAGCCGCGGGCTCTCCTGAGCCCGCGCCAGTCCGCCAGCTAACGGTTGTCCATCTTGAGCGCGGCGATGAAGGCCGACTGCGGGATCTCGACCTCGCCGATCTGCCGCATGCGCTTTTTGCCCTTCTTCTGCTTCTCCAGGAGCTTCTTCTTGCGGCTGATGTCGCCGCCGTAGCACTTGGCCAGCACGTCCTTGCGCATCGGGCTGATCGTCTCGCGCGCGACCACGCGACCGCCGATCGCGGCCTGGATGGCGATCTTGAAGAGCTGGCGCGGGATCAATTCCTTTAGGCGTTCGCACAGCGCACGGCCGCGGCTCTCGGCGGCGTTCTTGTGCACGATCATCGACAGCGCATCGACCGGCTCGGCGTTCACCAGGATGGCGAGCTTCACCAGTTCGCTCTCCTCGTAGCCGTCCATCTCGTAGTCGAAGCTGGCATAGCCGCGCGTCATCGACTTCAGCCGATCGTAGAAGTCGAACACGACCTCGTTCAGCGGCAGGCGGTAGATCGCCATGGCGCGCGTGCCGGCATAGGTGAGCTCGATCTGCTGGCCGCGGCGCTCCTGGCAGAGCGTCAGCACGGAACCGAGATGCTCGTCGGGCGTGATGATCGTGGCCTTGATCCACGGCTCCTGCATCGACTCGATCTTCATCGGGTCGGGATAGTCCGCGGGATTGTGCAGCTCCATCGACGTGCCGTCGACCATCGCGACCTTGTAGACGACCGAGGGGGCCGTCGTGACGAGGTCGAGGTTGAACTCGCGCTCCAGCCGCTCCTGCACGATCTCGAGATGCAGCAGGCCCAGGAAGCCGCAGCGGAAGCCGAAGCCAAGGGCTGCACTGGTCTCCGCCTCGAAATGGAACGAGGAGTCGTTGAGGCGAAGCTTGGAGAGCGACTCGCGCAGCGTTTCGAACTCGGCCGCGTCGGCAGGGAAAAGGCCGCAGAACACCACCGGCACACTGGGCTTGAAGCCGGCCAGCATCTCGGTCGCGGGCTTGCGGTCGTCGGTGATCGTGTCGCCGACCTTGCAGTCGGCGATGGTCTTGATGCCGGCGATGATGAAGCCAATCTCGCCTGGGCCGAGTTCGGCCACGTCGGTGGCCTTGGGCGCGAACACGCCGACCTTGTCGAGGTCGTAGGAGGCGGCCGCCGCCATCATGCGGATCTTCATGCCCTTGCGCAGCACGCCGTCCTGCACGCGCACCAGGGTGACGACGCCGAGGTACGGGTCGTACCAGCTGTCGACCAGCAAGGCCTTCAGCGGCGCATTGCGATCGCCCTTGGGCGGCGGCAGGCGCTTGACCATGGCCTCGAGCAGATCGTCGATGCCGAGGCCGGTCTTGGCCGAAACCATGACGGCTTCGGACGTGTCGATGCCGACCACATCCTCGATCTCGCGGCACACCCGCTCGGGATCGGCGGACGGAAGATCGATCTTGTTCAGGACCGGGATAATCTCGTGATTGACCTCGATCGCGTGATACGCGTTCGCCAGTGTCTGCGCCTCGACGCCCTGGCTGGCATCGACCACCAGCAGCGAGCCCTCGCAGGCAGCCAGCGACCGGCTGACCTCGTAGGCGAAGTCGACGTGGCCGGGCGTGTCCATCAGGTTCAGGACATAGCTCTTGCCGTCCTTGGCCTTGTAGTTGAGGCGCACGGTCTGCGCCTTGATGGTGATGCCGCGCTCGCGCTCGATGTCCATCGAATCGAGCATCTGGTCGTGGAACTCGCGCTCCGTCACCGCACCGCAGGCCATGAGCAGGCGATCGGCCAAGGTGCTCTTGCCGTGGTCGATATGGGCAATGATCGAGAAATTGCGGATCAGCGACAGGTCGGTCATTTCACTCTAACCACGCAATACGGCGCCGGTGGCCTTGACCACGGCCGCAACAATCTTCGCAGAGACCGCCTCGATCTCTGCATCGGTCAATGTACGCTCGATCGGTTGCAGAGTGACGGCGACGGCCAGCGATTTCTGGCCCTCGGGAACACCCTTGCCGGCATAGACGTCGAACACGCGGGCCGCAGTGATCAGCACCTTGTCAGCATTGCGGGCGGCACGCACCAGCTTCTCGGCCTCGACCGCGGCGTCGACCAGGAAAGCGAAGTCGCGTTCGACAGGCTGGAAGGCCGAAACCACCAGCTTCGGCCGGGCCTTGCTCGCCTTGGCCTTGGGCAGCGGCGGGGCATCGAGGAACACCTCGAAGGCCGCGACCGGACCCTTGAAGTCGGCGGCGGCCGCGATCTCGGGATGCAGCTCGCCGAAATAGGCCATCACGCGGTCGCCGAGCTTGATCGCGCCCGAGCGGCCGGGGTGATACCAGTCCGGTGCGCCGGCCTGGGTCGAGAGATTGTCGGGCGCGCCGATGGCGGCCAGCACGGCCAGCGCATCGGCCTTGGCGTCGAAGGCATCGACCGTGCGCGCAGGACCGGCCCAGTTGCGCGGGATCGCCATGTTGTGACGGATGCCGGCGGCCACGGTGCGCTGGCCCTGCGGCGTCGCGTCCTTGTACTGCGGCCCCACCTCGAACAGTGCCGGATCGACGAGGCCGCGCGCTTCGTTGCGCGCCGCTGCATCGATCAGGTTGGGCAGGATCGAGGGCCGCATCGTGTCGAGCGTGGCGTCGATGGAATTCAGCAGGCAGAGGTCGGGCTGGCCGCCGCCGAAGCGCTCGGCCTTCTTGCGCGGCAGGAACGACCAGGTGACGGCTTCGTTCATGCCGCGCGCGCCCAGCGCCCGGCGGGCCTGCGGCACGCGCCGCTGCATCGGATTGCGCACCGGCTTCGACATTGCCGACAGCCGCGGCAGCGACGTGGTCGGGATATTGTCGAAGCCATAGACGCGCGTGACCTCTTCGACGAGGTCGGCTTCACCCACGATGTCGGAGCGCCAGGACGGCACCGCGGCCGTCCACGGGCCACTGCCGCTCACCGCGAAACCCAGCTTGCCGAGAATGGCCGCCGTTTCCGCTGCCGGCACGTCGATACCGGTCAGGCCCTTCACGCGGTCCGCGCGCAGGTCGAAGCTGCGCTGCCAGGCCGGCATCACGCCGCTGGAGACGAGTTCGCTCGTCTCGCCGCCGCACAGCTCGAGGATCAGGCGGGCTGCGACCTCGGCGCCCCACTGCACCGACTCGGGATCGATGCCGCGCTCGAAGCGATAGCGCGCGTCGGACTGGACGCCGAGTTTGCGGCCGGAGGCGGCGGTGCGGATGGGATCGAAGTAGGCGACTTCGAGGAACACCTCCGTGGTGTCTTCCTGCACGCCGGTATCCTCGCCGCCCATGATGCCGCCGATGCCGTGCACGCCCTTGGCGTCGGCGATCACGGCAATCGTGGGATCGAGCGTGTAGGTCTTGCCGTCGAGCGCCAGCACCTGCTCGCCCTCGCGCGCCTGACGCATCACGAGATCGCCGGCGAGTTTCTTGGCGTCGAACACGTGCAGCGGCCGGTTGAGGTCGAAGGTCACGAGGTTGGTGATGTCGACCAGCGCCGAGATCGGGCGCAGGCCGATCGCCTTGAGGCGGCGCTGCAGCCAGTCGGGCGAGGGGCCATTCTTGACGCCGCGGAAGTGACGACCAACCACGATAGGGCAGGGGCTGTCGGGCTTGGCCTCGTAGCCATGCGTCCACTTGATCGGGCTCTTGTAGCTGCCGGCGATCTTGTCGACCTTCATCGGCTTCAGGGTGCCGAGACCGGAAGCGGCCAGGTCACGGGCAATGCCGTGCACGCCCAGGCAATCGCCGCGGTTGGGCGTCACCTTGATCTCGATTACGGCGTCGTCGAGGCCCAACGCCTCGGCCGCCGGCTGGCCGGTCACGGTTTCGGCCGGCAGGTCGATGATGCCGCTATGGTCGTCGCCGAGCTGCAGTTCGCGCGAGGAGCAGAGCATGCCGTTGCTCTCTTCGCCGCGGATCTTGCCGACCTTCAGGTGAAGGTCGGTGCCGGGAATGTAGCTGCCCGGCGGCGCGAAGATGCCCTTCATGCCGGTCCGCGCATTGGGCGCACCGCATACGACCTGGACCACACCGGCCCCGGTGTCGACCTTGCAGACACGCAGCCGGTCGGCATTCGGATGCTGCACCGCTTCGACGACATAGCCGACCACGAAGCCCTTCAGGGCCTCGGCCGGGTTGCTGATGCCCTCGACTTCGAGGCCGAGCATGGTCAGCGCGTCGCGCACCTCGGTGAGCGTCGCGGTGGTGTCGAGATGTTCCTTCAGCCAGGAAAGCGTGAACTTCATCGCGCGAGCCCTCCGGTCAGCGAGGGCATCTCGAGCGCCGAGAAGCCGTAGTGGCGCAGCCAGCGCAGGTCTGCGTCGAAGAAGGCGCGCAGATCGGGGATGCCGTACTTCAGCATGGCGATGCGATCGATGCCCATGCCGAAGGCGAAGCCCTGATAGACGGCGGGATCGAGACCGCAGTTCCGGATCACGTTGGGATGCACCATGCCGGAGCCCAGGATCTCCAGCCACGAATCGCCAGCACCGATCTTCAGTTCGCCGTCCTTCCACGAGCAGCCGATATCGACCTCGGCCGACGGTTCGGTGAAGGGGAAGTAGGAGGGGCGGAAACGCAGCGGCAGATCGTCGATCTCGAAGAAGGCGCGGCAGAAATCGACCAGGCAGCCCTTGAGGTGGCCCATGTGCGTCGTGCGGTCGATCACCAGGCCCTCGACCTGATGGAACATCGGCGTGTGGGTGGCGTCGCTGTCGATGCGGAAGGTGCGGCCCGGCACGATGATGCGCAGCGAGCCGCCGTCGGCCAGCATCTTCTGCACGTTCTTGTCGAGCATGGTACGCGCCTGGCCCGGCGACGTGTGGGTGCGCAGCACCATCGGCATGCCGTCGGCGCGCGAGGGCAGATAGAACGTGTCCTGCATCTGACGCGCCGGATGGTCGGGCGGGATGTTGAGGGCGGTGAAGTTGTGCCAGTCGTCTTCGATGTCGGGACCGTCGGCCCAGGTGAAGCCCATCTCGCCGAAGATGGCGCCGAGCTCGTCCATCACCTGTCCGATGGGATGCAACGTGCCCTGGCTCTCGGGCCGTGCCGGCAGGCTGACGTCGATTCTCTCCGCGGCGAGCTTGGCTTCGAGGGCGGAGGCGCTGAGCGCACCCTTGCGGGCGTCGAGAGCGGCTTCGATCTCGCCCTTGAGCTGATTGACGCGCGCGCCGAATTCCTTGCGCTGCTCGGGTGCCAGCCCGCCCAGCGTCTTCATCAGGCCGGTGACGCTGCCCTTTTTGCCGAGCGCCGCAACGCGTGCGGCATCGAGCGCGCCGAGATCGGCGGCGGCCTGCACCGCTTCGAGCGCTTCGCTGCGTATCGTCGAAAGATCGTCCATCTTTCCCACTCTCGAAACCGAACACGAAAAAAGGGAGCCTGCGGTCCAGGCTCCCTCTTTGCGATTGCTATCCGTTGCGCCTGGTGTGGCGTGCGGACGTTACTTGAGGGCGGGCCCTACTTGAGAGCCGCTTGTGCCTGATCGACCAGGGCCTTGAACGCCGCCGGCTCCCGCGCCGCGAGATCGGCCATGACCTTGCGGTCGACCTCGATCCCGGACTTCAGGATGCCGTTCATGAACTGCGAGTAGGTCATGCCATGCTCGCGGACAGCGGCGTTGATGCGCTGGATCCAAAGGCCACGGAACGTGCGCTTCTTGTTGCGACGGTCGCGGTAGGCATACTGAAGGCCCTTCTCGACCTTCTCGATGCCGACGCGGAACGCCGCTTTGGCGCGGCCGCGATAGCCCTTGGCGAGCTTCAGAACTTTCTTGTGACGAGCGTGTGCAGCCACGCCCCGCTTTACGCGTGCCATGGTCTACCTCTCGTACGGGAAGAAGTTGCGCTTGATGATCCGGGTATCCGGCTCGGACACGATGGCCATGCCGGTCGCCTGACGGAGGAAGCGGTTGCCCCGCTTGCTCATGCCGTGGCGCTTGCCCACGACCCCATGCTTCACTTTTCCGGAGGCCGTGAAGCGAAAACGCTTCTTGGCTCCGCTCTTGGTCTTCATCTTGGGCATTTTTATTCCTTTTCAAAGGGTTAGCGCTTTCGCGCCGGCCCGGACCGGAGCCCGGAAAGTCCTTACGAAGCAGCCGAGGCAATGCCCTTATTGGCCAAGCCACTCGAAGGAACGGGGCTTATAGCGATGCGACCGGGCCCGTGCAAGCACGGCGGGATCGGGCAGAATGGCGGTCTGACGGGGGATTTTCGCATGAAACTGGCAGGAAAGGTGGCCCTGGTGACGGGCGCCCAGCAAGGGATCGGGGCGGCGATTGCCCGTGCGCTGGCGGGCGAGGGCGCCGACGTGGCGATCACCTGGCTCGACGACCAGCCCGGCGCCAAGTCGGTGGCGGCCGACATTCGCAAGGCCGGCCGTCGGGCCCATCTCATCAAGGCCGACGTCGCACGGCTGGCTGAGATCGAGGCCATGGTCGCGGAGACGGTCCGGACCTTGGGCGCGCCGGACATCCTGGTGAACAATGCCGGCGTCTATCCGCGCGTGCCGCTGCTCGAGATGCGCGAGAGCGACTGGGACCATGTCCTCGACATCAACCTCAAGGCCGGCTGCTTCGCCACCATCGCCGTCGCCAAGGCGCTGATCGCGGCAGGCCGGAAGAGCGGCGCCGTGATCAACCTGTCCTCCTCGGCAATCCGCGGCGCCGTGCGCGGCGTGCACTACAGCGCCAGCAAGGGCGGCGTGGTCTCGATGACGCGCGCGCTGGCGCTGGAACTGGCACCGCACGGCATCCGCGTGAATGCCATCGCGCCCGGCCTCACCGACACGGCTCAGCCTCGTTATGGCAACACCGATGCCGAGCTGATCGAGATGGCGCGCACCACCATTCCTTTGGGTGGTCGTCTTCTCACGCCGGACCAGATTGCGCGCACGGCAGTCTTTCTCGCGTCGGACGATTCGAGCGCTACGACCGGCCAGGTGCTGCATGTAAACGGCGGGTCTTACATGTCCTAATCGTGATCACTTCATTCGGCGTTGACAGTGATCGCGGCGCGTGTCTGAGTCTCTCCATCGACGTCAGACACGGAGGTTTAGATGCTTCCACCGGGTCAACGTTCCGCAATGATTGCTGGTGCAATCTTTCGGGCATCAGCATAGCGGACACACACACGAATGGCGCGCCGGGGCGGTCCCCCGTGGGTCGCATCAGTTAGGCAAGACCCCAATTGGACCGCCCCCGACGTGGCGCTATCGTTTCGTCGATTGATCAATACCAGTGATCATTAGAAGCGACGTTTACGGGAACGACAAACTGTCTTGTGCGTTGTCGGGTCGTCATGCCGAAGACCGCAGCAATCGCCGTGCTCGCCTGCCTCGCAGCCACTGGTTTCGTAACCACGGGCGCTGGGGCTCAGACGAGTTCGGAAAAAGTCCGCGACAATCCCGCCGCCCAATATGTTCTGGTGAAGACCGTCACCGGCCAGTCGCTCGGGATCCTCAAGGCGCGCGCGCTGCCGGTCGAGGCGGAAGGCTACAATCTGCTGAGGTATTGCTGGACGCCGTACAACGTTCTGGGCGAGTGGGGCGACCGTGCGGGCCTTACCGGCGAGATGGTCGTGCGCTCCCTCGAAACCCTCGCCTGGTCGCGCGATCTCGTACGCGCAGGTTATCCCGAAAAGCCGACGGCCGAGGCGATCGGTCGTTACGAAGCGGCGCTGGTCGAGGCGAAATTCGCGAACGCGGCGCGTGTGCGGGCGCTCGATGCCTTGCGGGTCGAGCTTGACGGAGTGCGGCGGCAAACACCCGGCGCGGCAGTGATCCACGCGCGCTATCGCTGCGACCAGCAGGCCACGTCGCTTGGTCTCAACTTTTCGACGGCGCCGGCGGGCGGCGATGTGCGGTTCATTCCCTACGTCTTGCGCCAGATCTGCCAGACCCAGCAGCTCGATGCCGACGACACGGCACGCTGCGACTACTGGCTGCCGGCGCGACCGGATGGGCCGATGTCGTTTGCCGAGGAAACCGTCTACAGCGTGCGCTGGCTCGACGGCACGGTGGGCGGGGGTAGCTTCAATCCCGATGAGCAGCGCACGACGGGAACAGTAACCTTGCGCGAGCGACCGCCGCAGAAGAAGTAGGGAGCGGCCTCTACGCGCCTTCGGCTTCGATGCGTTGCCACAGCGCCTTGACCATGGCCTTCATTGCGAGCGCATCCTCCCAGCGATCCGACAGTTCTGCACCGTCCGGGCCGGTGATGGCGTAGGGCGGTGGCCCGAGTTCGCACAGGAACGTCAGCACCGCATCCGGGCCGGCGCGTTTGCGCCAGGAGCGGATGGCGTACTCCCACCATCCCATGAACAGCTCGACCCAGCCCTGATGCTGCGGGAAGCCCAGTGAAATCTGCACCTGCTCGCGGCTGGCGATGCGGCCATGAATGCCCCAGGCATTGTCGAGCACGCGGTGCATCATGCGGTGATTTTCGTCGTCGACCGGCCAGGCGAATTCGCGCCCGACGAGATAGTGCGAGATGTCGGCCGTCAGCCGCAGGTCGGGAAAGCAGTCGAGAAGCTGCAGCATGAAGAACAGGTCGGTCGTCATGCGGTCGCGGTGGGTCTCGACATGGACCGCCACGCCCGACTGTTCACTGAGACGCCGCCAGCCTTCCAGCAACGGGATGCAGTCTTCGAGCCGACGCGGTCGTACGTTCGGCTGCAGGTTGACATGATCGGCGCCCAACCGGGCCACCAGCTCCAGGACCGGTTTGAGATCGTCGACGCTGGTCGGGTAGCACTGCGCCTGCCAGATCATATCGTGCGCGCGCAGGAAGCCGGTGACCTCGGTGGCGAAGTCCGGATCGATGAAGCGGACGCCGGCTCCATCGAAGCCGGCGTCACGAATCATTTCGAGCTGTGTCTGCAGCGGCCATTCGTCGGCGTCTGCGCGACGCCGTTCCATGGCCCAAAGCGATTGCAGAACGCGAAGCTGCTGCGCCACCGATCAGGCCCGCGCCGGCTGTGCCGGTGCCGATAGAGGCTGCTGCGAGGTGTCGTCGGCTATGTTTTCCTCGTAGGTCTCGGGCCCGGCCCAGATGGCCCAGGTGGTGAGGAGCGAGAGCACGATTACGTAGATCGACACCGGCCACCAGGAGCCGCTGGCCCAGGCCACCAGTGCCGTCGCGAGGAACGGCGCCGGGCCGCCGGCCAACAACGAACCCAGCTCGCGGGCGAAGGCGAAGCCGGCGAAGCGTCGTTGCGGCGGGAAGAGTTCGGCGAAGTAGGAGGCCTGCGGCCCGAACATCGCTGCCGTCACCACGGCGCGCGCGAGGATGAAAGCGAGCGCGATGTAGATCCACTGCTTGGTCTCGACCAGCCAGAAGAATGGGAAGGCGAGTGCCACGCCGGCCAGCGCGCCGAACATGTAGACGGGTCGACGGCCGATCCGATCGGAGAGAGCCGCGAAGCCCAGGATCGTGAACAGCTCGACGATGAAGGCGACCATGAGCGCACTCAACGCATCGGCACGGGGAACACCCAGGCTGATGACGTAGCTCAAGCCCCAAACGGGGAAGAGATAGCCCAGACCGTTCTCCGCCAGGCGGGCGCCCAGCACGACCATGAAGTTGCGCGGATGCTTGCGCAGCGCTGCCATCGCCGGATTGCTTTCGACCTTTTTCCGGGCGACCACGGCCTCGGTGTACACCGGGGTCTCGCTGACGCGCAGACGGACATAGATACCAACGGCGATCAGCAGGACGCTCGCGAGGAACGGCACGCGCCAGCCCCACGACATCAGCTCTTCGCGCGGCAGCATCGTGACGAGCGCGAAGGCGCCGGCGGCCATCAGGTTGCCGACCGAAACGCCAAGCGGCGCGAAGCCACCCCAGAAACCGCGATGCTTCGGTGGCGCATTCTCCACCAGGTAGATCACCGCGCCGCCATACTCGGCGCCGGCGCCCAGCCCCTGCACCACGCGCAGCGCCACGAGCAGGATCGGTGCCCAGTAGCCGATCTGCGCATAGGTCGGCAGGAGGCCGATAAGTGTGGTGCCAATGCCGATCATCAGCAGGGTGATCACCAGCACAGGCTTGCGGCCGTAGCGGTCGCCCATGATGCCGAAGATGATGCCGCCCAGCGGTCGGACGACGAAGCCGACGCCGAAGGTCAGGAAGGCTAGTAGCGTGCCGACCAGCGGGTCGCTCTTGGGGAAGAAGAGCTCACCGAAGACCAACGCGGCGGCGGTGCCGTAGAGAAAGAAATCATACCATTCGAGCGCCGAGCCCACGCTGGCGGCAATGATCACGCGCACCGGCATCTTCTTGCCGGCGTCCTTGGTCGTCGTAGTCATGGTGTTTCCTCACGAGCTTGTTCTTATTGAAGCGGCCGGCGTTCTCGCCGGTCTCGTTCGCCAACTAGGCGGCGCGATTGAAGTAGGATTTCGTTGCGATGGATTGCGTCTCGTAGATCGATCCGCTGCGCAGCGGCGGCGGCAGGGGCATGCGCACCGGCGCTGATGACAGACGCGGCTCGATGACCGAGCCACCGGCCAGCAGGCGGCTGTCGAATTCGTCGAAGTCCTTCACGCCCATCAGCGGCCAAGCATCGCTTGCCGCGACTTCGTAGAGCAGCAGGTTGCGGGGACGATCCGACGTGTTGAGCGCCGACCCGTGAAGCGCACGCACATGATGGAACGACATGCTGCCGGCGCGGCCCATGCAGGGGGTGGCGCGATCGATCTCGGCGCGGATCTCGTCGGGGTCGATCAGGCCGGCGAAGCGGCCGTCGGCGCCGTGATGGTTCCGCACCGGGCCGGTGTGGGTGCCGGGCGACACCAGCATGGGCCCGTTGGAAAGGTCCGTGTCGTCGAGCAGGACACCGATGGCCAGCACGTCGTCGTTGGTGTGCGGATAGAACGCCCAGTCCTGATGCCACTCGACGGGCGATCCGTAGTGCGCCGACTTCATGTTGAGCTTCGATCCGTGCAGGCGCAGCCCCGGTCCGAGCAGCGCCTTCAGGATGGCGATCACCTCCGGGCTGCGCACGACCTCGTCGAACACGGCGTGGACCTTGTGGGGAGCCTTGATCCGCCGCACGCGCGGCTCGGCCGGCGTGTGGCCGGGCTCCAGATCGTAGATGTCGGTGTGTTCGGTGGTGTCGGCGGCTCCGGCGACCAGCTCGGCCACGACCTGGCGCATGCGGGCCAGGGTCTGGCTGTCGAGGACATCCGGCACGACGATGACGCCGTCCTGCTTATAGGCCTGGACTTCCCGCTCACCGATCATCGGTTTCCCTCCTGGGTTTCTTGGTTGAGGAAATGATAGCGCTATCATTTTCAAACGAGCTATCCCTTTCTTGCAGGTCACCTGCGCTAGGAGATATGCCGGTGAAATGGAAAACGGGCCGTCGGACCCTCTGAAACCACCGGTACCGACGCTGATGGCGGTCGCCAGAATGGCGGGGGTTTCGCCGATCACGGTCAGCCGGGTCGTGCGCCGGCCGGACATTGTGTCCAGCGGGACGCGGCTGCGCGTCGAAGACGCCATCCGCAAGCTTGGTTATGTCCCGAACATGGTGGCCGGTTCGCTGGCCAGCGCCCGCACCAAGTCGGTCGGCGTGCTCGTGCCGACCATCGCCAATTCGATCTTCGCCGACACGGTGCAAGGCCTGTCCGACGTGCTCGAGCCGCTGGGCTTTTCCGTCATCTTGGCGCAGTCGGGCTACGACGATCGGCGGGAAGACCGGATGCTGGCTGCACTCCTGTCCCGGCGGCCCGAGGCGATCATCATGGTCGGCGCGCCGGTCACGGCAGAGGGCACCGAGATGCTGAGGCGGGCGGGCATCCCCGTTGTCGAGACCTGGGAACTGCCGGAGGTGCCCGTCGACGCCGCCGTGGGGTTCGACAATCACGACGCCGGCAGGGTCGTCGGACGGCATTTCGCCAAAGCCGGCCGGCGTCGGCTGGTCTTCGTCGGCGGCAACGATCGCCGCGCGACGCAGCGCTGGCACGGCTTCGTCGAGGCGGCGCGCCAGGCAGGGCTCGCGGAGCCGCGACGTGTGCTGATCGAATGGCAGTCTGGCGCGGGTGCAGGCGCGGCGGTTCTTGCGAATGCGCCCGATACGGACGCCGTGTTTGCGGCGAACGATGCCTATGCCATTGGGTTGCTGTCGGCGCTCCGGCGCGCCAACAGGCTCGGCCCTGAGCCTGCGGCGGTTCCGCAAGTCGCTGTGGTCGGCCTGGGCGATCTCGAGATGGGGCGGCTGTTCTCGCCGACGGTCAGCACGATACGCATCGATGGCGCCGCGATTGGCCGGGCCGCCGCCGAATTGGCGCTCGATCCAGCCAAGCCGCGTCGCGTCGATCTCGGCTTCGAGTTGATCCTGAGGGAGAGCGGCTGAAGCGGGCCGACGTCGCGTCGATCCCGCTCAACCGATCAAAGCCGTGGCAACGAGGCCGCGGCGATCAAGCTGGGCCGATCACTTCGGCGCCAGCACCATGATCATCTGCCGGCCTTCCATGCGCGGCATCGATTCGATCTTGGTCAGCGGATCCATCTCACCACGCACGCGGTTCAGGACCTGCAGGCCGAGTTCGGAATGCACCATCTCGCGGCCACGGAAGCGCAGGGTGACCTTCACCTTGTCGCCTTCCTCGATGAACCGCTTCATCGCGCGCATCTTCACTTCGTAATCGTGGTCGTCGATGTTCGGGCGCATCTTGATCTCTTTGACCTCGATGACCTTCTGATGCTTGCGCGCTTCGTGGGCCTTCTTCTGGGCCTCGTACTTGTACTTGCCGTAGTCAGAGATCTTCGCGACCGGGGGCACCGCATTGGGCGAAATCTCGATCAGGTCGAGACTGGCCTCTTCGGCCATTTCAATCGCTTCGCGGGTGTTGAGGACGCCGATCATGTCGCCGTTCTCGTCGATCAGTCGGACTTGCGGCGCTCTGATCTCGCCGTTGACGCGCGGACCCTCGCGGGTCGGAGCGGTCTGTTGAGCAGGTCGTGCTATGGCCTCATTCTCCTTCGTTGAAGCCCCCTTCCACCTTGGAAGCCGGGGCGGGAAATCGAGACTGGGCCGCCCTAGAAAGGCGGCCGAGCCTCTACTGAAAGTTTAGTGACGGCGGCCCCGAGTTCAAGGACCTCCTGCTTTTCCGAGCCCAGCCGCCGAATGGCGACCGTGCGGTTGTCCATGTCGCGCCGGCCGACAGCCAGGATCAGCGGTACATGGGCCAGCGAGTGCTCGCGGACCTTGTAGTTGATCTTCTCGTTGCGCAGGTCCGTGTCGACCCGCATACCCGCCGCGCGCAGGGCCGAAGCGACTTCCTCGGCATACCCATCGGCGTCGTTCACGATCGTGACTACTACAGCTTGCGTCGGCGCCAGCCACAGCGGGAAGCGGCCGGCATAGTTCTCGATCAGGATGCCGATCATGCGCTCGAAGCTGCCGAAGATGGCGCGGTGCAGCATGACCGGCCGCTTGCGCGATCCGTCTTCCGCCACGTAGCTCGCATCGAGCCGCTCGGGCAGCACGAAGTCGACCTGCAGGGTGCCGCATTGCCAGTCGCGGCCGATGGCGTCGCGCAGGACGAATTCCAGTTTCGGGCCGTAGAAAGCGCCTTCGCCGGGATTCAGGATGACGTCGAGGCCCGCCGCCTTGGAGGCCGA
This sequence comes from Alphaproteobacteria bacterium, assembly GCA_017307275.1. Classification (GTDB taxonomy): domain Bacteria; phylum Pseudomonadota; class Alphaproteobacteria; order Reyranellales; family Reyranellaceae; genus Reyranella. The sequence continues at coordinate 80,509 of JAFKFK010000019.1, read as the reverse complement.
CAGCAGTGCACCCTCGGCCTGGTCCCACACCGCGTCCGAACCGGCGCGCACCGGCGGGCGGTCGGAGAATTTCACGAAGTAATCCGTGAAGCCCAGGTCGCGGTAGACCTCGTCCAGCAGTTTGCAGAAGCGGATCGTTTCGCTCTCGATCTGCTCTTCGCTGCAGAAGATGTGCGCATCGTCCTGCGTGAAGTTGCGCACGCGCAGAATGCCGTGCAGCGCACCCGACGGCTCGAAGCGATGGCACGAACCCATCTCGGCCATACGCAATGGCAGCTCGCGGTAGCTGCGCAGACCCTGGTTGAAGATCTCGACATGGCAGGGGCAGTTCATCGGCTTCAGCGCGAAGATGCGCTTGCCGTCGTCGGCCATGAATTCGCGCAGGCCTTCCTCGTTCTCGCTCAGATACATGTTCTGGCGGAACTTCTCCCAGTGGCCCGATTCCTCCCACAGCTTGCGGTCGACGAGCTGCGGCGTCTTCACTTCAACATAGCCGCCGGCTTCGAGCTTGCGACGCAGATAGCCTTCGAGCGTGCGCCAGAACGTCCAGCCCTTGGGGTGCCAGAACACCATGCCGGCCGCTTCTTCCTGCTGATGGAAGAGGCTCATCTCGCGGCCGAGCCGGCGATGGTCGCGCTTCTCGGCTTCCTCGATGCGCGTCAGGTAGGCCTTGAGATCCTTGTCGGAGAAAAAGACCGTGCCGTAGACGCGCTGGAGCTGGGCATTCTTGGCGTCGCCGCGCCAATAGGCACCCGACACCTTCGTCAGCTTGAACGCCTTGCCGAGCTTGCCCGTCGAGGGCAGGTGCGGACCCAGGCACATGTCGAGCCAGTCGCCCTGCTTGTAGACGGAGATCTCCTCGTCCTTCGGCAGTTCGTCGGCCCACTCGGCTTTGAACTTCTCGCCGTGCTGGACGAAGTAGTCCTTGATCTTCGCGCGGTCCCAAACCTCACGCTCGATCGGCAGGTCACGGTCGACGATCTCGGCCATGCGCTGTTCGATCTTGGCGAAGTCCTCGGGCGTGAAGGGCTCGGCCCGGACGAAGTCGTAGTAGAAGCCGTCCTCCGTCGAGGGGCCGAACGTGATCTGCGTGCCGGGATAAAGCTCCTGCACTGCCTGGGCCAGCACATGCGCCGCATCGTGCCGCAGCAGTTCCAGTGCATCGGGGTCGCGTGCCGTCACGATGCCGATCTTGGCGTCGCGATCGACCACGTAGGCGAGGTCCTTCATCTGCCCGTCGACGCGCAGCGCAAGAGCCGCCTTGGCAAGGCCGGGACCGATCGAGGCGGCGATTTCGGCGCCGCTGACCGGTTTATCGAACGACCGGACCGAGCTGTCCGGCAAGGAAATGTTGATCATGGTATCCACCAGCTAACGAAATTGCGAACGAGGCACGCCCGCCGACGCGAAAGCGCCAGCGATGGCAGGCCGGGAAGCGGCACGAGTGCCAGCGCCCGGCCGAATCAAGTTCGTACGGTGGTGGTGTTGGCTGGAGCGGTTGAAAACCTGCGTTCCATGCGCTTGGAGATAGGCGGGGGTCCGACCCGAGTCAAGCAAAGGGTCTTCGGTGCTCTCAGGGAACCCGCAGGCGCTCGTAGAGGGCAAGCAGGCGAGCATTCGACTGCGCCAGGTTGAACTGGCTGCGCACATGCTCCTGCGCGGCCCGCGCCAGTTCGGCGCGGCGCTCGATCGACAGCGAAAGGGCAGCCTGCAGGGCGTCGGCCAGCGCCGCCGGATCGCCGGGGGGCGCCAGCCAGCCGGTGACGCCGGCCCGCACGGCCTCTGCCGCGCCGCCGCCATCCTCGGTCACGACCGGCCGGCCCATCGCCTGCGCTTCGATCAAGGTACGGCTGAAGCCCTGGCGCGCGCCGCCGGTGGAGACGACCACGTCGGCCAGCATGTAAGCCGCCGGCATGTCGTCGACATAGGGGCCGATCTGCACGCGGCCCTGCATCTCGGCCGCCACGACGGCGTTCTCCAGTTCCTTCTCGAAGGGCGTCGGGACACCGGTCGAGCCCAGAAGAAGACAGAAGACATCGTCGCGGCCCAGTCGCTTGATCGCCTCGATCAGGATCTTCTGGCCGTTGTCCTCGGTAAAGCGCGCGGGACAGAGCACAAGATGGCTGCCGTCGGGGATGCGCAGTTCGCCGGCCAGCCGGATCAACCGGTCGGCACGTACGATCGCCGGATTGAAGCGGTCGATGTTGATGCCCGGCGAGATCGTCTCAATGCGATCCTCGAGAGCGGGGAAGCGCTCCAGCGTATCGCGCGCGACATGGTCCGACACGGCGATCACGGCATCGGCGCGCGATTGACGTCGCTCGACGAAGCGGCCGGCAAGATCGTGCGCGAGAAAGGGCCGATGCAAGGTCGCGATCCACTTGATGCCGAGCCGGCGCGCCAGGGCGCGTGCAACCCATCCCGTCGCAGGCGAGCGCGCTTGAACGACATCGACCTTGGCGTCGCGCAGGCTGGAGGCCAGCTTGCCGGGCAAGGTCAGCCGACCCCACACCGCGTGCGTACTGTCCGGCAGTTCGAGGTGGCTGCCGCGCAGACGCAGCAGGTCAGGCACCAACGCGCCTCCCGGCGAGGCCACGATCGCCGAGCCGCCGGCCGCGATCACGGCCTGCGCCGCGTCGAGCGTCGCACGTGCCAAGCCGCCGCCGGCCAGCGTGGGAACGATCTGCAGGAGGGTTGGTGCGGACACTGTGATTGCGTAAGCGTAAAACGATCAGAGGTGCGAGCAGGTAACACGGGAGCCGGAGCGTGGGTAGAGTCGAGCAGTTGCAGCGCGGCGACGGCAACTACGTTGCCTATGCAAGAACGCCGGGGAAGTCGCCGACGGTGGTGTTTCTCGGTGGCTTTCGATCGGACATGACCGGCACCAAGGCCGTCGCACTCGAAGCCTGGGCCGAGAAGTCGGGTCACGCCTTTTTGCGCTTCGACTATCTCGGCCACGGACAATCTTCGGGCCGCTTCGAAGACGGAACGATCGGCCGCTGGAAGGAAGATGCGCTGGCCGCCATCGACTCGCTGACCGACGGCAAGTTGGTGCTGGTGGGCTCGAGCATGGGCGGATGGTTGTCGCTGCTGGCAGCGCAGGCACGGCCGGAGCGACTTGCGGGCCTGGTCCTCATCGCCGCTGCCCCCGACTTCACCGAACGCATGCTGCTCGGCGGTCTTTCAGCCGAGGACCGCGTGATCCTTCAGCGCGACGGCCGCCTCGAACGTCCGTCGCAGTATTCGCCCGAACCGTCGGTCTTCACCTGGAAGCTGATCGAGGAGGGGCGCAACCACCTGCTCCTCGACAAGCCGCTGGCACTCCCCTGTCCCGTGCGCCTGCTGCACGGCCAGAGCGATCCCGACGTGCCGTGGGAATATTCGCTGCAGATCGCCAGGCATCTCGACGCGCCGGACGTGATCAGCACCTTCGTGAAGGGCGGCGATCATCGTCTCAGCACGCCTGCCGACATCGCCCGCCTGATCGCAATGGTCGAGGAGCTGGTGCGCTAACTCGCAGCGTCGACGATTGCCTTCAGACCTTCGCGATAGGTCGGGTAGCGCAGCACGACGCCGAGGTCGCGCTTCAGCCGGTCGTTCCGCACGCGCCGGCTTTCCATATAGAAAGAGCGCGCCATCGGGCTCATCGCCGGCGCTGCTTGCTCCCACGGGATCGCCGGCGGCACGGGCCTGCCCAGCAGCTCGAAGGCATGAGCGATCACGTCGCTATTGGCGGCCGGCAGATCGTCGGCGACATTCCACAGCGCCGCGCCTCCCGCGCGCGCCATCGCGACCAGCGTCGCATTGGCGATGTCCTCGACATGGATGCGCGAGAAGAACTGTCCGGGCTTGTCGATACGCCGTGCCGTGCCGGCCTTCACTTGGTCGATGGCGCTGCGGCCGGGGCCGTAGATCCCTGGCAGGCGTAGGATGTCGAGCGTGGCGCCGGTTTGCTGGGCGAGATCCCGCCAGGCCTGCTCGGCCGTCAGCCGCTCGATGCTGCGTGCCTGTCCGGGCTTGGCCGGGGTCGCTTCATCGACCCAGCCGCCGCCGTGATCGCCATAGACACCAGTGGTCGAGAGGTAGCCCAGCCAGGTTGCGCGTTCGAGCAGAGCGCGGCAGGCGCCGAGCGCGGGATCGCCGGTCTCTTTCGGCGCGATCGTGCAAAGAACGTGCGACGCGTTTGCCAGTGCCGACGCCGGCAGGGCGGCAGTGCCGTCGAACTGATGTGCTTCGATGCCGGACGCTCGAAGCCGCTCGGCTTTTTCGGCCGTCGTGCAGGTTCCCGCGGCATCCCAACCCTGCGCTCGTGCAAGCTTGGCAATTTCAAGGCCGCTATAGCCCAGACCGAAGATGAAAAGACGCCTTGTCATCTTGTCAGGATCGCCGCGGCGCGGTTCTTTTCAACCATGTTGTTTCGTCGCAAGGCGCTTTGGCTCTCGGCCGCTCTGTTCGTCTCTTCCACAGCGGGGGCGCAGCCCATTCCCGTCGTGCCGGCCACGCCGCAGGCCACGATCCCCGGTCCCGGCGTCCTCGACCTGCCGCCGGACCACCAGCGCCGCTATGCCGAATGCATGAAGCTTGCGCGAGGCGAACCGCTGAAGGCGCTTCCTCTTGCGGAGAAATGGATGGGCGAGGGCGGCGGCATGGGCGCGCGCCATTGCGTGGCCATCGCCATGTTCCAGTCGGGCAGGTACGCCCAGGCCGCGGCGCAGTTCGAGGCAATCGCGCGCGACATGGGCCACGAGCGGCCGGGTCTGCGTGCCGAACTTTGGGCGCAGGCAGGACAGGCCTGGATGGAGAGCGGTGCGGCCGACAAGGCCGCGCAGGCGCAGAGCCGGGCATTGGAACTCAAGACCGACGATCCCGACCTCTGGGTCGATCGCGGCCTCTCCTACGCCGCCATGCAATCCTGGCAGCGGGCCATTGCCGACTTCGACCGTGCGATGCGTCTGCGCCAGGACGATGTCGAGGTGCTGGTGCTGCGTGCCGCCGCCTGGCGCAATGCACGCGATCCGGGCCGTGCGCTCACCGATGCCAGCCGGGCGCTTTCGATCGCGCCCGATCATACCGAGGCGCTGCTGGAGCGCGGCTTTGCCTATCTGGCGCGCGGCACGCGGGACGCGGCCAACAGAGACTTCGAGCGGGTCCTGAAGCTCGTCCCGCCAAACACGCCGGCCGCGCGGCGCGCTGAAGCGGGTCTCAGCGGCAGTCTTCCGGTCGCCCCGGCGCCGGCGACACCAGGCGCTCCACCGCCGGCAGCCGGCGGGAAGCGATAGCGTCATCCCCCTCCCTGATGTAAGAGCCATACAAATGAAGAAATTCCTCTCGTCGATCGCGCTCCTCGGCACATTCGTCATCGCGGCGCCGATCTTCGCTCAGACACCGCCTCCGGCCCCGGCAGGCCCGCCCCAGCCGCCTGCGTCCTATTATCCTGCGCCCCCACCTTTGCAGGCGCCGTCGACCCAGCAAGGCATGCCGACCACCGGCCTCGGTTCGCCACTGCCAGCAGGCCAGAGCAAGGTCGAGCGCACCGACATCGTCTCTGAGGCCGAGGCGCAGCTCTTCGCCGACGCGCGCAAGATCGTCTGGGGCCGCTACGCCAAGATCAAGGGCGCCAAGGCCGGTGAAGTCGCCGTTACGCGCCAAGGCAATCTCTGGGTTGTGAAAGGCCGCATCGACAGCGTCGCTCCCGGTACCGAAGGCGATTGGGCGGCCGTCGATGGCGTCGTTGAGCGCATTTCGGCCGGCGTCGTGCAGGTGAAGGGTGAAGTGGCCTTCCGCATCGCCAAGGTCGAGAACGGCACGCCCTGCAAGGTGGCCGGCACGCTCAATTTCCGTCGCGCCGGCAAGTCGAACGTCTGGCGCCTGGCCGAAGGCGACAATCCCTGCGACGGCATGCGCGAGGGCTTCGACCTCGTGATGGAAAAGCCCGCCGAAAAGAAGCCCGTTCCGGCGCAGCCGAAGCGCGGCTAGGACCGAAGCTTCGCGATCTCGTCGCGCGCCAGCCGGTCGGCGCGCTCGTTCTCGGGATGGCCGCTATGGCCTTTGACCCAATGCCATTCCACCTGATGCGGCTTGCGCGCCTCGTCGAGGCGTTGCCATAGCTCGACGTTCTTCACCGGCTTCTTATCGGCGGTGCGCCAGCCATTCTTCTTCCAGCCGTGGATCCACTTGGTGACGCCGTCCTTCACATAGGTGCTGTCAGTGAACAGACGAACGTGACAGGGGCGCTTCAGCGCCTCCAGTCCCTGGATTGCCGCCATCAGCTCCATGCGATTGTTGGTCGTTGCCGGATCGCCACCGGCGAGTTCGCGCTCGCGTTCGCCCATTCGCAGGATGGCGCCCCAGCCACCCGGTCCGGGGTTTCCGCTGCAAGCCCCGTCGGTGAAGATCTCGACTTTGACCTCGCTCACAGTCCGTAATCCGACAGCGAGGTTGTGCTGCGATGGAAGCGCAGCTTGGCGAGATATTCCTGTGGGTCCTTGCGCTTGACCAGCGCATTGGGCGGCGTGTGGACCCAGTCGTAGAGCCGCGTCAGCAGGAAGCGCAACGCCGAGCCGCGCGCCAACAACGGCAGCACGCGTTGTTCCTCGTCGGTGAGCTTGCGCACCTTGTTATAGCCCTGCAGCAGGTTGCGCGCCTTGGTGGCATTGAAGGCGTTGTCGAGCTCGAAGCACCAGGCGTTGAGGCAGATGGCCACGTCGTAGGCCAGCAGGTCGTTGCACGCGAAATAGAAGTCGATCAGGCCCGAGAGCTTGTCGTGCAGGAAGAAGACATTGTCGTTGAACAGGTCCGCGTGGATCACGCCCGACGGCAGGTCCTTGGGCCAGTTCGCTTCGAAGAAGTCGATCTCGGCGGCGAGCTCCTGGTCGAGCGCCTTGTCGATATGATGCCGAGAGCCCTCGAACAGCGGCCGCCAGCCTGCCACCGACAGCGCGTTGGGCCGCTTCAGCGCGAAATCCTTGCCGGCAAGGTGCAGCCCGGCCAGCGCTTCGCCGACAGGTCCGCAATGGGCGACGGTGATGCGGCGCGGCGAGAGGCCGTGCAGGAATGTCGTGATGGCCGCGGGCTTGCCGGCCAGGGTTCGTACGGCATTGCCGTCGCGACCGTGGATCGGCTGAGGGCAATTGATGCCGCGCGCCGAGAGGTGATCCATGAGGCCGAGGAAGAAGGGCAGATCCTTCGGATCGACGCGCTTCTCGTAGAGCGTCAGGAAGTACTGCCCCTTGCTGGTGGTCAGCAGGTAGTTCGAGTTTTCGACGCCCTCGGCCACACCCTTGAGGGCGTCGGCTTCGCCGATGTCGTATTCGGCGAGAAAGGCTTCGAGTTCCGTATCACCGACTTCCGTATAGACCGCCATCAAACCACCACTACGCCACCAGGGCTCGCGGCAGTTTGAACACCACGCTCTCCTCGGTCGTACGCACCTCTTCGACGGTGACGTCGTAGCGCGCACGGCAGGCCTCGATCAACTCGTCGACCAGCAGTTCCGGGGCAGAAGCGCCGGCGGTAATGCCCAGCCGCTGCGCATCGCCCAGCCATGCCCAATCCATGTCGGCCGCACGCTGCACCAGTCGCGAGCGCGCACAGCCGTAGTTGGCGGCAACCTCGACGAGGCGCATCGAGTTCGACGAATTAGGCGCACCGATCACCACCAGCGCATCGCAGCGCCCGGCGATTGCCTTCACGGCGGCCTGACGATTGGTCGTGGCGTAGCAGATGTCTTCGAGCTTCGGCCCCTGGATGGCCGGGAAGCGGCGCCGCAGGACGGCGACGATCTCGGTCGTGTCGTCGACCGACAAGGTGGTCTGCGTGGCATAGGCGAGGTTCAGCGGATCGGCGACGTCGATCTGTTCCGCCTGCTCGACATCCTCGACCAGCAGGACGGCACCCGGCGGCAACTGACCCATCGTGCCGATGACCTCGGGATGACCCGCATGGCCGATCAGGATTACGGTGCGGCCCGACGCGGCGTGGCGTTCGGATTCGCGATGGACTTTGGAGACGAGCGGGCAGGTCGCGTCGACATAGAGCAGGTTGCGGCGGCCGGCCTCGGCCGGAACCGATTTCGGCACGCCATGCGCAGAGAAGACGACGGGCCGGTCGTCGGGCACTTCGTCGAGTTCGTCGACGAAGATCGCACCCTTGGCCTCGAGGTTCTCGACCACGAAGCGATTGTGCACGATCTCGTGGCGCACATAGACGGGACGGCCGTAGCGTTCGATGGCGCGCTCCACGATCTGGATGGCGCGATCGACACCGGCGCAGAAGCCGCGGGGGCTGGCGAGGAGGATCGTGAGCGGCTTCTTCGGGGTGATCATGAAAAAACGTTCAGCGGGATGCCGGCCCGTTCGCTTGCGGGCCTGCGGGCCATTGCCTAGAGTCCATGTACAACGGATTGGCGCGCACCGTAACAAAGCCGCCGCAACGGGGAAAGCAACATGACCGAGCCGGTTGTCGCGGCGAAGGTACCGGCGAAGGTGACGCTGGACGCTGGCAAGGACTACTGGTGGTGCGCCTGCGGGCGTTCTGCGAACCAGCCCTTCTGCGACGGCAGCCACAAGGGCACCGGGCTTGCCCCCGTCAAATACACCGCTCAAAAAGCCGGCGACTATTGGCTCTGCGCCTGCAAGCAAACCCACAAACAACCCCTCTGTGACGGCACCCACAAGACATTGGCATGACCTTGAACAAGATCGTTTTCGCCGCGCCGGTCGCGCTGGCGCTTGTCCTCACCGGCTGTGGCGGCAGCTCGTCGGCCCCGTCCGCCAACGTCTATTGTCCGGCGCCCTTCACGGTGCAGGATGCTGGTCGCATCACCCATTTCAAGCCAGGCGGCGGTCGCGATCCGCGCGACATCGAATATGAGGCGTCGCTGGTCGGCGCCAGGACGCAGTGCGAACTGAAGCGCGGGCAGATGAATGTCACCCTGGTGATGCGCATCGCTGTCCAGGCCGGACCGTCGGTCACGGGGGCGCCGACGCAGGTGCCGTACTTCGTGCGCGTCCTGACGGGCGCAGGCACGGTTGCCCAGGGCCAGGACTTCATCGCCGGCTTCAAGCTGTCGGCCGCCAATCCGCGCGGTCAGTCGCAGGAGGAGTTGGCGCTCACCTTGCCCTACAGCCAGGTGAACGATCTCTCCGCCTACCGTATCGCCGTCGGCCTCAAGCCGACGCCGGAAGAGCTCGACTACAACAGGCGGTCGGACGGACGCCCATGACCGCCTATGCCGACAGGTTGGAAGCATTGGCCGCCGAGGCGGCCGATCGCTGCACGACTTGCGGCAAGTGTTTCGAGGCCTGCCCGACGGCGCGCGAAAGCGGGCTCGACATGTCAGCAGGCGTGCAGCGTGTGGGCGAACTCGTTGCCCTGACGCGAGACGGCGGGGCCGCGGCGCCGGTCCTGCAATCGTGGCTCAATGCCTGCGATGGCAGTGCGCGCTGCAGCGCAGCCTGCCCCGAGGACATCAACGTCCGCCAGTGGGTGACGATCGCCAAGCTGAAGTCGCTGCAGGCCAGCCGGCCGATGACGGAAGGCGCGACCAATGCGGCCAGCCGGTTCCGCCATATGGCGCAGGCGGTGCGGCTGCTGGCGAGCATGCAGCTCCCCTCGGAGACGCTGAAACGGATCCTCGTGCCGGCCGAGCGGCGCACGGCCGACGTCCTCTTCTATACCGGCTGCAACGTGCTGCGGACGCCGCACATCGTGCTGAACGTCATGGATATCCTCGACGCGCTCGACCTCGACTTCGACGTGGTCGGCGGTACCGCGCATTGCTGCGGCGTCTACCAGTTTCAGGAAGCCGACCTGCCGACCTACGAGCGCATGGGCCATCGCACCTTCCAGCGCTTCGGTCAGTCGGGCGCATCCAAGGTGCTGACCTGGTGTCCGACCTGCACCAAGAATTTCGACGAGCTTGAGAAGGACGTCGAGGCGCCGTCCTTCGGTCTCGACCATATCAGCGAGTTCCTCGCCGCCAATCTCGATACGCTGAAGGCGCGCTTCAAAGCGGACCAACCCAAGCGCCGCGTCGTGATCCACGAGCATCTGGGCATCGGCGCCACGGTTCAGAGCATTCGCGACCTGCTGCGCGCCGTGCCCAATCTCGAGCTGGTGGAGCTGCCTCAGGATTCGGGCTTCTCCTATGCCTGCGGCGGCCAGGCCGCGAAGTTCAAGGAGCGCGAGCAGGCGATCCATCGCGGGCTGGTGATGGGCGCGGTCGAGGCCGGCGCCGACACGATCGTGACCATGTATCACTCCTGCCATCGCGCCCTGTCCGGCGCCGAGGCGATCTACCCGCTGCGTGTCGTCAACTTCACCGACATCCTGGCCGAAGCGCTGGGCCGCGGCGGCCATCCCGACTACTACCAGCTCTACAAGAAGGGCGGCGCCATGGACGAAGCTGTGGCGGCCGCGCGTGGCTTCCTGTTGGGCAACGGCGTGAAAGTCGACGAGAACGCCGTGAAGTCCCTGACGGCCGACATTTTCAACGAGACCGGCCTCGGCGGTCCGCGCGAGGCTTTCACCACCGCCTTCACCGCGCTGGCGCGCGAGGGCTAACGACATGGGCGCTTTGCCGCCGGTGCCGCTTCAAGCGGCGGCGCCCTGGTGGCGCCCGGCTCATGGTCACTCGCTCGTCATTCGCGGCGGCCGGCCGCTGACCGGCGCCTATCCGATCAGCGGCGCCAAGAATGCCGTCCTGCCGTTGATGATCTCGGCGCTGCTGACGCCTCATCTCGTCACTCTGCGCAACGTGCCGGCGAGCCTCGACGTGGCGGTTCTGTCCGCGCTGCTGCGACGCCTCGGCGCGGAGATGCACTGGTCGACGACGGCCGCCGGCCACTCGGTCACGATCTGCGCCGACCGGCTCCATCCCGGCAGCATCGACGGGGACTTGGTGAGCCGCATGCGCGCGTCGGTCCTCGTGCTTGGAGCGATGCTGGGGCGCTGCGGCGAAGCGAGCCTGCCGATGCCCGGTGGCGATGCCATTGGCCTGCGCGGCGTCGATTTTCATCTGGCCGGTCTCCGGGCCATGGGCGCCGAGATCGAACTGGCCGCCGGCTTGATCGTGGCCAAGGCGCCGGATGGCCTGAAAGGCGCGGAGATCCTGCTGCCGCTGCCGTCGGTGGGCGCGACGGAGAACCTGATGCTTGCCGCCGTGATGGCGCAGGGCACGACGGTGATCCGCAACGCCGCCCGCGAACCCGAGATCGTCGATCTGGCGCAGTGCCTGATCGCGATGGGCGCGCGAGTCACCGGTCACGGCAGTCACGTCGTTACGATCGAGGGAGGCATGCCGCTTGCCGGTGCCGTTCACGACGTAATGCCCGACCGCATCGAACTCGGTACGCTGGCGTGCGTCGCTGCCGTGACCGATGGCGAGATCCTGCTGCGCAACGGGCGCACGGATCATCTGGGCGCCGCTCTTACGGCATTCCAGTCGGCCGGCGTCGATCTGCGCGATGTCGAGGGCGGATTGCTGGCGCGCCGCTCGTCGGATGGCCTTGTCGGCATCGATATCACCACCCAGCCCTATCCGGGGTTCGCGACCGATCTCCAGGCGCCGGCCATGGCACTGCTGTCGGTGGCGAAGGGTGCCAGCGCCATCACCGAGACGCTTTTCGAGCAACGCTTCCTGCATGTCGGCGAACTGCGCAGGATGGGCGCCGACATCGCCGTCCACGGTAGGACGGCCCTGGTGCGCGGCGCGGTCGGACTGCACGGTGCCGCCGTGACTTGCACCGATGTGCGGGCGGCTGCGGCCCTGGTCATCGCCGGGTTGGCGGCAAGCGGCGAGACGACGCTTGCCGGCCTCGATCATCTCGACCGCGGCTACGAACGGATGGCCGAGAAGCTGGCGGCGTGCGGCGCCGATGTCGCGCGGAGCGGGGGAGAATGACCAGCGCTTCCACGGCCAACATCTGGCTCTTCTCCTACGGCACCTTGCAGCAGGAGGAGGTACAGCTCGCGACCTTCGGCCGCCGGCTTGAAGGCCGCGCCGATGCCCTGCCGGGCTATGCCACGTCGCTGCTTGAGATCAAGGATGCCGACGTGATCGCGACCAGCGGCAAGACCCATCATCTGCTCGCGCTGCCCTCCGGCAATCCAGCCGACGAGGTTGCCGGCGTCGTCTTCAAGATCACACCGGAAGAGCTGGCCGCGGCGGACACCTACGAAGTGTCGGATTACCAGCGCGTCGCCGTTCGCCTGAAGTCGGGGCTCGAGGCCTTCGTCTACGTCGCTGCCTGATCATCGTGTGTCCTTGAAGCTGTCGACGACCAGCCCGCGCAGCCAGCGGCTTGCGGCATCGCCGTCGGCCGAGGCGTGCCAGTAGAGATAGAGATCGAGGGTCGGCATCTTCAGCGGGAACGGCATAACCTGGAGCCGCAGTCCCGGTGCGAAACGGGCGGCATAGCGCTCGGCCATAGTGAGCACGAGGTCGGTCTCCGCAACGGCCCCCAGGGCTGCGAGATAGTTGCGGCAGCGTAGACGCACCCGCCGCCGCAGGCCGCGCTTGCTCAGCTCGACATCTTCGAGGCCCGGCCCCTTACGGCGTGACGTCACCATGACATGGTCCAGTGCCAGATAGGCGTCGAGCGTCAGGCCCTTGCGCAGAAGCGGGTGGCTGCGGCGCGCGACCACCACCATCCGGTCTGCCGACAGCTTTTGACGGCGCACATTCTCCGAGAGCGGCAGGGCGATGTCGGTCGCGAGACTGACAGCGCCGGTCGCCAATGCGGCTTCGAGGTTGCGGCGCCTGACCTGCACAGTCCGGAGATTGACCCTGGGAGCCGCCCGCGCGATCCGGCGCATGATCGCCGGCATCATCAGCGTCTCCGTCGGGTCGCGCAGGCTGATCGTGTACTGCGCTTCCGCCGTCGCAGGATCGAAGCGGCCGGCATTGGCGACCAGCAGGTCGAGGGCCTGCAGGCCCTGGCGCAATGGTCCGATCAGGTCGCGGGTTAGCGGGGTGGCGCTGAGTTGCCGGCCATCGCGCGTGAACAGCGGATCGCCGAACAGACGGCGCAGCCGCGCCAGCGAGTGACTGATGGCCGACTGGCTGAGATTGAGGCGTTCGGCCGCGCGCGTAACGCCGCCTTCGGCATGGATGGCATCGAGTACGCGCAGCAGGTCGAGATCGGCTCGGCGATCATGAATCATATCGATGGAGTCTCATGACAAATGATCATTTCATTCATTGTCTGGCCGGACCTAGGGTCGGTCAACCCGAACCGCTGGAGAGTGTCCGATGGAATTCGCCTACACCGACAAGATGAAGATGATGCAGGAGAAGGTCGGCGCCTTCATGGACCAGCACGTCTATCCCAACGAGGAGCGCTATGAGCGCGAACTCACGGCAGGCGGCCGCTGGCAGCCGACTGCCGTCATGGAGGAACTCAAGGAGAAGGCGAAGGCGCAGGGCCTGTGGAACCTGTTCCTGCCCGGCACGCACGGGGCCGGCCTCACCAACCTCGAATATGCGCCGCTGTGCGAGATCATGGGCCGGTCCAAGATCGCGCCCGAAGTCTTCAACTGCGCCGCGCCCGACACTGGCAACATGGAGACGCTCGAACTCTACGGCAGTGCCGCACAGAAAGAAGAGTGGCTAGTGCCCCTGCTCGAGGGTCGCATCCGCTCGGCCTTCGCCATGACCGAACCGGGCGTGGCGTCGTCCGATGCCACCAACATCGAAAGCTCGATCGTACGCGACGGCGACCAATACGTACTGAACGGCCGTAAATGGTGGGCGTCCGGTGCGCCCGATCCGCGCTGCAAGCTGCTGATCTTCATGGGCAAGACCGACGCCCGCAATCCCGACCGCCATCGGCAGCAGTCGATGGTGCTGGTGCCGCGCGACACGCCGGGCATCACGGTGCTGCGCTCGCTGCCGGTGTTCGGCTACGACGACGCCCCGCACGGTCATGGCGAGGTGCTGTTCGAGAACGTACGTGTGCCGGTGTCCAATATCCTGTTGGGCGAGGGGCGCGGATTCGAGATTGCGCAGGGCCGGTTGGGCCCGGGACGCATCCACCACTGCATGCGCGCCATCGGCTCGGCGGAGCGGACGCTCGAGAAGATGTGCAAGCGCGTGAAGGCGAGGGTGGCTTTCGGCAAGCCGATTGCGCAGCAGACCGTGACCCTGGAGCGAATCGCCGAGGCCCGCATCATGATCGAGCAGGCGCGCCTCCTGGTGCTCAAGGCCGCCTATATGATGGACACTGTCGGCAACAAGGTCGCCAAGGCGGAGATCGCCATGATCAAGGTCGCGGTGCCGGCCATGTTGACCAAGGTGGCCGACATGGCGATCCAGGCCCATGGCGGCGGCGGCGTGTCGAACGATTATGGCCTCGCCTTCACCTACGCGTCGGCGCGGACGCTCCGCCTGGTCGACGGGCCCGACGAGGTCCATCGCAACCAGATCGGCAAGCTGGAGCTGGCCAAGTACAATTGAGGGGCGCTTACGTTTCCTTCACCGACAGCACGGCCCACGCCGCTTCGGCGAAGAAGCTGGCGTGGACGATAAGAGGGCCTTCGAAGCGGCCGTAGAGCTTGTAGGTCGCGGGCTGCATCACCGTGCCGATCGCCGCTGCGGCGGCGAGGTCGGCATCGCGCGACGGGATCTCGCCCGTCGCCATCGCCCGCACGATCACGTCGCGCACGACGTCGACGGGGTTGGGCGTGCCTTCGGGCACCATTGCCAAAAACATGTGCTGGGTCAGCAGGTGGTAGGCGAACAGGGTCCAGTCATCGTCGGCCCATTCGCAATAGCAGCGGACGATGGCGTCGATCTGGGCGCGCAGGCCCTGCGCCTGCTGTGCGACGCCGGCCAGTGCTTCGGCCAGCGCCCGATGGTGGCGAAGGAACAGATCGAGGGCGAGCTGCTCCTTGCTCGGGAAGTGCCGGTAGATCGTGCCCTCGGCGATCGATGCCGCCATGGCGATCTCGCGGGTCGTGGTCTCCGTCACGCCCCGCGCCACGAAAAGCGTGAGCGCCGCGCGCTCTACGCGTGCTTTGGTTTCTTCGGCTTTGCCCATGCCGCGCAGTCTCTGAGGGAGCGCTCACTCGGAAAAGCTGCGTTACGGTCCGCTGGCGTCGAAAGCCAGCGCCAGTCGATCACCCAGTCGCGCCCGTCCTTGCCCGCGGGCTCGGCGTCGCTCTGAAGCTTCAGGAACTCATCGAAAGACCGGCGAATGAACATGCTACCCTCCTTGAAGTGAGTAAGCGCTCACAAAATAAGTGAGCAATCACTCAAAATCAAGTCCTGGCGAAGCCCCTGATTTCTCACATGTTTTCCCAGTGGACGCCGGCAATGGCCCTCCCTATGGTCGTTTTCACCCAGACGATCCCTGTGGGAGAGACCGCCCGGCTCGGGCGGCGCCGAAGGAGCAACCGACCCCGGAAACTCTCAGGCAAAAGGACCGCAGGAGGATGGGTCTCTGGAAAGCGGCGCGTGTCCTGACGGATGCCCGCCCACCGACGAAGTAAGCCGGTCTAGCCGCTGGCGAATCTTTCAGGTCTCCGGACAGAGGGGGTCGCGACCGGCGCAGTCCTTGCGTTGGCGAACGCGACTCTGAGGAGACCTTCTTGAGCGATCCCGCTGCCGGCCCCCTGAAGCGTACACCGCTTTACGATCTTCACCGCGAGCTTGGCGCGCGTCTCGTGCCGTTTGCCGGCTATGAGATGCCGGTGCAGTACCCGACCGGCATCCTGGCCGAGCACACGCAGACACGCACCGCCTGCGGTCTGTTCGACGTCTCGCACATGGGCCAGGTGCGGCTCACCGCCAAGGCCGGCCACAGCGCTGCCAAGGCGATGGAGACGCTGGTGCCGGGCGACATCGCAGGCCTGCAGCCCGGCCAGCAGCGCTACACGCAGTTCACCAACGACCAGGGCGGCATACTCGACGATCTCATGGTGACCAGCACGGGCGATCACCTGCTCGTGGTCATCAACGCCGCCTGCAAGGATGCCGACCTCGCGCACATGCAGAAGCACCTCTCGGGCATGTGCGAAGTCGAGCCGATGTTCTCGCGGGGCCTTCTCGCGTTGCAGGGACCGCAGGCATCGGCCGTGCTGTCGCGGCTGGCGCCACAGGTCGCGACCATGAAGTTCATGACCGGCGCCTATGTCGTGATCGACGGTGCGCGCTGCTACGTCACGCGCTCGGGCTACACCGGTGGCGATGGTTACGAGATCTCGACGCCGGCCGATCAGACCGACGCCATCGCCCGCAAGCTCCTGTCGAATCCCGAAGTGAAGCCGATCGGATTGGGCGCGCGTGATTCGCTGCGCCTCGAAGCGGGCCTCTGCCTCTACGGCCATGACATCGATACGACCACGACGCCGGTCGAAGCGGTGCTGCTGTGGAGCGTCGGCAAGGAGCGTCGCGTGCAGGGCGGCTTTCCCGGTGCGTCGGTCATCCAGAAGCAGATCGCCGAAGGCTCGACGCGCAAGCGCGTGGGCCTTCTGCCCGACGGCAAGGCCATCGCGCGCGAAGGTGCGGAGATCGCCATCGGCGGCAAGATCGTCGGCACGGTGACGTCGGGCGGCTTCGCGCCGACCCTCGGCCGCGCCATCGCCATGGGCTACGTCGAGCGTGCCCAGTCAGCCAACGGGACCAAGGTCGACCTCATGGTGCGCGGCAAGCCCGTGCCTGCCGAGATCGTGCCCATGCCTTTCGTCAAACACGCCTACTACCGCGGATAAGGGAGCTAGAGATGGCCGTCACCAAGTACACCGAAGAGCACGAGTGGGTCCGCGTCGAAGGCGATGTGGCCACTGTCGGCATCACGCAGTACGCCCAGGAGCAGCTGGGCGACGTGGTGTTCGTGGAAGTACCCGCCGTCGGTCGCAAGGTCGCCAAGGGCGAGGCCTGCGCCGTAGTCGAATCGGTGAAGGCCGCGTCCGACATCTATGCCCCCGTGGCGGGCGAGATCGTCGAAGGCAACGCGGCGCTCGCCGACTCGCCGGGCGACGTCAATGCCGAGCCGACAGGCAAGGGCTGGTTCTTCAAGCTGAAGCTCGCCGACAAGGCCGAGGTCGATGGCTTGATGGACGAGGCGGCCTACGAAGCGTTCGTGAAGAGCCTGGGCTAGACGGAGCACGCGATGCGCTATCTCCCCCTCACTGACGCCGATCGCCGGGAGATGCTCTCGGTCATCGGCGCCAAGTCGGTCGACGACCTCTTCAAGGACGTGCCGGCCTCGGCGCGCCTCGGCGCCAAGATCGGCGGCCTGCCCGATCACCAGGGCGAGCTCGAAGTCGAGCGCGCCTTCCAGGCCTTCGCGGCGAAGAACGTCTCGCCGGGCACCGCGCCCTTCTTCATCGGCGCCGGCGCCTACCGCCATCATGTGCCCTCGACCGTGGATTACATGATCCAGCGCGGCGAGTTCCTGACCTCCTACACGCCGTATCAGCCGGAGATCACGCAAGGCACCTTGCAGTATCTCTTCGAGTTCCAGACCCAGGTGACGTTGCTCACCGGCATGGAAGTGGCCAACGCCTCGATGTACGACGGCTCGACCGGCACGACCGAAGCCGTCCTGATGGCCAACCGCATCACCCGCCGCCACAAGGCGCTGATCTCGGGCGGCCTGCACCCGCAGTATCGCAGCATTATCGAGACCACGGCCAAGTGGGAAGGCTTCAAGGCTGTCCTGTCCAAGGCCGATGCCGAAGGCCTCGAAGACCTGATCGCCTCGGTCGACAAGGACACGTCCTGCGTCGTCGTCCAGAACCCGAGCTTCTTCGGCCACGTGCGCGACTTCACCAAGCTCGCCGAGGCCTGCCATGCGGCCGGCGCGCTGCTGATCGTCGTCGTGACGGAAGTCGTGTCGCTCGGCCTTCTGATGCCGCCGGGCGAGATGGGCGCCGATATCGTGGTCTGTGAGGGCCAGTCGATCGGCAACGGGCTGGGCTTCGGTGGTCCTTACGTCGGCCTGTTCGCGACCCGCGACAAGTACATGCGCCAGATGCCGGGCCGCCTGGTCGGCGAGACGGTCGATGCCGACGGCAAGCGCGGCTTCGTGCTGACGCTCAGCACGCGCGAGCAGCATATCCGCCGCGAGAAGGCGACCTCCAACATCTGCACCAATGCCGGCCTCTGCGCGCTGGCCTTCACGGTGCATCCCACCTTGCTCGGCGAAGCGGGCTTCACGCGGCTGGCCGAGCTGAACCACGCCAAGGCTTCGCAGCTCGCGGACAAAGTGAGCGCCATCTCTGGTGTGAAGCTGCTGAACGACAGCTTCTTCAACGAGTTCACGGTGAAGCTGCCCAAGCCGGCCGCGCCTGTCGTCGAGGCACTGGCGGCGAAGGGCATTCTGGGTGGCCTGCCGGTCTCGCGTCTCATCCCCAACGATCCCTCGGTCGAGAACCTACTTCTGTTGGCCGCCACCGAGACTGCGACCGACATGGGCATGGACCCGTTGGTCGCCGCGCTGAAGGAGGTGCTGTGATGGTCCAGTCGCTCGACCGTTCGCAAGGTCGTGCTGGCGGTGTCGCCGCCAGTGCCGCTTCCAACCACGGCACGTTCACGGGCAACCGCGCGCTGCAGATCGAGGAGCCGTTGATCTTCGAGATGGGCCAGCCGGGGCGCTGCGGCGTCGACCTGCCGGAACCGCCGAAGGTGAAGGATCGGCTGAACGGCCTGCGCCGTGCCGGCACGATCGGCCTGCCGGGCCTGTCGGAACCGCAGGTGGTGCAGCACTACACGCGCCTCAGCCAGAAGAACTACGCCATCGACATGGGCGTCTACCCGTTGGGCTCGTGCACCATGAAGCACAACCCACGGATCAACGAGAAGGTCGCGCGCCTGGCCGGAATCGGCGATCTCCATCCGCTGCAGCCGGTTTCGACCGTGCAGGGCGCGCTGGAGTTGATCGACCGTCTGGCGCATTGGCTGAAGACGCTGACCGGCATGCCGGCCGTCGCGATGTCGCCGGCAGCCGGCGCCCATGGCGAGATGTGCGGCATGATGGCGATCGCCGCGGCCCTCGAAGCCAAGGGCGAACGCGCCAAGCGCAAGGTCGTGCTGGCACCGGAATCGGCGCACGGCACCAACCCCGCGACGGCGGCAGCCCTCGGCTTCACGGTGAAGCCGATCCCGGCCAACGATCGCGGTCGCGTCGATCTCGCCGCGTTGAAGGCCGCGCTCGGCCCCGACGTGGCGGCGATCATGCTGACCAATCCCAACACCTGCGGCCTGTTCGAGAGTGAGATCGTCGAGATCTCCAAGGCCGTGCACGATGCCGGCGCCTACTTCTACTGCGACGGCGCCAACTTCAACGCCATCGTCGGCCGCGTGCGGCCGGGTGATCTCGGCATCGATTGCATGCACATCAACCTGCACAAGACCTTCTCGACGCCGCACGGCGGCGGTGGGCCGGGCGCGGGGCCGGTGGTGCTGTCGGCGGCATTGGCGCCCTATGCGCCCTATCCCTGGATCGTGAAGGATGGCGACAAGTGGCGGGTCGCCGAGGACGGCGCGAAGGTCGATGGCACGCCGCTGGGACGCCTGAAGGCCTTCCACGGCCAGATGGGCATGTTCACGCGCGCGCTGGCCTACATCATGAGCCACGGCGCCGATGGCCTGAAGCAGGTGGCTGAGGATGCGGTGCTGTCGGCCAACTATGTGATGGCAGCACTCAAGGATGTCATGAGCCCGGCGTTCGAAGGCCCGTGCATGCACGAAGCGCTGTTCGACGACAGCTTCCTGAAGGACACCGGCGTGAGCACGCTCGACTTCGCCAAGGCGATGATCGACGAGGGCTATCACCCGATGACCATGTACTTCCCGCTAGTCGTGCATGGCGCGATGCTGATCGAACCGACCGAGAGCCAGGCCAAGGAAGACCTGGATCAGTTCATCGGTGCGCTGCGCTCGCTCACCGAGCGGGCCAAGACCGGCACGGCGGCCGAAGAGTTCAAGGCAGCGCCGCGCTTCTCGCCGCGTCGCCGTCTCGACGAGACGCTGGCGGCGCGCAAGCCGATCCTGCGCTGGCGGCCGTCGAACCATCCGCCGGGAAGCGATCCGATGAAGCAGGCGGCCGAGTAGGCCGCCTTCCTTCTCTTCGCAGAGCAATCATGGGAGGGCGATCGTGAGCCTCGACTTTCTGCTGACGTCGTTGATCGTGGTTGCCTCGCCCGGTGTTGGAGTCCTGATCACCGTGGCGGCCGGCCTGTCGCGGGGGCCGAAGGCGAGCGTCGTGGCGGCCTTCGGCTGCACGCTCGGCATCGTGCCGCACATGCTGGCAGCGATCCTCGGGCTGGCGGCGCTGCTGCACACCAGTGCGCTGGCCTTCCAGATCCTGAAATATCTCGGCGTCGCCTATCTGCTCTACATGGCGTGGGTGACGTTGCGCGACCACGGCGCGCTCACCGTCCAGCCGGACGCGGCGCCGCGCTCCTCGGTGCAGGTCATCGTCTCGGCGATCCTGGCCAACATCCTCAATCCCAAGCTCTCGATCTTCTTCTTCGCCTTCCTGCCGCAGTTCGTCGACGCGACGGAGGCCGATCCCGTGCTGCGCATGTCGGAGCTGAGTGCGGTCTTCATGCTGCTGACCTTCGTGGTCTTCGCGGCCTACGGGCTGTTTGCGGCAGCGGTGCGCGACCATGTGATCTCGCGGCCGCAGGTCATGACCTGGATGCGCCGTGTGTTCGCCGGCGCCTTCGCGGCGCTGGGCGCCAAGCTCGCCCTGTCGGAGCGATAGAAAGCCCAAAAACGGAAAAGCGGGACGGGGCTTGACGTCTGAACCATCACGTAACATATGAAGTTATATGAAGCGTGATAGTCGATTGTCGGGCGTGCTCCACGTCCTGCTGCACATGGCGGAGCAGGAGGGGGCCGTTACGTCCGAGGTGCTGGCAAAGGCCATGGACACCAATCCCGTGGTGATCCGCCGAACGATGGCTGGCCTGCGGGAGCAGGGATATGTCCGCTCGGAGAAGGGGCATGGCGGCGGCTGGACGCTGGCCTGCGACCTGTCGAAGGTGACCCTGCGCGACATCTACACCGCACTCGGCAGCCCCTCGCTTCTTGCGATGGGAAACCGGACGGAAGCGCCGGGCTGCCTCGTCGAACAGGCGGTGAATGCCGCCCTCGACCAGGCCTTCGACGACGCCGAAACACTGCTGCTTGCGCGGCTTGGCGAGGTGACGTTGGCTATGTTGAGCGCCGACTTCCATGCTCGCCTCGTGGCGCGCGGCGGCCGCCACGATCTGCAAAGCGTTCATGCATCATGAGCGATCTGATGGCGCCGTTCTCCGATCCTCAGTCCGTGGCGCGCTATGCCGAGGGACCGCCGCGCTTCGTGCCCGGCTTCTCCGACCTGCATCGCATGACCACCATCCTGCTCGGCGAGCGCGCACCGCGGGAGGCGCGGGTACTCGTCCTTGGCGCGGGCGGCGGGCTGGAACTGAAGGCGCTTGCCGAGGCTCATCCGGGGTGGACGTTCGATGGCGTCGACCCGGCGGCCGAAATGCTGAAACAAGCCGTGCGGACGCTGGGCCCGCTCGCCCCTCGCGCCCGTTTGCATGAGGGTTACATCGACGATGCGCCGGAAGGTCCGTTCGATGCGGCGACCTGTCTGCTGACTCTGCATTTCCTGCCGCCGGAAGAACGGCAACGCACTGCCAGCGAGATCCGAAAGCGGTTGAAGCCCGGTGCGCCCTTCGTGGCCGCCCATTCCAGCTTTCCCCAGGGCGAGGGTGAACGGGCGCTTTGGCTGTCACGATATGCAGCTTTCGCGGTCGCCTCGGGGGCCGATCCTGCTCTCGCACAGAAAGCGCGCGCGGCGGTCGCTGCGCACCTCAACATCTTCACGCCTGATCAGGACGAGGCAATCCTGCGGGACGCCGGCTTTTCGGACGTGAGCCTGTTCTACGCCGCCTTCACATGGCGCGGCTGGGTGGCCTCGGCCTGAGAGGCACCCTGTTCCCACAAAGAAAAAACCCCCCGCCTTGCGGCGGGGGGCGTCAGGCAGCCCGCGATTATTGTTTGCGGGCAATCCTTGGATTTCTGAAATCAGTGCAGGCGGCGCGGTAGATCCGCAATAGCTTCATCGATCAACGCGGTGCCCTTGGCCGAACCGACTTGATCGCGGAGCATATTGCGGGTCGCCGTGAGAGCAACGTCGACCGCCATGTTGCGCACTTCCCGGGTAGCCTGAGCCTCGGCCTGCGCAATGCGATCGCGGGCCTGCTGCTCACGCCGCGCGATCAGCGCTTCGCGCTCTTCGGCGGCATGCTGGGTCAGGCGCTCGGCTTCGGCCTTGGCCTGGGCCACGATGCCCTCCGCCAGAGTAGCGGACTCGGCGAGGTTCTTCTGGGCGGCATCGCGCGCCTTCTGAGCCTCGTCGCGAAGCTTCTCGGCCTCGCTGAGCGTGCGCGTGATGAGCGCCGTGCGGTCGTCGAGCATCTTGAGGATGCCCTTCATCATCATCTTGCCGGTGAGGGCCAGGAAGATGACGAAGGCAACGGCGACCCACAGGCTCGGGTCGGAAAGGAGGCTGCCGCCATGTGCGTCGGCAGCCCATGCAGTGCTGATCATCGCTTACCTGCCTTGGCCGCCGCGTCGACGGCACGGGCAATCTGGGCGCCGTCCGCCGAGCCGACCAGTTTGCCGAGGACCGCCGAGGCGATCTCCGCTGCCATACCGGTCAAGCCGGCCATGGCCTGGGTCTGCTGCTCGCCGATGCGGCGCTCCGCTGCCGTGATATCGGCCGCCAGCCGGCTGCCCACAGCATGCATCTGAGCCGAGGTCTCGGCAGCAGCTGCATCGGAAGCAGCACGGATGTGCGCTTCCGCACGTCCCCGCGCCTCTGCGAGAGCCTTGTCCTGCGCCGCCGCCGTCGCGCGGGCCGCGTCGTTGGCCTGCTGCGCAGCATCCAGATCGGACTGGATCTTGCGCTCACGGGCCTCGACGGTCGAACCGATGCGCGGCAGCACGAGCGTCGCCATGATCGCGTAGAGCACGGCGAAACACACGACCAGCCAGAAGATCTGGCTGGGGAAGCTCGAGACGTCGAACTGCGGCATGCCGGCCGCCTGCGCGGCGGCAGGCAGGCCGATCAGGGCCGCAGCCCATGCCGAAGTCCGCAGTGCCGAAACGGGCACGATCGAACTCAGGCGAAGAGGGCGATCAGCGCGACGATCAGCGCGAACAGCGCGATGGCCTCGGTGACGGCGAAGCCGATCCAGATGTTCGCGCCGATTTCGGCCTTCGAGGCCGGGTTGCGCGACAGGGCCGTGATGTAGCTCGCCCACACGTTGCCCACGCCGATACCGGCGCCGATCATGCCAATGGCGGCGAGGCCAGCACCGATAAACTTGGCGGCTGAGGCGTCCATTTCTGTCTCCTGTTTAGCGAACGTTGATTAGGTGGATGGTTACGGGCGCGGCGATCAGTGCAGATGCAGCGCGTCGTTCAGGTAAATGCAGCAGAGGATCGTGAAGATGTAGGCCTGCAGCAGCGCAATCAGCACTTCCAGCGCGGTGATCGCCACGAGGACGACCAGCGGGACGACGCCGAAGATGCCGAGCGCCACGACGAAGCCGGCCAGCACCTTCAGCAGCACGTGACCCACGGTCATGTTCGCGAACAGGCGGACGGACAGGCTGATCGGCCGGCTGAGATAAGAGACAATCTCGATGGGGATCAGGATGGGCGCGGTGAACAGCGGCGCGCCATGCGGGAAGAACAGCGAGAAGAAGTGCAGGCCGTGCTTGAAGATACCGATCAGCGTCACGGCGAGGAACACCACCAGCGCCATGAAGAACGTGACGGCGATGTGGCTGGTGAAGGTGAAGCCGTAAGGAAGCAGACCCAGCAGGTTGCCGAACAGCGTGAAGATGAAAAGAGTGAAGATGAACGGGAAGAATTTCTTGCCGGCGTTGCCGACATTGTCCCGGATCATGTTGGCAATGAACTCGTAGAAGAGTTCGGACATCGCCTGGAAACGGCCGGGGATCATCGCCCCTCTGCTCGCTCCGGCCACCAGCAGGACAGACGACACGGCCACCGCCGCCATCATGAACACTGCCGAGTTGGTGACGGCGATATGGTTGCCGCCGATGCTGAACAGCGGGGCGGTCAGGTTCTGGATAGCAAACTGTTCAACCGGGCTGGCCACGATAAACTATCCCCAAATCCGTCTACTCTGTACCTGGCGGGCTCTTGCCGCGCCGCTCTTCAGCCTGCGCGACCCGGTAGACATTCAAGAATGCCGCCCCGCACCCGAGCACGAAACCCAAAATCAGCAGCCAGGGTTTTGTCCCCAACCACCGGTCCGCCATCAAGCCGAGGAAAGCCCCCGCCACGACGCCGGCCACCAGTTCGACCGCCACCCGCATTCCGACACCGAGCTTTTCGCCCCCGGCGCTTTGTGCGGGCTTGGACGACCGACCAACGCCCTTCTGATAGGCCTGGCGAACGCTTTTGAGGCGCTTGTCCAGGTCGTCAGGCGTCGCTTTTCGCTCGTCCTCGGCCATAACCGGATGTTCCGCTCCGGGCTCTCCACCACACCAGTTCCACGACGGTTCCGTAGCAGTGAAAAACGCGCCGGAACCTATTGGCAGGCTTGTTGGGTGTCAAGCATGCGCGACGATGTGCCAAGGCCCGGAATTCCAAGCACTTTCAGCCCTCTCTAGCGCTTCAGAACCGAGAACCTCGCGTCGCCGTCGCGGACGACCTGCGGTACCAGATCGACCTCCCAGTCGAGATACTGCCGCATGGCGGCTTCGACATCCTCCTTGAAGTCGTAGGGGCGGTACCAGACGTCGGTCGGCGGGTCCGCCATGCGGACGTGACCCGTCTCGACTGCAAGTTTGGCGTCGCGCCAGGCCCGGAAGCCGCCCGCCAGAATAGCAACCGGCAGGTCGCCTGCGGCTGCGGCCGCCTCGGGGGCGGCGAGGGTGGCGATCTCGGCATCGGACGACACCAGCACGATGCGCGTCACCCCGGCCTGCTTCTTCAGCATTTCCGGAATGGATCGGCCAAGACCAGCGCGCACCGCAAACCAGGCCCCCGGCACGTGGCCATCGCGATACTTGAGGCTCGTGTCGAGGTCGATGACCAGGGTCGAGGCGAGCTGTTTGTGCAGGTCGGCTGCCGCTACGGTCTCGGCTTTCGGCAGGGCGAATCCGGCCGGAAAGCGCGGTTCGGCCTCGGTCGTCAGCTCTGACGCGGCCGGCTTGTGGTCGAGCACGTAGGTCTCGGCCCAGCCCATCTGCATCAGCCAGTGTGCGGTCATGGTGGCACGCACGCCGTCGTTGTCGTGCAGCACGATGGTGGCGTTGCGGGCGCCGACATACTGATCGGTCGCCTGCACCACCTGGCCGCCGGCGGCATGACGGAAGCCCTTGAGATGGCCTTGGGCGTACTCGGCAGGATCGCGCACATCGAGGCGATAGAGCGGGCCGCCCTTTGCGCCGAGCTTGTCGAGACCGGCCTTGTCGATCTTCTTCACGCTCATGCGCTTGGCGATGTTGGCTGCCGCCGCCTGGGCGAACTTGGCGGCTTCGGGTCCCTGCGGGCCGAAGCTCTTGGTCTCGCCGCGCGCTACCTTGAGGCCGGCAAGATGCCAACCCATCGTGCCGTTCTTGAGTGCGATGACCTTGTTGGGCAAGCCGGCGTTGATCAACGACTGCGCGCCGATAATCGACCGGGTGCGGCCGGCGCAGTTCACCACCACCAGGGTCTCGGGGTTCGGCGCGAAGTCCTTCACGCGGTAGACCAGCTCGGCGCCGGGGCAGTCGACGCCGCCCGGGATCGACATGTTGTTGAATTCCGGCATCGGCCGCGAATCGAGGATCACCAGGTCGGTCTTGGCGTCGACCAGCTTCTGCAGGTCGGCGGCATCGATGCGCGGCGTGTCGTTCTCGTGCTCCACGACCTCGCCGAACGCCTTGCTCGGCACGTTGACGCCGGTGAAAACCTCGTAGCCCGCATCACGCCAGGCTTTCAGGCCGCCTTTCACGACGGAGAGGTTGGTGTAGCCGAGTTGCGAGAGCTTGGCGGCGGCGCGGTTGGCGCGGCCGGCCCATTGCGGGTCTTGGGCATCGTCGCCGCTGTCCATCAGCACGATGCGGGTGCCGGGATCGGGCAGCAATGCCAATGCCCGCGGCTCCAGCCGCGAGAGGGGAAGCGGCGTGGCGAACAGCGGATGGCCCTGTGTCGAGAACTCGCCTTCTTCCCGAACGTCGAAGAAGGCGAAGACTTCGCCGGACTGCAGCATGGCCTTGACCTGCTGCACCGAGAGAACCGGCGTCAGGATCTTGGCCTTGGCCATGAAGCGCTTGGAGGTGCCGGCCGCCAGGTCGACGGTCACGCGGTCGGGGAGCTGTTCCAGGCTCAGTCCGTAGAAATGGAGGTGCAAGGCGTCGCCCGAGCCGACCGGCGTTTCGATGTGGTGAAAGTCATCCGGCAGGTAGGCGATCACGTCGCCGCCGCGCAGGGTCTTTTCCTTGGCCGGCGCCTCGCGGAGCTGCACGAAGCCCTCGCGCGCGCCATTGTCGAGGCGCTCGTAGACCACGTTGCGCTCCGCACCGTGCACCCCGGCAATGATCGCCCAGGTCGTGTGATTGTGTGGGGGCACCTTCTTGCCGGCACCCCCGGCCGAGGCATAGAGCGCAAAGCGGTGGTCGGGGTCCTCGCTCAGGCGGTAGATGCCGCCGTCGGCGCCCAGAGGGAACTCCTCCTGCGGGAAGAGGTCGGCCCGGCTTGCCAGCGAGGCCAGCAGCCCGCCGATCTTGTCGAGGTTGGCATAGGTGACGCCGCCCTTTTCGATCTGCCGGGCCTCGTCGATCAAGCGCCGCACGGCCGCGGCGCGCTCCTGATGCAGGGTCATTTGCTCCTCCGTTTGGGTACAGTATAGCGAGGCGGACGCTTGTCGCCCTAGGGCAAGTCAAACTACGGTGGGGCATGAAAACGATCGTTTCTGCTCTAATGATCGGTGCAGTCGCCTTGATGGCAGTTTCTGCCTCGGCGCAGCCCGTGAAAAAGCCCACCAAACTACAGGCGACCAAACCTGCGGCGACCAAGCCGGCCGCTGCCCGGCCTGCCGTCCGCCAGGCGGCCCGTCCCGCTGTGCGGCCGCCGGTCTTCGTGCCGCCGCCGCCGGTCATCGAACTCGACGAGGCGGCGGTCGTCGCCGATCTGCCGACTGTCCTCGATAACGAGAGCCGCGACCGCTACCGGCGCATCTTCCAGGCGCAGGCGAGCGGAAACTGGCCGCAGGCCGACGCCGAGATCGCCCAGCTCAAGGACAAGCTGCTGATGGGCTATGTCGGCGCTCAGCGCCTGCTCGCTCCCGGCTATCAGGCGCGCTACGACCAACTCGCCGCCTGGCTCCAGGAATACAACGACCATCCCGACGCGCCGGCGGTCTACCGGCTGGCCTTGGCCCGCCGTACACCGGGCGGCCCGGAGCTGACGCCCGCAAGCTTCGTCGGCCAGGCCCAGCCGTCGCCGACCTTCGCGGCCGCCCGCACGGTGCGCGGCGCCGATGCGAGCCAGGCCGCCGAACTGCGCGCGCGCCTGCAGACCATGGCGGACGATGGCGGCTTCAATGCCGCCTTCGTGCTGCTCGACCGCAAGTCGACGGCCGACGTCCTGGGACCACAGGAGGTCGAGCTGTGGCGTGGCCGCATGCGCACCCGGCAGCTCGAGGCCGACCCGCAGCGTGGCGTGCAGATCCCCGTCGAAGTCGGCATGCCGCCCGACGCCAACTGGACGGCCGCCCTCCAGGCATTTACGCGCGGCAATATGGCCGAGGCAGCACGGCGCTTCGAGCTGGTGGCCGATGCCTCGCCCGATCGGGCATCGTCATGGACCTTGTCGGCTGGATCGTTCTGGGCGGCGCGCGCCAACCTGCTGGCCGGCAACCCGCAGAAATATGCCCCCTATCTCAAGCGCGCGGCTCTGCATGGCCGCACCTTCTACGGCCTCGTGGCGCAAAAGGCGCTCGGCATGCAGATCCAGCCCGACTGGGACGTGCCTGCGCTCGATCGCAAGAAGGCCGACCTGCTGCGCAACGATCGCGCCGCGCGTCGTGCTTTGGGTTTGATGCAGCTTGGTGCCACGACCGCCGCGGAACGCGAACTCTTCGCCGCCGCCATCGACAACGATCCCGCCTATATCGAGGCGGTGATGGCGTTGGCGCTCAAGGCGGAACTTCCGGCGCTGGCGGCGCGCGTCGGTAACGCCAACTGGGACCAGCGCCACAACATCAAGGGCTATGACGGTGCGATGTATCCCATCCCACCGTGGCAGCCCATGGGCGGTTTCATCGTCGACCGCGCGCTGGTCTACGCGTTCATGCGGCAGGAATCGGCCTTCAATCCCAAGGCGCGTTCCTATGTCGGCGCGATGGGGCTGATGCAGCTTATGCCGGCGACCGCGCGTGCCGTTTCGGCGCGTTACGCGCCCGAGACGGCGGGCGCCAACCCCTGGGACCCGTCGACCAACGTGGCGCTGGGGCAGGCCTACATCTCGATGCTGCTGAACGAGGTCGACGGCAATCTGGTGCGCACGGCGGCGGGCTACAACGGGGGGCCGGGCAACGTCATGCGTTGGGACAACTCGCTCAACGCATCGCAGGATCCGCTACTCTACATCGCTTCGATCCCGCTCCACGAGACCCGCGATTTCGTGCAGCGCGTGCTGGCCAACTACTGGATGTATCAGATCCGGATGGGGCAGCAGACGCCGTCGCTCGACCAGATCGCTTCGCACGACTGGCCGCGCTACGCGCCGCAGGACGGACGCCACTAAGCGCTCTATAGAGCAAAGGAGCTGGGCTCTGAGTCGGGAGACGTAAAAGGAAATGCAGCCGCTGTCGGGCGTGAGAGTTGTCGAGTTCTGCCAGGTTCTGGCAGGTCCCTATTGCGGCATGCTGCTGGCCGATCTCGGCGCCGAGGTGATCAAGGTCGAGCCGCCCGACGGTGACATGATGCGCCAATGGCCGCCGATCACCGAAGGTGCCAACGGCGGCTACAGCGAAAATTTCGCCTCGATCAACCGCAACAAGCGTTCGGTCGTGCTCGATCTCAAGGATCCCGCGCACAAGGCGGCGGCGCGCCAGCTTGTGCTGTCGGCCGACGTGGTGCTGGAGAACAATCGGCCCGGTGTGATGGATCGCCTGGGGCTGGGCTACGAGTCCTTTCGCGAAGAGAAGCCCGGCCTCGTCTATTGTTCGATCTCGGCGTTCGGCCAGAGCGGACCGCGTTCGGGCGAGGGCGGCTTCGACGTCACGGTGCAGGCGATGAGCGGCATCATGAGCGTGACCGGCGAGCCCGACGGCGCCCCCGTCAAATGTGGCGTGCCGGTTTCCGACGTCGGCACCGGTCTCTATGCCGCCTTCACCATCGTCTCGGTCCTGCGTCGCGTCGCCGGGGGCGGGGCGGGCGCGCATATCGATGCTTCGATGCTGGGCTGCAGCCTCGGCATGGCGGCGCTGCAGACCAGCGAATTCTTCGGTACCGGAAACGATCCCAAGAAGTTGGGCTCGGCACATCCGCGCAACGCGCCCTATCAGGCCTTCAAGGCGGGCGACGGCCATTTCGTCATCGCTGCCGGCAACAACAAGCTCTGGGAATCGGTAACCGAGGTCGTCGGCCGCCCCGATCTGCTGGCCGATGCGCGTTTCGCCACGACGCAGTTGCGTGCGGCCAACCAGGTCGCGCTGAAGGACCTGCTAGAGGTAGAGTTCGCCAAGAAGGGCGTCGACCACTGGCTTGCCGCCTTCGAGAAGGCCGGCGTGCCGCAGGGCCGCATCAACAGCTACAGCCAGATCCTCGCCGATCCGCAGGTGCAGCACATGGGGTGGATCGAGGAGATGGCGCTGCCGTCCGGCGTGAAGACGCGGACGTTCGGCAGCCCGGTTCGCATTTCCGGCACCGATCTCGCCAAGCGGCGGGACCCGCCGGCCCTTGGCGCCGATACCGAATCGGTGTTCGGCACGTCTCTCTCGAGAAAGGTCGCACAATGAGCATCGACCGTTTGCGCCGCTTCATCGGCGACATGACTTCGCTCACCGGCGGCGCGTGGCAGGACAAGGACGAGAAGGCAATCGTCGAGGTCGGCGCCAAGCTGCTGGGCGAACTGGTGAAGCACGACGACTGGCTGCCGGAAAGTGCCGCGAAAGTGCCGGCGCACGGCTACGCGCAGAACCTTCTGTGGTGCGATCCGTTCGAGCGCTTCTGTGTCGTGAGCTTCGTCTGGGCGCCGAGCGCCAATACGCCGGTGCACGATCATCAGATGTGGGGCCTGGTCGGCATGCTGCGCGGCTCGGAAACGTCGCTCGCTTTCTCGCGCCATCCCGAGACCGGCGCATTGGTGCCGGGTAATCTCACCAAACTGGAACCCGGCGACGTCGAAGTCCTGGTACCGGCGGTGGGCGACATCCATCAGGTGACAAACGCCCTCACCGATCGCGGTTCGATCAGCATCCACGTCTATGGCGGCAATATCGGCGCGGTGCGCCGGCACACGTTCGACGTGAAGACGGGCAATCCCAACCTCTTCGTCTCGGGTTACACCAACCGCGAGCAGCCCAACATCTGGGACCGTTCGGCCGAGGTCCGCGCCGCCGGCTGAACCGCGCGAGACGCCGCAGTGCGACAGGCCCTGCGGCGCACGGCATGGTCGTCGCGTCGCATAAGGACGCAGGCGTTCGCGTACCGGTACGGCTCCCTTGACCCCTCCCGCTGGCGGCACGCACTGTCGCCAATAACCAGGGAGGTAAAAACATGATGCGTCGTAGAACCGTGCTGCGTAGCGGCACCGCATTGGCAACCATGGCAGTTGCCGCGCCCGCCATTGCCCAGTCGAGCAAGTGGCCGAGCCGCGAGATTTCGCTGATCAATCCGAATGCGCCGGGTGCTTCGACGGACCTCACCGCGCGCATCATCGCGCAGGCGCTGGAGAAGCGGCTGAACGCCACGGTCATCGTCAAGAACGTGGTGGGCGGCGCCGGCGCGCTGGGGCCGACGACCCTGGCGCAATCGACTCCCGATGGTCACACGCTCGGCCTGGTGGCGATCTCCAGCCATATCGCCGTGCCCAACATGATGAATGTCAGCTACGAGCCGTGGAAGGCGTTCGACATCATCGGTCAGGTCGCTGCCCTTCGCTATGGTATCGGCGCCCGTGCCGACGGTCCGATCAAGTCGATCGAAGAGCTGATCGCACAGGGTAAGCAGAAGCAGCTCACCTACAGCTCCAACAACGTGACCAACGTCGTCGCGATGTTCCAGCTTGCGAAGCTGACGGGCGCAAAGTTCCGCTGGATCGTCTTCCCGGGCGGCGTCGAATCCGTGACGGCAGCCATCGGCGGCCACGTCGATGCCGTCATCCAGACCGTCACCGAAATGCGGCCGCAGATCGAAGCCGGCAAGCTGCGCTTCCTCGCCTCGGCGGCCGAGGCACGCTGGCCCGACTATCCGGACGTGAAGACCCTGCGTGAGCTGGGTTACAACGCCGTCACCAACGGCCCGTTCGGCTATGCGTTCCCGAAGGGTGTCGATCCGGCGATCAAGGAGCGGATGGATAAGGCGCTGGCCGACGTGATGCAGGACGAGTCGGTGACCAGTCAGATCACCAAGCTCGGCATTCAGGCGATCTATCGTAACGGCAAGGACTATGGCGCGCTGCTGAAGTCGCTCGAAGAGCAACTCGTGCCGATCCTGAAAGAAACCGGCATGGCGAAGAAGCCGGCATGAGCCGGCTGAGCGGGACGCGGCTCGCCACGCTCGGATTGCTGGCGGCCGCGCTGGTTGGTCTGTGGCAGTCCCTGCGGCTCGACAGCTGGGGCTTCGACGGGCCGGGGCCGGGTTTCTTCCCGACCCTCGTGGCCGGTATTTGCGTCGCGCTCGCCGTGGTCGTCTTCTTTTTTCCCGGTCGCGCCGGTGTCACCGAAGAGGGTGACACCGACGACGTGCCGAAGGATGCCTCCGCAGGCACCGGCAACGCCTTCGCAATCTATGTCGTCTCGTTCGGGCTGCTGGCGCTCGGCACGGCCTTTGCCGGGTTCTTCGTCACGACCGTTGCCGTGACGGTGCTGATCATGCGCTTCGCCGAGCGGCGATCGTGGGTCGCGGCGGTGACCTATGGCGTCGCCTGTGCGGCCATCGGCTTGGTCTGCTTCGGCTGGCTGTTGCGCGTCGATCTGCCCGAAGGGCCGATAGAGCGTGCCTTCTACACCCTCGTGCGCTGATCGAGGCCGCCCATGGAAGCCTTGCTCCACGGCTTTGCCGTCACCCTGAGCCTCGACAATCTGTTCTACTGCTTCGTCGGCGTGTTTCTGGGAACCGTCGTGGGCATCCTGCCCGGTCTCGGGCCGCTCACGACCATCGCCATCCTGTTGCCCATCACCTTCAAGATGGATGTCACGTCGGCGATCATCATGCTGTCGGGCATCTATTACGGCGTGGCCTACGGCGGCACCGTGACGTCGGTGCTGATGCGCATTCCCGGCGAGGCCTCGTCGGTCGTCACCTGTCTCGATGGCTACGAGATGGCGCGCAAGGGCCGCGCCGGTGCGGCGTTGGGCATTGCGGGCTTCGGCTCCTTCTTTGCCGGCACCGTGGGCGTCATCGGCATTTCCTTCCTGTCGCCGCCGCTTGCCAAGCTGGTGCTGGCCTTCGGTCCGGCCGAATACGCGATGCTCATGCTCGCGGGCCTCACCATGGTCACCTACATGTCGAGCGGTTCGCTGCCGCGCGCCCTGTTGATGGCGGCGTTCGGCCTGCTGCTCGGCACTGTCGGCAGCGATCCGCTCAATATGACGCCGCGCCTCACTTTCGGGATTCTGGCGCTGGGCGATGGCGTCAACCTGGTGCCGCTGGCGATCGGCCTGTTCGGCCTGTCGGAAGTGCTGTTCATGGCGCGGCAGAGGCCGGAGGACATGAAGATCCTGCCGCCGCCGTCGCGGGTGCTGGGCTTCCTGCCCTCGCGCGACGAAGCCAAACGGTCGGTCGGACCGGTGGCGCGCGGCACGGTGATGGGCTTCCTCGTAGGGCTGCTGCCCGGCGGCGGTGCGGTCCTGGCGTCGTTCCTGTCCTATGGCATCGAACGCAAGCTCTCCAAGCATCCCGAGGAGTTCGGCAAGGGGGCCGTCGAGGGCGTGGCCGGGCCAGAGTCCGCCAACAATGCCGGCACGGCCGGTGCCTTCGTGCCGCTCCTCTGCATGGGCATTCCCGCCAACGCCGTCACGGCGTTGCTCTTGGGCGCCTTCATTATTCATGGCGTCGTGCCGGGGCCGACTATCCTCGAACGCCAGCCGGAGGTCTTCTGGGGTGTCGTGGCCAGCATGTATATCGGCAACGTGATGCTGCTGGTCCTGAACCTGCCGCTGATCGGCCTGTTCGTGCGCATCCTCGAGATCCCGCGCGCCTATCTCACGCCGATGATCCTCGCGGTCTGTCTGATCGGCGTCTATTCGTCGAGCGGTAATCCCGCCGACGTGCTGATCGCGGTGATCTTTGGCTTCGTGGGCTACGGCCTGCGCCGTTACGGCTTCGACCTCGGCATCGTCATC
The DNA here is from genome assembly GCA_017307275.1 of Alphaproteobacteria bacterium. Lineage (GTDB taxonomy): Bacteria > Pseudomonadota > Alphaproteobacteria > Reyranellales > Reyranellaceae > Reyranella. Next base: position 46,973 of record JAFKFK010000019.1, on the reverse strand, counting down.
CTGGCCTATGTGCTGGGGCCGATCTTCGAGCGCTCGGTGCGTCAGGCGCTGGCCATCTCGGACGGCGATCCGTCGATCTTCCTGCACAGCTACCTGTCGACCGGCTTCGCCATCGTCGCGGCTGCGCTGCTGATTGCAGGGCTCTGGCCAAAGAAAAAGGCGCGGCCCGCCTGAGCGGTCCGCGCCTTCGTTGCGTTCTCCGTTCCGCGAAAGCTAGTGCTTGTGCGGATGAGGATGGGTCGGATCGACCCAGTAGACTTCTTCGACCTTTTCGGCCGGGGTGATGTCGATGTTGATGGCGACCGCCTCGTTGTCGGAGCGGACCAGCACGCATTCCAGCGGCTCGGTGTCGGAAGCGTTGATCTCCTGGTGCGGCACATAGGGCGGCACGTAGATGAAGTCGCCCGGACCGGCCTCGGCGGTGAACTGGAGCTGGTCGCCCCAGCGCATGCGCGCTCGGCCCTTCACGACGTAGATCACGCTTTCGAGGTGGCCGTGATGATGTGCGCCCGTCTTGGCGTGGGCGTGGATGGTCACCGTGCCGGCCCACAGCTTCTGGGCGCCGACGCGGGCAAAATTGATGGCCGCAGCGCGGTTCATGCCCGGGGTCTGGGCCGTATTGGTGTCGAGGGAGCCTGCGGGGATGACCCGCACGCCGTCATGCTTCCAGTCGGTCATGGCTCCCATCTAGGCTCGCCGGCTCGCCTCGACAAGCGAGGAAAGATAGAATGTTCGCATGAACAGGATTGATGAGACGAGGCCCTTCAAGCCGGTGAACATCGCCGTACTGACGGTTTCCGATACGCGCACGCTCGAGACCGACAAGTCCGGCGACACCCTGGTCGAGCGCATCGCGCGCGACGGCCATGTTCTGGCCGACCGCGCGATCGTCACGGACGATATCGCCGTGATTCGCGCCCAGGTGAAGAAGTGGATCGACGATCCCAAGATCGAAGCCGTGATCACGACAGGTGGCACCGGCGTCACCGGCCGCGATGTCACGCCCGAGGCGCTGGAGGCTCTGTTCGAGAAGCGCATCGAAGGCTTCGGCGAGACTTTTCGCTGGATCAGCTTCCAGAAGATCGGCACCTCGACCATGCAGTCGCGCGCCGTCGCGGGCGTGGCCAATGCCACCTACATCTTCGCGCTGCCGGGCTCGACCGGCGCCTGCAAGGACGGCTGGGACGACATCCTGCGCCAGCAGCTCGACATCCGCTTCCGGCCCTGCAACTTCGCCGAGCTGATGCCGCGCCTCAACGAAGGCAAGATGCCGCGGAGTGGCTGACCTTCTCGACGCCATCCGCAATGGCGAGACACTGCCGGCGACAGGCACGGCACACGGGCATGTGCGTCTGGCCAACGGACTGCTGGCGCGGATTGCCTATGCGCATGACGGTGATCCTTTGGCGGCAGGGCGCCTCGCCACGCAGGCCGAAGCCTTTCGCCATCTCGCGCCGGCGGGACGCACGCCGAAGCTGCACGATATCGTCGAGCCGCAGCCGGGATTGCCCGGCGGCGCGTTGATCGTCGACTTCGTCGAGGGCCGGGCACCGCGTTTGCCGGACGATTTGCCGGCACTGGCGGATACTCTGGTGCGTCTTCATTCTCTGCCGTTGCCGGCGGCAAGCTCGCTCATCCCGCGCCAGAAAAATCCCTTTCTCGAAACACTCGAAACCGTCGAGCTGAACGCCATGCGGTTCCTCGACAAGGCCGTTCCCGACTCCGGTGCGCGCGCCGAGATCGCGGAGGAGCTGCGCCTGATGCGCGGCATCGCGCTGGCCTTCGCGCAGCGCAAGCAACCGCTGTCGGTGGCGCTCGCGGACACCCATCCCGGCAACTTCATCATCGACGCAACAGGGCTCGCCTGGTTTGTCGATCTCGAGAAGGTGCATATCGGATCGCCGGCCATCGACCTTGCCCATGCGACGCTTGCCACCTCGACCTTGTGGCATCCCGACATCGGCAAGCTGCTGTCGCGCGACGAGGTGCAGGGCTTCTACGATCTCTATCTCGACAAGGTCGGAAAGAAGCGCGCGGCCGAATTGCAGCCGTGGCTGCTGCCGATGCGGCGTCTCACTTGGTTGCGCACGACCTTGTTCATGGCGCGCTGGCGCGCGCAGACCCGCAGTCCGCGTGATCGATCAGATCCCGGTCAATGGAGTGACGCGGGGCTGGAGCCTCGCATGAAGGCGCATATCGATGCCGCCATCGACCGCTGCTTCTGCCGCGATTTCATTCGTGCGGTCAGGGGCGAATGGCTATAGCGGCTTCACCAGCCGAATAGTCTCCGGCTTGAAGCCGCCGCTGGCATAGAAATCGATTGCCCGCTTGTTGTCGGCATAGACGTCGAGGCTGAGGAAACGATAGCCGCAGGCCCGCGCCCAGGTTTCAGCCTCCGCCATCAGCCGGCGCGCGACGCCGGTCCCTTCGGCTTCCTGCCCCAGGGCCAGCAGCGAGACGTAGCCGCAGGGCTCGTCGGTGACGCCGTCCTTGCCGGGCCGCATATGAATGTAGCCGAGCCGCCGCCCCTCCGCGGACCAGGCGATCAATGTGCGCGAGCCCTCCAATGCAGTCGGCGCGAAGGTCGACGACATATAGCGGTCCTGGAAGCCTTCCATGGCCTCTATTGTGTGCCAGGCCGGTCCGGGGACATTCGCCAGGCGTGGCGACAGGCTGGTCACGAAATCCATGTCGCTGGCCTCCGCGGGCCTGATCTCGATGCCTGACATTTCTGACGCTCGTCGAACGGGAAAGGGGCGGGAGCTATATCGCGATCTTGTGTCACGACAACGATTGACTCGTTCCCTTTTTGTTCTAAGAGTCGGCCCATGAGGCCGAAGGTTCCCCCCGACTATCCGGACGATGCGATCCCTGAGCCTGTCCACAAAGGCCGCGGTGCGTTGTCGAACGAATCCAGCCGCTACGACAGCGAGAAGCGGATTCGAACGACCGACGGATGGGAACACGAGGCGTCGCCGGATCCGTCGGACGACGACGATCTGCCGCCGCTGCGCACGACGCTGACACGCGATGCCACGCGCACCATCCTGGCGCGCAACACGTCGCCCGACGTGCCGTTCGACCGCTCGATCAATCCCTATCGCGGCTGCGAGCATGGCTGCATCTACTGCTTCGCGCGTCCGACGCACGCCTATCTCGGCCTGTCGCCCGGCCTCGACTTCGAAACCAAGATTCTCTTCAAGCCGGAAGCGGCCAAGCTGCTGATGGCGGAGCTGGCCTCGCCCAAGTATCGCTGCGACGTCGTGGCGATGGGCACCAACACCGATCCCTATCAGCCGGTCGAACGCGACCTCAAGGTGACGCGGCAGATCCTGCGGGTGCTGAGTGACTTCAACAATCCGGTGGGCATCGTCACCAAGAACCACCTGATCACGCGCGACATCGACATCCTGGCCGACATGGCCAAGCGCGACCTCGCCGAGGTCTTCCTGTCGGTGACGACGCTCGACCGCGATCTCGCGCGCGCGATGGAGCCGCGGGCCTCGACGCCGCAGAAGAGGCTCGACGCCATCCGAGCGCTGTCGGCTGCCGGCATCCCGACGGGCGTCATGACGGCGCCGATGATCCCCGGCCTCAACGATCACGAGATGGAATCCATTCTCGATGCCGCGCACCAGGCCGGCGCCACGCGTGCCGGCTACACGGTTCTGCGCCTGCCGCTCGAGATCAAGGACCTGTTCGAAGAGTGGCTGCGTCTCAATCGGCCGGATCGTGCCGAGCGCGTGCTGTCGCTGGTCCGCCAGATGCGCGGCGGGGCGCTCTATCAGGCCGAGTTCGGCACGCGCATGAGAGGCGAGGGCCCGATTGCGCAGCTCCTCAGTGCCCGCTTCACGGCAGCCGTGAAGCGGCTGGAGCTCAACCGCGTCCGCTATCGCCTCGACACGCTGCGCTTTGCCGTGCCGGACTCCGCGCGCACCGCGCTGGTCGATGCCAAGCGCGATGCGCGGCAGATGCGGCTTTTCTAGTCGAGAAAGACGACCTTCGGCCAAAGCTCGCGCCAGCGCTTGCTGGCGATGCGCTCGTCGTACTCGTGGCGCTTGGTGCGGCCGAACGGTGTCGGGCGGCAGCGCAGGTTGAGCAGATCGTCGGTGCCGAGTGGCGCGATCACCGTGAGGGAATCGTCGGCCTCCAGGCGCACGCCGATGCCCGTGACGCTTTCCAGCCAGTAGATCATCGAATCGGCCGTATCGCGGTGCTGCGGCAGGTTCTTCCAGATGTGCATGCGCGCCTGGTTGCGGACCTGCCAGGGCAGGCCGGGCAGCAGGCGATCAAGCGCTGCTTCGTGGGCCTGCTCGCTCTCCTTCGAAAGATCGCTGGCGTCATAGTAGATGACGTCGATATCCGCAGGCGCACGCGGTGGCACGATGCCGTGGAAGTGATCCCATACCCGATTGCGCACAAAGCCTGCGGCGATGCACCAGTCCGGCAGGCCGAGCGTGCGGGCCGCACGAAGCTGTTTCATAGCCACAGGGTCTTGAGCGATGATGTCGGCAATCAGGGACATCGCCGCAGGATACGCGCGGTGGCAGGGGATATGCCGAGTTTTCGTTTCGAGCTGCGTTGCGAGACCCAGGGCGCGGCGAGGGTCGCCGGCGTCGACGAGGTCGGGCGCGGGCCGCTGGCAGGGCCGGTGGTCGCTGCCGCTGCCATCATCGATCGCGGCCGCGCCACACCCAAGCTCCTGCGCCTGATCGACGATTCCAAGAAGCTGGATCACGCGCAGCGCGAGGAGGCCTACGACGCCATGATCGCCTCGGGCGCCGTCCAGTTCGCCGTGGCCGAAGCCAGCGTCGAGGAGATCGACAGCATCAACATTCTGCAGGCGACCTTTCTTGCCATGCGCCGGGCGGTCCAGGCGCTGGCCGAGCCGCCGTGCCTGGTGCTCGTCGACGGCAATCGGGTGCCGCCGCAGCTCGGCTGTCCGGCAGAGACCATCGTCGGCGGCGACGCGCATTCCTATTCCATCGCGGCAGCGTCGATCCTGGCCAAGGTGACCCGCGACCGGCAGATGACGGCATTGGCAGCGGCTTTCCCCGGCTATGGCTGGGAGACCAATCGCGGCTACGGCAGCGCCAAACATCTCGAAGCCCTCAAACTTCTCGGGCCGACCCCGCATCACCGTAGGAGCTTCGCGCCGGTCCGCGCGCTAGTCTGAGCGGATGTTGAAGCTCTACTACGCGGCGCACACCTGTTCGCTCGCCACGCATATCGCCCTGGAAGATGTCGGCGCCGACTATTCGACAGTGCGGATCAGCTTTGCTGCCAACCAGCAGCGCTCGCCCGACTATCTCAAGGTCAATCCCAAAGGCCGCGTGCCGGCGCTGGTGACCGATCGCGGCATCCTGACGGAGACGCCAGCGATGCTGGCCTTCGTGGCGCAGAGTTTTCCGGCGGCACAACTGGCGCCGCTCGACGATCCCTTCGCCTTTGCCGAGGTGCAGGCTTTCAACAGCTATCTCTGCTCTACCCTGCATATCGCGCACGCCCATCGCATGCGGGGACATCGCTGGGTCGATGCCGACGATGCGGCCGCAATCGCGGCCATGCAGCGCAAGGTACCGCAGTCTGTCACGGCAAGTTTCGAGCAGGTCGAGCACGACATGTTCAAGGGGCCCTGGGTGATGGGCGAGCGCTACACGATCTGCGACCCCTATCTCTTCACCCTGGCGCAATGGCTGGAGGCCGACGGCGTCGACCTCGCGCGCATTCCGAAGGTCGTCGATCATCGTCGCCGCATGTCGGAGCGGCCCAACGTAAAGAAGGCGATCGCACAGGAGCTCGCGCAATAGATCAGCAAGCGTAGCGGACACATCTGCAAGAGGGAGGTCGGAGTGATGCAACGAATCTTTCTGGCGTTGGCTGTTTGCGGAGCCATGGTCTCTCACGCGGGGCAGGCTCTGGCCGGCAAGGACCTCGATGCGGTCAAGGCGCGAGGCACGCTGATCTGCGGCGTGGCGGTGGGTGGCATTGCCGGTTTCATGGTGGTCGACAGCCAGGGCAAGTGGACCGGCATGAACGTCGACATCTGCCGCGCCGTTTCGGCCGCGATCTTCGGCGACTCGGAGAAGGTGAAGTACGTGCCCCTCTCGGGGCAGCAGCGCTTTACGGCGTTGCAGTCGGGCGAGGTGGACCTGCTGTCGAACAACTCGACCTGGACCCTGACACGCGACAGCGCACTCGGCCTCGATTTTACGGGTATCACTTACTACGACGGTCAGGGCTTCATGGTGCCGAAGAAGCTCGGCGTGAAGAGCGCCAAGGAGCTGAACGGCGCCTCGATCTGCGTGCTGTCGGGCAGCACGTCCGAGCTCAACATCGCCGACTATTTCCGCACCAACAAGATGACCTTCAGGCCGGTGCTCTTCGAGGACCCCGATCAGAGTCGGGCGGCCTTCTTCAGTGGCCGGTGCGACGCTTACTCCGGCGATCAGGCCCGCCTCTATGCCACGCGCGCAGCCAACGCACCCAATCCCGACGACTATATCGTGCTGCCGGAGATTATCTCGAAGGAGCCGTTGGGCCCTGTCGTGCGCCATGGCGACAACCAGTTCGCCGACATCGTGCGCTGGGCTCAGTACGCCATGATCGAGGCCGAAGAGTACGGCATCACGTCCAAGAATGTCGACGAGATGCTGAAGTCCGAGAATCCCAGCATCAAGCGCATCCTCGGTGTCACACCGGGCATGGGTAAAGCGCTCGGCGTCGACGAAAAGTGGGTCTACACCATCGTCAAACAGGTCGGGAATTACGGCGAGAGCTTCGACCGCAATGTCGGCAAGGACTCGCCGCTCAAGGTCGAGCGCGGCCAGAACGAACTATGGACCAAGGGCGGGCTGCAATACGCCCCACCCATCCGTTGAGGAACTGACGCCTGTCGTCAGGCGCCTGCCGTGCCAATCCCATAGAAGGCCGCGCAGGTGTCGCCGAGGATCAGGTCCTTCTCGCGCGTGCTCAGGAACGGGCAGTATCGCCTGATGTAGTCGAGCGACTGCTTGTAGGTACAAAACCGTTCCACGTTCGGCATGTCGGAACCCCAGACGAGCCGGTCGGCGCCAAGCTGGTCGCGCATGTCCGCAATCAGCGTCTGCGCCTCGGAGTAGGGGTAGTCCCAGATCCCGCCATAGGTGATCGGAAACACCACTTCCAGCACCAACGGCTCGTGGCGGTAGACGCGTAAAAGTTCTTCGGGAAATTCATACCGGCCGTTCCTGGCGAAGTAGGCAACAGGCGGACTCATCGCCAGATGCACGCGCAGGTCTCTGTGCCGTGCGAGCACCCGGCCGAAGGCGGTGACGTGCGCCATGTAGCCGGCCACGTCGTAGCTCGGCCCGGAGCTGAGTTCGAGGCACAGCACGAGTCCCAATTCTGCGATCTTGGCCCAGAACGCCTCCATCTCCGGCGCGTCGAGCGGCCAGGGGAACCCATGGCGGCTGAGCGAATCGACATTGAAATAGAGTCCGCGCAGCTTCAGCAGCTCGAAGGCGCGGCCAATCTCGGCAAGCTGCTCGGGGTGCCCCGCCATCGCCTCGTCGACATGCATCAGGCCGGTCATCTGCTGGGGATACTGCCGCTCGGCGAAAGCGTTCATCTCCGTCATCGCGCCATATCCGCCGCCTGCCTGCAGCAGGCAGTGATCGACGCCGGCGTTCATCATCTGGGCCAGCATCAGCTCCGGCGGCGCCGTCATCTCCTGCATGCCTACGGGCATGTACTGGACGGCGTAGTCTTCTTCGTCATGTGTGAACTCGAGCTGTCCGAAACGGCCGACGCGGAAATCGACGTCCGCGAGGCCGGTCCATCCTTCGTCTCCGGTGCGGAACAGGGCCCTGGTGTCGGCGCGTGCGCCGTCGCGGAGTCGGAAAGTCGATGCGACCGTTCGGGTGACGACCCGTTGCAGGTAGCGCCGGTGGACCTCGCGCGTCGGATGTCCGCAGGCGCCGATCCAGTTGGCGAACACATGGGCGTGGCAATCGACGATCATGTTCCCTCTCAGCCCGAGAGTGCGCGTGGCTATTCTTGAGAATAGCGGCTCAGGGCCGAGGAGGCCTCACTAGGGCTGGTGGGTTGAGCCTCGGATAAAGACTCGATCTAGTAGCTAAACACTTGAATCAATTGACTTCTTGACCCTTTGTTTCTGTGGATTCATTTTCCACAGATGAACGGGGATAAGTTGGATCGAGTATTGGTGGGCGACTGCATCGAGTTGATGCGCAGCCTGCCCGAAGCTTCCGTCGACATGGTTTTCGCGGACCCGCCCTACAACCTCCAGTTGGGGGGCGATCTATTGCGTCCCGACAACAGCAAGGTCGATGCGGTCGACGACGACTGGGACAAATTCGAGGATTTCGCGCGCTACGACCAGTTCACGCGCGCCTGGCTCGGCGCCGCGCGGCGCGCGCTGAAGCCCGAGGGCACGCTCTGGGTGATCGGCAGCTACCACAACATCTTCCGCATCGGCGCGGCGCTGCAGGATCTCGGTTTCTGGATGCTGAATGACGTCATCTGGCGCAAGTCGAACCCGATGCCGAACTTCCGCGGCAAGCGCTTCACCAATGCGCACGAGACGCTGATCTGGGCGGCCCGTGACAAGCGGGCCAAGCGTTACACCTTCAACTATGAATCGATGAAGGAGCTGAACGAGGGCGTCCAGATGCGCTCCGACTGGCTCCTGCCAATCTGCACCGGCGGCGAGCGGCTGAAGGGCGAGGATGGCAAGAAGGCGCATCCGACACAGAAGCCTGAGTCGCTGCTGTTCCGTTGCCTGATGGCGGCATCCAATCCTGGCGACACCATCCTCGATCCGTTTTTCGGCACCGGCACGACGGGCGCCGTAGCGCGCCGTCTCGGCCGACACTTCATCGGCCTGGAGCGCGATCCCGACTATGCCGCGATCGCGCGCAAGCGCATTGCCATGATCCAACCGCTGGCGGGCGAGGACGTGGCGCCCAAGCCCAGCAAGCGCAGCGAGCCGCGCATTCCCTTCGGCGTGTTGATCGAGGCGGGGCTGTTGCAGCCCGGCACGGTGCTGAGCGATCAGAGCGGCCGCGTCCATGCACGCGTGCGGGCCGACGGCACTCTGTCGGCGGCCAACGCGCTTGGCGAGCATCGCGGCTCGATCCATCAGGTTGGTGCCGCGGTGCAGGGCGCCCCGGCATGCAACGGCTGGACCTTCTGGCATATCGATGTCGCCGGCGCGAAACGGCCGATCGATCATCTGCGCCAGCAGGTGAGGGCGGGCCTCTAGTCCCTTACGGCGTGCGCGATCACCTTGCGCATCACCGTCGGCAGGGCGCGTTCGGTAAGAGCATCGATCGGGCACCAGACCGAGCCGGGTAGCGCCCGCTCGGCCAGTCGCCCCGTCGTCGACGTGGCGCGCGCGATGGTGAGTTCCAGATGGAAGTGCGTGAAGGTGTGGCGCACCAGCCCCGCCAGCACCTGCCATCGTGCCGGGACGGGCGCATCCTCCAAGGCCTTGCCTTCGTCGAGCATGCCTTCGCGCCATGGGCTCGACGGCACCTCGTCCATGCCACCCAGCAACCCTTTGGGCGGCCGCTTGCGCAGCAGGATCGCGCCGTCCTTACGCGTCAGCACAAAGGCGAGGCCTCTGCGTGTCGGCTTCTCCGCCTTGGGTGCGCGGCGCGGCAGCTCCTCGGCGATGCCGAGCTTGCTCGCCCGGCAGCCGGCGATCAGCGGGCAGATGACGCATCGCGGGCCGCGCGGCACGCAGACCGTCGCGCCGAGATCCATCATCGCCTGGGCGTAGTCGCCGGCGCGTTGTGAGGGCACCAGCGTGGCGGCGCGTTCGTGGATCTCGGGTTTGACGTTGGGGAGCGGCGTTTCCAGCGCGTAGAGCCGGGCGATCACGCGCTCGACATTGCCGTCGACGGCCGAGGCAGGATGGTCGAAGGCGATCGCCTGGATGGCCGCGGCCGTGTAGGGACCGATGCCGGGCAGGGCCCGAAGCCCGGCTTCGTCCTCGGGGAAGCGGCCGCCATGCGCTTCGGCGACGGCTTGCGCACAGGCGTGCAGGTTACGGGCGCGTGCGTAGTAACCGAGGCCTGCCCAGGCCGACAGGACGTCGTCCAGAGGCGCCGCCGCCAGGGCTTCGACCGTGGGCCAGCGCTCGACGAAACGGCGGAAATACTCACCCACCGTGGCGACGGTGGTCTGTTGCAGCATGATTTCCGACAGCCAGACGCGGTAAGGCGCCGTGCGTTCTCCCGGCGGAGCGCGCCAGGGGAGGGTGCGACGATGTCGATCATACCAGGCGAGGAGTCGGTCGGCGTGAGTCATGGTCAGGCAACGGAGCGTGGCCTACCATACGGAGCGGAGTTTGAAAGGGTCCATGCGGGAAAACGGCTTCCGTGCGATCGGCGGTCTGGCCCAGAAGCTTACGTCCGGCATGGCGAAAGGCCGCGACGCTTCGGTCGTGCGACTGAAGGCGGAGTGGTCGGCTGTCGTCGGTCCCGAGCTGGCGCGTGTCACCCGGCCGGACGCTCTCCTCTCCGCTCGCGGTGCCCGCAGCAGTCGATCCGGAAGCGGCAAGGTGCTGCGCCTCAAAGTGTCCGGTGCAGCTGCGCTCGAGGTCCAGCACAGGAGCAGCCAGATCGTGGAGCGCGTGAATGCCTATTTCGGACACCGGCTGATCGACGAGTTACGCCTCGTCCAGGGCGTGATCGCAGCCCCTCCGGCCAAACCCAAGGTGAAGCGCCCCGATGCTGCCGTCGAGCGTGAGATCGCAAACAAGGTTGCTGACGTGAAAGATCCTGAACTGCGGGCCGCCCTGGCCCGGCTCGGCGCACGCATTACGACAGGGCGGCGCAGCCTGTTGATCGGCGGCCTTGGGGCGCTCTTCCTCGGCGACGATCTGAGTGCGCAATCGGCGGCGAAGTTTCTCGATCCGCTGCCCGACGACCATGTGCTGGGCAAGCCGGACGCGCCGAATGTCCTGATCGATTACGCCTCCTTCACCTGCCCGCATTGCGCCAACTTCAATGCCGCGGTGATGCCGGTGCTGCGCCGCGAGTGGATCGAAACCGGCAAGATGCGCCTGATCCATCGCCATTTCCCATCGGACGGGGTGGCGACGCGCGCCAGCGTGCTGGCCGAGTGCAGCGGGCCCGACAAGTTCTTCGACGCGGTCGACACGCTCTTTCGCACTCAGGTCCAGTGGATGACCGCACCGGATCCCGCCACAGAGCTGCTGACGGTGCTGGCGGATTTCGGGGTGACGCCCGAGGGGGCGGCCGCCTGCGTCGCCAACGACCGGCTTTTGGACAAAGTCATCAACGACGTGCAGTCCGGCCAGATGTTGGGGGTTCGGTTTACCCCGACGGTGTTCATCAACGAGCAGAACTACGGCAATCCCGGCGGTGCCGACGCCATCGCAGCAATTTTACGCCAGGTGGGGCGGTAAACGTTTGACTCCCCACAGGCGTAATTCCCAAGATGTAGTGGAGAGGAAAGACGGAATGCGGAATATCTTGATCGTCGCCGGCGGGGTCGTGGCGGTGGCCGCGATTGCGGCTGGCGCCTATTTCGGCACCCGTCCTGCCACAACGGGCACGGCGCCCGTGGCAGCGGTGGCGACCCCGGATTCGTCCGCTTTGGCGGCCGTTCAGCCCGGCGACCACGTCCTGGGCGACCCCAAGGCCCCGATCACCGTCATCGAGTATGCCTCGCTGACCTGCTCGCACTGTGCGCAATTCCACACGCAGGTCCTGCCCGAGATTAAGAAGAAGTGGATCGATACCGGCAAGGTGAAGCTGGTCTACCGCGACTTCCCGCTCGACCAGGTGGCCGCCAAGGCCGCGCAGATCGCCGAATGCGCCGGCAACGACCGGTATTTCGGCGTCCTCGACATCATTTTCCGCGGTCAGCCGCAATGGGCGGCCTCGTCCGACCCGCTGACCGAGCTCGCCAAGCCGCTGCGTATCGCCGGCATGGGCGAAAACGAAATCAAGGCCTGCCTCGCCAACGAGGCGGCGAGCAATGCCGTGATCAACGACTACAAGGCCGGCGAGCAGATGGGCGTCAACTCGACGCCGACCCTGTTCATCAACGGCCAGCTCTATCGCGGCTCGCGCTCGGTCGAGGATCTCGACGGCGTGTTCAGCAAACTTGCCAAGTAAGTAACAGACAGGCGTGGTGTAGATGGTCCAGTTCGACAAGCTCCGGCTTTCCGGTTTCAAGTCCTTCGTCGATCCGACAGAGCTCGCGATCGAGCCTGGGATGACTGGAATCGTCGGGCCCAACGGCTGCGGAAAGTCGAACCTCGTCGAAGCGCTCAAGTGGGTCATGGGCGAAACCTCGGCCAAGCAGATGCGCGGCAGCGAGATGGAGGACGTCATCTTCGCGGGCGCCGGCACGCGGCCGGCGCGCAACATCGCCGAGGTGATGCTCTCCCTCGACAACAAGACCCGCACCGCGCCTGCCCTGGTGAACGACACCGACCAGCTCGACGTCACGCGCCGCATCGAGCGTGGCCACGGTTCGGCCTACTCGGTGAACGGCCGTGAAATCCGCGCCCGCGACGTGCAGACCCTGTTCGCCGATGCCGCCACGGGATCGCGCTCGACGGCTCTCGTCAGCCAGGGCCGTATCGGCACCCTGATCAATGCCAAGCCGGCCGACCGCCGCATGGTCATCGACGAAGCGGCCGGCATCACCGGCCTCTACGCCCGCCGCCACGAGGCCGAGCTGCGCCTGCGCGCCGCCGAGCAGAACCTCGCCCGCGTGCAGGACGTGCTGGTGGCCCTTGAGGAGCAGCACAAGGGTCTGAAGCGCCAGGCACGCCAGGCCAGCCGCTATCGCAACCTCTCCGACCATATTCGCCGTGCCGAAGCCTCCGTGCTGGCGCTTAAGCTCGCCAACGCCGAGCGTGAATTGGCCGAATCGGGCGAGCGGCTGAAGGAAGCCGAGGCGCAGGTCGCCGACCTGACGCGTCTGGTAGGCCTTGCCACCACGGCCCAGGCCGAAGCCGCGACGGCGTTGCCGCCGCTGCGCAACGACGAAGCGGCTGCTGCTGCTGCCCTGCAGCGCCTGCGCGTGGCGCACGATGCGCTGACGGCCGAAGCCGAGCGCGTGGCCGCCGCCCAGCTCGAAGCGGAAACCCGCCTGCAGCAGACCGAGCAGGACCTTGCCCGCGAACAGGGCCGGAAGGGCGACGCCGAAACGGCTATTTCCGATCTCGACAGCCAGCGCATCCGCCTGGAAGAAGAACAGGTCGGCGAAGAGGATCGCGCCGAGGCCGCGCACGAGGCGCGGGACACGGCTCAGGCCGAGACGGCCACGGCCGAGACCGAACACGATCAATTGACCCGGCAGATTGCCGCCGACGAGGCGCTGCGCCAGAGCGTCAGCCGCGAACTGTCCGAGCTGCAGGATCGCCTGCGCCGCCTGACCGTGCGCCGCGATGAGGTCGCCGCGCAGCAGCAGCAGATCGAGAACGAGCTGTCGAACCTGCCGGCGCTGCCCGAGGTCGAGGAAGCCCTCGAAGCCGCTCGCGTGGCTTTGGAAGAAGCGCGTTACCAGGGGCAGGAAGCGATCGAAGCGGCCCGCGAGGCCGAGCGCTACGAGTCCGAGGCGGCCCGCATCGCGGTCGCAAAGGCCGAGGCGGAGCGTCAGGACATGGAGCGCGCCCGCGCTGCCGAACGGCAGGCCGCCGAGGCGAGCCATGCCACCGCCGTCGAGACCCTGCAGAAGACCAATGCGCGCCTGACCAAGCTGCGTGCCGAGGAAGCGGGCGTTGCCGCGGCGTTGAAGTCGGCTGCCGACTCGCTCTGGCCGCCGCTGCTCGATGCGCTGACCGTCGAGCCGGGCTTCGAGAAGGCGTTGGGCGCGGCGTTTGGCGACGAACTGGAAGCCTCGTCAGATCGCGGTGCGCCGGTGCACTGGCTGCCATTCGAGCCGCTGGCCGATGCACCTGAGCTGCCGGAGGGCGCGACGCCTCTCGGCGCACATGTCCAGACCCTGCCGGAACTTGCCCGGCGCCTGGCCTTCATCGGCATCGTGGCGGACGACGCCACGGGTGCTGCGCTGCAAGCCGGCCTCAAGCCCGGCCAACAGCTCGTCAGCCGCGAAGGCGCGGTCTGGCGTTGGGACGGTTACACGATGCGGGCCGGCGCCCCCTCTACCGCCGCCGTACGTCTCAGCCAGCGCAACCGCCTGGCCGAGATCCGTCTCCAGATCGACGGGGTGGTCGTCGAGCAGACGGCCGAACAGGCCCGCGTCGATGCCGAGAAGATCTGGCTTGCCGCCGCCCGCGATGCCGAGAAGACCTGCGTCGAGCAGGCACGTGCGCACGAGCGTCAGATCGCCGAAGGATCGCGCCGCAAGGCACAGGAAGCCGGCGAAGCGACGCGCGCGGCCGAGCGGGCCTCGCAGTCGGCGATCTCTGCGGCCGAGCGCCATGCCACGCAGGCACGCGATCGTCATGTCGAAGTGGCGCGCCGCACCGATCAACTGCGGACACGCCTGAACGGCATCGAGCAGGTTCGCGCCGAAGTGGCCGGCGACATCGCCGACGTCGAGATGCGTCGCACCTTCCGCGAGGCGCGCCTGTCGTCGATCTCCGATTCGCAGGCCGACCGCGTCGAAGCCGGTCAGCTCCGCGCGCGCATTGCCGAGCTGCGGGCGGCCCTCGTCGAAGCCGAGGGCCAGTGCAACCGTCTCGCGCGCGAAGCGGCGATGCGGGTCGAGCGGTTGGCGCAGATCGCGCAGGACCACGACGGCTGGGCCAAGCGCCTGGGCGATGCCGATGGGCAGATCGTCGAACTCGACGCCCGCCGCGAGCAGACGGCTGCGGCAATTGCCGAGCTGGCGGCCAAGCCGGAAGAGATCGAGGCCAAGCGCGAGACGCTGGCCGACGAGATCGCCAAGGCCGAGGTCAATCGTCAGGAAGCCGCCGACCGGCTGGCCATCGGCGAGACGCGGCTCGGCGAAGCCGACAAGGCGCTGAGGCAGGCCGAGACCGAGATGGGCCAGGCGCGCGAGAGCCGCGTGCGCCGCGAAGGCCTGATGGAGCAGGCGACCAAGGATCGCGAAGCGGTCGTCGAACGCATCGTCGAACGCCTGCGCTGCGAGCCCGACGGCGTGCTGGCGCTGGCCGAGGTCCAGACGCTCGACGAGCTGCCGGAACTCGACAAGGCCGAGCACAAGCTCGAACGGCTGGTGCACGAGCGCGAGACCATGGGCGCGGTGAACCTGCGTGCCGAAGAAGAAGCCAACGAACTCGAACAGCAGATCACCGGCATGACGACCGAACGCGACGATCTGGTCGCCGCCATCGGTCGCCTGCGCCAGGGTATCCAGAGCCTGAACCGCGAGGGCCGCGAGCGCTTCCTCGCTGCCTTCGAGCAGGTCAGCGGTCACTTCCAGCAGCTCTTCACCAAGCTGTTCGGTGGCGGCAAGGCCGAACTCAGGCTGACCGAGTCGGAAGACCCGCTCGAGGCTGGCCTGGAGATCCATGCGAGCCCGCCGGGCAAGAAGCTGCAGGTGATGTCGTTGCTCTCGGGCGGCGAGCAGGCACTGACGGCTCTGTCGTTGCTGTTCGCGGTGTTCATGACCAACCCCGCACCGATCTGCGTGCTGGACGAAGTGGACGCACCGCTGGACGATCTGAACGTGGAACGCTTCTGCGGCCTGGTGAACGACATCGCCGGTCGTACCGACACGCGCTTCCTGGTCGTTACCCATCATCGCGTCACCATGGCACGCATGGATCGTCTCTACGGCGTGACCATGGCTGAGCAGGGCGTGTCCCAGCTCGTCTCGGTCAATCTGCAGGAGGCCGACCGACTGGTGGCCTAAGTCTTCAAGCAAGCAAGACTATCTTCCTCTCGAATGACTGGGCGTCGGCGGATCTGAGCCGGCGCCCTTCTCTTTGGGCACCCTTCTCTTTGGAAAGGGGCGGATGTAGTGTCCGCCAATGCCCGATACCCTGGCTCCGACTGTCACCGATGTCGTCGAACTGACGCGCGCCCTCGTCCGCTGCGAGAGCGTGACGCCGAAGGAAGCGGGCGCACTGCGGCTTCTGGAGCGCACGCTGGAGCCGCTGGGCTTCCGCTGCGAGCGCATGGATTTCACGCAGGCCGGCACCGACGACGTCGCCAATCTCTATGCGCGGATCGGCACGGGTGGCCGTCATTTCTGTTTTGCCGGGCATTCCGACGTGGTGCCGGTGGGCGATCTCTCCTCCTGGACGATCGGTCCTTTCGCGGCCGAGCTGTCGGACGGCTATCTGTTCGGCCGAGGCGCTGCCGACATGAAGGGCGCGATCGCGGCATTCGCCGATGCAGCGGCCCGTTTCGTCGGCCGTCGTGGTCGCGACTTCGGCGGCTCGATCAGCCTCCTGATCACCGGCGACGAGGAGGGGCCTGCGGTCAACGGCACCGTGAAGATGCTGAAGCGTCTTGCCGAGCGCGGCGAGACCATCGACGCCTGCGTGGTCGGTGAGCCGACAAGTTCCAGGCGTTTCGGCGACATGATGAAGATCGGCCGGCGCGGCAGCATGACGGTCGACCTGACGGTGCGCGGCGTGCAGGGCCATGTCGCTTATCCCGAGCGACTCGACAATGCCGTCCATCGCCTGTCGGCCATCATCGAAGCACTGGTGCGCGAGCCGATCGACAAGGGCAGCACGCATTTCCAGCCGACGTCGCTGCAGTTCACCACGGTCGATGTCGGCAACAAGGCGACCAACATCGCGCCGGGCGTCGTGCGGGCCCGCTTCAACACGCGCTTCAACGATCTCTGGACCTCCAAGACGCTGCTGGCGCATCTGCAGGAGCGCATCGAGCGAGCCAGTGCCGCGATCGGCGGTAACGGTACGATCGAGTACGACGTCTCGGTTTCGGGCGAATCCTTCTACACGCCGCCGGGGCCGCTCAGCGATCTCGTCGCCGGCGCGATCCGCGACGTCGCGGGCATCGAGGCCGAGCTTTCGACCACCGGCGGCACGTCGGATGCGCGTTTCATCCGCGGCTACTGTCCAGTCCTCGAATTCGGTCTGGTCGGCGAGAGCATGCACAAGGTCGACGAGAAGAGCGCTATCGCTGACCTGAAGACGCTGGCCCGCGTCTACGAAACAGTGCTCGACCGCTACTTCGCGGCCTGAGCGGATCGTGCTGAACGCCGGGGAAATCGCCCGCGGCATGCAGGGGGCTGTTGCCTTCCTGCAGCGCGATCCCGCGGCGCCGTCCTATTTCGACAACACCGCCGAGAGTTGCCTGCGTTCATTCCAGGTGATGATCCTGGTGGCGCCGCTCTATGCCGTGGTGATGATGATCCTCTACTCGAACGTCACGACGACGGCCGAGGGATGGGAGGTCGTCGCCGTCGAGGCGCTGCGCTACACCGTCGACTGGCTGTTGTTCCCCGTCATTTTCTACGAGGTCGCCCGGCGCCAGAACTGGGTCGGGCTCTACCCGCGCTATATCTCGGCCCTCAACTGGGTGAACCTGCCGCTCACCATCGTGGCGGTGGTTGCGGTCATCCTGGCGTCGATCCTGCCGACGGCCGTCGCCGTCCTGATCCAGCTCGGCCTCTATGGCCTGCTCTTCTACTGGTTCCTTGCGGTGACGCGGTCGGTCCTGAAGGCGACCTGGCTGCAGTCGTTCATGCTGCTGCTGGTCAACTGGGTGCCGTCGCGCTTCCTCTCACTGATCGTCGACCGTTTCCTCGGCATCGTTCCGGCGGTCGGCGCCTAGGTCGTAACGCACTTCCATGAAGCAGAGACCCTGCGGCGGTGCCGTCGGGCCGGCGCGCGTGCGGTCGCGGGCAGCCAGCGCTTGTTCGACGTCGCGGCGGCTCCATTGGCCGCGGCCTACGAGGGCCAGGGTGCCGGCCAGGATGCGCACCTGATTGTGCAGGAAAGAGCGGGCGCCGACGTCGATCGCGATCTCGTCGCCATCGCGATTGACCTCGAGCAGATCCAGTGTCTTCAGGGCCGAAGGCGCCTGACAGGAGGTCGAGCGAAAGCTGTTGAAGTCGTGATGGCCTACCAGCACAGAAGCAGCGTCGGCCATCGCCTCTGCATCGAGCGGCACGGGAACGTGCCAGAACTGGCCGCGACCTAAGGCGGGCGGTGCCCGGCGATTGAGGATGCGATAGCGATAGCGCCGCCAGGTCGCCGAGAAGCGCGCATGGAAATCCGCCGTCACGGGCTCGACCAGCACGATGGCGACTGGATTGGGCTTCAGATAAAAATTGAGCGCGGACCGTATCGTCCTGACGGGCTTCTCTCGGGCGAGATCGAAATGAGCCACCTGGCCGCGTGCGTGGACGCCGGCATCGGTGCGGCCGGCGCCGACGACGGTGACGCGTTCGCTGGAGAAGCCGAAGACGGCGTCCTCGAGCACCCCCTGGATGGAAACGCCATTGTGCTGGCGCTGCCAACCGACGAAGGGCTCGCCGTCATACTCGATGGTGAGCTTGTAGCGCGGCACGGCGTCAGGTCGGCAAGCGTACGACCGCGGGCGACGCCAACACGGTTCCGGCATCGAGGGCGAAGCCGCGCAAGAAGGCATCGGCCGATTGCGCCGACTTGCCGGGCCGCTGCAGCTTCAGGAGCTTCAGCCCCCCCACGCCGCAGGTCACGACGGGAAAGCCGTCGCGCGCGATGCTGACCGTGCCGGGAGCGCCGCCGGCCAAAGTGAGGGTCGCCGCCAGCACCTTGATGCGCTCGACGCCATTGTCGCGGGGAGCTTCAAACGACGTACCTGGCCAGGGATGGAAGGCCCGCACCTTGCGCTCGATCTCGGCGGCCGGCCGGCGCCAGTCGAGCACGCCTTCCTCCTTGCCGAGCTTGTGGGCATAGGTGACGCCTTCCTCAGGCTGAGCGACGGCGTCGATGTTCTTGCGCAGCAGCCCGTCGAGCGTCGAGACGATCAGGCTCGCCCCCAGAGCCGCCAACCGGTCGTGCACGCTTTCGGCGGTGTCGGCGGCGGAAATCGGTGTGCTTTCCGCCAGCAGCATCGGGCCGGTGTCGAGGCCTTCGTCCATGCGCATGATCGTGACGCCCGTCTCGGCATCGCCGGCCAGAATGGCGCGATGGATCGGTGCGGCACCGCGCCAGCGCGGCAGCAACGAGCCGTGGATGTTGATGCAGCCGAGCACCGGCGCGTCGAGAAAGCTCTTGGGCAGGATATGCCCGTAGGAGACGACGACGGCGGCGTCGAGATCGAGCGCCTTGAACGATGCGGCTTCCTCGTCGCTCCGAAGGCTTCGCGGTGTGTGCACGGTCAGGCCGAGCTGGTCGGCAAGCTCGTGGACGGGCGTCTTGCGTTCCTGCTGGCCGCGGCCGGCAGGCTTGGGGGCTCTCGTATAGACGACGGCTACGTCGTGTCCGGCCTCGACCAGGGCTCGCAGAGCGGGCACGGCGAATGCGGAAGTGCCAAGGAACGCAATCTTCATCGCCGCACCTTATAGGCAGCGAAGCGGCGGTGAGCTAGGTATGCGGCTCAATGGATTCCGCGACCTCCTCGCCCGGCCCTTTGGTTGCAAAGAAGGGGCCTCTCGCCAATCTCACGGCGCGCCGCGCCGATGGCGAGATCCATGCCGATCCCGTGCAGGAGAAGGTCGTCCTGCGCCTGCAGGCGATCTACGACCAGCTTGTCGCTATGGCGGCACATCCCGCCAAGCCGGCGGGGTTGCTGGCCCGGCTGGGGTTGGTTAGTACCCCCAAGGCGCCCGACGGTCCGCACGGGCTCTACATCTGGGGGCCGGTCGGCCGCGGCAAGTCGATGCTGATGGACCTCTTCTTCGCCGATGCGCCGGTGGCGAAGAAGCGCCGTGTCCACTTCCATGAATTCATGCTCGAAGTGCAGACACGCCTGCATAACCGTCGCGAGGAGCTGGCGGCCAAGGGGGCATCGCCCGAGGCCGACACGATCGTGCCGATTGCCAGGCAGATCGCCGCCGAAACGCGGCTGCTCTGCTTCGACGAGTTCCAGGTGACCAACATCGCCGATGCGATGATCCTCGGCCGCCTGTTCGAAACGCTGTTCGAGGAAGGCATCACCGTGATCGCCACGTCGAACCGCAAGCCGGACGATCTCTACAAGGACGGCCTGCAGCGCGACCGCTTCCTGCCTTTCATCGAACTGTTGAAGCAGCGCCTCGAAGTTCTCGAACTGGGCGGCGCGCAGGATTACCGCATGGGCCGCATGCGCGAGTTCGACCTCTACCTGACGCCGCTCGGCGCCTGGGCCAATGCCAAGCTCGACGAAGCCTTCCGCGCCCTGAGCGGCGGCTCGGACGGCGAACCGCGCGTGTTGCGCACGCAAGGCCGCGACGTCGAGGTGCCGCGCGCCGCGCCGGGCGTGGCCATGGCGCATTTCCTCGACTGGTGCGCCAAGCCGATGGGCGCCGCGGATTTCCTCTGCATTGCCGACCACTTCCACACGATCATCGTCGCCGACATTCCGAAGATGGGGCCCGACAGCCGCGACAAGGCCACCCGCTTCGTGACCATGATCGACACCTTCTACGAGAGGAAGGTGAAGCTCATCTGCTCCGCTGCCGGTCCGCCGGCGTCACTCTATCCCGCGGGCGATGGTTCGTTCGAGTTCGAGCGGACCGTGTCTCGGTTGATGGAAATGCAGAGTCCCGAGTATCTCGCTTTGGACCACATCGCCTAATTGTGATTGTGGCCGCCTATGGCTGCATCATAGGCTCCGCCCGACATTTCTGCTTTGGGAGGCATGAACATGGACGGCGATCGCACGATTTCTCTGGAGAGCTACGGCCTGTCGCGGCGCAACGCGCTCAAGGCAACCGCGACTGGCGCGGCGCTGGGCAGCACCTTCGCGCTGTCGGTTCAGCCGGTTCAGGCGCAGACGATGATCACCACGCCGACCGACGGACTCACCGCGGGCGAGGTCAAGGTCAAGACGTCGGATGGCAAGGAAATGGTCGCCTATCGCGCCATGCCGGCCTCGGGCACGGGCTTCGGCACGATCCTGGTCGTGCAGGAGATCTTCGGCGTTCACGCCCACATCGCCGACATGTGCCGCCGCTTTGCCAAGGCAGGCTATTACGCCATCGCGCCGGAACTCTATTTCCGCCAGGGCGATCCCAAGGGCTACACCGAGATCCCGAAGCTGATCGGCGAAGTCGTGTCCAAGGTGCCGGATGCGCAGGTCATGGGCGATCTCGACTCGGTCGTCGCTTTTGCCAAGAGCGAGGGCAAGGCCGATACCGCCAAGCTCGGCATCACCGGCTTCTGCTGGGGCGGCCGCATCACCTGGCTCTACGACGCGCACAATCCGGCCGTTAAGGCGGGCGTGGCCTGGTACGGCCGCGTCGTCGGCGATGCCACGCCGCTTACGCCCAAGCATCCGGTCGATGTCGCGAAGAACCTGAACGGTCCGGTCCTGGGGCTCTACGGCGGCGCCGATACGGGCATCCCGAACGACACGGTCGACAAGATGCGGGCGGCCCTCAAGGAGGGCAGTGCGGCTGCCAAGAAGTCGGAGATCGTGACCTATCCCGACACGCCGCACGCCTTCAATGCCGACTATCGCCCCAGCTATCGCAAGGAACAGGCCGAGGACGGTTGGAAACGCGCGCTCGCCTGGTTCAAGGCCAATGGCGTAACCTGACGGGATGACCGTCGACACAACAGGTATCAAGACGCGGTCGGGCCTGACATTCACCGCGGATGTCGCAGGCCCGGCCAATGGCCCTCTCGTGCTGATGCTGCACGGGTTTCCCGAATCTCGGCACAGCTGGCGGGCGGCCTTGCCGGCACTCGCGGCGGCAGGCTATCGCGCCGTCGCCCCCGACCAGCGCGGCTATTCGCCGGGCGCGCGTCCCGATCCGGCCGATCTTGCTAACTACGCATTCGACAAGCTGATTGCCGATGCGATCGAGATCGCGGCGGCGGCCGGCTACGAAAGTGAGCGCTTCCATCTGGTCGGCCACGACTGGGGCGGGCAGGTTTCGTGGGGCGTTGCGAGCCAGCACCCGAAGCGACTGGCCTCGCTCACCATCCTGTCGCGGCCGCATCCGTCGTCGTTTCGCCGGGCCCTCCTGAAGGAAGACGGCGATCAAAAGCACCGCTCGCGCCACCACCGCGCCTTCCTCGACGCCGATACGGGCAAGCTGCTGCTGGCCGACAATGCGCGGCGTTTGCGCGACGGACTGTTCGGGCAGGGCGTGCCGTCCGCGGCCCTTGAGGATCATCTTTCGGTCCTTGGCAATCCCGAGGCACTGGAAGCAGCCCTTGCCTGGTATCGCTCGAACAAGGGACTCGCGGCGGATCTCGGCACGATCGCGGTGCCGACGCTCTACATCTGGGGCGATGTCGACGCGACGGTCGGGCCTGATGCCGCCTACGGCACGGCCGAGTTCGTGGCGCCATCTTTTGCCATGGAAGTGCTGCCGAACGTCGGCCATTTCGTGATGGATCAGGCGCCGGCCAAGACCACCGATCTTCTACTGGCGCACCTGAAGAAACATCCGGTCTGAGATATCGGCCTGAGATATCAGCTCGTCTTGCCGCTCCCGGCGAATCGCGCTACCACGCGCCGCCTTCAAGAATCGGGAGTTTTTCGCATGGCTCGCAAGAAGATCGCGCTGATCGGCGCCGGACAGATTGGCGGCACTCTGGCGCTGCTCGCCGGCCAAAAGGAACTGGGCGACGTCGTCCTGTTCGACATTCCTGCCGCTGAAGGCACAGCCAAGGGCAAGGCGCTCGACATCGCGCAGCTCAGCCCGGTCGAGGGCTTCGACACCAAGTACAGCGGCTCCTCGGACTACAAGGACATCGAGGGCGCCGACGTCGTCATCGTTACCGCCGGCGTGCCGCGCAAGCCCGGCATGACCCGCGACGACCTGGTCGGCATTAATGCCAAAGTCATCGACTCGGTCGGCAAGGGCATCAAGCAGCACGCGCCGAACGCCTTCGTCATCGTCATCACCAACCCGCTCGACGCCATGGTCGGCCTGATGCAGGAAGTCACAGGCTTCCCGGCAGCCCGCGTCGTCGGCATGGCCGGCGTGCTGGACAGCGCCCGTTTCCGCCTGTTCCTGGCCGAAGAGTTCAACGTCTCGGTCGAGGACGTCACCGCGTTCGTGCTGGGCGGCCACGGCGACACGATGGTGCCGTTGCTGCGCTATTCGACCGTCGGCGGCATTTCGCTGCACGATCTGGTCGACATGGGCTGGACCACCAAGGAGCGGCTCGAGCAGATCGTCCAGCGCACCCGCGACGGCGGCGCCGAGATCGTGGCCCATCTGAAGACTGGTTCGGCCTTCTACGCCCCGGCCGCTTCGGCCATCGCCATGGCCGAATCCTATCTCAAGGACAAGAAGCGCATGATTCCCTGCGCGGCCTACCTGAACGGCGAGTACGGTGTGAAGGGCCTCTACATCGGCGTGCCGGTCGTGATCGGCGCCAAGGGCGTGGAGCGCATCGTCGAAGTCGAGTTCAACGCCGAGGAAAAGGCGATGTTCGACAAGTCGGTTGCGGCGGTGAAGTCGCTGATCGAGGCCACCAACAAGATCGTCGGCCGCGCCTGAGTTTCGGCCTGTGTTGCAGGTGGCCTGCGCAAAGGCTGCCTGCGACTTTGGTCGAACGCCTCAAAAGGGTCATCAGTCCGTCGTTGCCAAGGGCTTGTGGCACTCATAAAGTGCCGCATCCCTTGGTTAGTTGCGTTTCAAAACTTAAGGGCTGATGCGCTTCTTGCAAGCAGTCCCGAACGATAGGACTCCATGAACATCCACGAATACCAGGCCAAGGCGCTACTGGCCAAATTCGCCGTCCCGCTGCTCAAGGGCGGCGTCGCCTACACCAAGGACGAGGCGATGGACGTGGCCCGCAAGCTCGGCGGACCTGTCACCGTCGTGAAGGCGCAGATCCATGCCGGCGGACGCGGCAAGGGCCACTTCAAGAACGACGCCAACGGCAAGGGCGGTGTGCGCATCGCCAAGTCGGCTGACGAGGTCGGCGCTGCAGCGGCGGCTATGCTGGGCCAGGATCTGGTGACCAAGCAGACCGGTCCTGCCGGCAAGACCGTCAAGCGCCTCTACATTGAGGATGGCTGTGACATCAAACGCGAGCTCTACCTCTCCATGCTGGTCGACCGCGCGGTCGGCCGTATCTCCGTGGTCGCCTCGACCGAGGGCGGCATGGACATCGAGACGGTGGCGCACGAAACACCCGAGAAGATCGTCAAGCAGTCGATCGATCCGGCCGCCGGCTTCCAGGGATATCAGGGTCGCAGGATCGCCTTCGCGCTCGGTCTCCAGGGCAAGCAGGTCGGCGCCTTCGTCGCGATGCTGGGCAACCTCTACCGTGCCTTTACCGAACTCGACGCGTCGTTGATCGAGATCAACCCGCTGGTCGTCACCGGCGCCGGCGACGTGGTCGCGCTCGATGCCAAGATGAACTTCGACGACAACGCGCTCTACCGCCATAAAGAGCTGGAGGATCTGCGCGACCTCGACGAGGAAGATCCCGCGGAGACCGAGGCCGCCAAGTACGCGCTGAACTACGTGAAGCTCGATGGCCAGATCGGTTGCATGGTGAACGGCGCAGGCCTCGCCATGGCGACCATGGACATCATCAAGCTCTATGGCTCCTCACCTGCCAACTTCCTCGATGTCGGCGGCGGCGCCACCAAGGAACGCGTGACGGCGGCCTTCAAGATCATCCTGAAGGACCCCAACGTCGAAGGCATCCTGGTCAACATCTTCGGCGGCATCATGCGTTGCGACGTCATCGCCGAGGGCGTGGTCGCGGCGGCGCGCGAGGTCAATCTGCACGTGCCGCTGGTCGTGCGGCTCGAAGGCACCAATGTCGAGCTCGGCAAGAAGATCCTGAAGGAATCGGGTCTGAAGATCACCTCGGCCGATCATCTGGCCGACGCTGCGGAAAAGATCGTCAAGGCGGTCAAGGAGGCGAACTAATGGCTGTCCTGGTCGATAAGAACACCAAAGTCATCTGCCAGGGCTTCACCGGCTCGCAGGGTACCTTCCATTCCGAACAGGCGATCGCTTACGGCACCAAGATGGTGGGCGGCGTGACGCCGGGCAAAGGCGGAGCCACGCATCTCGATCTGCCGGTGTTCGACACCGTTGCCGAAGCCGTCGCCCAGACTGGCGCCACGGCGAGCGTGATCTACGTGCCGGCGCCCTATGCCGCCGATTCGATTCTCGAAGCGGTCGATGCGGAGATTCCGCTGGTCGTCTGCATCACCGAGGGCATTCCGGTGCTCGACATGGTGAAGGTGAAGCGGGCGCTGGTCGGCTCGAAGTCGCGCCTGATCGGCCCGAACTGCCCCGGCGTCATCACCCCGGGCGAGTGCAAGATCGGCATCATGCCGGGCCACATCCACAAGCGTGGCAAGATCGGCATCGTCTCGCGGTCCGGCACGCTGACCTACGAAGCGGTGGCACAGACCACGGCGACGGGTCTCGGCCAGACGACCTGCATCGGCATCGGTGGCGATCCGGTCAACGGCACCAACTTCGTCGAATGCCTCGAGATGCTGATGGCCGATGCGGAGACGCAGGGCATCATCGTGATCGGCGAGATCGGCGGCGACGCCGAAGTGAAGGCGGCGGAATACATCAAGGCGTCCAAGGTGAAGAAGCCGGTCGTCGGCTTCATTGCTGGCCGCACCGCACCGCCGGGCCGCCGTATGGGCCATGCCGGCGCCGTGATCTCGGGCGGCAACGACACCGCCGAGTTCAAGGTCGAAGCCATGCGCGCTGCCGGCATCAGGGTCGCGGAGTCTCCCGCGGCACTCGGCGAGGAAATGCTTAAAGCCATGAAGGGCTGACAAGTGTAGGTGCCGCCCAGCCTCTGCCAGGCGGCCAGCGACAATAGGCCAAGGAGTAGGGGCCATGAGAGCAGAGCAGACATCGTTCCTGTTCGGCGCCAACGCGCCATTCATCGAAGAGCTTCACGCGCGCTATCTCGCCGATCCGAATGCGGTCGATGCCGAGTGGCGCACCTTCTTCGGGGCGCTGGCCGACCAGAGCGGCGATGTGCTGGCCGAAGTGCGCGGTGCGTCCTGGGCACCCAACAAGGAGCGGGTGATCGGCGTCGTCGATCCCGACACGCTCCCGGCCGCGGCCAACCGCAACGTGAAGGGCGGCAAGGGCGCCGCGGCTCCCGCTGCCCCCTTGGGCGGCAAGACCGAGGGCGAGATCCGCGCCGCTGCCCAGGATACGGCACGCGCGCTGATGCTGATTCGCGCCTACCGCATCCGGGGCCATCTCGAAGCCGACCTCGACCCGCTGGGCCTCGTGCGCCAGGCGCCGCATCCTGAACTCGATCCGGCGACCTATGGTTTTGCCGAGAGCGACTGGGATCGTCCGATCCTGATCTTCGGCTCGCTGGCTCTGGGTGAGTCCGCGACCCTGCGCCAGATCATGGAACGCCTGCGCAAGACCTATTGCGGCAAGATCGGCGTCGAGTTCATGCACATTTCCGATCCGGCCCAGAAGGCGTGGATCCAGGAGCGCATCGAGCACATCGAGAACCACACCGAATTCACTCTGACGGGCCGCAAGATGATCCTCGAGCGGGTCATCGAGGCCGAGGGCCTCGAACGCTACCTGCATGTGAAGTTCGTCGGCACCAAGCGTTTCGGCCTCGACGGCGGCGAAGCACTGATCCCCGGCATCGAACAAATCCTGAAGCGCGGCGGCCAGCTCGGCGTGAAGGAAGTGATGCTTGGCATGCCGCATCGCGGCCGTCTCAACACGCTCGTGCATGTCATGCACAAGAGCTACACGGCGCTGTTCTCCGAATTCCAGGGCCGCTCTTCGCAGCCCGAGGAGATGCGTGGGTCGGGCGACGTGAAGTACCATCTCGGTGCCTCGGCCGATCGCGAGTTCGACGGCAATGTCGTGCATCTCTCGCTGTCACCGAATCCGTCGCATCTTGAGGCGGTGAACCCGGTGGTGCTGGGCAAGGCACGCGCCAAGGAAGACCAGCGCGGCGACACCGATCGCAGCCAGGTCATGTGCATCCTGATGCATGGCGATGCCGCTTTCGCCGGTCAGGGCCTGGTGGCCGAGAGCCTCGATCTCTCGGACCTCGCTGGCTACCGAATCGGCGGCACCATTCATTTCGTGGTCAACAACCAGATCGGCTTCACGACGCTGCCGACGGAGTCGCGCTCCGGCCCGTACTGCACCGAGGTCGCCAAGATCGTGCAGGCGCCGATCCTGCACGTAAACGGCGACGATCCGGAAGCCGTGGTGCACGTCGCGCGCATCGCCACCGAGTTCCGCCAGCACTTCAAGCGCGACATCGTCATCGACATGTTCTGCTACCGCCGGCACGGTCACAACGAGGGTGACGAGCCGATGTTCACCCAGCCGCTGATGTACAAGCAGATCGGCGGCCACAAGACGGTGATGGAAGTCTACGCCGCGCGGCTGGAGTCCGAGGGTGTGGTGAGCGCCGAGGACGTCGCCGGCATGAATGCCGCCTTGCGCGAGAAGCTCGACAAGGCGCTGGAGGCGGCAACCAACTACAAGCCCAACAAGGCCGACTGGCTCGAAGGCAAGTGGGCGGGCTTCACCGTTGCGCCGGGCGAAGAGGATCGCAAGGGCGTCACGGCCGTCGATTTCGACAGGCTCAAGGCGGTTGGCCGCGCGATTTCCGAGGCACCGAAGAATTTCGAGCTCAACCGCAAGATCACGCGCCAGCTCCAGGACAAGCGCAAGACGATCGATACGGGCGCGGATATCGACTGGGCGACCGGCGAAGCGCTGGCCTTCGGCACGCTGCTGTCGGAAGGCACGCCGGTCCGTCTCACCGGCCAGGACTCCGGCCGTGGCACCTTCTCGCAGCGTCATTCGGTGCTGGTCGATCAGGTCAACGAGCAGAAGTACGTGCCGTTGAACCACGTGGCCGAAGGCCAGGCGCGTTTCGAAGTGATCGACAGCCCGTTGAACGAGGCGGCCGTGCTGGGCTTCGAATACGGTTACTCGCTGGCCGAGCCCAACGCGCTGGTCCTGTGGGAAGCGCAGTTCGGCGATTTCGCCAACGGGGCGCAGGTCATCATCGACCAGTTCATCTGCTCTGGCGAGAGCAAGTGGTTGCGCATGTCGGGCCTCGTCATGCTGCTGCCGCACGGCTACGAGGGCCAGGGGCCCGAGCACAGCTCGGCGCGCCTGGAGCGCTACCTGCAGCTTTCGGCAGAAGACAACTGGCAGGTCATCAATCCGACGACGCCGGCCAACTACTTCCACGCATTGCGCCGGCAGATGCGCCGCACCTTCCGCAAGCCGCTGGTGGTGATGACGCCGAAGTCGCTGCTGCGTCACAAGGATTGCGTGTCGACCTTGGCGGACTTCGGTCCGGGAAGCTCGTTCCGCCGCATCCTCGCCGAGACCGACCAGATCGCGCCCGGCCCCAAGGTGCGCCGTGTCGTGCTCTGCTCGGGCAAGGTCTACTTCGATCTCGTCGCCGAGCGCCGCAAGCGCAAGATCGACGACGTCGCGATCCTGCGCATCGAGCAGCTCTATCCGTTCCCGTTCACGCGGCTTGGCGTGCGGCTTGCGGAGTATCCGAATGCCGAGATCGTGTGGTGTCAGGAGGAGCCCGAGAACATGGGCGCCTGGCACTTTGCGGACCGTCGCATCGAACGCGCGTTGGCCGGCATCGACGTCAAGGCCAAGCGGCCGATCTATGTCGGCCGCGCCGAAGCAGCCTCGCCGGCGACAGGCTCGGCGCGCACGCATCTCAAGGAACAGGCCGATCTGGTCGACCGCGCGCTCACTGTCTGAGGAGCGCTGCCAGGGTCGACCGTGGGGCCAGTAGGTACGGAAGGGGTTTAGTCATGGCTGTCGAGATCAAGGTTCCGGCACTGGGTGAGTCAGTCACCGAGGCGACCGTCGCCAAGTGGCTGGTAAAGGCGGGCGATGCCGTCGCCGTCGACCAGCCCTTGTGCGAGCTGGAAACCGACAAGGTGACGGTCGAGGTGAACGCCTCGGTCGCCGGCACGATCGCAGATCTCGTCGTCGAGGAAGGCGCGTCGGTCCAGGTGGGCGGCATTCTCTGTCACATCGAAGCAGGTGCTGCCGGAGCCGCGGCGCCGAAGCCGGCTGCCGTGGCCGCTCCAGCCGCTGCCGCCGCTCCGAAGCCGGCCGCGCCTGCGCTCGCACCGGCCGCAGCACCAGCGGGAGCGAATCTCGCCGCCTCGGGCCCGGCCGCGCGCAAGCTCGCCGAAGAGAAGGGTGTGTCGGCGGCCACCATCCAGCCCACCGGCAAGGACGGCCGCGCCACCAAGGAAGACGTGTTGGCCGCGCTCTCGTCGATCCCGTCGCCGGCGGCTCCCGCAACCGCCAAGCCTGCCGCTCCCGCCGGGCCGCGCCAGCGCGCCGACCGCGAGGAGCGGGTGCGCATGACGCGGCTTCGCCGCACCATCGCCAATCGCCTCAAGGAGGCGCAGAACACGGCGGCCATGCTCACCACCTTCAACGAGGTGGACATGACCAACGTCATGGCGCTGCGCGACCGGCTGAAGGACGATTTCGAAAAGAAGCACGCCGCGCGGCTGGGCTTCATGTCGTTCTTCGTCAAGGCGTGCATTGCCGGTCTCAAGGAACTGCCCGCGGTCAATGCCGAGATCGAGGGCGATGAACTCGTCTACAAGAACTACTACGATATCGGCGTTGCCGTCGGCACGCCGCAGGGTCTCGTCGTGCCGGTGCTGCGCGATGCCGATGCGCTCGACTTCGCCGGCATCGAGAAGGGCATTGGCGACCTCGGCCGCAAGGCGCGCGACGGCAAGCTGACGATTGCCGACCTGACGGGCGGCACCTTCACCATCTCCAATGGCGGCGTTTACGGCTCGCTGCTGTCGACGCCGATCCTCAACCCGCCGCAGTCGGGCATCCTCGGCATGCACAAGATCCAGCAGCGGCCCATGGTGGTCGGCGGCGAGATCAAGGCGCGGCCGATGATGTACCTCGCACTGTCGTACGATCATCGCATCATCGACGGCCGCGAGGCGGTGCTGTTCCTGGTGCGGGTCAAGGAATGCATCGAGGATCCCGAACGCCTCCTCATCGGCGCGTGAGGGCAGTCCCATGGCCAACGAAACGTTCGACCTCGTCGTCATCGGCGCTGGACCTGGCGGCTATGTAGCGGCGATCCGCGCCGCCCAGCTCGGCCTCAAGGTCGCGGTGGTCGAGAAGCGTACGACCCTGGGCGGCACTTGCCTCAATGTCGGCTGCATTCCGTCCAAGGCACTGCTGCAGTCCTCGCATCTGTTCGAGGAAGCGGGCCACGATCTCGCCGCCCATGGCGTGGTGGTCGCGGCGCCGAAGCTCGACTTCGCCCAGCTCATGAAGCGCAAGGGCGACGTGGTCGATGCGACGACCAAGGGCGTCGCCTTCCTGTTCAAGAAGAACAAGATTGCCTCCTACACGGGCGCGGGCCGTATCGAAGCAGCCGGTTCGGTCGCCGTGCTGGGCGACGACGGCGCGGTGAAGGACACGCTTTCTGCCAAGAACATCCTGATCGCCACCGGCTCGGAAGTGATGCCGCTGCCGGGCGTGACCATCGACGAGAAGAAGATCGTCTCCTCGACCGGCGCACTAGAGCTGACCGAGGTGCCAAAGCGGCTGGTCGTCGTAGGGGCCGGCATCATCGGGCTGGAACTGGGCTCGGTGTGGCGGCGTCTCGGAGCCGATGTCACGGTCGTCGAGTTCCTCGATCGCATCACGCCGGGCGTCGACGACGAGATCACCAAGTTCTTCCAGCGTTCGCTCGCCAAGCAGGGGCTGAAGTTCAAGTTGGGCTCCAAGGTGACGAAAGCAGAGACCACCGCTGCGGGCGTCACGCTCACCGTCGAGC
This sequence comes from Alphaproteobacteria bacterium, assembly GCA_017307275.1. Taxonomy (GTDB): domain Bacteria; phylum Pseudomonadota; class Alphaproteobacteria; order Reyranellales; family Reyranellaceae; genus Reyranella. The sequence goes on along the minus strand of JAFKFK010000019.1, from coordinate 16,126 downwards.
CCGCCAAAGGAGGCCCGGCCGAGACGCTCGAAGCCGACGTGGTGCTGGTCTCGATCGGCCGGCGGCCCTACGTGGAAGGCCTGGGCCTCGACAAGGTCGGCGTGAAGATGACCGAACGCGGCCGCATCGCCGTCGACGGTCATTTCCAGACGTCCGTGCCAGGCATCTATGCCATCGGCGACGTGATCGACGGGCCGATGCTCGCGCACAAGGCGAGCGAAGATGGTGTCGCCTGCGTCGAGACCATCGCCGGCCAGAAGGGCCATGTGAACTGGGATCTCGTGCCCTCGATCATCTACACTCAGCCCGAGGTGGCGTGGGTCGGAAAGACCGAGGAACAGCTGAAGGCTGCCGGCGTTGCCTACAAGATCGGCAAGTATCCTTTCACTGCCGATCCGCGCAGCCGCGCGAACGGAGCGACGGAGGGTTTTGTGAAGGTGCTGGCCGACAAGGCAACGGACCGCGTGCTGGGCGTCCATATTTTCGGCGCCGAGGCCGGAACCATGATCGCCGAAGCCGCGCTCGCGATGGAATTCTCGGCGTCGGCCGAGGATATCGGCCGCGTGTGCCATGCCCATCCCACGGTCAACGAGGCAATGAAGGAAGCTGCCCTCGCCGCCTGGGACAAACCCATCCATCTCTAGCCGGAGCGGCGCGGCGCGATGCGCAAGCCGCTGATGGTGCTCGCGATCGCCGGCTGCCTCGTGATGTCGGTGGTCGGCGGATTCCTGCCCATCCTGCAGGGCTGGATATTCTTCGTGATCGGTCTCTATCTGCTCGCGACCGAGTTCGAGACCGGCCGCCGCTGGGTCAAGTATGCGCGCGGGCGCTTACCGATTCTCAATCGCTGGATCGTGCAGGCCCGCGATCACAGATGGGCGCCGAGCCATCTCAAGGAATTCGAGGACCTGACGGACCCGTCGAAGTAGCGCCGTCGAACCCGCGATACACGGCCTCAGCGATCGGCAGCAGTTCCTCGCGGGTGGCTGCTGCAGTTACGGCAAAGCCGAAACCCTGATCGATCCAGGCAAAGGTCGCCGCCTCGCCGTCCTTCTGGAAACGGAAAGCCGTCTCCGTGCCGTCGGCGGCACGCACATAGATCGTGAGGCGTCGGCCGCTGGCATCGTCGTACATGAGCTGCGCCGCCGCGCCGCTGCCGCCCGGCAGCAACCGTCCCCCCATCAGCTTGTAACCAAAGGGTTGCAGATCGGGCGCGGCAAGCTTGCGCCCGAGCCGCTTGGAGAGCCACTGCAGCAGATGCGCTTCCTGCTGCACGCCGACTTCGACGGGGTGGGCGACCTCGACCACGAAGGTCCGGAACGCCGCCGTCGCGCTCTGGGCGACGCTGACTGTCGGCGTGGGCGGGCTCGAAGATGGCGTCAGGCTGTTTGCAAACCATCCGGCCACGCCGCCGACGACAAAGATCGCCAGAGCCGCCGCGATGGAACGAGTAGAACTGATCCAGCGGCCGCGCCGCGCCGCGCGAAGGGTGGAAATGCGCAGTCGCGCCGGCACCGGTTCGGTGAACTTCGCGTCGAGCTGGCCGCGCAGGAGAGTGCGATGGCGGCGCTCCGCGGCAATCCTGTCGGCAAGCTCGGGATGGGCGGCCAGATGCGCTTCCACGGCTGCGCGTCGGGGACCATCGAGGCGATCGTCGACGAACGCCTGCAGATCGTCCTCGCCGATGGGAAGTTCGTTGCCCGTCATTTCACTCTCCGAAGCAGCGTCGCCCGCCCCGTCTCCAGAATGGATCGCAGCCTCTGCCGGCCACGCGACAGCCGCGACATCACCGTGCCCGGTGGTACGCCCAGCACGCGTGCGGCATCGTCGTAGGAAAGATCCTCGACGCCGACCAGCAGCAGGAGCGACTTCTGTTCCTCCGGGAGCTGATCGAGGGCGGCCAGGACGTCCTGCATTTCGAGGCCCGCTTCCTGCGTCGCGGCGGCGGCAGGTAGCGATATCGCATCGACGTCGAGATGCGGACCGCGACGCTGCCGCTGGCGTTCGGCGGAGATGTGCAGGTTGCGCAGGATGGTGAACAGCCAGGCGCGAAGATCGCCGTCGGTTCGGCGCAAGCTCCAGCGCGACAGGGCGCGCTCCAGTGTGTCCTGCACCAGGTCATCGGCCGCGTCGTGGCTGCGCACCAACGCAAAGGCGTAACGGCGCAACGCCGGGATCAGCGGCTCGAGCAGCGTCTCTGCGTCCGCCATCACAAACCCCCTCCACTGTCATACGGGGCGGAGGGGGAAGGCGACACGATTACTTCGCGCAGGGACTATTTCGCGATGTGCCAGGCGCCATTCAGGAAGCCGTCGCCCGTCTTGTCGCCGGCCTTGGTGTCCTTGGCGAAGGCATAGACCGGCTTGCCCTTGTAGGCCCACTGCTTCATCCCGTCGTCGCGGGTGACGATCGTCCAATCGCCCGAAGCCTTGGCGCCATCGGCCACCAATGCCGGCGGCCAGTTGGTCGCACACGGACCGTTGCACACCGACTTGCCGGCGGTGTCCTTGTCGAACGTGTAGAGGGTCATGCCCTTGGCGGTGACGAACATGCCGTCCTTCATGGCCGGCGGAGTCGAGGTGGCGGGCTCGGCAGCGAGGGCGCTGCCGGCGACGAACGCTGCTAGGATGGCGGCAGTAGCGAGGAATGACTTCATCGTGGTTCTCTCCTGTGCAGGCATGAGCTGCACGAGAGAAACGCCGCAGCGGCCGATCTATTCCCCCGGTCAGGAAATTTTCATGGCCTCGTGATTGCATGGCCCGGGGTTGCCATTGCACACGTAGTGACACCGGCCTTGGGGCCGCGCTACATCTGGTTACGGGCCTGCTCGTGGGCCACTTCTCATTACAGACGGGAATCGCAGGTGCATCACGAAGCTACGCTCATCTCCACGATTGCCATCGGCTTCGTGCTCGCATTCACGTTTGGCTATCTGGCGGACCGGCTGCGTCTGCCTCCGCTGGTCGGCTATCTTTTTGCAGGCGTCCTGATCGGTCCCTACACGCCAGGCTTCGTCGCGGATGCCGGGCTTTCTGCCCAGCTCGCCGAGGTCGGCGTCATCCTGTTGATGTTCGGCGTCGGCCTGCACTTTTCGGCCTCGGACCTTCTGGCAGTGCGAGGTATCGCCATACCGGGCGCGATAGGTCAGATCGTCTTGGCGACCCTGCTGGGCATGGGCATGTGCTGGTTTTGGGGATGGAGCCTCGGAACGGGCCTTGTCGTCGGGTTGAGCCTTTCCGTGGCCAGTACCGTCGTGCTGCTCAAAGCCCTGGAGGAACGTAATCTCGTCAACAGTCCCAACGGCCGTATCGCCGTGGGTTGGCTGATCGTCGAGGATCTGGCGATGGTGCTGGCTCTGGTGCTGCTGCCGGCCTTCGCCGAAGTCCTGGGCGGCAAGCCGGTCGACAGCCATGGTGCAAGCGCCACCCAGATGCCGCTCATGCTGGAGATCGCCGTCACGCTGGCCAAGGTGGCAGCTTTTGCCGTTCTCGCCATGCTGCTCGGTCCGAAAGTGGTGCCATGGGTCCTCGCCCGCGTCGCGCGTACGGGCTCGCGCGAACTCTTCACGCTGTCCGTCCTCGCGATCGCTCTCGGCATCGCCTATGGCTCGGCCCACATCTTCGGCGTTTCCTTTGCGCTGGGCGCGTTCTTTGCCGGCGTCGTGCTGAGTGAGTCTTCCTTCAGCCACAAGGCGGCTGCCGATTCCCTGCCGCTGCAGGATGCCTTCTCGGTGCTGTTCTTCGTGTCGGTCGGCATGTTGTTCGATCCGGCAATCCTCATCCAAAAACCCCACGCGGTGCTGGCCGTCCTGGCGCTGATCGTGGTCGGAAAGTCGCTCATTGCCTTCGGCATCATCATGCTGCTGCGCTTTCCGATCGGCACCGGATTGATGGTGTCGGCCAGCCTGGCGCAGATCGGCGAGTTCTCCTTCATTCTGATCGCACTCGGCATCTCGACAGGCCTGGTGCCGAGCGAAGGCCGGGATTTGATCGTGGCGGGAGCACTGTTCTCGATCATGCTCAATCCACTCGTCTTCGCGCTCGTTTCCGAGTTGCAGAGCCGTGTGCGGGCTGCCCAGCCGGCCGGTGCGGCGTTCTTCGGCCAGCCGCACTACGACGCGTTGAGCCACGAGCTCGATCGTATCCGGGCCCGTGGCGAGGAGCGCACGAAGGCGCACGACCTGAAGCTGCATGGTCTGCTGGAACAGTTCCCCGTCCTGTCGCTCGTCGAACGGCAGGATCAGGAAGCGCTGCTTCTGATGTTCAGGCCCAAGTCGGCCGCGCCCGGCGAGCGCGTGATTCGCACCGGCGACCGTGCGGATGGCATGTACTTCATCTCGTCTGGCGCCGTGGAAGTGCAGGTCAACGGCCGGACCATCCGCCTGGAGGCGGGCGCCTATTTCGGCGAGATGGCTCTCCTGAGCGGCGAGCGTCGGACCGCCGATATCGTCGCCGTGGATTTCTGCCAGTTCCTGGTTCTCGACAGGCGAGACTTCAACCAGTTCATGTCACGCCATCCCGCCGTTCGCGCAGCCGTCGCGGCAATCGCCGAGGAGCGTCGCGAAATGAACCTCGCTCGACCACAGGGAGCCGAGACGGAAACGAAAGGTCCCTAAGCGAAGGCCCGTCTTCGAGACGGGCCTTCTTCATTTGTCCGCGATATCGGGTGGCTGATCGTAGAAGTGGACCTGCATGCGCATGGGTCCGATCGGTTCCACGAAGTGCGGCTGCTCGGGCAGGACGAGGCCCGGTTGGCCGGGCGCGAGGATCGTTGCGTCGGGGTGGCCCGGCCGCATGAACTTCACTCTTCCCTCGATCACTTCGATCACGCCCCAGACGCCGGCTTTCGTCCGATGCTCCCTGCGCAAGGCGGCGGGTATCGTGTTCTCGTCGAACACCGGGCTTGAACGATAGGGTGTCGGCACGTCTGCGTCTCCGTCAGGCCGCGACCCGGATGTCGTCGGCATGGTCGGGGTAGGGAGCAACCTTCCTGTTCGCGACGTCCAGGCCCGCCAGTTCGCTGGCGAAGCCGTGATTGACGTCGCGGTGGTGGGCTTCGTCGGCGCGGACCACCAGGACGACGTCACGCAGGGTCGCGTTGTCGGGAAGCTTCCAATAATGCCGGGCGATGGCGGGCGCCGGCAGGTTGGGAGAGCGGCCTTCGTCCAGTTCCTTCAAGTAATAGGTGTAGCTGATCACCGCTTCCTCTTCGAAATAGCCGACGACGCGATGGGCCGTCCGCGGGCTTACGAGGTAGAGAGCGAAGAAGGCGAGATAGAACACCCATTGAGCGCCGAGGATGACGCAGCGTTCGAACAGGGTCGGCTTCGCGACGTGGATGAACGTCATGAGGTGCATCCGCTCGTTCTCGGCTTCCTCCATGAGTGTGCGGATCCAGCCGTTGTCGTCGGTCATGCGGCGCAGGCACCTCAAGTGGGTGAGCGTGGCGCCCACCATGCCGGGAACGGCTGCGACCGTCTCCAGCACCACTGCGCGATGGCCATAGCGCTTGGCGAAGAACGTGTCGGCGCAGAAGCGCAGGACCTTGGTGAAGCCGAGCGCGATACGGTCGGATACGCCACTGGCCTTGTGATGGACATCGAGATCGACGGCCGGGATCTGCGCGGTGCGTAACATGGTGCCTCTCCTTCGGATCAAGCGGCAGGAACGGGGGCAGGGTCGAGCTTCAGCATCAACGCCAGCTTGAAGCTCTCGGCGATGCGGTTGGCTTTGGCCTGCATTGCGGCGGCCGCCTGCGGCGGCATTTCTTCCGCGGTCGTCTCGCGCCACAAGGCAAGCCAACGTTCGAACATGGCGGGCGTCAGGCGGTCTCGATGCTTCAGGTGCGCGGCCATCGGCGTGCCCTTGTAGCGGCCGGTGGTCAGCATCAGGGAAGACCAGAAGGCCGCGAGCTTCTCCAGATGCTCGGGCCAATCGTCGATGGCGTCGTTGAAGACCGGACCGATCAACCGATCGGCGCGAACCTTGGCGTAGAAGCGCCCGACCAGCCGGGCGAGGCCTTCCTCGTCGATACCTTCGATGCTGTCCATCTGACGGCTCCAAATCATGTATCTTGAGTGCATGTATTGTTGCAGACTAAACATGTCAACGAAATACATGTATTATCGTTCCCGACCTGAATTGAGGTCTCCGGAGTTCGTATGCGGCTGACGCGCTATACCGACTATGCGATGCGGGTGTTGCTCTATCTCGGAGCGCAGCCCGAGAAGGTCTGCTCCATCTCCGAGATCGCTCGCGCCTACGGAATCTCACAGAATCACCTGATGAAGGTCGCCCACGACCTTGGAAAGGCCGGCTACATCGAAGGGGTGCGTGGCCGCTCCGGGGGCATCCGGCTGGCGAAGTCTGCCGACGAGATCAATGTCGGCGACGTGGTGCGCCAGACGGAAGAAGGGTTCGAACTGGTGGAGTGCGGCACCTGCGTCATTGCGCCCGCCTGTGGGCTGACCGGCGCGCTGGACGAAGCACTTGCCGCCTTCATGGCCGTCCTCGATCGCTATACGCTGTCGGACCTCTTGAAGAAGCGGTCGAAACTCATGCGTCTGTTCGAGATTCAGCTGAACTCATGATGCGCGCCATCGCAGCCGTCCTCTCGGCGGCCCTTCTGCTCGTCGCCGGCGCGGCCGAGGCGCAGCAGAACGTTCGCGTTCCCGTCGAACAAAGCGGCCGCACCGTGCAACTCGCCGCGCAACTTTTCCGCCCGGCCAATGTCACGGCATCGCTGCCGGCCGTTGCGATTTTCCATGGCTGTGGCGGACCGGGGCAGAACACCTCGCGCATGGCGGGGTTGCTTGCCTCGTGGGGATATGCCGCGCTCGTGGTCGACAGTTTCTCGGCGCGCGGGCTCAAGGATATCTGCGGCCGCAACTGGCCGACGCAGGCCGATGCCGAGACGCGGGCACACGATATCGACGCGACCCTCGCCTGGTTGGCGAAGCAACCGGGCATCGATCCGAAGCGGTTAGGCTACATGGGCTATTCCTACGGCGGTGGCGTCGCGATGCTGCGTGCGCTGTCGGACGCATCCGGCGTGCCGGCATCGCCCTCTGCGGCGCGCGCCGTCGTGCTGGTCTATCCCGATTGTGCCCTGGCCGACGCTCTGGGGCCGCGCCTCGCAGTGCGCCAGCCGACGCTCTTTGCCATGGGAGCGCTCGACGACTGGACGCCGGTCTCGCAATGCCGCGCGGTAATCGACCGGGTCTCGCATGGCAAGGACCTGATCGAGACGAAAGTGTACGAGGGCGCGCATCATAGTTTCGATGCGCTCGGTCTGCCGGTGCGCTATCTGGATGGTGTCGGCAATCGCAGCAAGCCCGGCGGCTGCTGCGGGGCGCACTATGGCGCACATGAGCCGGCCTGGAAGCAGTTCGTGGTCGACGTGCGGACCTTCCTGGCAAAGCACCTCGCACCCTGATTTGGAGTTTTGGTCGATGGGCAAGACGATCTGGCATTGCCACATCGCGATATCGCTCGACGGCAAGATTGCGCGGGCCGACGGGTCGTTCGACTGGTTGGAACCGTATCCGCCGCAGGAATTCGGCATCGACGCCTTTATGGAAAAGGTCGACGCCATTCTGATGGGGCGCGACACCTACGATGTCGTGCGCGGCTTCGGCGAATGGCCTCATCCGGGCAAGCCGACCATCGTCATGACCAACCGGCCGCTGGACGATGCCCCTCCCGGTGTAGAAGTGCGGTCGGGTGATGTCGCGGCGGTGGCGGGGGAACTGGAAGCGCGCGGCTATGGGCTCGTCTGGGTCGAAGGCGGCGGGCGGGTGATCCGAGACATGATCGTGGCCGGCAAACTCGATGTCTTCGAGATGGCGGTCCTGCCGATTGTGTTGGGTGAGGGCATTCCGCTCTTTCCGCCCGGCACGCCCGAACTCAAGCTCGAACTGGCAATGTGCGAACGCCGCAGCGGCGGTGCTCTGCATGTCGTCTACCGACGCGCGTGAACGAGCCACCATGTTGTTCCCGGCGGCGATTGTGTAAGGTCCCGCCGGGGGCATAGACGATGGACAATTCGATGCGTCGCAGGCTGCCGAAAGCAGCCTCGTGACCGATATTGCAACACCTGCCAGACACGGCATGCGTCTGTGGAGCGTCGCGGCCCTCGGCATCGGATCGATGGTCGGCGCCGGCATCTTTGCTCTGCTCGGTCAGGCCGCTCTGATGGCTGGCAGCGACGTCTACCTGTCGTTTGCCATCGGCGGCGTCATCGCCCTGCTGTCCGGCTACTCCTACGCTCGTCTCGCAGCCCGCTATCCCAGCTCGGCCGGCATCATGGACTACTTCGATCGTGCTTATCCGTCTCGGGTGGTCGCCGGTGGATTGTCGGTCCTCTATCTCGTCACCTCGATCATTGCGATCGCGATGATCGCCAAGACCTTCGGCGCCTACGCCGACCGGCTGCTCCTGGGCGATACATCGTTGCCCTGGGTGAAGAGCTTCTTCGCCTCGGCCATCGTGATCGCGCTCGTGGCGGCGAACATGGTGGGCTCGGGGGCGGTCGGCCGCCTCGAAGAGCTGCTGGTCATCGCCAAGCTCATCGTTCTGGCGGTTCTGATGCTGGCGGGTGTGCCGGCAATCGACCCCGCCTTGCTGGTCGCCGGGCCGACCGTCGGGCTGGGAACGCTGCTCGCCAGCGTCGGCCTGACGTTCTTCGCCTATGCGGGCTACGGCATGATGACGAACGCCGCCGGGCATGTCGCCAATCCCGAGGTCACGATTCCGCGGGCCATCTATCTTGCGATCGGACTGGTGATCGTCCTCTACATCGGCTTGGCGATCGTCGTTCTGGGCAGCATCTCGCCGGCCGAGCTCGCGCGCTATGCCGAGACGGCTGTCGCACAAGCGGCACGACCGGTGCTGGGGCAGGCGGGGTTCGTCATCGTCGCGGGTGGTGCGCTGCTTGCGACGGCATCCGCCATCAATGCCTGCATCTTCTCCGCCCTCGAAGTCTCCCGCGGTCTGGCTGCCAATGGGCAGTTGCCGGCCGCCTTCGGCCGCGCGACCTGGGGGCAGGGGACGCAGGGCTTGGTGTGGGCGACGGGCGCAATCCTGGTGCTGGTGAATCTCTTCGATCTCGGGGCGATCGCGCAGGTCGCGGGCGCCACGTTCCTGATCTCCTATCTCGCGATCTTCCTGGCGCACTGGCGACTGCATGCCGAGGTCGGGGGACGGCGAAGCCTGATCCTGCTCGGTGCCGCGCTGATGGTGGTCACGCTCGGTGCGTTCACGGTCAGCCTCTTGCAGACCCAGCCGATCGTCGTCGTCCTCGCCCTGGTCGCCATCGCCGGCAGCTTCGGGATCGAGTGGCTGGTGCAACGTCACCGGCGGACGTCACCATGATTCGCAAAGCGACCGTTGCCGACCGCCCCCGCATCACCGAAGTACGTCTTGCCGTTCGAGAGAATCGGCTGAGTGCCGCGTCCCAAGATAAGGTCGACCGCACGGCCGACTGGATTTTCGAGAACGCGGCCTTCTGGGTCTGGGAGGAGGATGGCGCCGTACAGGGCTTTTCAGTCGCCGATCCCCGGGACGGCACGATCTTCGGCCTCTTCATCCATCCGGATTACGAAAGTCGCGGCATTGCCCGCGCCCTGCTGCCGTGTGCCTGCGAGGATCTGCGCGCGGCCGGCTTTGCCGTCGCGAAGTTGACGACGGGGGCCGGCGCGCGGGCGGAACGCTTCTATCGTACCAACGGATGGCAAGAGACCGGCCGCCAGGACGACGGCCAGATCATTTTCGAGAAACCGCTCTGACCGTCAGGCCTGCGTTGCGCGCTTCAGGGCAGCCTGTGCCAGCAGGCGGGTCGAATCGAGAGTCGGCAGGGGCGAGTTGCCGTCGTTCATGATCAGCGGAATTTCCGTGCAGCCGAGAACGACGGCATCGCAGCCCTCGGCCTTCATGCGGTCCATGACCCGCTGGTAGGCGGTGACCGCCTGCGGCGTGAAGATGCTGCGCACCAGCTCATCCATGATGATCCGGTTGGTTTGGTCGCGCTCGGCGTCGGTCGGACGCAGATAGCCGAGGCCGCGGGCGGTGAGCTTCTCGGGATAGACCTCGCTGTCGATCAGCCAGCGCGTGCCGGTGATGCCCAGTCGCTTGAAGCCGCGCGCCACGGCTTCATCGGCCACGACTTCGGCAATGTGCAGCCACGGCAGCGGCAAATGCGGCAGCACATGCGGCATCGCCTGGTGGATCGTGTTGTCGGGACAGATCAGGAAATCGGCGCCGGCCTTGGCGAGCTTATGCGCCGAAGAAAGCATCAGCTCGGCGACGCCCTTGCGGTCGCCGCGGTCGAGGCATTCGACATAGTCGGCCAGCGAATGCGTGTGCAGCGAGACTTCGGGATGGCCATGGGCCCCAAGAAAGCGCGCGCCCTCGACGCAGATCGTCTTGTAGCAAAGCGCGGCGCCTTCCGCCGAACAGGCGACGATTCCGATGTGTTGTGGCATGGCTTTCAGCCCTTGGCGCGTGGATGGGCGTTTCGATAGACCGCCGCGAGGCGGGCGGCATCGACGTCGGTGTAGCGCTGGGTCGTGGAAAGCGAGGCGTGACCCAATAGTTCCTGAATGGCACGCAGATCGCCGCCGGCGCCCAGCAGGTGGGTTGCGAACGAATGGCGCAGCGCGTGCGGTGTCACGCTCTCGGCAAGGCCCAGGCCGCGGCGGATCTCGCGGACGCGCTTTTGCACGATGGCGGGATCGAGCGCGCCGCCGCGAGCACCCATGAAAACTCTGTCACCGGGCTTGGCTGCTGCGAGCCAGGGGCAGGCGTCGCGATAGGCCTTCAGCGCCTGCAGGGCTTGCGGCAGCAGCAGCACCATCCGGGTCTTGTTGCCCTTGCCGGTGATGGCGAGCGTATCGTTGCCGCTCTTCAGCAGCTCGTCGACCTCTGCCTTGGTGAGGGCGAGCGCTTCGCCGATACGCAGGCCGGCGCCGTAGAGCAGGACCAGTACGGCCGTGTCGCGCAGGTCGAGCCACGGGGCGCGATCCAGATCGGATTCGGCATCGAGCAGGTCTTCCATGTCACGCTCGCTGAGCGCCTTCGGGACGGAGCGCGGCAGCTTGGGCGTCTGCACCGACGCGATGCTAGCGTTGTGGGCCAGCCCGTTCTTGTCGAGGAAGCGAAAGAACGACCGCACGGAGGCGAAGGCCCGCGCCGTCGAGGTGCGGGCCAGACCCTGTCGGCCGCGCTCGGCGAGCCAGGCGCGGAACTCGGCGGGCTTCAGCTTGCCCAGCGCGTCGAGCGTGGGTGCCGCGCCGAGATAGCTCGTCATGAAGCCGAGGAAGGTCGCGACGTCGTGCTGGTAGGCGGTGAGCGTGTGGGCCGAGAAACGGCGTTCGCTTTGCAGCCAGTCGTGCCACGCGCTTTGCGCCTCGGCGACGCTCATGCCCGGCTTACTCCGGCAGGTCGAGCCAGGCGCGGATGGTGTTCTCCAGCACCTTCGCGAGGAAGAACAGGAGTTCGGTCGACATCTCCGGCCCGAAGGCCTGCGGATCGCGCGCGCCGAAGCACATGACGCCATCGGGCGAGCCCGAGGAAACGCTCAGGCGCATCAGTACGTCGGACTTCACGAAGCGCGAGACCTCGCCGAAGAAGGCATCTTCGCCCACGATGTCTGAGCGCAGGCGGGCATGCTTATCCGGTCCGATCGCGGCATCGATGGCACCCGGCGCCAATACATAGACGCCGCGCACGGGGACACGCTTGGGGGCGTCGGCATTGGCTTCGATCGCCATGGTGATGAAGTCGACGTCGAGCAGCTCCGGCAGCTCGTGCGTGACGACATGGATCATCTTCTCGAAGGTCGTCGCCTGGATGATGCTGATCACCGCCGCCTGGATGCGGTTCTGGACGATCTGGTTCTGCTTGGAGTTGGCGATGATCTCGGTGCGCTCGATCTTCAGCCGGTCGATCTCGCCGCGCAGACGCTTCAGGATCGCCTGCTGCATGTCGATGACGCCCGGCCCCTGCACACGCGGCGGTACGCCCAGCTCGCTGCCGAGTTCGGCATGCTTCTCGAAGAAATCGGGATGGGCCTTCAGGTAGGCTACGACATCGTCGGCCGTGATCAGCTTCACCTGACGGCCGGAACCGTCGGGTGCCGTTACCATGCCGTCTTCCGCCTCATTCTTTTTCTTGTCCATAGGCGCCCGTCTCCGGGTCAGAGGATCGACTGGCCGGTCTTGGCCCAGTCGTCGAGGAAGGCCTTCAGTCCATTGTCGGTCAGCACGTGCTTGAAGAGCTGGCGCAGCACGTTGGGCGGTAGCGTGCCGACATGGGCGCCGAGCTTGGCGGCTGCGATCACATGCTGCGTATGGCGGATCGAGGCGACCAGCACCTCGGTCTTGAAGTGCGGATACTGGCGGTAGATCGTCATGATCTCGCCGATGAGATGCATGCCGTCCTGGCCGATATCGTCGAGGCGGCCGACAAAGGGCGAGATGAAGGTGGCGCCGGCCTTGGCTGCCAGCAGTGCCTGCGCTGCTGAAAAGCACAGGGTGACGTTCACCATCGTACCTTCGGACGTCAGCACCTTGCACGTCTTGAGACCGTCGGGCGTCAACGGCACCTTCACCGTGACGTTCTTGGCGAGCTTCGCGAGCTTGCGACCTTCCTCCAGCATCGTCTTGTGATCGGTCGCGACCGTTTCGGCGCTGACCGGACCCGGGACGATGGCGCAGATTTCCTTGATGACATCGAGCATCTGGCGGCCGGACTTGGCGATCAGCGAGGGGTTGGTGGTCACCCCGTCGAGCAGGCCGGAAGCAGCCAGATCCTTGATATCGGCGACATCGGCGGTATCGACGAAGAACTTCATATAAAATACCCCAATGGCCAGTAGTTCGAACTCACCTGCTGCCACAATTTCTAGCGATTCCGCCTCGGAGCCACAAGCCGAGGCGGCCGCACGACTGCGTCCCGAGCCGGTGGAAAACACTATCAAGGTCCTGCTGCCGCTGCCCTTGGCGGATGCCTACGATTATCGCGTGCCGGTGGAAATGCATCTCGCCCCCGGTCAATTCGTGGTCGTGCCGCTCGGCAAGCGCGAGCTGGTCGGTGTCGTCTGGGGGGCGGGCACTGGCGAAGTGCCGCAGGCGAAGTTGCGCGACGTCGTCGGTGTGCTGCCGGCACTGCCGATGGCCGATGCGATGCGTCGCTTCGTCGATTGGGTATCGGCCTACACCTTGATGCCGCCGGGTGCAGTGTTGCGCATGGCGATGAGCGCGCCGTCGGCCCTGGAAGCACCCAAGACCGAACTGGTCTATCGCGCTGCCGAACAGCCGGACGATGTTGCGTTGAAACTCACCGCTGCACGCCGTCGCGTCCTCGATCAGGTGAAGGACGGACCGGCGATGCCGGCGGCGGAGCTTGCGCATCTTGCAGGGGTCGGCACCTCGGTCGTGAAGACCATGGCATCGGTCGGCCTGCTCGAGGCCGTGGAGCGTGTCGTGCGTCGCTCCTTCCCGCAGCCTGACGGCATGCGCGATGGCCCGACCCTGTCGCCGGCGCAGAAAGCGGCGGCCGATGGGCTGGTCGAGAAGGTGAAGGCGCATGCCTTCGCCGCGATGCTGCTCGACGGCGTGCCGGGCGCCGGCAAGACCGAGGTCTACTTCGAGGCGATCGCGGCCGCGCTCGCCGCGGGCCGCCAGGTGTTGGTCCTGCTGCCCGAGATCGCGCTGACCGCTCAGTGGCTGCGACGCTTCGAAGATCGTTTCGGCGCGCCACCGGCGCCCTGGCATTCGGGCCTCACCAGCCTGGAGCGCCGCGAGACCTGGCGCGCCATCGCCGAGGGCAGGGTAGGCGTCGTGGTTGGCGCACGTTCCGCGCTGTTTTTGCCCTTCGCCAACCTCGGCCTGATCGTGGTCGACGAGGAGCATGACGGCTCCTTCAAGCAGGACGAGGGCGTTATCTACAATGCCCGCGACATGGCGGTCGTGCGGGCGCGGCTCGCCTCGGCGCCCGTTGTGCTGGCCTCCGCCACGCCGTCGCTGGAGAGCGTCGTCAACGTAAAGACCGGCCGTTACGGCGAGGTTCATCTGCCGGGCCGGCATGGCGGCCATCAGCTCGCGACTTTGTCCGCGGTCGATCTACGGCGCGATCCGCCAGCGCGCGGCCGCTGGCTGTCCCCGCCCGTGGTCGAGGCGATGAAGGCCACGCTGGCGGCCGGCGAGCAGACGCTGCTCTTTCTCAATCGCCGTGGTTATGCGCCGATCACGCTCTGCCGCGCCTGCGGCCATGGGCTCGAGTGCCCGCAATGCTCGGCCTGGCTGGTCGAGCATCGCTTCCGGCGCAGCCTCGTCTGTCATCATTGCGGGCACACGGAAGCACCGGCGCACGCCTGCAAGCATTGCGGTGCGGTCGATCAGTTCGTGGCCTGCGGGCCGGGTGTCGAACGGCTGGCCGAGGAGGCGCAGGAACTCTTTCCCGAGGCGCGCCTGGAACTCTTTACATCCGACAGCTTGGTGAGCCGCGACGAAGCGGAGGCGGCGGTCGATCGCATGATCAACGGCGAGATCGACATTCTCATCGGCACGCAGATGGCGGCGAAGGGCCATCACTTTCCGAATCTGACTCTCGTCGCGGTGATCGATGCCGATCTCGGGCTGAACGGTGGCGATCTGCGCGCGGCCGAGCGGACCTTCCAGCTCCTCTATCAGGTGGCAGGTCGTGCCGGCCGAGAGGGCAGGCCGGGGCGGGCCCTGATCCAGACCCACAATCCCGACCATGCGGTCATGCAGGCGCTGGTCTCGGGCGATCGTGACCGCTTCGTCGAAGTCGAGCTGGCAGACCGCGAGGTTGCGGGCATGCCGCCTTATGGCCGGCTGGCCTCGTTGATCATCTCGGGTCCCGATCCTGCCGCTGTCGACAATGTCTGTGCAGCGCTGGCCCGGAGTGCGCCGCATCGGGACGGGGTCACCGTGCTCGGGCCCTCGACGGCGCCGCTGGCCTTGCTGCGCGGCCGACACCGGCGGCGGTTCCTGCTGAAGACGTCCCGCGATGTCGCCGTACAGCCGATCCTGCACGCCTGGCTGGAGCGGATCGGGCTTCCCGGTTCAGTTCGTCTGCAGGTCGACGTCGACCCCTATTCCTTCCTGTGACAGATCGCGCCGAAAAACCGCGGTAATACAGGCCCTTGCCAACCTTGCGCCGGGAAAAACCGCATGGTAGCAACGCGCGCTTTTCCGGGGTAGAGCGGGGCGTTCTGCTGGTGAAAAGTGAGTGAATTCAATGGCTTGCCGGCCGTGAGATCCGCGGCAGGGGAGAGGCTTTCGACGTGTCTACCGCATCCTCCGCCACGACCGGCGTTGCCGGACGCTATGCCAGCGCCCTTTTTGAGCTGGCGGACAATGCCAAATCGCTCGACCAGGTCGCGCAGGACCTCAGCACATTTCGCACGATGGTTGGCGAAAGTGCCGACCTCGCCCGCCTGATCGCGAGCCCGGTTATCGGCCGCGACCTCCAGGGCAAGGCGCTGCTGGCCGTGCTCGACGCCGCGGGCATTTCGGGTTTGACGCGTAATTTCGTCGGCGCTGTGACCGCCAACGGCCGCGCCCGCGAGCTGACGGCGATGGCTTCGGCCTTCCTGGCCGAACTGGCCGCGCGCCGCGGCGAGACCACGGCCTCGGTCGTGTCTGCCGTTCCGCTGACCCCCGCCCAGGTCGAGCAGTTGAGCGCCGCGCTGCGTTCCGTGCTGGGCAGTGCCAAGGTTTCCATCGACGCGCGCGTCGAACCCGACATTCTCGGCGGCCTCGTCGTGAAGGTTGGCTCGCGCCTGTTCGATTCGTCCATCCGAAGCAAGCTGCAGCGCTTGCAGCTTGCTATGAAGGGAGTTGCCTAAATGGATATCCGTGCCGCCGAAATCTCGGCCATTCTGAAGCAGCAGATCGCCAACTTCGGCACCGAGGCCGAAGTGGCCGAGGTCGGCCAGGTCCTCTCCGTCGGTGACGGCATCGCCCGTGTCTACGGCCTCGACAGCGTCAAGGCCGGCGAGATGGTCGAGTTCCCCGGCGGCATCAAGGGCATGGCGCTGAACCTCGAGCGCGACAATGTCGGCGTCGTGATCTTCGGCGAAGACCGCACCATCCGCGAAGGCG
>JAFKFK010000018.1 GCA_017307275.1 Alphaproteobacteria bacterium | reverse complement strand
TAGGGGCCGCCGCATTGCTGGGCAGCGGCGTCGCGACTGGCCTGGTTGCGACCGCTTTGATTGCCCATCTGCTGGCCTGGCTTGCCGGGGAAAAGTGGTTCATGGCGGGGCGCCGTCTTTCGTTCGGCTGGTCGGCGGCGGGAGCGGCTTTGGTTCGCGAAGCCCTGGCGCCGGTATTGGCTATGTGTGCAATCGGGGGGCGCCGCATTCCCTGGCGGGGCACCGATCTTGGTGGCGAATGGCGCAGCCGCGGCAAAAGCGCTTCAAGGACATCCGTATGAGAGACTTGAACATCGAAAAATCGATATCGACGGTCATGCTGCCGGCGCGCGTTGATTCAGTGACTGCCGCGTCGGTGGAAACGCTGCTGCTGGCGGAAGTGCGACCGAATGCACGCATCATCGTCGACGGCAGCGACGTCACCTACATGAGCGCAGCGGGGGTGCGAACTCTTGCAACGGTGCTCCATCGTGCGGCGGAGGTGGGGGCACGGGTCGTGCTGTGTCGCTTCTCGGGGCCGGCAGCCGATTGCCTCCTTGTCAGCGGCTTTTCAGAGCTCTTCGACGTTGCCGAAAACACAGCGGATGCCGCCAACCGGTTGAAACGCGGGCCTGTGGGTGATCCTGCGGAGCGCTTGCACCGGCGTGGCGCCACGGGTTAATTACTGCCCCTGCTGAGGCAGGACCATGCGATGGGACGCGGCGCTGGCGATCAACGCGGCGACCGTTCCGGACGGAGACAGGGATTTGACAGTTTGGAGTTGGTTGCGCGCAACTGCGCGCCCTATCGCCATTGTCCTCGGCTTGGGCATCGGTGTTGCAGGTTGTACGGCGATCCCGGGCGATGGCCCGTGGATGGGAGGCGCTGCTGCCACCAGCACGGAAGCGCTGCCGTTCGATGTCATCGATCTCACGCCGACGACGATCGCCAGCTACAATCATCTGCCGGCCTTCGACGTTCCCTCGTCAGTAAGCAATATCTCGTCCGGCGGGCGCATTTCAGTGGCGCCAGGCGATGTGCTCAAAGTGCGCATTTTCGAGCCGTACGAAGGCAGCATCTTCCCGACCATCCAGCGGCCTGGCGCTGATTTCGGCGTCCAGCGGGTGACGGACGACGGCACGATCAGCGTGCCCTTCGTCGGCACCATCCATGTCGCAGGCATGGATCTCGGCCAGATCGAGAAGAAGGTCAGCCAGCAGGTCGCGGCCTCGGGGAAGGCCCAGGACCCGCAGGTGATCGTCGAATTCGTTGCCGACCGCACTCACACGGTGATGGTCTCGGGCGACGTCAAGCAGCCAGGGCGCATCTCGATGCTCGACGGCGTGCGGACCCTTGCCGAAGCAATCAGCCGCGCCGGCGGCCCGGTCGGGGGCAGCTCGCAGCCTGGTTTCGCCACAAGCCCATCGAACCAAGTCGAGGTCGTGGTGCGGCGGCAGGGGCAGGTGATCCTGCAGACGCAGTACTCCGATCTGCTGGCTGGCCGCGACATAGCGCTCCAGAAGAACGATGAGATCGTCGTACGCCCCAATTCGCGCGTCTATACCGTGCTTGGCGCTGTGATGAAGTCGGGCAACGTGGAGCTGTCGAAGCAGAGGACCAGCCTGCTCGAAGCACTGGGTACGGTCGGTGGCCTGGCTGATCAGCGCGCAAACAAAACTGGCGTTTATGTGTTCAGAATGGGGGATTTGGAGAGAGATCCCACAGCCCGGGCCCGCGTTTTTAGACTGGACCTCTACCAACCAGTCTCTATTTTCATTGCACAACAGTTCCCGATCCAGCCGCGAGATGTCATCTACGTCACGAATGCTCCGCTCTACGAGTACGACAAGATCCTGACTTCGATCTATCGCACGTTCTCGATCGTGGGCATTACGAGGGGCACGGTTATCCCGTCGACAACGTTCTGATCTGGGGGCGCAATCTCAGCCGTTTTTTGGTATAATTCCGTATGGCGCAGGCAAAGAAGTTCACATGGGGTGCGGCAGGATTGGCGGCGTTGCTCGTCGTCGGCGCCATTCTCCTATGGGTAACGCCCAGTCGGCAGACCAGCAGCGCCCAGGATGCGGCGCGGCAGGCACCGCCGCTAATCTCACGCGGTTACACGGACGCTCCGTCGGGCACCGCGATCATTGCCGGTGACCCCCAGGGTGGCGGCGTGCTGATCGAGCTCAAGATCGCCGACGGCCAGAAGGTGAAGAAGGACGAGATCATCGCCGTCCTCTCGAACTATCCCAAGGCCGATATCGCTGTCCGCACGACCGAGGCCGAGCTCGCCAAGACCAAGCAGCAGCGCGAAGCCATGATCAGCGGCTTCCGGACTGCCGAAATCGCGATGCAGGAAGTCGTCGTAAAGTCTTCGGCCGAGGAGCTGAAGCTCAAGCAGCTTGAGATGCAGCGGTCGGGCAAGCCGCCGGATCAGAAGCAGCTCGAACTTTCGATCTCGCAGCAGAATCTCGAGCGCGAGCAGGCGAAGCTGCGTGTGCAGAAGGAAACCCTGCAGAGCGACCTGGCCCAGATCGACACCGAGATCTCCATTACCGAGACGAAGCTTTCCAACACTCGCAATACCCGCGAACAGGCACTGGTTCGCTCGCCGCTCGACGGCGTCGTGATCCAGATCTACACGCGGCAGGGCGAGCGTGTCTCGACCAACGGTATCGCCAAGATCGTGGATCTCTCGCAGCTCCGGGTCCTGGCCGACGTCGACGAACTTCAGATCGGGCGGATCTCGCCCGGTGGCAAGGTAGAGGTCACGTTCCGTGGCAGCCCGACCGTCTACAAGGGAACGATTTCCCGCGTGGCGCCGACGGTGAAGCGTATGCAGCGTATCGAGCCGGATGGCGGCTCCTCGACCGACGCCCGTGTCGTGCAGGTCGAGATTCAGCTCGATGACCCCTCCAGCATGCCGCAGGTGCTGGGACGCGAGACGCGCGTCACCTTCCTGTAATGGCCGTTACGCTGCCTGCCGTTCCGTCGTCGCGGCGACGGCAATGGTTCCAGTGGTGGCCGCAGTTTTCGCTGGCGCGTCTGAAGGCCGCCGCCCGGACGGCGACGGCGATGCCGCTCGGCTCGCAGCAGCTCAAGCGCCAGCGGACCAGCACGTTGCTGTCGCTCGCCGGCGTGACCGCGAGCCTGCTGGTGATCTTTGCCCAGCTCGGCATCGAGCGCGCGGTCTACGACTCGGCGATCCGTCTTCACCGCTCCGTGGTGGGGGACCTCGTACTGGTTCCCTACGGCTTCAAGTCGCTGCAGCTTCACGGCGAAGTGCCGGCTGCCATGACGGACGTGGTTTCCGCCAATTCGTCGGTCGCTACGACGATGCCATTCTGGTTCGGCGTCATGTCGATGACCCATGCCGGAATGTCGACGCCCCGCCGTATCGCCTGGTACGCCATCGACGTCGAACGGCCAGCCATCGACGTCCCTGGGCTGCGTGAGAATCTTTACCGGCTGCGCGAAGCCCGGCGCATGCTCTACGACCGCGAGTCGCGGCCTTACTTCGGCAATCTGGCCGAATCGGTCGGGCCCGGTAAGCCTGAGTTCCAGGTTCTGGGGCCGCCGGACAATCGCGGCCTCCTGCGCCAGCTCTTCGTGGTCGGCAACTTCGCTCTTGGGCCCAACGTGCTGAACGACGGCGCGATCCTGATGTCCGAAGATACCATGGCCGAGGTCTTCGGCGCCTGGTGGTCCGATCGGCCGGCCTTCATCGGCATCAAGCTCGTGAAGGGCGCCGATCTGGATCTCGTGCGCGAGGAGATCAACAAGGCTCTCGCCGGCCGTGGCGAAGTCATCACCATCCGCGATTTCGAGAAGCGCGAACGCACCTACTGGTCGCGCGAGACGCCGGTCGGCTACATCACCGATCTGGGCTTCATCATGGGCGTGATGATCGGCATGGTGTTCATTTACTATGCCCAGTATCAGATCATCCGCTTCTACTTGCCCGAATACGCGATCCTGAAGAGCCTGGGCTACGACTGGTGGTTCTTCCTGTTCATGATCGGACAGATCGGCGCCGCCATCATCACGCCGGCCTTCCTGGTGGCCTTCACACTCGGGCGCTTCGTCTACGGCGCGACCGAGGCGGCGATGCATCTCGGCATGACGATGGGGCTGCGCGAGATGGTCGTGGCTCTGGTCGCCTGCGTGATCATGACGGTGGTTTCCAGCCTCTTCGCCATCCGCCGCCTGTGGAAGGTCGATCCCATCATGTTGTTCGAGTGACCATGACGACGGACACCCACGGTTTCGGGCCGCCGGTCGTCGAGGCGGTCGACGTTCACCACCACTACGGCGAGGGGCCACAGCGGGTCGACGTGCTGTTCGACATCAACATGCAGGTCCGCGAGGGCGAGCTGTTGATCGTCACGGGGCCGTCGGGCTCCGGCAAGACGACCTTGCTCACCATCCTTGGCACGATGCGCAAGCCTTCCGAGGGCAAGCTGCGTCTCCTGGGGACCGACATCGTGGGCCTCGGGGGAGCCGAACTCGACACGCTGCGCAATCGCGTGCGGTTCCTGTTCCAGAAGCGCAATCTTCTGTCCTCGCTGACGGCGCTGCAGAACGTCATCGCCGGCGTCTCGACCACGCCGCTTGCCGATCCGCACTGGGACGAGAAGCGCGCACGCCATCTGCTCGGACTGCTGGGGCTCGCCGACAAGGCCGAGGCCTGGCCCGACGAACTGTCGGGTGGCCAGCAGCAGCGCGTCGCGATTGCCCGTGTCATGATCGGGTTGCCCGATCTCATCATTGCCGACGAGCCGACTTCGGCGCTGGATCGCGTGTCCGGGCGTATCGTGGTCGATCAGCTCAAGGACCTCGCCATGCGCGCCAAGTGTGCCGTGGTGCTATCGACGCACGATGAGCGGATCTTCGACGTCGCTTCGCGTCGCCTCCACATCGAGGATGGGCGGTGCTTCGAAGTGCCGATCCACTACCACTGACGGGCAGCAAGGAATGCTGCTTTTCGTCGTCGACCTCATCGTCCTTGTCTGTCTCCTCGCGCAGTTCGCCATCGCGGGCTACTTTCTCTACCTGATCTACTGGCTGTGGGAGTTGCCGCCGGAGCAGGCGGCCGAACCGTCGCTGCCCGACGACCTGCCGCGCGTCCTGATCCAGATTCCGGTCTATAACGAGCCGCTGGTCGTCGAGCGTGCCGTGGCTGCAGCCGGGGCGCTCGTTTGGCCACGCGACAGGCTCACGATTCAGCTTCTCGACGACAGCAACGACCTCACCTCGGACATCGCTGTTCACGCCGTGGCTCGCCTTCGGCGTCAGGGTATCGACGCCCACCACATTCGCCGTGGCGATCGCAGTGGCTTCAAGGCTGGTGCTCTGGCGGCTGGCCTGGAACTCGACGATGCGCCCTATGTTGCGGTGTTCGATGCCGACTTCGTGCCGCCGCCCAACTGGCTCGGCCGGGCAATGGCTTCGATGCTGGCTAATCCGCGGGCGGCCTTCGTGCAGACCCGCATCGAATGGGGCAACGGCGACAGCAACTGGCTGACCCGTGCCCAGCGTCTCATGCAGGACGCGCATTTCGCGGTCGAGCAGGATGTGCGGGCGCGGCGTGGGGTACCCTTCCAGTTCAACGGCACCGGCGGCATCTGGCGCCGCGCGGCGGTAGAGGAGGCGGGTGGCTGGTCGCACGACACGCTGTCGGAGGACCTCGACCTCGTGTTGCGGACCTACCTCAAAGGTTGGACCGGCGTTTTCCTGATGGAGCCCCACGTCGTGGGCGAACTGCCGCAGAAGGTCGACGAGTTCGGTGTCCAGCAGAGCCGCTGGTCCAAGGGCTTCGTCCAGGTCGCGCGCAAGCTCCTGGGACCGATCTGGAATGCCGGCTGGTCGACGGAGGCCAAGTTCACGACCACGGTCGCGCTCGGCCAGCAGCTCATCTTTCCGCTGCTCGCGGTCGGCATCGTCGGCCTGGTCATCTCGATCCTGGGCCATGGCAAGCTGCTGAGCCTGTTTCGCTTCGGTCTCTGGCTGTGGCTGATCGGCATGCTGGCGGTGCTGCTGGGGATGACCTGGGGCGCCTATCGTCGTCTCAAACGCGGCGATCTGATGCGCTACCTCGTCACGGCGGCAAGCGTGCCGGCGCTGATCGTGTACCTTGCCTTCGTCAATACCGCGTCGATCGTCGGCGCGGGCTTTGGCAAGAAAACCGAATTCAAACGTACGCCGAAGACAGGCATCTGAGCGAGTTATGGCGGTACTCCTTGCAACACTGGCCCTCGTGCTCGCCGCGATCTTCGCGGTGTGCTGCGTGTTGCTCGCCTCCTTCATCGGCAGCCTGCTTTACATGGTGGTGCTGCACCATCGCCTGAAGGAAGCGGGATTGCGCCGCGAGGAAACGTTGCTCGCCACGCCACTGCCTCCCGATGCCGAACTACCGCACGTGGTGGTGCAGATTCCATCGTTCAATGAAGGCGCCGTGGTGCGCCGCGGGGCCGAGGCGGCGGCTGATCTCGACTGGCCGCGGGACAAGCTGCACATCCAGCTCCTCGACGACAGCACCGACGAGACCGCCGACATGGTGCGTGCCGTAGCCGTGGAGTTGCGTGCCAAGGGCTTCGACGTCGTCGCCCTGCAGCGCACCGATCGTAGCGGATACAAGGGCGGGGCCCTGCACGAGGCGATGCAGAAGACGCCGCACGACTTCTTCGCGATCTTCGATGTGGACTATATTCCGGCGCCTGATTTCCTGCGCGTTTGCATGCGGCCGTTCTTCGCCGAGCCGAAGACTGCCTTCGTGCAGGCCCGGTTCGACTTCCTCAATCCGCATGAAAATGCGCTCACCGAGATGCAGATGGTGACGCTCGACGCTCATCTCGGCATCGAGCAGGCGACCCGCTGCTGGGCTGGCCATCCGCTTCCCTTCAACGGGACCTGTGGCATCTGGCAGCGCGCGGCGATCGAGGCCGGCGGCGGCTGGAAGGGTGATACCGTCACCGAGGATCTCGACCTGACCTACCGTGGCTGGGTGAAGGGCTGGCGCGCTCTCTTCCTAACCAGCGTCGGCGTGCCGGGTGAACTGCCGGCCGATACCAAAACCTGGCTGCGCCAGCAGCAGCGCTGGCAGGACGGGTTCCGTCATGTCTCCTGGCGCATGTTTCCCGAGATCCTGAAGAGCCGCACCATCACGCCCGCAGCCAAGGGCGCGGCGCTCCTGCACCTCTGCATGTCGCTCAACCAGCCGGTGCTGCTGGTTGGCGTCTCTGCCGGTCTGCTGGCGGCGCTTCTGGCGCCGTCACTCATTCCGTTGCTCCTGACGCTGTTCGTCATCACCTTTGCCTGGGTGCTGTTCTGCGCCACGACCTTCCTGCGCGCCGGCCACAATTTCATTCGTGGCGGCGAGATCCCGCCGGGTCAGTTCGCCATCGTTCTGCTGCGCTTCGTCGGTGGTCAGGCAGCGACGGTGATCCGGTCCCTCGGCGTCCACATCAAGAAGGTCTTCAGCAAGCCCAAGCCCGTCGTCTTCGACCGCACGCCCAAGCGCGGCACCTGAGCCGGCGTTAGGCCGGGACGTTAGGCGAGGACGCTTTCGCGCAGCAGTGGATGGTGGGCGCAGCGCAGGCCGCCACCCGTCGCGATCGGACCGTCAAAGGGCAGGGGGATGACCTCGACCTTGCGCCGTTTCAGTTCCTCGATGACGCGGGCATTGTCCGCATCGACGATCGCCTGACCTTCTTCGAGCACCAGACAGTTGGTGGCGAGCAGGGTTGCTTCTTCGACGGAGACTTCGATCTTGTCCCAGTCGCGCAGCGACATGGGCAGGCCGTCGATCAGCTTTTGCGGGCAGTAGATCAGCAGGCCGGGCTCGACCAGGGCCATCGCGCAATCGAGGTGCAGCACATTGGAGCGCAGCGCCACGGGGATCACGCGATACCGGTCGCCCAGCAGCGCCTGGAGCCAGTCGGCACCGGCCAGGTCGGAGGCGCAGCCCGAAATGCCGACATAGATTTCGTAACCGTTGAGCAGCGTATCGCCGCCTTCGAGGAAGGGCCCGTCGACGCATCCCGGCGAGCCCAACGGTACGCTGGACCAATGTGCGCCGCGTTGCTGAACGACCTGCTGGATGATCGGTCGCAGCCCATAACGCTCGCGCTGCCGGCACTTCAGGCGCAACGACGCGTCGATGACATTGTGGCCGACGACGATCATGCCGTCGCGCGGGAAGAGCTGGGCGCCTTCGCCATTGGGCGCCAAGAAGGTTCGTTCTTCGCCCTTCAGCCGCTCGGGACGATGAACGACAACGCCTTGGCGTGCCACCAGCTCGGCCAACGCATCAGCCTGACGCTCGATGAGTTTTGCCCTCTCCGGATCGACGTCGATCAGGCGCTTGCCGACATAGGCACGGCTGAAATCGGCGCCGTCGGGCGTCAGCCAGCGCTGCGAAGGTTCGTGGAAAACGACGAAGTCCTCGGCGGGCGAAATCCCGATGACGACTTCGCGCAGCTTGCCCCACTCGTGATGAGCGCCGAACAGCATCCGTCAGACGCGCGCGTAGATGTCTTCGTAGCGAACGATGTCGTCTTCCTCGACATAGTCGCCGGTCTGTATCTCGACGACTTCCAGCAGGTCGGGGCCCGGATTGGCCAGACGATGGATGCCGCCGATCGGGATGTAGGTCGATTCGTTCTCGTGCAGGGTCGTGATCTGGCCGTCGAGCGTCACCTCGGCGACGCCCTTCACCACCACCCAGTGCTCGGCGCGGCGGTTGTGGCTCTGTAGGCTGAGCTTGGCGCCTGGATTGACCGTCAAACGCTTGGCGCGGAAGCGCTCGCCGCGGTCGATGTCCTGATAGCTGCCCCAGGGGCGGTGGATCACCGTGTGTTCGGTGGCCGCGCGGTGGTTGCCGTCCGACATGCGCTGCACGACGTCCTTCAGGCGCGGGAGGTTGTCGCGATGGCCGACCAGTACGGCGTCGTTCATCGCCACGACCACGACATCCTCGACGCCGATCACCGCCGTCAGCGGGCCATCGGAGCGGATGTAGGAGTTGCGGACATGGTCGACCTCGACCGGGCCTTCGGTGACGTTGCCGGCACTGTCGGCCTCGCCGACGTCGAGCAGGGCGTCCCAGGTGCCGAGGTCGGACCAGCGGAACTTGGCCGGCACCACCCAGCATTTGTCGGTGCGCTCCATGACGGCGTAGTCGATCGACTTGGCCGGCGCCTTGCCGAAGGCCTCGGCGTCGAGGAACACCGTCGAGCCCGTCTTCCTGGCTTTGGCAACGGCTTCCTCGGCTGCGGCGGCCATGGCGGGCTCGAAGCGGACCATCTCCGACAGCATCAATTCAGGCGGGAACAGGAAGTTGCCGCTGTTCCATAGAAGGCCCTCGGCGATGTAGCGCAGCGCCGTCTGGGCGTTGGGCTTCTCGACGAAGGCCGCGACCTTCTGGACAGGGCCGATCCGCTGGCTGCCCGGCCGGATGTAGCCATAGTCGGTCTTGGGCTCCGTCGGCGGGATGCCGAAGGTCACGATGCCGCCCTGCTGCACGGCGTTTAGGCCGTCGCGGCAACCCGCCAGGAATTCCTCCGAGCCGATCACCAGATGATCCGACGCCAGCGCCAGCACGGCCTTGGCGCCGAGGTTGCGTGTGTAGACGGCGGCGGCCGCCATGGCGGGACCGGAATCGCGGCGCGATGGCTCGACCAGGATATCGATGTCGATCCCGACCTCGCTGGCCTGCTTCTCGGCCATGAAACGATAGGCATCGTTGGTCGCGATCACAGGCCGGCCGAACAGGCCGCGGTCAGCGACACGCACCAGAGTTTGCTGGAAGGTCGATTGTTTGCCCAGGAGCGGTACGAACTGCTTGGGCATGCTCTCGCGCGACAGAGGCCAAAGGCGCTTGCCGGAGCCTCCGACCAGGATGACGGGCGTGATCTGCGACATGGCGACTGCTCTCGTTTTGTCGGGCGTTTTATCGGGCGGCCGAGGCCGCATGTCGGGCCGCGATATAGCCGAAGGTGAGGGCCGGGCCAATGGTGATGCCCGCCCCAGGATAGGTCCCGCCCATGACGCTGGTCATGTCGTTGCCCGCGGCATAGAGGCCATGAATGGGGGTTCCCGCACCATCGAGCACCCGGGCATGGCCGTCGACCCTGAGGCCCAGGAAGGTACCGATATCGCCGGGGATCATTTTCATAGCGTAAAAGGGCGCCTGCACGAGGGGCGCCAGACAGGGGTTCGGGCCGTGCGTGGGATCGCCGTTGAAGCGGTGGTAGGCGTCGGTTCCCTTGCCGAACTCCGGGTCCTCGCCGCGCGAGGCACTCACATTGAAACGCTCGACGGTGTTTTGCAGGGTGTCCGCGGGAATGCCGGTCTTGCCTGCCAGCTCCTTCCAGCTTCCTGCACTCAGGAGATAGCCGTTCCGCAGATGCGGCCCGAGCGGCAGCGGCGCGGGCCCAATGGCTCCCATGCCGTAGCGGCGGATCGCACGATGGTCACAAATCAGCCAGCAGCTTGTCTCGGTGCGGCCGCGGCAGGCTTCGACCATGGCGGGTACGAAGTCGTGATAGGAGGCGGACTCGTTGGCGAACCGCCGGCCGGTAGCGTCGACGGCGATGTAGCCAGGCTTGCCGCGTTCGTAGAAATGCGGAAAGGGCAGCGTCGATCCATCGGGCTGTGGCACCAGCGAGACCGGCACCCAGGCCGCGGCATAGGCCACATCCTCCGCCATAGCACCGCCTGCCGACTGACCAAGCCGGATGCCGTCACCGCGATTGCCCGGCGGTGGCGCCGAGCGATGGGCATGCCCCTCGCGGACATGGCCGTAGTAGCGGCGCTTCAGATCGTCGTCGGCGGGAAAGCCACCGCAGGCCAAGACGACGCCGCGGCGTGCCCGGATTTCCTGGCGTTGACCGTCGTGCTGCACGATCGCCCCGACGACCGCGCCATCCCGCTGAATGAGCTCGATCACCGGGCTTCCCAGCCAGAGATCGATGCCGCGTTCCTGCGCGGAAAGAGCCAGCCCTGCGATCAGGGCATTGCCGTTGGTGAGACGTGTCCCGCGGGCATGGCCGAGACGGTCGACGGCATAACGCGCCGTCATGCCAGCCACATGAAGCGCCGAGCGCGCGGAGCGGGTCATCCGGAAGACATGCGGCAGGTCGTTACGGCCGAGCATCATGCCGCCGAAGGCCATCATGGTACGCAGCGGTGCGCGCAATTCCGCGAAACGTTTGCCGAGGCGGCGCCCATCGAATGGCAGCGGCAGGAGCGAGCGGCCGCCCTGTGCGGCGCCGGCCTTGGTCGGATGATAATCCGCCCAGATCGGCACCGCCTCGTAGCGGACATAGGTGTTGTTCTCGATGAACTCGACCGCCGGATTGCAGTTGTCGAGGAAGGCGTTGGCGAGTTCGAGGTTCAGCCGGTTGCCGGCTTCCTGCTGCAGGTAAGTGAGGGCATCCTGCTTGGAGTCGGCTATGCCTAGAGCGCGGCCGTGCCGGTTGCCGGGAATCCAGATCACGCCGGCGGAATAGGCCGTGGTGCCACCGAACAGCGGCTCCTTTTCGACCATCAGTACGCTCAATCCGGCATGCGAGGCGGTGAGCGCCGCAGAGAAGCCAGCGGCGCCTGAGCCGACGACGAGGAGGTCAGTTTCGATCATCGTTTGCCTTCGCGCCCGAGATTCTCTTCGCGGCGCCGTTTGGCCTCGTTCTCCACTGCTTCGGCCAGCGCCGGGATGTGCGAGGCAATTTCGTAGAAGTCACTGGCGTAAAGGACCAGCAGGGTGGTCGGTCGCGTCGTTGCGACCGACGCGGCGCGTGGCTGGCGGTTGAGTAACGCCATTTCGCCGAAGAAGGCACCATCGCCCAACTGCACGGATCCGCCGGTCGGCAGCCGGACCTGAACCTCGCCGCTCGAGATGAAGAACATCGAGTCGCCCGGATCGCCACGGTGCAGCACCGTCACGTGGGCGGGGTAGTAACGTGTGCGCAGCTTGCCCACGATCTCGGACAGGGTGACGACGCCCAGCGAGGCAAAGATCGGTACCCGCGAGACCTGATCCCAAACACGTAGATATTCGCGTCGCCGCTCTTCCTGCGCAAAGCCGGTCGCGAGCACGCCGGTCATCAGCGCGAGCACGGCGATGCCGCTGATCATCAGCAACGAGCCGATCATGCGGCCACCGGCCGTGAGCGGTACGACGTCGCCATAGCCCGTGGTGGTCAGCGTAACGACCGCCCACCACATCGCATTGGGCAAGCTGCCGAACGCTTCAGGCTGTTTCACCCGCTCGAACATGTGGGCAGCGGTGGCCGCGGCCATCAACAAGATGGCGAAGACGATCAGAACGCTCGCGATCGGCGCGCGTTCGTTCGATATGACGCGGGCCAAAGTGCCGAAGGCCGGGGCATGCAGGCCGAGTTTCATGATCCAGAGGATGCAGAAGACCGAAGCGGTATCTGCACCCGTGATGCTGTAGCCGCCCGTCAGCATGACGGCCGGCATGGTTGCCAATAGGCCGATCAGGCCGGGAAGAGAAACAATCCAATGCAGCCGCGCCCGAGTGGGTGACTTGTCGACATAGGCGGGAACCTCGGGCGCAACCCAGAGCCTGACAAGGTATTCCACCAGGAAGATTGTCGTGACGATCCAGATTGCCCCGCGCAGATAGGCGCGATGTCCCGACGCGAATTCGTCGATCGAGAGCAGGATTACCGCCAGCAGGCCGACAGCCAGGACAATTAGATGGAAGGTCCGCCAGCGCCGCGCAGCGGGGCTGGGCTCGGAAGGGCGCAGGGCCGAGAAAACCTGCGACCGGAGTTTCTTTGACGCGGCCGTCACAGGGCGACCATAGGCGGCTTGGCGTGCCAATTGCAACGAAAGGAGGCCCGGTCTACGGTCGCGCCCGCGTCGCGGTAAGAGGTATTTGATCAAGGTGGCTAACGATTTGCGCATCGCCGTCGATATCGGCGGCACTTTCACGGATGTGGTGTTGGAGGAGGGGGCCCGGCGGCTTACGCGCAAGCTGCTGACGACGCCCCAACGGCCCGAGGAGGCGGTGCTGGAAGGCGTCCGCCTCATACTGGGCGATGCTGGCAAGGGGTTTGGCGACGTCACCGTGTTCGTGCACGGCACGACGCTTGCGACCAACGCCGTCATCGAACGGCGCGGTGCCCGCACGGCCTTGATTGCGACGGAAGGCTTCCGCGACGTCCTCGATATCGCCAACGAAAGCCGTTACGACCAGTACGACCTGACCATCGAGAAGCCCAGGCCCCTGGTACCGCGCGCGCTGCGTTTCACGGTGCCCGAACGTATGGACGTGCATGGCAAGGTGCGCCTGCCGCTCGACGAGGCAGCCGTCCTTGAACTCGCCAAGCAGCTCAAGACCGAAGGCATCGAGAGCGTCGCCATCGCCTTCATGCACTCCTACGTCAACCCTGCGCACGAGCGTCGGGTGCGCGATATTCTGAAAGCCGAGTTGCCCGATCTCTGGGTGACACTCTCCAGCGAAGTCTGCCCCGAGGTGCGCGAGTACGAACGCACCTCGACGGCCGTCGCCAATGCCTATGTGCAGCCGCTGATGGATTCCTATCTCGCGCGCATGCAGGCGGCATTTGTTGCCGAGAAGTTCAAGGGCACGATCTATCTCGTGACGTCGGGCGGCGGTCTCACCGCCATCGAGACCGCCCGGCGTTTCCCGGTGCGTCTGGTCGAGTCCGGCCCGGCCGGTGGCGCGATCTTTGCGGCACAGGTTGCGGCCCGCGCCGGCGAGAAGCGGGCGCTGAGCTATGACATGGGCGGCACCACGGCCAAGATCTGCCTGATCGACGATTATCAGCCGCATACCGCGCGGTTGTTCGAGGTCGACCGCGCCGCGCGCTTTCTCAAGGGTTCGGGCTTGCCGGTCCGCATCCCGGTAATTGAGATGGTCGAAATCGGCGCAGGCGGCGGCTCGATTGCACGGCTCGATGCATTGAAGCGGGTTACGGTAGGGCCGGAGAGTGCGGGCGCGGAACCGGGGCCGGCATGCTATGGCCGCGGCGGCAAGCATCCCGCCGTCACCGACGCCAATGTCGTGCTGGGGACCATCGATCCTGCGCACTTCGCAGGCGGCTCGATTGCGCTCGATATCGATGCAGCCCGCGGCGCTCTGGAGCGTGACGTGGCGGAAGGCATCGGCCTCTCGACCGAGATGGGTGCCTACGCCGTCTACGAGATGGTCTCGGAGAACATGGCGAGCGCAGCGCGAGTCCATGCCGTCGAGCGGGGCTCGGTGGTCAATCAATACACGCTGGTTGCCTTCGGCGGCGGTGCGCCGCTCCACGCCGCGCGCGTTGCCGAGAAGATCGGCGTCCAGCGTGTGATCGTGCCGCCCAATGCCGGTGTCGGTTCGGCGGTCGGCTTCCTGGCGGCCCCCGTGTCCTATGAACTCGTGCGCAGCCGCTACATGCGTCTCGACACGTTCGACGCGGCTGGGGCGACAGAGCTCCTGAATGAGATGAGCGCGGAAGCGACGGCCCTCGTGACGCCGGGCGCGCGCGGCCTGCCGACCTTCGAGCGCCGCGTCGCGTTCATGCGTTACGTTGGGCAGGGCCACGAGATCATGGTGACCCTGCCGCAGCGGCCGCTCACTGAGGCGGACACCCAGGCGCTGCGCGAGGCCTATGAGAAGGACTATGCCGTCCTGTTCGAGAGGCACATCCCCAATGCTGCCATCGAGGTGCTGAGCTGGTCGGTCCAAGTCTCGACCGAGGCCAAGCGGCCGGAGGTGCAGGGCAAGGCCGGGACGGCGCCCGCGCCCAAGCCCGTGGGGCGGCGGCCGGTGTTCGATGGTCGGAGTGGCAAGTCGGCCGAGGTGCCGGTGTACCGCCGCGAGAGCCTGCCGCCGGGCAGCGTTTTTCCGGGGCCGGCAATCGTGGCCGAGGACGAGACCTCGACCTTCATTTCCGCGAGTTTTGCCGCGCATATCGATGCGTCCGGCTGTATCGTCATGGATCGCAAGGACGCGTGAGGAGCCACCGATGAGCCAATCCAACAGCGTCGGCCTGATCGACCTGCAGATCATGTGGAACCGCCTGATCGCGGTGGTCGAAGAACAGGCGCAGACCCTGATGCGCACCGCCTTCAGCCCGATCGTGCGTGAGTGCGGTGACCTCTCCGCTGGCGTTTTCGACCTGCAGGGACGGATGCTCGCCCAGGCGGTCACGGGCACACCCGGCCACGTCAATTCGATGGCCGAGTCGGTGAAGCACTTCCTGCGCTACTTCCCGGTCGAGAGCATGAAGCCGGGTGATGCCTACATCACCAACGATCCCTGGATGGGGACGGGCCACCTCAACGACTTCGTCATCACCACGCCCTGCTTCTATAATGGTAAGCTGGTCGCGCTGTTCTCCTGCACCAGCCATCTCATGGATATCGGCGGCATCGGCTTCGGTCCCGACGCGACCGACGTCTTCATGGAAGGCCTCTACATCCCGATGCTGAAGCTCTTCGACCAGGGCAAGGCAAACGAGACGTTGTTTGCGATGATCCGCGCCAACACGCGCCAGCCCGTCGATACCGAGGGCGATGTCTATTCCCTGGCCGGCTGCAACGATGTCGGTGCGCGCCGTCTGGTCGAGATGCTGGACGAGTTCGGCATCGACTCGCTGGACGAACTCGGCGACCACATCATCGCCCGCTCGCGCGAGGCTGTGCTGGCAGAGATCGCCAAGCTGCCGAAGGGCACCTGGCACAACAGCATGACAGTCGACGGCTACGATGAGCCGGTGACGCTCACCGCCTCGCTCACCGTGTCCGACACGGGCATCCATGTCGATTATTCCGGCACCTCCGGCGTGTCGCGTCGCGGCATCAACGTGCCGCATGCCTATACGACGGCCTACACGGTGTTTGGGTTGGGCTGCGTGGTTTCCACGCATATCCCCAACAACGCAGGTTCGCTTGAGCCGCTCACCGTGTCGGCGCCGGAGGGCTGCATCCTCAATGCACCCAAGCCAACCGCTGTCGCCTCGCGTCACGTCATCGGCCAGATGCTGCCGGATGTGACCTTTGGGTGCCTGCGTCAGGCCGTACCGGAGCGCGTCCCGGCCGAAGGCACCTCCTGCCTGTGGAACATCAACGTCCGCGGCCGCGTGAAGGGCGGCGAGGGTGGCAACTACGGCTTCGGCATGGCCATCACCTCCAATGGGGGCACCGGCGCACGTCCGGACAAGGACGGGCTCTCCGCCACGGCCTATCCCAGCGGTGTGCGGGGCACGCCCGTCGAGATCGCCGAGACGCAGACGCCGCTCATCTTCTGGCGGAAGGAGTTTCGCCCTGACTCCGGTGGCGCCGGCCGCACGCGCGGCGGGTTGGGCCAGATCATGGAAATCGAGAGCGGCATTGCCGAGCCGTTCGATTTGCTGGCCGCCTTCGATCGCATCGACCATCCGCCGCGCGGCCGAGACGGCGGCGCCGACGGCGAGGCGGGCTTCGTGGCGCTGAAGGCCGGCGGCAAGCTCAAGGGCAAAGGCTTCCAGTTGATCCCGCCGGGCGATCGCCTCGTGATCATGACGCCGGGCGGTGCGGGCATCGGTGCGCCAACAGAACGTGATCGTGTCCAAGTCGCCAACGATCTTGCCGATGGCTTGATCTCCGAAGAGGCGGCCAACAAGCTCTATGCATATAAGCCGCCACGCGCGGCAGAATAGCGAAACGGGGAAGCAGGGAAGGGAGACTTCGATGAAACTGGGACGTAGAACCGCTCTGAAGGTAGGTGCTGGCGCAGCAATGTTCGCGCCGGCGATCGTGAAGGCACAAGCGGCCATGAAGCTCGACCTGGCAACGGTCTGGCCGGATGGCAACTACCATACCAAGAACGCCAAGCAGTTCGCGGAAGAGGTGGCCAAGGCCACCAACGGCGGCGTGGTGATCACCGTCCATTCCGGCGGGTCGCTGGGCTACAAGGGGCCGGAACAACTCAACGCCGTGCGCGACGGGCTGGTGCCGATGGCCGACATCCTGAACATCCAGCAGGTCGGCGATGCGCCGTTGCTGGGCATCGAGGGCGTGCCCTTCCTGGTCGGCAATGCCGACGAACTGAAGGTACTGCAGAAGTACGCGCGGCCCGAGTTCGACAAGATCGCCACGAAGTTCAACCAGACGATCCTCTACACCGTGCCGTGGCCCACGCAGTACATCCACTGCAACGTCAAGGCGGACACGGTCGACGGGCTGAAGGGTCTCAAGATCCGCGTGCCCGATCGTCAGGCCGGCGACATGATCAACCTGCTTGGCATGTCGGCGGTGCAGATCCCCTGGGGCGAGACGGTGCCGGCACTGGCATCGGGCGCCGTAGTAGGCGTCAGCACCTCGTCGGTGTCGGGTGTCGACGGCAAGTTCTGGGAGTTCCTGAAGGTCTTCTACAAGACCAATCACGTCTGGAGCAGCCAGATCGTCACCATCAACAACGACACCTGGAAGAAGATCTCTCCTGCCAACCAGAAGGCCATCACCGAACTGGCGGCCAAGCTGCAGCCGGCCTTCTGGCAGGTGTCGATCGACGCCGATCAGGCCAGCGCCAAGCGGATGATCGAAGGCGGCATGACCATGATCGAAGTGCCGCCGGCCATGCTGGCCGACATGCGCAAGCGGACCGCGTCGCTGGAGAAGGCCTTCATCGATCGTGCTGGCCCGGTCTCGGCCGACATCATCGCCAAGTACAAGAAGGAACTGGGCCGCTCGTAGCGGGCCTTCGCCGGGAGCGCGTCGGTTGAACGTTGCGCTCCCGGCAAATCTCAAGGGGGAGAGTGGATGAAGGCGGATCCGGCGGGTCGCGTTCTCGACGTGATCGATGGGCTGTCGATGTGGGGTGCCTGGGCATCGGCGCTCTGCATCGTCTCGATCCTCGGTCTTATCGTGGCCGAGGTTTTCTCCCGCAATTTCTTCAATGTCAGCCTCTACTTCGCCTGGGAATTCAGTGCCTACCTCATGGGCGCGGCTTTCATGATGGGTGCGGCCTATGCGCTGCGCGCAGGTGCGCAGATCCGGGTCAATGTGCTGCTGGAGAACCTGCCGAAGCCTTTGGCGCGGTTGCTGGATATCTTCGCCACGATCTGCGGCGTCGCAATTGCCGCCTATCTCACCTGGGCGCTGGGCGAGCTCGCCTGGCTGTCCTACGTCCGCGAGTCGCGCTCGCCGGAGAAGAGCGAAATCCTGCGCTGGATCACTCAGTTCCCGTTGGCGCTGGGGTCGCTCCTCTTCACCTTGCAAGCGATTGCACGACTCGCCCGCCTGCTGCGCGGCGAGCCGGGCGATGATTCCCGTCTCCGTATCGGTCAGGACATCGAATAACCCATGAGCGCTATCCTGACCTGGTTGCTCGTCCTGATGACGGCAACCCTCTGCCTCGGCATCTGGATCGGCCCCGCACTCCTGGCCGTTGGCGTCGGCCTCCTGGAGCTGTTTACCAACCGGCCGACGCACAAGCTGATCGGCGCCTGGACCTTCAACGTCCTCACTTCGTCGGACATCGTCTCGTTGCCGCTGTTCATCCTGATGGGCGAGCTGCTGTTCCGCACGCGGTTGTCGCAGTCGCTGTTCTCGGGCATCGCGCCCTGGATGAGCTTCCTGCCGGGCCGGCTGTTCCATACGACGGTGATCGGCTGCTCGATGTTTGCCGCCATCTCGGGCTCGTCGGCGGCAACCACGCAGGTGGTAGGCCGCATTACCCTGACCGAGCTTCTGAACCGTGGCTATGACAAGGGGCTGGCCGTGGGCAGCCTGGCGGGAGCGGGGACCCTAGGCTTCCTGATCCCGCCGTCGATCCCGATGATCATCTATGCGGTGCTGGCCGAGGAATCGTTGCTGCGGCTGTTCACGGCGGGCTTCCTGCCGGGCTTCGCGCTGGCCGCCTGCTTCATGGGTTATATGGGCGTGCGGTCGCTCCTCAACCCGAAGCTCGTGCCGGGCGACGATCACACCAACTGGACCTGGTCCGATCGCTTCCGCAGCCTTGTCGAACTGGGCCCGGTGGCCTTCCTGATCCTGACGGTGCTCGGCACCATGTATGCCGGCATTGCCAGCCCGTCCGAGGCTTCGGCCATCGGCGTGCTGGGCGCGCTGGCGGTGGCTGCCTTCCAGCGCACCTTGAGCTGGCAAGGGCTGCGCGATGCCTTGCTGGGTTCGGTTCAGACCACCTGCATGATTGGCATGATCGTGCTCGGCGCCTTCGTGGTGGGCACGGTGCTGGCCAACCTCCAGGTACCGCAGTTCGTCTCGGCCGCGATCACATCATGGAACCTGTCGCCCTTCGTGCTGATCATGTTCCTGATGCTCTTCTACATCCTGCTCGGCACGGTGCTGGAAGGCTTCTCCATGATCGTGCTGACCCTGCCGATCGTGCTCCCGGTCGTGCTGGCGGCGGGCTTCGACAAGCTGTGGTTCGGCATCTTCCTGATCCTCACCATCGAGATGGCGCAGATCACTCCGCCAGTCGCCTTCAATCTGTTCGTCATCCAGAACATCACGGGTGATTCGCAGACTTACGTCGCCTGGAAGGTCATACCGTTCTTCCTGATCATGATGGCTTTTACGGCGCTGCTGACCGTCTTCCCCAGCTTCGTGACCTGGCCGGTCGATTTCATCCTGTCGAGGTAGATCGGCCTCTGCCAAACTCCCGAGTCTGGAAGTTCTCGGGGGATGAATGGAACCGCGTCAGGTCAAGACAGCCGCCGATGCGCGCAAGATCGTCAAGCAACGGGGGCTGACCCACGTCAAGGTGGGCGTCCACGACATCGACGGAGTCCTGCGCGGCAAGTACCTGCACGTCGACAAGTTCAACTCGGCGCTCGACGGCGGCTTCGGTTTCTGTGACGTCGTGCTGGGTTGGGACATCAACGACCAGCTTTACGACAACGTCACCTATACCGGCTGGCACACGGCCTATCCCGACGCCATGGTGCGCATCCTGCCCGACACGTGCCGCGAGATCGCGACCGAGCCGGGCAATCTCATGTTCCTCTGCGAGTTCGTGGACCGGGCCGAGGAGATCTGCCCGCGCGGGGTGTTGCGGCGCGTACTGGCGCGTGCGGCCAAGCTCGGTTTCGAGGTTAAGGTGGGCTTCGAGTACGAGTTCTTCGTCTTTGCCGAGACGCCCGAGTCGATCCGCGAGAAGGGCTACAAGAACCTGAAGCCGATCTCGCCCGGCTTCTTCGGCTACTCGGTGCTGCGCAACTCTGTCCTGAGCGACTGGTACAAGGACCTCCTCGCCATGTGCGAGGCGATGGACATGAGCATCGAGGGCCTGCACACCGAGACCGGCGCAGGCGTGCTCGAAGCGGCGTTGCGGGTCGACGATGCGCTCGCTGCGACCGACAAGGCCGCGCTCTTCAAGCTCTTCACCAAGGTGCTGGCGCAGAAGCGCGGCTGGCTCGCCACCTTCATGGCCAAATGGTCGAAGGACTGGCCGGGCTGCGGCGGCCATATGCACATGTCGCTGTGGAAAGGGGGCAAGCCGGTATTCTTCGACGAGAAAGCGCCGTATCGCATGAGCCCGACCATGCGCCATTTCGTGGGAGGCCAGGCGGCACTGATGCCCGAACTGCTGGGCATGGTGGCGTCCAACGTGAACTCCTACCGTCGCCTGATCCCGGGTTTCTGGGCGCCGACCGTGTCGAGCTGGGGCGTGGAGAACCGCACCACTTCGCTGCGCGTCATTCCGGGCTCGGCCAAGTCGACGCGCGTCGAATATCGCGTCGCCGCGGCAGATGCGAACCCGTACCTCGCGCTGGCGGCCGCCGTTGGCGCAGGCCTCTGGGGCGTCGAGAACAAGGTGGATCCCGGTGAGCCGATCCAGGGCAACTCCTACGAGAAGAAGCACCCGGCAAAGGCGCAGCTTCCGCGCACCCTGATGGAGGCGGCGGGTCGCCTGAAGGCATCGAAGGCGGCGCGCGACCTGTTCGGCGATGCCTTCGTGGATCATTATTCTGCAACACGTGAGTGGGAGGAGCGGGAGTTCCGTAAGGCCATCACGGAATGGGAACTCGACCGCTATATGGAAATCATCTGATGTCTCTCGTCGGCAACTGGAACTTCCCGACCTCGATCCGCTTTGGCGCGGGCCGCATCCGCGAGCTTGCCGACGCCTGCAAGGTCGTCGGGCTGCGACGCCCACTCCTTGTCACCGATCCGGGCCTCGCCAAATTGCCGATGATCGGCGACGCCATGACCGGTCTGCGCAAGGCCGGCCTCGAAGTGGCGCTGTTCAGCGATGTGAAGCCCAATCCGGTGGCCGCCAATGTCGAGGCGGGCATCCGCGTATTGCGCGCAGGCAAGCATGACGGCGTGATCGCCTGGGGTGGTGGCTCGGGTATCGACGCGGCCAAGGCCATCGCCTTCATGGCAGGCCAGACACGGCCGCTTTGGGATTTCGAGGATATCGGCGACTGGTGGACGCGTGCCAATCCGGCCGGAATCTATCCTTCGATCGCCGTGCCGACGACGGCCGGCACCGGTTCGGAGACGGGCCGCGCGTCCGTGATCACCAACGAGCAGACGCACACGAAGAAGGTGATCTTCCACCCCAAGATGATGCCCGCGATCGTCATCGCCGACCCCGAACTGACGGTCGGTTTGCCGGCCAAGCTCACGGCGGGCACGGGCATGGATGCCTTCATCCACTGCTTCGAGGCGTATTGCGCGCCGGGCTATCACCCCTATGCCGAAGGCATTGCCGTCGAAGGCATGCGGCTGGTGAAGGAGAACCTGGCGCGTGCGGTGAGGGACGGCCGCGATATCGAGGCCCGCGGCCACATGCTGGCCGCCTCGCAGATGGGGTCGACGGCTTTTCAGAAGGGGCTGGGTGCCATCCATTCTCTGTCGCATCCGGTGGGCGCCGTGCTCGACACGCATCACGGGCTCACCAACGCCGTCGCCATGCCCTATGTCGTGAAGTTCAATCGCGCGGCCATTGAGGACAAAGTCGTGCGGCTCGCGCGCTGGCTCGACCTGCGCACACCGACCTTCGATGGCTTCATGCAGTGGACTCTCGACCTCCGTCGCGAAGTGGGCATCCCTCATACGCTCGCCGAACTCGGTGTGAAGGTCGAACATCTCGACAAGTTCGCCGCGATGGCCGCGGAAGATCCGACGGCGGGTGGCAATCCGATCAAGGCGGGTGTGCCGGAAATGCGCAAGATGTACGAGGCCGCTGTGGCGGGGCGGCTCTAATGGCCGCCAGCTTTCCGACCCAGGCGCGGGTCGTCATCGTCGGCGGCGGTATCATGGGCTGCTCCACGGCCTACCATCTCGCCAAGCTCGGCTGGAAGGACGTGGTGCTGCTGGAGCAGGGCCGGCTGAGCGGTGGCACGACCTGGCACGCAGCAGGCCTCGTTGGCCAGTTGCGCAGCTACCAGAACCTGACGCGGCTCATCCGTTACAGCACTGAACTCTACTCGAAGCTCGAAGCCGAGACGGGGCTTGCCACAGGCTGGAAGCAGTGCGGCTCACTCTCCGTCGCGCGCACCGAGGAGCGGATGGTGCTGCTGCGGCGCTCGGCCGCCATGGCCAATGCCCAGGGCGTGGCCTGCGAGCCGCTGACGCCCAAACAGGCGGGCGAGAAATATCCGATCATGCGCACCGACGATCTGGTCGGCGCCGTGTGGTTGCCGGGCGACGGCAAGGCCAACCCGGCCGACATCACCCAGGCGCTGGCCAAGGGCGCACGCAACGGCGGTGTGCGCATCTTCGAGAAGGTCCGAGTCACGGACGTCGATATCAAGGACGGCCGCGTCACCGGTGTGCAAACGACCGAAGGTCCGATCACCGCCGAGATCGTGGTCAATTGCGCGGGCCAGTGGGCCCGCCAGCTCGGCCGCAAGGTCGGCGTTACGGTGCCGCTCTATTCCTGCGAGCACATGTACATCGTCACCGAGAAGATGGAGGGCGTGCCGCGCGACCTGCCGGTGATGCGCGACCCCGACGGCTACATCTACTTCAAGGAAGAGGTCGGCGGCCTGCTGATGGGCGGCTTCGAGCCCGAAGCCAAGCCCTGGAACAAAGATGTCATTCCCGACGATTTCGAGTTCGGCATGCTGCCGGACGACTGGGATCAGTTCCAGATCCTGATGGACAATGCGCTGATCCGCGTGCCGTCTCTGGAAAAGACCGGCATCAAGACCTTCATGAATGGCCCGGAGAGCTTTACGCCGGACCTGAACTACATTCTGGGCG
Source organism: Alphaproteobacteria bacterium (assembly GCA_017307275.1). Classification (GTDB taxonomy): domain Bacteria; phylum Pseudomonadota; class Alphaproteobacteria; order Reyranellales; family Reyranellaceae; genus Reyranella. Next base: position 211,696 of record JAFKFK010000018.1, on the reverse strand, counting down.
AGGCACCGCAGGTCCGCGGCTTCTTCGTCGGTGCGGGCTTCAACTCGATGGGCATCGCGAGTTCCGGCGGCGCCGGGATGGCGTTGGCCGAATGGATCGTGGCCGGCGAGCCGACGATGGACCTGTGGCCGGTCGATATCCGCCGCTTCGCGAACTTTCATGGCAACGATGCCTGGCTGCGCGAACGGGTCGGCGAGACTCTGGGCCTGCACTACAAGATGCCTTGGCCGCAGCGCGAGCAGGAGACTGGCCGGCCGTTTCGTCGCTCGCCGCTCTACGATCGCCTGAAGGCGCGAGGCGCGTGGTTCGGCAACAAGATGGGCTGGGAGCGGCCCAACTGGTTTGCAGGCATCGGCAAGACGCCGGAGATGAAATACGGCTGGGGCCGTGGCGCCTGGTTCGACGCCGTTGCGGCCGAGCATCGTGCGACGCGCGAAGGCGTGACGGTGGTCGATGAGACTTCGTTCGGCAAGATCCTGGTGCAGGGGCGCGATGCCGAGGCGGCCCTGCAGCAGCTTTGCGCCAACGATGTCGCTTTGCCGGTTGGGCACACTGCCTACACCGGTGCGCTGAACGCGCGCGGTACCTTCGAGAGCGACTTCACGGTGGCCCGGCTGGCGCGCGACAAGTTCTTGATCATCACCGGCTCGGCCCAGCCGACGCGCGACATGGATTGGCTGGGGCGTAACCTGCTGCCCGACGCGCACGTCGTGCTGACGGACGTGACGTCCGCCTGGACGGTGCTGTCGGTGATGGGGCCTAGGAGCCGCGCGCTCCTGCAGAAAGTGAGCCGCGCCGACTTCTCCAACGAGGGCTTTCCTTTCGCCGCGATCCGCGAGATCGGCGTCGGCTACGCCACGGTGCTGGCAGCACGTCGCACCTACATGGGCGAGCTGGGCTGGGAGCTTTACGTGCCGGTCGAGTTCGCCGCGACGGTGTTCGAGACCCTGCACGAGGCGGGGGCCGAGTTCGGCCTGCGCGATGCCGGCTATTACGCGGTCGAGGGCCTGCGGCTGGAGAAGGGCTATCGCGCTTGGGGCCGCGAACTGACGCCCGACGACACGCCCTTCCAGGCGGGTCTCGGTTGGGCCGTGAAGCTCGACAAGCCTGGTGGCTTCATCGGCCAGAAGGCGCTGGTCGAGGCCAAGACCAAGCCACTGACGCGGCGGCTGATCTCGGTGGTGCTCGAGGACGGCGAGCCGCTGCTGTGGGGCGGCGAAGCCCTGTTGCGTGACGGCGCGCCGGTGGGCGATCTCACCTCGGCCGCCTACGGCCATACCATCGGCGCTGCACTCGGGCTGGGCTACGTGAAGCGCACGGATGGCTCAGCCATCGATGCAGCGTGGTTGGAGGCCGGCCGGTTCGAGGTCGACCTCGCCGGCACGCGCCTCAAAGCCAAGGTTTCGCTGCGGCCGCCTTACGACCCTGCAGGAGCCCGCATCAAGGTCTGATCGGAGGTCTTGAGGCGCGTTTCGGCGAGTTCGCCGGCGGCCTCCAGGATGGGATAGGCCACCGTCGTCAGGTGGCCGTTGATGCGCTTCAGGTCGCGGATCACGTCCATGTGGATCGAGCTGGTCTCGATGGATTCCGGCCGGCCCTCGCGCAGGCGCGCGAAGTGGCTGTCGCCCGCGCTCATTTCCGCTTCACGCATCGACGTCTTCTCGGCCACCAGACGGCGGGCCAGCGTGATGTCGCGGGTCGTGAACACGTTCAGCGCCAGCCGCAGGTTCTCCAGGACCCGGGCGTGGAAGGCGCGCAGCTCCTTCGTGCCTTCGGCCGAGAACGAATAGCGGTTCTTGATCTTCTTGGTGGCGAGTTCCATCAGGTTCTTGTCGATGATGTCGCCGACATGTTCGAGGTTCGTGGTGAAGGTGAGAATCTCGACGTAGCGCCGGCCATCCTCCTCGCCGAGCTCGTTGCGCGAGGTCTGGACCAGGTAGAGCTTGATCGCTTCGTAGAGATGATCGACGGCGTCGTCGGCAGCCTCGATCGCCTTCACTGCCCGGGCGTCGTTGTTCTCCAGTGCATCCATGGTCTGCCGCAGCATGTCGGCGACCTTGTCGCCGAGATTGAGCGTCTCGCGCATGGCACAGGCCAACGCTTCGGCGGGGGTGTCGAGCACGTTGGGGTCAAGATGGCGAGGGCGGCCGGGATCGTCGGCCTGAGGCCGATCAGGCACCAGCCGCCGGCAGAGTGCCGCCAGGGGATCGTTCAGCGGCAGGAAGACGATGGCCGCCACCACGCTGAACGCGGTGTGAAAATTCACCAGCAACCGGGCAGGCGCGGGATCGATGAATGCCAGCCAGTGGTGGATGGGTCCGAGGAAGCACAGCAATCCGGCGCCGATCACGACACGCGTGATCAGGTTGCCAAGGGGCACGCGGCGTGCATCGACGTCGGTCGTCGACTGGTCGAAGTAGGGGGCAATTGCGCCGCCAATATTGGCGCCGATGATCAGCGCAAGGCCGAGCTTGGGCTCGATGATGCCGGTGCTCGCAAAGGACATGACCAGCAGTACCGACGACAGGCTGGAATGCACGAACCAGGTCGCCGCGGCGGCGAAGATGACGGCCAGTACATACTCGTCCTGCAGGCCCGAGAGCACGGCGACGAAGGCTGGCGAGGCGCGCAGCGGCGCGGCGGCGGCTTCCAGCAGATGCAGCGATAGCAGCATCAGGCCGAGACCGATGGCTACCCGGCCGAGGTGGCGGGCCTTGTCCGAGCTGTTGGACAGGAAGGCGATGACGCCGACGGCGATCATGAACGGCGACACCCAGCCCAGATTGAACGACAGGACCTGGGCGGTGAGGGTGGTGCCGACGTTGGCGCCCAGCATGACCGCGAGCGCAATCGAGAGCGGTATCAGTCCACGACTGGCAAACGATGCCAGCAGCAGCGCCGTTGCCGTGCTCGACTGCAGGATGCCGGTAAGGCCGACGCCACCGGCGAAGGCTGTGAAGCGGTTTCGGGCGCAGGCGCCGATTGCGCGGCGCAGGGTGGCGCCGAAGGCACGCGTCAGGCCGGTGCGGACCATGCGGACGCCCCAGAGCAGCAAGCAAACGCTGCCCAGTACGTTCAGAACTGTGTCGACACCCTGCATGATCGCCGAATCCTACGCCTCGCTCTTTCGATGTTAAAGTTTTTTGAACTATTTATTACGAAGCAAGCTTGCTCGCTTCATCCATGAACGCCCGCACCAGCGCGACGCGGCGACGCTCCTGAAGGCAGACTGCATATTCGGCCACGGCGAGATCGCGGTCCGCGATGACGATGCGGCGGAAGCGGCGGTCCTCGCCAAGTTCGCTCGCAAACACGGCGCCGATGCCGAAGCCTGCAGCCACCGCCTCGCGCACGCCTTCGCGAGTCTGCACCTCGACGATGGAGGCCGGCCTGATATCGGCAGCAGCCATCGCCTGTTCAAGCACTTCGCGTGTGATCGAACCGCGTTCGCGCAGGACCAGTTCCTGCCCGGCGAGTGCGGCAAGAGGCGTGCGGCCACGCCGGGCGAGCGCGTGGCGCGCTGGCACGAACAGCACCACCCGGTCCGTGCGCAGCCGTACCGTGTGAAGCCGCGGATCGGAGATGCTCTTGGCCATGACCGCAACGTCGGCTTCGTGACGCAGCAGGCGTTCCAGCACGCCGGCGGAATTGTCGATGGAGAGGGCGAAGGTCAGCCCGCCTGCTTGTTTGCGAAGCGCGCCCATGATCGGCACGACATGGTGGGCGGAATCCGCGGCGATGCGCAGATGGCCGCGCACCAGCGCCTGTTCTCCGGCCAGCAGTGCCTGGGCTTCGTCCTGTATGGCGAAGAGGCGCGTCGTGATGCCGTGGAGCTGTCGGCCGGTCTCAGTTGGCGTCACGGCGCGGCTCTTTCGGTCGAACAGCCTCACGCCGTAGCTCTTTTCGAGAGCGGTTACCTGGCCCGACAGGTTGGGCTGGCTGAGCCCGGAGGCGCGCGCGGCCGCCGAGAACGAGCCTGCTTCGGCGACGAGATGGAAGGCGCGGAGCTGGGTGGGTGTCATATAGAAGAAACCGATAGGTAGCATATGGAATATATACTGGACGGATAGAAAGCGCGAGCCGATCATTGATCTCATGACGACCCCGAAAGCCTCTTCCGAAACCGGCGATCCGCTGCTGCTGACGCCCGGTCCGCTCACCACTTCGGCCAGCGTGAAGCAGGCCATGGTCCACGACTGGGGCTCGCGCGATCAGGGTTTCATCGCCATCAACAAGATGGTGCTGGAGAAGATCGCCGAACTGGCCGGCGCGCAGGATACCCATGTCACCGTGCCGGTGCAGGGGTCGGGGACATTCGCCGTCGAGGCGATGATCACGTCGTTCGTGCCGAAGACGGGCAAGCTCCTGGTCGTGATCAACGGCGCCTATGGTCAGCGCGCCAGGAAGATCGCAGAGATCGCAGGTCGCGGCGTCGCGACCTACGAGACGCCGGAGGATACGCCGCCCGATCTCGCGAAGCTCGAAGCGATGTTGGTGGCCGACAAGGCGATCACCCATGTCTTCGCAGTCCATTGCGAGACGACCTCGGGCATTCTCAATCCCATCGTCGAGATTGCGGCGCTCGTCGCCAGGCAGGGCCGCCGCCTGCTGGTCGATTCCATGTCGGCCTTCGGTGCGCTGGAGATCGACGCGCGCCAGGTGCCCTACGATGCGCTGGCCGCCTCCTCGAACAAGTGCCTCGAAGGCGTGCCGGGGCTGGGCTTCGTCGTCTGCCGCAAGGAGGCGCTGGCCGAGTGCAAGGGCAATGCGACGACGCTGGTCCTTGACCTGTTCGACCAGGCCGAGGGTTTTGCCAAGACCGGCCAGTATCGCTTCACGCCGCCGATCCACGTCATCGTGGCGTTGGGCAAGGCAATCGAAGAGCACGCGGCCGAAGGCGGCGTGGCTGGGCGCGGCAAGCGCTATCGCGACAATGCCAAGGTCCTGATCGACGGCATGCGCGCCATGGGCTTCCGCACGCTCCTCAGCGACCGGCTGCAGGCCCCGATCATCATCACCTTCCACATGCCGACCGATCCCAGGTTCGTGTTCCAGCAGTTCTATGATGGGCTGAAAGACCGCGGCTATGTGATCTATCCGGGCAAGCTCACGGTGGCGGATTCCTTCCGCATGGGCTGCATCGGCCGGCTGTATCCCGAGCATATGAAGGGCGCTCTCGCGGCTGTACGCGAGGTGCTGGACGAAATGCGTGTTTCCAACGGCGGCCCGGCCCTGGCGGCCGAGTAGGGAGTAAGAAGATGGCGCCTGACAGTCTGAACACCACCGGCGGAGAGATCGCCGTCAACGGCCGCCGCTATCGTCTTCCGAAGCAGCCCGTCGTCATCGTCTGCGTCGACGGTTCGGAGCCCGGCTACATCGAGCGCGCCGTCGAGGCAGGGCAGGCGCCCTGGTTCGCCAAGGTACTCAAGAACGGCGCCAACCTCGTGGGCGACTGCGTGGTGCCGTCCTTCACCAACCCGAACAACCTTTCGATCGTCACCGGCCGGCCGCCGGAGGTGCACGGCATTTGCGGCAACTACTTCCTCGACCCCGAGACGGGCAAGGAAGTGATGATGAACGATCCCAAGTTCCTGCGCGTCGAGACGCTGTTCCCGGCCTTTCAGCGCGCCGGTTGCCGCATTGCCGTGGTCACGGCGAAGGACAAGCTGCGCGGCCTGCTCGGCAAAGGGCTGGAGCTGGGTGCGGGCAAGGCCTGCGCCTTCTCGTCAGAGAAGTCGGACAAGGCAACTCTCGCCGAGAATGGCATCGAGAAGGTGAACGAGCTGGTCGGCATGGGCGTGCCCGATGTCTACAGCGCCGGCCTCTCGGAGTTCGTGTTTGCGGCGGGCGTGAAGATCATGGAGCGCGACCGGCCGGAGATCATGTATCTATCGACCACCGATTACATCCAGCACAAGCACGCGCCCGGCACGCCGGTCGCCAATGCCTTCTACGCGATGATGGATGGCTACCTCGCTAAGCTCGACGCCATGGGCTGCACCATCGTGGTCACCGCCGACCATGGCATGAACGCCAAGTTCGGCAGCGACGGCCAGCCCGACGTGATCTATCTGCAGGACGTGTTCGACGGCTGGCTTGGCAAGGACAAGGCGCGGGTGATCCTGCCGATCACCGATCCCTATGTCGTGCATCACGGCGCGCTGGGGTCCTTCGCCGTTGTCTATCTGCCGCAGGGCACGACGGCCGTCGAGGCTGCCGCGAAGCTCAAGGCGATGCCGGGCATCGAAGCGGCGCTTACGAAGGAAGAGGCGGCCGCCCGCTTCGAGCTCCCGGCGGATCGTCTCGGCGACCTGATCGTGGTCTCGACCAAGCACAAGGTGCTGGGAACGTCGGCGTCGCGGCACGACCTCTCCGGCCTTACCGAGCCATTGCGGAGCCATGGCGGCATTTCGGAACAGCGCGTGCCGGTGATCTGCAATCGCAAGCTGGCAGACGGCGCGGCCGCCTCGAAGCGCTGGCGCAACTTCGACGCCTTCGATCTCGCCCTCAACCTCGTCGCCTGAGAGAGCATCCATGGACACGATCACCCGCGCCGGCGCCGATGTTCGGCACGAGCATCTGCGCATTGCAGGCCGCAAGGTCGAGACGGGCGCGAGGCTGGAAGTGCGCTTCCCCTGGGACAATCGCCTCGTCGGCACCGTGCCGCGCGCCACGCCGGAACTGGTGGCCGAAGCCTTCCAGATCGCACATGACTACAAGCCGAAGCTGACGCGCTATCAGCGCCAGCAGATCCTGCTGAAGACTGCCGAGCTGCTGGTCGCCCGCAAGGAAGAGCTGTCGCGGCTCATCACCCTGGAGTCGGGGCTCTGCCTGAAGGACTCGCTCTACGAGGTCGGCCGCGCCTATGACGTCTTCACCTTTGCAGGTCAGCTCTGCCTGCAGGATGACGGTCAGACCTTCTCCTGCGATCTGACCCCGCACGGCAAGTCGCGCAAGATCTTCACCCTACGACAGCCGTTGAACGCCATTTCGGCGATCACGCCCTTCAATCATCCGCTGAACATGGTCGCGCACAAGCTGGCGCCGGCCTTTGCGACCAACAACTGCGTGGTGCTGAAGCCGACGGAATTGACGCCGCTCACGGCGCTGTTCCTGGCAGACACGCTCTACGAAGCGGGCCTGCCTCCCGAGATGCTGTCGGTCATCACCGGCAATCCGTCCGACATCGGCGACGCCATGATCGTCGATCCGCGCGCCGATCTCGTCACCTTCACGGGCTCCGTGCGGGTCGGCAAGTACATCGCGGAGAAGGCGGGCTACAAGCGCATTGTGCTGGAGCTGGGCGGTAACGATCCGCTGATCGTCATGGAGGATGCCGACCTCGACAAGGCGGCGGAACTCGCCGTCGCCGGCGCCACCAAGAACTCCGGTCAGCGCTGCACGGCCGTGAAGCGCATCCTGGTCGTCGAGAAGGTGGCCGATGCGTTCGTCGAGCGCGTGCTGGCCAAGGCAAAGAAACTCAAAGCCGGCGATCCACTCGATCCGGAAACGGATGTCGGCACGGTCATTCACGAGCGCGCGGCCACGCTGTTTCAGAACAGGGTCAGCGAGGCGGTGGCAAAGCACGGCGCCAAGCTTCTGCACGGCAACGACCGGCGTGGCGCGCTGTTTCCTCCCACCGTGGTCGATCACGTCGACCCTCGGGCCGAGCTGGTGCGCGAGGAGACGTTCGGGCCGGCGATCCCGATCATCCGCGTCAAGGACATCGCCGACGCCATCCGCGTCTCCAACGGCACGGCCTACGGCCTCTCGTCGGGCGTTTGCACGGACCGGCTGGACTACATCACCCGCTTCGTCGACGAGCTGCAGGTCGGCACCGTCAACGTCTGGGAGGTGCCGGGCTATCGCATCGAAATGTCACCGTTCGGTGGCATCAAGGACTCCGGCCTTGGCTACAAGGAAGGGGTCCTGGAGGCGATGAAGAGCTTCACCAACGTGAAGACTTGGTCCTTGCCCTGGCCGAGCTAGGGCTAGACCACGCAGGGGCCTGACGTCCCTGGCAGAAGCCTCTGGACCTTCTCCGCCAAAAAGAACATATAGAGAACAATGTTCTGAGGAGGAAGCCGTGGCCGAGACGAAATCCTATTCGGGAAGCTGCCATTGCGGCGCCGTGACCTATGACGTCGATCTCGACGTCTCGGGTGCAATCAAGTGCAACTGCTCGATCTGCAGCCGGCTCGGCGCTGTGCTGGCCTTTGCTCCTAAGAGCAAGCTGACGCTGAAGTCCGGCGAGGACGCCCTCGTCGATTACCAGTTCGGTAAGAAGCGTCTGCATCATCGGCATTGTCGGACCTGCGGGATCGAGACTTTCGCCGAAGGTGCGATGCCCGACGGCACGCCGACGGTCGCCATCAATCTCCGTTGCATCGCCGGGATGGACGTGGACAAACTCTCGCCCCGCCCGTTCGACGGGCGAAGCCTTTAGCGTTGCGAGTAGGGGGAAGCATCATGAGTGTCAGTCAGGCAGATAAGGCCAGGAAGTTCCGCGCACTCCACGAGGCGCCTGGCGCTTTCGTGATTCCCAATCCGTGGGATGCAGGTTCGGCGCGCGTGCTGGCCGGCCTCGGCTTCGAGGCGCTGGCGACGTCGAGCGGCGCCAAGGCCGGCGTGCTGGGCAAGCGCGACGGCAAGGTGACTCGCGATGAAGCACTGGCCAATGCGCGTCTCATCGTGAACGCAACCGATTTGCCGGTCGCTGCCGACCTCGAGAAGGGCTTTGGCGACTCACCGTCGGATGCGGCCGAGACGATCCGTCAGGCATCGGGTGTCGGCCTGGTCGGTGGTTCCATCGAAGACGCGACCGGCGACAAGGACAAGCCGCTTTACGATATCGAGACGGCGGCGACGCGGATCAAGGCGGCTGTCGAGGCGGCGCGCGCGCTGCCCGTGCCGTTCGTGCTGACGGCGCGTGCTGAAGGGTTCCTGCGCGGGCAGGCCGATCTCGGCGATGTCATCAAGCGCCTGCAGGCCTATGAAGCGGCCGGCGCGGATGTGCTGTTCGCGCCCGGCCTGCCGGACCTCGCGGCGGTGAAGAAGGTCTGCGGTGCCCTCAAGAAGCCGTTCAACTTCATGGTCGGCATCAAGGGCAAGTCGTTCAGCAAGGCCGAACTAGAGGCCGCTGGCGTGAAGCGCATCAGCCTTGCGACATCGCTCTACCGGGCCGCCATGACGGGGCTCGTCGACGCGGCCAAGGAAGTGAAGGAGAAAGGCACCTTCACTTACCTCGATCGCTCGATATCGACGCCGGATCTCAACGCCTTCATGAAGGAGTAGGCGCCGGCGGCGCCTACGGGCAGTCAGTCAGCCTCGGATCAATCGAGTGTGATGCCGAGGTCGCGGATGAGCTTTTGCCAGCGCGCCGTCTCGCTCTTCAGGAGCTCGGCGAATTCGGCCGGCGTGCTGCCGACCGGCTCGACGCCGAATTCCTGCAGCTTCTTGTTCACGCCGGGCTCGCGGATGGCGGAGACGATCTGCTTGTTGAGGGCGGCAATAGTGTCGGGTGGTGTCGCTGCGGGCACCACCAGGCCGACGAGGGCGGCAGCCTCGACGTTCTTGTAGCCGAGCTCGGCGAAGGTCGGCACATCGGGCAACTGTGGCAGGCGCACTGCGTTGGCCACGGCAAGCGGCTTCACCTTGCCGCTCTTGATGAAGCTCGCGCCGGCTGCGAGATCGACCATCATCGCGGGCACTTGTCCGCTCACCACGTCGGCCAGGGCCGGTGCAGCGCCGCGATAGGGGACGTGCACCAGGCGCAGCCCGGTCTCGACCTTCAACAGTTCCATGGCGAGATGATGCGGGCTGCCCGCACCGGCCGAGGCGTAGTTGATGCCGACGGACGACGCCTTGGCCTTGTCGATAAAAGTCTTGGCGTCGGCGATGCCGCTTTCCGGATTGACCACGAGGATCATCGGGAAGCGCCCCATCAGCGTGACAGGTGCCAGGTCCTTGGTCGGGCTGTAGGCCAGCGACTTGTAGAGCACGGGATTGAACACCATCGTGCCGTTGTCAGCCGACAGCACGGTGTAGCCATCGGCCGGGGCACGCGCGGTTTCCGCGGCCGCGACCGCGGTGTTGGCACCGGGCTTGTTGTCGACAATCACCGTCTGGCCGGTCTGCGTCGAGAACTGCTGGCCGATGGTGCGGGCCAGGAAGTCGGAGCCGCCGCCGGCCGGGTAGGGCACCAGCCAGCGGATCGGCTTGGATGGATAGGTCTGCGCCATGGCGGTCGAAGCCGCCAGAACGGAGAGGGCCAGGATGCAGCCGGCCAGGAGCTTCTTCATCGTGCCTCCGGAATCAGCCTGAACGCAGAACGGGACAGGATCGAGAGGTTACTTCTCGACGGCACCGCCGCTTTCGGCCCAGTCCTTGAAGGCGCCAAGGTTGTGGACGTCGTTGAAGCCGAAATCCTTCAACACCTTGCCGCTCAACGCTGACCGGCCACCGGACGCGCAATAGACGATCACCGTCTTGCCCTTGTCGAAGCTCTTGTCGTGATAGGGCGAATCGGGATCGGCGCGGAACTCGAGCATGCCGCGCGAGACGTTTACGGCACCGGCGACCTTGCCGCTCTTCTCGACTTCCGCCGAGTCGCGTACGTCGACCACCAGGGTATTGCCCTTGGCGATCATCTCCTTGGCTTGGGCCGGCGTGATCTTGGGGACAGCGGCATTCGCCGCTTCCATCAACTGCTTGACGCTGGTTGCCATGGATTTCCTCCTGGTGATCGTTCTCGCGGGAACTGGTGGCAATTCCAGTCCGGCGTGTGCAGTGTGGCCCAATTGAAAGCTCCGAGGAAACAGTCATGTCGTCCAGAAGAGCTGCATCGGACCAAGCTGAGTAGTACCCCGTGTTTCATGGTTGGCGGGTCGTTGCGGCCTGCTTCGTCATCGCGGCCTTCGCCTGGGCGTTGGGTCTGTTCGGCGCCAGCGTCTACCTGCAGGCCGTCACGGCCGCGCACGGCTGGCCAATCGCCGAAGTTGCGTCGGCAATCACGCTCTTCTTCCTGGTGAGCGCCAGCATCCAGCGTCTCGTCGGCCGTAGCATCGACCGCTGGGGGCCGCGGCCAGTCCTGTCCATCGGCGCCGTTTCCATGACCCTGGGTGTTGCGTTGATCGGGCAGGTGAGCGCGCCCTGGCAGCTCTATCCCTGCTTTGTGCTGGTCGGTATCGGCTGGTCGACGCTCTCCACCACCGGCATCACCGCAACCGTGGCGCCCTGGTTCGAGCGCCATCAGGGGCGCTCCATGACGCTCGCCATCATGGGCGCCAGCTTAGGGGCGATCCTCGGCGTGCCGTTGCTGCTGTATGCGCTGGCTCGGCTGGGGCTAGGGCAGGGGTTGATCGTCACGGGCATCGTGGCGGCGGCGTTGCTGTTGCCGCTGATCTGGCGTGTGCTGCGGTTTCGTGGCCCGGCCGATCTCGGCATGGACCGCGACGGTGAGGCGCGGGTTATCGGCGCCGCGCCGTCCATTGGCCCACCACCCGTCGCCACTCTTGGCCGGCCGCGCCTCTTGCTGTGGAGCGCAGCAGCGGGGTTTGCCCTCGCCCTTACGGTGCAGATCGGCTTTATCACTCATCATGTCGCCCTGGCCGAACCAATGCTGGGGACGGCAGGAGCGGGCCTGCTGGTGAGTGTCACCGGCGTGACGGCCTTCGCGGGCCGGCTCGTGCTGGCCCGGATCGTCGACAAGGTCGATGTCCGCGGACTGGCCTGCCTCATCATGGCCGTCCAGACTCTGGCTCTGCTCGCCCTGGCGGTCTGGCCGACCGTGCCGGTCCTCGTCGCGGCGAGCCTGATCTATGGCTATGGCATCGGACACGTGACGACCCTGGGGCCTGTCGTGGTTCGTCGCGAGTTCGGCGCCGCCGCCTTTGGCGCCACCTATGGCGCCGCCGCAACGGTGATCCAGCTGACCTCGGCGTTCGGGCCGGCCCTGCTGGGCTTCCTGCGCGACGGCTTCGGTGGTTATGGGCCGGGGCTGGTCTTGGCCTCTGTCATCACGACGGTGGGCTGTCTGGCGCTGTTCGCTGGAAGGCGATGGGGCCGCTAGATCTGCGGGGGCGGAGTTGCCAGGTCCGGTGCTTTCCGCGATGAAGTCGGCATGGATACAATCGCCGCCCTGATGCCGGCCGACCGCACGGCGTCTGAACATTTCGACGTATTGATCGTCGGCGCTGGCCTCTCCGGCATTGGCGCCGCTTGGCATTTGCAGAAGGAATGCCCGGGCAAGACCTACGCCATCGTCGAGGCGCGCGAGGCGAGCGGCGGAACCTGGGATCTCTTCCGCTATCCCGGTGTCCGTTCCGACTCCGACATGTACACGCTGGGCTATCGCTTCCGGCCCTGGAAGGACGCCAAGGCAATTGCCGATGGGCCGTCGATCCTGTCCTACATCCGGGAGGTCGCGACCGACCACGGCATCGACCGGAAGATCAAATATCAGCATCGCGTCGTCGGCGCTTCCTGGTCCACGCCCGACTCGAAATGGACGGTTGAGCTTGAGCGTGGTCCGAACAAGGAACGCGTCTTCATCTCCTGCGGCTTCCTGTGGATGTGCAGCGGCTACTACCGCTACGAAGCGGGATATCTGCCGGAGTTTGCCGGCGTCGACCGCTTCAAGGGCCGGATGGTCCACCCGCAGCACTGGCCGCAAGATCTCGACTATGCCGGCAAGAAGGTCGTCGTGATCGGCAGCGGCGCCACGGCGGTCACGGTGGTGCCGGCGATGGCCGAGACGGCTGCGCATGTCACCATGCTGCAGCGTTCGCCGACCTACGTGGTGGCGCGGCCGGCCGAGGACCCGATCGCCAACAAGCTCAAGCGCAAGCTGCCGCTCGGCCTCGCCTACATGATGACGCGCTGGAAGAACGTGCTACTCGGCATGTATTTCTACCAGATGTGCAAGCGCAAGCCGGAGAAGGTGAAGAGCCTGATCCTGGGCGGCGTGCGCCAGATGCTGGGGCCGGACTACGATGTCGGCAAGCATTTCACCCCACGCTACAACCCGTGGGACCAACGCCTTTGCCTAGTGCCCGATGCCGACCTGTTCCGGGCCATCCGCAAGGAGCGCGTCTCGGTCGTTACCGACCAGATCGAGACCTTTACGGAAACGGGCATCAAGCTGAAATCCGGCGAAGAGCTGGAGGCCGATGTCGTCGTGACGGCGACCGGGCTGGTGCTGCAGCCGCTCGGCGGCGCGAACCTCGTCGTCGACGGCAAGCCGGTGAAGCCGTCGGAAACGATGATCTACAAGGGCATGATGTACAGCGACATACCGAACCTCGCCTCGGTGTTCGGCTACACCAACGCGTCGTGGACGCTGAAGGCCGATCTCGTCTGCGAATATGTCTGCCGCCTGCTGAACCACATGGATCGCAAGGGCTTCAAGCAGTGCATGCCGCACAATAACGATCCGACCTTGACCGAAGAGCCTTGGGTCAACTTCTCCTCGGGCTATATCCAGCGCGCGCTGGCGCACCAACCCAAGCAGGGCTCAAAGCGTCCCTGGAAGCTCTATCAGAACTATGCGCTGGATCTGGTGATCCTGCGCTACGGATCGGTACGCGACAAGGCGATGGCCTTCATGCGCTGACGGGCAGGGCGCGCCTCTGAGAAAGCGCGCCCCACCAGGCATCACTTCTTCAGTATGTCGTCGAGGCGCTCGTAGCTGCGGGCCATGCCCTGGTCCATGCCCGACTTCAGAACCATGTCGCGTACGACAGGCGACGCATAAACGATCTTCATGATCACCGTCGTCTTGCCATCCTTCTCGGCGAACAGCGTCGTGATGGTGGCCTCGCCCTGTGTCCAGTCCTGGTCGAACCGTTCCGTATGGACGATGCGTTCGGGAGCAACGATTTCCTTGAAGACCACGTTGAGCGACATGCCGGCGCTGCGATCGGCGTTCTGCCATTCGTAGCGGCCCTTGCCGCCGGGACGGAGGTCGATGGTGCAGACCGGCATCGACCAGCCGTCGGGCCCCAGCATCCAGCGCTGCACCAGCTCCGGTTTGATGAAGGCCTCGAACACGAGATCGCGCGGCGCATCGAAGCTGCGCTCGATCTCGATCTCACAATCTCCTTGAGGGGTAAGCTTCATGGCGTTCCGACTCATTTACGGACTCCCTTTCTGGATCTGGCAGTGGGCTTACGCTTGGCGGCCGCTCGACGTTCCGCCTTCATTTCTTCGAGCAGGGTGTCGAGGCGTTGGAAGCGCGCCTCGAAAAGCTCGCGCTGGTAATCAAGCCAGGAGGTGGCCTCGGCGAGCGGCCTGGTCTCCAGCCGGCACGGGCGGCGCTGCGCATCCTGGCCACGCGAGACCAGGCCTGCCTGCTCCAGCACCTTGATGTGCTTGGAAATGGCGGGCTGGCTCATGTCGAAGGGGCGGGCCAGTTCCATGACCGAGGCCTCGCCCTGGGTGAGACGGGCGATGATCGCCCGGCGCGTCGGATCGGCCAGGGCGGCAAAGGTGGCGTCGAGATGCTGCGTTGGCTGCATGACATAACCAATAAATTATATAACATATTGGTTATGAATTGCCGCACGCCATGCGTCAAGCAGGAACTCGGCGCTTTAAGTGAAGGTGACCTCGACCGAACCGAAGGGTCCGAAGTCGGCGACGTGGGTTTCGCCGGCCTTTGGCGCCAGCATACCGGTCAGGGTTCCGGTGCTCACCATCTCGCCGGCCTTCATCCCCACGCCGGTGCGCGAGAGTTCGTTGGCGAGCCAGGTGAGGGGCACCATCGGATGATCGAGCGCGGCGGCGGCGGTGCCCTTGCGGCGGAGCTTGCCATTGGAAGAGAGCGTGGCTTCCTGGCCGGCAATGTCGCGCTTGCGCCAGTCCTCGATCGGCGGTCCGTAGATGATGGTGCCGGAGCCTGCCCCGTCGGCCAGGATCGCCGGCAAGGGCGGAAAGGCCGTGTCGTGGATAAAGCGGCACTCCGCCAGCTCCAGGCCGGGATGAAGCGAGGCCACGGCCTCGGTGACCTCCTCGACCGAGTAGGGCTTCTCGCGCGGCGGCAAGTCGATGCCGAGCTTGGCCTGATACTCGACCTCCGGTATCGGGCTTACGAGCTTGGCGCGCTCTACGGTGACGGGCGTCGGCTTGGTGAAGTAGACGCGACCGTAGATCGGCGAGTCGGTGCGCAGCGCCTTCTGCATCTCGTCCTTCATGGCGGCGATCTTCCAGCCACGCACCGGCCAGCCGAGTTCCTCGGCGACAAGGCCCGCGATCTTGTAGGCAGTCGTTTTGTCCGGCGGCACAAGGGCGGTCGCAAGGCCGCTCTGCTGACGACCATCGCGGCGAAGAGAGGCGAGAAGACGGGCGAGTTCCCGTTGCGCTTGGATGTCCATCGGTGTTTTTTAGCAGAAAGCGGAGGAGGGGCGATGCGCACGCAGGCGGAAAAGGGCCAGGAGTTTCGCAGGCTGCACGAACAGCCGGGGCTGTTGCTGTTGCCCAACCCGTGGGATGCCGGTACGGCCAAGCTGCTGCAGTCGCTGGGCTTCGAGGCGCTGGCGACGACGAGCCTCGGCATGTCCAACGCGCTGGGCCGGGTCGACGGCGACAACGCCGTGAGCCGCGCCGAGCTGCTCGAGAACTGCCGCGCGATCGCGGAGGCCACCGACCTGCCGGTCAATGCCGACCTCGAGAATGGCTATGCCGACGATCCGAAGGAGGCGGCCACCATCCTGCGCGATGCCGCCGAGGTGGGCATCGTCGGCGGCTCGATCGAGGATTGGAGCGGTGAGCGCATCTATGACTTCAATCATGCCGTCGAACGCGTGCAGGCGGGTGTCGAGATGGTGCGCTCGCTCGACGTTCCGTTCACCTTTACGGCGCGGGCCGACAACCTGATCCGCGGCGTCAGGGAGCTCGACGACACGATCCGCCGGCTGAAAGCCTTCGAAGCGGCAGGCGCCGACGTGCTCTATGCGCCCGGTCTGCGCGACCTCGCGACCATGCGCACCGTCGTCTCCGAAATCGGCAAGCCGTTGAACGTGGTGATGAGCGCGGGCGATCCCAACCTCACGGCGGATCAGATCGCCGCGGTCGGCGTTAAGCGCATCAGCGTCGGCGGCGCACTTTCGCGACTGGCGCTTGCCGCCTTCATGAAGGGGGCTCGCGATATGAAGGGCGGCAGCTTCCTCTGGATGCGCGACACCATGCCGACCAGCGATCTCAAGAAGGTGTTCGGCACCTAGGATGCCGCGCAAAGTGAAGGCCGTTCCCCGTGCCGGGGAAGGCAAGCGCGGGGTGGATGGCTATCTCGGTTATCTCGTGCGCCAGGCCCATGTTGCGGTCCGGGCCGCCATGGACAAGGCGCTTGCCGAACTGGACGTGACGTCGCCGCAGTTCGTCGTGCTGACGATGATCGGAGCCTATCCGGGCCTTTCTGGCGCGGACCTTGCACGGCTCACGTTCCTCACGCCGCAGACCATCAATCTGATCGTGAGTAACCTCGTGAAAGCGGGCGCGGTCGAGAAGTCTGCCGATCCCGCGCACGGCCGTATCTTGCGCCTACAGGCGACGGCCGAGGGCGAGGCGCTGTTGAAGCGTTGCAAGGCGCGCGTGCAGGAGGTCGAGGAGCAGATTGCGGGGCTGGTCGGACGCGAGGAGGAGAAGGTGGTGCGTCGTTGGCTGGCAGCCGTCGGTGCGAAGCTGACGATGGACCGCTGAACGCCATATAGGCAGGACCGATAGGCTGCATATGAAATATTTACTGGACGGATAGGGGCCGCGAATCGATCTTTCCCGTATTCGGTGATGCTGCTGTATCGCAACCGTAACGGAAAGTTCATGATTGCCCTGTAGCGCAACACCTGTAGGGCTCAAGGCAGGGGACAAACATGGGGGATGGAATGATCGGGAACAACATCATCAGGCGCGCCGCGCTGGCAGGTGCTGCGGCACTCGCCATGGTCGGCCTGGCTGCCGCACCGGCATTCGCTCAGAAGACGAAGCTCACCGTCTACACGGCACTGGAGAACGACCAGCTCGATCCATTCAAGAAGGCCTTCGAGGCGGACAATCCCGGCATCGAGATCGCCTGGGTGCGTGATTCCACGGGCGTCGTCACGGCCAAGCTAATTGCCGAGAAAGACAATCCCCGTGCCGACGTGATCTGGGGCCTTGCGGCGTCCAGCACCGCGCTGTTCGCCACCATGGGCATGATCGAGCCCTATGCGCCGAAGGGCGTCGAGGCGTTGAAGCCGATGTTCCGCAGCGGCAAGACGCCCGACACCTGGGTCGGCATGGACGCCTATCTCTCGCTGGTCTGCTTCAACACCGCCGAAGGCAAGAAGGGCAACAAGCCGGTGCCGACGAGCTGGGCCGATCTCATCAAGCCCGACTACAAGGATTCCATCGTGATGCCGAACCCGGCCTCGTCGGGCACCGGCTATCTCACCATCGCCGCCTGGCTTCAGATTATGGGCGAGGAGGCGGGCTGGAAGTACATGGACGCGTTGCACCAGAACATCGCGCAATACATCCATTCCGGCTCGGCACCCTGCGTGCAGGCCGCCAAGGGCGAGCGGCTGATCGGCATCGGCCTCGACATGCGCGGCGCTTCGGAGAAGACCAAGGGTGCCCCGATCGACCTGATCGTGCCGAAGGAGGGCCTGGGCTGGGAGCTCGAGGCCACGGCCATCATGAAGGGCACGAAGAACCTCGACGCAGCCAAGAAGCTCGCGGACTGGGCCGTGACCAAGAAGGCGAACGAACTCTATGCCAAAACCTACGCCGTGGTCGCGCTGCCGGGCGTGAAGGCCGCTCCGGTCAACTATCCGGTCAACGCTGAGCCGGGGATGATCAAGAACGACATGGAGTGGATGGCCAAGAACCGCGAGCGCATCCTGGCGGAATGGACGAAGCGCTACGACGGCAAGTCCGCCCCGAAGAAGTGATCCGCACCGCGTGACCTACCTCGAGGTTCGTAGCCTTTCCAAGCGCTACGGCGACTTTACCGCTCTCGGCGATATCACGCTCGATATCGCCGAAGGCGAGTTCGTCTGCTTTCTGGGCCCCTCCGGCTGCGGCAAGACCACCTTGCTGCGCGCCATCGCCGGGCTCGATCCGCAAAGTTCCGGCACGATCCGCCAGAAGGGGCAGGATGTGTCGGCGCTGCCGCCCGCCAAACGGGATTTCGGCATCGTCTTCCAGTCCTACGCGCTCTTTCCCAACCTGACGGTGGCCGACAATGTCGGCTATGGGCTGGTCAGCCGGCGTGACAAGAAGGCAGCTATCGCTGCCCGCGTCGTCGAGCTGCTGGCGATGGTCGGGCTGCCCGACGCCGGCCCGAAATATCCCGCCCAGCTCTCGGGCGGCCAGCAGCAGCGGGTGGCGCTGGCGCGGGCGCTTGCGACGTCGCCCGGGTTGTTGCTCCTCGACGAGCCGCTGTCGGCGCTCGATGCCCGCGTCCGCCTGAGGCTCCGGCACGAGATCAAGGCGCTCCAGCGCCGGCTTGGGGTGACCACCATCATGGTGACGCACGACCAGGAAGAGGCGCTCACGATGGCCGACCGTATCGTGGTGATGAACCACGGCGCCATCGAGCAGGTCGGCACGCCGCAGGAAATCTACCGTCGGCCGGCATCCGCCTTCGTCGCCGATTTCGTCGGCTCGATGAATTTCCTCCAGGGGACCCTGATGGCGCCCGACAAGGTCCAGGTGGCCGGCGTCGATTTCGCCTGTCCGGGACAGGAGGGATTGGCCCCGGGACAAAAGGTCAACCTCTGTATCCGGCCCGAGGATGTGCGGGTGCGCGACCTGCCTCAGGGCATCGCCAATCGCTTGACGGTCGAGGTGGCCGAACTCGATTTCGTCGGCGCCTTCTGCCGGGCCACGCTCAAGGCCGCCCTCAAGAGCCCGTCCGCCGATGTGGCGATGACCGCCGACTTCTCCAGTAACCTGATTCGTGACCTGGGCGTCGAGCGCGGCACCCGGCTCGACGTCGCCCTGCCACCGGATCGTCTCAGGGTCTTTGCTGCGTGAGCCTCGCTGTACCGTCGACAAAAGTCGGTCTCTCGCGCGACGACCTCGTCATGCGCGGGGGCGTGGTGCTGCTGGCAGCGCTGCTGCTGGTCATCGTCGGGCTGCCGCTCTGGGCCTTGCTGGCCAAGGGCTTCGAGGACCGCGACGGCAAGTTCGTCGGCCTCGCCAACTATGTTTCCTATTTCTCGACACCCGCGCTCTTCAACTCGGCGCTGAACAGTCTGCATGTGGCGGCGGTCAGCACCGTGATCGTCGTACCACTGGCCTTCCTCTATGCCTATGCCCTGACCCGGACGGTGCTGCCCGTGCGCTGGCTGTTCCAGGGCGTTGCACTGATCCCGATCTTCGCGCCCTCGCTGCTGCCCGGCCTGGCGCTGATCTATCTCTTCGGCACACAGGGCTTCTTCAAGGCGCTCCTGGGGGGCGGCTCGATCTACGGCTTCGACGGCATCGTGATCGCGCAGGTCTTCTACTGTTTCCCTCACGCGACCTTGATCCTGGTGACCGCACTCGCGACCGCCGATGCGCGGCTCTACGAGGCGGCCGATGCGCTGGGGGCCAGCAAGCTCCGCGTCTTCTTCACCGTGACCTTGCCGGGCGCCAAGTACGGCCTGATCAGCGCGGCGCTGGTCGTCTTCACGCTGGTGATCACTGACTTCGGCATCGCCAAGGTGATCGGCGGCAACTTCAATGTGCTGGCCACCGACGTCTACAAGCAGGTGATCGGCCAGCAGAATTTTTCGATGGGCGCCGTGGTCGGCATGGTGCTGCTGGCGCCGGCCGCACTCGCCTTCGTGGTCGACCGGCTGGTGCAGCGCAAGCAGGTGGCCCTGCTCACGGCGCGGGCGGTGCCGCTGGTGCCCAAGCCCAAGCCCGGGCGCGATTTCCTCGCCACGCTCTTCTGCACCCTGGTGTCGATCGGCATCCTGGCGATCCTGGGCATGGCGATTTGGGGCTCGCTGATCAAATACTGGCCGTACAATCTCAGCCTGACGCTCGACAACTACGACTTCGCCAAGTTCGACGCCAATGGCTGGGATTCGTACTGGAACTCGGTGGAGATGGCGGTGGGTGCCGCCCTGTTCGGCACGACGCTGATGTTCACTGGCGCCTGGCTCACGGAGAAGACACGCGATTTCCACATCGTGCGCGGCGTCGTGCAGTTGCTCGCCTTCTTGCCGATGGCGGTGCCCGGTCTGGTGCTCGGCCTGGGCTACATCTTCTTCTTCAACGCGCCCGGTAATCCGCTAGGCTTTCTCTATGCCACCATGGGCATCCTAGTGGTGAATACGGTGGCGCACTTCTACACGGTAGGCCATCTGACGGCGACGACGGCTCTGAAGCAGATCGACCCGGAGTTCGAATCCGTTTCCGCCTCGCTCAAGGTCCCGATTTGGCGCACCTTCACCAGGGTCACGACCCCGATCTGCCTGCCGTCCATCCTCGACATCGCGATCTACCTGTTCGTGAACGCGATGACGACGGTCTCCTCGGTGATCTTCCTCTACTCGCCCGACACCAAGCTCGCCTCGGTGGCTGCCGTGAACATCGAGGAAGCCGGGACGACCGCGGCAGCGGCGGCGCTTTGCGTGGTGATCGTGCTGACTTCGGCGGCGGTCAAGGTCGCCCATCTTCTCGCCGACCGTTTCCTCCTCGACCGCCTGCAGGCCTGGCGTCGGCGTTAGGCGGCGTTAGCCGCAGTTGCCTCTTTCATATTTCTTAGGGCATTGGCCACCATCGCCGTTGGCAATGCTAATGTTCTGAAATAGCAGCTCCTCAGATAAGCGACCCTGAAGTTTGCGGTAAGCGGCGCAGACTTTGTCCCTATTGTCTTCATTGGTGAATAGGGGGAGCCAGTTTTCCGAACTATTGCCCCAATGGGCACCTCGGCATTTGGAGTCAGTACGGATCTTCGACTCGCCGATGTAGTTCCTCGCCGTCGCAAAGGACTGCTTCATGAAGTCTCGGTACGCGTTGAAGAAGTCGTGTGTGAATAGGACTTCATTCGAGTACATCAACCTGTCGAGATGGCGCTTCTTCTCGATGATGTTGGCTGGTGTAAGTTCCTTCCAGCTTCCGATGTAGAGGTGATACGCGTAGATGTCGTTGAGAAGCGGCGCGGCATCCTTGAAGATCGTTAACCTGAATTCACGAAGTCTATCTCGTTCGCGCTCTCTCGAATCCAGTATCTGTTTTTCGATTAGCTGTTGTTTCTCCCAGTTCTCCACGACGCCACGCTGAGTGCTCCAGAACGCATATCCGAGGAATGCGATAGCTATGGGAGTAACGATGGGAGCTGATATTTTCGCGACCTCGAGTGAATTCCACAGGGTCGTGGCCAAGGATTTCCTGTTGGCTTTTGCGTGCACAGCGACCTCGTCTCTATTGTAAAGGTAATATGAAATTCAACTATGGAGAGAGTTACTCAGGAGTGTGGCGGCAATAAGTTGTGGCCGCGCTCGACGCGATCATCGTTTCGGAAGCGGAAGCCCTGTATTGAGGCGATCATGAAGCAGCTTCGTATCCCCGCCGTTTACATGCGCGGCGGCACCAGCAAGGGCGTGTTCTTCCTGGCCCACGATCTGCCGTCCGATCCTGCGACGCGCGACCGGCTCCTGTTACGGGTCATCGGCAGCCCGGATCGCTACGGCAAGCATACGGACGGCATGGGTGGGGCCACCTCCAGCACCAGCAAGGTCGTGATCCTGTCGAAGTCGGAGCGTGCCGGCTGCGACATCGACTATCGCTTCGGGCAGGTGGCGATCGACGCGCCGGTCATCGATTGGTCGGGCAATTGCGGCAACCTCAGCGCTGCCGTGGGGGCGTTTGCCCTGAATGCCGGCCTGGTCGAAGGCCCGGCCGACGGGGTGGCTACGGTGCGCATCTGGCAGGCGAACATCGGCAAGGTGATCGTCAACCATGTGCCGATGCAGGGCGGCGAGGTGCAGGAACTGGGCGAGTTCGAGCTCGATGGCGTGGCCTTTCCGGCGGCGGAAGTGAAGGTCGAGTTCCTCGATCCGGCCGCCGACGAGGAAGGTGGTGACGGGGCAGATGGCGGCGCCATGTTTCCGTCGGGCAAGCGTATCGACCTGCTCGACGTGCCGGGTGTCGGCAAGCTCGAGGCGACGCTTATCAACGCCGGCAATCCCACGATCTTCGTCGATGCCGCGCGGCTTGGCCTCACGGGCATGGAGCTGCAGGGCGACGTCAATGGCGACAAGGCGCTGCTGCAGAGGGTCGAGGCCGTGCGTGCGCTGGGCGCTGTTGCGATGGGTCTTGTTGGCACGCCCGCGGAAGCGACGGCGACGCGGCCCCATACGCCCAAGCTCGCCTTCGTCGCTCGGCCGGCATCCTATGTTGCGTCGGACGGCAAGCGTATCGAGGCCGGCTCGATCGACCTCCTGGCGCGCATCTTTTCGATGGGCGTGTTGCACCACGCCATGACCGGCACCGGCGCGGTGGCGATTGCTGCCGCCGCGGCCATTCCGGGCACGATCGTCTCGCGTGTGGCGCCCGCGGGTGCCGACGGTCGCGTGCGCTTCGGTCATCCCTCGGGAACGCTCAGCGTCGGTGCCGAAGCGCGCGAAGATGCAGGGCAATGGAAGGTCGCCAAGGTGATGATGAGCCGGTCCGCACGCCGCCTGATGGAGGGCTGGGTACGGGTACCTGCCGAGTGAGCCGCTGGCATTCCCCGGGCGGGCCGTGCAATTGATTGCACGATGAAGAGCGATGTCATTGTAATCGGCGGCGGCGTGATGGGATCGTCCGTCGCCTATCATCTCAAGTCCGATCCGGCCTTCACGGGTACCGTGACCGTCGTCGAACGCGACCCGACTTATGCGCGAGCCTCCTCGGCGCTCTCGGCGAGTTCGATCCGCCAGCAGTTCTCGACACCGCTCAACATTCATCTGTCGCGCTATGGCATCGGCTTCCTGCGTCGCGCCGGCGAGCTGCTGGGCGTCGAGCTGGGGTTGCGCGAGCCAGGCTATCTCTTCCTGGCCAGCCCCGCCGGCGAGGCCGTCCTACGGGCGAACCATGCGATCCAGAAAGGGGAGGATTGTGCGGTCGAGCTGCTCGACCCGGCCGCGCTGGTCGGACGCTTCCCGTGGATCTCGACCGAGGGCGTGACGCTCGCCTCGCACGGCACGGCCAACGAAGGCTGGTTCGACGGTCCCGCCTTGATGCAGGGTTTTCGCCGCAAGGCGCGCGAGCTTGGTGCGGCCTATGTCGCCGACGAGGTTGTCGGGTTCTCGGGCAGTAGTGTCACGTTGCGCAGCGGCGGCCGGCTGGAGGCCAAAACCATCGTACTGGCAGCCGGCCCCTGGTCCGGCGAAGTGGCAGCGCGGGCCGGCATCGCGCTGCCGGTCGAGCCGCGCCGGCGCTCGGTCTTCGTTTTCGACCTGCGTGAGCCACCGGGGATAACGCCCCTCACCATCGATCCCTCGGGCACCTGGTTTCGGCCGGAGGGCCGTTTCTACATCGGCGGCACGACCCCCGTGACAGGCAACGATCCGCCTGGAGCACCGCTGGAAGTCCAGCATCAGGAGTGGGACGAGATCGTTTGGCCGACCCTTGCGGCCCGCGTGCCGGCCTTCGAGGCGGCCAAGGTCGTCAACGCCTGGGCAGGTTATTACGAGTACAACACGTTCGATCAGAACGGAATCGTTGGCCGTCATCCGGAAATCGAGAGCCTGATCTTCGCCACCGGCTTCTCGGGGCACGGCATCCAGCAATCGCCTGCGGTCGGCCGCGCCGTTGCCGAGCTGATTGTGCATGGCAGCTATCGGACTCTGGACCTCAGTCCTTTCGGTTATGAACGCATATCCGCAGGCCGGCCTATCCGGGAGCTGAACGTAGTGTGATACTCTCCTCCTCATGTGAGGAGAGAGTGCCGTGCCCGATCAAGCGTTGGTGAATTCAGATCTGCAGTCCGCGCTCGCCGAAGCGAAGCAGGCCTACATCGATCGCAACCCCAAGAGCTTTGCCCGCCACCAGGAGGCCTGCGAGGCGATGCCGGGCGGCAACACCCGCACCACGCTGCACAACTCGCCGTTCCCGCTCACCGTCGTGCGCGGCGAGGGCTGCCGCCTGTGGGATGCCGACGGCCACGAATATATCGACGTGTTGGGCGAATATACCGCCGGTATCTATGGCCACTCCCATCCGGTGATCCGCGCCGCCATCGACCGCGCGCTGAACCATGGCTGGAACTACGGCGGCCGCAACGCCAACGAAGGCAAGCTCGCCAAGCTGATCGCCGACCGCATGCCGTCGATCGACCTGGTGCGCTTCACCAACTCCGGCACCGAAGGCAACGTGATGGCGCTGGCGGGCGCCAAGGTCTTTGCCCAGCGCAAGGGCCGGGCCAAGGCCACCAAGGTCATGGTGTTCCACGGCGGCTATCACGGCGGCGTGCTCTACTTCGTGAGCGGCGGCAGCCCGGTGAACGTGCCCTACGAGTACATCGTGGCGCCCTATAACGATATCGAGGGCACCCGGGCCCTGATCGCCAAGCATGGCGAGGAGCTGTTCGCCGTCCTGCTCGAGCCCATGCAGGGCAGCCACGGCTGCCTGCCGGGCGACGTCGCTTTCCTGAAGATGGTGCGCGAGGAGACGGCATCCCGCGGCATCACCATGATCTTCGACGAGGTCATGACTTCGCGGCTGTCACCGGGTGGCTTGCAGGGCCTCTACGGCGTCATTCCCGACATGACGACGCTCGGCAAGTATATCGGCGGCGGCATGTCGTTCGGCGCCTTTGGCGGCAAGCGCGAGATCATGGAGCTGTTCGACCCGACCAAGGCCGACTCGCTGCCGCACGCCGGGACGTTCAACAACAACGCGCTGACCATGGCGGCCGGTGTCGCGGGCTACGGCGAGGTCTATACGCCTGAGGCGGCCAAGGAGCTGAACGACCGCGGCGAGCGCATCCGCGAGCGGCTGAACGCCATCTGCACCAAGAACAAGGTGGCGTTCCAGTTCTCCGGCATCGGTTCGATGATGACGGCGCATGCCACGTCGCGGCCGATCAAGTCGGCGGCCGACATTGCGGCCGGCAACCAGGACGCCAAGGAGCTGTTCTTCTTCGACATGAGCACCGCCGGCATCTGGATCGCACGGCGCGGCTTCGTCGCCCTGAACGTCATGATCGGCGATGCCGAAGGTGACCGTTTCGTGGCGGCGGTCGAAGAGTTCGTTTCGGCCCGCAAGGCTCTTTTGCAGCCGTAAGGAGCACCTAAATAGGTGGCATGAACGACACCAGCAACTTCCCCCAGCCGGTCGCCGGCACGGTGGTGCCGCGCTTCGGCGACGTCGCGACCTTCATGCGCTTGCCGCTGTTTCGCGATCCTGCCGAAGTCGAGATCGGCATGGTGGGCGTACCCTGGGACGGCGGGACGACCAATCGTCCCGGCGCCCGGCATGGGCCGCGCCAGATGCGCGACCTCTCCACGATGATGCGGCGCATTCATCATGTGACCGGCGTGGCACCCTATGAGCTGGCAAAATGTGGCGATCTCGGCGATGCGCCGGTCAATCCCGCCAGCGTCGACGATTCGCTGGAGCGGATCGAAAAGCACTACGCCAAAATCCATGCCGCCGGCGTTGTGCCGCTATCGGCAGGCGGCGATCACCTGATCACGCTGCCGATCATGCGCGGCATCGCGAAGGGTGGGCCGTCGCTTGGCATGGTGCATTTCGACGCCCACAGCGACACCTGGGATACCTACTTTGGCGGCTACAAGTACACGCACGGCACGCCGTTCCGCCGCGCCGTGGAGGAGGGGCTGCTCGATCCCAAGCGGGTGGTGCAGATCGGCATTCGCGGCTCGATGTACAAGCGCGACGACAATCAATGGGCCGTCGACCAGGGCATGCGCGTGATCACCATCGAGGAATATTTCGACCTCGGCGTCGAAAAGGTGATCGCCGAAGCGCGACGGGTCGTGGGCACTGGCCCGACCTATGTCAGCTTCGACGTCGACGGCCTTGATCCAGCCTATGCGCCCGGCACCGGCACGCCGGAAATTGGCGGTTACACGCCGCACGAGGCGCAGCGCATGCTGCGCGGCCTGCGGGGGCTCGATCTCGTCGGCGGCGACGTCGTCGAAGTCTCGCCGCCCTTCGACATGAGCGGCAACACCGCCTTGGTCGGTGTCACCATGATGTGGGAGATCCTCTGTCTGCTCGCCGAATCCGTAGCCAGGCGGAAGGGTCGGATCTAGGGGAGCGGAGGATGTCTCTTGTCGCCCGCCGATCGCTTCTTGCCCTGTCCATAGGCACCGCGCTGGGCGCTGCTGACGTTCGCGCGGAAACGCCGACTGGCGGCCGGAGGCTCGCGCTGCGCGGCTACGACCCGGTCGCCTATTTCATGCTCGGCCGTCCCGAGAAGGGTGAGGAGACCTTCTCATTCGCCTTCGACGATGCGGTCTACCGTTTCAAGACCGCCGAGCATCGGGCGATGTTCGCCGCCGATCCCGAGAAGTACGCGCCGCAGTATGCGGGCTTCTGCGCCGCCGGCGTCTCCAAGGGGATCAAGATAGAACCTGACCCGGAGGCCTGGGCGATCGTCGGTGGCAAGCTCTATGTCGTGGCGCAGAAGGAGAAGATCGAGGAGTTCAAGCGCGATCCCAGCGCTTTCATCGGCAAGGCCGACACCAACTGGCCGGTTGTTCGCGAAAGCGCTCCGAAAGTTCCTACGCGCTAGGGTGCCGCCGCCTTCTGCAGCGCAAGCTCGATCTTGCCGCGGTGCTTCGGGTTGCGCAGCAGAGACCCGAACCTTTCCATGTCGAACAGGGGATTGAGGCGGCGCATTTCGACTATCGCGCGCCGGGCATCGTCGGGACGCGCCGCCTCCTGATAGATCGCGGCCAGCATTGCCTGGACGAAGGGGTTGCCTTCGTTGCGGGCCGCCGCACGCTCGAAGACTCGCGCTGCCGAGGAAAAGTCGCTGGACAGGAAGTAGGCCGTGCCAAGGTTGAAGAGATCCTGCGTCGAGATCTGCGGGTCCGACTGATCGGCGGCTTCCAGGGCCGCGATGGCACCCTCTATGTCGCCACTCCACAGTAGCGCGTCGCCCAGCCCCGCCTGGTTGGCGGGATCGCTGGGATTGAGCGCCATCGCTCGCCGGAGCGCATCCGCGGCGCGATCGTATTCGAGCAGGCGGACGAAGATGCGGCCGAGCAGGGCATGGCCCTGCGGATTGAATTCATCGAGCGTGATCGCCTTGTAGGCATGGCCGAGGGCGCGTTCCAGCGCCGCCGTCGGGTCCGATGTCCAGCCGTGATGGAGCGCGCGCAGATCGACAGTGCCCAGGCCCAGGTAGGCGGCGGCATAGTTGGGATCGAGGGCGACGGCCTGTTCGAACATCAGGCGGGCCTCGGATGTCGAGGACCGCGTCAGTCGGGACAGGTGGCCACGTCCGCGTAATACGAAGTCGTAGGCTTCGAAAGTTTCAGGAGCTTTCGCTGCGACGCGGGCCTGCTCGGCCTGGGTCAATCGGACAGCCAGCGCCCCGGCGATGCGCCGGGTGATGTCGTCCTGGATGATAAAGATGCCGCTCGGATCGCGATCGTAGTGATCGGCCCAGAGGAGGGATCCGTTGCGCGTGTCGGCCAGTTGGATGGAGACGCGGACGCGGCCCGCAGATTGGCGGATCGTGCCGGCGGCGAGATAGCGCACACCGAGCTCGCGGCCGATCTCCATCGGGTCCTTCGACTTGTCCTGATAGGGCAGGACAGCATTGGCCGACCTCACGCTGAGATCGGGAAAGCGGCCCAGCGCGGAGATGACGTCCTCGGTAAGGCCACGCGCGAAATAGTCGTCCTGCGGACGGTCGCCCAAGGTGACAAACGGGAGCACCGCAATCGAAAGGCGCGCCGCCTGCCCTGCCGGTTCGGGGGCCGTCGCGGCGACAGACGGCTGCTCCCGCGCGATCCAGTTGTGGGACCAGAGGAACAGGCCCGCGACGACTGCTACGACCGCTGCCGCAGCGAGACTGATGTGGACGAGACGCGGGCGTGACGAAGTCGGCGGCGCTGTCGATTCCACCGACCCTGGGGAGTGCTTCTCGACGTCGGCTTCGGTCACGGTTGCCGTGAACAGGTAGCCGCGGCGGGGGATGGTCTTGAGGATCGCCTGGGCGTCGGCTCCGAGCACGGCACGGATGTCGCTGGTGCATTGCACCAGGGAATTGTCCGTGACCGTCACATCGGGCCAGATGCGCTCCATCAGCTCGTCCTTGGAGACGGCACGGCCGGGGTTGCGGGCAAGGTAGAGCAGGACATCGAAGGACTTCGGCCGCAGCGGAAGTGCCATGCCCGCGCGCGTCAGGCTGCAGGCTGCCGGATCGAGGACGAACGCCCCGAACTTCAAGCGCTTTTGCTCGGGCATGACGGGACCGTAGCAGGCTCTGCCACGAATTTCAGCGCTCTTTCAGGGGCCTTTCACGACTCGGGCACGGCCTCGTGGCCATTCTTGCTGCGGGCGTCCGACAAGCCCTGAGGAGGAAGAGATGAAGCAGTCGATGACCGGAATGGTGCGCGCCGCTGTCCTGGCTCTGTCAATTTGCGCATTACTCGTCCTGGGCAGTCCCTTCGGGGCGGTCGCGCAAGAGTATGTCGTGAAGCCGATGGTCCAGAAGAAGATCAAGCAGCTTCCCGAGGGGCCGCTCTACTGGCGTGTCGAGAATTTCCCCACGCTTGCCGATGCCCAGGCTTCGGTCGGCCCGGACGGCTGGAACCCGGCGTCGGTGAAACATGAAACCACCACCGCGCTGATCGCGGAAGTCGCGGGCAAGGTCTGGGTGTTCACCCTCGCTCCCAAAGGTGGCGCGACGCCCGGCGGCACCAAGGTCGCGGAAATCGGGCCGGTCCCGGTGCTCGCGGCGCCCGAATACCTGCTGCGTGTCAATCACGGCTCCGGTCCGCCTGGCGCCAGGACGCCGACGCACACGCATCCTGGGTCGGAGGCCTTCTATGTCGTGACTGGCCGACTCGGCCAACGGACGCCGCATGGCGTCGCCCATGTCGAGGCCGGTCAGACCCTGAACGGACATGCACCCGACATGCCCATGGAAGTCTTCAACGCCGGCACGACCGGCCTCGACGCGCTGATCATGTTCGTCGTGGACGCGACCCGGCCGTTCTCCGTGCCGGCCAAACTCGACTGACCCCATCGAAAAGGAGGAAGCCGCAATGTCCACCCTCAAGCGAGCCGTCGCGATGATCCTGGCCATATTGGTCTTGCCGCCGGCCGCCATTGCTCAAGCAGAACGTCCACGCGACTTCATCATCGTGCGCACGTCCGACCGGCCGGTCGCGCAAGTCGTCGAGGCGATCGAGGCGCACATCAAAGCCAAGAGTTATCAGAACCTCGGCGTCAACGTGGTGAAGCCGCCGCAGGGCGAGGTGACGTTCGTGAAGTTCTGTGCTCCCTCAGTGGGCCGGCAGCTCTGGGCCGTCGACCTGAAACTCAGCGCCATGCTTCCGTGCGGCAACATCGGGGTCTATTCGCGCGACGGCAAGACCGAGATCTCGATACTGCATCCGGCCTACATGGCCGCCCTCTATCCGGATGCGGCGGTGGCCAAGGCGAGTGCGACGGCCGAGCCGCTCCTGATGGAGATGCTGGACGAGGTGAGCGGTACGCGGCGGCCTTAAGACGCTGGTCTCAGGCTGCGAGTTCGAGGATCTCTCGTACCTGAGCGGGACCGGGAATGGGCCGCGGGTTGCGCGGCACCCACGGTGTGCCCATCGCCTGATTGGCGATGCGGTCAAAATGCTCGCGGCCAATCTTCACGTCGGAAAGGCTGCGCGGCATGTCGAGGCCGCGGATGAACTGGTCGAGCACGTCGCCCGCGTCCTTGCCGGGATGGCCCATTGCCGTCGCGATCAAGGCCTGGCGGTCGGCATTGGCCGGCTTGTTCCAGCGCATGACCGACGGCAGCATGATGCACGACGTATGGCCGTGCGGGACGTCGAACACGGCGCCCAGCACGTAGCCGATGCCGTGGCTTGCGCCCATCGGAACGCCGGCGGCGATGCCGGCCATCGACAGCCACGAGCCGGTCTGGCAATCGAGCCGCGCGGCCATATCCGAAGGATCGGCCTTCACGCGCGGCAAGCCGCGGGCCAGCAGAGACAGGCCGTGCAAGGAGGAGGCGTTGCTGTACTCCGTCGATTCGTTGGAGCACACGCCCTCGACACAATGATCGACGGCGCGGATGCCGGTCGAGAGCAGGAGCCACATCGGCGTGTGGCGCGTCACTTCGGGATCGAGAACGACGGCCTGCGGGATGGTGAGGGGATGGCGGAATATCTCCTTCACCTTGGTTTCCTCGTTGGTGACGCCCGCGATGGCGGAGAATTCGCCGGCCGACAAGGTGGTGGGGATCGAGATTTGCCGCACGGTGGGTGGCTTCACATCAGTTTGGCCGCGGATTCGATCCATGTCCGCAGGCGTGCGGATGTCGTTGGCGAGGCAGAGCTGCACCGCTTTGGCGCCGTCGGTGATCGAGCCGCCCCCCAGGGTGACGATCAGGTCGGTGCGGGCCTCGCGGGCCTGTTCGGCGGCGGCGATCACGGCCGAGCGCGGCGAATGGGCCGGCATGCTGGCAAAGGTGCCGACGCACTTGTTGCCGAGTGCCTTGCGCAACTTCTCGACCTCGTCGGTTTCGCGGTCGAGCGTCCCGCTCGCCATGAGGAATACGCGTTGCGCGCCGTGACGCGAGACCAGTTCGGATACCGCCTCGGCGGCAGGCTTGCCGAACACGACCTCGTCCATGCGACTGAATACGACTCGACCGGATGACGGCATTCTCTCCTCCCGCGCAGGGGTGCTATCGTGGCCGCGAAACACCTCGAGGGAAAGCATGACCGGGACACGGGATGGCGCCATCGGCCGCGCAGAGAAATACTTCGACGAAGGCGGCTTCCTCGAGGAGTTACAGCGTCGCGTGGCGATCCCGACGACCAGCCAGGAAACCGACTCCATGCCGGCGCTACAGGAGTACGTCTCAGGCGAGATGACCGATTCGCTGCAGAAGCTCGGCTACGACTGCACCGTCCTGCCCAATCCGCGCTCCGAATATGGTCCGTTCCTGATCGCGCGCCGGGTCGAGGATCCCGCCAAGCCGACGGTGCTGACTTATGGCCACGGCGACGTGATCCGCGGCCAGGAGGAGCAATGGCGCTCGGGCCTGTCGCCCTGGAAGATCGTCGTGGAAGGCGACCGGCTCTACGGGCGCGACACCGCCGATAACAAGGGCCAGCACACGATCAATATCGCGGCTCTCGCCTGTGTGCTGCAGGAGCGCGGCTCGCTGGGCTTCAACTCCACGATCCTGATCGAGACGGGCGAGGAGACCGGCTCGCCAGGCCTCGCCGATTTCTGCAAGGCCAACAAGGCCGCCCTCAAGGCCGATGCGCTGATTGGCTCGGACGGGCCTCGGCTCGACCATCGCCGGCCGACCATATTCGGCGGCACGCGCGGCACCATGAACTTCAATCTCAAGCTCAACATGCGTGAAGGCGGGCATCACTCGGGCAATTGGGGTGGGCTCCTCGCCAATCCCGGCATCATCATGGCCCACGCACTCGCCACCATCACCGACGAGCGCGGCCAGATCAAAGTGCCGGAGTGGCGACCCAAGACGCTGACCAACTCGGTGCGGGCGGCTTTGGCCGACGCCCATGTCGATGCCGGCGAGGGTGCACCGGAGATCAATCCGGAATGGGGTGAAAAGTCGCTGACGCCCGTCGAGCGCGTGTTCGGCTGGAACAGCTTCGAGGTGCTGGCCTTCAAGACCGGCAATCCCGACCGGCCGGTGAATGCGATCCCACCCAGCGCGATTGCCTACTGCCAACTCCGTTTCGTCGTCGGCACCGATCCGCACGACATCGTGCCCGCCTTGCGCCGGCATCTCGAGAAGCACGGCTTCGGCCAGATCGAAATCGAGCCGGCACGAGATGTGATCATGAACGCGACTCGGCTCGACCCGGAGAATCCCTGGGCCAAGTTCGCCGCATCCTCGATTGAGAAGACCGCCGGCCAGAAGCCCAACATGCTGCCCAATCTCGGCGGTTCGCTGCCCAACGAAGTCTTCACCGACATTCTCGGCATGCCGACGGTCTGGGTGCCGCACTCCTACGCGGCCTGCTCGCAGCATGCGCCCAACGAGCATCTCCTGACACCGGTGGCGCGCGATGGATTGCGGCTGATGACGGGCCTGTTCTGGGACCTCGGCGCCGCCGGACGCGTGTAACGCTGGAAGGTTGATCCAACGACGCCTCGGGCGCTGCGTATTGACGACGCGCCCCTGGCGAATGACGGCTATGATCGCGTGAGCTGCGCGAAGAGGAGAACAGATGCCCCGTATTCCGTACTACGAAGTCGAGAACGCCACCGGCAAGCATGCCGAGTTCCTGGGCAAGCTCGACCCCATGCTGAACATCTATCGCATGCTGGCGAACTCGGAGCAGGGTGCGAAGGGCTTCCTGCGCATGGGTAACGCACTGCTGCATCGCTGTGAACTCGATCCGGTGCTGCGCGAGCTGGCGATCATTCGCGTGGGGCGGCTTTCGCGCACGGCCTACGAGGTTTTCCAGCACGAACGGATCGGCCGCGACGTTGGCGTGACCGAGGACAAGATCGCGGCCCTGCGCGAGGCCACCATCGAGGCTGCGGCCTTCACCGACAACGAAAAGGCCGTGCTGCGCTACACTGACGACGTGGTGCGCAACGTCCGGGCCTCGGACAAGGCGCTCAAGGCGGTGCAGGCTTTCCTGACGCCGGGCGCATTGGTCGAGCTCACGCTTACGATTGGCTACTACATGATGGTCTGCCGCTTCCTCGAATCGATGGGTGTCGATGGCGAGGAAGGCCAAGCCGAATGGCTGAAGACGGCAAAGCTCTGAGACGGGATGGAATAGGAGAGTTCGAGAGATGGCGTATCGCGTTCTGGTCGCGCAGTTCATGCACGAGACCAACACCTTCAGCAAACTGCCGACCACGCTCGAGGACTATCGCAAGCGCTGGCTGATCGAAGGCGAGGCGATGGTGCCCCGCTTCACCGGCACGAAGAACGAGATCGGCGGCTACATCGACGCTGCCAAGAAGTATGGCTGGGAGCCGGTCTGGGCCGGCGCCGCCAATGCCACGCCGTCGGGCAAGCTCACCAAAGAAACCTGGGAGCACATTCGCGACATGATCGTGGGTGCGGCGAAGAAGGCGAAAGCCGTGGGCAAGCTCGACGCGGTCTGCCTCTCGCTGCACGGTGCCATGGTGACGGAGACCGAGGACGATGCCGAGGGCGCGCTGATCGAAGCGCTGCGCGGCGTGGTCGGCCCCGACGTGCCGCTGGTCGCCACGCTCGACCTGCACGCCAATGCCACGGTGAAGATGGCAAAGCATGCCAATGCGCTGGTGAGCTATCGCACCTATCCGCATATCGACGGCTACGAGCGCGCCGTGCAGGCGGCGGCGCTGGTGCAGGAAGCGCTGGAAGGCAAGAAGCAGCCGCGCTGCCTGCTGGTGCAGCCGGCCATGCTGGAAGGCGCCGACCACGGCCGCACGACGCAGCCCGGCCTGATGCGCGACCTGCTTGCCAAGGCTGATGCCTTCGAGAAGGAACCCGGCATCAATGTCGTCAGCATCCAGGCCGGTTTCACCTGGGCCGACATCCCCTACACAGGCCCGTCGATCGCCGTGAGCCATGAGCCCGCCGCCGAAGCGCGTGCCAAGGCCGTGGCGGCGGCGATCCTCGACGAGATCTGGAAGCGCCGCGACGAAAGCTCGTCGGACTATCGGCCGATCTCCGATGCCATTGCCGCCGCGCGTGCGGGTGTCGGCAAGGAGGGGCCGCTGGTCGTGGCCGACGGCACTGACAATCCGGGCGGTGGTGGCTACAACGACACGACGCCGGTGCTGCAGGCGCTGATCGACGCCAAGGTCGAGAACGTGGCCTTCGGAACGATCTTCGATCCGGGCACGGTGCAGCAGGCCATCAAGGCGGGCGTCGGCGCGGAGATCGACGTCGTGTTGGGCGGTCATACCGATCCGTCGATGGGCGGGCCGGTCAAGGCCAAGGCCATCGTCAAGATGCTCTCGGACGGCGAGTTCAAGAACGACGGGCCGATGAATGCCGGTGTCGGCACCTCGATGGGGCCGACGGCGGTGCTGCGCATCGGCGGCATCGACGTGGTGACGATCTCCAACCGCATCCAGACGATCGACCTGCAGGTGTTCCTGAGCCAGGGCATCGACCCGCGCACCAAGAGCGTGGTGGTGGTGAAGAGCGTCCAGCACTTCCGTGCCGCCTACGCGCCGATTGCGCGCGAGGTGATTCTGGTCGATTCCGGCGGCATCTGCTCACCCGACATCACGCGGCTGAAGTTCACCAAGCTGCGCCGGCCAATCTGGCCGTTGGACGGGGTGAACGATCCTTATGCAGGAGCAGGAGCGCGTGCATGAGCCCCAGGTTCGAGGCAAAGGGTCCGCTGCCGGGCGCAGCATTCGGCAGCACGGTGCGGTTGCGCGACGGCGAGCAGGGGGCAGCAGCCGTCGTCGCGGCGGCTGAAGCGGCGCCCGATGAATTGGCCGCTTTGCTGGCCGAGGCAAAAGGGCTGCTGCTGGTACAGGGCCTCAACGATATCGCCGACGATCCCCAGCTGCTCATTCGCTTCAGCCGATTGTTCGGGCCGGAGGTCGAGGACTATCGCCACAATCTGACCGACCTCAAGGCGGTGCATGTGTCGGTGCCGGAGATCCTGCTGGTGTCGAACATGCCACCGGTCAGCAAGGCGCCGCCCAAGCGGCCGGAACCGCCGCTGGCGGCCGACGGGCTGATTCCGGTGCAGTATCCACACCGCAAGGGCTGGCATACCGACCAGAGCTATCGTCGCCCGCCGCCCGACATCTCGCTCTTCTATGCCGTGACGCCGGCGACACCGGACACCGGTCAGACGCTGTTCGCCAATGGCATCCTGGCCTACGAGGCATTGCCGCCTCATCTCAAGGCAAAGATTGAAGGGCTCCAGGGCCTGCACGCCCAGCCCGGCAGCGGCCGTGGACGTGAGGCGGCGCTCACCGGCCGGCCGCCGCGCGCCTTTGCACCTCACGAGCGCTCGCAGCCCCAGCCGGTGGTGCGCACGCATCCCGTCACGGGCGAGCGTTCGCTTTATCTCTGCGAATGGGGCCAGATGGATTGGTTCGAGGGACCCTTCGTCGGCATGGAGCCTGGCCCGCATGGCGCCGGAGCAGCCCTGCTCGACGAGATCATGGCCCACCTGACCGAGCGGCGCTTCTGCTACGCCCATGAATGGACGCAGGGCGATGTCCTGATCTGGGACAATCGCTGCCTTATTCACGCCGCGACCTGGTTCGATGGCGAGACGGAGCAGCGCCTGATGTGGCGCACGACGGTGCACGGCAATCCCGGCGCGCCCTATGCCGGCGAAGCCAAGAGCTGGATTCCGGCAGCCTAGGGATGTTTCGAGCAAGAGGTCCATAGCACCGCGAAATCGCCATTCGATAGCTTGTGGCACTGCGGCCGACGTCCGCGGAACAAGCGAGTTGGCTGTAATGCGTTCATCGGCCAAGATGATCCACTCGTTCTCCAGGAAGGGGTCCGTCATGGCCGTCACCATCACGCCGCTTACATCCGTATTCGCCGGCGAAGTTGACGCGATTGACCTGCGCCGGATCCATGATCGCGAGTCGCTGGAGGCGATTCGCGCCGGCATGGACAGATACGCCGTGCTGGTGTTTCGCGATCAGAATTTCACCAATGAAGAGCAGCTCGACTTCGCCCAACGTTTCGACGGCATGCTGCACGCCCGCACTTCCTCCTCGGCCATTGGCAATAACCGGTTCGGCAACGAGGCGTTGGCCGATGTCTCCAACGTCGACAAGGACGGCAATATCCGGGACGCGAACAACCGGATGCGCGCCTCCTCGGTTGCCAATCGCCTGTGGCACACCGATGCGTCGTTCGTCGATCCGCCGGGGCGCTACTCAATGCTGTCGGCTCGGGTGGTGCCGCCGGTGCGTGCCGATACAGAGTTCGCCGACATGCGCGCCGCCTACGATGCACTCGACGAAGAAGCCCGCGCGTCTATTGAAGGGCTGCGCGTTTATCATTCCATCGTCTACTCGCGCCACGTACTCGGTTTCGATTTCAGCGACGATGAGCAGGATAAACTGAAGGGGGCCGTCCATCCGCTGGTGCGTACCATCCCAGGCTCCGGTCGCCGAGCGCTCTACCTTGCCTCGCACGCCGCCCATGTCGTCGACTGGCCGGTACCGGAGGGTCGGCTGCTTCTGCGCGACCTGATCGACCACGCCACACAGTCGCGGTTCGTCTATCGCCACATTTGGCGGCCGCATGATTTCGTGATCTGGGACAATCGGTGCACCATGCATCGCGCTCGGCCGTTCGATGACAAGACCCATCGCCGCGAGCTTCGGCGCACCACGACGCTAGACCTGCCGCTGCCGGCTTCGGCTTAGGCTACGACCTCTCAACGCTTCTGGCGAAAGAACGTCGTCAGCACATAGCGGCGGCCCCGGCTCACCGGGCCGACCTTGTGCAGGAGCGAGCAGGAGAAGACAGCAGCGGCGCCCGCGGGCGGGCTGACGCGCACGCCGGCATATTCGGGGAACACCAGCTCGCCGCCGTCGAAATCGTCATTGAGGTTCAGAGACACGGCGAAGGCGCGGTCGGCCGTGGTCGGCGCACCATTGTCGCGATGGGCGCCGAAGAAATGCTCACCTTCGGCGCTGTAGGACAGGACCACGTGGGCATCGAAGGTGAACTGCTGGTCGAAGGCGAAGACCTTGGTGAGCTCCGGTCCGATGCGGTAGGCCAAGCGGTCGGAAACCGCCTTCTGCATCATCGGCTCGACGATCATGTAGTCTTCGGTGCGCTTCAGCTCGGTCATGTTGACGTTGCCGTAGCGGCTGGAGACGCCGCCATCCTGGCGGTCGCCTTTGTTCCAGAGGCGGATGAGCTGGGTACAGAAATCCGGCTCGAAGACGCGCGGCAGGATCAGCACTGGCGCCATTGCGGTGTTGAGCCGTACGTCCGAGCCCGCGTTGGCGCGCACGGAATCGGCCAGCGCACCGATGGCTTCGGTGGTCGCTGCGAGCACGCGCGTGTCGAAGGTCCCGGCGACGCGCTGGTTGGGATCGAGCACGATTGCGCGCTGACGCAGGCCCATGCTCTGGCCGAAGGAGACGGCACCGCCCTGAGAAAGCAGGGCAGGCAGAAACTGCCCCTTCTGGTCGAGCAGCAGCAGCGGGTTTTCCGGCTCGGCGCCCAACTTCTTCCAGGACGCGGCCGCCGCCGGAGTCTGGTTGGGAGAGACCACGACCAGTCGCGTCGCGGCTGCCGTGCACGCGGCGCGCAACGCCGCGAAAGGTTCCGCATCGATCAGGCCGAGATCGGCGACTGCCAACAGCAACACCGGATCACCGGTGAAGGACCAGACGAACTTGCGCAGCTTGCCGTCGAGGCCCGGCAGCACGAAATCCGGGAGGCGATCACCGACTCGGAGCGACAGGGCGTTGGTCATGGATCGGTCGGCCACGCAACAGGGAACTAGGGCCCCGAAGCAAATGCCTCGGAGCCCTATGAAACCATGGTGGGCGCTGTAGGGATTGAACCTACGACCCCACCCGTGTGAAGGGTGTGCTCTCCCGCTGAGCTAAGCGCCCGGGAAGGGGCGCGTATAGGGCCTGTCGGCCGAATCGTCAACGGGGCCCAGTCGCAAGTTTGCCCAGCGTCGCGGGCAGAGCATCGAATCGGTCGATGACGGCATCGGCCCCGAGTTCGCTGGCCGGGCGGGACGTGTAGCCCCAGCTCACCAGCACTGCCGGCAGGCCCGCCCCGCGCGCAGCCTCGGCGTCGTGGATCGAATCGCCGATCATCACGGCCCGCTTGGGATCGCATCCCATGCGTTCCAGCAACATCAGGATATGGCGAGGGTCAGGCTTGCGGACGGGAAAGCTATCGGCGCCTGCCACGTCGCTGATCGGTGGCATCAGCTTCAGGTGCTCCAGGATCATGCGCGAGGGCTTCTCGAATTTGTTGGTGCAGACACCCTGCTTCAGTCCCAGCCGGGAGAAGCGGGCCACGACCTCTGCGACGCCTGCGAAGGCCGTCGTGTTGCTGACCGGGTCGGCTTCGTAGTAGCGCACGAATTCGCGCGTCACGGCACTCAATGCCGCCTCGTCCAGCACCTTGCCGTACTTAGCGAAGGCCTTGCCCATGGTGACTTTGCTGCCCTGGCCCATGAAGATCCGTACGTCTTCGTCGGAGACCGGCGGCAGGCCGTGGTCGGCCAGGACGTGGCTGACGGCCAGTTCCATGTCCTTGGCGCTGTCGATCAGGGTGCCATCGAGGTCGTAGAGGACGGTGTCGAAGCGGGCGGCGATGAGCTTGTCGATGTCGGTATCCATGCAAACTCCTCTAGCACATCCGTCTTGCCCGGCTGCCAGCCCCATGGCATCCGACGGAGCATGAAATCGCCTATCGCTGTAGTCGTACTGGCTGCCGGAGCCGGCACGCGCATGAAGTCGGCCCTGCCGAAGGTCCTGCATCCGTTGGCCAACCGGCCGATGCTGCGGCACGTGCTGGATAATGTGGCGGCCCTGAAGCCGGCCCGCGTCGTGGGGGTCGTGGCACTTGGCGCCCACGATGTGGCGGCGGCTTTCGTCCCGCATGCGACCGTTGTGCAGAAGAAGCCTCTAGGCACCGGCGATGCGGCACGAGCGGCCCTTGGCGCATTGCGGGGCCATACCGGCCCGGTTCTCGTGGTCTTCGGCGATGCGCCGCTGGTGACGTCGACCTCCTTGAAGCGTCTGCTGTCTGCCTGCGCCAAGGAGCGTGCAGCCGTGGGCGTGCTGGGTTTCGTCGCCGGCGATCCGTCGCCCTATGGCCGATTGATCGTCCATCGCGGCATGCTGGAGAAGATCGTCGAGAGCAAGGATGCCGACGAGATCGAGCAGACCGTCGACTTCTGCAATTCCGGCGTGATGTGCCTCGATGGTCGCCTGATCGCTGGCCTCCTGGCCGGCATCAAGAACAACAATGCCAAGCGCGAGTTCTATCTCACGGACGCGGTCGCCCTGGCGCGCGCCGCTGGCCACAAGGCCATCGCCGTCGAGGGGGAGGAAGCGGAGTTCCAGGGGATCAACTCGCGCGCCGAACTGGCGGTCGCCGAACGTGCACTCCAGCAGCGCCTGCGAGCTGCGGCGATGATGGGCGGCGTCACCATGATTGATCCTGACACCGTCTGGTTGTCGGCCGACACCAAATTGGCCAGTGACATCGTCATCGGCCCCAACGTGCGCTTCGGTCCGGGCGTCGAGATTGCGGCCAACGTCGAAATCAGGGCGTTCTGCGACATCGAAGGCGCGCGCATCGGGCGCGGCGCCATCGTCGGGCCCTTCACGCGCATCCGGCCGG
Source organism: Alphaproteobacteria bacterium (assembly GCA_017307275.1). Lineage (GTDB taxonomy): Bacteria > Pseudomonadota > Alphaproteobacteria > Reyranellales > Reyranellaceae > Reyranella. The sequence goes on along the minus strand of JAFKFK010000018.1, from coordinate 172,221 downwards.
GCTCGGAGGTGGCCGAGGACGTCCATATCGGCAACTTCGTCGAGCTCAAAGCTACGCGCATGGGCCGCGGCGCCAAGGCCAACCACCTGGCCTATCTTGGCGATGCCGACATTGGTGCAGCGAGCAATATCGGGGCTGGCACGATCGCGGTGAACTACGACGGCTTCGGCAAATGGCGCACCGTGATTGCGGACGACGTTTTTATCGGCTCCAACAGCTCGCTGGTGGCGCCGGTCCGCATCGGCAAAGGGGCCAACGTGTCGGCCGGCAGCGTCGTCACCGAGGATGTTCCCGCCGATGGCCTGGCCTTCGGGCGGGCCCGCCAGGTGACAAAGAAGGGGCGGGCGGCGGCGCTTCGTGTAAAACTCAAGGCCCGCGCAGCAGCGGCCAAGCGCGGCAAGAAAAAGTAGCCACTCCTTCAGCCCGGACCCCCTCCCATGTGCGGCATTATCGGCATCATCGGCAAAGCGCCCGTTACGCCTCTGCTCGTCGACGCGCTGAAACGGCTCGAATATCGCGGTTATGACTCGGCAGGTGTTGCGACCCTGGTGAACGGCCACATCGATCGCCGCCGGGCCGAGGGCAAGCTGGTCAACCTGGAGGCCCGGCTGGCGGCCGAGCCGCTGCCCGGCACCATCGGCATCGGCCATACGCGCTGGGCGACGCACGGCAAGCCGTCGGAGCGCAACGCTCATCCCATCGCCACCGACCGCGTCGCGGTGGTGCACAACGGCATCATCGAGAACTTTCAGGAGCTGAAGGACGAGTTGTCGGCCGAGGGCCGTCGCTTCGAGAGCGACACCGATACTGAGGTCGTGGCCCAGCTCATCACCTCCTATCTCGAGAAGCAGATGTCGCCGGAACAGGCGATGGGCAAGGCGATGGAACGCCTGCGCGGGGCCTTCGCCCTCGCCATCCTGTTCAGCGGCCGCCACGACATCCTGATGGGCGCCCGTCGCGGCAGTTCGCTGGCGGTCGGCTACGGCGATGGCGAAATGTACGTCGGCACCGACGCGCTGGCCCTGGCGCCGTTCACGCGACAGGTCAGCTATCTCGAAGATGACGACTGGGTCGTGCTGCGCGCCGATGGCTGCACCGTCTATCAGGGCGGCTGGGAAGTGAAGCGCGAGATCCGCCAGAGCGGAATCTCGGGGGCGATGATCGGCAAGGGCAACCACCGCCACTTCATGCTGAAGGAGATCCACGAACAGCCGGCGGTGATCGGCGACACCCTGCAGACCTATCTCGATCCTGCCACGCGCTCCGTCACCCTGCCGGCCCTGCCGTTCGACTGGAACAAGGTGAGCCGCATCACCATGACGGCCTGCGGCACGGCCTACTATGCCTGCATGGTCGCCAAGTATTGGTTGGAGGGGCTGGCCCGGCTGCCGGTCGAGGTCGAGGTCGCTTCGGAACTGCGCTATCGCGAGCCGCCGCTGCCGGCAGGAGGCGTCTGCATCGCCGTCTCCCAGTCGGGCGAGACCGTCGATACCCTGGCGGCCATCCGCTACGCCAAGGCCAACAAGCAGACGATTCTCTCCGTGGTGAACGTGCCGGAAAGCGCGATCGCCCGTGAATCGCACCTGGTGCTGCCCACGCTTGCGGGACCGGAGATCAGCGTCGCCTCGACCAAGGCCACGACGACGCAGCTCACGGTGCTGCTCAGCCTGGCGATTGCCGCGGGCCGGGCCAGGGGGACGCTCTCCGCCGAGACCGAGGCGCGGCTGGCGCTGGCGCTGATCGAGCTGCCGGCGCACGTCAACCAGGCGCTGAACATGGAGGAGGAGTACCAGCGTGTCGCCGAGACGGTCCTCGCCGAGGCACGCGACGTGCTCTATCTCGGCCGCGGCTCGTCCTTCCCGGTTGCGCTCGAGGGGGCGTTGAAGCTGAAGGAGATCTCCTACATCCACGCCGAAGGCTATGCCGCCGGCGAGATGAAGCACGGGCCGATCGCCCTGATCGACGAGTCGGTGCCGGTGGTCGTGGTCGCGCCGACGGACGCGATCTTCGACAAGACCGCTTCGAACTTCGAGCAGGCCAAGGCGCGCGGCGGCAAGCTCGTGCTGCTGAGCGATGCAGCAGGCGTGGGGCGTCTCGGCAATCAGGCTGTGGTTGCGCTGACCTTGCCCACCGTCGATCCGGTGGTGGCGCCCATTCTCTACACGGTGCCGGTGCAGTTGCTGGCCTACTACACGGCGGTCGCCAAAGGCACCGACGTCGACCAGCCCCGCAATCTCGCAAAAAGCGTTACGGTCGAGTGACCCTCCATCTCCCCGCGATGCGGGGAGATGGCAGTAGATCCGGAATGGTTAGCGCGTGCCTTGCGGCAGGCCCGGCGCCATGCCCGGCGCGGGAGCGGGGGCCGGAGCAGGCTGGCCACCGCGCGGCTGAGCCGGACGCGGCTGCGCGGGCTGGGCCGGCTGCAGCGTCTGGATGAGCGCACGGACCTTGGCAGCTTCGCTTTCCTGCGCCTTCTTGAACTCGTCTTCGCTCAGGAAGCGATCCTTGTTGCTGTCGATCTCGAGGAACTGCTTCAACGCATAGGCCGTGAGTTCGACGCGGTCGAGCTGACCGTCCTTGTTGGTATCGATCTCGGCGAACTTGCGCAGCGCGATCTGCTTGCGCAGGTCGAAGGGCAGGAGGTTCTTGGCCTGCGGGCCGTCGGCCGGGCCGGCCATCACCAGATATTCCGCCTGGTTGACCTTACCGTCGTTATTCTTGTCGAGCTGGTCGGCCGAGCGCATCTGCATGTCGATGAACTCGTTCAAGGTCATCAGGCCCTGGCGACGACGTGCCTCGGCCTGCTGGCGCTCCTGAGCCTCGCGCTGCAAAGAACGCTGGACGATCAGGCGGACTTCCGGCTCCGTGACCTTGTTGTCGCGGTCGGTGTCGTAATTGTTGAATTCGGAGTGAACCAGCGCTTCGGCCTCGCCGCGCTCGACAAAGCCATCGCGGTTGGTGTCGAGGTTCTGGAACTCAGCTCGTGCCCGTGCCTTGCGCTCTTCGAGCGGCGGCAGATTCGGCACATCGGGAGTGAGTGGCGGTTCCGTGACCTTGAGGAACTCGTCGAGCGACAGCTTATTGTCCTTGTTGCCGTCGAGCTGCTCGAACGACTTCATGCGGTACTTCAGGAAGTCCGCGCGTGTGACCTCGCCCTTCTTGTTGACGTCGATCTCGACGAACCACTGCGGCAGGGGAATTGCCGGTGGAGTCGCCCCGGCCTGCGCTGGTGCGTTGGGAGCGCCGGCTGCAGGAGGCGTGGCAGCTGCAGCCGGAGGGCTGGCTGCGGGAGGAGTCGCGGCTGTAGGCGGCTTATTCGCGGGCCATCCCTGAGTGGGCGGCGTCTGCGGCTGTGCCGGTGTCTGCTGAGCGACTGCGGGGCCGGCGAGGCAAGTAGCAGTGAGAAGGAAAAGCGACGGACGGAAAAGACGATGCATCGGCGGTAGACCCGCTTTGGGAGGGGAGGTTTCGTATCGGTTGCAATGCGTTCGCTGTCAATGTCCGCAGAGCGGCGGTATCCTGCGGCGCAATCACGCCCAAAGCATGGCGTCGCGCCATTTGAGTTGCGTCCCACATTGGGATACGCCATCGTGAATCATCGAGATGACTCCGAAGAAGGGTCGCAAGTACTTGGGAGGCAAGGGTAATTTCGGCACGTTGGCATGTGTTTTGTGCCGACTGTCGAAACCGGCATAATCATGGCAGCACCGTCCTCATCTCGCGGCTCGGCGCTTTTGAGCGTCCGTGACGTCTCCGTCCGCTTCGGGGGAATCGTGGCCCTCGACGGCGTCAGTTTTGACGTTTTTCCCGGCCAGATCGCCGGTCTGATCGGCCCCAACGGGGCGGGCAAGACGACGCTCTTCAATTGCCTTAGTCGTCTCTATACGCCGCACAGCGGCGACGTCCTCTTCGAGGGGCAGTCGATTTTGAAGCGCCCACGCCACGACATCCCTCATGTCGGGATCGGCCGCACGTTCCAGAACGTGGCGCTGTTCGACAAGATGACCGTTCTCGACAACGTGAAAGTCGGTTGTCACTCCGTCAGTTCCACTTCCTTCTTCGAGAACGCGCTGCGCCTGCCCAAGGTCAAGGGCGAGGAGGAGCGGATTACCAAGCGGGCCATGGAGTTGATCGAATTCATGGACCTGCTGCCGTTCACGACAGCGATGGCCGGGCCGTTGCCATTCCCCATCCGCAAGCGTGTCGAGCTGGCGCGCGCGCTGGCCTCCAGCCCCAAGCTGCTGCTGCTGGACGAGCCGGCGGCCGGCCTGAACCACGACGAGATCGAGGTGTTGAAGGGGCAGATCAAGCGGGTGCGCGAAACCCAGCATGTCACCGTGCTGTTGGTCGAGCATCACATGAGCCTCGTCATGTCGGTGTCCGACAAGGTGGTCGCCATCGACTTCGGCAAGAAGATCGCCGACGGCACGCCGGCGGAAGTGCAGCGCGATCCCGAAGTGATCCGCGCCTATCTGGGGACTGCGTAAATGGCGGCACTGCTTGAAGTCAGTGGGCTGAAGGCCTTCTACGGCCAGACCCAGTCTCTCTACGATGTCGGGTTCGATATCCCGACGGGCGGCATCACCACCCTGCTGGGCGCGAACGGTGCCGGCAAGACGACGACCCTCCGCGCCATCTGCAACATGGTGCGCACCGACGGCACAATCCGCTTCGATGGCAAGAACATCCGCGGCATGGCGACCGAGGAAATCGTGCGTCAGCGGATCGCCCATGTGCCCGAGGGCCGCGGCACCTTCACAACGCTCACGGTCGACGAGAATTTGCGAATCGCTGCCTATACGCGGCGCGACAAGCAGGGGGTCAAGGACGAGCTCGATCGTGTCTTTGCCTACTTTCCTCGCCTCAAGGAGCGCATCCAGCAACAGGCCGGCACGCTGTCGGGTGGTGAGCAGCAGATGCTGGCGATTGCCCGCGCGCTGATGCTGAAGCCCCGGCTGATGCTGCTCGACGAACCGTCATTCGGCCTGGCGCCGCTGATCGTGCAGGAAATCTTCCGCATCCTGCGGCGCATCAACGAGGAGGAGAAGGTGAGCATCCTGCTGGTCGAGCAGAATGCCGCCCTGGCGCTCGACCTCGCCACCCACGCCTACGTTCTCGAGACCGGCAAGGTCGTGATGTCCGGTCCGTCCGACGTCGTGAAGAACGACGAGAACGTCCGTAAGTCCTATCTCGGCTACTGAGGCGCAAACAATGGAACAGTTCCTCCAGCAGATCGCCTCGGGCCTGGCCAACGGCGCCATCTATGCCTGCGTCGCCCTGGCGCTGGTGATGATCTACGTGTCGACGGACCACATCAATTTCGCCCAGGGCGAGATGGCGATGTTCTCGACCTACCTGAGCTGGCAGCTCATGACCTGGGGCTTGAGCTTCTGGGCGGCTTTCATCCTGGCCGTGGCGCTCTCCTTCGTCATGGGGGTGGTGATCGAACGGTTGATCCTAAGACCGCTGCATAGTGCGCCGGTGCTTTCGATCATCGTGGTGTTCATTGGCCTGCTGGCGATCTTCAATTCAGTCGCTGGCGCCATCTGGAGCTACCTGATCAAGGAGTATCCCTCGCCGTTTCCGAAGTCGAGCTTCGGCATCGCCGGCGTGATCGGGCCGCACCAGTTGGGTGTCGTGCTGGTCACGCTGATCGTGCTGGGGCTCCTGTTCGTCTTCTTCCGCTACACGCCGCTCGGATTGGCGATGCGGGCGGCAGCGCAGAACCCGCAGATGGCGCGGCTGGTCGGCGTGCGCGTCGACTGGATGCTGGCGCTGGGGTGGGGCCTTGCGTCCTCGATCGGAGCGGTCGCAGGCATCATGGTGGCGCATATCGTCTACCTCGATCCCAACATGATGGCCGGCATCCTGCTCTATGCCTTCGCCAGCGCCCTGGTCGGCGGCATCTCGAACCCGGCGGGCGCCGTCGCGGGCGGCTTCATCGTCGGCGTGCTCGAAAACATGGTGGCCTACGCCGGTAACCAGATCGAGAAGGCGACCGGCATCTACATCATCGGCAACGGCGAAAAGCTCACCGTGGCCCTGATCATCGTGATCTTCGTGTTGACTGTGAGACCCGCCGGCCTGTTCGGCCGCGTCGTCGTGAAGAGAGTCTGAGACATGGCCAGCACGTCGAAAAAGTGGGTCCTCGGCATCGTCGTCTTGGCGTTCGTGGTGCCGCTTCTGAAGCCGATCTTTCCAGATGCGATCTCGGACTATCGGCTGTTCCTGGTCAGCACCATGATCATCGCCTCGATCGCGGTGCTGGGGCTGAACCTGCTGACCGGGTTCAACGGCCAGTTCTCGCTGGGCCACGGCGCGTTCTACGCGGTGGGTGCCTACACCGCCGCCGTGTTGATGGATCAATTGAATGTGCCCTATTGGGCCACGATCCCGGCGGCCGCGATCGTCTGCTTCATCGTGGGCTACCTGTTCGGCCTGCCGGCGTTGAAGCTCGAGGGCCACTACCTTGCGCTCGCAACCTTTGCGCTCGCTTTGGCGGTCCCGCAGATCCTGAAATACAAATGGCTCGAAGGCCTGACCGGCGGCGTGCAGGGCATCGTGCTGATGAAGCCCGAGGTGCCGTTCGGCCTGCCGCTGACGGAAGACCAGTGGCTCTACTACTTCTGCCTGGTCGTGATGGTCATCCTCTTCTGGGCGGCGGCCAACATGCTGAACAGCCGCAGCGGCCGCGCCATGATGGCGATCCGCGACCAGTACATGGCAGCTGACACGATGGGCATCGATACCGCCCTCTACAAGACGGTCACCTTCGGCATCAGCGCCGCCTACACGGGCATCGCCGGTGCGCTCTCGGCCTCGGCCATCGCCTTCGTGGCACCCGACAGCTTCAACATCTTCCTGTCGATCAAGTTCCTGATCGGTCTGGTGGTGGGCGGTATCGGTTCGCTGACTGGTTCGGTGATCGGCGGCATCTTCTACGTGCTGGTCGACAACTCCGCTCAGGCATTGTCGCAGTTCGTGAAGAACGATCTCGGCCTGCCGTTTGACCTCTCGGCCTACACCGTGTTCGGCGTCCTCTTGATCGCCATTATCTACCTGATGCCGATGGGAATTGCCGGTGGTCTCTTCATGGCATGGCGCAAGATCAGGGGCGCCCGCTAGGGAGAAACAAGCTTAGCCTTCTCCACTCGCTATGCGAGTGGAGAAGGGCGACCTGCGTGAATCGCGGGCAAGTGAGGCAGACTCCCTTCCCACCAGACGCGGCGTCGCATGCCATCGAAGCCTCTTTAATTCGCCAATATTTCGAGCGAACATCGTTCCCAGCCTATGAATAAAAGGGAGGCTATAAACGTGAAGACGAGTAGACGTGGTTTTGTGGGTGGTGCGTCCGCGCTGGCGTTGTTCTCTGGCTCGACTGCCGCATTCGCCCAGAAGAAGTATTCCGATGGCGCGACCGACGCGGAAATCAAGATCGGCCACACCGGCCCGTACAGCGGACCGGCTTCGTCCTATGGACAGATCGGCAAGACTCTCGAAGCCTATTGGAAGAGCGTGAACGAGGCCGGCGGCGTCAAGGGCCGCAAGATCAAGTTCATCACGCTCGACGACGGTTACAATCCAGCGAAGATCGTCGAGCTCACTCGCCAGCTCGTCGAGCAAGAGAAGGTGTTGTGCCTCTTCAATACGCTGGGCACGGCGAACAACACCGCCATTCACAGGTACATGAACCAGAAGAAGGTGCCGCAGCTCTATGTAGCGACCGGTGCTTCGAAGTGGGGCAAGCCCAAGGAGTACCCGTGGACGATGGGCTTCCAGCCCGACTACCACACTGAGGGCGTGGTCTACGCCAAGCACATTCTGGCGAATGTGAAGGATGCGAAGATCGGCGTGCTGATGCAGAACGACGATTACGGCAAGGACTACTGGGAAGGCTTCAAGGAAGGCCTTGGCAAGGAGGCCGGCAAGGTCGTCAAGCACGTCACCTTCGAAGTGACGGACCCGACGGTCGACAGCCAGGTGATCCAGCTGAAGGACTCGGGCGCCAACGTCTTCTTCAACATCGCGACGCCGAAGGCTGCTGCCCAGGCGATCCGCAAGGCGGCCGATATCGGCTGGAAGCCGGTGCAGTACCTCAACAACGTGTCGGCATCGGTCGGCTCGGTGATGAAGCCGGCCGGACTGGAAAACAGCCAGGGCATCATCACGGCGCAGTACCTCAAGGACCCCACCGACAAGCAGTGGGAGAACACCGACGACTTCAAGGCCTGGGTGGCCTGGATGGACAAGTGGATGCCCGGCTCCAACAAGGCCGACGCCAACCATGTGTTCGGGTATGCCGTCGCTTCGTTGATGCACGAGACGCTGAAGAAGTGTGGCGACGAGCTGACGCGTGAAAACGTCATGCGCCAGGCAGCCAACTTCCAGAAGTACAAGCTGCCGCTGCTGCTGCCCGGCATCACCATCAACACCAGCCCGACGGATTTCTACCCGATCCAGTCGGTGCAGCTTGCCCGCTTCAAGGGCGAGAGCTGGGATCTGTTCGGCGACGTCATGTCGGCCGAAGGTTCCTGAAACCAGCCAAGATCAATACCGGGAAGGCCGCCGAAAGGCGGCCTTCTCTTTTTTGCCCTATTCCGCAGGCAAGCACGCGCCCGGCTTTTGACGACGGGGAACAAGCGTATGCGCAGGCGTGGTTTGGTAGGCGGCGTATCGGCCGCGGTGTTGCTCCTTGCTTCGGGAGCGGCCGGCCAGAAGAAATATGATGACGGCGCCAGCGATACCGAAATCAAGATCGGTCACACCGGTCCCTACAGCGGCCCTGCGTCTTCCCTCGGCATCATCGGCAAGTGCATCGACGCTTACTGGAAGAGCGTGAACGACGCGGGAGGCATCAACGGCCGCAAGGTCCGTTTCATCTCTCTCGACGATGGCTATTCGCCCGCGAAGACCGTGGAACTGGTACGCCAGCTCGTCGAACAGGAAAAGGTGCTTTGCCTGTTCGACACGCTCGGAACGCCCAGCAATACGGCGATCCACAAATATCTCAATCAAAAGAAGGTGCCGCAGCTTTACGTCGCCTCGGCTGCGTCGAAGTGGGGCAAACCTAAAGAGTTCCCGTGGACGATGGGCTTCCAGCCCGACTACCACACCGAGGGGGCGATCTACGCACGCCACATCCTGGCCAACGTCAAGGAACCGCGCATCGCCGTCCTGATGCAGAACGACGACTACGGAAAGGACTACTGGGAGGGCTTCAAGCAGGGCCTCGGCGCCGATGCGGTGGGCAAGGTCGTGAAGCGCGTGACCTACGAAGTCGCCGATCCTACGGTCGATAGCCAGGTGATCCAGCTTGCCGCCTCTGGCGCCAATGTCTTCTTCAACATCACGACGCCCAAGGCGGCGGCGCAGGCGATCCGCAAGGCGGCCGACCTCGGCTGGAAGCCCGCGCATTACCTCAACATCGTCTCGGCGTCGGTCGGAACCGTGATGAAGCCTGCCGGGCTGGAGAACGGGCAGGGCACCATCACCGCGCAGTATCTCAAAGACCCGACCGATCCGCAGTGGGCTGACGATCCCGAGTTGAAGATGTGGCGTGCCTGGATGAGCAGGTGGATGCCGGGCGCTGTGCAAGCCGACGCCAACTACGTCTTTGCCTATGCGGTCACGTCGCTGATGCACGAGACACTGAAGAAGTGTGGCGACGAGCTCACGCGCGAGAATCTGATGCGCCAGGCCGCCAATCATCGGAATCTGCGTGTACCGCTGCTGCTGCCAGGGATCACCGTCAACACCAGCGCCACGGATTTCTATCCCGTCCAGTCCATGCGGCTCGCTCGTTTCAAGGGGGAGAGCTGGGATCTGTTCGGCGACGTGCTGCACGCCGAGAGTGCCTGAAAGCTGATATCCAGCGCGAGTTAAGGGCCGCCAGCGCCAGTTGGCGGCCTTTTTCTTTCCTTTTGCGCTGCACCATCACGAATGGTCGTAGCCGCCTGGCGAGTTTTTTACTTTTCAAGCCTCGGGTTTCGCGCAACCCTGTTCTGCACAAAACACAGATCGGGGAGTTGAAGCGCGTTTAACCAAGGAGGCAACGTTGAAGACCAGCAGGCGTACTTTCCTCGGCGGGGTGTCCACTGCCGCCGTTTTGTCCGCGTCAGGCGTAGCGTTTGCCCAGAAGAAATACGACGACGGAGCGACCGACAAGGAGATCAAGATCGGTCACACCAATCCCTATAGCGGGCCGGCCTCGGCCTATGGCGTGATCGGCAAGACGATCGAGGCCTATTGGAAGAGCGTGAACGAAGCCGGTGGCATCAACGGCCGCATGGTCAAGTTCATCACTCGCGACGACGGCTACAATCCAGCCAAGACCGTCGAGATGATCCGCGAGCTGGTCGAGCAGGAGAAGGTTCTCTGCACCTTCAATACGCTTGGCACGCCGACCAATACGGCGATTCACAAATACATGAACCAGAAGAAGGTGCCGATGCTGTTCGTCGCCACCGGCGCGTCGAAGTGGGGCAAGCCCAAGGAGTTCCCGTGGACGATGGGCTTCCAGCCCGACTACCACACCGAGGGCGTGATCTATGCCAAGCACATCCTGGCCAACGTCAAGGATCCGAAGATCGGCGTGCTGATGCAGAACGACGATTACGGCAAGGACTACTGGGAAGGCTTCAGGGAAGGTTTGGGCAAGGATGCCAACAAGGTCGTCAAGCACGTCACCTACGAGGTGACGGACCCGACGGTCGACAGTCAGGTGATCCAGCTCAAGGACTCCGGCGCCAACGTCTTCTTCAACATCGCGACGCCGAAGTTCGCGGCGCAGGCGATCCGCAAGGTGGCCGATATCGGCTGGAAGCCGGCGCAGTATCTCAACAACGTGTCGGCCTCGGTCGCTTCGACCATGAAGCCGGCAGGCTTCGAGAACAGCCAGGGCATCCTCACCGCGGCCTACCTGATGGACCCCACCGACAAGCAGTGGGACGACAATGCCGACATGAAGGCGTGGCGGGCCTGGATGGCCAAGTCCAATCCGCAGGGCAACGTGACCGATGCGTCGAACGTCTTTGCCTATGCCGTCTCGTTCCTGATGCACGAGACGCTGAAGAAGTGCGGTGACAACCTGACGCGCGAGAATCTCATGCGCCAGGCGGCCAACCACCAAAAGCTCAAGCTGCCGCTGGCGCTGCCGGGCATCACCGTCAGCACCAGTCCGACGGATTTCTATCCAATCCAGGCGGTCCAGCTTCAGCGCTTCCAGGGCGATACCTGGCATCTGTTCGGCGACGTCATGCACGCCGAAAGCACCTGATCCAGAAATCCCTCCGCTTCCCGATCCGGGAGCGGAGGGACCTACTTGCGCTGTAGCGCCTGGCGGCACTCGGCGGTGTCGATGCGGCCGTTCTTGTCGAGATCGCAGCGGACGAAGTTGCGCTCGCCCTGGGCCATGAACTCGGTAAGCGTCACGAAACCGTCTTTGTCCATGTCGAGGCGCTGGAAGTAACTCGACTGCCGGCCGGCCTGGCGGTCGCTTGGCAGGACACTGTTGCCGGCGGCCGGGGTGCGGGCAAAGAGCTCGTCCTGACTCAACTTGCCGTCGCCGTTGGCGTCCAGACGCTTAAAGCGCGCCTCCTGGCCTGCATTCCATTCGTCGCGATCGACCGCACCATCCTTGTTGGTGTCGTAGCGCATGACGCCGCCAGTGCTATTGCGCGGCTGCTGGGCGAGGGCGGGTGCGGCCAGTATGAGCAGGGCGGTGGCGAAAAGGACGAGTCGGGGCATATCCTATCCTTAAGGTTGTATCGAAGACTACCTATGCAATCCTGAGTCTCCTTACCGCGCCTTCTGAGCCCCGATATAGTCCGGGCCGCGACCGAATTATGGCCGCGTTGAGGTTTTGTTCTCCTCTGGGGATATCCCATGGCCTACGACTACGATCTATTTGTCATCGGTGCTGGTTCAGGCGGCGTCCGCGCCTCGCGCATTGCGGCGGGCCACGGCGCTCGCGTCGGCATCTGCGAGGATTATCGGGTCGGCGGTACCTGCGTGATCCGCGGCTGCGTGCCGAAGAAGCTCCTGGTCTACGGCTCGAAGTTTGCGCACGAATTCGAGGACGCCGAGGCTTTCGGCTGGACCGTTCCGGCGCCCACCCATTCCTGGCCGACCTTGCGTGACAACGTGAACAAGGAAGTGGATCGGCTGAATGCGGTCTACCTGCGGCTGCTCGACGGCGCGGGCGTGAAGCTCCACATGGGCCGCGGCCGCCTGATGGATCGCCACACGATCCAGGTCGGCGAGGAGACGATCACCGCCGACAAGATCCTGATTGCGACGGGCGGCCATCCCGTGATCCCGCCGATTCCGGGCCGAGAACACGCCATCACCTCGAACGAGGCATTTCACCTCAAGGAATTCCCCAAGCGCATCACCATCGTCGGCGCCGGCTACATCGCCGTAGAGTTCGCGGGCATCTTCAACGGGCTGGGCGCCAAGGTCGATCTGGTGCTGCGGCGCGATCGCGTGCTGCGCGGCTTCGACGAGGAGTGCCGCACCTTCGTCCATGAGGCACTGGGCAACAGCGGTATCCGGCTCCGTACCGAAATGGAGATCGGCCGCATCGTGGCGAAGGGCGCGGATGGCAAGAGCGGCCCCTTCGAGATCCACACGCCGCATGGCGGCATGTTCGAAACCGACTGCGTGCTGTACGCGACCGGCCGCGCGCCCAACACGTCGGGCATTGGGCTCGAGAAGGCGGGCGTCCAGCTCGACAAGGCGGGCGCCATCGCGGTCGACGAGTGGTCGAAGACGACGGCGGAAAACATCTGGGCGGTGGGCGATGTCACTGACCGCATCAACCTGACGCCTGTGGCCATCATGGAAGGCCACTGCTTCGCCGACACCGAGTTCGGCAAGAAGCCGCGCAAGGCCGACCATCGCGACGTGCCGTCGGCCGTCTTCTGCCAGCCGGAGCTGGCCAGCGTCGGCCTGACCGAGGAGCAGGCCAGGCTGCAACTGGGCGAGCTGCGCGTCTTTACGGCTGCGTTCCGGCCGATGAAGTACACGATCTCCGGCCGGCACCAGCGGACCTTCATGAAGCTGATCGTCGAGGCCGCGACCGACAAGGTCGTGGGAGTCCACATGGTCGGCGACGATGCAGCCGAGCTGATCCAGGGGCTGGCCGTGGCCGTGAAGGCGGGCGCCACCAAGGCCCAGTTCGACGCCACAGTGGGTATCCATCCCACGGCCGGCGAGGAGTTCGTCACCATGCGGACGGCTCGGGCCGATTCGACCCCCAAAAGGGCAGCCGCAGAGTGATTTTAGGGCCTTTCGGCCCGGCTGGTCTTTTATCCACAGCGCGTATAGGTTCACCACCCCCGAAGCGGCCCCTTTGTTCCTGGTCGCCGGGTTCAGGAGGAGTCGATGACCGCGATTCAGGGCCCATCCAAGGTGGCCGCGAAAGCGCAGTCCCGCAGTTCGAGCTCGGCCGACTGGTCACTGACCAGCTGGCGCAGCCGGCCGGCCTTGCAGATGCCGGTCTATCCCGACGCCGCCGTACTGGCGAACGCCGAAGCGCGTCTGCGCCGCTATCCGCCGCTGGTCTTTGCCGGCGAGGCGCGCAAGCTCAAGGGCGCCCTGGCCAAGGTCGCCAACGGCGAGGCCTTCCTCCTGCAGGGCGGCGACTGCGCCGAGAGCTTTGCCGACTTCACCGCCAACAACATCCGCGACACGTTCCGTGTGCTGCTGCAGATGGCCGTCGTGCTGACCTATGGCGCCGGCGTCCCTGTGGTGAAGGTTGGTCGCATGGCCGGCCAGTTCGCCAAGCCGCGCTCGTCCAATGTCGAGAAGATCGGCGACGTCGAGCTGCCGTCCTATCGTGGCGACAACGTCAACGGCTTCGAGTTCACCGCCGGCGCGCGCCTGCCCGATCCGGAACGCATGGTGCAGGCCTACAACCAGTCGGCCGCGACCCTGAATCTGCTGCGTGCCTTCGCCCAGGGCGGCTATGCCGACCTGCACGAGGTCAACCGCTGGAACCTCGACTTCGTGCGCAACTCGCCATCGTCGGAGCGCTATCACGATCTCGCGGCCCGTCTCGACGAGACTTTGAACTTCATGGCGGCGTGCGGCCTTACCTCCGCGACGACGCCGCAGATCGCCGAGACTGATTTCTTCACCAGCCACGAGGCGCTGCTGCTGCAGTACGAAGAGGCGCTGACCCGCGTCGATTCGACCTCGGGCGACTGGTACGACTGCTCGGCTCATATGCTGTGGATCGGCGATCGCACGCGTCAGCCCGACGGCGCGCACGTCGAGTTCATGCGCGGCGTTCGCAACCCGATCGGCTTCAAGGCCGGCCCGACGATGCCGACCGACGACCTGCTGCGTCTGATCGATACATTGAACCCGAGCAACGAGGCGGGCCGCATCGTCATCATCGCGCGCATGGGCGCCGACAAGGTGGGTGACAAGCTGCCGGCCTTGGTGCGCACGTTGAAGCGCGAAGGTCGCTCGGTGGTGTGGTCGTGCGATCCGATGCATGGCAACACGGTCACGGCATCGAACGGCAAGAAGACCCGCCACTTCGATGCCATCCTGAACGAGGTGAAAGCCTTCTTCGCGGTGCACCGTGCTGAGGGAACACATCCCGGTGGCGTGCATTTCGAGATGACCGGCCAGGAAGTGACGGAGTGCATCGGCGGCTCGACCGACATCACGGTCGATAACCTGAACGAGCGCTACGAGACGCAATGCGACCCGCGGCTCAACGCCAGCCAGGCGCTGGAACTTGCGTTCCTGCTGGCAGAGCAGCTCAAGGCCGAGCGTCTGTCGGTGACGAAGGCGCGTCCAGCCGTCTGAACAATAAGAAGGCAGCGTAGGCGAGCCGGGGGAAGTCGATGACGACGCAGCCGAGCAACGGCGAGATCGAGCGCTATACCGATCACTATTTCAATCGCACGAAACAAGTGATCGGCCGCTTTGGCGACGTCCGTGTAACCTACGCCATCTTTATGCGGCGGCCGGTGGTCTTCGCGCCGCGGCTGGCGCTGGAGTGGCTGGAGGAGACCGGTCGGCAGCGCAACACCAAGGTCGAACTCGACCTGCGCTACGGCGAAGGCAAGTGGGTCGGCGCCGGCGAGCCGATGATGTACATCACCGGCTCCTTCTTTCATCTCGTCGATCTGGAGACGATCTTCCTGCAGAAGCTGGGTCCGTCCTGCGTCGCGGCCTACAACGCCTGGACCATGTGCGCCGATCTGCCGAAGGCGGCCTTCCTTGCCATGGATGCACGCCATTGCGCGGGGCGCGAGATGGCGGAGATGATGGCCTATGCCGCGTCCGTCGGCTCCGCCCGTGCCAAGCGCAAGGTGGGTGCCGTCGGCTTCATCGGCAACGCCACGCACGCCACGGCGCACTTCTTCGGCCGCGAGCAGGGGCTCGGCACCATGCCGCATGCCTTGATCGGCTATGCCGGCTCGACCTTGCGGGCTGCGGAAATGTTTGCCGAGACGTTCCCCGGCGAGCCCATGACCGTGCTGGTCGACTACTTCGCGCACGAAGTCTCGGACTCGCTCGAGGTCTGCCGTCGTTTCCCAGAGCTTGCCGCCAAGGGAATGCTCTCCTTCCGGCTCGACACGACGGGTGGCCGTTATGTCGAGGGCCTCGATCCGGCTTCGTCCTATGCCGTGCTGGAGCGCTTCTCGCCCGAATCGATTCGCGGCTACAGGAGCGAAGAGGAGTTGCGCTACCTCGTCGGTACGGGTGTTTCCGCCGCCGCGATTTTCCATCTGCGCGCCGAACTGGATCGTGCAGGCTTCAATGCCGTGAAGATCGTTGCCTCTTCGGGCTTCGGGCCGGCCAAGTGCCGCGTCATGGCCGAAGCCAAGGCGCCCATCGACGTGGTGGGCACGGGCTCGTTCCTGCCGTCCAACTGGACCGAGACCTACGCGACCGCCGACATCGTCGAATACAACGGCGAGAAGCGCGTGAAGATCGGCCGCGAGTTCCTGCATCGCGTCCGGCCCAACGGCAGCACCAAGCCGCTCTAAGCCTTCGGGAGACCGTCATGCTCAAGCTCTATTACGCACCGGGCGCCTGCTCGACGGCGTCGCACATTGGCCTCGAAGAGAGTGGTGCCGCCTACGAATCGCAGGCCTTGAGCTTCGCCAAGAGCGAGCAGCGGACGCCGGAGTATCTCAAGGTGAACCCGCGCGGCCGCGTGCCGGCGCTGGTGGTGGACGAGGGCACGATCGTCGAGAACACGGCGATCCTCGACTATGTGGCAGCCAAGTACGCGCCGCAGCTCATGCCCAAGGATCCCGTTCAGCGGGCGCGGGCGATCTCGATGATGGCCTGGTTCTCCAACGGCGTGCATCCGAACTTCACCCATATCGGCCGGCCCGAGCGCTTCGCCACCGATACGGCCGTGTTCGATCACCTGAAGGCAGTGGGGCGGGAGAACTTCCACGCCAACCTCAAGGAGATCGACGGGCTGCTGGCCGGCAAGACCTGGTTCCTGGGCGACGAGTTCTCGGTCGTCGACGGCTACGCGCTGGTCTTCTACGGCTGGGGCAAGCGCATCGGCCTGCCCGTTGGCGAGCTGAAGAACTACACCGCCTGGAAGGACCGCATGCTGGCGCGTCCGGCCGTGAAGCGGGTCCTGGAGCGCGAGCAGAGCATCCTCCTGGCGGCCTGAGAGCTGTCGATAGTGAGTCTGCTTGCTGCCGGAAAAATGTCCGCCTATAACGCAGTTGCGAATCATTCGCATATTAGGAGTGGACGGACGGCGTGGCCCCGGCGGACCAGATGCTTGCGCTTTACCTGGAGCATCGTAGAGCCCTGGTGAATTACGCCAACGGCATCGTTCGGGACCGGGCAGGGGCCGAGGACGTCGTTCAGGAGGCCTATCTCCGCCTCGGCACGGTCAGCCAGGAAATCAGCCACCCCGTTGGTTATCTGTATCGCATCGTGCGCAATCTGGCGCTCGATTGGGCGCGCCGCTCCTCGACGGATCGGCCTGATGGGGCCGTCTCCGATACGCTGGAGGCGGTACCTCACGACGCCCCCTCGGCCGAGCATGTGCTGTTGTTTCGGGACGAGCTGCGCCTGCTCCAGGAGGCGCTGGTCGAGTTGCCGGAGCGCACGCAAACCGCCTTCCGGATGTATCGACTGGAAGGGCAGACCCTGCAGCAGATTGCCAACCATCTCGGGGTTTCCGTCGTGCGCGCCCATCAGCTCGTGAAGGAAGCCATCGTTCACGCCGCCAAGCGGCTCGATCGTTCCGAGCATTGATTTTTTCGAGCGGCCCTTAAAAGTCGATGGCGACGCCAGTCTGTTCGTACGAGGCAAAAGAGAGATCGGTGGACCCAGCAGCGGACAACGGAGACTCACTACGCGACGAGGCCGCGGACTGGCTGCTGCGCCTGCAGGCGTCGCCGGGCGATGCGGTCGTGCGCGCCGGCCTCGAGGCCTGGTTGTCCGCCAGCGAATCGCATCGGCGCGCCTATCGCAGCGTCGAGCGGGTCTGGCGTGTATCGGCTGCCCTTCCTTCGATTGGTCCTGTCGAGCTTCCCACGATTCCAGTTCGGCGCGCCGGGCGCGTGCGTCGTGCCATGGGGCTTGCCGGGTTCGCTCTTGTCGCCTGCCTGGCATTCTACCTCTTTCCCGTGGTCCAGCTTCGCCTCCAGGCCGACCATATGACGAGCGTCGCCGAGCTGCGCACGCTCACTCTGGAAGACGGCACGAGTGTTCATCTCGACGCCGAGAGCGCCGTTGCCGTCCGATACGAGGCGGGGCGGCGGGAGATCGTACTGCTTGCCGGACAAGCCTTCTTTGAGGTCGTGCCGGCCAAAGACCGGCCCTTCGTCGTCACGGCCGGCGACGTAAGCGTCACCGTCACGGGAACGGCTTTCGACGTTCGGTCATACGGCGACAGTGTGACGGTCGGCGTACAGTCCGGAACCGTCGAGGTCCGGGTCGATCGCGGTACGCGACTGGCGGCGACGCTGACGCGCGGTGAGCGGCTCAGAGTGAGCGGGGAGGGCAAACAGATTGCGAAGTCAGAGATCGCGCCCGAAGACGTCGCATCGTGGCGCGAGCGCCGCCTGATCGTCGATGGCGCGACACTGGGCGAGGTCGTTGCGGAACTGGACCGGCATCATTCCGGTATGATCGTGCTGCGCGATCGCTCGCTGGGCGACCGCCGCATCACCGGCGTCTTCGATCTGCGTCATCCGGTCGAGGCCTTGCAGGCGGTGGCACGGACGCAGCAGGCGTCTGTCGTCGAGATCACGCCCTATCTACTGATCGTATCGCCGCAGTAAAAATTTGCGGACCGTCCCTTAAATCCAACTGCCCTTGGCCGTCCTTTGAGCGACTACCGTGACCCGCCGGCACGGACTATCCGGGGGACTGTTTCGTGTTCAAAGGCTTTCTCGTTGCCGCGATCGTGCTGGCAATACTGAACGGGACGACGGCATGGGCGCAGGCTGATCGGACGTCGAACTTCGATATTGCAGCACAGCCCCTCGCGCAGGCCTTGACGGCATTCGGCCGGCAGTCCGGTACGCAGATCGCGGTCGATACGGCGTCGGTCACGGGTAAGACCAGCAGCGGCATCAATGGCGCCATGACGTCGGAGCAGGCGTTGCGGCAGCTTCTCGCCGGCACGGGCCTCACCTTCCATTTCACGTCGGCAAATGCGGTAACGGTCTCGGGTGTGCCGGGAGCAGGATCGGGTGTCCTTCAGATCGATCCCGTACAGGTGCAGGGCGCCCACGTCCCGGCGCAGGCGATGATCGACAATATCCCGGCACCCTATGCGGGTGGCCAGGTCGCGACCGGTGGCCAACTTGGTTTGCTCGGCAATCGCGATGTCATGGACACGCCCTTCAACCAGACCAACTACACGGCGAAGAAGGCGCAGGACCAACAGGCCCAGACCGTTCGCGACGTGCTGATCGACGATCCTTCGGTGCGCACGACCTATGCCGACGGCACGGCCGCCGACGATACGATCTACATTCGCGGCTTCACCGTTCCGGCCGACACGTTCTCCTATGGCGGTCTCTACGGCATGTTGCCGACCTTCTCGGTCATGGCGGAATTGGCGGAGCGCATCGAGGTCCTGAAGGGACCGAGCGCGATGGTCAACGGCATGCCGCCGGCGACCGCGATTGGCGGTACGGTCAATATCGTTCCCAAGCGCGCGCCCGACCATGACCTTACCCAGGTGACGGCCGCCTATACCTCGAACACGCAGTTCAGCGGCCATGCCGACATCGGGCGCCGCTTCGGTGCGGACAAGCAGTTCGGTGTGCGTTTCAACGGCGTCTATCGCGGCGGCCAGACGCCGGTGGAGTGGATGGCCGATACGCGGGCGCTGGCATTGTTCGGCCTCGACTATCGCGGCGACCGGGTGCGGCTGTCGGCCGATCTTGGCTATCAGTACCAGTACATCAGCGGCGCCCTGCCATATCTCGGCCTGTCGCCGGGCATTCCACTTCCCTGGGCGCCCAAGGCCAGCTCGAATCCAGGCGAGCCCTGGAACTTCAGCGAACGCAAGGATCTGTTCGGTGTCGTAAGGGGCGAATTCGACCTCACCGAGCGCATCACGGCGTACGCCGCCTTCGGGGCGCACGACAACCGGCGCGCGGCACTTTCCGGCGGCGCTCGGCTCACGGTCACCAACTTCAACGGCAACGTCACGTCCTCGCCCTACAATCAGAGTGTCTACACGCAGTATCTCACCGGCGAGGTGGGCCTGCGGGGAAGGGCCGAGACTGGCCCGATCGGGCACGAGTTCGCGCTGTCGGCGACGGGCTTCCGGCGCGAGGACGGGCTCGGTGTCGTGAACGGCACGCCTTTCGCCTCAAACATCTACAATCCCACCGTCATCGCGCGGCCCAATCTCGCGCAGCCTCAATCCAACAAGGTGTCGTCGCTGGAGCAGAGCAGCTTCGCCATCGCCGATACGCTGACCGCCGCCGAGAAGCGCATCCAACTCACCGTCGGCGCGCGCCTGCAACGGGTGCAAGCCACGAACTTCGTCGCGGCCTCGGGGGCGGTGGTCAACAGCTACGACCAGAGTGCACTGACGCCGGCCGTCGCTCTGGTCTTCAAGCCCTGGGAGAACGTCTCGATCTACGGCAACTTCATCCAGGGCTTGCAGCAGGGCATCGTGGTGCCGGCCAATTTCACCAATGCCGGTACGATCTTCCCGCCCTACAAGTCGACGCAGTTCGAGGCCGGCGTGAAGGTCGACTGGGGCAAGCTGACCACGACCGCGAGCGTCTTCCAGATCAACCAGCCGAGTGTCATCACGGACGTTGCCACCAACTCGCAGGTCCTGGCGGGCGAGCAGCGCAACCAGGGGCTGGAGTTCAACTTCTTCGGCGAGGCAACGGAGGGCGTTCGCATCGTCGGTGGTGCGATGTTCCTGAGTGCCGTTCTCACGAAGACCCAGGGCGGTCTCACCGATGGCTGGATCGCGCCTTTGACGCCGGGGGTGCAACTCAATCTCGGCACCGAAGTGGACATTCCCTTCGTGCCCGGGCTGACCTTGACCGGCCGTGCCATCTACACCGGCGCCCAGTACATCGACACGACCTATCCGCGCCGCATGCTGCCGGACTGGACGCGCTTCGACCTTGGTCTGCGCTATACGTTCGACAATCTTCGCAGCCCCACCGCGAAGCCGATCACCATCCGCTTCAACGTCGACAACGTTCTCGACACGACCTATTGGGCCGGCGGAGGCGGCGCGACCTCCTTACTCCTGGGGGCGCCGCGGACCTTCCGTCTCTCGACCTCGTTCAACTTCTGATCGCCAGGAGCGACAGAGCCATTGGGTCAGCCGACGACGAAACTCTGATACATGAACTGCAGGTCCTGGCTTTCCTGCGGGGTGATCTCGCCGTCGAGCACGCGTGCTTCCCAGTTCCTGAGCTTGCGCTTGATGTCGGCTGGCGTGCGCGGGCTCAGCAGCACCATGAAGAACTGCTCATGGGGCGAGAGGTCGCGTTCGCGGCGATAGCCGAACGGTCCCGCGCTGACGGCACGCGGCTGCGGAGCCGGCGGCAGGGAAGGCGCGGAAGCCGGGCGCGGAAGCACGGCGGCATCAATCACCTGGTCCCAGGTGAGACCGGCTTCGCGCACCATGGCCGAAGCAAGCTTGGCGGCCGCCAGCGCCTCCTCGGCGTGGCTGCTGTCCAGAATCTCCAGAACCTTGACCAGGGTGTTACGATTGAAGGTCGACACGAAAATATGTGCCTTTGACTAATGAATGAGCAACGTGCACTAAGTGCCTACAAGATATAGATGGATTTGCCTTGGATCAAGCCAAGAGCCCACTGCCTTCCCCAGACGCGTCTTCGGCCTTCCCTGTCTACCTCGCCGGCCTCGGCACCTGGTTTGTGCCGCTCGGCATCCAGATGGTGCTGTTCCCGTGGCTGGTCGCGGTGGTGCTGCACATGGACGCCTTTGCTGTCGGCGTCGCACAGGCGGCCGTCATGGCGCCCTCGCTGCTGTTTCTGCCGCTGGGGGGCTTGGTCGCCGACCGCGGCAATCCCCGCCGCCTGCTGCTGCTCTATCACATGCTCTATGCCGCTCCGCCGCTGGCGCTGGCGGCGCTGCTGTGGTCGGGCGGCGAGGGCGCACTGAGCTATCCACTGCTGATCGCTTACGGTATTGCCGCCGGCGCGATCGGTGCGTTCGCCATCCCGACTCGTGATGCGCTGCTGCCGGTGGTCGCGCCGAAGGGAGCCTTGCCGAAGGCGGTCGCGCTGGCCACGGCACTCCAGTTCGGCGGACAACTCCTGGGCATCGGCTTCGCCTCTTCGGCTGACCGCTTCGGCGCCGTGCCTCTGCTGTTGCTGCACGCGGGCATGGTGCTGGTGGGCTGCCTTGCCGTGAAGAAGCTGCCCGATCCGCCGCCGCATCCGCCGGGCGCACATGCCGGTTTCTGGCGCAGCGTCGGGGAGGGCGTATCGGCGGCCGCCAAGTCGGACCAGATCTGGCCGGTGCTGCTGTTGAATTTCGGCGTCGGCATCTTCTATGTCGGGCCGTTCATGGCCGTGCTGCCGCTGGTCGTGCGCGACAACTATCACGGCGGCGCGCTCGAACTTTCCTATGTCAATTTGGCCTTCTGGGCGGCGACCATCGTGGCCAGCATGGCGCTGGTCGGGCTGGCGCGGCGCTTCACCCTGCGCGGCCGGTTGATCGGGGTTGCGGTGATGGTCGGCGCGGCGGTGCTGTTCGCCATGGCAACGTTGCCGCCTTTCCCGGTGTTCGTGGCCCTGAATTTCGTGTGGGGCATCGGCGCCGGCATCACCATGACGCAGAGCCGGACGGTGGTGCAGATCGTGGCGCCGGCGACGCATCGCGCCCGGCTGATGTCGCTCTTCCAGTTGGGATTGAGCGGCGGCGGCCCGATCGGCGCCTTCCTGACGGGAACGATCTGTTCGATGTGGGGCCTGAAGGTGGCGATGCTTCTGCCGGCCGGGGCCATGCTGGTGCTGATCGGCGTCGTGCTGGTCCGCTCGCGTCTCTGGACGATGCGGACGGTGGAGTAGTCGCTACTCCGCCGCGGCCTTCGAGGCGAGGCCCAGCGTCTGCCAGACATCTTGAAGGGCATCGACCAGGCAAGACATATCCTCGTCGCCGTGCAGCGGCGTCGGCGTGAGGCGCAGCCGCTCGGTGCCGCGCGGCACCGTCGGATAGTTGATCGGCTGCACGTAGATTGCGTGACGCTCCATCAGCAGGTCGCTCGCCTGCTTGCAGAGCGCGGCATCGCCCACGAACAGCGGCACGATGTGCGTGACCGACGGCATCACCGGTAGTCCCGCCGCGGCGAGGCGGCGCTTCAGGGTCGCGGCGCGTTCCTGATGGCGGGCGCGCAATTCCGGCTGGCTGCGCACGAGGCGCACGCTGGCAAGTGCCGCAGCGGCAATGGCCGGCGGCAGCGACGTCGTGAAGATGAAACCGGAGCCACAGGAGCGCACGAAGTCGATCGTCGCCTCGGTCGAGGCGATGTAGCCGCCCACGACGCCGAAAGCCTTGGCGAGCGTGGCCTGCACGATGTCGACCTTGTCGAGAGCGCCGTCGCGCTCGGCAACGCCGCCACCGCCATCTCCGTACATGCCGACGGCATGGACTTCGTCGAGATAGGTGAGGGCGTCGTAGCGATGGGCGACGTCGCAGATCTCGTTGATCGGCGAGATGTCGCCATCCATCGAGTAGACCGATTCGAACGCCACGATCTTGGGCGTCGCCGGATCGGCTGCGGCCAACAACTCCTCGAGGTGACGCACGTCGTTGTGGCGGAAGATCTTGCGGACGGCACCGGAGTGGCGGATGCCCGCGATCATCGAGGCGTGGTTGAAGGCGTCGGAGTAGAGCTCGCAGCCCGGCAACATGGCGCCGAGCGTCTGCAGGGTCGTCTCGTTGGCGACATAGCCCGACGTAAAGACGAGGGCCGCCTGCTTGTTGTGAAGGGAGGCCAGTTCGCGCTCGAGCGCGGCGTGCAGCGTGTTGGTGCCGGAGATGTTGCGCGTGCCGCCGGCGCCCGATCCTTGCGCGCCGATCGCGGCCTGCATGGCCTCGACGACGGCCGGGTGCTGGCCCATCGCGAGATAGTCGTTGCTGCACCAGACGGTGACGTCGCGCGGCGGCTTGCCTTCGCAATGCAGGCGCGCCCGCGGGAAGGCCCCCACGATCCGCTCCAGTTCGGCGAAGACACGATACCGTCCTTCGTCGCGCAGGCGTCCGAGATGGTCGGTGAAGAATGCCTCGTAATCCATCGAGGCTGATTTTAGTCGTGTTGCCGCTTCTACAGCAGACACAATTTAGTCGCGGACGCGCTCTCCAGTTGCGAATCGCTCGCAGATCACATCAGCAATGGCACGACCAGAGCCACGCTCAGGAACAGGGAAACCGAGAGAAGGGGAAGTGTGCCGAGCCAGCGTGTCTGGGCAGGCAGGCCGTCCCAGTAGCGCAAGGCCGGAACGGCGGCCCACAGCGCGAAGAGCAGGCCCACGGCCCAAAACAGGAGGGCCAACGGCTGGGCGGTGTTGATCTGGTCTTCGGTCGCCGTCGCGACGCCGAGCCCGATGATGGCCGGCGCGATCGAGGCGCCGAACAAAGCGACGGCCCAGATAGCCCGGTTGCGGATGCGGCGGCCCGTGCCGAACGGCGGTTCAGTCAAAGCCAAAGCACGAGCAACGCGACGGCCTGGGGCAAGCCAATGAAGAGAAGCGGGGTGATGGCCAACGAACGCACTTCGCGGGGGAGAGTGCTCCAGTGGCGCAGGGCCGGCAGCGCGGCCCACAAGGCGACCAGAATGCCCAGCGCCCACAATGACACGGCGAACAGCAGCGGAAGGCGAATGGGCGCGTTGTCCACCATGCCGAGCGTCGCAATGACGATCGGCACGATGGCAATCGCGAAAAGAACCAGCGCCCAGACAACGCCGATGCGAATATGGCGATACGTGCCCGATGGCAGCGTTCCGCCGGATACTGCGCCAGCGTTATCTGGGCCGGAGGTCATCTCAGCCCTTGAAGTGGCCTTCCGACTTGAGTTCGGCCAAGGTCGCGTCGAAGGCCTCGTGGAGGCGGCCGAACAGGTCCGCGAGCTCGGTCTCGTTGATCACCAGCGGCGGGCAAATCGCGACACGGTCGCCCATGTTGCGGATGAACAGGCCGCGCGAGACGGCGTGATTGTAGACCTTGGTGCCGGCGGCGCCGACGGCGCCGATCTCGAACGACGCCTTGGTCTTCTTGTCGGCCACGATCTCGATCGCTCCCATCATGCCGACGCTCATCGCCTCGCCGACCAGCGGATGGTTGGCGAACGACTGGACGTGCTTCTGGAAGGCCGGGCTGAGACGCTTGGCGTGACCGAACAGGTCGGTCTCGTCGTAGATCTTCTGAGCCTCCAGCGCGACGGCGGCGGCAACGGGATGACCGGAGTAGGTGAAGCCGTGGCCCCAGGTGCCGATCTTGTCGCTCTCGCTCATCAGCGCCTGATAGACCGCCTCGTTGATCATCACGGCCGAGATAGGCAGGAACGATGCCGACAGCGCCTTGGCGCAGGTCAGGATGTCCGGCTTGATGCCCATCGTCTGGCTGCCCCAGACGTTGCCGGTACGACCGAAGCCGCAGATCACCTCGTCGGCGATGAACAGCATGTCGTACTTTTTGCAAACCGCCTGGATCTTCTCGTAGTAGCCCTTGGGCGGGACGATCACGCCACCTGCGCCCATCACCGGCTCGGCGATCATCGCGGCAACCTCGTCGGCGCCGCCTTCCTTGATGATGAGCTGCTCGAGTTCCTCGGCGCAGCGCGTCGCGAACTGCTCCTCGGTCTCACCGTCCTTGCCGAAGCGGTAGAAGTGCGGGCAGCTCGTGTGGACGATGCCCTGGATCGGAAGGTCGAAGGAGCGATGGTTGGTCGGAAGGCCGGTGAGGCTGCCCGACGCCACGGTGATGCCGTGATAGCCCTTGAGGCGGCCGACGATCTTCTTCTTCTTCGGACGGCCGAGCGCGTTGTTCATGTACCACACCATCTTCACGACGGTGTCGTTGGCCTCGGAGCCGGAGTTGGCGAAGAACACCTTCGACATCGGCACCGGCGCCATCGACTTGAGTTTCTCCGCGAGGTTGATCGCGGGCTCATGGCTGCGCTGGTTGAAGGCGTGATAGAAGGGGAGCTGCTTCATCTGCTCGTAGGCGACAGTCGCCAGTCGCTCGTTGCTGAAGCCGAGTGCGGCCGACCAGAGACCGGCCATGCCCTCGATGTATTCCTTGCCGTCGTCGTCCATCACGTAGACGCCGCGACCGCGCACGATGGTCAGCGGACCCGTCGCCTCGTGCTTCTTGAAATTGGTATAGGGGTGCAGATGGTGTGCGATATCCCGCGAAGCATTGGAATTGCCGCGGAAGCTGCGAGAAACGTCGTTCATGGCCGTACCCCTAGTACTGTGAATTTAGCCACGATAGCCCGCCTGAGGCCTAAGTTCACTCTATCTGGACATGCAAATTTTTTGTGCAATTGACGCCGTCTCACGGCAGGTGCAACGTAACTGAGATATGCGTCCACGCATGGGATGGCGGCCGGGGAGGTTTGCCCCTGCGGCAGCGACGGCGATCATCGAGGGGGTAATTTCCGATGTACTTCAATCTGCGACATACAGTGGCGCTGACGGCGCTCGTCTGCGCGAGCGCGGCGTTTGCGCCGATGGCCAATGCCAAGACCTTCAAGTGGGCCAACTCGGGCGATGTCAGCTCGATGGACCCCTACGCCCGGCAGGAAACCTTCCTGCTGACCTTCACGGCGAACATCTACGACCCGCTGGTGCGTCGTAACAAGGAGCTGAAGCTCGAGCCGGCGCTCGCCACCAAGTGGGGGCAGACCAGCCCGACGAGCTGGTTCTTCGACCTGCGCGAAGGCGTGAAGTTCAGCGACGGCACGCCGTTCACCGCCGACGACGTGATCTTCTCGATCAACCGCGCCAACGGCCCGGGGTCGAACGTCAACGGCAACTTCTCCTCGATGAAGGAGATCAAGAAGATCAACGACTATCGCGTCGAAGTGACGACGAGCGTTCCCGATCCGCTGCTCGCCGACAAGTGGGCCTCGATCAGCATCATGTCGAAGGCCTGGGCGGAGAAGAACAACGCCGTCCAGCCGGCCGACATGATCAAGAACGAAGAGAACTTCGCGACCCGCAATGCCATGGGCACCGGGCCCTTCATGCTGAAGGAGCGCCGCGCGGGCGAGAAGACGATCCTCGTCGCCAACCCGACGTGGTGGGACAAGCCGGAGCACAACATCACCGAGGTGATCTTCACGCCGGTGCCGAACGCTGCGACCCGTATCGCCGCGCTGAAGGCAGGCGATATCGACATGACCTACGAGGTGCCGCCGGCCGATACCGACAACCTCAAGAAGGACGCCAACATCAAGGTCCTCGAAGGGCCGGAAACCCGCATCGTCTTCCTGGGCTTCGACCAGGAGCGCGACGAGCTGGTGGAGTCCAACGTCAAGGGCAAGAACCCGTTCAAGGACAAGAAGGTCCGTGAGGCGATTCACCGCTCGATCGACGTCGACGCCATCAAGCGCACCGTGATGCGCGGCCAGTCGTTCCCGACCAACCTGATGGTCGCGCCGGGCATCAACGGCTACACCAAGGATCTCGACAAGCGTCCGGCGCTGCTGAAGCCCGAGGAAGCCAAGAAGATGCTGGCCGATGCCGGTTATCCCAACGGCTTCGAGGTCGGCATGGATTGCCCGAACGACCGCTACGTCAACGACGAGAAGATCTGTCAGGCAGTCGTCTCGATGCTGGCGAAGATCGGCGTGAAGGTGAACCTGCGCGCCCAGACGCGTAACCTCTACTTCGCCAAGATCCTGCGCAGCACGGCGGACGGCAAGCCGAGCAACACCAGCTTCTACATGCTGGGCTGGTCGCCGGCGACGACCTACGACGTGCACAACGTCTTCGAGCAGATCATTCAGACGCCGGACGTGAAGGCCAAGAAGGGCCTCTATAATGCCGGCGGCTACTCCAGCAAGAAGTTCGACGAGCTCTCGAACGCCGTCGAAGTGGAGACCGACAAGGCCAAGCGCGACGCCATGATCCGTGAAGCGACGAAGATCTACGTCGACGACTTCGCCTACGTCCCGCTGCACCAGCAGGCGCTGGTCTGGGCATCGCGCAAGAACATCGACCTCGTGCAGCCTGCGGATAACAGCTTCCCGCTGCGGTACGTGAACATCAAGTAGCAGGGTGCGCGCTACTCTCACGAGTAGCGCAATCTCGCTCAATCGACGCTGTAGCGCTGGGGCCAGGCCCCGGCGCTACTTCTTTTTTGGCCTTAATCCTGCTAGGGGTGATCCAACGCGCAGGGGCGTTGGCGCCTGATAAAAAAGACAACGTATGCTTGCCTTCATTCTGAGACGACTTTTGCAATCGATCGCAGTCTTGCTGACGGTCGGGCTGGTCGCCTTTTCTCTGTTTCGTTACGTCGGCGATCCGATCAACGCGATGGTCGGCCAGGACACGCCGGCCCAGGAACGCGAGGCGCTGCGCGAGAAGCTCGGCCTCAATGATTCGCCGCCTGTGCAGTTCGTCCGCTTCATTGCCAACGCCGCGCAAGGCAAGTTCGGCCTGAGCTACCGAACCTCCGAACCGGTCGGCAGCATGATCGTCGAGCTCTTTCTGCGCGGCAATGTTCGCTTTGCTCGTAGGCGTTCCCATGGGCGTCTATACCGGCCTCTACCCCAATCACTGGTCGAGCCGGCTGTTCCAGGCCGTATCCCTGATCGGCATCTCCTTACCCACCTTCCTGATCGGCATCCTGCTGATCCTGGTCTTCGCCGTCTGGCTCCATTGGCTGCCCTCGTTCGGGCGAGGGGAGACGGTGCAGATCGGCTGGTGGACGACCAACTTCCTGACCGTGAAGGGCCTGCAGGCGCTGATCCTGCCGTCGATCACGCTCGGCCTGTTCCAGCTCACCCTGCTGATGCGCCTGGTGCGCTCGGAGATGCTGGAGGTGATGCGTACCGACTACATCAAGTTCGCGCGTGCCCGAGGCCTCTCCAATCGTGCCGTGAACTTCGGCCATGCCCTGAAGAACACGCTGGTGCCGGTGATCACCGTGACAGGCCTGCAACTTGGCGCCTTGATCGCCTTCGCCATCGTCACCGAGACGGTCTTTGCGTGGCCGGGCGTGGGGCAGCTCTTCATCCAGTCCGTCCAGTTCTCCGATATTCCGGTGATGGCGGCCTACCTGATGCTGATCGGCCTGCTGTTCGTGCTGATCAACCTCACCGTCGATCTTCTCTACTTCGCCGTCGATCCGCGCCTGCGTGCGCAGGGCACGGCGCGCGCCGCGGGGCACTGATATGGCTGACT
Source organism: Alphaproteobacteria bacterium (assembly GCA_017307275.1). Classification (GTDB taxonomy): domain Bacteria; phylum Pseudomonadota; class Alphaproteobacteria; order Reyranellales; family Reyranellaceae; genus Reyranella. The sequence continues at coordinate 143,345 of JAFKFK010000018.1, read as the reverse complement.
CATCGGCACCACCTGGGGCATCGCCCGGCTGGCTGCATCGCATGACGGACAGCGACGTGTGGTGGAGCTTCAAGTCTTCGCCGCTGACCGTGGCGGCCGCTGTCGCCACCATCCTGATCGTGGTCGTTGCCTTCCTGTCGCCGATCCTGGCGCCACACACGCCCTTCGATCCGGCAACTTTGAGTCTCAGCGACGGCCTGAAGCCGCCAGTTTTTGTCTCGTCCGACGGCGACTGGACCTTCCCGCTCGGTACGGACGATCAGGGCAGGGACATCCTTTCGTCGATCATGTACGGCACGCGGCTTTCCCTGGTCGTAGGCATTGCCTCGGTGGTCGTCGCGATGACCCTCGGCATCACGCTGGGCCTGCTCAGCGGCTATCTCGGCGGTGCCGTCGATGCGGTGATCATGCGCATCGCCGATGTGCAGCTCACCTTTCCGGCCATTCTGGTGGCCTTGCTGATCGACGGTGTCGTGCGCACCGTGATCTCGGTGCAGCGCCACGACGAGATTGCCCTGTTCGTCATCGTGGGCGCCATCGGGCTCTCCTTCTGGGTCCAGTACGCCCGTACCGTGCGCGGCTCGGTGCTGGTCGAGAAGAACAAGGAGTACGTGCAGGCGGCGAGGGTGATCGGCCTGTCGCCGCTGGTGATTATGGTCCGTCACGTCCTGCCCAACGTCACCGGACCTGTGCTCGTCATCGCCACCATCAATCTCGGCCTCGCCATCATCACCGAGGCGACGCTGTCGTTCCTCGGCGTCGGGCTGCCCTCGACCGAACCGTCGCTCGGCACCCTGATCCGGCTCGGCAACGAGGTGCTGCAGTCGGGCGACTGGTGGATCACCGTGTTCCCCGGCGTGACGCTCGCGGCCCTCGTGCTCGCGGTCAATCTTCTGGGCGATTGGCTGCGCGACGCCCTCAATCCCAAACTGCGTTGAGGTTGGACGAGAGATGGCCGCCGCATCGAACAACCCGCCGCTTCTCGAGGTCCGCAACCTTCGCGTCGAGTTCCCGACACGTCGAGGCACTCTGTTGGCCGTCGACGACGTGTCGTTCGACATCGCGCCGGGCGAGGTGCTCGGCGTCGTGGGTGAATCGGGCGCCGGCAAGTCGCTGACCGGCAATGCCATCATCGGCTTGCTCGAACCGCCGGGCCGCATTGCCGGTGGCGAGATCAGGCTCGAAGGTCGCCGCATTGACAATCTGGCCTACGAGGAGATGCGCAAGATCCGCGGCGCGCGCATCGGCGCCATCTTTCAGGATCCGCTGACCAGCCTCAATCCGCTCTATTCGGTGGGGCGCCAGCTCATCGAGACGATCCAGACGCATCTCTCGCTGTCGAATGCGGCCGCGCGAACCCGTGCGATCGATCTCCTGAAGGAGGTCGGCATTCCCGGTGCGGAGATGCGTATCGATCACTATCCGCACCAGTTCTCCGGTGGCATGCGTCAGAGGGTCGTAATCGCCCTTGCCTTGTGTGCGGGGCCGCGGCTGATCGTGGCCGACGAACCTACGACGGCGCTCGACGTTTCCATCCAGGCGCAGATCATCGCGCTGCTGAAGCGCCTCTGCCGCGAGCATCAGACGGCCGTGATGCTGGTGACGCATGATATGGGCGTGATTGCCGAGACTGCCGACCGCGTGGCGGTGATGTATGCCGGTCGCGTGGCCGAGATCGGCCCGGTGCGCGACGTCGTCAAACACGCGCAGCATCCCTACACCAAGGGGCTGATGGGCTCGATCCCGAGCCTCGGCGTGCGTCACGAGCGGTTGACCCAGATCGATGGCGCCATGCCGCGGCTCACCGAAATTCCCAAGGGGTGCGCCTTCAACCCGCGCTGCACCGTCCATGGCGCGCGCTGCCTCGTCGAACGGCCGGAGCTGATGACGGCCGGATCGAGCCGCGCGGCTTGCTGGCGGCACGATGCCGGCGGGGTGGGCCAACCCATCTCGAAGGAGATGGTCGATGCCTGATGGCAGCCAGAACCATTTCGTCCAGCTCGAAGGGCTGAAGCGTTACTTCGACGTGTCGCCGCCCTGGCTGGTGCGCGCGCTCGAAGGCAAGCCACGGCAGATCGTGCAGGCGGTCGACGGTATCGATATCGAGATCGCCAAGGGCGAGACCTTCTCGCTGGTCGGCGAGTCGGGCTGCGGGAAGTCGACGGTGGCACGGCTGGTGGTGGGGCTCTTCCCGCCGACCGACGGCCGTATCGAGTTCGACGGCAACGACATGGCGTCGCGACGCAGCAGGGCGGAGACGGCCTCGCTCAAGCGGCGCATGCAGATGATCTTCCAGGACCCCTATGCCAGCCTCAATCCGCGCTGGCGGGTGTTCGACATCATCGCCGAGCCGATCCGCGCCTTCGGTCTTTCCAAGGATCGCGCCGACCTGGAGAAGCAGGTCGGCGACCTGTTGCGCCAGGTCCGCCTGACGCCGGCCGACGGTCGCAAGTATCCGCATGAGTTTTCCGGCGGCCAGCGCCAGCGCATCTCCATCGCCCGCGCGCTCGCGAGCCAGCCGGAGTTCCTCGTTTGCGACGAGCCGACCTCGGCGCTCGACGTGTCGGTGCAGGCGCAGATTTTGAACCTGATGGTCGACCTGCAGCGGCGTCTGCAGCTCACCTATCTTTTCATCTCGCACAATCTCGCGGTCGTCTATCACATCTCCACGCGAGTGGGCGTGATGTACCTTGGCCGCCTGGTCGAGGTGGCGCCGACCGAGACGCTGTTCCGCCGGCCCAAGCATCCCTATACGCGGATGTTGCTCGACACGATCCCCGATCTCGATATGACCGGCCGCCAGCGCAGCCCGGTTGCAGGCGAGGTGCCGAGTCCGATCAACCCGCCTTCGGGCTGCACCTTCCATCCGCGGTGTCCCTTCGCCAACGAGCGCTGCAAGACCGAGCGGCCGCAGGCGCTGCCGATCGAGGGCGGCACGGTCGCATGCCATGCCATCGAAGAGGGCAGGCTGCCGGTCGAAGACCGCACCTACTGACCTTTCTGTCTTCTTGCACGACAGGGTGTGCATCGGCGCATGCCGAGGAAGCTTGACCCCCTGCTGCGCGGGCTTACGATCCGACCTAACTCATTTCGGAGATTCTAAATGCCGGTCATCAACCGCATTGCCTCGTTCCACAAGGACATGACGGCGTGGCGCCACGATATCCATAGCCACCCCGAGACGGCTTTCGAGGAAGTGCGGACGGCCGACGTCGTTGCCGAGAAGCTGAAGTCGTTCGGCCTCGAAGTGCACCGCGGCCTGGCCAAGACCGGTGTGGTCGGCGTGCTGCGCGCCGGCAATTCCAAGCGGGCGATCGGGCTGCGCGCCGACATGGATGCGCTCGACGTCCACGAGACCAACGAGTTCGATCACAAGTCGACGATCCCGGGCAAGATGCACGCCTGCGGCCATGACGGTCACACGGTCATGCTACTGGGCGCGGCCAAGTATCTCGCCGAGACCAAGAACTTCGACGGCACGGTCTATTTCATCTTCCAGCCGGCCGAGGAGAACGAGGGCGGCGGCCGCGTCATGGTCGAGGAGGGGCTGTTCGACAAGTTCCCGGTCGAGGGCGTCTACGGCATGCACAATATCCCGGGCATCCCGGTCGGCCGCTTCGCCGTCCGTCCCGGGCCGATGATGGCGGCGTACGATATCTTCGAAGTGGTGGTGAAGGGCGTTGGCGCGCACGGCGCCATGCCGCATCACGGCATCGACCCCGTCGTGGTCGGCTCGCACATCGTGACGGCGCTGCAGTCGATCGTGGCGCGCAACGTCGATCCGATGGACACCGCTGTTGTCTCGACGACACAGATCCATGCCGGCGATACCTGGAACGTCATCCCGCAGGAATGTGTGCTGCGGGGCACGGTCCGCACCTTCAAGAAGCCGGTGCAGGACATGATCGAGAAGCATATCGAGAAGATCGCGCGCAACGTCGCCGCGGGCTTCGGTGCAGAAGTCACCAAGTGGCGCTACGAGCGGCGCTACCCGGCGACCGTGAACAGCGAGCAGGAGACCGAATTTGCCGCCAAGGCCGCCTCGGCGCTGGTCGGCCTCGAGAACGTGAACCGCAACCCGACGCCCGCCATGGGCAGCGAGGATTTTGCCTGGATGCTTCTCAAGAAGCCGGGCTGCTACATCTGGATCGGCAACGGTGACGGTGTCGGCAGCTGCATGGTTCACAATCCGGGTTACGACTTCAACGACGAGATCCTGCCCATCGGCGCGTCTTACTGGGCGACCCTCGTCGAGCAGCAGCTCGGCCGTGAAGCCCTGCCGCAAGCTGCGGAGTAAAGTGTAGCGTTCAACTGGCTCTGTTGTGTCTGTCGTAGCTCACCCTTATGCCGGCGCGCGCGTCGGCCTCGCTACCATCCACGCCAAGGAGCAGGCGGCTGCGCCCGCGTTCCGGCGCGTGTTGGATGCGGAGGTCATGGTCGCGCCGGATCTCGATACCGACAAGCTGGGCACTTTCTCGGGCGAGGTGCCGCGGCCCGACGCGCTGGTCGAGACCTGCGCCATCAAGGCCGAGATGGTCTTCAAGACCATGGACGTCGATTGCGCCCTGGCGAGCGAGGGCAGCTATGGGCCGATCGAGCGCGTGCCGTTGACGTCCTGCGGCGTCGAGATCATGGCCTTCGTCGACCGCAAGCACGGTCTCCGCCTGGTCGAGACCCTGGCGACGCATCGCACGAACTGGCGACTGCAGCGCTTCCCCGCGGGTGATCCGGCAGTTCCGGGCGTCCTCAAGGCCATGGGATTCCCGCGTTACGGCGTGTTCGTGATTTGCTCCAGCGACATGGAGCATCCGATCAAGGGCCTGGAAACGGAAGCCGAGGTGCTGGCGGCGATGGATCGCGAAGCCCGTCGGTCGGAGGATGGCCTTGCGGTGCTGCTGGCCGACATGCGCGCGCATCGCAATCCGACGCGTATGCAGGTGCTGCGGGCATTGTCGTGGAAGCTCGCCAAGCGCCTGGAGCGGCTGTGCCCCAAGTGCAAGGTGCCGGGTTTTGGCTCCATCCAGTCCCGCCGCGGGCTGCCCTGCGAGGCCTGCAGCGCGCCCACTCACTGGATAGACTTCGAAATAGACGGCTGCTCGGTCTGCGGCCATGCCGAAGCGCGGTCGCGCAAGGATGGCCGCAGGACTGCACCGAAGCTTTCCTGCAAGGCTTGCTGAATTCAGTCTGCGCGCGCGGCGACGATCTGAGGGCTTGTCAGGCAGATCGATGCCAGAGATGTTTCCTCTACTGTGGCCAATCCCTCGAAATTCGCCGAGGCGCTGAAACGGCGGCGCCTCGAACAGAACCTGACCCTCGAACAGCTCTCCGCCAAGAGCGGCGTCAGCCGCGCCGCCATCTCGAAGATCGAGCGCGGCGATAGCGGTGCCTCGACGCCGGTGCTCGGCAAGTTGGCCGAAGCGTTGAACCTCAGCATTTCCCAGCTGGTCGGGGGGCGGTCGAGTGAGCCCGTGCTTCGTATTCCGCGGGACAGGCAGCCGGTCTTCGTCGAGGAAGCGACGGGGTTCCAGCGCCGCTCCCTGTCACCGATGTACCTTGGACGTGGCATCGATTTCGTCCTCAACCGGCTGCCGCCCAAAGCAAAGACGGGACCGTTCCCATCGCATCGTCGGGGCGTCGAAGAGCATCTCTATGTGACCAAGGGGCGTCTCAAGGTCACGCTCGATGGCGACGAGCATGTCCTCGAAACTGGCGACTTCCTATTGTTTCGTGGCGATCTGAATCACACCTTCGAGAACCTCGCGGCCACCGTCTGCGAGTATTTCATCGTCATCGACAGCACGCGACTGCGCTGACGGTACGGCTTCAACGCCGATCTCAATGCGCTTGACTCGTGCAAATATTCTCTAGATAGAGAATATTCTCTAGTATGAGAATTTGCGGCGCAGGGATGGAGGGAACGATGTTTAGGCAAGTTACCGTCGTCTGCCAGGACATCTACAGCGAAGGTGGTCGCGATGTGGTGACGCCATCCAAGCGCGTCGCGGCGTGCGGAGTGCTGCGCAATCCACATGCCGGCAAGGCGTCGATCGACGACTTCACCGGATTGGTCGATCTTTCGGTCGAGGCCGGGAAGGTGCTTACCGCGCGCGCTCTTGAGGCGCTCGTGCCATTGAAACCACGCGGCTACGGCAAGGCGGTGATTGTGGGCACCGCCGGCGACCTCGAGCATGGTGCCAGCATGATCCACGTGCGCATTGGGCTTGCCATGCGCCAAGGCGCCGGCGGGGGACCGGCCTTGATTCCGGGCAACGGCAAGGTCGGTGGCCCCGGCACGCAGATCGACGTTCTTTTCGGTGGACTCGAGGATGCGTGGGACTACGACGCCATGGACACGATGACGGTCTCCGTCCCTGACGCGCCGCGTCCCGACGAGATCCTCCTGATCGTGGCATTCCTCGGCGGCACGCGCCCGAACGCACGGATCAAGGGTGCCTCGCCCGCGCAGGTGGCCGAGGTCGTGCGCGAGATGCGGCGCTCGCGATGATGTCACGCGTTCCGATGAGGACCTAGAAGGTCGCGCGGCCGCCGGAGATGTCGAAGGTGGCGCCGGTCGAAAAGCTGCAGGCCGGCGAAGCGAGCCACAAGGCCATCTCGGCGATCTCGCGCGGCGCCACGAAGCGGTTCATCGGCACGTTGGCGATCAGGCGGGCACGATAAGCGTCGGTGAGCTCACCGAAGATCGCGGTTTCGGACGCCGACGGCGCGATGGCGTTGACCAGTACGCCGCGTGTCGCGAGTTCCTTGCCCATCGATTTCGTGAGGCCGATTACCGCTGCCTTCGAGGCGACATAGCCTGCGACGTACGGGTTGCCGTCCTTGCCGGCGACCGAGGCAATGTTGACGATACGGCCATAGCCTGCCGCCACCATGTCCGGCACGGCGGCCTGGCAGCAGCGGAAGGTGCCGTTGAGATTGACGTCGAGCACCCGCTGCCACGCTTCTTCGGGATAGTCGGCAAAGGCGGCGCTCGGGCCCAGGATACCGGCACTGTTGACCAGGATCGAAGGTGTGCCGAGCAACTCCTTCGTCTTGGTCCAGGCCGCACGTACGGCTTTCGCATCGGTGACGTCTGCGACGACGGCGCCTGCCGTGGCGCCGATCCTCTCCCTGGCACGCCCGAGGCCTGTGGGATCGCGATCCCACAGTGCCGCGTGCACACCTTCCTCGGTCAGCCGTTCGGCGATGGCGAGCCCCAGGCCCGACGCTGCGCCCGTGACGACGGCCACTTGTCCGGACAACGACCGGGACGGGGAGGGATCGGACATGACGATCAGAGCCTGCGGATCGGGTTGCTGCCGTCCCAGTTCTCGGCTTCGCGGGCGATCTTCTCGAAGAACTTGCCCTTGTTGCCCGAGATCTCGGACAGCTCGATCACCGTTCCCGGATGGCCGGTGCTTTCGAAGTAGAGGAAGCGCCCGCGCGCGCCGATGTGGCCGCGATGGCCGATGCGCCAGCCGGCGTCGAGGCACTTGGCGAGCGTGCCGTCGAAGTCGGTGGTCCAGTAGGCGACATGCTGCAAGCCCTCGTGTCCCGCCTGCAGGAAGTCGCGATACATCGACGGCGCGTCGTTGCGCTGCTGGATCAGCTCGATCTGTAGCGGGCCGGAGTTGGCGAGAGCAATCGAGATGTCGGGCTGCGATGGCTGGCCCTTGTATTCGAAGGCTTCGACCGGCGGCTTGTCGATATAGTACCAGGGGCCGACGCCCATGGTCTCCGACCAGTATTTCATGGCCTTCTCGATGTCGTGAACGATATAGCCGTTCTGACGGACGGGGCCCAGCAGGCGGCTCATGGACGGACCCCCGCATCGCGCGCCAGTTTGGTCAGGATTTCGATGTCTCGGCCGGTCTGCGCCTTGAGTTCGGCCGGGCTGATGGTCGACGGGGTCATGCCGAACTCGATCCAGCGCGCTTTGATGTCGGGCAGGGCCAGGACCTTCATCAGTTCGGCATGCAGGCGATCGACGATCGGCTGCGGGGTCTTGGCCGGGGCCATCAAGTCGTAGCGCCAGACGAAGTCGAACGGCACGCCTTGTTCCACGTAACCCGGCACATCCGGGAAGTTGATCGAGCGACGGGCGCAGGAGGCTACCACCTTGACCTTGCCCGACTTGGCCATCGGCACGACGGACTGTACGTCGGCGAAGCCGAGCTTGATGTGTCCGGCGGCAATGTCGTTCAACACAGGTGCCGCGCCCTTGTAGGGGACATGTGTCATCTGGATGCCGGTCGCTGCCCTCACCATCTCGGCGCATATATGGCCGGTCGAGCCATTGCCCCAGGTGCCGTAGTTCAGTTCGCCGGGCTTGGCCTTGGCCAGTGCGATCACGTCGCGCAGATCCTTGACCGGAAAGTCTGGATGGGCGACCAGCACGACGGAGCCGGAGCCGACATCACCGAGGTGCTCGAAGTCTTTCACCGGATCGTAGGGCAGGTCGGGCAGCACGGCGGGATTGACGACGACGGTGCTCGCAGAGCCCAGCACCAAAGTGTAACCGTCGGGCGCCGACTTGGCGGCGGCTTCCATGGCAATGACGCCCGAGGCGCCGGGCTTGTTGTCGACGATGATCGTCTGGCCGAGGGCAGCACCGAGCTTCTCGGCGAGCGCGCGCGCCACCAGGTCCGTGCCGCCGCCCGCGGCAAACGGGACGATCATCTTGATGGGCTTGGCGCTCGGCCAGTTGGCATCGGCGCCTTGGCCGAATGCCGGTACCGCAAAGCCTGCGGCCAGAGCAAACGCCATCGTTCTGCGAAGCATCTTCATTGTTTCCTTCCCCTCGATGTCCTTCAGGTTTTGGCAGGTGCGGCGCAGGACTCGCGCAGCACGAGATCGACAGGCAGCAGGGCGCGTGTTGCGGCTCCGGCTCCGTCGCCACGCAAGCGTTGCAGCAGCAGCTCGGCAGCGGCGCGGCCGACGTCTTCCAGGCTCCAGCGCAACGCCGTGATGGCTGGCGCGTGAACCGCTGCAAGATCGGTATCGCCGACCGACAGAACGGATAGATCGTTTGGCAGGGAGAGGTTGAGGTCGCGCGCGGCCCGAAGCGCACCGGCCAGAATGCGCGTGCCGAGCGCGATCAATGCTGTTGGCCGGTTGGACCCGCCCAGCAGCGCCAACGCATCGCCGTGCGCAAAATCCATCGACGATTCCTGCGTCGAGACGATCGCTCCCGCGGGATCGAGACCGGCCTCGGTGAACGCTGCCTGAAAGCCCGCGATGCGCTCGCGGCCCGGCCGCATGCGCGCGCCGGGGGTGAGCAGCGCAATGCGGCGATGACCGAGACCGATCAGATAGCGGGTCGCAGCCTGTGCGCCGCCGCGGTGGTCGACCAGCACGGCAGGCCAGGGAGAATCGTCGCCATCCCCATCCGGCGCGTCGCGGTCGAGGATGACGACGGGAGAACCGCCGGCGACGAGGCCACGCCAGGTTTCGTTGTTGGCGTCACTGCCGGGAGCGACGAGCACGCCGTCGAGGCGGCGGCCCCGGAATTCTGCCGCGGCGGCCCGCTCGCGTGCCGGTTCGTTGGCGGTATTGGCGATGACCAGCAGATAGCCGGCGTCGCGCAGCCGCGCTTCTGCCGCCTGGACGGTGCCGGCGTAGAGAGGGTTGGCGACGTCCGATACCAGGCAGCCGATCATGCCGCTGGAGCGCGTACGCAGGCTGCGGGCGAGGAAGTCGGGCTCGTAGCCGAGCTGCTTGGCGGCCGCCGCCACGTCGCGCGCAATGCGCGCGCTGACATGCTTGCCGCCGTTCAGTGCCCGCGAGGCCGAACCCAGGGAAACCCCGGCCGCCTGTGCAACGTCGCGGATCGTGATTCGACCCATTTGGAAACGATTTCCTACCCAATATTTCTTTGAATATTGACCTGGATATCCGAATTGGCAAGAAGAATTGGAAACGTTTCAGGAGAGCAAATGTCCCGTCTGCCATCACGTCCGCGGCCCTACGAACCCGAGATCGAGAAGTTGATGGAGGGCATGCGTTTCGATGGGCCGGCGCCACGGCACCTCATGCAAGCATTGGCACATTCGCCAAAGTTCCTGATGCGCTTCCAGGCGATGGGCGGGACGCTGCTCTTCCGCGGCAAGCTGCCGGCACGAGAGCGCGAGATCGCCATCATGCGCACCGGCGCACGCACCCGTTCGGAATACGAGTGGGGCATGCATGTGCGGCTCTACCAGGAGAGCTGCAATCTCACCGATGCGCAGGTCACCGCGACTCGCGAGGGCAAATGGAACGATCCCGTATGGACGGCACGCGAGCAACTCGTGCTCCGCACCGTCGACGAGCTGCATGACACGTCGACGGTCTCGGATATGCTCTGGAAGGAGCTGGCTGCTGCCTGGCCGGAGGAGCAGCTTGTCGAGCTGATCCTGACCATTGGCTACTACCACATGGCAGCCTTCTTCCTGAACGCGACCGGCGTCGCGTTGGAAGAGGGCGCGGCTCGCTTCCCCGAGAAGGTTTCCTAGCCCGCGATATCCGTGGCGAGATGGAACAGGCAGTCGCCGCGCTCGCAGCGCGCGGGGACTCGCTTGCAGAGCACGAGGCCGGCGCGCTTGAACGGCACGACCTCGGGTTCGCGCCACGGCGTATGGTGGAAGTGGATGCGGGCGGCCGGCTGGCCGGCCTTCACCTCGTCGCCCAGCTCGACCAACGGTTCGAAGAGCCCGCCATCGGTGGCATAGACGTAGTAGTCATCGCCGCCGATTTCCGTGAGCCGCGTCGGCGACGGAGCGGGAGCGGGGCCCTGCAACAGGCCGACATGGGCCAGCACGCGCCGCATGCCGCTCTCCGCGACCTTGAGGGAGCCTGGCGTCACCAGTCCGCCGCCGCCCAGCTCCGTGCCCATGGCGATCACGCCCGCGCGATAGGCGGCCGAGGTGAAGGTGCGGCCGCCCCCCTGAGGGGCGGCAGAGATGTAGCTCACCGGGGCGCCGAAGGCTTTCAGCAGGCCGGTGACTTTCTCCATGCGTGCGGCGTCCTGATGACGTGGGGCCAGCGCGCTCGGAATGTAGGTGAGGGAGCTGCCGCCGGAATGGAAGTCGAAGGCGTAATCGAAGCCCGGTAGCAGGGCGTGCTCGATCCAGTACGCGATCTGCTGCGTGATCGTGCCTTCGGCGTCGCCGGGGAAGGAACGGTTCAGATTGCCCTCGTCGATCGGCGAGGTGCGTCGGCCTTCCATCGCGGCAGGGAAGTTCGCGGAAGGCAGGATGACCAGCCGGCCCTTGATGTCCTTGGGCTCTATGCTCCGGATCAGGTTGCCCAGCCCGATCTGGCCTTCCCATTCGTCGCCGTGGTTGCCGGCCTGCATCAGCACGTTCGGACCATCGCCGTTCTTGATGCGCACGATGGGGATCGGGATCCAGCCATAGGCGGAGCGATGTACGGAATGCGGCACCCGCACGAAGCCGGTGGCCTTGCCCTCGGCATTGAGGTCGATGTCGGCCGACAGTCGGCTGAGCGCAGTGAATTCGGCGGATTTCAACGTTGCATCGGTCATCAGCGTCTCTCGCTTCGGGGGTCGAGGGCATCCTGCAGGCCGTCTCCAAGGAAATTGAAGGCGATCACGGTCAGGAAAATCAGGAGGCCGGGCCACAGCGCCAGCAAGGGCGCTTCCTGCAGGAGTTCCTGCGTGCCGGTTAGCATGTTGCCCCAGCTCGCGGCCGGCGGCTGGATGCCGAGGCCGAGGAACGACAGGGTCGATTCCAGCAGGATGAGCGTGCCCATCGAGATCGTCGTGGCGACGATCAGGGATCCCGCGGTGTTAGGCAGGATGTGACGCAGCATGATGCGGACCGGCCGGGCACCCAGCGCCTGGGCTGCCCGCGAGAAGTCGCGCGCCTTGAGCGACAGCGTTTCGGCGCGCACCAGTCGCGCGACCGTCGTCCAGCCTGTAAGCGCGATGATCACCACGATGCGGTAGAGCGAGAAGGCTTCGGATTGCGCCAGTTCCGCCGGTACGCCGAGCTTTCGGGGATCGACGGCGGCCACGACGATCAGCAGAGGCAGCAGCGGCAGGGCGATCACGCCGTCGGTGAAGCGCATCAGGAAGGCGTCGAGCCGGCCGCCGAGATAGCCGGCCGCCACGCCGATCAGGGCCCCGAGCAGACCCGAGAGAAGGGCGCCCGCAAGACCGACCAGCAGCGACACCCGCCCGCCGTCGAGCAGGCGCTGGAAGAGGTCGCGGCCGACATCGTCGGTGCCGAGCCAGTAAGCGGCCGAGGGCGGCTCGAAGCGGCGGAAGAGGTCGGTCTGGGTGGGATCGACACCGCGCAGCTCCGCGATCAACGGAGCGGCGAGCGACAGCACCATGATGACGATCAGGAAGACCAGCGAGGCGCGTGCCAGATGATGGCGCCGCAAACGGTTCCAGCCGCGGGTCATGGCTGATCTGCTGCCAACGAGACACGCGGATCGACCCAGGCATAGCCAAGGTCGGCCAGCAGGTTGCCGGCGATGGTTGCCGCCGTTGCCAGAAGCAGGCCGACCAGGGCGAGGTTGTAGTCGTTCTCGAGGATGGCCTGATAGATCGCCTTGCCCATTCCCGGCCACGCGAACATGGTCTCGGTGATCACCGCACCGGAGAACAACCCGCCGAACGACAGGGCCAGGATCGTGAGCACCGGCGCCAGCGCATTGGCGAAGGCATGCCGCCACAGGACGGTCCGTTCCGGGGCACCCTTGGCGCGTGCCGTACGAACATAGTCCTGGCGCAGCGCCTCGATCATCGCGCCGCGCATGAAGCGCGTGTACGGCCCGAGCTGGACCAGGGTCAACGTCACCACCGGCAGCACGAGATGGCGAAGCTGCTCGGCAAGCGCGACGCTCCAGGGCGTGCCGGGCCGCGGATACGCCATGCCACCGGCCGGTAGCCAGCCCAGGAAAACGGCAAACAAGGTGATCAGCAGCAGCGCCAGCCAGAACGGCGGCGTGGAAATGCCGGCGAAGCAGAAGAGGTTGATCAGGTAATCGGCGCGGCTGCGCGGATGGGCGGCCGCCCAGATGCCGAGAGGCAGGGCAATCGCGACAGACAATACGAAGGCCGAGCCCGCCAGAAGCAGGGTGTTGAGGAGGCGTGGCCACAGGATGGTGAGCACCGGCTGGCCGAACGAGCGCGAGTAGCCGAAGTTGCCCTGCACTGCCTCGCTCGCCCAGGCGAGATAGCGTTCGAGCAGCGGCTTATCGAGCCCATAGGCTGCGCGCAGCCGGGCCGCGTCCTCGCTCTTCATGTTGGGGTCGCCCGAGATCATCAGATCGATCGGATCGCCCGGCATCAGTCCGATCAGCACGAAGACGACCAGACTCATCACGGTGAGCGTGAGGAGCGTCTGGACGGCTCGCGACGCGAAGTAGCGGCTCACCTTAAGGGCTCACGGGCCTTCCCACCGCCACTGCTCGATCCAGAGTGTCGAGCTGTTCAGTGTCCCGGTAGGAGTGACGCCCTTCAGCGCCTTGGGGATCACGAAGGGATCGACGCGGAAGAAGAGGGGCAGGGACGGCAGGTCGTCGGCGGCGAGCTTCTGGATCTCGGCGAAGAAGGCGCGACGCTTGTCGACGTCGAGTTCGCGTTCGGCATCGTCGAGTGCCTTGTCCATCTGCGGGTTGGCGTAGCCGGGATAGTTCTGCCCGCTCCAGCCATTTTCGGCGGTGGGGATTTCCTTGGAATGCAGGGTCGAGCGCGGCACGCCGCCGGGGCGCTGCACCCAGGCATACATGCCGAGCCCGCCGTAGTTCCGCCTATTCATCACCTCGAAGAAGAGGCGCGGCGGATCGGCCTTGATCCGGGCCTCGATGCCGACCTGGCGGAGCTGGCTCTGGATGACCTGCGCCACCAGTTCGCGCACGCGATTGCCGGCGGTCGTTCCGAGCTCGATCGAGAGTCGTTCACCCGCCGCGTTCTGGCGCACGTTGTTGCGGATGGTCGAGAAGCCCGCGTCGTCGAGTAGCTTCTTGGCGGCAGTAGGATCGTAATTGTATTGCCGCGCTGTCGGGCTGAACATCGGATCGAGATCGCTGATGCCGCCGTGCGCGATCGGCTGCTTGCCGTCGAACAGCTTCTCCGAGATGGCCTTGCGGTCGATGGCGAGCAGCATGGCCTGCCGCACCCGTTTGTCGGCCAGCAGCTTGTTGTCGAGATTGACGTCGATGTGTTCCCAGATCAGCGCCGGCTTGTAGATGACGTTGTACTTGGCGCCGTGGCGCTTTTCGAAGGCGATGGCCTGATCGAGCGAGAGGCCGAGTTCGCCCAGTACATAGTCGACACCTCCCGAAAGAAGATTGGCTTCCAGCGCCGCCGTGTTCTCGATGATCTTCACGACGATGCGCTTGAAGTAGGGCTTCTCGCCGGTCCAGGTCGAGTTCTGCTCCAGGGTGATCCTGCTGCCCGGCACGATCTCGACGATGCGGTAGGGACCGAAGGCCAGGCCCGGATTGGTCGACTGCGTGTCGTAGGCCGTCTTGTTGCGATACTCGGCCGGGTTCGCCTCGAAGATCGGTTTTTCGATATGTGCCGGCAGGAGCAGCAGAGCACTGCTGTTGTAGTCGAAGGTCACGCGGTCGATCGTCATGGTGAAGCGGCGATCGTCTTTGACGTCGAGTTTCAGGACCCGCTTGTAGCCTTCGGAAGAGGCGACCCCCGACAGAGGATGCTTGCCGACCTCCAGGGTGAAGGCGACATCCTTGGTCGTCACCGGCACGCCGTCGCCCCAACGCAGGTCGCGCAGCTCGACGTCGATCTCCATGCCCTTCTTGCCGTCGGGCAGGTCGATCACCCGCGCCTTGCCGTTCTCGACCGTCGGCAGCTCCGTGCAGGCGAGGCAAACGAGCTTCCAGTCCGCGTCGTAGGCCGTGAGCGGGCGGGCCGTCATGTTGGCGATGAGCGACTTGGCCAGCATCGAGCTGATGACCGGATTCCAGGTCCCGGGCATCTGCGTCAAGGCGACGACAAGCTCGTCCTTGGCTTGGGCTGGACTGGCAACGAGGGCGGCGAGGGCCAGAAGGCTGGCAAGGAAACGGCGGATCATGTCCGCCGTACCGTAGCAAAAGAGTCTAGCAGCGTCCCTTGTTCGCCGTCCGATGTTCACCGTCCGAGCGTCGGACGCGGCGCAGGCGGGCGGCCGCCGTGGCTGGCCGACCATTGCTCCGGCGCTTCGAGGAAAGCGCGGGTCTCGGTGAGGCCCTTCTCGTCGAAGTATTTGTGCTTCTGCGCAGCTTCCAGCGCATCCCACCACGTGGCGAGCGCATGCAGCTTCACGCCGGTAGACGACAGCATCTCGATGCTCTGCGGGAAGATGCCGTAGTGGAAGATCACGAAGCAGTCGGAAACCTTGGCTTCGGCCTTTCGGAGCGCCTCGATGAAGACCAGCTTGCTGCCCCCATCGGTGGCGAGATCTTCGACCAGCAGGACACGCTTGCCCGGCTTCAGCTCACCTTCGATCTGCGCCATGCGCCCGAAGCCTTTGGGCTGCTTGCGCACGTAGATCATCGGCTTTTTGGCCAGCGCCGCCAGGAAGGCGGCGAAGGGGATGCCCGCGGTTTCGCCACCGGCCACCACGTCGATCTTGCTCCAGCCGATCGACTTTTCGATCGCCTTCAGCGCGTGTGCCATGATCTTGGCACGGGCCTCCGGGAAGGAGATGATCTTGCGACAGTCGATGTAAACCGGGCTCGCTCGTCCCGATGTGAAAATGTACGGATTATCGGGCCGGCAGTGGATCGCCTCGATCTCCAGGAGGAGGCGCGCCGTGTCCCGGGCTTCCGCCGTACCGCTGGTACGATCCGGATGTGCCTTGCCGTTCAAGTTCTTGGCCGCCTTGTCCGCAGGTGCAGTGCCAGGCGATGATGCTTTCTTCTTCGTCGCCATGCTGCTTTTTCCCCCACGCCGCTTGCGACAAAATGACGGCCGGTTGTTTAGCGTTCATCCAGAAGACCGGCAAGGGCGGGGCGAGGATTCAGTCGTTGGAATTTAGTCGGTTTTGTCAAAAGACCGTCTTCTGGTGGCTGCGATAGGCAAATGCCACCCCCGGTAGATCGACATCAGCCGGAGGAAGAGGCAAAGCCCTGCTCCGGCAAGGGCTACTGGCAGGCTGGGCAGGCCGAGCCATGTTCCCAACGCAACCGTTCCCGCCCCGGCGAGGGCGGCCACTGCATAGAGTTCCGACCGCAGCACCGTCGGCACCTGTAGGGTGAGCAGGTCGCGCGCCACGCCACCACCCACGCACGTCACGACCCCCAGGGCAGCGGCCATGACCGGGTTCAGGCCGTAGGCCAACGCCTTCTGCGTGCCGGTCACCGCGAACAGGCAGAGACCCGCCGCGTCGAAGAGCATGACCGGCGTGCGCAGCCGGTCGATCAAATCGGAGGTGAAGAAGCCGAGCAGGCCGGCGGCGAGGGCGGCAGCGAGGTAGTGCCAGTTGGCGATGGCGGCCGGTGGCACGGCGCCGATCAGAAGGTCGCGTGCAATGCCGCCCGCGACGGCCGCCGCCCAGGCGACCACCAGGACGCCGAATAGATCGAGGCGCTTATGCACCCCGCGTGTCGCGCCGCTGATGGCAAACACGAACGTTGCAGCGAGATCCATGGCGGTGAAGAGCATCGCACGGACATTACAACGATTACCCTGGGTTGCCGAGATGGCAGAATGAGAACCATGAAAGTTCGAGCACCTCGGTTCCTCCATGCCCACCCCCGTCTGCTGCTGTCCTTCGCGGCCGGGCTCGTACTGTTCCTGCTGCTGCCCCAGGGCATGCGCATAGAAACGAGATGCCTGCTTGGTTGGGACCTGATGGCGCTGCTCTACATCGGCAGCACTCTGCGGATGATATCGACATCGACGGTTACGACCTGCAGGACCCGAGCCGAGCTCTACGATGAGGGCGATTGGTTGATCATTCTCATCGTGGTGGTGAGCGGGGCGGCGAGCTTTGCCGCGATCTTTGCCGAGCTGGCATTGCTCAAGACACCGCACGGCTCGCTCTGGCAGGCGCTCCTGATTTCCGGAGGCACCGTGGCGCTGTCGTGGTCGTTCACGCACATGGTCTTCGCGCTTCATTACGCGAACATCTACTACCGACCGGACGATGACGGGCCGGGCGGGCTGCGCTTTCCTGGCGACCGGCCGCCGGATTACCGGGATTTTCTCTACTACTCGTTCGTCATCGGCTGCGCAGCGCAGACCGGCGATGTCGCGACCGAGTCGCGCGCGATGCGCCGGCTCAGCCTCCTGCACGGCATCGTCGCCTTCGCCTTCAACACGGCGATCCTGGCGCTGACCATCAATGTCGGCGCCAGCCTGATCTGACGGCTCTGCGCGCGCTACGCTTCAGCGTTTCGCGCGCAGTTGGAACTCCTGGCCAGCCTTCAGCCACGCCAGCCGTTCGTCGCGCAGCAGCGTCCGGCGCGCCTTGCCGGAATCGTCGCGCAGGCTCGCGGTGGCGATCTCATAGCTTTCGGGATGTTTGTTGCGGCTGAGCAGGTCCGCCAGAACAGGCCCCATCCCGTCGATGACGCTTCGAGGATCGGCGCCTTCCCTGATCTCGATGATGGCGTGGAGGCGGTTGCCGAGTTCGGCGTCGGGCAGGCCGACGACGATGCTTGAGCGCACGTCCGGATGCGCCACTACGGCCGCTTCGACCTCCGCTGGGTAGATATTGGCGCCGCCGCGCAGGATCATGTCGCTGAGCCGGTCGCCCAGGTAGAGGTAGCCGTCGGCATCGAAGCGTCCGACATCGCCGATCGATTCCCAGCCGTCCTGCCGCCGCTTCGGATTCGCCCCGAGATAATGATAGGTGCTGCCGGAGCCGGAGGCGGGCAGGAAGTAGATCTCGCCCGTTTCACCGGGAGCCACCTCGTTGCCGTCCTCCCCGATGATCCGGATCTTGCAGACTGCGGGGTCGGGCCGCCCGACCGATCCCTTGTGGGCGAGCCATTCGGTGCCCGAAATCACGGTGCTGCCTTGACGTTCGGTCCCGCCATAGAGTTCGAAGATCCGCTCGGGCCCCAGCCATTCGATCCACTTTTCCTTCAGCCAGGGCGGCATGGGGGCGGCCATGTGGAAGACGACCTTGAGGCTCGACAGGTCGTAGCGGTTGCGAACGTCTTCCGGCAATGCCCAGATCCGATGCATCATCGTCGGGACGAAGTTCACCCATTCGAGCTTGTGTGCCTCGATCAACCGCAGCGCTTCCTCCGCGTCGAATTTCTTCAGGCCAGTGACGCTGCCGCCTGCGAACAGCGCGTAATGGCTCACCAGGAATGGAGCGTTGTGATAGAGTGGGCCGGGGTTGAGCAGCGCCACGTCGGGCACGATGCCGAGCGGCGCGGGCGCCGTGAGTTCGATGACGGCCGGTTGATGATCGAGGATGATCTTGGGGCGTCCCGTCGAGCCGCCGCTGGTCATCGCCTTCCAGTAGCGCGCGACCGGCCGGTCGAGCGGCTCGTCGGAAACGCCCTCGGGCACGAAGTCCTGCGGCAGGGCGTTCGGGGCGTTCCAGTCCGGTTCGCCACCGACGACGAGGGCGGGCTTCAGGACGTCCAGGATCGCGGCGACTTCACCGCGCGGCAGCCGATGTGAAAGCGACGTCGGTGTCGCGCCCAGCTTCCAGATGGCAAAGCTGGTCTCGTAGAACGCATTGCCGTTGGGCAGCCCGATGGCGACGAAGTCGCCGGCTTTGACACCTTGCTCGGCAAACGCCCGTGCGCGCCGGTTGGCGCCGCGTTCGAGGGCGTCCCAGGTGAGCTCCTGTCCTTCATGCCGAACGGCAACCGTGCCGCTCGGTTTGTGGTCGGCATACCAGCGCGGCACGTCGGCGAGCGGTAGCAGCATTCATTTCCTCCTAATGCTCCGCGCTTTCGGGATGGGCAGCGCGGTGTTTTTGGGAGTCGTGCTGGCTGATGGATTCTCCATCGTCCTTCCGAAGCTCCATGAAGACGACCGACGATACGACCGTCAGGATGCCCAATGCCAGAAAGGACTGCTGCACGCCGTGGATCAGCGCATCGGGATGCGAATGCATCGATGGCGGTACGAAGATGGCGGCGATGAGGCCGGCGCCTGCCACGCCGAAGCTGATGGCCAGTTGCTGACCGGTCGCAGCGATGGTGCTGGCGCCGCTGGTTTGCGACGCGTTGACGTCGGCGTACACCAGAGTGTTCATGCTGGTGTATTGCATCGACGTGAAGAAGCCGAGGATGAAGGCCTGCATCACGATCAGCCAGATCGGCGTGTGGGCCCCCACCGTGGCGAAGGACATGATCATCAGGCCGACGACGATCGTGTTGCCGACCAGTACGTTGCGATAGCCGAGGCGCGCCAGGATTGCCGGCATGAAGGTCTTCAGCCCGATCGAGGCGATGGCCTGGGGCAGAACCAGCAGGCCCGACTGGATCGGGGAGAAGCCCAGCCCGATCTGGTAGAGCAGCGGAAAGAGGAAGGGGATGCCGCCGAGGCCGAGCCGGGTGAAGAAGCCGCCGCTGACCGAGGCCCGGAACGTGCGCAGCTTGAACAGGCCGAGGTTGAGCAGGGGAAAGGCGGTCAGGCTGGCGCGGATGCCGTAGCCCGCAAGCAGGACGACGGCGACGCCCAACAGCGCAAATATCTCCCATAGGTCGAGCGTGTTCTCGCCAAAGACCTCCAGCACGTAGGATAGGAGGGCAATGCCGCCGCCGAACAGGACAAGACCCAGGACGTCGAGCGGGTGGGTCTGCGTCTCGCGATAGTCCGGCAAATAGCGTTGCACGAAGTAGAGGCCGAGCAGCCCCACCGGAATGTTCACGAAGAACACGATGCTCCAGTGGAGATAGGCCACGATCAGGCCGCCGGCGACCGGACCGATCATCGGGCCGACCAGGCTCGGGATGGCGACGAAACTCATGGCCTTCACGAGATCGGCCTTGTCGAAGGTGCGCGCGAGCGTCATGCGGCCGACCGGCATCATCATCGCGCCGCCGGCGCCCTGGATCACGCGGCAGGCGACCAGCATCTCGATGCTGGTCGCGAGGCCGCACAGGATCGAGCCGAACGTGAACAGGCCGATGGCGGAGGCGAAAACACGGCGGGTGCCGAAACGATCGGCCATCCAGCCGCTGATCGGAATGAACACGGCGAGGCTCAAAGTGTAGCTCGCCAGCACCGCCTTCATGTTGAGCGGCGTCACGTCCATCGCCCTGGCGATCGCCGGAACGGCGGTGTTCAGGATCGTCGTGTCGAGCGACTGCATGAAGAAGGCGACGGCTACCAGCCAGGGCAGCAGCCGCTTGATGGAGTCACTGGGCAGATCGGAAGAGGGGGCGGACATCGGCAATCGGCTACTACTGTCGGGCTGTCGCCGACGGGCGTAGCCGCTAACGGTATTACCCTCGCCCTATGGCGGAGTCATGTCGGCCTTTTCCCAGTCCTTGTCGGGATCGAACAGCGCGATAGCCCCGGCGCGTTCGCTGGTCTTTGGACCGAGATCGCGTTCGTAGACCACACCGTCCTGGTTCACGATGAAGGTCATCACGCCGGTCTCGCCGTAGCTCACGGGCCAGGCGATGACGCCGAAGCCGCCGACCATGCGATTGTTGACGAGGTAGTCGTAGGCACCGCCTTGAGCTGCGGCACCCTGGCCATAGAGCAGGCGGAAATGGTAGCCGAAATAACCCTGCCCGGGCCCGTCGCCCGGTTGTGCCTTGGCCACCAGCGCGCCGAGCGGGCTCTGCGGCTCGCCCGGTTTCGCGTCCCAGTAGAGGCCGTTCTTCTGGCCGGGCGAGCTGAGCAGACGCCGGGCATAGGTCGCGACCCCGACCTTCATCGGATCGAGCGTGGCATAGTCGTGCTGTGCATCGACGATGGCGAGCAGGGTCTGGATGACGGTGATCTCGTCGCGTCCGATTTCGCGGGCGTTGATCTCGGTCCGACCCGCCGCCACGTCGTAGCGCCAACCGCCTGAGTCCTTGACCAGCGGGATCGGCATGCTCCAGCCGGTCTTCCCAACTTCGATGAGCGCCTTGTCGTCGCCTTGCAGCACGACCTTGTGGTTCTCGTCCCAGGCGGCGAGGAAGCGGGCACGAACATCGTCCTCGTGTACGGTGTTGCCGGGGATCAGATCACGCCAACCAGTACCGAGGATTGCCTCGACCTTCTTGTCGTCGTTCTTGCGAATCGCCTCGGTGAGCGTATCCGCGGCAGCATCGGCGGTAGCAAAGCGTTCCTGCTTGTCGGTCTGTGCGGACGCCGCGCCGGTCAGAGACCCCAGGAGCAACAGGACAAGGCTCAGGCTCCTGAGGAGCGCTCGGATGGACATGTTCATCGCCGGCCTCCTCTCGCTCCGCCACCACCATGGAAGCCGCCTCCACCGCCGCCGCCATGGAAACCGCCGGAGGGGCGCTGGAAGTTCGGATGCGAATTGGCGCGCCCTTGCTGGGCACGACCGCGCATCGCTTCGCGATTCACCTGCTGGCCCCGATTGACGCCACTCAGGGCCGAAGGCCTGTCGCCGTGAGCGAAGTTGCCGCGATTCTGGACCTGCGGATGCGTGCCGGCGTGCGGACGATTGGCGCCGCCCTGCGGCAAGTGAGGCGCCTGACCGGGCGTATGGCCTGGCGTGCGTCCGGCGAGCTGACCACGGAATTCCTGGCGCTGGGCCGCGCCGGCGGGCTTGTGCTGGCCGAACTGTTGGCGGGTCGCCGGGTCGCGATAGGCGACGCCGCGGCGGTGGCCGGGATCGTGCTGCCAGCGGTTGTTGTTATTGACGTAGCGGTTGCGATCGAAGTGGTTGTCGATGTTGACCGCGCGATTGACGTTCACGTTGACGTAGGAGTTGCCGCGACCCCAGTTCCAGCTCGAGAACATCGAGCCTGCTGCGGCGATGCCGACGCCCCACAACAGGCCGGTCGCCAGGGCCGCTCCATAGCCGTAGCCGGGCGGCGGCGGATAATAGGTCGGCGGATAGGCGGGATAGGGCCACGCGCCATAGGCCCAGGCCGGGTTGTAGGACGGAACGTAGATGACCTCGGGGTTGGCCGGCTCGATGACGATCGTGCGGTCCGCGCCCGAACCCTGGCTCGTCACGGTCTGCTGCTGGCCGCTCTTGAGATTGCCGGCATCCGCTGCCTTGGCGCGAAGTCGCTGGATCGAGTCCGCGACGTCCTGCTGCTGCGAGATCATCGCGTCGCCGAGCTTTTGCGTCCATTCGAGATGATCGCTGAGCTGCGTCAGCACCGCAGGGAAGGCCACCAGCGACTTCACGCTGACATCCCAAGTCTTGTCCTTCACGGCCGAGACAGCTGCATCGCCCTTCAGCGTCGGGTTCGCCTTCGACCAGCGCGCAGCTTCGACGATTTCCAGCGGGTACCCCGTTGCCATCAAAACCTGCGACAGCAGCGAATCGGGATAGAGCGCGATCGGAGCGAGGATCTGGTCGAGTTCCTCGGGCTTCAATGTTTTCTTGTCATCCTGAGGCGCGGCAGGCGCCGGAGGAGAAGCCTGGGCAAAGCAGGGTAGGGAATTCAACGATCCCAGCGTGGATATCGCCAAGGCACCCAGCAGCATTCTACGCCGATCCATATCTGTCTCCCGCGTCCAGAATTGCGGCTGCCAACACACCCTAGGATGGAGTGAGCATCAGCGTCCAGATCACAAATGCGTTCCTGCCGTGCACACTAAGTGAGCCCATCGAGAATATGCCAGGCTACAACCGGTGGATGGTCACGAGATCGGTCTGTCGCGCATGCCTATGCGCAATCTGAGATTTACCGGCGGCGACAACCGGACGTAAAGTCCAACCCTGTTGTGCGACATGGAGGTCGGCATGAGCGGCGATCGCAGCGATCGAGAGATCGACAGTCGGCGGCGCAACCTTTTGCTTGGCGGTGCAGCGCTTTCGGTGCTGGGCACCGCAGGCCTCAGCATATCGACCCAGGTAGCGCAGGCACAGCAGCAGCAGCAGCAGACGCCACGGGCCGGCGGCCGTCGTCCCAACATTCTCGTGATCTTCGGTGACGATATCGGTCTTTGGAATCTCAGCGTCTGGAACAAGGGCATGATGGGCTTCCGCACGCCCAACATCGACCGCATCGCCAACGAAGGCGCAATCTTCTCGACCTACTATGGCCAGCAGAGCTGCACGGCCGGCCGTGCGGCCTTCATTACCGGTCAATGCCCGTTCCGCACCGGCCTGACGAAGGTCGGACTGCCCGGTGCCACCGTCGGGTTGCAGAAGGAAGACCCGACCATAGCCGAGATGCTGAAGCCGCTCGGCTACATGTGCGGGCAGTTCGGCAAGAACCATCTTGGCGATCGCGATGAGTTTCTGCCGACGGCTCATGGTTTCGACGAGTTCTTCGGCAATCTCTATCACCTGAACGCCGAGGAGGAGCCCGAGAATCCGGACTATCCGAAGGATCCCGAGTTCCGCAAGAAGTACGGCCCGCGCGGCGTGCTCAAGACATCTGCCGACGGCAAGATCGACGACACCGGCCCTCTGACGCGCAAACGCATGGAAACGGTCGACGAGGAGTTCCTGGCGGCCGCCAAGGACTTCATGGGACGGCAAGTGAAGGCCGATAAGCCATTCTTCGTCTGGTTCAATTCCACGCGCATGCACATCTACACACACCTGAAACCTTCATCTGCCGGCAAGACGGGCCTCGGCCTGCAGGCCGATGGAATGGTCGAGCATGACGGGCAGGTTGGAGAACTGCTGAAGTTTCTCGAGGACGAGAAGATCGCGGACAACACGCTGGTGATCTATTCGACCGACAATGGCGCGATGAAGAACCAGTGGCCCGATGGTGGCGCCTCGCCCTTCCGTTCGGAGAAGGACACCAACTGGGAAGGGGCCGTGCGCGTGCCCTGCGTGGCGCGCTGGCCGGGTGTCATTAAGCCGGGCACGATTCTCGACGGTCTGTTTTCGGCAGAGGACTGGCTGCCGACTCTGGTGGCGGCAGCCGGCGGTGATCCGGATATCAAAGGCAAGCTGCTCAAGGGGCTTCAGGTCGGGAGCAAGACCTTCAAGGTTCATCTCGACGGCTACAACCAGCTTCCTGTGCTGAAAGGCGAGACCACAGCGTCACCGCGCAAGGACTTCTTCTACTTCAGCGACGACGGCGAGCTGATGGCCTTCCGCGACGAACGCTACAAGTACAATTTCGTGGCTCAGTTCGCGACGGGCATGAATGTCTGGAAACTGCCACCGACCAACATGCGCATTCCAATCATCACCGATCTGATGAGCGATCCGTTCGAATATGCCTGGGATGCATCGGTGAGTTACGAGAACTGGTTGGCGGCACGCGCCTTCTTGCTGCTCCCGGCTGTCGACAAGGTTGCCCGCTATATGGCGACCTACAAGGAATTCCCGCCACGCCAGCGCGCGGCGTCGTTCTCTATCGACCAGGTGATGGAAAAGGTGAACGCGTCGATAAAGGCGCGATAGGAGCTACCCATGAGCGATGACACGAACAACGGATCAAATCGGCGGAAGCTTCTGCTAGGGGGCACTGCCTTGTCGGTACTGGGCACTGTCGGGCTTGCCGGGACGGTGCAGCAGGCACAGGCACAACAACCCCCAGCCGGCGGCCGACGCCTGAACATCCTCGTCATCTTCGGTGACGATGTCGGGCAGTCGAACATCAGCGCCTACACGTTCGGCCTGATGGGATACAAGACACCCAACATCGACCGGCTGGCGCGTGAAGGCGCCATGTTCACCGACTACTACGCCGAGCAGAGCTGCACGGCGGGCCGCTCGACCTTCATCACCGGGCAGAGCACCTTGCGCACGGGCCTCAGCAAGGTCGGCGTTCCGGGGGCGACGGTGGGGCTGCAGGCTCGCGACGTCACCATCGCCGAAATTCTGAAGCCGATGGGCTACGCGACCGGGCAGTTCGGCAAGAATCACCTGGGTGATCGCGACGAATATCTGCCGACCAACCACGGCTTCGACGAGTTCTTCGGCAATCTCTATCACCTCAACGCGGAGGAGGAGCCCGAGCAGCGCACCTATCCGAAGGATCCTGAGTTCCGCAAGAAGTATGGGCCGCGCGGTGTCATCCGTTCCTATGCCGATGGGCGCATTCAGGATACCGGCCCGCTCACCAAGAAGCGCATGGAGACGATCGACGACGAGACATCGGCGGCGGCCATCGACTTCATGGATCGGCAGGTCAAGGCCAACAAGCCGTTCTTCTGCTGGTTCAACTCCACGCGCATGCACTTCCGCACGCACGTGAAGGAAGATCGGCGCAGCCCGGCTGGTCTCACGGCGCTTACCGAATATGCCGATGGCATGGTCGAGCATGACGGCCATATTGGGCAGATCCTGAAGAAGCTCGACGATCTCGGCATCGCCAACGATACGCTGGTGATCTACACGACCGACAACGGTCCGCACGCCAACTCCTGGCCGGACGGTGCCACCACGCCTTTCCGCAGCGAGAAGAACACCAATTGGGAAGGTGCGTATCGTGTGCCCTGCTTCATTCGCTGGCCGGGCCGCGTTCAGCCAGGAACGGTGTTCAACGGGATCGTGAGCGGGCTGGACTGGTTTCCGACGCTCGTGGCGGCGGCCGGCGAGGCCGATATCAAGGACAAGCTGCTCAAGGGCTTTCAGACCGGCGGCAAGACCTACAAGGTCCACCTCGACGGCTACAACCAGCTTCCTTATCTGACCGCCAAGGAACCCAACAGCGCACGCAAGGAGTTCGTCTACTTCAACGACGACGCCGAACTCGTCGGTCTGCGCTACGAGAACTGGAAGATCGTCTTCGAGGAGCAGCGTGCGCCAGGCACGATGAGGGTGTGGGCAGAGCCGTTCACCAAACTGCGCTTGCCGAAGCTGTTCGATCTCCGTGCCGACCCTTACGAACGGGCGGACATCACGTCGAACACTTACTACGACTGGTTCGTGTCGCAGCCCTACGTCATCTTTGCGGCACAGGAAGTGGTCGGCAAATTCCTGGCGACGTTCAAGGAATACCCGCCCAGTCAGCGGGCCTCTAGTTTCTCGATCGACCAGATCGTCGAGGGCATGCAGAAGTCGCTGAATGCGATGCCGAAGTAGGGAGCAGGGTTTTGCGGCGAGCAATCATTCTCGGTACGGTGCTGCTGAGTGCAATAGGTAGCGCTTCCGCTCAGGGGCAACGTCCGCCGCAACTTGCCAACCCGGCTTCGGTGCGATGCGTCGACCAGGGTGGGGCGCTCAAGATCGAAAAGCGTCCCGATGGCGGTCAGTACGGGGTCTGCACCTTCGTCGACAATTACCAATGCGAGGAATGGGCGCTGTTCCGCGGGGAATGCCCAAAGGGAGGGTTGCGCGTGACGGGCTATGTGACGCCTGCTGGCCGGTTCTGCGCCATCACCGGCGGCCGCTATGCCGTTTCTTCGCCGCCGACCGCGGCCGTTGAAAAGGGTGTGTGTTCGCTCCCCGGCGGCAAGACCTGCGATGCTGACGCCTATTATGCCGGGGCGTGTACACGATGAGCGCGCGCGAGCAGATCGCCGAGATCCAGCGCCGGGTAAATGCGTCGGTCATTGGCCAGGAAAGGGTGGTCGAGCGGCTGGTGATCGCCCTGCTGGCCAACGGCAACGTACTGATCGAGGGGCTGCCGGGTCTGGCCAAGACGCGCGCGATCAAGAGCCTGTCGAAGGCGCTGGAGTCGGAGTTCAGCCGCATCCAGTTCACGCCTGACCTGCTGCCGTCCGACGTGACAGGTGGCGAGATCTATCTTAGCCAGGGTGCGGGCGCAGGCACCTTCCAGTTCCGCCAGGGACCGGTGTTCGGCAATCTGGTGCTGGCCGACGAGATCAACCGTGCGCCGGCCAAGGTTCAGTCGGCGCTGCTGGAGGCCATGGAAGAGCGCCAGGTCACGGTGTCGGGCAAGCGTTACAAGCTGCCCGACCTGTTCATGGTGCTGGCAACCCAGAATCCGATCGAGCAGGAAGGCACCTATCCGCTGCCCGAGGCGCAGATGGATCGCTTCCTGATGCATATCCGCATCGACTATCCAAGCGACGCCGACGAAGTGAAGGTGCTGAAGCTCGTACGCGGAGAAGAAGCGCAGGGGGCCACGGCGACACCGCCGCCGCCGGTAGAACAGCAGGCAATCTTTGCGGCGCGCGGAGAGATCGATCGCGTGAAGAGTGTTGCAGCGGTCGAGACCTATATCGTGGCGTTGATCGCCGCGACCCGTCGGCCGTCGGAATATGGTGAACAGCTCAAGGACTGGATTTCGATCGGTGCCAGCCCGCGCGGCTCGCTGGCACTGGACCGCTGTTCGCGCGTCCATGCCTGGCTGCAGGGACGCGATCATGTCCTGCCGGAGGATGTGCGGGCGGTCGCGCCCGACTGCCTGCGCCATCGCCTGACGCTTTCCTACGAGGCGACTGCTGCCGGTGTCGGCAAGGACGGCGTCATCGAGGAGATCCTGAAGCAGGTGGCCGTGGCGGCGTAACGCGGGAGGAGGGCGGATGACTGAGGCACGCGCCTATGTGACCCTCGACGAGCTGCGGCATCTGCGTCATCGCGCCAAGGGGTTCAGCTTTCTGCCGCGACAACCGGTGCATAGCCTGCTGACAGGGCGCCACGCCTCGCGGCTGCGCGGCCGCGGCCTCGATTTCGAGGAACTGCGCCACTATGCCGAAGGCGACGATACACGGGCGATGGACTGGGCCGCGACCGCCCGGCTGGGGATGCCGCATGTCCGCGTCTACACCGAGGAACGCGATCGCAATGTCCTGCTGCTGGTCGACCAGCGACAATCAATGTTCTTCGGCAGCCGACTCACCATGAAATCCGTCGTCGCCGCCGAAGCGGCTGCGCTCTCGGCCTTTCGTGTCGCGTCGCTGGGCGACAGGGTCGGTGCCATCGTCTTCTCCGAAGCAGGTGGTGTGGTCGAGATCAAGCCGGAGGCACGCGATGGCGGTGTCCGGCGCATCCTGAGCGAGGTGGTGCGTCACAACCAGTTGCTGTCCGCGACGGCCGAGGCATCCGATCCGGCGTTGCTCAACGAAGCGCTACGCCGGGCTGTCGGGCTTGCCCATCATGATTGGCTGATTGTCCTGATCTCCGATACGGCGGGGGCCGATGCCGAAAGCGTAAAGCAGGTGACGCGCCTCACCGCACACAACGATGCGCTTTCCGTGTTCATTTCGGATCCCCTGGAGGCCGAGCTGCCGGACATTGGAAGCACTGTCCTGACCGATGGCAGCCGTCAGATCGAAGCCGACCTCTCGGCCCGTGATCTGCGTCGGCAATTTTCGGCGGGCTTTGCCGAACGCCGGGCCAACGCGGCCCGCTTCTCGCTGCAGCGCGCCATTCCGGTGTTGCCCCTGGTCACGGGCCGCGACGTGTCCGACCAGTTCCGCGAACAGCTCGGCCGGCGGCTTTCCCGGCGGCGGGCGGCCTGAGGGCAAACCATGAGCGATCCGGCCGATCTTTCCAACCTGCGCGACATCGTCGTGCCGTCCGAGGTGGCCCTGTGGCCGCCGGCGCCTGGCTGGTGGATTCTCCTGGCCGGGGGGATTGCCATGGCGGCGATCTTCACCGGCATGATCGTGGCCCGGTACCGGCGCAATGCCTATCGGCGGGCCGCCCTCGTTGCTCTCGACACGGCCGACGCCGGCGATATCTCCACCATCTTGAAACGCGCGGCGCTGGCGGCGTGGCCGCGTGCCGAAGTCGCGTCGCTGACGGGCGCCGACTGGCTCGCCTTTCTCGATCGTACCGCCCGCAGCGATGTGTTCACCCAAGGGGCTGGCCGCGATCTCGAAGCCCTGGCTTTCGGAGGTGCGGGCGACAAGCAGGCCGTGCTGACGGCGGCGCGCCGCTGGATCCGGCGGCACCGATGCTGACCTTCGCCGAACCGTGGTTCGCCCTTCTCCTGCCCTTGCCGGCGCTGGTCTGGTGGCTTGTGCCGGCCTATGCGGAGAGCAGGAGAGGCGTGCGTGTGCCGTTCTTTACGCTGCTTGTCTCCGCCACCGGCTTGCAGCCGCGCGAAGGCGTCGTGACCCGCCAGCGCGGCTTCTGGCGGACGACAAGCCTCGTGCTGTGCTGGCTGTTGGCGCTCCTGGCGCTGATGCGGCCGCAATGGCTCGAGCCACCGATCCATCGGGAAAGGCCTGCGCGGGATCTGCTGCTGCTGGTCGACCTCTCGGGCTCGATGGATACCAAGGACTTCACCGACGCCTCCGGTGCCAAGGTCGATCGCCTGACGGCCGCGAAGCAGGTGCTCGATGACTTCCTGGCGAAGCGCCAGGGCGACCGGGTCGGGGTCGTCGTGTTCGGCAATGCGGCTTTCGCGCTGGTGCCTTTCACGACCGACCTGAAGCTGGCGCGCGCGCTGCTGCAGGAGATGCAGGTCGGCATGGCCGGTCCGCGCACGGTGCTGGGCGACGCGATCGGGCTCGGCATCAACCTGTTCGCCCGCTCGACGGCGCCGGCCAAGACCATGATCGCCCTGACCGACGGCAACGACACGGCGAGCAGCGTGCCGCCGGCCGAAGCGGCGCGCATTGCCCACGACAAGGGGATCGTGATCCATACCGTGGCGATTGGCGATCCCGCAGCCGCCGGTGAAGAGAAGCTCGACGAAGCGGCGTTGAAGGATATTGCGACTGTGACCGGTGGCGGCTTCTACCGGGCTCTCGACCGCACCGAACTGGCCGGCATCTACACGAGGCTCGACCAGGTCGAGGCACGGAAGGTCGATACGGTGACGTATCAGCCGCGCACCGACCTCTACTGGGTGCCGCTGCTTGCCATGATCGTGGTGGCGTTGTCGGCGCAGGCGCTGATGGTCGTCCGTTGGCCGCGGCTGAACCGCATCCCGAAGGTGGCGTCGTGATCGCCCTCTTCGAGAATTTCCATCTGCTGCGGCCCTGGGCATTGCTGCTGCTCGTGCCCGCGATCCTCCTGTGGTGGGCGAGCCATCGGGCCAGCGACGCGACGCGGCGGTGGCGACAGGTGATCGATCCGGCGCTGTTGAAGCATCTCGTCGTGGGTGACACGGCGCGGCGCGCCTTGCGTCCGCATCATCTGTTGCTGGCCGGTATAAGTGTGGTGGCCTTGGCGGCAGCAGGACCGACCTGGCAGCGCGAACCGTCACCTTTTGCCGAACAGGCTGCCCCGGCGATGATCGTGCTCAAGGTGACGCCATCGATGACGACACCCGATCTGGCGCCGACGCGGCTCGACCGCGCGCGACAGAAGATCGCCGATCTGCTCAAGCTCCGCGACGGCATGCCGGCCGGTCTTGTCGCCTATAGCGGCTCCGCCCACCTCGTCCTGCCGCCGACACCCGATCGCGACGTGGTGATCGGCATGGCGGCGGCGCTGTCGCCGGCGATCATGCCGCGCGAAGGCGACCGGCTGGCCGATGCGGTGAAGCTCGCAGCCCAGGTGTTACGGGATGGTGGCCAGGGCGGCTCGATCCTTGTGATCGCCGATAATGCCGCGCCAGGCCAAGCTGCCGCGCTGAAATCGTTTGCCGTCGGC
The DNA here is from genome assembly GCA_017307275.1 of Alphaproteobacteria bacterium. Taxonomy (GTDB): domain Bacteria; phylum Pseudomonadota; class Alphaproteobacteria; order Reyranellales; family Reyranellaceae; genus Reyranella. Next base: position 112,854 of record JAFKFK010000018.1, on the reverse strand, counting down.
GCGCCGATGATCCTGTTCGCCGTGGCGCCGCCGCAGTTCGTTGCTGCCGACGCCGGCCTCGCGGCGGCCGTGTCGGCGCTCGACGCCCGCGAAGTCGTCGCGACGGTGGACAATCAGGATGTGGAGGCGATAGCGCGCCGCTTGGCGGATGCGCCCGGCGCGCCAGTAGCCGCCGGCGAGACGGTACGCTGGCAAGAGGCGGGCTGGTGGCTGACGCCGATTATTGCGCTTATGGCGCTGCTCTGGTTCCGCCGCGGCTGGGTCATTGCGTCATGAAGCGGCCCGGCACCTCGATGGCCGTGGTGGTATCGCTGGTCGTCGCGGCCTTGGCGATTGGCGCCTGGCAGGTCGGCTGGGCCAATCTCTGGATGACACCGGATCAGCGCGGCCACCGGCTGATGGCAGAACAAAACTATCGCGAGGCTGCCAAAACCTTCGCAGACCCGATGTGGGCTGGCGTCGCACACTTCCGGGCCGGCGAGTTCAAGGAAGCCGCCGAGACTTTCGGCGGTCTGGCCACGGCGGTCGCGGCCTTCGATCAAGGCAATGCGCTGGTGATGCTGGGCAAGTACGACGATGCCGTCGGTCGCTACGACCGTGCGTTGGCGTTGCAGCCGGGCTGGGCCGATGCCGAGGCAAACCGGACTCTCGCAAAGCTCCGGGCGGAGAGGATGCGGCAGAAAGGCGGCGACGCCGGTGACCAACGCGAGGGCGCCGACGAGATCGTCTACGACAAGGACAAAAAGAATCAGGAAGGGCAGAAGACGGAGGTCACGGGTGCGGTCATGACCGACGAGGCGTCGCGCGCCGTGTGGCTGAAGCGCCTGCAGAGCCGGCCCGCCGATTTCCTGAAGGCCCGCTTCGTCAACCAGCTCGAGAGCAAGGCACCATGAGGGCGCTGCTTTCTCTCCTGATCCTGCTTCTGTCGGTGCCAGCAATGGCCCAGACCGAGGGCGTGGTCGTGCGCACGGCAGTGAAGCCGGAGCAGGGGGCCGTGCTGGGGCAGCATGTCAGCGTCTTCGTGGACGTTCTGTTTCCCGCCGAGATGCCATGGCCGCCGCGGGTTTCTCTCACCGACATGCCCGGCGCGCAGATCGTGCGCTTCGAAACTCAAGCGACGACGATGAGCGACATGATCGACGGCAAGACCTACGCAGGTCAGCGTTTCGAATTCGCGCTCTATCCACGCCGCGGCGGCCTGCTCACCGTTCCGGCGCCGTCGGTGGCCGTACTGAACAGCTCGGGCGATACCGCTGGCCAGCTCCAGGGCAAGCCGGTCGACATTCAGATTGCGGTGCCACCCGGCGTCGATCCCGCGCGGCCGGTGGTCGCCACTGATTCGCTTACGCTCGAAGAACAGTGGCAGCCGATCCCGTCGGGCCATTTCAAGGCAGGCGACGCCATCGTGCGCACGATCACCCGCGTCGCCTCGGATATACCCGGCATGGCGATGCTCGACCTGTCTTTCACCGCGCCGCAAGGCGTGCGTGTGTATGTCGATCCGCCGCAAAGCGCCGATCAGGTCAGTCGCGGCGCCATTACCGGCCGGCGGACCGATCGCGTGACCTATGTGTTCGAGGCTGGCGGTTCTTTTGTGATCCCGGAGGTGGTGCAGCCCTGGTGGGACTTGTCGGCGAACCGTCTGCGACGGGCAACGGGCGGTGGCGTCACGATTGCGGTGGAAGCGGCGCCAGTTCCCGTTGCGCCTGTCGACCGTATCGAGCGCTGGATATTCGTTGCCGCCACGGCATTGGGCATAGCGTCCTTGGCGATATGGCTTTGGCCGCGTGCGCTCAGGTGGCAGGCTGACCGCCGCACCCGCTGGTTGGCTTCCGAAGCAAAGGCTTTCGACGATTTCAGAGCCGCTTGCCGGCAGGACAAACCGGATGCCGCCTATCGCGCCTTCGTAATGTGGCGGCAACGCCTGCCACGGCCCGCCGATGCAGCACACCTCGCCGAGGAGATCGAAGCCGCGGTGTTTGCCGGCGCACCCTGGTCACGCGACCACGCCGAAGCATTCGTCAAAAAGGCCGAGATGTTGCGTCATGCAGCGGTCCGGCAGGAGCAGGCGAGCCTCTTGCCGCCGCTTAATCCCGCGGTGCCCTGACAGGCCGGCAGCGGTCGACCAGCCCAGGTCTGTCCGGAAGCCTACTGTCTCGCTTCCGAGCGTTTTCGAGGCGTTGGCACAGGGTTCATCAAAGACGCAGCCAGCCGCACCGCCAGAACAAGCGCGCGGCCCACCAGCATGCCGGCGCAGCACGTTGCGATGAGTGCGGCGCCAAGCTGAAGATTTTCGAGAACAGGGGTCATGATCGTGCCCACGATCTCGACGGCAACCGCAATGGCGAGAACGATGGGAACCCAGAGCAAAGCGCGCTTGGCCGCGGACCGCTCCTGCAGCATCGACATGTAGAGATCGACGTGGAGCACGGTCGTGAAGCCGCGAAGGGCGCCGATCGCCAAACCGGCAAGCAGCGCTGCCTCGAAAACCCAGGGGGGCCGATGGGCGATGACCTGGAGCAGGAACATGCTGCCGGCGACGAGTGTCGCCAGCGCTGCGGGCACAAACAGGCGCCAGATCGACACATAGCGGCGTCGAATCTCGCGCAGAGCAAAGTACACACAGCCGCCCGCTCCCAATGCAAGCAGCAAGTGGACCAGAGTCAGATTGTAGATCATTTCCCGTTGAACACCCGACGTCACCCTAGCCGCTGCCGTCCCGTCGGGCGAGCGCGTTCCGCTCTGCCAATCGCCGCAGGCGTTTCTCTACATGTTGCAGGCAGATTACATCGTCCTTACGGATGCGGCCCCCACGGCGCCGCATTCAGCAGCTTCACCTCCTGGCTCATCACCAGGGGCCGGAACTTGACGGCAAAGCCGTCCATGAAGGCGGGGTCGGCGAAGACAGCGGCCCAATGGCTGCGCCGGTGAGCATCGTCGTTGAACTTCCAGAGATGGACGAGCTGATTGATGGTGCCCGTGTCGCCCTGGAAGTAGCCGACGAGGTTCTTGGCATGGCCGCCCTTGTCGAGCGCCGGGAAGCCGAACTCCTGATAGAGCTTTACTGCTTCACCCATCTTGCCGACGTAAAGCGTGTAGGTCCTGAGCTCGTAGAGTGACATTTCGCTCTCCCGCATTGTTCGCAGGCATCAGGATGACAAGGACGCGCGTTACGCTCTAGGCTTGTTTCCATGGATGTCGAACTCAGCCGTGATGCGAAACAAATTGTTGGCGATTGGCTGCAAGGCCTGAACGCCGCTCTCGAGACGAAAGACGCCGCTGCTGTCAGCGCCTTGTTCCGTGACGATTGCGATTGGCGCGATATCGTGGCGCTCACCTGGACCATCGAGACGGTGAGCGATCGTGAACCCGTCGCGCGGCGCCTCGTCGAGGCTGTTGCGGCCACAGGGGCTGGCGACTTCGCCATCGATCACGAGCGTCATCCGCCGCGCGACGTCGAGCGTGCCGGCGAGGCCTGTGTCGAGGCAATCCTGACCTTTGCGACGAAGGTGGGCAGGGGGGCCGGCATTGTCCGCCTGAAGCGCAGCGATTGCCGCGCCGGGTCGACAGTGGCGTGGACCTTGATGACCGCGCTCGACGAGCTCACTGGTTACGAAGAGGAGGTGATCCTCGAAGCCTCCGAGGAGCCTGCCTTCGAGCGCGATTTCCACGGCCCCAACTGGCTCGACCGCCGGCAACAGTCATCGCGCTACGAAGATCGCGAACCGGTGGTGCTGATCGTGGGCGGTGGCCATGCCGGCGTCACGGCGGCGGCACGCTTTAAGGCGCTGGGCATCGATGCGCTGGTCATCGACCGCATGGCGCGCATCGGCGACAACTGGCGCAAGCGCTATCACGGGCTGAAGCTGCACAATCAGAAGCACAGCAATCACTTCCCGTATCTGCCGTTTCCCAGGACCTGGCCGAAGTACATCCCCAAGGACAAGATCGCGAACTGGATCGAGTCCTACGTCGAGACCATGGAGATCGACTTCTGGACGCGCACGACCTTTCAGGGAGCCACCTGGGACGAGTCGAAGAAGCGCTGGACGGCGCAGCTCGCCCTCGACGTCGCCGACGGTGTGGGGCGCACGCTCCATCCGCGCCACATCGTGATGGCGACCAGCGTCAGCGGCACGCCGAACCTGCCCGACATCCCGACCCTCGATCGCTTTACGGGACCGGTGGTCCATTCGAGCAAGTTCACCGACGGCGCCCAGTGGCGCGGCAAGAACGTCTACGTGTTCGGCACGGGGACCAGCGCACACGACATTGCGCAGGACCTGCACGGTAATGGCGCTCACACGACCATCGTGCAGCGCAGCCCCACCCTGATCACCAACGTCGAGCCCAGCGCACAGCTCTACGACGGCGTCTATTACGGCAAGGGCCCGGCCTATGAAGACCGCGACCTGATCAACGTCTCGGTGCCGCTGCGCATGATGAAGGTGGCGCACAAGATCCTGACCGACGAATCGCGCCGGCATGATGCCGCTCTTCTCGAAGGGCTGGAGAAGGTGGGCTTCCGGTTGGAATTCGGTGAAGGTGGTACAGGCTGGCCGCTGAAGTATCGCTCCCGCGGCGGTGGCTACTATTTCAACGTGGGCGCCTCCGACCTCGTCGCGCGCGGCGAGATCGGCCTCATCCAATATGCCGACATCGCCGAGTTCACGGCGACCGGCATGAAGATGAAGGACGGCAGCGAACGCCCTGCCGACCTGCTCGTGCTGGCTACCGGCTACAAGGGGCAGGACCACCTGGTCGGTCAGCTCTTCGGGCCAGAGGTCGCCAAGAAGGTTGGTGCGGTTTGGGGCTTCGACCCGGCGACCCAGGAGCTGAACAATATGTGGGTGCCGACCGCGCAACCCGGCCTCTGGTTCACCGGCGGCTCCTTCGCGCAGTGCCGCATGTATTCCAAGTACCTCGCCCTGCAGATCAAGGCGCGGGAAGCGGGCCTGGCGCCTCGGTGAGGGGACAGTCGATGCAACAGGTCGCTACCGGCTACGGCCTCATCGAAGGTCCTGTCTGGGACGCGGCCCGGGGCCTCTACTTCAGCGATGTCATCAATGGCGGAGTCTATCTGCTGGATCGCGCCGGTGCGGTGTCTCAGGCCGTGCCGAAGCGGCGCGGCATCGGGGGCATGGCGCTGCACGAGAAGGGCGGCTTGGTCGTCGGTGGGCGCGACATCGCCCATGTCTCGCTGGCTGAGGAGGGCATGAAGACGCTGCTACCACTCGATGCCATCCCTGGCGCTACAGGCTTCAACGATCTCACGACCGACAATGCCGGGCGCATCTACGTGGGATCGCTGGCCTTCAAGGTATTCGGCGGAGAGCCACCGAAGCCCGGGCATCTGCATGTCATCGACGTGGACGGCTCGATGCGGACCGTATCCGACGGCGTGCTGTTGACCAACGGGTTGGGTTTTTCACCCGATGGGAAACGCCTCTATCACAGCGACGCGCGAGCCGGAATCGTTCGTGTCTACGACGTGGCGGCAGATGGTGACGTCGGTCCGTGGCGACAGTTCGCGTCAATGGGCGACGGCGGCGTTCCCGACGGATTGAAAGTGGCGAGCGACGGTTCGGTCTGGGTCGCAGACGCCCATGGCGGCCGCGTTGCAGTCTTCGGTGCAGACGGTGCGCATCGCCACGATGTCAAAGTGCCTCTGCCGATGGTCACCAGTGTCTGCTTCGGCGGCGATGACCTGCGTGACCTCTACGTCGTCACCGGCTCGCGTGGCGGCCCGAGTGAGAATTGCGGCAGCATCTTCAGCACGAGGGTCGACGTTGCGGGCTTGGCGCTGCCGCCCGCCAGGACTACGCTGGCGCCCTAACGGTAAATTCATCGGCTGCATGCGTGCCGCGTTCTGGCTTCCTGCAAGAGCGCGGTGCTTCAGTGACATCGGTTCGGATCGGGAGGGCGACCCATGGTTGAAGCCTCGCGTCACGATGCATGGCGGGCGGGCGAAAGCTACGACGCTTATATGGGCAGGTGGAGCCGGAAGGTGGCTCCTCGCTTCCTCGACTGGCTCGCAGCGCCGGAGGATCGCGACTGGCTGGATATCGGCTGCGGGACTGGCGCGCTCTCGGCCGCCATTCTGGCACAGTGCAAACCCACGAGCTTGTTGGCCATCGACCCGTCCGACGGCTTCGTCGCCTTGGTGCGGGCAAGCATTGCCGACAGACGCGCCGAGTACCGCGTCGGTGACGCTCAAGCCGTGGAGGTGGAAACGGACAGCCGCGACGTCGTGGTATCGGCACTGGTGCTGAACTTCGTGCCCGACCGGCGCAAGGCGCTCGCCGAGATGAAACGCATTGTCCGGCCCGGCGGGACGATCGGCTTCTATGTCTGGGACTATCCCGGCGGCGGCATTGAGTTCGTGCGAGCCTTCTGGCGTGCTGCGGTGTCGCTCGATCCCGCGGCGCAGGATCTCACGGAGGACAGGCGCTTTCCTTTCTGCACGCCGAAGGGCCTGGCCGAGTTGGCGGCGGATGCCGGTCTCGGGTTGGTGAGCTGCGCGCCGATCGAAGTACCGACGGTCTTCAGCGACTTCGACGACTACTGGCGGCCCTTCACCCTGGGGGCGGGGCCGGCGCCGGGCTACTGCGCGAAGCTGGAGCCAGACGCTCGGGAAAAGTTGAGGCAGAAACTGCAGGACAGCGTTCCGTTGCGGGCTGACGGTGCGATCCCGTTCAAGGCGAGAGCCTGGGCGGTTCGGGCAGCCTTCGACTGAGGTCCGTGGAGGCAGCGGGCGGTTCCACCGTTGCCAGAAATTAAGGTTTGTGGACGGCGTTGCACACCTGTTGCAAGGCGGCCTGGGATTGGCCATATCCGGTCCTCCGACCCACTTCATAACTGACGGAATCCCCCCCCATGACGCCCGCCGAGGCCATTGAGACGCCCCGTGACCCACGGAGCCTGCGCCCGATCCCGCGCCTGATCTTCGCTTCGCGGTGGCTGCAGCTTCCGCTCTATCTCGGTTTGATTGTCGCTCAATGCGTCTACGTTTTTCTGTTCCTCAAGGAACTCGTTCACCTGGTCCTGCATAGCCCCAGCGTCACGGAACAGCAGGCGATGCTGATCGTGCTGGGCCTGATCGACGTGGTGATGATCTCCAACCTGCTGATCATGGTGATCGTTGGCGGTTACGAGACCTTCGTGTCGCGCATGCAGCTAAATCGCCATCCCGACCAGCCGGAGTGGCTGAGCCATGTCAACGCCAGCGTGCTCAAGATCAAGCTCGCCATGGCAATCATCGGCATCTCCTCGATCCATCTGCTGCGGACGTTCATCGAGGCCGGTTCACTCGGCAAACCGGACTCGGCCTACACCGAGGCCGGCATCATGTGGCAGACCATCATCCACGGCCTGTTCATCCTGTCCGCCGTCGGTATTGCCTACGTCGACAAGCTGAGCCAGTCGCCCAACGGCAAACATTGAGAGCGCGGCGCTACTTGATCGTGTAGCGCTCGACGACCTTGGGCACGCGGCTCGTACCGTCGAAGCAGACGATTTCGGCTTCGTGAGCCATGTTGCCCTTGCCGTCCGATTTGTAGGTCGTGACCAGCCCCTTGTAGCTGTCACGGCTGAGCGCACCGCGGACGGCGCTCGGTGTGATGGTCTGCTTCGCCTTCTTCAAGTCGGCGACGATCGTGCCCAGCATCCCGACCGCGTCGTACTGGGCGGCCGCGAAGGCGTCGGGTTCGGTCTTGAAGGCCGTGCGGTATGCGTCGGTGAACGCCTTCATCGGGCCGCTGGTCGCCGAGATCGGCGAGGCTGCGGTTTCGGCGCACACGCCTTTGAGCTCGGCCGGTTCCAGCAGGGCCGCCGTCGCCGGTTGGTGCATGGCGGAGCCCGCGACGACCGGCAGGTCGGGGAAGAGTTGCCGCGCCTGGCGTATCGCCAGCACCGTCGAGGCGGCATGCAGGTGCAGCACGATCACATCGGCATTGGCACCTTTGGCGCGGGTGAGTGCGGCGGTGAGGTCGTTGGCGGTCGGCGCCACGCTCTCCTCCAGGACAGGCGGCGCCTTGAGTTCAGCGAGTGTCTTTGCAAGCTGCTCACGGCCCGACTGGCCGTAGGCGGTGCTCTGGTAGATCACGGCGGGCCGCTTGGCGCCGAGTTTCTCGACCACGTAGCGGGCATGCGCCACCTTTACGGTGGAGTCGCTGGGGAAGAAGCGGAAGAAGTAGGGGTTGCCCATTTCCGACAGCCGCGCCGTTCCGGAGACGGTGAGCAGGGGCACACCGACGGCCTGTGCGAGCGGCATCAGCGCCAGCATCTGCGTGCCGAGAATCGGCCCTACGACGGCCGGCGGTGGTGTCCGGCCGACCACCCGTTCCCAGGCCGTCACGGCGGCCTCGGGGGTCGCCTGCGTGTCGAGCACGCGCGTCTCGATCTTGACGTCGCGGAATTGGCGCTCGGCCAGGATCGCGCCGTTCCGCTGGCTCGTGCCTTCCAGGGCCACGAAGCCCGTGAGCGGCACGAGCACGGGAAGCGGGACATCGGCCTTTTGCGCCGCAGCCGGAGCTGCGAGCGCAAAAGACACCAGTGCCGCGGTTACTGCGCCGCGCCGCCGGCCCATGGCGACATGACCTCGTTCATTCCGGTCAGTTCGCCGGTCTTGGGATCGCGTACGATGCAGGACGGATTGGCAAAGCCCAGCGGCGAGACCGGATTGTCGACCTCGACCATCGGCAGCTTGGCGGCAATCGCCTTCTTCACGGCATCCGGCAGATCGCGGTTGACGCGGATCGGGCCGACGCCGGAGACGTCGATGCGTGGTTGATGGAAGGCTGCTTCGACGTCGAGGCCGCGATCGACCATCATCAGCGAAAGCTGCGTCACCGCCGGCACGATACGCCGGCCACCCGAGGCGCCGATGCAGAACCACGGCTTGCCGTCCTTCGCCACGACCACCGGGCAGATGTTGCAAAGCGGCTTCTTGCCCGGGGCAATCGAGTTCGGCCGGTTGGGCTCCGGGTCGAACCACAGCATGCCGTTGTTCATGGTGATGCCGGTCTTGGGCAGCATCACGCAGGAGCCGAACAGCGACATCAGCGTCTGCGTCAGCGCCACCATGTTGCCCTCGGAGTCGGCAGCGCAGAAATGCGTGGTGCAGGTGTTGGTCGGCTTGTCGCCCAGGGTCTTCAGGCGCTCGTCGTAGGCCTTGTGCATGCCTTCGGCGATGGCGGCGAAGAACGTGGCGTCGGGGGCGCCGTTGCCCTTGGTCCCGGCGCCTGCAAGCTCGATGGTCCGGCGCAGGGTCGGGCCCGCCGTGAGGCCGCCCGCGACATTGATCGTCACGCCGTTGTGTTCGAACGACAGCGGCTCGACGATCTTCGCCTCGAAGGACTTAAGATCGTCATAAGAGATGGTAGAGCCACCCGCCTGCAGGTCGGCGGCGATGTCGCGCGCCAGGCTGCCTTCGTAGAATTCGCGCGGGCCGCCCTCGGCCAGTCGCCGCATCGTCTCGCCGAGGTTGCCGAGCTTGATGAAGCGCTGCGTGCCGGCCCAGTCATGGGCGGGAACGCGGCCGTCGTCGCAGAGATAGTTTTCGCGGGATGCCGGGAACTTCGCGAGGTGCTTGGCGCCGTTGGCGATCATCACCTGCATGTACCAGTCGAGTTCCATGCCGCGCTGGGCAAGCTCGACACCAGGCTGCAGCACGTCCTTCCACTTGAGCGAGCCGAAGCGCTCCAGTGCCTTGGCAAGACCGGCCACCATGCCGGGCACGGCGATCGAGTGATAGCCGACCTCGTTGCGCTGGTCCTCGATGTCGGGCCAGGCGAAGGGATTGGCGGGGCCGGGGCCTACGATCTTGTAGACCGACGGATCGAGCTTCTTGGCCGAGACCGGGCCGTAATCGACTGTCCAGGCGCGGCCTTCCTTGGCGCTCCAGATCGTCATGAAGCCGACGCCGCCGATGCCGCTCATCCACGGCTCGAGCGCACCGATGGCCATGCCGGTGGCAACGGCCGCGTCGATGGCGTTGCCGCCCTTGCGCAGGATCTCGGCGCCGACTTCGGCAGCCTTCACATTCTGCGCAACGACTACGCCCTTGCCGCGAACCGCGTGCTTGGTGAATTTCAACTGTCGTGTCAGCGATTCGCTCATCAACAACGCTCCTGGATTGGTGCCGGGACTTTAGCGGGACCGCTTTTGGCCACAAAGCCTGTTAGACTGCAGGGCGGACCGGCGAGAAAGAGTGCAGGTGGCGGACCTCAACCAGATCGACCTGCAGGCGCTCGCGAGAGGCGACAAGCGTAGCTGGGATACCTTTGTCGGCGCGGCGGCTCCGCTGATCAATGCCATGGTGCGTCGCGCGCTCGCTCCCTACGGGCTGGGCGAGGACGATGTCATGGATGCGGCCCAGGATGTCTTCGTTCGGCTCTGCGCCCAGGATTTTCGGCTGCTGAAGACCTACGATCCGGCGCGAGCCGGATTGTCCACATGGTTGGCCGTGGTCGCCCGGTCGGCGGCCATCGACCATGCCCGACGCCGGCGCCGTCCCACCCAGCCGATCGACGAAGTGCCGGAGACCGTGCTGGGTGTCGAGGACCGGCATGTCGAAAAACTCAAGATTCCTCAAGGGCTTCTGACGGAACGTCAAACCCTGATCTTGAAGTATCTCTACGACGAGGAGCGCGAGGTTGCCGACATCGCGCAACTGCTGAAGGTCGATCCGCAGACGGTGCGCAGCACGCAGCACCGGGCTTTGGTTCGATTGCGCGCATATTTCCGCGAAGGGACCGGCTGAGCCGGGGATGAAACGGGACTTTCTGACGTATTGTGAGCCAGGAGAGTGCGATGAGCACGCAACGCGACGACCTACCTGCAAGCGACAAGGAGCTGTGGCGACGCCTCGATGCCAACGGCGCTGTCGGGGTGCGGCCGGTCGACGACTTGGAATTCGCGGCCTGGATCGAGGGCCGGCTGGGCGAGGCCGAGGCCGCACGCCTTGAGGCTTCGATAGCGGCCGACCCCGAGATGCGGCGGGCTGCCCTCGATATTGCCGACATCCTGGGCAAGCCCTTGCCGGCCGCGCCTGAGCGCATGGCCATCCGGGCACGCGCGCTCGTCGGTTTCGAGGCCGAGCGCCAGGTTGCTCGCAAGGGGTTTGGCGACTGGCTGCTGAACTGGATGGCGCCGTCGGCGCTGCGGCCTGCCGCCGTGACCATGGCCGCGATCGCCATCGCGGCTGGCGGCTTCACGATGGGAGGCGGGCTCGGCGCGTCGTTTGCGCAGCACTACGAGGCGAGCGGCAACCAGAAGGCCGTGTCGACGTCCGAAGCCTCCACCGACATCAGCGAATTCTTCGCGTCCGACGGGATCTGACATGAGCTCGCGTCTGCTTCAGCTCCTGCTGATCTCCTCGCTCCTGTTGAACAGCTTCGTCATCGCGGGGTTTGTCTACCGAAGCTGGATTGCACCGCCCGTCGAGATGGGGCTGACCCCGCCGCCGCCCCCTCCGCCACCGCCTGGGGGAGCGCCGGGGGCCGCACCAAGGCCCGGCCCACTCGAAGTCATTACGCGCGAGCTCAGCCTCGACGACGGCCAGCGCGAAGTGTTTCGCGGCCTGATCGAACAGCATGCCGCCAAGCGCCGCCAACGCCTGCAGGAAATCCATCGGGATCGCGAACAGGTCGCGGTCGAAATGCGTCGGCCGCAACCCGACCTCACGAAGGTCGAAGGGCTGATCGACCGTGTGAGCGAGCTGCGCGGCGAACTGATCAAGGAGAACCTGCGGACGCTGGCAGCATTCGAGCCGAAGCTGAGCCCTGAGCAGCGCGGGCGCATGTACGTGATATTCGCCGACCGCTTTGCCGGCGCGCCGCCCGCGCCGCAGCGTCCGCGCGAGCCGGCGTCACCGCGTCCGCCCCAGTAACAGGAGGCACCGCATGGCCGTCCATCTTGGTCGTCGTGGGTTCGTGGGCGGCATTGCCGCCCTCTCCACCGGTCTCTGGTCGGCATCATCCGTTCGCGCCGCTGCAGCGATGGATTTCGACGAGGCGCGGCATCTGCTGTCGCGTACCTCTTTCGGAGCCACACCCGCCGAGATCAACGGATTGGAGCAGCTCGACTACGCTGCTGCTGTCGACCGTTTGCTCGGCAATGTCCGGCGTACCGCCGGAACGCCGGCGCCGGAGTGGGTGAACCAGGGGCCGGCCGAGGTTCGCCGGCAGCAGCAGACGGCCGAAGCGCAGCGCAAGGACGGCGTCGACGGCAAGAGGCTCGAGATCGTGCGGCCGATCCAGGAGCAGGGCCGCGAACTCAAGAACTGGTGGATCGAGGAGATGCTCGCGACCGACCAGCCGCTGGTCGAGCGCATGGTGCTGTTCTGGCACAACCATTTCACTTCCTCGATGCTGAAGGTGCGCTATGCGCCCGCGCTGTTTCGGCAGAACGCGCTGTTCCGCCGCGAGGCGCTGGGCAACTACGCGACCCTCTTGAAGGAGGTGGCGCGCGATCCGGCGATGCTGATCTACCTCGATGGCATGCGCTCGGTGGCACGTCAGCCGAACGAGAACTTTGCTCGCGAGCTTCTGGAACTCTTTACCCTGGGCGAAGGCCACTACGCCGAAGCCGATATCAAGGCCGCGGCGCGCGCCTTCACCGGCTGGTCGGTCAATCGAGAAACCGGACAGTTCATCGAGCGCCAGGGGCAGCACGACGACGGCGAGAAGACCTTCCTCGGCAAGACGGGCCGTTTCGGCGGCGAAGAAATCCTCGCGATCCTGCTCGCTCATCCGCGGACGGCCGAAACCGTTGTCCAGAAGATGTGGCTGGAATTCGTGTCGCTGAAGCCCGACCCGGCCGAGGTCAAACGGCTGGCGGCCGACTTCCGCCGCGGCGGCTACGAGATCAAGCCGCTGGTGCGTGCGATGTTGTTGTCCCCGGCGTTCCGCGATCCTGCCAACCGCGGCGCCCTGATCAAGTCGCCGATCGACCTGATCGTGGGCAGCGTCCACATGCTCGGCCTGCCGGTGCCGGAGAAGACCGGTTTGGTGCGCATGCTGCAGGGGCTGGGGCAGGTGCCGTTCGATCCGCCCAATGTGAAGGGCTGGCTGGGCGGCGAAAGTTGGATCACCACCTATACCCTGCTGCTGCGCCAGCAGTTCCTGCGCCGCATGATCGAAGCCACGACGGTCGCGTCGATGGAGGGCGGCATGATGATGGCGCCGCGTCCCAATCGCCGTGCCGATCGCAAGCAGCAGATTGCGGGCGACGACAGCACCATGCAGATGCAGATGGCGGAGCGCCGGCCAGTCGAAGGGCGCAGCCTGCGCAATGCCGGCGTCGAAGTGCGTTTGGGGCCGACCCTGATGGGTGTCGACAGTGCCGCCTTGGTACGCACGCTGCTGCCGCGCCAGCCGATCGATTCAGTCGACGCCTCAGGCACGCCAGGCACTGCCGTTGCGACGGCAATGCTCGACACGGCCTATCAGCTGAAATGAGGAGGGGACGATGAGCCGGATCCTGCTCCTGGTCGAACTGAAGGGCGGCAACGACGGGCTGAACACGCTGGTCCCCTATGCCGATGCCAGGTACCGCGAGCTGCGGCCGGCCATCGGCGTGCCGCGCGAACGTGTGATCCAGCTCGACGAAAAGGTCGGGCTGCACGAAAAGCTTCAGCCGTTGATGGAGTCGTGGAAGGCGGGCGATCTCGCGATCGTGCAGGGCGTCGGCTATCCCTATCCCAATCGCTCGCACTTTCGCTCGATCGAGATCTGGGACACGGCCTCGGCGTCCAGCCAGACCTTGAACGAAGGCTGGATCGCACGGTCCTTCGAGGGTGTCAGCCTGCCAAAAGGCGCAGGCGTGGATTGCATCGTGGCCGACACCAATGCTCTGCCCTCGACTGGCCCGGAGCTGCGCACCATCGTGATGCAGGATGCCGAGAACTTCCTGCGCCAGGCCCAGAACCTCAAGGACGCGCAGGGCATGGGCGATGGCGGTAATCCGGCCCTGCGTCACCTGCTGGCCGTGCGGCACGAGATCAATGCCGCGGCAGCAGGCTTGCGCGACAAGCTGCGAGCGGCGGCAGCACCGGCCGTGGCCTACGGACAGGAGTTCCTGCTCGGCCGTCAGCTCGATGTGGCGACGAGGGTGATCACCTCGAAAGTGCCGGTGGTGGCGGTCAAGGTGGCGCTGGGCGGCTTCGACACGCATGCCAACCAGGCGCCGACGCAGGAGCGGTTGCTGGCCTATCTGGCGGCGAGCCTCGCCACTTTGCGGAACAATCTGATCGCGGCCGGCCGCTGGAACGACGTGTTGGTGATGACCTATTCGGAGTTCGGGCGGCGTGCCAAGCAGAATGCCAGCGCCGGAACCGACCATGGCACCGCCGCGCCGCAGTTCGTCATGGGCGGTGGCGTGAAGGGCGGGCTGCACGGCGCCTATCCGTCTCTGCATGACCTGCAGGACGGCGACCTCAAGTATACCGTCGACTTCCGCAGCGTCTTCGCCACTGTGGCGCAGGGCTGCTGGGGCCTGCAGCGCGACTACGGACTGCGCCAGCCCCAGAAGCTCGGCTTCCTCGCCTGATCCCGGCTAGGCAGCCGCGGTGGCGCGGCGGCCCAGGATTTCGTCGCGCACGGAACCACGCTCGGCTTCGATGCGGATGTACCAGATCAGCAAGGCGGCGATGATTTTGATCGCCACCGGCAGGGCGATGTAGACCACGATCAGTGCCGTGCTGCTGTATTGGCCCATGCCGGGATTGAAGCCCAGCATGGCCGCCACGGGCAGCGATCCTGCCGCGCCGATGGCGGTGGCAAGCTTGGTCGAGAGCGCCCACAGGCCGAAATAGGCACCGGTGTCGCCGCGCGTGTCCTTGCCTTCGTCGGAGTTGATGATGTCGGCCAGGACCGAGGGGGGCAGGCCATAGTCGGCACCGATGCCAAGGCCGGTGATGATGGCGATGGGCACGAACCAGACGAAATCGCCGGCGCCGAGGAAGACGGCAAGGAGCATCGCGGCAGCGGTCATCACCATGGCGATGAACCACGCAGCGGTCTTGCTGAGCCGGCGCGACAGCATCAGCCACAACGGCACGCTGGCGGCGGCGGAGCCGAAATAGACCAGCAGGATGACGCCGGCCTGCAGCTTGCCGCCCTTCAGCACGTGTTCGACGTAGAACAGCATCACCGAAACGGCGACGCCAAGCGCCGATCCATTGACGATGAAGACCAGCAGCAAGCGGCGGAACAGCTTGTTCTTCATCGGCGCGAAGAACGGCACGAGGGTCTTGAGCGTGAAGCTCTTGTCCATGTTCTGCGTCGGCCGGGCGAGCCACGGCATCAGACCGACCAGCCAGTTCCGGAAGTAGCGGACGTGGGTTTCGGGCTCTTCGCGGACGACGGGCGGATGCACCGACGGCGGCGACCAGAGAAGCGTCGGCAGAGCGAAGAGGATGGCGAGGGGGATGAAGAACAGCCCCATGTAGACGTAGCCCGCGTGGTCGCCGAGCTTCGCCGTGAAGTAGGTGGGCAGCACGACGGCCAAGGTCATGCCCAGCAAGCCGAACACTTCGCGACCGACAGTGACCCGCGTCCGCTCGTTATAATCGTCGGTCAGCTCTGCGCCGTGGGCGTGATAGCTGATCGAGACGCCGGCATAGCCGAGATGGACGACGAACAGCGCTACGAACAGCCAGGTCGCGAGCCAGCCCGGCTGGTCGAATAGCGACTGCGGCGGGTGGAACAGCATGTAGAAGCCGCCAATCAGCAGCGGCAGCATCAGCGCCACGAAAGTGAGTCGCCCGCGCGGACCGCGATGGGTGAACCTGTCGCTGATCAGGCCGATGACCGGGTCCTGGATCGCGTCGATCACGCGTGTCGCGATGAAAATCAGGCCCATGATGCCCAGGGGCACCTTGAGCACCTCGCCATAGAAATGGCTGACGTTCAGCACCACCGGCAGGGCCGCCATGTTCAGTGGGAGCTGATTGGTGGAGTAGGCGACCAGACGGTCGAAACTCAATCTTACAGACGTCGTCATCGTAGCGATGCCGGACTTGGGCGCATGCACGCGGGTTTAGCCTTCCTGTTCGGCACACCTTCGAGCGGCGGGCCCTTTTGTTGCCGACAGTTATATATGCCTGAAATGCGCCTGCAAAACGTCCGTTCGGCGAGTCGAGAAGCCTGCGGCACAGTAGGCCAGGTAATACCGCCACATCCGACGGAACCGCTCGTCGAAGCCCATCCGGCCGACCTGATCGGCCACCCGGTCGAACCGCCCCAGCCAGGTTTCCAGGGTTCGCGCATAGTCCAGGCCGAAACTGTACAGTTCGGCGACCTTCAGCCCGGCCTGGCGGCATTGTTCACGCAGGCTGGCTGGCGACAGCAGCATGCCGCCGGGAAAGACGTAGGTCTGGATGAAGTCGGGCTGGCGGCGGTAACGCTCGAAGAAGTCGTCGGCGATGACGATCGCCTGCACGATCGCCGAGCCGCCGGGGGCGACATGCCGCTTCAGCGCCGCGAAATAGTCGGGCCAGTAGTGCTCTCCCACGGCCTCGATCATCTCGATCGAGACGATATGGTCGTAACGCCCCTGGATATCGCGGTAGTCGCAGAACTGCAGGTCGACCCGGTCGGCGAGCCCGGCGCGCTCCAGGCGAGCGCGGCCATATTCGAGCTGTTCCCGGGAGATCGTCACGCCGGTGACCTTCATGCCGCGCCGGGCGGCGACCTCGGCGAAACCACCCCAGCCGCAGCCGATCTCGAGGATGCTGTCGCCCTGACGGGCGCCCAGCCGGTCGAGGATGCGCTCGTACTTGGCGGTCTGTGCGGCTTCCAGCGGCTTGCCTTCCTCGCCCTCGTAGAGGGCAGAGGAGTAGGTCATCGAGGGGTCGAGCCACAGGCTGTAGAACTCGTTGCCGAGATCGTAGTGGGCATGGATGTTCTTCTTCGAGCCCTCGCGCGTATTGGCATTCCGGCGGTGCAGCAGCTTGCGCATCAGGGTGTGCAGCGCGCCGGTGCGGCTTACCTTGCCGAGCGCCTTTTCGTTGGCCGCAAGCACGCGGATCAGGGCCGGCAGGTCGGGTGAATCGCAGAAGCCTTCCATGTAGGCCTCGGCAAAACCCATATCGCCGTCGATCAGCACCAGTCGGAAGAAACGCCAGTCCTTGACGTGGACTTCAGCATGGGGGTCGGCTTGGGGGCCACCGAAGACATGCACGCGGCCATTGGGAAGCGTCATGGTGAGGCGGCCAAGGGAAAGCCGATCCAGGGCTTTCAGGACGAAGCGGGCAGCGAGCAGCATAGCGGTAAAAATCTCGCCCGCTTCGGTTTCGGATGCAAGACCCGGGGCGCTCAGACCTCCTCGGGGTGCGGTGAGTTTTGCTTGTGCAATCGGTTGCACGAGGGACTGGTTACACGAGGGGGGCGGAGGGCGTACCCTCGACCCATCAGGAGCGGGGGCAGGTCGCGGCCGGCCGCATCTCCAGGGATTGCAGGTCGGCGGTGACGGTCAGCAGCCCAGTATCGACGGTAAGCCGGTCCAGCACGCCGTTCTCCAGAACCTGGGCCGAGACCGCGAACAGCGGCTTCTGCGCCTGCTGCCGGCCGCGCGTGAAGGTCATGTAGACGGGCCAGGACTTGACCTTGGGAAGGGCGACGGGCTTGTCGGCCGGGCGCGACCCGCGCAGCCGCCCGTCCTCCAGCTCCGTCACGTCGATCAGGAAGACATCGCTCATCACTTCGGTGTCGAACATGAGGGCCGGGAAGGCGGCGGCCTTGGCCCGGAGTCGTTCGATCAGGTGGTCGATCGCGGCGACCGGCATCAGGGTCGGCGGCGGCAGGGTGAACTGGGCGGGCGGTCCCTCCGGGTAGGCGATCTCGGCGCGGATTTCCTTCTCGGACTTCTGTACGCGCCCCTTGGTTTCGCGTGAGCTGCCGTTCTGAACCTGCACGGTACGGTAACGCAGCGCATTGCCAGTGCGCAGTTCCTCGGCGTCGAGCTTGGAGGAGAGGTTCATCTTCCAGGAGGCGGTGAGCGCGATCTCCGTCAGGATGTCGCGCTTGAGGTGCCAGCCGGCGCAGTCCTGCGTCAGGTCCTGTACCGCCGTGCCGATGCGGGGCGCGTTCGCAGCCGTGCCGAGCCGCAGCGCATATTCGGCGCGATGCGGCTGCATCTGCGCGAAGGCTCCCGACGGCGCGACAGCCAGGGCCGCGAGGACGAAACACACAAGTCGACGCATGGGACTACCTTGCGCACGGGGCTGTGACCGGTCAATCGTGCGCGCCATGAATTGGCGGGAGATCGTGGCGGGATTCTGGCGCGGCTTCGGGCCGCCGGCAGTGGCGCCTGCGATGGCGCCGGAGGCGGAACGGGCCGATCTGGTGGAAGTCTACAAGGGCGAGCGTCGCATGGTGCTAAAGCGTCAGGGCAGGGTCTTGAGGGAGTACCGCGTCGCCCTCGGGTTCGCACCCGAACGGCACAAGGAGCGGGAGGGCGACGGCCGCACACCCGAAGGCCGCTACACGATCGATGCCCGCAATCCGCGCAGCTCCTTTCACCTGTCGCTGCGTGTCTCCTATCCCGACGATAGAGACAAGGCGCATGCGGTGTCGCTCGACGTCCCGCCCGGCGGCGACATCTACATCCACGGCCTGCCCAATGGCTGGCGCAAGCTGCGGACACCTCATCCAGCCCGCGACTGGACGACCGGATGTGTCGCCGTCACCGATCCCGAGATCCGCGAGATCTGGTCCCTCGTGCCGACCGGCGCGCAGGTCGTGATCTATCCATGAGGCCGGCCATGACGTCGGCCATGAATGGCCTCGAGTTCGTTTGCGCTGGAGAGACGCTGCAGGCACTGCCGATGGGCGCCCTCTACTGGCCAACAGAACGGCTGCTGGCTGTTGCCGACCTGCATCTGGAGAAGGGCTCTTCCTATGCCGTCAATGCCCGCAAGCTCCTGCCGCGGCATGACACGCGCCAGACCCTGGGGGCGCTCGCGGCCCTGATCGAGACGATGCGGCCGCAGACCGTGGTTTGCCTCGGCGATTCCTTCCACGACCGCGATGCCATTGTCCGCCTCCCCGAGGAGGAGCGCGCCGAGATCGAGCGGCTCGCCGCCCGGGTGCGCTTTGTGTGGATAGCGGGCAACCACGATCCGGCGCCGCCGCCCGCCGGATGGGGCGATGTCGCGGAAGAGATCGACCACGGCCCCCTGGTGTTTCGCCACGAGGCGCATTTCGGCCCGGCCGATGGCGAAGTCTCCGGCCACTTTCATCCCGTGGCAGCACTTACGGTGCGTGGCCGCGGCCTGCGGCGGCGCTGTTTTTTGACCGACGGCAGGCGTCTGATCCTGCCGGCCTTCGGAGCCTATGCCGGCGGCCTCAATGCACTCGATCCCGCAATCGCCCAGCTCTTTCCGGACGATTACGACGCGCTGGTCGTCGGCCGCGATGCCGTGCGCCGCCTGTCGTGGCGGCGCCTGCGGCCGGATGCGACGCTGGGTTAGCTACTTCGGCAGCTCGTACTTCAGCGTCACCTCGCCCAGGCCCTCGATGCGGCCCGTCGCGGTGCTGCCCGGCGGCACGAACTGGCAGGCGACCATGCTGCCGCTCGAGACGATCATGCCCTTCTTCAGGTGCTTGCCATGCTCGCCGAGCTTGTTGGCGAGCCAGGCCAGCGAATTGTAGCAATGGCCCAGGACATCGCCCGAATGGCCGGTCCGCACGACCTTGCCGTCGAAGGAGATCGAACCGTCGAGGTTCGCAAGGTCGAGTTTGCGCCAATCCTTGTTCGGCTTGGCAAGCAGGGAGCCACCGTTCCAGCCTGCGTCCATGACCAGCGCATTGACTGTGAGGCGGCTGTAGTCGGCGCCACGATCCTCGATCAGCTCGAAGCCCGCACGCGCATCGCCGACATAGGGTGCAATCGAATCCTTGTCGTAGCCTTTGCCTCTAGGCTTCGGCACATCGGCATTGACGGTGAGGATGATCTCGAGCTCGACGCCGAGGCGGGTCCAGCGATCGGCGCGAACCGCAGCCTTGTGCTCGAAGACGCGCTTCTTGCGGATCGGCCCATAGGCAGGTCCGCGCAGGCCGGTCTGCTCCCAGATCTGCGGCGAGGTCAGCGCGATCTTGTAGCCGACACAGGGGCCTTGCTTGAGGACCTGCTTCTTCAGGAACGCATCTTGAATCTTGTAGGCCGTGCGCTCGTCTGCGGGCATGAGATGCTCGGGCCACCAGCCGACGACGGCGCGTGCCTTGTCGACTTGCTGCAGCCAGTTCGCGACCTTGGCGATGCTGAGCGCCATGCGTTCCTCCCCTTGCTTGATTTCAGGCGGCCCGCATAGTGCCACCATGATGGCAGAAGCGGCGAAACATTTTGGCCCGGTGCGAGCCGGAGCTCTGGTCGGTGTTGTCCTGGCGGGCGGCGAGGGTAGGCGGATGGGCCCGGGGCCGCTGAAGCCGCTGCGACCGCTGGCCGGTCGGCCGATGGTGGCGCATGTGGTCGAACGGCTCCGGCCGCAGGTCATGGATCTGGTCGTCGTGGCGAACGACCCGTCGCCTGCCTTTCGCAAGCTCAAGGTGCCGGTGATTGCCGATCCGCCCGACATCCAGCGCGCGGCGCGACGCGAGGGACGGCGGCTGGGGCCGCTGGCCGGTATCCTGGCTGGAATGGAATGGTCGCTGCGGGAGCATCCGCACGCCGGCTGGATCCTGACCGCGCCGGCCGATGTGCCCTTCCTGCCGCTCGATCTCACCGTGCGACTCTGCGGGCTCATGCATGTTCCCGAACCCGACGTGCTGATGGTCCGGCATGGCAAACGGCGCGAGCACACGCTCGCCGTCTGGTCGGTCAAGCTCGCGGGCGATCTCAGGCGGGCGGTACTGGAGGAGGGCGTGCGCCGGGTCGACGAGTTCGCGCGGCGCTACGTCTTCGAGGAACTGGTCTGGCCTGGCGGCGGGGCCGCATCGTTCCTGAACGTGAATACGCCGGCTGAACTCAAGGTCGCGGCAGGTCGGCTGGCTGGAGCTCGATCACGTTCCCGTCGATGACGACCTTGCCGGCATTCTCGAAATTCACCGTGATGCGATGGCCAGCAATGGACTGGATCTGGCCAAGGCCCCAGTCCGGCTGGTCGGCGTGGCGCACGAAGTCTCCGGGCGAAAGTAAGGCATTGCCGGGCTTGTCGAACAAGTTTGCGTGACTCCAGGCTGTGGCTACGGTAGCCCGCGTGTGAGGGCCGGTGAGCTCAAGCTGGCCTATATATTCCATGCCCCCATGTCAGGGAGAATTTCATGAACACGACCCGCATTGCTATTGCTTCGGCCCTCGCTGCTGCCCTCGCACTGCCGGCCACCGTCCAGGCGCAAGGCAACATGGAGAAGTGCTACGGCGTGGCCAAGGCCGGCAAGAACGACTGCCAGACGGCGAAGTCGTCCTGTGCCGGCACGTCGAAGACGGACCATCAGAACGACGCCTGGATCTCCGTTCCCAAAGGCACCTGCGACAAGATCGTCGGCGGCAAGCTGACCGCGGGCTGAGCATGCGTGCCGTCGCCGGCATCGGCCTGCGTTCGCCGCATATCGCGGAGGTGGCGCACGACCGGCCGGCGACAGGCTTCCTGGAAATCCACGCCGAGAACTATCTCACCGGATCGCCGGCCCTGCGGACGATCGAGCGGCTGCGGGGCGACTACGAGTTTTCCCTTCACGCCGTGGGCCTGTCGCTCGGCTCCGTCGAGGGGCTGGACGATACCCATCTCGAACGAGTCGCCGCTCTCGCAGAACGCCTCGCCCCAGCGCTGATCTCCGATCATCTTGCCTGGAGCGTAAGCGGCGGTCGCTATTTCAACGACCTTCTTCCGCTGCCTTACACCGAGGAAGCGCTCGACGTCGTCGTGGGCAATGTCCTGAAGCTGCAGGATCGGTTGAAGCGTCAGGTCCTGGTCGAGAATCCATCCTGCTATCTGGGCTTCGCGCATTCTACGCTCTCGGAACCGGCGTTCCTCGGCGAGCTGGTGAGGCGAAGCGGGTGTGGCTTGTTGCTGGACGTAAACAACATCGTGGTGACGGCACACAATCTCAGGCTCGATCCCGCCGCTTGGCTTGCGGACCTGCCGGCATCGGCTATCGGCGAATACCATCTCGCCGGCCATGCGGTGAACGACGCCGACGGCGAGCCAATCCTGATCGACGATCACGGCAGTCGGGTGAGCGAAGGGGTGTGGTCGCTGTTCGATGCGGTCCTTGAGCGCCACGGGCCGCGGCCGACGTTGCTCGAATGGGACACCGATATCCCGGCGCTCGGAGTCCTCTTTGAGGAGGCAGCGCGTGCTGGTCACGCTTTGAAGGTCAGGGCAGCCACAGATGCTCGCGCTGCGTGATCTGCAGGCAGCTCTTGCCGGCATCGTGAGAGGCGAGGACCAGCCGCGGCTGGAAGCAGCCGTGATTGGAGATGCCATCACGGCTGCAGCCCGGCTTCGTATTTACCGTCATCACATCGAGCAAAGCCTGACGACTGCTTTGGCGGCAACCTTCTCGACCGTGCAGGCGATCGTCGGTGAGGACTTCTTTCGGGCGATGGCCAGGCGCTATGTCGCCGGTGATCTGCCGTGCCAGCCGGTGTTGGCTGAATACGGCGCCGGCTTCCCGGCATTCATCGCAGGTTACGAACCAGCAACGTCCCTGCCTTACCTTGCCGATGTGGCTCGCCTGGATTGGGCGCTGAACTTTGCCTTTCACAGTCCGGCGGCGAACCATTTGACGCCCGCCGATCTCTCGTCGTTGCCGGCGGAGCGTGTTGCCGAGCTGCCGCTCGCCTTGGCGCCGGGAACGGCCGTCCTTCGCTCGAGCTATCCCATCGACCGGATCTGGCGAGTCTCTCAACCAGGGGCGGCAGACGAGACCGTCGATCTTGGGGTTGGTGGCGTAAGCCTTTTGGTCCTGCGGCGGGAGGACGATGCAGCCTTCGTCGGCCTCAGCGAAGCCGAGGAGGCATTCCTGTCGGCGGTGGAACGGGGGGAAACCCTGGAGGGCGCGGCGGAGGTCGGCTTTCAAACCGGTGGTGCTTTCGACTTGTCCACGACGTTCGCCCGTCTGCTCGCATTGAAGGCAATTGCTGCAACGCAGCATCACTTTGTCGAGAGAGTCGAAAAAGCCCTGTAAAAATAGCGGCTAATCAAACTGCAAAGAATGCTGCAACGCACGGCTAGAATCGGTCAATGGCACTGAACCTTCTTGCGGCGCAAAGGACCGTCCCTATACTCCGCGCGCCTCAAGGGTCCGCCGTCCCCTCGGTGGATCAATAGTCGCTGCGAGTGGAGTTGCCGACGATGTCGATTACGTTGCCGCAGAATTATCGGCCGACTGAGCGTGAGCCTTTTATGAACCCGATGCAGCAGGAGTACTTCCGGCAGAAGCTGCTGAAGTGGAAGGGCGAGCTGATCGATGAGTCTAACCAGACGTTGCAGAACATGCAGGAGGAGAGCCTGGCGCAGCCCGATCTCGCCGATCGTGCGACTGCCGAGACCGATCGCTCTCTTGAACTGCGGACCCGCGATCGCTTCCGCAAGCTGATCTCCAAGATCGACCAGGCGATGAAGTCGATCGAGGAAGGGACCTACGGCTATTGCGAGGAGACCGGCGAGCCGATCTCCCTGAAGCGTCTCGAAGCCCGTCCCATCGCCACGCTCTCGGTCGAGGCGCAGGAGCGCCACGAACGCATGGAGCGGACACGCCGCGACGAAGGCTGATCTTTTGAAAGAGTGCGAAGGCCCTCAGGCCTTCGCTTCCTTCTGGAGATCCTGGCGCAGCAGCGCGCGGCCTGCACGGCCGCTGCCGACCTTGCCGTCGCGCCAGACGATCTCCCCGTTGCACAACACCGTGTCGATACCCTTGGCCGGCGAGATCGGCTTCTCGAAGGTTGCCGTGTCGATCACGGTTGCCGGATCGAAGATGCAGATGTCGGCATAGAAGCCGGGTTTCACTTCGCCGCGCTTGGTGAGATGGAAGCGCTGCGCCGAGTAGGACGTCATGCGGCGCACTGCATCCTCCAGCGGGAAGAGCTTCAGCTCACGCGAGTAGTGGCCCAGCACCCGTGGGAAGGTGCCCCAGAGCCGCGGGTGCGGGTGGGTGTCGAAGGGGATGCCGTCGGAGCCGATCATGGCGCCGGGGTGAGCCATCGCGCTCTGCACATCCTTCTCGTCCATCATGAAGTAGATGGCGCCGGCGGGCTGCAGCCGGTCGGCCGCGTCGTAGATCGAGCAGCCCATCTCCTGGGCGATCTCCTTGAGGTCGCGGCCGCTCACGTTCTTCACTGTGTCGGACCAGGTGATCAGCACCTTGTCGGCGCGGTCGAGCATCTCCTTGCGCAGGATGGTCGAGCCCGCGACGTAGGGATAGACGTCGAAGGCGATCTGCTGCTGCTTCATCGCCTCGGTGAACTTGGGCAGCGTCTCCGTCATGCGGCCGAAGTTCGTGCGCCCCGAGCACTTGTGGTGCGAGACGATGACATCGGCGCCGGCGCGGCGGCCGATCTCGAACGTCTCGTCCATCGACTTCAGGATGTCGTCGCCTTCGTCGCGCATGTGCGCGGTGTAGACGCCGCCCCACTTGCCGAGCGGCTTGGCGATCTCGGCAACCTCGTCGGTGGAGGCAGCCATTGCCGGCGGATAGAAGAGGCCGCTCGACATGCCGATGGCACCCTGTTCCAGGCTCTGGTCGAGCAGGTCGCGCATGACGCCGATCTCGGAGGCCGTTGCCTGGCGGGCGAGGTTGTCGCCCATGGCGTTCATGCGCAGGGTGGAGTGGCCGATCAGGAAGGCGCCGTTGATGGCAGGCTTGGCGGCTTGGACCTTGCCGGCGAACTCCCCGAAGCTCTTGGCGACATTCTCCGGCCTCTTGACGATCAAGGTCAGGAAATGACCGATATCGTCGCGCGTGAACGGTGCGGCCGAAGCGCCGCAGTTGCCGCACACGACGGTGGTCACGCCCTGGCTCGCCTTCATCGCCATGGTGGGATTGTCGATCAGGGCCGTGTCGTCGTGCGTGTGCACGTCGATGAAGCCGGGCGCCACGACCTTGCCCTTGGCGTCGATCTCGTTATCGCCCTTGAGCGTGCCGGGAGCTTCGACCGCGGCAATGCGATCGCCCTTCAGCGCGACATCGGCGGCGAAGAGCTTCTTGCCTGTCCCGTCGGCCACCTGGCCGTTGCGGATGACGACATCATAAGCAGCCATGTCGCAACTCCTACGCTTCGTTGCGGCCGAGCCGCATGTCGAGGTCGAACGGATAGAGCGGTCGCTTCACGCGCGTGTACTTGAACAGCTTGAGGTCGGACGCCGTGCAGCCGTCACCGTCGCACATGACGATATGCTTGGCGATCGGCTCGAAGCCCGCGCGGAAGTGCTGGCGCGACTTGATCAGCACGTACTTCTTGCGCCGCGGATCGATGCCGCAATGGGTGAAGACGCCGAGGTCGTACGGCTCCGCGCGCTTCTCGGAGACCACGATCTGCATCTTGCCGGTGTCGAGGACGGCGGTGCGGCCCATGCGCACCGTGGTGCCGGTCGCCATTGGACCCGTGACGACGAACTGGCCGTCGGTGATCGCCTTCACCTTGCCGGTGACCTTCAGCGGCTTGCCCTTCAGCCCCATGGCCGGCATGTCGATCTTGCCGCCCAGTTCCAGTGTCACCTCGGCGCCGACGCCGGCCTTGATCATCTGCTCGACGCAAGCAGGGTCGCAGATCGGGCCGGCGCAGGCATCCTCGAGGTCCTGCTTCATGGCTTCCTCGATGACGCTCATCACGTCCTGTGTGCCGCCCGAGGCGGTGTTGTCGCCATGGTCGGCCATGACGACGGGGCCGCCATCATAGGACTTGGCGCGAGCCACCTGGACGGAGAGCGGCTCCGGATGGAACAGGAAGCCCTCGCGCTTCTCCCAGGCCGTATCGAGGATTCTGTTCAGGAGGATCTCGCCTTCGGCCGTACGCTTGTCGCAGACGATCACGGAGGAGAGGGCGAGGTGAGGGATGTCGGCTTGCGGGAAACCGCCGAACACCGAGGCGTTCAACACCTGACCGGTATCCTCGGCCTGGTTGGCCATGCCCATCAAAGTCTTCATCGGCTCGCGCGACGGCGTATGGACCAGCGAGCTGCTCATGATCGGCCGGTTGCCCCACACCATCTTCGGCTCGACTTCGCCTGCCAGCATCCGGATCAGTGTGCGGCCGGCGCGCTGCGCCGTATCGGCCATGTCGATGTGTGGATAGGTGCGATAGCCGGTGATGATGCTGGCGCCGTTAATCATGGCGTCGGTCATCTGGGTGTGGAAATCGAGCGCGACGGCGATCGGCACATCAGGGGCGATCTTGCGGATACGGTTCAGCAGCTCGCCTTCGCCATCGTCGTAGTGCTCGGCAACCATGGCGCCGTGCAGGGCGAGGAGGACCGCGTCGCAGCCCTTTTTCACCTCGTCGACGATTGCCGTCGTCATCTGCTCGTAGGCGGCCTTGGTGACCAAACCCGAGGGGTTGGCCGAGGCCGCCATGGGGACTGTGAATTCGGCGCCGGCTTTGCGCGCAACGTCGATGAAGCCGCCCAGAGAGGTATTGGTGCCTTCGGCGTCCTTGATGGCGGTCGGGCCGCTCAGAGACCCTGAGCGGGCGAAGGACTCTATGGGTGTCGGCAGGGGGGAGAAGGTGTTCGTTTCATGCATCATCATTGCAACGACAAATTTCTTAGCCAACTCGTCCTCCATCCAGGCTTCAAGCCTTTGAATACTCTACATAAATGCACGGTGCCTGCTTTTGCAGAAGCGATGCGTTCAGCGCAGGGCTGTGTCCCAGGATTATTGTGCGTTGCAAAAAAGACACACCCGAGGGCACACATAGACAGACGTTAAACATGTGAATTCAGGGCTCTTTTTTACTCTTGAAATCCCTTCGCAGGTGCACCATTCTTAGGGGGCAGCAAACGCCGCCTCGGCGGCCTCTTTGTTTGCTGTATGCCCGTCTTGGGCGTTTCCTCCCTAAACTCGGGCCGTGCTTGTCACGGCCCCTTTTTTTGGCCCGACGCCAAGCTACTCAGCGGCGAGCCGCGGCGGCAGCAATGTCTCGAGTGACTGACTGCCTAGCTCTTGCAGAAACCCGGTGATCAGCTTGGTGAACACGCCGATCGTGGGCAGTCGTTCGTGGCGCGCTTCATCCATGTAGAGTGCGCGATTGATTTCGATCTGCAGCGCGTGGCGCGACAGGGATGGGCGGCCATAGCACTGGGTCGTGAAGCCGCCGGCATAAGGTTGGTTGCGCAGAACACGCAGGCCGCGCGCGCGAAACCAGGTCTCGGCGCAGGCGACGAGGTCGGGCGCACAGGATTCGCCGTGATTGTCGCCCAACACGATGTCGACACGGCTATCGCGATCTCGCGTGCCGAGGTTCGAGGCCGAGGAGGGCATGGAATGGGCGTCGATCAGCAACGCCGCGCCGAAGGTGCTGTAGGTCCGTTCCACCAGCATCGACAGCGTCGTGTGATAGGGGCGCCAGCAGGTCTCTAGACGCTGCTCGATCGTTTCCGACGGCACGCGCCCGCGATAGATCGCTTCGCCGCTGGCAGCCACGCGCGGGATCATGCCGAGACCTGCGGCCACGCGCGTCGTGCGGTGGTTGAGCGCCCGCGGCAACGGGCCTTCGAACATGCCGGGATCGAGCTCGTAGGGCTCGCGATTGGCGTCGACGTAGGAGCGCGGGAAGCGTGCTGCCAGGAAGGGCATGCCAAGGGCCGGGGCCGCGCTGAAGAGATCGTCGACGAAGGCGTCTTCCGCCCGGCGCAATGCCGTGAGCGGCACGGCGGCCTGATCGAGGAAGTCAGGCGGATAAAACGACCCGCTGTGCGGCGATGCCACCACCACGGGGACCATCTGCCGCGCCGGAAGGCGGCAATCCAGGGCCTCGTGATCGGGCCGCGCCGGGAGATTGTCCATCCCCTGCTAATAACCTGCGCGACGAAGCGCGTCACGTGTCTCGCTCTTGCCAACCGTCGAGCGGCGATGTAGACGACCGGGCTTCCGCGTTGCCGGTGCTCAGGCACCTCCGCAACCTCAGGCGATGGGCGCGTAGCTCAGCGGTAGAGCACTGTCTTGACATGGCAGTGGCCACAGGTTCGATCCCTGTCGCGCCCACCATCGCCTAACCACTAGCCCTTGATCGGAAACGAGTGCTATCGGACCGTAGAGGATCACTGGAGTCCCTATGTCCGACTTCTATTCGCTCTATTCCCATGAGTTCGTGCGCGTGGCCTGCTGCGTGCCGCGCACCAAGGTCGCCGACACGGCCTACAATCTCGCCGAGACGCTGAAACTCGCGGCCAAGGGCGACAAGGCCCGCGCTGCGGTAATGGTCTTTCCCGAACTCGGTCTCTCGTCCTACTCGATCGAGGACCTGCTGCTGCAGGACGCGCTGCTCGACCAGGTCGAGGCCTCGATTGCCGAGGTCGTGGCGGCGAGCCGCAAGCTCTTCCCCGTGCTGATCGTCGGCGCGCCGCTTCGGATATCCAGCCGCCTCTACAACTGCGCCGTCGTTATTCACCGCGGCGAAATCCTGGGCGTCGTTCCCAAGATCTATCTGCCGAACTATCGCGAGTTCTACGAGAAGCGGCATTTCGTTTCCGGCGCCAATGTCATCACCCACGAAGTCGAGCTGGCGGGGCAGACCGTGCCGTTCGGCACCGACCTCCTGTTCCAGGCGAGCGGCGTCGATCTCACCTTCCATGTCGAGATTTGCGAAGACGTGTGGGTGCCGATCCCGCCGTCGAGCCACGCAGCCCTCGCGGGCGCGGAGCTGTTGGTGAACCTGTCCGCCAGCAACATCACCATCGGCAAGGCCGAGGCGCGGCGTCTGCTGTGCGGCAGCCAGTCGATGCGTGCGGTTGCTGCCTATGCCTATTCGGCGGCAGGGCCGGGCGAGTCGACGACCGACCTCGCCTGGGACGGCCATGCCGCGGTCTATGAGCTCGGCGACCAGCTCGTCGAGTCGACCCGGTTCGAGAAAGACTCGACGCTCGTGCAGGCCGACATCGATCTCGGTCGCATCCGCCAGGAGCGTCTGCGTTATGGCGGTTTCGCCGACTGCGCCCAGCAGGAGCGCGAGCGGGTGGGCCGTTTCCGGCGCATTCCGTTCACCCTGGAGCCGCCGAAGAATCGCGTTGCCCTGGAACGCCCCGTCGAGCGCTTCCCCTATGTGCCGTCGGACCCGGCCAAGCTGCGCGACAATTGCTACGAGGCTTACAACATCCAGGTCCAGGGCCTGGCGCAGCGCCTGCAGTCGAGCCGCACGGAGAACGCGATCATCGGCGTATCGGGTGGTCTCGATTCGACGCACGCGCTGATCGTGACCTGCCGCGCCATGGACATGCTGGGGCTCAGCCGCAAGAACGTCTTTGCCTACACCATGCCGGGCTTCGGCACGTCGGATAAGACCCATAAGAATGCCTGGCGGCTGATGAAGGCGCTGGGCGTCACGGCCGACGAAATCGACATCAAGCCGGCGGCGACGCAGATGCTTGCCGACATCGGCCATCCCTTCGCCAAGGGCAAGAAGGTCTACGACGTGACCTTCGAGAACGTGCAGGCGGGCCTGCGCACGGACTATCTGTTCCGGTTGGCCAACCAGCATCGCGGTCTGGTGGTCGGCACGGGCGACCTGTCCGAGCTTGGTC
The DNA here is from genome assembly GCA_017307275.1 of Alphaproteobacteria bacterium. GTDB lineage: Bacteria > Pseudomonadota > Alphaproteobacteria > Reyranellales > Reyranellaceae > Reyranella. Next base: position 83,174 of record JAFKFK010000018.1, on the reverse strand, counting down.
TCGGCTGGTGCACCTACGGCGTTGGCGATCACATGTCGCACTACAATCCCAACGGCTCGGTTTCCAAGACGCTGATCCAGCATCTGATCCGCTTCGTTGCGGCGTCGGGCGACGTGGACAAGGAAACCGCCGAGATCCTGCACGACATTCTGAACACCGAGATTTCGCCCGAGCTCATTCCGATCGGAGCCGGCGGCGTCATCCAGTCGACCGAGCAATCGGTCGGCCCCTATGCGCTGCAGGACTTCAATCTCTACTACCTGACACGGCTTGGTTATCGGCCGTCGAAGATCGCCTTCCTCGCCTGGAACGCATGGCACGATGCCGAGAAGGGCGCATGGCCGGTGAACCTCGATGGCGACGCGCGCCGTGCGTACACGCTGGCAGAGATCCGGCACTGGCTGGCGCTGTTCCTGCGGCGATTCTTCACCAACCAGTTCAAGCGCTCGGCAGTGCCCAACGGGCCGAAGATTTCGTCCGGCGGTTCGTTGTCGCCGCGCGGCGACTGGCGCGCGCCCTCCGATGGCAGCCCCGATGTCTGGTTGGCTGAGCTGAAAGCCATTCCGGAGACGAAGGGCAAGTAAGCGCCTCCTTCTCTTGCGTGCCCGGGCCAAAATGCTACCAAGGCCCGAGGCACTGCGTAGGGAGGATTCGATGCCGCTCGAGATCAAGAAGACCGTGCAGCAGATGGTCGACGAGGCGAACAGCCAGATCGAGACCATGTCGCTTGCCGATGCCATGAAGGCGCATGGCCAGTCGGGCGTCACCTTCATCGACATCCGCGATCCGCGCGAACTATGGCGCGACGGCACGATCCCTGGCGCCATCAACGTGACGCGCGGCATGCTGGAAATGTGGATCGATCCGAAGAGCCCGTACGCCAAGGATTATTTCCAGACCGGCAACAAGTTCGTCTTCTTCTGCGCGGGTGCTTGGCGTTCGGCGCTGGCGACCAAGACAGCGCAGGACATGGGCCTAACGCCGGTGGCGCATTTCGAGGGCGGCTTCGGTGCCTGGCGGAAAGCCGGCGGTCCGGTCGAGACGGTCGAACAGAAGAAGTAAGCCCCAGAGGCAGGAGAGGGACGAGATGAGCCCCGACCAGCATGTGCTGCCGGATCCGATCGTGCCGCAGCCCGCGGTCGAGGACATTCCGAATTTCGTTTCCATCCCGCACCTGATCGCGACCCACGCCGCCGCCCATCCCGACAAGGCGGCGGTCAAATGCGACGGTGTCGTCCGAAGCTGGGCGGACTTCGACAAGCGCCTGAACAAGATCGCGCGGCGGCTTTCCGAGATGGGCCTGGGGCGCGGCGACAAGATCGCCGTCCTGGCCGCCAATTCCATCGAATATCTCGAAACCTTCATGGGCGCCCTGCGCGCCGGCGTCTGCGTCGTGCCGCTCTCGACCATGGCTGCCGCCGATGCGCTCGAGAAGATGCTCGATGACTGCGACGCCAAGGTCCTGTTCCTCTCGGATCAGTATCGCGCCCTGGTCGAGCCGTACGAGGATCGCCTGGCCAAGCTCGTTCCCGGTGGCCGCATCGCCTACGACTTCACGCGAACCGGCTGGCAGGGCTTCGAGGCCTGGCTGGCGCCGGCCAGCGACGCGCCGTTTGCCGTCGAGCTCCAGGCGCTGGACGATTTCAACATTATCTACAGTTCCGGGACGACCGGATTGCCCAAAGGCATCCTCCATTCGCACGCGCTGCGCAGCCAGCTTCCGGTCCGTTTCACGGCTTTCGACTATGGTCCCGAGACGATCTCGCTGGTTTCGACGCCGCTCTACTCCAATACGACGTTGGCTTCTCTGCTGGCCACGGTCGGTGTCGGCGGCACGACGATCCTGATGCGCAAGTCGGATGTGGTGAAGTTCCTCGAACTCGCCCAGGCCGAGAAGGTGACGCATGCCATGCTGGTGCCGGTGCAGTATCAGCGCATCCTGGCTCATCCTGATTTCGACAAATACGATCTCAGTGCTTTCAAGACCAAGATGTCGACCAGCGCGCCCTTGCGTGCGCAGGTGAAGGCCGATGCGCTGAAGCGCTGGCCGGGCCGGCTGATCGAGATCTATGGTCTGACCGAAGGTGGTGGGAGCTGCATGCTCGAAGCGAACCTCCATCCCGACAAGCTCCATACCGTCGGCAAGCCGGGCTTCGGCGTCGAACTGAAGATCCTCGACGAGCAGGGCAACGAGCTGCCCCAGGGTGAGGTCGGTGAAATCGTCGGCCGCGCCGAGATGATGATGAAGGGCTACTACAAGCAGGACGCCAAGACGCGGGAGCTCTTCTGGTACGACAAGGACGGGCGGCTGTTCTTCAAGTCCGGCGACATGGGCAGGATCGACGAGGATGGCTTCATCGTTCTGCTGGATCGCAAGAAGGATATGATCATTTCCGGTGGCTTCAACGTCTATGCCGCCGACATTGAGGTGCTGCTCTTGAAGCACCCCGACATCGTCGATGCTGCGGTGATCGGTGTGCCGAGTGAGCAGTGGGGCGAATCGGCGATGGCGCTTTGCGTCCGGCGCGAGGGCGCTTCCCTATCGGAAGAGGCTGTGCGCGAATGGGCGAACGGCCAGCTCAGCAAGACGCAGCGGCTGGTCTCTGTGGAGTTCCGGGACTCGCTTCCGCGCAGCACCATCGGCAAGATCATGAAACGCGAATTGCGGGCGCCTTACTGGGAAGGCCGTGCCGCCAAGATCTGAGGTTTTTATGTCTGGACCGACGCTTCGTTCCACCCATCTCTTCACGCTCACCCTGCAAGTCGATCCGAATGTGACGGACGTCGGCGAGACGCCCTATGGCCGCCGGCGCATCGCCACCGTGACGGGCGGTACGTTCGAGGGCGAAGAGCTGAAGGGCACGGTACTGCCGGCACCCGCCGGGGACTGGCTGTTGCAACGCCGTGACGGCATTCTTCAGCTCGACGTGCGGCTTACGCTCAAGACCGACGATGGCCATCTCGTCTACATGAGCTACCGCGGTATGCGGCACGGCCCCGCCTGGGTGATCGAGCAGCTCAACAAGGGCGAGAAGGTCGATCCTGGCCAGTACTATTTCCGCACGACGCCGTGGTTCGAGACGTCGTCGGAGAAGTATCGCTTCCTCAATCGCATCGTCTGCGTCGCCACGGGCCGACGGGAGCCAGCCGGACCCGTCTACGACGTGTTCCAGATCCTCTAGCAACCCAAGGCACCATGCTCGACCTTTCCACCTTGGCGCTGTTTGCTGTGGCGTGCCTGGTGCTGACGGCAACGCCCGGTCCGGACATGCTGCTCATTGCCTCGCGGAGCATGAGCCAGGGCAGGGCATCGGGCTTTGCCACACTGGCCGGCATTCAGGCGGGCACTTACTGCCATGCGCTTGCGGCAGCCCTGGGACTGTCGCAACTCTTCCTCGTGGTGCCGGTCGCCTATGACATCGTGCGCTATGCCGGTGCCGCTTACCTGCTCTATCTGGCCTGGAAGACGTTCAGGGCGACAGGCGAGACCTTCACGCCGGACGGCGGGTTGCGAGCCTATCCCGCAGGTGTCGTGTTCCGGCAAGGGCTCTTCACCAACCTGCTCAATCCGAAGATGGCGCTGTTCGTCCTGGCGTTGTTCCCACAGTTCATCCGACCGGAGGCGGGCTCGGTCGCGGTACAGATCATGGTGCTGGCGACGGTGCTCAATCTGATCGGACTGGTGGTCAACGGCGCCGTTATCCTGGCCGCGAGCCGCCTGCGCGGCATCTTCGCAGGCACGGGGCGTCTGCGCCGTCTGCCGCAATATCTGCTCGGTACGGTCTTCGCCGGACTTGCCGTCAGGCTGGTTTGGGACGATCGGCGCTGAGGCTGCGCACAGCTTCCTCGACGGAATGAAAGACGTGATCGGCGCCGAGGGCGTCGATCAGCCCACTGCGCTGCGCAGCAGCCGTGGCGCGGCTGGATTCAAGGCGCGCCAATGCCACGTCGATTCCTTTGTCCCGTAGGCGCGCGATCCTTTCGATGAATGACTCGGCGCCCGTGTAGTCGATCAGGGTGACGCCGCTTGCTTCGATCACCACGAGCCGCACGCCCTTGGTCTCTGCCAGCGCCTTGTCGAGCTGGCCATGAATATACTCGGCGTTGATGAAGGTGATCGGCGCGGCGGGTGCGAAGACCAGGACGCCGGGGATGCTCTCGCTCGATTCCTGGCTGGTGGGCGGCCACCATATCGTCGTGCCCTTCAGCCTTTCCAGACGGCTGGAGAGAGGGCGAGCCAGCAGATAGGTGTTGTGCAGGAGGGAGAGCACGATTGCCAGGCCGACACCGAGCTGGATCGGCAGGAGGACGACCAGCAGGATCGACGCGATGACCAGTGTGATCTCACCGGCGCTCCTGCGGGCGATCCTGATCATGTCGCCCAGGCGGAAGATGCGGAGCGCGATGTAGACCAGCACGGCGTCGAGCGCGGCGCGTGGCACGTAGGCCGCCGCTGCACCGGCTGTCGCGGCCAGCAACGCGATGACGGCGACGGCAAGCAACTGGGCGGCCTGGGAGCGGCCGCCGGCTTCCACCACGACGGCGGTGCTGGGTGGGCTGGCGTTGACGGCAAAAGCGCCGGCTACGCCCGCGATCAGGCTGCCGGCGCCGACGCCGACGAAATCACGGCTGACATCGTCGGGGACACCTTTTGTCGAGGGAAAGGACCGCGCGACCGCTGCGGTCTGCATCATGCAGACGAGGGCGACCGTGCCCGCCAGTGGCAGCAGCCCGATCAGATCGCCCAAGCTAAGGAGGGGCAGGGAGATCGACGGTGCGATTGCCGACAGCGATCCAAGCGTCTTCACGCCACGGTCGGCAAAGCCGAAATGCCATGTTGCCAGCGCAGCAACAGCCAGCCCGAACAGCGCGCCGGGAATCCGGGGGCCGAGCCAGTGCGCACCAATCGTCACCGCGAGGACCGCAATCCCGATCGCTGTGGCGTACAAATTGGCCTCGGGGATCCGCTGAAGGACGTCGAGAAGTCGTCTCAGCAGATGCTCGTCGGGATTGGGGGCGGGGACGCCAAGAATCCCAGGCAACTGTCCGACGATAATATGAAAGGCGATGCCTGCCAGGAAGCCGGTGGTCACGGGGACTGAAAGCAGGTCGGCCAGCCAGCCGGCCTTCAGAATTCCGGCAATCACCAGGATCGCCCCGACCATCAAGGCAAGCGTCGCCGCGAGCTGGACGTGACGCGACGGATCGCTGACGGCCATGGCGGCGATAACGCCGGCGAAGATCGGCGCGATGGTCGAGTCGGCACCTGCCGAAATGAAACGATTGCCGCCGAAGGCCGCGAAGGCGATCGAACCCGCGGCGAACGCCACCAGACCGGCCTCTGCGGGCATTCCGGCAAGGCGGGCGGTCGCCAACTGACCCGGGAGCGCGATTGCCACCAGCATCAATCCCGCCATGGCGTCACTCAGCAGCCACGACCGCCGATAACCCCGCAGAGATGCGAAGGGCCAGGCGCTCATGGTGGTTAGCCGCGGTCTTGGGAGGCGATCTTGTCCAGTACCGGCAGGATGTATTCGCGGAACTTCGTGGGGTTCTCGCTCATCGGGAAATGGCCGAGTTCCTTCATGATCTGGACTTCGACGCCCTCGATGTGCGACGCGGTGCGCAGCGTGTCTTCGGCCGTGCACGAGAAATCGTACTCGCCGGTCAGCAGGTAGAGCGGGCAGACCTTGGTGTCGACGGCCTTCACCTTTTCGCGCAGGTCGCCGTCGACACGGTAGAAATAGAGATCGCCTTTGAAGATGCCGGGGCCGCCCTGCATGTACATCCAAAGCGTTTCGTGGCGGCTGACCGGCGGGCTTTGCGGCGCGATCAGTCCGGAAATCAGCGCCGCGCAAACCTCGCCACCGTGGACGTCCGGCCGATGCAGCCAGGCCGTGTCGTACCAGGGTTGCTGGAAGTCGGCCGCCTCCAGCGCGATCAGGGCGCGGAACTCCGCTGCATGGGCAATCGCGAGGTTGAGCACGATGCGACCCCCAATCGAGCAGCCCATGACGACCGGCCTGTCGAGTTCCATGGCCCGGCAGAAGGCTCGAATGGCTGCAGTGTAGGAGGCCGTCGTCAGCCGATACTCGGTCCTCTCCCAGCCATCGGGCGGCGTCGACTTGCCATGCCAGGGCATATCGAAGGCCAGCACCCGAAAGCGCTTCGTCACTTCCGGATCAGCAAGCAGGTGGCGGAACTGCCGGTTGTCGGCGCCGGCGGTGTGCAGGCAGACGAGGGGAATGCCGTTCGCGGGACCTGCTTCCTCGAAGTAGAGGCGATGGGGAACGCCCTCGATCTCTAGCCGCAGATAGCGGCCGATCATCGGATCCAATGCCGGTGCCATGATCAGGTTGCTCCTGGCAGACGGCGCGGTAGCGCGAGCAGGTCCTTGAAGTACTGCAGGTTCTGCAGTAACGGCCGCAGATCGCCCTCGAACGAAGCAACGCCGCGCTTGGTGAGCGCGAAGAGATCGTGCCAGCCGGGCGCGGGGACCGTCTCCCAATGTCTCTGCCAGGCCTCGTCGGTGCCGCGCACGGTGAACGTGGTGGAGCGCATCAGCCGCGGTCCGCGGTCGAGCGCGGCGAGGGCGCCATCGCTCAAGGCAAGATGAAAGGGTTCGCTGCCGATATCGATCCGGCACTCGACGGTAAGCCATCGGCCGCGGCGACGGAGGTCGCCGTCGGCGGACAGGAGATCGGGAAGACGAGCGAAACGATCCGCAGGTGTCATCCCTGCAGAATGTACTCGATCGTCGATCCGTCGGAAGCCTTGAAAGAGGTCTTCACCCACCGGCCGTGATCGTCGAACCACTGCTCCATGACGACGTCGCCGGTATAGCTGTAGCGCGTCGCGGGGATCGTTCCGGACGCAGTCTTGATGAGTTCCCGAGCGCCTGGGGTGATCTTGACGCGAGCCTCGGTCCCCTTCTGCGTGTTGAGAAGGACAGTCTGGCGCACCTGCTCGATGTTCCAGTGCGAGGAGGGCAGGATCTGCAGCGGCAAGGCCGTGCGCGCGCCATCGCGGGTGACGGCGATGTCATTCGCCTCGCGGGTTGCCTTCACATTGTGCTTCGTGCCGTTGTCGTCGGTCTGGCTGACCAGCGAGACCAGTGAATCGCCGGACCAAATTTCCTGTGCCCGATGCGTGTAGCGGTAGGCGGTGAAGCCGACGAACTTCACGGCCAGGTCGATGGAGGTCGTCACCTTGAGCTGTCCGCCTTCGCGCTCGAAAGTGACCGTATGGCGTCCGATCGGCTCGCCATTGCGGTAGGCGACGAAGGAGAGGGAGGGGCCGTAAGGCAGCGGGCCGGTAGCCGCGGCGCTTGCGGCACTGGTCAAAGTCAACAGAAGGGCGATCCAGAAGCGACGCATTGCCGGCCTCCTTTCGGGAATATACGTCCCGAAAGGCCGGCCGGATCACCCTCAGGGGGCGGAGAGCTTCAGACCACCCGATCCGCTTTGAGCTTCGCGATGGCGTCTGCCGCGTAGCCCAGCTCCTGCAGAATCTGGTCCGTGTGCTCGCCGAGCTTGGGTGCGCGCCGGCGGATGCTGAGCGGTGTGCGCGAAAGTTTGACCGGCTCCTGCAGCACGGGAACCGGCTTGGCGGCGCCCGGAAACTCCATCGAATGCATGAACTTCGCTTCCTGCACATGCTTGTCGTCCAGCGCCTGCTGCGGCGAGTAGACGGGACCAGCGGGAATGCGGCTGGCTTCGAGGGCTGCCAGCGCCTCGGCGACCGTGCGGGTGTCGCACCATTTCTGCATGATGTCCGACAGCGCCTCGCCATTGTCGCCACGTGCCAGATCGTCCTTGAAGCGGGGATCGTTGGCGAGATTCTCGTCGCCCATCAGTTTGCACCAGCGCACGAACAACGGCTGGCCGATCGTCATGGCGTAGATCCAGCCGTCCTTGCACTTGAACGTGTCCGAGGGGCCGGCCGTGAAGCCGCGATTGAGCGTGGCGATGCGGTTGAGGTTGAGCATCGCCTGCTCGATCAGATGGCTGTTGGTGATGTTGATCGCGGTACGCAGAAGCGCCGTCTCGACCTTCTGGCCCTTGCCGCTCTTGGCGCGATCCAGCAGCGCGGCCAGCACGCCCACAGTGTTGAGCAGCGCCGTGCCGAAATCGATGACAGGGGCGTTCACGCGGGTCGGCACCTGACCGTCGCCGGAGAGGTACATGGCGCCCGACATCGCCTGGCCGATCGTGTCGAAGCCCACGCGCGTGGCGTAGGGGCCTTCCGAGCCGAAGGTCGAAGTCGTGGCGAGGATGATCTTCGGATTGAGGGCAGAGAGGGTCTCGTAGTCGATGCCCATCTTCTGCAGGTCTTCGTAGGGAAGGTTGGCGATCACCACGTCGGAAACGGCGACCAGCTTCTTCACGATCTCGCGGCCCGCAGGCTTCATGGGATTGAGCGTAAGGCCGAGCTTGTTGCGCCCCATCTGGAGGAACATGGCGCCTTCGCCGCCGTCGACCACCGGAGTCACCCAGCGATCCTCGCTGCCTTCGAGTTTCTCGATGCGGATCACTTCGGCGCCGAGGTCTCCCAGCATCGTGCCGCAGAACGGACCTGCGATGTAGCGGCCGAAATCGAGTACGCGAATGCCTTCCAGAACGCCTGCCATAATACTCTCTGCCTCCGCGCTAGATCATCCTGCGGCCGCGTCTCCTGCCGGCCGGTTGCGACGGACCATTAGCAGAGCCACCAGCACTGTGGGAACGAGCAAGGCGGCCGCGAGCAGCTCCATCTGTGCATTGCTGAGCGGCATGATTCCGCCACCGGGCGTGGCCAGCACCAGGCCGCCGATCACCAGCAGCAGGCGTATCGGCCACTCCAGTGCCCCAGTACGGCGCAGATCGCCGATGCCGGCCTGATAACCCTGGATGCCACCGCAGATGAAGACGATACCCACCAGTGCCGTGACGGCGAGATAGATCGCCTCGAAGTACGGAACGCCACCGCCGTCGATGGGCTGCAGCACGAGGGCCGGATTGGCGACGAAAAAGAACGGAATGAAGTAGATGATGCTGCCGACCCACATGGACTCCCAGCCCGTCTTCATGGCCGGAGCGCCCGCGATGCCGGCAGCGGCGAAGGAGGCGATGGCGACCGGCGGCGTGATCGACGACAGCATGCCCCAGTAGAAGATGAACATGTGGACGGCCATCTTGTTGAGGCCGAGCTTCTCCAGCGCCGGCCCGACCAGGATGGCGAGAAAGATGTAGCAAGCCGTCGTGGTGAGCCCGAGACCCAGGATCAGGCTCGTGAGGGCACACATGGCGAGCAGCAGAAGGACATTGCTGCCTGCGATCGCCAGGAGATCGTTAGCCAGCGAGGCGATGACGCCGGTCAGCGAGAAGGCACCGATCAGCAGGCCGCAGCCCGCAAGGATGCCAACCAGCTCGACGAAGGTGCGGCCATTGGCTTCGAGGAAGCCGATGTACTTCTTGAGGCCCCAACGCTTCTCGCCCCACAGCTCGTTGAGGACGACCAGAATCAGCATGCCCCCCAGCGCTGGCAGCAGAATGGCGTTGGTCCAGGCATCGAAGGCGCCGGGGCCCGAGGCCGATAGCGCCTTGGTGTAGTTCTCGCTGCGCACCGTCATGATAGCCGCTGCGAGCACGGCGATTGCGATGTTGAGAGTGTTGACCGTCCTCCACTTGCCGGGCTGCGCCCACTGATTGAGCACCAGCAGCAGCGCCGTCGCGTAGAAGGGCGCGTGGCTCTCGCGCTTGAAGTAGAGCAGCATGACGATCAGCAGCACGATGACGAAGGCGTAGTACCAGCCTTCCTTGAAGCTCTGCCAGGCGCTCGGAAGTTCGCGCCGCTCCAGGCCCTTGAGGCCGCGTCGTGCAGCGTAGGAATCGACCTGCATGAAGAGGCCGGCATAATAGAGGAAGGCCGGGATGATCGCGGCGACAGCGACCTCGGCATAGGTCGTGCCCATGAACTGGGCCATGACGAAAGCGGTCGCGCCCATCACCGGCGGCGCCAGCACCGCGCCGGTCGAGGCGCAGGCTTCGATGGCGCCGGAGTAGGAGGGGCTGAAGCCGGTCTTCTTCATCGTCGGGATGGTCATCGTGCCCGCCGTCAGCACGTTGCTGACGATGCTGCCCGACATCATGCCGAGCAGGCCCGACGCGAAGATGCAGACCTTGGCCGCGCCGCCGCGGAAGGTACCGCAGAGGGCAAAGGAGAGGTTGATGAAGAACTTGCCGGCCCCCGTCATCATCAAGGCCGTGCCAAACACCAGGAAGCCGATCACCACATCGGCGAAAGCCTGGATGGGAATGCCGAGAAGGCTCTCGGTCGAGAGCACGTGGTAGGCGATCGTCTGATCCAGGGTCGACTGGTTGCCCTTGAGTGGCCCCAGCCAGCCCGCGCCCGCAAACAGCGGGTAGATGGTGAAGGGGAAGACGCACAGCAGCAGGCTCCAGCCGCCGGTCCGGCGCAGCGCCTCCATCAGCACGATCCACATGAAGAGGCCGGTCCAGATGATCGACTGGGGCGGATCGCCGAACTCCCAGCCCAGCTCGGCGGCCTTTCGGATGTTCAGCATCAGATAGATCGACGCCGCCGCCGTCCCAACGAACAGCACGATGTCGTACCAGGCGACGCGATAGATCGATGCCTTGGAGCTGCCGGGAAAGATCACGAACGTGAAGGGCAGCATGCAGAAGATCAGGAGATAGAAATACTCCGTGTTGAGCGGGGTAAAGCCCACGAAGAAGCGCAACGCGAACTGCTGGTTGATGCAGAGGAAGATCGTGACCGCCGTCAGTGCGACCAAGGCCCATCGCCACACGCCGGCCAGGGGCCGGACCCGCATCGTCTCGGCTTCGGCCGGGCCCGTCTGATGCGGGTCGTCGAAGACCACCCGCGTCGCCTGATCGGTCATGCGATATCTTCCCTATTCGTCGAAGCCTACAGGTTGGCCAGCCTTCGTGAGCGCCGTCCGCCGCGCCTCCATCCAGCCCTTGCGGAAGGCATCCTTGTCGTCAGGCGGATTGGTCTTGAGATAGGCCGCCCAGGTCTCGGCCAGGACCTTCTGGCGAGCGATCAGCGTGTCGTTGTTCTTCTGGCCCGCGTCGGTCCAGACGCCGGCTTCCTTCAGGGCGCGGACGGCGCCCGGATGGTAGGGCACGATCCAATTCTGGTTCTGGCGCTTGGCTTCCAGGCCGTCGACGCCGACCACGGCCTCCTTGTAGGAATCGTAGTTCACGATCATCGCCTTGGTCAGGGCATGCACCAGATCGGCCGGCTGCGAGGCATAGGCCATGAAGATTGGGTAGGGATAGACGGCGACTTCGATGGTCTCGCCCTTGGCGTAGCCGGCGCCGCATGTCGACTTGTGCGGGTAGAAGTAGGGCGCGAGCTTCTGCACGCGCTCCCATCCCGCCGTATCGGAGACGGGCATCGCCGGCCACATGATCCCGCGCGGCGAATTCTCGGCCTCCTTGGCCTGACCGGAGATGGTCGACGCGAAGACGATGTCGACTTCGTTGTTGACCAGACCCTTCATCATGGCGCCGTAGCTCGAATAGTCGACGACCTTGACGTCGGCTTTCGTCAGACCGCCGAAGGCGATCAGGCCGAGCAGGCTCTGGTTGACGGCGGGCGAGCCGACTACCCAGCCCATCCGCCTGCCTTTGAGATCCTTGACCTGGCTGACGCCGAGATCCTTGGCGATCGCCAAAGCCTGGCCGCTGCAGGTGGTCGCCGACAGCAGGAGCTGCAAGCTCTGCGGCCCCCATTCCTTGGTGGCGAATTCGAGCACGCCTTCCTGTGCATAGTAGACACCGACACCCATGGCCGAGACCTGGGCCCGGCCGGCACGCAATGGTCCGAGACGGGCCACGTCATTGCCGGCGGGCAGCACGCGCAGGTCGGTGCCGTACTTGTTCTTCAGCATCTGGCCAACGGCGACGGCCTGATTGAACGCATTGGAGCCGGTTTCGTAGGCCGTCACTGTAAGTGTTCCGGGGAGCTTGACGTCTTGCGCCACCGCGCTGCCGATACACGCCATCACTGCCGCCGCCGCTACGGCAGCACTACGCAACCCATACGCCATCGCTCTTGCTCCCCGACTGCTACTACTGATCGAAAATCACATCCATCCCGGCTTTCTGAAGCGCTGCAGCGCGCGCCTTCATCCAGCCTTCGAGAAAGGCCTTGTCGTCGGACGGACCGTTGGCCGAATAGGCCTTCCAGGCATCCATCATGACTTGCTGACGCTTCACCAGACTGTCGTTGTGCTTCTGGGCCGCATCGGTCCAGACGCCTTTCTCTTTGAAGGCGCGGATGGTGCCGTCGTGATAGGGCACGACCCAGGTGAAGTTCTGCAGCGACAGCGCCATGCCATCGGCACCGGGCGCGCCCGTCTTGTAATCGTCGAAGGTGTCGATCATCGCCTTGGTGATGGCGTAGATCGTGTCCGCCGGCCTGTCGGCGTAGGTCATGAAGATCGGATAGGCGTAGCTCGCCATCGTGACCGGCGTCTGCGGCGACGGCCCGCCGACACCGCATGTCGCCTTGTGAGCGACGAAGTAGGGCGCCTTCTTGTGGACGCGCGCCCAGCCTGCCTTGTCGTCGGCCGGCATCGCCGGGAAGATGACCCCGCGTGGCGAGGAGTCCGCCTCCTTCGACTGACCGGAGATCGTCGACGAGAGGGCGATATCGGCCTCGTTGTTGATGAAGCCCTTCCACATCGCGTTGTTCGACGAGAACTGGACGAGCGTGACGTCCTTCTCGGTGAGGTTGCCGAACGCGAGGAGGGCAATCGCCCCCTGCGTGAGCGCCGGCGAGCCAACGACGACGCCGAGCCTCTTGCCCTTGAGATCCTTGATCTCTTTTGCGCCGGTGTCCTTGGCGACGGCGAGGCTGAGCCCGTTGCAGGCGGTCGCCGCCATCAGCAGGCGGCTGGCCTGGGGCCCCCAGCTCTTGGCGCCGAACTCGAAGACGCCCTCCTGCGCAAAGTAGGTGCCGATGCCCATCTGCGAGATGATAGCGCGGTTAGCTTTGACCGGCGCGAGGCGGCCAGTGTCGTTGCCCGAGGGCAGTACACGGACGTCGGTGCCTAGTTTCTGTTTGAATTGCTGGCCGATGGCGACGGCGATGTTGAAGCCCGAGGAGCCCGTATCATAGGCAGTCCAGGACATTTCCTTGGGTAGTGACTGGGCGAAGGCGGGGCTAAACGCTGGACTGGAGATGAGCAGCGCCAATGCGGCGCCCGTGATCACGGTGCGTCGGTTCATGAATTTTCCTCCCTGCGTCGCACCTTGTTTCCGGCGTCGATCGCCCGAGCATGTTGCCAACTCGGGAGGAGGTGTTCAATCGAAGAAGGTGTTGGGCTTCAGGAAGACCGCAAGCATGAGGCAGCCTTCGTCCGTCCAGGCATCGTGACGGCTGCCGGCGCGACGCCAGACGTAGTTGCCGGCGCGACAGACGCCAGCATGGTCGGCAAAGGAGCCTTCGAGAACGAACGTCTGCTCGATGGCGACATGCTCATGTTTGGGAAGGCGTGTACCGGGCGCCCAGCGCATCAGCACCGTCGACAGGCCTGTCTCCTTGTTCTCCATGAGGACTTTGGAGTCGATCCCGGGGAAACGCGTCGGCTGCCACGGCACATCCGCGACGTCGACATAGGTCGAGTCGGGGACGGTCGCGCCCTCCGCGCGGGCGGTCACGCGGCGACTCGCTGCCGGCCACGCGCCTTGGCGGCCTTGAGCGTACCGCCGCGCATGACGTGACCGGGCAGGGGGCGGCCAACGACGTCTTCTGCGATCTTGGCAACCTCGATCAGCTTTTCGACATCGAGGCCGGTGTCGACACCCATCTCTTCGCACATGAAGGCGAAGTCCTCGGTGCAGATATTGCCGACAGCGCCGTCGGTTGCGGCGAACGGGCAGCCGCCCAGCCCGGCAATCGAGGCGTCGAACTTGGTGACGCCGAGGCGGAGGCCGGCATAGGCCGCCGCCATGCCGGTGCCACGTGTGTCGTGGAGATGGAGCGCGATTTCGAGTTCCGGCCACTTGCTGCGGATAGCGCCGATCAGACGCTCGACCGACTGCGGTGTCGCCCAGCCCATGGCGTCGGTGAGCTTGATGCCTTTGAGCGTAAAGCCCGCCAGTACGGCCTCGTCGAGCGCGAGCTGGACACGACGCAGGATCAGCTCGGTCGAGAGCTCGCCCTCGTAGTTGCAGCCGAAGGCGCCGAGGATGATGCCCCATTCGACGGGCATGCCGCGGTCCTTGAAGGTCTTGAGCGACATGCGCTGCTCGACCATCGCGTCCGGCACGGACTTGCCGATATTCTTCAGTGAGAAAGTGTCGGAGGCTGTAACTCTGACGCCGCCGTCAACGTGGAGAGGGCCTCGTAGCGCCCGCTCCAGGCCCTGCTGGTTCAACCACAGAGCCGCATACTGCACGCCGGGCTTCTGCCGGATCGCCGTCGCCACTTCTTCGGCGTCGGCCATGGTCGGTACACGCTTGGGATTGACGTAGGAGACGCAGGCGATGCGTTTGAGGCCTGCGTCCGCCAGCGCCTCGATGAGGCGGACTTTATCGGCGACCGGGATCGCCTTCTTCTCCGACTGGAAGCCCTCGCGAGGGCCTTCCTCGTCGATCGACACTCGCTTGGGCAGGTCGGACATCTGCTACTCCCTCTGAAGGAAGAGAGATCAACTCTCTTCCTGGAAAGCCTCCTCGCGGGCCTTCTTGAAGCTGGGCAGAGCCATCAGCACCAGCAGCAGGGCCGTGGTGATGAGCAGGCCGAGGCTGATCGGACGTTCGAGGAAGACCATCGGATCGCCACGCGACAACAGCATGGCACGACGGAAATACTCTTCCATCTGCGGTCCCAGCACCAGTCCCAGCAGGAACGGTGCACCCTCGCAGCCCAGTCGCACGAAGATGTAACCAAGCACGCCGAAGACGGCGACCTGCATCACGTGGAAGGTGCTGTTCTGCAGGCTGTAGGCGCCGATGCAGCAGAAGAGCAGGATCGCCGGGGCCAGGAAGCGGTACGGCACCGTCAGCAGCTTCACCCACATGCCGATCATCGGCAGGTTGATGATGACCAGCATGGCGTTGCCGATCCACATCGAGGCGATCATGCCCCAGAAGAGGTCCGGCTTCTTGGTCATGACCTCGGGCCCCGGCTGGATGCCCTGGATGATCATGGCGCCGACCATCAAAGCCATCACCGCGTTGGACGGGATACCCAAGGTCAGCATGGGAATGAACGAGGTCTGCGCCGCGGCATTGTTCGCCGACTCAGGAGCCGCAACACCCTCGACCGCGCCCTTGCCGAACTGGCTGGGGTTCTTCGAGATCTTCTTCTCCAGGGTATAGGAGGAGAAGGCACCCAGCGTCGGGCCACCGCCCGGCAGCACGCCCAGCGCCGCACCGAGGAAGGTGCCACGCAGAGCCGCCGGAATGGCGCGCCGAATCTCTTCGGCTGTCGGCCACAGCGAGTTCACCTTGATGGTGCCGCCGGTTCGGGTGAGGTGTCGTTCGAGGTTGACCACGATCTCGGCAATACCGAACAAGCCCATGGCGATCGGCGCGAAGTCGATGCCGTCGCTGAGCTCCGGCAGATCGAAGGTGAAGCGCTGGGCGCCGGTGTTCACGTCGGTGCCAACCAGGCCGAACAGCAGGCCGAGGAAGATCATGGCAATGGCCTTGATCACCGAGCCGCTGGCCAGGATGACCGCAGCCACGAGGCCGAGCGCCATCAGCGAGCAATAGTCGGCCGGACCGAACTTCTGCGCCATCCGGGTGAGAGGCTCGGCGAACATCACGATGATGGCTGTGCCGACAGTACCGGCGAAGAACGAGCCCACCGCCGATATCGACAAGGCCGCACCGGCACGTCCATTGCGCGCCATCTGGTAGCCGTCGAGACAGGTGACGACCGAGGCCGACTCGCCGGGCAGATTGACCAGGATCGAGGTCGTCGAGCCGCCGTAGGAGGCGCCGTAATAGATGCCGGCCAGCATGATCAGCGAGGCCGTCGGCGGCAGGTGGAAGGTGATCGGCAGCAGCATGGCGATGGTCGCCACGGGACCGATGCCCGGCAACACACCGATCAGCGTGCCGAGAAGGCAGCCCAACAGTGCGTAGAACAGATTCTGGAAAGTGAAAGCGACGCTAAAACCTAGCGCGAGGTTATCGAACAGCTCCATGTCACCACACCCCACGCAGGATGGAGATGTTCATCCCGAGTCCTACTTTGAATACGACGGTGCACAACACGGAGAGAGCCACCATGTTGCCGATCACCTCGACGAGCTTGAACTCTTCGTTGGCAAGCGATGCGATCAGGATCAGCACGACCAAGGCCGGCAACAGGCCGGCGCGCTCAAACAGGAGCGCGAAGCAAACGATGCCGATGGTCACCAGAGTGATCGGTTTCCATTTGGGTTTCTCGACAGGATCGCTGCCGGAAACCAGGGCAACGATGCAGACCAGAACGCCCAGTCCGACGAGGACCAGCGAAAGCATGCGCGGGACGTAGCCCGGGCCCATGCGGACGGGCGTGCCCAAGGCGAGCTTCTGGCCGAAATACAAAGCCAGCAAGCCGAAACCAATGAACAGCAGCCCGGACAAAAAGTCCTTGCTTAGGAATCGATTCAACGACGCCTCCCCGAAACGCGCAATCTTCATTGTGATGTTGGGCCCGAAGCCATAGGGCCATTGCACCACCACTAAACACAATTTGGCCGCTTTGCCCAAGTGCCAAGTTCATATCAAGCGCCAAGTTAGTTAGCGGAACACCATTCGGGCCGCGATGGCGGCCAGGCAAAGGGCAAACAATCGCCGCAGTAGCGCGACTGACGCGCGTGTGGACCATCCCGCTGCCGCGGGCGCGACAAAGAGCGCGGGTATCGACAGGGCCGCAACGCAGAACAGTGCGACATCGCCCAGCGCATCGACTGGACGGCCTTCGGCCTGGTGGTCGGCATTGAGGAAAACGATCGTCGCAGGCAGGGAAATTACGAGATTGAAGAGGGCGCCGGCGCCGATCGCGCGCTTGAGAGGAAATGAGAAAAGAGTAAGCACCGGTGTGCTCAAAGTTCCGCCACCCACGCCCACGGCGGCCGCCAGGCCACCGACCGCAATCGGCGCGATGTGAGAAAGAACACCTCTCGGCGGCGTTCGCGTGATGACGAGTCTGTCACCAATTGCCATTTTGAGCGCAAGCCCTGCTGCGGCCGCGGCAAACAATGACGTAAGCAAATTGACCGGTGCGCAGGAGGCTAGAATCAGACCAACTGCAATGCCGACGATCAGAGAGGGCGTCCAGTTGCGCACGAGCGACCAGTCGATAGTGTCGGCGCGCCAGTGAGCTGTCGCTGCAGTGAGAGATGTCACCAGGATTGTGGCCTGTGCGGTGCCGACGGCCAGCGAAATTGCAGGAGCCTCAGCCATGCCAAGAGCGTCGAAGACCTCCAGGAGGATCGGAACGGCGATCACCCCGCCACCCACGCCCAGTAGGCCGGCCAAGACACCGATCACCAGGCCGGTTGCCAGCAAGATCAGCCAAATGCCTGGTGGATAAGCAGAAATCAGCTCGGCCACGCCAAGTCTCCGTTGGTCGATATTGCATGCACCCCTCCGGGCGAGCAAACTCCCGGCCAATATGAATGACTGTTCAGGGGCTGCAGGGTGGCGAGAAAAGGCGCGGACTACATCGGCACGATGGAAGTGCAGGAGAAGCATCGTTTCGACGAGCTGTCGCTCGGCCGCTACATGTCCGGCAATGTCGAAGGCTTCGTGCCGCCGGTCCGGGTCGAGCAGTTCAAGGGCGGGCAATCCAATCCGACCTATCGACTGACCGACGGCGGGGGCCGCCGCTATGTCCTGCGCCGCAAGCCGCCGGGCAAGCTGCTGCCGTCGGCCCATGCCGTCGACCGCGAGTTCCGCGTCATCTCGGCACTCAACCGGACCAACGTGCCGACTCCGCGCGCCTACGCGCTCTGCGAGGATGACAGCGTCGTCGGCACGGCCTTCTACATCATGGAGTATTGCGACGGCCGCGTGCTGTGGGATCCGTTGCTGCCGGATGTTCCCAAGGAAGGGCGACTGCCGATCTATCGCGCCAAGTTTGAAACTCTGGCCCGCCTGCATGCCGTCGACCACGTGGCGCTCGGGCTCGGCGATTTCGGCCGGCCGGGCAGCTACGTTGCCCGCCAGATTTCCCGCTGGGGCAAGCAGTACAAGGCCTCGGAGACCGAGAAGATCGAAGCCATGGATCGTCTGCTCGACTGGCTGCCGGCGAACCTGCCGCCGGACGACGAGACCGTTCTGGTCCATGGCGACTACCGGCTCGACAACATGATCTTCCACGCCAGCGAGCCGCGGGTGCTGGGTATCATCGACTGGGAGATCTCGACGCTCGGCGATCCGCTGGCCGAGCTTGCCTATCTCTGCATGCTGTGGCGGACCCCCAAGGATTGGGGCGGCCTGTTGGGCCACGACCTCGCCGCCTTGGGCCTGCCGACCGAAGCGGAGATGGTGGCCTACTACTGCAGCCTCTCGAAGCGGCCGATACCGACGACTGCGCTCTGGGATTTCTATATGGCCTACAATCTCTTCCGCGTGTCCTGCATCCGACAGGGCGTCTATGCCCGTTCGCTCGACGGCACCGCTTCGAACGTCCGGGCGGCTGAATCGGGCAAGATGGTGCGTCCTCCGGCTGAACTGGCGTGGCGCATCGTCGAACAGATGGCTGGTGGGGGCGCCCGATGACCAGGCGCAAGCCGGCACGCGAGGAGGTCGAGGAAACCCCTGTCGTGGAGCGGGAGTCGCGGGCGCCTGTCGAAGCGATCCGCGCCGCGGCATTCGCTCAGTTTGCCGAACGCGGATATCCGGTGGTGACGGTCCGCGACATCATGAAGGCCTGCGGCCTCACGCAAGGGGCGCTCTACAACCACTTCAAGTCGAAGGACGAGCTTCTCCACGACATCATCACATCGACGCAGAGCGAGCTGGAGCGGCAATGCAGGCAGGCGGTCGCCGGCGCGGGCGACGATCCGCGCGCCAAGCTCGCTGCCTTCGTGCGCATCTATGTCATGCGGCATTGCCGTCTCAGGATCGAAGCGCTGGTCGCCAACCGCGAGATCGGCTGGCTGGACGGCGAACGTGTCGCCGATATTCGCCGCAGCCGCCGCGCCATACGCGACATCCTCGTCTCGATCTTCGTCGACGGCGTGAAGCGCGGTGTCTTCGAGCCGCCTCAGGTCGACGGCAGGAACGACCTCAAGGCCATCGCCATGGCGCTCCTCGACCAGTGCACGCACGTCTCCATGTGGTACGGTCCTGGCGGCGATCTGACCGAAGAGCAGATGGCGAAGCTCTACGCCGACATGGCTTTGCGCATGGTCGGCGCGCAACCATCCCGGCCGGCATAAGTTCGATAGTCAAACCAGGGGAGTATCGGGCATGAGGCTGCACATTGCGGCTTTGATCGCGATGGTCGGAATGGTCGCTGCCTGCACGCCGGAGGCAAGCAGCGGGCCGCCACCGTCGACCCGGGGCACTGCGATCGCCACCGCGCCGGAAGCCAGTTCTATACCTGCGGCGCGCTGGCGTGCCGTCCTGATCGCCGGGGACAACAACAGCCCGGCCTTCGACAATGGCATCGATGCACTGCGGGACAAGCTGGCGGCACGCGGCGTACGCGACATCCGCGTGCTCACCTCCGATCCTCGGCGTAATCCATCGGCGCAGGTGGCAAGCGCAGCCAACATATCTTCGGCGCTGCGCAGTGGGGGCGGTGAGGCCTGCCTGGTGTTCATCACCAGCCATGGCGACGAGCGCGGCGTGGTCCTCAAGGCGGCCAATGGCATGCTGGGTGCCGGCACCCTGGATAATGCGCTCGATGCCGGCTGCGGTACGCGGCCCACGGTCGTCGTCGTCTCGGCCTGCCACAGTGGTGTCTTCCTGACGCCGGCGATGCGCCAACCCAATCGCGTCGTGCTGACCGCTGCGGCCGCCGACCGAGTGAGCTTCGGCTGCGGTGCCGGCGATGAGTTCACCTACTACGACCAATGCCTGCTGCAACAGTTCGACGGTGCTTCGACCTGGGCGGGACTAGCCCAGGCGACGCAATCCTGCGTAACGAGGCTGGAGCAGCAAATGGGGATTCGCCGGCCCTCGCAGCCTCAGATCTTCATCGGCCCGTCGGTTGCCGGTCTGAGAATCCCCGGGCGTTAGCTGCCGATCACGGCGGTGAAGTCGCACGTCACCTGGTGCGGGCTGTCGCCCGAGAGCTGGAGGGTGTGACGTGCGGGCCGGGAGGTCTCGTCGGGGAACATCTTCACCCACTCGTCGTTCAGCGCGGCGCGGCCTGTCGAAGGCTGCTTCATCCAGAAATTGATCTTGATGATGTCGTCGGGCGTGCCGCCTGCGGCTTCGACGCAGAGCTTGATGTGCTTGAAGATATTGACGACCTGCGCGGCAAGCTCGGGCGGCACGTTGCGTGTTCCGGGCTCGGTGCCGTTCATGATGCTCGACATCACGATGTTGCCGATGCGACTGGCATTGGGGATCGGGTTCTGGTGAGTATAGCCCGGGTAGTTGACGCTCTTGCGCTTGGTCATCGTTCTCTCCCTCGATTTATCGTTTTGAGCGGGTGCTGCTTCAGTCCTCCAAGCGTTCCAGGGCCATGTCCCGCAGTCTGTTGCGCTGGATCTTGAAGCCGTTGGGCGATGGCGTCTTGGGGAAATCGTCGATCGCGAAGACGCGCAGCGGCACCTTGTAGTTGGCGAGGCCGCGCTTGCAGTGCGCAATCGCTGCCGCCTCGTCGAGGCTCGTGCCGGGCGCCAGGATCACGAAGGAAACGGCGCGCACGCCGTCGGGGCGGGCGACCGAGATGGTCTGGCAGCCTGTGATGCCCGACAGCTTCTGCAGATGGGTCTCGATCTCCAGCGGGTTCACCAGGAAACCGGAGAGCCGCAACACATCGCCCATGCGGCTGAGAAACGAGAAACCGCCGCGGCCATCGAGTTCGGCGAGATCGCCCGTGCGCACATAGCCGTCGGCCGTGATGGTCTCGGCGGTGGCCTTGTCGTTGCCGTAGTAGCCGACCATCAGCGATGGACCGGCGCACTCCAGAGCGCCGGGCTGCCCAGCGCCCAGCAATTCGCCGCTTTCGGGGTCGCGTATGCGTACGTGTGCCAGCGGCGAGGTCGGCACGCCGCCGCCTTTCTTGCGGTGGGCAACCGGCGAATCCGTCGGCTGGAGAGAATAGAGAGCCTGCACTTCGCTCATGCCATAGAGACCGCAGAGCCGGAGGCCGCGCTGTTCGGCTCTTTCGGGCAGATCGTCGAGGGCTGCATTGAACGCGGCGTAGCCCGCCCATTTGATCGATGGGAAAGGCCGCTCACCCGGCACGGCATCGAGCAGCCGGGCGTACATGTCGTCGCTGCCGAACATGGTTGTCGGCCTGTGCCGTTCGATGAGGTGCGCGATCTCGGGAATTTCGTAGGACTCGACCAGCACACAGGGCTTGCCGGCGGCCAGGGTCGCCATCGTCTGGTTGAAGCCGAAGACGCCGCAGAGCGGCAGGATGGAAAGCGATACCGTTTCCGGTGCAGCGAAACCAAAGACGCGGGCGACCTGTTGGGCGTGGCTGGTGATGGCGCCCTGGCGGTGCAAGACGAACTTGGGCGCGCTCGTCGTGCCCGACGTGGTGAAGATGTTGCAGGGCGCGCTCGAGCGCGCGTGGTTTGCGGCAAGCCGTGGCCGAGACAGCAGCCGCTCGAAGGGTACGCGACGCAGCCGTTCGATGGCCGGCGGTATCGACGAGGGCTCGTCGCCGACCGTTACGAGGGCAGAGAGCCTGTCGAGGGCATGGGGATCGATGTCGGCCAGGATCGCGAGAAAGTCGATGCTGCGGAAGCCCGGCGCGCAGGCCAACACCTTGGCCCCCGAACGCTCCACGATGTCGGCGACCTCGACCGCGCGATAACGCGTGTTCACGGCGACTGCAATGGCGCCCAGGCGTGCGCAGGCAAACAGGAGGACAGGGTAGGCGGGTGTGTTGGGCAGCCAGAGCGCAATCCTGTCGCCCGGACCGACACCCAGGTCGGCCAAGCCCTGGGCGGCGCGTGCAGCCGACTCGACCAGCTCCGCGAAGCTCAGCACGCGGTCGCCATGAACAATGGCCGGGGCCTGGGGTGTTTCGTCGGCGATGCCGGCGATCAGCGTCCACAGGTCGGCAGCGGGATGGGTAAGTGGCATGCGGCGCGGAGACTAGCGGAAGAGCGTTTCATCTCAAGCGTCATCGACGGCGCCGAGGTGACGTTCACTTCTTCACCAGGGCACTGCATGCCGCCGAAGACCTAGAACGGTTCCGTGCCGGCGACGATAACCCGGTGCATCAGGCGTCGTTCGCCCTCGGGGTAGTCGGCGTTGGCCTTGTGCATGGTGCAGCGATTGTCCCAGATCACGATGTCGCCCCGACGCCAGACGTGCCGGTACTGGTATTTCGGCTGCGTGGCATGGGCGATCAGCTCGTCGAGCAGGTGATTGCTCTCGGTGCGGTCGAGCCCCACGATCTGTTCCATGCGGTTGGGATTGAGATAGAGGGACCCGCGCCGCGTCTCGGGATGCGTGCGCACCAGGGGATGCGTCGCCTCCGGCATGGCCGCCATTTCATCGGCGGGTCGTGTCGAGATGCGGCTGAGCTTGCGGCTCGAACTGTATTTGTGGATCGCCTTCAGCGGATCGATGCGCGCTCGGGTTCCGGCCGGAAGGTCGTCGTAGGCGGCATACATGTTGGTGAACTGCGTGTCGCCGCCAGTGGACGGTACCATCACACCGTAGAGCATGGTGAGCGAGCAGGGCTCCCGCATAAAGCTGTCGTCGGTGTGCCAGTTGGCGCCGTTCACGATCTTCTTGCCGTCGCCCAGTACGTCGCGATCTTCACTCGAGATGATGTTGACCTCCGCACATTCGGGCGTGCTGGCGAGCTGCTTTCGCAGCATCGGCGTTCCGAACCGCGACATGGCGTCGAGGAAGGCGGGCGGCTTGAGGTGCTGGTCGCGAATGCAGAGCACGAGATTGTCGTGCAGCACGTCGATGAGTGCCTGCTGCGTCGCGGCATCCGGCAGGTGATTGAGATCGACGCCGCTTACCGCTGCCGCCATATGGCCGCCGAGCTTCTCGGTCTGGAAATTCATGGCGTTGCTCCCATACGCCGGGGTAGCGTGCGCGCCGATCCCAGCAAGGACAAGAGGGAACCCCATGAAGATCGCCTATTCCGCTGCGAGTCCGTATGTCCGCAAGGTCATGGCTTGCGCGATTGCCCGCGGCCTCAACGACAAGATCGAGCGCTGGACCGTCGGCACGACCGACCCGGCTTTGCTGCCGTTCAATCCTCTGTCCAAGGTGCCGAGCTTCGTGACCGACGACGGTATGATGCTCTACGACAGCCCGGTCATCTGCGAGTACCTCGACAGCGTTGGCAGTGCGGCCAAGCTCTTCCCGGCGGCAGGTTCGGCACGGTGGAATGCGTTGCGTCAGCAGGCGCTGGGCGACGGTATTCTGGATGCGAGCCAGCCGCGTCGCCGCGAGATCGCGTTGCCGCAGGACGATGGCCGCAAAGCCTATATCGACCTGCAGCGCGGCAAGGTGAGCCGCGCGGTCGATGTGCTGGAAAAGGAGGCGGGAACGTTCGGCGAGCTGAAGACGATCGGTGAGATCACCATCGGCTGCGCGCTGGGCTATCTCGATTTCCGCTTCGCCAACGAGCCGTGGCGGCCCGGCCATCCTCAGCTCGACGCCTGGTACACCAAGGTGGTGAAGCTGCCGCCTCTTGCCGAGACGATGCCCAAGGGCTGATCGACCGTTCCGGCCGCGCCTTAACCTGCTTGATATCTGCGAAAATTTTGACGCAAGGTTAGAAGAGCAAGGGGCAGTTGAGGTCGGAGGGCAGGTATGCCGGCACGGACGGGCGAGCAATTCCTGAAAGGGCTTCGTGGCAGCCGCGAAGTCTGGGTCGACGGCGAACGGATCGCCGATGTCGCCGACCATCCCAAGCTTCGGGGTGCTGCCCACGCCCTGGCCGACGTCTACGACCTCCATCACAAGCACGCCGACATCTGTCTCGCAGCTGACGCCGAGACCGGGGAGGCGATTCCTGTCAGCCATGTGATCCCGCGGTCGCGCGATAATCTGGCACGCCGGCACCAGGCGCTGCGGCAGGTCGCCGAATATTCGGTCGGCCTGATGGGCCGGACGCCCGACTATATGAACGTCACCTATGCCGGCTTTGCCGGTCGTCCCGACGAGTGGGGCGTCCATGGCAACGAGGCGGGGGCGGAGCGGCTGATCGCCTATCAGAAACTCCTGCGCCGTGGCGACATCGCGCTGACGCATACCATCGTGCAGCCGACCGTCGACAAGGCGACGGGTGACGCGCCGTCGGCCGGCAACGCCCATGCGCTGCGCAAGGTCGGCGAGACGGAGCATGGCATCGTCGTGCGCGGCGCGCGGGTGTTGGCCACGCTCGCGCCGTTCGCCGACGAGATCGCGGTCTATCCCGCAGCGCCGCTGCCGCAGGGCGCCGACGACTATGCGCTGTCCTTCTGCGTGCCGATGAGCACGCCGGGCCTGAAGTTCCTCTGCCGCGATTCGATGTCGGCGCCGGATCATCGCTTCGACCATCCGCTGTCCGGCCGGTTCGACGAACAGGATGCCTTCGTGATCTTCGACGATGTCGAGGTGCCGCGCGACCGGGTGTTCATCGACTGCAACCTCACCACCTACAACACGGTGATGACGTCGAGCTGGCAGCCCAACATCATGCAGCAGACGATGATTCGGGCGTGGACCAAGCTCGACTTCGCCTGGGGGCTGGCGTTGCGCATGGCGGCGTCGATCAATGCCGTCGATCCCGAGACGCAACGCCTGATCGGCGAGATCTGGACCTACGCCGAGTTCACGCGCTCGGCCATCGTGGCGGCGGAGGCCGAGGCGAAGGAATGGCCGACCGGGCTCTGGACCTGCGGCATCCGCCCCTTGCACGCTCTGCGGGCCACCTTGCCGCTGTGGTTCCCCCGCGTGAACGAAATCCTGCGCCTGATCGGCTCGCACAATCTTCTGGCGGCGCCGACCGCAGCCCAGCTTGCCGATCCCGATCTGCGACCGCTGATCGACCGCTACCTGCCGGGCGCCAAGGGCATGGCCGCCGAGGAGCGTATCCGCATCTTCCGGCTGGCCTGGGATTTTGCCGGCAGCGCGCTGGCCAGCCGCAACGAACAATACGAGCGCTTCTACCTCGCCTCGTCGACACGAAACCTGGCACGTCACCTGCAATTCACCGACCGCAGCCGCGCCGACTGGTTGGTGCAACGCTTTCTCGACGAGAGGTATTAATAGACAGGGCGGAGGAGGGGCCGATGAGCGATATCGACACCAAGCCGCAGACGGTGGAGCTGACCAAGACCAAGCAACCACCGCTCTACAAGGTGATCCTTCTTAACGACGACTACACGCCGCGGGAATTCGTGGTCGTGGTGCTGAAGGCCGTGTTCCGGATGACCGAGGAGCAGTCCTATCGCGTCATGATGACGGCCCATCAACGCGGCGCCTGCGTGGTCGCGACCTACACACGCGATATCGCCGAATCCAAGACCACCGAAGCCAACGACATGGGCCGCAGCGCCGGTCATCCGCTCGAATTCAGCACCGAGCCGGAAGAGTAAGATTCGCCGGCGTGATGGTGCTCTTATTCATCCCTCGCCGCTCGGGATTACCTGCAAGGTTATTGTCTTCGCAAGCCGTGCGATGAACGATGATGCTGTTGAGTGCATGGTTTGCAGAAGAGAAGGGGAGCGATGCTCTACGCAGAGGATCTCGTCGAGGGTCAGAAGTTCCAGCTCGGTGAATACGTCATCGACGAAGCCGAAGTCCTGCAGTTTGCGCGGCAATATGATCCAGTGCCGATCCACACCGATCCCGGAGCGGCGGCGGCAGGTCCCTTTGGCGGCCTTATTGCAAGCGGGTTCAACACCATTGCCATCTACCAGCGGCTGATCGTCGAAGCCGTCTGGTCCAAGGTCGCCGGTATCGTCGGCCGAAGCATGGAGGTCCGGCTGCCCGCGCCGGTCCGCCCGGGTGCCACGCTCACTGGCCAATCGGAGATCCAGAAGATCACGCTTCGGCCCGAGAGACGCGATGCCATCGTGATCTTCAAGACGCAGCTGATTGACGGCGAGGGCAAGGTCGTGTTGATCTTGGTCCTCGACGCCCTCATTCGTCTCCGGCCGGAGAAAACCCAGCCGTAAGATGCCCCGAGGAGCTCATCCCACCATAAGCCCGGCCGCCTCGATGCCGGCGATGCAGGCGGCTTCGTCCTCGTCGCCTGTGCCGCCGCTGGCGCCGGCCGCGCCCAATATGTTGCCGGCGGCATCCTTGATCAGTACCGCACCCGTCTGGGGCAGGAACTTGCCCTGCGCCGTCGCCGCCAGCGCGCCATAGAACTGCGGGTTCTCCTTGGCGCGGGCCAGGAGCGTGCGGCTGGAGGCGCCCATGCCAACCGACGCCCAGGCTTTGCCCATCGCGACATCGACCCGGAACATGCTGGCCTCGTCCTCGCGCTGCAGCGACTTCAAGTGGCCGGAGGAGTCGAGCACAGCCACGGCCAGCGGCTTGATCTTCATTTCGCGCGCCTTGGCGAGGGCTGCTTCCACGATCTTGTTGGCTTGGGCGAGGGTGAGCGACGGCATGGCGATCTCCTTGTCTATGCTTGATGATAAAGTATCTTGATTATAAAGATAATAGATCGTCTCCCGAATTCGAGGAAAACATGCTCATTGCCGTGGCATTGGCCACTGTGTTCGCCGCGGCGAGCGTAGGCGGAGGCCTTTACGAATTCCTGGTGGTCGATCCGTTCTGGCCCAAGCGACCGGATCTGATCCAGCCGGCGCGTGGCGGGATCTCGCGCAAGCGATTCTGGATTGCGATCCATGTCGCCTTCGAGGTCATGCTGATCGCAGCACTCGTCTTCGCCTGGTCACAGCCGGCGGTGCGCGATCCGCTGTTTGTTGCGCTTGCCAGCCACGCGGTCATGCGCGCCTGGTCGGGTTTGGACTTCATCCCCAAGGCACTGGCGTTCGAACGGGCCGATCCCGCGAGCATCAGCGAGGCGAAGGCGCTGTCGTGGACACGGCGCAGCCGACTGCGCCTGCCGCTCGACCTGATCACCTGCGGCGGCATGCTGACAGCCTTCGTCGCCGCCGCACGCTTGGGCTGAGACGATGGCTGCGAGAAAGAAGAAAGGCGAGGCCAACGCCGAGCTGGTGCGCCGGGTGGGCGACGTGGTTCGCCGTATGGGGGCGCAGAGCGTGATCGTCAGTCAGACGGTGGCGGCGCAGTTTGGCCTCAACACGACAGACCTCGAATGCCTCGATCTGATCCAGCTCCAGGGCCAAGTCTCGGCAGGCGAACTTGCGGCAGCCACCGGTCTGACGTCGGGCGCGGTGACGGCCCTGATCGATCGAATGGAGCGGGCGGGCTATGTCGAGCGGGTCGACGATCCGGCCGACCGTCGCCGCGTCCTGGTCCGCATCTGCAAAGGCTCGATCGGCGAGATAGAGAAGGTTTACGCGCCGATGCAGAAGCGCATGTTCGGGCTCTGGTCGCAGTACAGCGCAGCCGATCTCGAGGTCGTTGCCGACTTCCTGGGCCGCAGCCTCGAACTCAGCGCAGCCTGCGTCGCGGAGTTGCGGGACCGGAAGGCAAGGCGTAAGTCCCTCTAAATATTGACGAATCTGCCGTTTGAGGATTAGAAGGGCGGTCGCTGCGGCCGAGCAAGTTGGGTGGAAAATCAACATGAAAACAACGGGTTGACGGATCGGGCTCCGGTCCGTATTTTCCGCCCGCTTTCGGAATTCCCCCGGCTCGGCCGGGGCTTTTTGTTGAGTTAGGACCATGAAGATCCGTCATTCTCTCAAGTCGGTGAAGGCCCGTCACAAGGACTGCCGCATCGTGCGCCGCAAGGGCCGCGTTTACGTGATCAACAAGACCAACCCGCGCTTCAAGGCTCGCCAGGGTTAACTGGCCGGCTGACGCGACGTTAGCGTCTTCATGAACAAAGCGGCGGAGGCCTTTGGCTTCCGCCGCTTTTTCATTTGGCGTATGAGCGAAGCATGCAGATGCCGCCGCTCGATCCTGCCATTCTCTCTCGTCGTTCCGAGATCGTCGCCGCATTGCGCGCCATCGTGCCCGGCGAGGGTGTGATCGACGATCTCGACGGCATGCGTCCCTATGAGTGCGACGCGCTGTCGGCCTATCGCCAGATGCCGCTGGTCGTGGTCCTGCCCGAGACGGTCGACCAGGTCTCCGCGATCCTGCGCTATTGCCAGGACAACAAGGTCAAGGTCGTGCCGCGCGGCGCCGGCACCTCGCTGTCCGGTGGCTCGATGCCGGTGGGCGATGCGATCCTGCTGGGCCTCGGCAAGTTCAACCGCGTCCTCGAGATCGACTACGCCAACCGCTGCGCCCGCGTGCAGCCCGGCGTCACCAACCTCGGCATCACCAAGGCGGTCGAGCACGAGGGCTTCTATTACGCGCCCGATCCCAGCTCGCAGATCGCCTGCTCGATCGGCGGCAACGTCGCCGAGAATTCCGGCGGCGTGCATTGCCTGAAGTACGGTCTCACCACAAACAACCTGCTCGGCATCGAGATGGTGCTGATGACCGGCGAGGTCGTGCGACTGGGCGGCAAGCATCTCGATGCCGGCGGCTACGACCTGCTCGGCCTGATGACCGGCTCCGAAGGGCTGCTGGGTGTCGTCACCGAGGTGACGGTGCGCCTGCTGCGCAAGCCCGCGACGGCGCGCGCCGTGCTGCTGGGCTTTCCGACCGAGGCTGGCGCCGCCGACTGCGTCGCTGCCGTCATCGCCTCCGGCATCATCCCCGGCGGCATGGAGATGATGGACAAGGATGCGGTGAAGTGCGCCGAGGCCTATGTCGGCGCCGGCTATCCGCTCGATGCCGAAGGGCTGCTGATCGTCGAACTCGATGGTCCGTCCATCGAAGTCGACTATCTGGTCGACCGTGTTGCCGAGATCGCCCGTGGCCGCGGCGCCACGACCGTGCGCGTCAGCAACGACGAGCAGGAGAGGGTGCTGTTCTGGGCGGGCCGCAAGGCGGCGTTCCCGGCCGTCGGCCAGATCTCGCCGGACTATATGTGCCTCGACGGTTCGGTGCCGCGCGGCAAGCTGGTCGAGGTGCTGGGCGAGATGCGCCGGATGTCGAAGCAGCATGGTCTGCGCGTCGTCAACGTCTTCCACGCCGGCGATGGCAACCTCCACCCGCTGATCCTGTTCGACGCCAACAATCCTGACGAGCTGCGCCGTTGCGAAGAGTTCGGCGCGGATATCCTGCGGCTCTGTGTGCGGGTCGGCGGCGTGCTCACCGGCGAGCACGGCGTGGGCATCGAGAAGCGCGACCTCATGGGCGAGCAGTTCACCGAAATCGATCTCGACCAGCAGATGCGGGTGAAATGCGCTTTCGATCCCGACCACCTGCTCAATCCCGGTAAGGTGTTCCCCAAGCTGCGCCGCTGCGCCGAGCTTGGCCGGCTGGTCGTGACACAGAACAAGATCCCGTTCCCCGACATTCCGCGGTTCTAAGAAATGGCAAGCACGATCAAGCCGCGCGACTCGAAGGAGCTGCGGCAGGCGGTGGAATGGGCGCTGAACGAGGGAACGACGCTCGACGTTCGCGGCAGCGGCGCCAAGCTCACGCTGGGCAAGCCCATGGTCTGCGATCAGGTGCTCGATCTCTCCGGCCTTTCCGGCGTCGTCGACTATGCGCCGGAAGAGTTGGTTGTGACTCTGCGCGCCGGGACGCCACTCAAGGACGTCGAGGCCCTGCTGGCGCAACGCAACCAGATGCTGGCCTTCGAGCCGCCCGACCTAGGCCCGCTGCTGGGCCGGTCGGCCGGCGAGGGGACGCTGGTTGGCGCTGTGATGGGCAATCTCGCGGGTCCACGCCGCCTCTCGGCTGGTGCGGCGCGCGATCACCTTCTGGGCTTCAGCGGCGTCAATGGCCGGGGTGAGAGCTTCAAGTCCGGCGGCAAGGTGATGAAGAACGTCACCGGCTACGACCTCTCCAAGGTCATCGCCGGCTCCTGGGGCACTCTGGCCGTGCTCGACGAAGTGTCGGTGAAAGTGCTGCCTGCGCCCGACCAGACCCGCACGCTTCTTCTGCTGGGCCTTGCTGACGAGGCGGCCGTGCAGGCGATGTGTGCCGCCATGGGCAGCCCGCACGAGGTTTCCGGCGCGGCGCATCTCCCGGGCAAGACGGCGCTGCGCATCGAAGGCGTGGCGCCCTCGGTCGAGGCGCGCCTCAAGGGGCTGCGCGAGCTGCTGGCCGATAGCGGCGCGCGACTGGAGGAACTCGGCACCCTGGAAAGCCGCACCTTCTGGCGCGAGGTGCGCGATGTGGCGCCGCTCAAAGCCGCGGCGAACGACGTGGTCTGGAAAGTTTCCTGTCCGCCGACCGAAGGTCCGGCCATCGTCGCGAGAGTCCGCGCCGAGTGCCGCGCCGCCGAAGCCTTCTATGATTGGTCTGGCGGCATGATCTGGCTGGCGTTGCCGGCCAGTGCCGATGCCGATCATATCCTTGTGCGCAGCGCCATCGGCAGCTCCGGCGGTCACGCGACGCTCATCAGAGCGCCGGAAGCGGTGCGGGCCGTGGTCCCTGTCTTCCAGCCGCAATCGCCGGCTCTGGCGGCATTGTCGGCGCGCGTGAAGGAAAGCTTCGACCCCAAGGGGCTCTTCAATCCGGGCCGGATGGGCTGACGATGCAAACCAATTTCACCCTGGCCCAGCTTGCCGACCACGAGACCGCCCGCAGCGAGCATATCCTGCGCAAGTGCGTCCATTGCGGATTCTGTACGGCAACCTGTCCGACCTTTGTGTTGCTGGGCGACGAGCGCGACAGTCCGCGCGGCCGCATCTATCTGATCAAGGCGATGCTCGAGGGAGATCGGGCGCCGACGACGCAGGAGGTGCGGCACGTCGATCGCTGCCTGTCGTGCCTCTCGTGCATGACGACCTGTCCCTCGGGCGTGAACTACATGCACCTGGTCGATCACGGCCGGCATCGCATCGAGGAAAGCTACAAGCGGCCGTTGCCTGACCGTCTGATGCGCAACGCGCTGGCCTGGCTGATGCCACGGCCCAGTCTCTTCCGCTGGGCCATGATCCTGGGCCGGCTTGCCAAGCCGCTGGCGCCAATCCTGCCGGCAAATAGCTCCGATGCCGGTGGTGCCACCTTCCTGCGCCGCCTCCGCGCCATGCTGGAGGCCGTGCCGGACCGGCTGGCGCCGCCATCGCCGGTGGACCGGCCGCAGACCTTTCCGGCCAAGGGCCTGCGTCGCAAGCGGGTGGCCTTGATGCCGGGTTGCGGTCAGCAGGTGCTCGCCCCCGAAGTGAACGAAGCAACGGTGCGGCTGCTGACGCGCCACGATATCGAAGTGGTGAATGTCGCGGGCTCGGGGTGCTGCGGTTCCTCGGTGCTGCATGTCGGCCGCAACGAGGAAGCCATTGAGCTTGCCAAGCGCAACATCACCGCGTGGCTGCGCGAGATCGATGGCGCCGGCCTCGACGCCATCGTCATCAACGCCTCGGGCTGCGGCACGACGGTGAAGGACTACGGCAACATGCTGGCCGACGAGCCGGAGTGGCACGAGAAGGCGCTGCAGGTCGCCCGGCTAGCCAAGGATGTGAGCGAGGTCATGGCCGAGGTCGGTCTCGTGAACGTGACTCCGCAGAAACTCACCGTCGCCTATCATGCGGCCTGCTCGATGCAGCACGGGCAGAAGGTCGTCGAACCGCCCAAGAAGCTGCTGCGCGACGCGGGTTTCGTCGTGAAGGACGTACCCGAGGGCCATCTCTGCTGCGGCTGGGCCGGCACCTATCAGGTGCTGCAGCCCGAGCTGTCGCGCCGCCTGCGCGACCGCAAGGTGGCGAATATCGAGAGCGTGAAGCCCGACGTGATCGCCGCCGGCAATTTCGGCTGCATCGGCAATATCGCGGCGGGTACTGGCATTCCGATTGCTCATACAGTCGAACTGCTCGACTGGGCGACCGGCGGACCGAGGCCGGCCGCCTTTCGTTAGCCGCCGTCAACCAGAGGCGCCATGACGCTCCTTCGCTCTTGCCTCGCCGCCCTGATCGGCCTGATGCTGGGAGCGAATGTGCTGGCACAGAGCCCGGGGAGCAACACCATGCTCGATACCCTGTTCGCCAAGCTGCAATCCGCAACAGATCCGTCGGCCATCCAGGCGTTGGAGGCCGCGATCTGGGAGCAATGGACCATGGTTCCCGATGCCGATCAGCGCGAGCTGATGCTGCGCGGCATGGCGGAGATGCAGCAGCGCGACCTTCAGGGGGCCGTCGCGACCTTCACGCAATTAATCGCGATTGCACCGGACCTGTCGGAAGCCTGGAACAAGCGCGCGACGGCTCACTGGCTGATGGGCAACTTCACGGGATCGCTGGCCGACATTTGCGAGACGGTGAAGCGCGAGCCGCGCCACTTCGGTGCCTATTCGGGTCTCGGCATGATCCGCGCGGAGATGGGCGAGAACGGCCGTGCGATCGCGGCGTTCGAACTCGCGCGCAAGTACAATCCGCACATTCAGGGCATAGACAGTGAAATCGCGCGTCTCCGGGCGCTGGGCGGCGCCGCGCCGTCCGATCCGCTGGATTGCGGACAACGCACCGCCGGACGCTAGCGTCGCGCTTGCCGCATCACCGACCCGGATGCACATTGCCGGATCATCTTTTCCGAGGGAGTAGGAAATGGCCACGTTGTATGTCGGCGGACGCCTGTTCGACGGCGAGAAGGTGCAAGACGGGCAGGCGGTGCTGGAAGAGGGCGGCCGTATCAAGCGCGTAGCGCCCGTGGGCGAGTTCAAGGGCTTTGCCGGCGAACGGGTCGACACGTCGGGCGGCACGCTGATTCCCGGCATGATCGACTGCCACGTCCATTCGCTGTCGGGTGCCGAGGGCAATCCCGGTGCGGCGCAGGACCGGCTGAGCGCCGCGCAGATCGCGGTGCGTGGCATGGAATTCATGCAGCGCACGCTCGAAGGCGGCATCACCGCGGTGCGCGACTGTGGTGGCAAGGACTATATCGAGTTCGCCATTCGCGACGCCATGAATGCCGGCCGCTTCCTGGGCCCGACCATGCGCTGCGCCGGACGCATGATCTGCATGACGGGCGGTCATGGCAATCGCACCGGTCGGGTTGCCGACGGTATCGACGAGGTCGTGAAGGCCGTACGCGAGCAGGTCCATGCCGGCTCCGACCTGGTGAAGATCATGGCGACCGGCGGCGTGATGACGCCCGGCGTCAATCCGGAAGACGCACACTACAGCCCCGAGGAAATGAAGGCCGGCATCAGCGAGGCACATCGCTTCCACAAGTGCTGCGCCAGCCACGCCCAAGGTGCGCTCGGCATTCTGAACGCCGTGCGCGGCGGCATCGATTCCATCGAGCACGGCATCTTCATGGATGAGGAATGCTGTCGCGAGATGAAGGAGCGAGGCGTGTGGCTGGTGCCGACGCTGGCTGCCGTGAAGAACATCCTCAAGGGTTACGACGAGGGCGATCGCTCGATTCCCGACTACGTGATCGAGAAGAGCCGGCGCGTCTACGATCGCCACATCGAGGCGACCAAGATGTACTATTCGGCCGGTGGACGTATCGCGATGGGCACCGACGCGGGCACGCCGCATAACCGCCACGGCGAGAATGCGCGCGAACTCGAGTTCATGTGCGACATCGGCATTTCGGCGCGCGATTCGCTGTTCTTCGCGACAGCCAGCGCCGCCGACCTGATGCGGCTCGGCGACCATGGCCGCATCAAGGAAGGCAACATTGCCGATTTCGTCGTGTGTGATGGCGATGTGCTGGCCGACATCAAGCGGGCGGCCCGCAAGGAGCACCACCGGATGGTGGTGAAGCGCGGCATCGTCGCGAAGGACAATCGTGTGGCCTTCGCCGCACAGGCCACTCGCGTCGCGGCCGAGTAGGGCGCAGGCATCGGCGATCCCGGGGGGGTTGTGGAAGAGATATTCTTCATCCTGATCGGGATCGCCTGGGCGCTCGGCACACCGCTGATCGCTATTGTCGCGCTCGTGCGCACGTCGGGCCTGCGGGCGCAAAACGAACGGCTTGCCTCGGAGTTGGCGGCCGTCCGGCGTCAGCTGGCCGGCGGGGAGGTTCTGCCACCGCCGTTCGCGGCCCCGGCAGTCGAACCGCCGACGGTTCCCGTCGAAGCGATGCCGCCGCCGGGCGTGCCATTCGAGCCGCAACCGGAGACGCAGCCGGAGCCCGCTACCGTCTCTATCGAAAACGTGCCGTCGCCGGTGCCGACTGTCGCGCCTGTTTCAGCAGGATGGGAGCAGCGGCTGGGCGCGCGGGCCTTCCTGTGGATCGGCGCCATCACGCTGGCGCTCGCGGCGATCTTCCTTGTCCGCTACTCGATCGAGGAGGGATACCTCTCGCCCGAGGTACGCGTGATCCTGGCAGCGCTGTTTGGCTTTGCCTTGATTGGCGGCGCCGAGCGGATGCGCAGCAGGGACGATCGCGTGGCCCAAGCGCTGGCGGCAGCGGGCGTGGCGGCGCTCTACGGCTCGCTGTTCGCGGCTGTTGCTCTCTACGGCATGGTTTCACAGTTTGCTGCTGGCGGTGCGGCAGCGGCGCTCACGGCCTTCGCGATGGGGCTGTCGCTCCGCCATGGCATCCTGGTCGCGGCGCTTGCGTTCGTCGGCGGCTTCGCAAGCCCCGCCGTCATCGGCAGCCAGGAACCCAACACGCCGGTACTTTTTGGTTACCTGTTTGCCATTGCGGCGGGAACGCTGGGCGTCATTCGCGTACGCGGCTGGTGGCTTCTGGGCTGGGGCGTGCTGGCCGGCGCGGTCCTGTGGACGGTCGCCTGGATGCTGATGGTGGCCGACATGTCGGAACTCCATTGGGTCGGCCTGTTCCTGGTGGGCGTGTCGGCGCTCTTCGTCTGGGCGACCTGGCGGCGAATGGCCGAGGACGAGAATCCGCCGCGGGATATCGCTGCGCTCGTCTGGTCGGCAATTGGAATTACCGGTGCGTTGCTCGTCATCTTGATCGTGCAGGATGGTGGTCGGCAGACGTCGGGCTGGGCAGCTCTCGCGCTGCATGGCATTGGGGCATTCGCACTGGGACGATGGACGCCGCGCTTCCAGTATGCGGCCGCATTGGCGCCGGCTCTGTCGCTGGTGGCATTGGCCCTGTGGTGGCTGGCCTCACGCGATGCTCTGGCCGACTGGAGCGACGCCCGCTTCGCCTGGCTCGCGGTCGGTTTCGGCGGCCTCTACGCCGCGGGGGCCTTTGCGCTCTTGTGGAATGCAGCGCGGCCGGGCTTCTGGGCAGCTCTTTCGGTATCTGCGGCGCTCTCGCACTTCCTGCTGAGCTGGTACGTGCTGCGTGGCTCCGAGACGGGCGGCTCCTGGGGGCTGATCAGCATCGGGCTTGCGGCGCCCTTCCTGGTGGGGGCCGAGCGGCTGGTCCGGTGGCGCGAGACCATGCCCGGTGCCACCGAGGCATTGGGCTTCCTCGCGGCTGGCGTCGCATTCTTCATCGGGGCTGCGATCCCGCTCGAACTCAATCGCGAGTGGATCACCGTGGCCTATGCGATCGAGCTGGCGGCGGTGGCAGCCATCGCGTCCCAGCTCGGGCTGGTGTCGCTGCGCCAGCTCTGCTGGCCGCTGCTGGTCGTCGTCGTCGTCCGCTTCGTGGTCAATCCCGAGATCCTGAAGTACCCGCTGGGGCTCACGCCGATCTTCAACTGGATCCTCTGGGGATACGGCATCTCCATCGCCGCCCTGGTGGTCGCATTGCGCTTCCTGCGGCCGACCGGCGATGTCCGCCTCGTGCGCGCCGTCGAAGCTGCAGCGGCGCTGCTCGCCTTCGTCCTGCTGACACTCGAGGTCAGGAGCATCTTCCAGCCTGCAGCGATGGACATGCTGGGCTCGAGCTTCATGGAGCGGGCCTTCTACGTGCTGGTCTGGGGAGGGTTCGCGCTGGCCGCGCTCTGGTGGTCGCACCGTGACCACGATCTGGTGGCGCTGTGGGCCTGGCGCCTCAGCGGTACCGCGGCCGCGCTCCTCGCGCTGATCGTGCAGGTCGTGATCGCCAATCCCGTGTTTGAGCCGGCTGGTGTCGGCCCTCTGCCCATCGCCAACGGGTTGCTGCTCGCCTACGCGGTACCGGCCGTGATGGCAGTGCTGGCGCGGCAGTGGATCGATGCTGAACCGGACCGCAGGGCGGCTATCCTGACCGAGGTGACGGCCTCGATCCTGGCCTTCGTCTATGTCTCCTTCGAAGTGCGTCACTTCTTCGATCCGTCGTTCGAGCGGCCGGGCTTCGACGCGGAGGGGCTGGAACTCTACAGCTATTCGATCGTGTGGCTCCTGTTCGGCGTCGCCCTGCTGGCATTGGGCTTCGTGCGCAAGGCCGCAGCGTTCCGGCATGCCGGCATGGTGCTGGTCTGCATCGTGGTCGCCAAGGTGTTCCTGATCGACATGGCGGGGCTGCAGGGCCTGCTGCGTGTCTTCTCCTTCCTGGGCCTCGGTGCGGCGCTGATCGGGCTGGGTTACGCCTATCGCCGCTTCGGCTTCGACAGTAAATGACGACCGACCTCTTTCCCGAGACGAAGCTGTCTCTCGACGCATTGCGGGCAACGCAGCTCGAACGGTTGCGCGAGGCAGTGCGGCATGCCTACGACAACCAGGCGCCGTATCGCGTCAAATGTGTTGCTATGGGTATACATCCCGATCACTTGCGCACGCTCGACGATCTGCGCCGCTTTCCCTTCACGGCCAAGAGCGACCTGCGCGACGCCTATCCCTACGGCATGCTGGCGATTCCGCGCGAACGTTGCGTGCGCGTGCATGCGTCGAGCGGTACGACGGGCCGGCCGACGGTGGTCGGCTATTCGGCTCGCGATATCGCCACCTGGGGCGAGTTGATGGCGCGTTCGCTCTACGCCGGCGGCGCCCGGCCAGGTGACATCATTCATAATGCCTACGGCTACGGCCTGTTCACTGGCGGGCTCGGTGCGCATTACGGCGCGGAGCGGCTCGGCTGCACGGTGGTGCCAATGTCGGGCGGCTTCGGCGAACGCCAGGTCCAGCTCATCCGCGAGTTCGGGGCACGTATCGTGCTGATGACGCCATCCTACATGTTGTCGATTGCCGAGGAGTTCGAGCGGCAGGGCATCGATCCCCGCGAAACGGCGATGCGCGTCGGTATCTTTGGCGCCGAGCCCTGGACCGAAGCCATGCGCGCGGAAATCGAGCGCCGCTTGGGCATCGACGCCGTCGATATCTATGGCCTGAGCGAAGTAATGGGGCCGGGCGTGGCCTGCGAGTTCGTTGAAACCAAGGATGGACCGACGATCTGGGAGGATCATTTCTATCCCGAAATCGTCGATCCCGAGACCGGCGTACCGGTAGCCGATGGCGAGCCCGGCGAACTTGTCTTCACGACGCTGACCAAGGAGGCGATGCCGGTGATCCGTTATCGCACGCGCGACCTCACGCGGCTGCTTCCGGGCTCGATGACGGCGATGCGGCGGATGGCCAAGATCACCGGTCGCAGCGACGACATGTTGATCGTGCGCGGCGTCAATCTCTTCCCGAGCCAGGTCGAGGAACAGATTCTCCGCGACCCGGTGCTGAGCGGCCACTATGTCATCGAGCTCTCGCGGACGGGCGCGCTCGACGATCTTCTGGTCAGGGTCGAGGCTCGCTCACCGCTTGGTGCGAAGGCTGAAGCACTATCAGCCCAGGAACTGATACAGCGTCTGAAGGGGATGTGCGGCCTCACCGCCACTGTCGACGTCCAGCCACCAGGGTCGATCGAGCGGTCGCTCGGCAAGGCCCGGCGCGTGATCGATAAACGCACGAAGAATTGACATCGTCCGGATGACGCTCGGCCTGTTGTATGGCATTATGCCAATACAACCCGGCATGGAGTGACGACATGGACACTCTATTTTCACCCGTGCAATGGCTGTTCGGTACACTGTTCAACTGGTTCGTCGGCTCCCTGATCGGCACCATGGCTCTTGCCGCCGGCCTGGCGGTGCTCGCCTTTCTGTTCTTCGGGCGACGACTCGTCTCGCGCGAAGGGATCATTGGCCTCGCCGGACTGGCGCTGATCGTCGTTGGAGGAGGGGCACTCTATCGCTGGTTGAACACCTTCGATGGCCCTGGCTTCGCGTTCTACGAAGGTAATGCAGCAACCCAGAGCATGCTTTGCAGCGTGGCCGATGCTCCTGCGACGATTGCTCTGAAGAACCACCCTTGTCCGAATGACGAAATCCGAAGTGCTAAACTCCTGAACGTGAAGAAGGGGACTGTTCTGCGCGTCTTCGACAATGAGGACGGCAAGCTTGAGGACGATTGGGCCGAGGTCGTTGTTCTCAAGGACGTGGCAACGCATGTGGTTTCTTCGTTCGAATCCAGTCAGGAAGATGGCGTTGTGGCGATCCACTACAGCCGTAACAACGGGCTTGATGGCAAGATCTCGCGGGTCCAGGTCGTGCGAGCTGACGACCCTCGCAACAACCCACTCGGATCGACGATCGCCTTCTACGAAGGAGACAATCTCACGCAGAACAAGGTTTGTGAGCTGCGTATCACCGTTCCGATGGAGATCAATTTCAAGAACTCTGCCGAATGTGACAACGACGAGGCGCGATCGGCAGTTCTACGGAACGTTCCGGCGAACATCCGCATTCGCCTTTACGACGACCCGGATGGCGGCCGGAAAGACGACTGGCTCGATATATCCGTACTGCAGCCCATGGCTGAGCTGCGCTTGGCGACCTTCGAAGCTGATATCAATCAACCGACCCACAGGGTTCAGTTCCATCGCAACAACGGTCTCCAGGGCAAGGTATCGAGACTGGAGATCAAAGCGGGCGGTCCCGAGCCGCTGGCCGTATTCTACGAAGGAAATGGCGGGACGCAGAACATCGTCTGCACGGTCTCTCTTGAGCAGAATCTGCGACGCAAGATCAGCGATCTGGGATGCTCCAACGACGAAGCGCGTTCCGTGAAGCTGTATAACCTGCAGAGAACCAAATCCATTCGTCTGTTTGACAGTCCCGACTTCGGGTCGAGCGACGATTGGACGGAGATACTGGTGAAACGCCCCTTCATTGCGGAAACCGTTCAATCGTTTGATCGCTTGGCCTCAACAGCAAACGTCGCGGTCCATGCGCACCGGCAGAACGGGCTTGATGGGAAGGTGAGCGCCATCGAGGTATCGGACGCGCCTCACGAGCCGGTGATCGATCTCTTCGAAGGCAACAATGGCTCGCAGAATCGAGTTTGCACGCTTCCCGGCAGGCAGGCTTCGATTAACTTCAAGAACTCGGGCAGTGGCTGTGCCAACGACGAGGCTCGGTCGCTGGTCCTCCATCGTGTTCCGGTTGGTACGGTCATTCGTGTCTATGACGATCCGGACGGCAAGCGGAGGGACGACTGGAGCGAGATCGAGGTGGTCGAACTGCAGGACTTCATCACCGTGCCGACCCTTCAACGGCCGGTCGAGACAGGGCCCTTCAGGCTACGCTATTTCCGCAACAATGGCCTGGACGGCAAAGTCTCGAGACTTGAGATCAGCTCGGCAGCCCGCACGTCGGGAATACTCTCCCTCTACGAAGGCGCCAATGCCACTCAGAACAAGATATGCGACCTCGATGTGCGGCCCGGGCGGGCCATTCGACTTCGCGGCAGCAGCGAGTGTGAAAATGACGAGGCCAGATCTGCGGTTCTGACCAACGTTCGGGCCGGCCAGAAAGTCTTCGTTTTCGACAATCCTGATTGCCGGACGGGTGACGACTGGACCGTGATTGAGGTCCTTCGCGACGCTGCTTCCCTCACCATCCGAAGCTTCGAGGAGAACACCGCCAGCGAGGTCGCAAGAGTGACCTACAACAGGAAGAACGGCCTCAACGGGAAGGTGTCGTGCATTAAGACCGAGGATTGAAGGCAGGCGTCGGACCGGTCCTAGAGGCCGGCCGCCAGCCTCAATCTTGCCTTGATCAGGCCGGGATCGTCGGGAAGCTGGCTCACCATCGCCGTAACGGCGGTGGCAGGCTTGGGCGGCGCGGATGCCTTGGCGCGGCCCATTGCGGCGTCAGCCACGACGGCGAAAGTCAGGACAGTCGCGGCGATGACGAGATAATCGATCCAGGTCAGGCGGTTACCACGGAACTTGCCGACAGCAGCCACGCTCTTCTGTTCGCTCTTGTTCTGGCCGTTTTCCACGATTGGCCTCTCGAATCTGGTCTGGAATATCTACGGATAGGAATGATCCTTCATCCCTCCGCATTCCGTCCCAGAAGAGGCTAGACGTAGGCAATTCGGAGAATGTTTGTGGCACCCGGCGTCCCGAACGGAACACCGGCAGTGATAACCAGCCGCTCGCCTTCCTTGGCGATTTCCTCCTGGCGGGCGACGCGGACAGCCCGCTGCACCATGTCGGCGAAATTATGGGCGTCTTCGGTCTGCACGGGGTGCACCCCCCAAGTGAGGGTCATGCGCCGCGCTGTATCGAGATTGGGCGTCAGGCAGAGGATACGCACGTCGGGCCGCTCGCGGGCGGCGCGCAGGGTCGTCGAACCGGTGTTGGTATAGGTGACGATCGCCGAGGCGGAGAGCGTGTGGGCGCATTGCCGCGCGGCGGCGCTGATCGCGTCGGCGGTGGTCGCCTCAGGCTCGTGGCGGCTCGCATCCATCAGGCGGCGATAGAGCGGATCGGCTTCGACGCTCTTCAGGATGCGATCCATGATCGTGACCGCTTCGACCGGATAGTCACCCGACGCCGACTCGGCAGAGAGCATCACGGCGTCGGCGCCGTCGTAGACCGCCGTTGCCACGTCGGAGACTTCGGCGCGCGTGGGCGTCGGTGAATGAACCATCGAGTCGAGCATCTGCGTCGCCACGATCGCGGGGCGGCCGGCGACGCGGCAGGCGGCGAGGATGCGCTTCTGCAGCGGCGGGACGGCCTCGGGCGGCATCTCTACGCCGAGATCGCCACGCGCCACCATGATGCCGTCGCTCTGCTCGATGATCTCGTCGAGATGATCGATCGCCTGTGGCTTCTCGAGCTTGGCCATGACGGCAGCACGGCCGGCCACGAGTTTCTTCAGTTCGGCGATATCGTGCGCGCGCTGCACGAACGACAGCGCCACCCAGTCGACGCCGAGCGACAGGCCGAAGGTCAGGTCCTTGTGGTCCTTGGGCGTCATCGCCGAGACCGGCAGGAGCAGGTTGGGCAGGTTGACGCCCTTGCGATCGCTGATCGGGCCCGCGACCTCCACTTCGGCATCGATGGTGTCGGCATCGTGCGCGACGATGCGCAGCCGGACCTTGCCGTCGTCGACCAGCAGCAAACCACCCGGTTCGGCGGCCTTGAAGATCTCCGGATGCAGCAACGGGATGCGCTTGGCCGTGCCTGGAGCGGGGTCCATGTCGAAGCGCAGCTTCTGGCCCTTCTTCAGGGTCATCGGTCCCTTGGCGAAGGTACCGAGGCGGAGCTTGGGCCCCTGCAGGTCCATCAGAATGGCGATCGGGTGCTTGAACTCCTTCTCCAGGGCCCGCAGCTGATCGACCCGCTGCCGATGATCCTCCGGCTGGCCATGGCTGAAGTTGAGGCGAAAGACGTCGGCGCCGGCTTCGAACAGCGTACGCAGGCGTTCGATGGTCGATGTGGCAGGGCCGAGCGTGGCGACGATCTTGGTAAAGCGATCCCGATGCATGGTCCCAGTCTACTTCTTTGGCGACGACACTTTGAAGTCGCCTGCTTGCTCGTAGACCTTGACGACGGCGGCGTCATCTAGCTTGCCCCAGCCGGCACCCGCAGCTGCGATAAAAAGCTGATGTGCCGCAGCTGCCAGTGGCAACGGCAGGCGCAGCTCGTGGCCGGTATCGAGGACGAGGCCGAGGTCCTTTACGAAAATCTCGACGGCCGAGAGCGGGGAATAATCGTCGTCCAGCATGTGCGGTACCCGATTGCCGAACATCCAGGAATTGCCGGCGCTGGCCGAAATGACGTCGTAGACGGCACGTGTGTCGGCGCCGGCCTTGGCCGCGAGCGCCATTGCCTCGGCGGCTGTCGCGATGTGCACGCCCGCCAGGAGCTGGTTCACTGTTTTCACCAGCGAGCCGATGCCGGCCTTGTCGCCGAGACGGAAGACCTTGGCGGACGTCGACGACAGGATCGATTCGGTCACGGCGAAGGCCTTCGTGTTGCCCGACGACATGAACGTGAGTTCGCCCGACTCGGCACGCGCGCGGCCGCCCGACATCGGCGCATCGAGCAATTCGTGGCCGCTGCCTTGAAGGCGCTCGTCGAGTTTCCGGATGAAGGCAGCAGGGCAGGTCGCGCACTGCATGACGACGCCACCCTTGCGCAAGGCAGCCACGGCACCACCCTCTCCATAGAGTACCGTCTCGACCTGCTGGGCATTCACAACGGCCACGATGACGACATCGGCCTGCGTCGCGGCCTCGGCCGGCGTGTTCGCAAGGCTGCCGCCGGCAGCGGCGAAGGCATCGCGCGCGGCGGCACTGGGATCGACCCCGATCACCTTGTGGCCGTGCTTCAGCAGGTTCTTGGCCATGCCGAGGCCCATCGAGCCCAGCCCAACGAAAGCGACAACGGGTGTGTTCTTGTCCGCCATGGTTCAGGCCTTGATGCCGTACTTCGCGGCCCAGCCGAGACCGGCGCCGGTGGTCGTCTTGGGCTTGTATTCCAGGCCGACATAGCCGTCGTAGCCCAGCCGGTCGAGGACATCGAGCAGGTAGAGGTGATTGACCTCGCCGATGTCGGGTTCGTTGCGATCTGGATTGCCCGCGATCTGTACATGCGAGGTGATGGGGAACAGCCGCTCCGTGCGCTTCTGCAGATCGCCTTCCGTCACCTGCAAGTGATAGAGATCGAGCTGCAGGCGCAGATGCGGAGCGCCGACTTCGTCGATGATCGCCTTCACCTGGTCCGTGGTGTTGGTGAAGTAGCCCGGAATGTCGCGATGGTTGATCGGCTCCAGAACAATGGTGATGCCGCTCTTGGCCGTGCGGTCGCAGACTTTCTTGAGGTTCGACACGAAGGTGCGATGCATCGCCTTCGTATCCGCACCCGGGGCGATCATGCCGGACATGACATGCAGGGTCCGGCATTCCAGCACCTGGGCGTAATCCAGCGCCTTTTCGAGCGCGGCGGCGAACTCGGCTTCGCGGCCGGGCAGGGCGGCCAACCCGCGTTCGCCCTTGCTGGCATCGCCCGGCGGCAGGTTGAACAGTGCCTGGGTCAGCTTGTGCTTCTTGAGTTCTGCCGCAATGTCGGCCGCCGGCGCTTCGTAAGGGAAGAGGATCTCGACGGCCTTGAAGCCATGGGCCGCGGCGGCGCCGAAGCGCTGCAGGAACGGGACCTCCTGGTAGATCCACGAGAGATTGGCGGCGAGCTTGGGCATTCTGGGTTATCCGATCAGGAGGGGAAGGCTTCTTCGACGTCGCGCACCTGGCCGTCCGAGAGGGTCCGCACCTTGAAGCCCTGCAGGAGCAGGTGAAGTTTCGCCGTCTCTTCCAGTTCTTCGATCGAGGCGGAGGCGGCAGACAGCGAGGTCCCGGCGACGACCGGTCCGTGATTGGCCAGCAGGACGGCGCGATGGCCCTTGGCGTAGTCGCGGATGGCGTCGGCGAGCTTGGGATCGCCCGGCTTGAAGTAAGGCACCAGCGGCAGCTTGCCGACCCGCATCACGAAGTAGGGCGTAATCG
The DNA here is from genome assembly GCA_017307275.1 of Alphaproteobacteria bacterium. Classification (GTDB taxonomy): domain Bacteria; phylum Pseudomonadota; class Alphaproteobacteria; order Reyranellales; family Reyranellaceae; genus Reyranella. The sequence continues at coordinate 39,313 of JAFKFK010000018.1, read as the reverse complement.
GCGGCAGCGTGCTCTCCTGGTTGTGATGGCACGAGGGATCGAGGCAGGAGATCGCCACCGCGTGCGTGCAATGGAGATGCACGATGGCGCCGTCCTTCGGACGCACGTCGTAGACCGAACGATGGAGCAGGGCTTCCTTGGTCGGCGGATCGCCGCCGACATGCTTGCCCGAGAGGTCGAGCTTGGAGAGCTGGCTGGGTTCCAGTTCGCCGAGCGAGGAGTTGGTCGGCGTCATCAGCCAGCCATCGGCCACGCGGGCGCTGATGTTGCCCGACGTGCCAGGGCAGAGGCCACGGGCGGCGAGCTTGGCGCCCAACGCACAGATGGCGTCGCGCATCTTGGTTTCAGCGGTGCTCATAGGCGCTCGAAGGCTTTGGTGAAGAAATCGGGGGCGCCGAAGTTGCCGGACTTCAACGCCAGCAGCATCGGCTTCTTGGCTATCGATGCCGTCCAGGGCACGCCAGGGTCGATTTCGGGGCCGATCCGCAGCGCCGTGATGTCGAGGGCACCGACCACCGCGCCCGAGGTCTCGCCGCCCGCGACGACCATGCGGCCCACTCCGGCCTCGACCAGTCCGCGCGCCAGCGCCGCCATGGTCTTCTCGATCGCGTGGCTCGATTTCTCGACGCCGTACTTGGCTTGCAATGCCTTCACGGCTTCGGGCTTGTCGCTGGCCGATAGCAGGATCGGTCCGTTGCCGAGCTTGCCCTTGGCCCAGGCAAGTGCCGCGGCGGCCACATCCTCGCCCCGGCAGATCGCGTCGGTGTCGAGTGCGAGGTGCGATCCTTTGAAGACCGCGATCTGGCCCAGGGTGGCGGCGGAACAGGAGCCGGCAAGGACTGCGGCGGCACCCGCGACCTTGGGCAGAGCATCGGCACCGGCCTTGTGGGTCAGCAGGCCACGACGGCGGTAGGCGGCGGGCAGGCCGAGCGCCACGCCCGAGCCGCCTGTCACCAGCACGTCGTCGCCGATGGCTTCGCCGATGATGCCGAGATCCGTATCGGCCACGGCATCGACCACGACGTGGCGCACGCCGTCGGCGGCAAGCTTGTCGAGCGCGGCCCGCAGGCTCGCGGAACCAGCCTGCACCTGCTTCAGCGGCGTCAGCCCGACCTTGTGCTTGGTCTGGCGCGCCAGCACCCGCACCAGGCTGGAGTCCGTCATCGGCGTCAGCGGATGGTGTCGCATGTGCGAGTCCGACAGCAGCACGTCGCCAACGAAGAGGTGGCCGAAGAAGATGGTCCGGTTGTTCTCGGGGAAGGCAGGGCAGTAGATCGCCTGCTTGGCCTTCAGTGCGTCGAGCAGCGCATCGCCCATCGGACCGATATTGCCGGCGTCGGTCGAGTCGAAGGTCGAGCAGTACTTGAAGAAGAAGCGGACGCAGCCCGCCGCCTGCAATGCCTTCAAAGCATCAAGCGATTGGGCAATCGCTTCCGACGCCGGGATGGATCGCGTCTTGAGCGCGACGACTACGGCATCGACATCGTCGGGGATCGTGCCCTTGGCGGGAACGCCGATGGTCTGGATGGTGCGCATGCCGCCCTTGACCAGCATGCCCGCGATGTCGGTCGCGCCGGTGAAGTCGTCGGCGATTACTCCGAGAATAGCCATGAACCGACGTTAGGCGATGATCGTTACTGGCATCCAGAACTTTCGACGCCGCGCACGGCGCCGGTCTTCTTCCTCGCCGTCGTAGTGGTGCAACGGCGGGGCGGGATCGAACGTATCGCGAATATCGAGCGAATTGACGTTCACGATGCCGATGGCCTTGTCGCCGTCGGGCATGGCTGCACCGACGTAGGCGCCGCACCTGGCGCACAGCAGGTAGTCCGTGATGCCGAGGCCGAAGCGATAGCGTGACAGGGCTCCTGGCGCGGCCTGGAACTCCACGGCTCCTGCAGGATCACCGGTCGTGCGCGCACCGTGCCGGCGGCAAAAGCTGCAGGCGCAGCGGCCGATCCGCATCTCCTCGGGCTTCTTGGCCGACGTGAAGGTGATCTTCACGGCACCGCAGTGGCAGGATCCGGGATAGGTCGTCATGGCGCGATCAAGGTGACTCTGAAGTCATTGACGTTGGTGCGGGTGGGGCCTGTGACCAGACTGTCGCCCAGCAAACCGAAGAAGCTGTGGCCGTCATTGTCGTCGAGCATCGCCTGCGGATCATGGCCCTTGGCGCGGGCACGGGCCAGCGTGTCGGGGGCAAAGACGCCACCGGCGATATCTTCCGCACCGTCGACCCCGTCGGTGTCCGCAGCGAGGCCCCAGATGCCGGGTGTGCCGTTCGCGGCGATAGCTTCGGCCATCAGATATTCGACATTGCGCCCGCCGCGACCCTTGCCGCGGACCGTCACCGTGGTTTCGCCGCCGGACAGGATCACGACCGGCTTGCCGCCACGCTTCAGGAGTTCGAGTGCCTGACGTGCGTGCGCAGCGCCCAGTTCGCGTGCTTCGCCTTCGAGATTGTCGCCCAGCATGACCACTTCGCAGCCCTGCTGACGAGCGATGACCGCCGCCGCTTCGAGCGAGCGCTTCGGTGTGGCGACCATGATCGTTTCGACATTCGCCAGCCGTGGATCGCCGGGTTTGGGTGTTTCCTCGACCTTGCCAGCGGCACCTGCCTTCAGGTGGGCGAGGACCGGGGCCGGCGGATCGAGGCGGTACTTGGCGAGGACGGCCAGCGCATCGGCGAAGCTCGTCTTGTCGGCAACGGTCGGACCGGAGCCGATCACGCCGGGATCGTCGTTGGGCACGTCGGAGATCAGCCACGACAACACGTGGGCGGGCTGCGCAGCGATGGCGAGCCGTCCGCCTTTGATCATCGAGAGGTGCTTTCGCACTGTGTTCATCTCGACGATGTTGGCGCCCGACTTCAGGAGCGCACGATTGACCTCCTGCTTGTCTTCCAGGGTGAGGCCGGGTGCCGGCAGCGAGAGCAATGCCGATGCGCCGCCGGAGATGAGGCAGAGAACGAGATCGTCGGCACCGAGCCCCTGCACGCGTTCGAGGATGCGACGGGCCGCCTCGCGTCCCTTGGCGTCGGGGACGGGGTGCGAGGCTTCGACGATCTCGATGCGCTTGCAAGCTTCGCCGTAGCCATAGCGCGTCACCACCAGCCCTTCGAGCGGGTGGGGCCACTGATCCTCGACCGCCTTGGCCATCGCAGCGCTCGCCTTGCCGGCGCCGATGACGATGGTCTTTCCTTTCGGCGGCTGCAGCTTGGCGATGAAGGGGGCGAGACAGGTCTCGGGTCGGGCGACGGCCAAGGCGGCGTCGAACATGGCGCGCAGCAGGGCGCGGGCGTCAGCATCTTTCATTTGCGCGATCTTCGCACTATAGGGGCTCGATGCAACAACTGCTGGGGCCCGGTGATCCGCCGCCCTTTTCCGTCGTGAATGAGAAGGGCAAGGCGCCGCTGCTGTTGCTCTGTGATCATGCCAGCAAGGCCGTTCCGAAAGCGCTGGGCTCGCTCGGCATTTCGGAGGCCGATCTGTCGCGCCACATCGGTTGGGACATCGGCGGCCTCGACGCGGCAATTGCCTTGTCCGAGGCCCTCGATGCGCCGCTGGTGGCATCGGGCTACTCGCGGCTGGTGATCGACTGCAACCGCTGGCCGGGTGGCGAGGGCTCGACGCCCGAGGTCAGCGACGGCACCGTGGTGCCGGCCAACCAGGGGCTCACCAGGGAACAGGTCGACGCGCGCGCGGAAGCCTGCTTCTGGCCCTATCACCGGGAAGTCGATCGTGTGCTCGACGTCATGACGGCTAGCAACCGCGAGGTCTGTTTACTGGTCGTGCATTCCTTCACGCCAGTGATGAAGGGCTTCGTGCGGCCCTGGCATGTCGGTGTGCTGTGGAACGACGACCCGCGGCTGCCGGAACCCCTGCTGGCCGAACTGAGGCGAGACCCCAAGCTGGTCGTCGGCGACAACGAGCCTTATTCGGCGCGCGCCTCCTACGAATACACGCTGACGGCACATGCGCGATCCCGCGCGATCCCGCATTGCTCTCTGGAGGTGCGTCAGGATCTCATGGACACTCCGGAGAATGCTCGCGCCTGGGGCCGCCGCCTGGCGCCGGCAATCAATGCAGCAGTCGAGGCAGCCCTGTCATGAAATGCGTACCGTTACCCGACGCGCCGGCGGATCTCGTCCGGCAGCATCTTGCAGAGTCAGCCAACGGCTGGAGCGTCGGCACCTGGGGCGCCATTGGCGAGTTCCAGTACGATGCCGGTGAACCCGGCCTCACGGTCGATCTCGCCGCTCTCTCGGTCACGAGCCCGCGCGGCGCGCTTTTCATTGGTGACCTGAGCACCGCTACGCCCTTCGCTTTGGTCGACGACAACGGCCGCACACGCGAGATCGCTTTTTGCTCGGCAGCTTCAGGCAAGCGCCACGAGGCGATCACCCAACTCGGCGATCGAACCTTCGATCTCGGTATCGGCGCCCCGCATATCGACATGCAGGTGCGGCTGGCGGAAGGGGACGACGAAACTCACGTCGCGCTGTGCCAAGGGGTGGGAAAGCCCATCCTCGCGCCGGGCAATCCCGCCGGACCGGCGATCGCCCACAGCAGTCCGACGCGGATTTTTGTTTCCGCTCTGGCGCGACTGGAGGTTCACCAGCCGATCCCACCGCCCGGCGGCAAGTCGCCAGAAGGGCCGCACAGCCACTTGCTGCCGCATTACCTGAAGGAAGGCCGGGCGCATGCGCCGGGGTCGCCCTTGCCGGCTGGTTTATACTGCGGGCTGAGCCTATATCCCCGGACGAAGCTCTGATCTTTGCGGTTCCAGGAGACGATCATGGACGACAAGACCCGTACCGAACTCGAGGCCGCCGCTTTCCGGCGCCTGGTCTCGCACCTGCAGGAACGCACGGACGTCCAGAACATCGACCTGATGAATCTGGCCGGTTTTTGCCGCAACTGCCTGTCGCGCTGGTACCGCGAGGAGGCGGGCTCCCGTGGCATTGAGATCGCCGACCCCAAGGCCCGCGAGATCGTCTACGGCATGCCCTATGAAGAATGGAAGGCCAAGCACCAGAAGGAAGCTTCAGGCGACCAGAAAAAAGCCTTCGACAAGGCTGGACACAAGCATTCCTAGCCTTCGCGTGGCCAAGTCCACGTTATCCCCATCATTCATCGCCCGAGAGTCGTTGAGTCGACATAGTCGCCGCTCCTATGGTCCGGCCGTCGGGATCAAGGAGTTGCGGACATGCCGGACGGAAGCGCCGTTTCCAAGAAGACCAAGGCCGGGCCGGTTTCGGCAGACCGGCTGAAGAGCTTCGTCGAGCGTATCGAAAAGCTCGAGGAAGAGCGCCGCGCCATCGGCGGTGACGTCAAGGACGTCTACAGCGAGGCCAAGGGCGTGGGCTACGACGTGAAGACGATCCGCAAGATCGTGTCGATGCGCCGTATGGATGCCGCCGACCGCGCCGAGGAGGAGACCCTGCTCGACGTCTACAAGCACGCGCTGGGCATGGTCTGAGGTTTCTGCTGCACAGCAGGTGAGATCGCCTCGAAGCAACGGGAACGTGATTTTGCACGGTCCGCGCAGACGCTAGGGTCCTCTTCGGCTCGAACGCTCCATCCAATGGAGCCAGCCGAGGAGGAAACCATGCGCAACAGTGTCATTGCCGGCATTTGCGTTGCTTTGGGCTTCGCGTCCGTACCGGCCAGCGCTCAGCTCGCCGTTTCGTCGAACGATCACAAGATCAAGCAGGAAAACGGCGTCAACAAGAACGTCGCCAATCCGCCACCCGACAGCATCACTATCGTCGACCTGGGCGCCCTGCCGGTGAAGGTTGTGGGCACGGTGGATAACGTGCCCGGAAGCGTCGTCGGCCCACCGCTTTCGGTGGCGATCACACCCGACGAGTCGATTGCCCTCATTGCGTCGTCCTCCAAGCTCGATCCGGCCGACCCGACCAAGCTCGTGCCGGACGACCGCATCACCGTGGTCGATCTCAAGGATCGTAAGATCCTCGACACGCTGACGACGGGGCCCGGCGCCGCCGGCATCTCCATCACCAAGGATGGCAAGCGCGCCTACGTCGCCAACCGCATGGCCGGCTCGATCTCGATCCTGTCGATTGACGGCAAGCAGGTGAAACTGGTCAAGACCGTGCCGTTGATGAAGGCGGAGACGTTGTTGAGCCATGTGGCGATCGCGCCCGATGGTGCCACCGGCGTGGTGACGCGCAACGGCGACGCCAAGGTCGAGCTCATGAAGCTTGGCGGCGACAACATCACCTCTTCGGCGGTTCTCGACGTCGCGCCACGGCCCTATGCGGCGTCCGTAACACCGGATGGCAAGACGGCGGTCGTCGCGAGCCTCGGCGATCCCAAGGGCAACGGCGTGCTGACCGTCATCGATCTTGCCGGCGGCAAGGTTTCCGGCACGTCAGATATCGGCCACGAGAACCTCGAAGGCATGATGATGTCGCCCGACGGCCGCTGGATTGCCGGCGTGGCGCATGCGGGCTCGACCCGCCCGAAGGACGCCCCGCAGTTCAAGCCAAATGGCATGGTGGTGCTGTACCGTCTCGACGGAGACAAGCTCACCAAGGTCAGCGAAGCCCCGATCGGCGGCTGGTCGCAGGGGGCCTCGTTCTCGCGCGATGGCAGCGTCATCATCGTGCAGAACATGAATCAGGCGAACATGCAGGTGTTCAAGAACGACAACGGCAAGCTCACCGATACGGGCCAGACGATTCCCACCGTCGGCGGCGCGGCGGCGGTCCGCTCGTCCACGGATCGGTGAGACCGAGGCTAGTACCAGATGTTCATCGGCAGGCCGTAGCGGTCGCGTAGCCGCTGCGGGCCGAGACGTGTCGCAGTCCCTGCGGCGATCAGGGTCGCCGTCCGGCAGACCGCCATGGCATCCAGCACGTCGTCGCGCGCGGCGCCTGAGACCGTCTGCGGATTCCACGTGAAGCCGTGCTTCGCCAGAAGCTTAAGCCTCTCGGCAAAGCCGTCTGGCTGCCGCTTCTTGCTGAGGACGGGCTGGCCGCCGTTCATGCGCGTGAAGGCAAGTTCGGGGTGTGCCTCGTGGACGACGCGCCGAAGCTTGGCGCTGCCGCGCAACAACTCGTCGACCTCGCGCATCTTAGGGAAGAGGTGAAACGTCTGCTGATTGAGGCCCAGGCCCAGCTTTCGGCTGGTCGCATTGGCTTCGGCATGGGTCGTACAGGCAAGCGCCGGCCGGCAGGGGGTAGGGAACACTGAACTGGCCTTGCCCGGCATCAGGGCGCGCGCCTGGGCTTCGCAGGCCCGGCCCGGGCGGGGCGTATCGGTGAAGCCGATCGGCATGTCGACCGCCAGAATGGAAAGGCCCTCGCAGGCGTCTGCGAGGGCCTTCACAACTCTTATGTCCAGCGTGCCATCCACGTCGCGCCGGCAGACGACCCAGCCGGTGCGGCAGCCATCGGCACCCGCGACGATCAATGGACTGCTACCACGTGGCCATCTTGGCCTTGAGGTTGCCGTCGAGCGTGGCGAGGAATTCCTCGGTAGTCAGGTAGGGCTGGCTCTTGTCGATGAGGATCGCGAGATCCTTGGTCATCTTGCCACTCTCGACGGCCTCGACGCAGACCTTCTCGAGCGCGTCGGCGAACTTCACCACCTCGGGCGTGCCGTCGAACGTACCGCGATACTTGAGGCCCTGCGTCCAGGCGAAGATCGATGCGATCGGGTTGGTCGAGGTCGGCTTGCCCTTCTGGTGTTCGCGATAGTGGCGCGTCACCGTGCCGTGTGCGGCCTCGGCCTCGACGGTCTTGCCGTCCGGCGTCATGAGCACCGAGGTCATCAGGCCGAGCGAGCCGAAACCCTGGGCCACGGTGTCGGACTGGACGTCGCCGTCGTAGTTCTTGCAGGCCCAGACGAATTCGCCGTGCCACTTCAGGGCCGAGGCGACCATATCGTCGATCAGGCGGTGTTCGTAGGTGATTTTCTTCGCCTTGAACTTGTCGGCGAACTCCTTGTCGAAGACCTCCTGGAACAGGTCCTTGAAGCGGCCATCGTAGCGCTTGAGGATGGTATTCTTGGTCGAGAGGTAGACCGGCCAGCCGCGCATCAGGCCGTAGTTGAACGAGCTGCGCGCGAAGCCGACGATCGACTCGTCGAGATTGTACATGGTCATCGCGACGCCGCCGGCCGGGAAGTCGAACACGTTGTGCTCGATGACCTTGCCGTCCTCACCCTCGAAGCGGACGGTGAGCTTGCCCTTGCCCGGCACCACGAAGTCGGTGGCGCGATACTGGTCGCCGAAGGCGTGGCGGCCGATGACGATCGGATGGGTCCAGCCGGGCACCAGGCGAGGGACGTTCTTGCAGACGATCGGTTCGCGGAAAATGGTGCCGCCGATGATGTTGCGGATCGTACCGTTGGGCGACCGCCACATCTCCTTGAGATTGAACTCCTTTACGCGGGCCTCGTCCGGCGTGATGGTCGCGCACTTTACGGCGACGCCGTACTTCTTGGTCGCCTCGGCCGCGTCGACCGTGACCTGGTCGCTGGTCTTGTCGCGATGTTCGATGCCGAGGTCGTAGTACTTCAGGTCGATGTCGAGGTAAGGGAGGATCAGCTTTTCTTTGATGAATGCCCAGATGATGCGGGTCATCTCGTCGCCGTCCATATCGACGACCGGGTTCTTCACCTTGATCTTCGGCATGTTGCGATCCTCACAGTCAATGCGCGTGGGATAATTAGAAAAGCCGCCCCGGTTGCCCGGGGCGGCTCACCTAGCGCCGCATTAAAGAGCAGCGAGCGCTGCGTTCAACGTCGCACTCGGCCGCATGCCGGTGGATGTCTTCTTCTGATCGGGCAGATAGTAGCCGCCCGTATCGACCGGCTTGCCCTGCGCGGCGATCAGCTCGGCGTCGATCTTCGCTTCGTTGTCCTCCAGCGCCTTCGCCAGTGGTTTGAAGCGGGTCGACAGGGCCGTGCTGTTGTCGCGCCGGGCCAGGGCCTGGGCCCAGTACAGGGCCAGGTAGAAGTGGCTGCCGCGATTATCCAGTTCGCCGACCTTGCGCGCCGGCGACCGGTTGTTCTCGAGGATCTTGCCGTTGGCTTCGTCGAGCGTTTCGGCCAGGACCTTCACGTCCTCGTTGCCGGTCGTCTGCGCCAGATGCTCCAGCGAAGCGCCCAGCGCCAGGAATTCGCCCAGCGAATCCCAGCGCAGGTAGCCCTCGTGCTGGAACTGCTCGACATGTTTGGGCGCCGAGCCGCCGGCGCCGGTCTCGAACAGCCCGCCGCCCTGCAGCAACGGAACGATCGACAGCATCTTGGCCGAGGTGCCGAGCTCCATGATCGGGAAGAGGTCGGTCAGGTAGTCGCGCAGCACATTGCCCGTGACGGAGATGGTGTCGAGCCCCTGGCGGATGCGATCGAGCGAGAACTTGATCGCCTCGTACGGCGCCAGGATGCGGATATCCAGGCCCTTCGTGTCCTCGCTCTTGAGGTACTTCTCGACCTTGGCGATCAACTGCGCGTCGTGTCCGCGCTTGGCGTCGAGCCAGAACACCGCGGGGGTGTTGGTCAGGCGCGCGCGGCGCACGCCGAGCTTGACCCAGTCGCGGATCGGTTCGTCCTTGACCTGGCACATGCGGAAGACGTCGCCGGCCTCGACCTTCTGTTCCATCAGGACCGTGCCGTCCTCGGCGACCACGCGAACCGTGCCGGCCGTGGCGAGCTCGAACGTCTTGTCGTGCGAGCCGTACTCCTCGGCCTGCTGCGCCATCAAGCCGACGTTCGGTACCGAGCCCATCGTCTTGGGGTCGAAGGCGCCATGCGCCTTGCAGTCGTCGATGACGGCCTGGAACAGCGTCGAGTAGCAACGATCGGGGATCGCGGCGATGACGTCGTGCAGCTTGCCGTCGGCACCCCACATCTTGCCCGACTCGCGGATCATCGCCGGCATCGAGGCGTCGATGATCACGTCGCTCGGCACGTGGAGATTGGTGATGCCCTTGTCGGAATTGACCATGGCGAGACCGGGCCGCTTCGCGTACTCGGCCTGGATATCGGCCTTGATGGCTGCCTTCTCGGCCTCCGGCAGGGTCTCGATTCGGGTCAGCATGTCGCCCAGGCCGTTATCGGGGTCGACGCCGAGCTTCTTCAGCGTCTCGGCATGCTTCTCGAACACGTCGGCGAAGAACACCGAAACGCAGTGACCGAACAGGATGGGATCGGAGATCTTCATCATGGTCGTCTTGACGTGCAGCGAGAACAGGATGCCGTCCTTCTTCGCGGCATCGATCGCAGAAGCGAAGAAGGCACGCAGCGCCTTACGGTTCATCACCGAGCAGTCGATGATCTCGCCGGCCTTGAGCGGAATCTTCGGCTTCAGCACCGTGACCGCGCCATCGGCGGCGGCCAGCTCGATACGGGCGTTGGTCGGCGCCGCGATGGTCGTGGCGACTTCCGAACCGTAGAAATCGTTGCCCGTCATATGGGCCACGCGGGTCTTCGAGTCCTTGCTCCAGGCGCCCATCTTGTGCGGATGCTTGCGCGCGTACTGCTTCACGGCGCCGGCGGCGCGGCGGTCGGAGTTACCTTCGCGTAGCACCGGGTTGACGGCGCTGCCGAGCACCTTGCCGTAGCGGGCGCGGATTTCCTTGTCCGCCGGGGTGGCGTCGCTGTCGGGATAGTTCGGGATATCGTAGCCCTTGCCCTGCAACTCCTTGATCGCGGCCTTGAGCTGCGGGATCGAGGCGGAGATGTTGGGCAGCTTGATGATGTTGGCTTCCGGCTTCATCGCAAGCTTGCCGAGCTCGGCAAGCTCGTCGTTGATCTTTTGCTCGGGCTTCAGCTTGTCGGGGAAGTTGGCGATGATGCGGCCGGTCAGCGAAATGTCCTTCAGCTTCATCTTCACGCCGGCCGTCGCGACGAACGCCTCGACGATCGGAAGCAGGGAAAATGTCGCAAGCCCGGGGGCTTCATCGACCTTTGTCCAGACGATTTCGAGATCTGACATACCTGCACTCCGTGCGCCGCTTTGGGTTTGGCTGAGTTGATATATTGCTGATTTTAGCCCGTCCTTTTTGCACCGCCGTGAAGCAAAGGCAATCTCCGCCACGGCGACGTCACCGGGGCACTCGGCCTCTCTTTTTCATGCGTTGTCGCCGTGTTGGTGCACGGGGGATCAGGTGGTCCGGCTGTTCCGTGACCACGACAACAGGTGACGATCAGGAGCCACTGCGACGTGGGAGGCCTGTCGGCGCAGGGGACGTGTCAGACCCGATCCAGGCGCTTTGCCAGGCCGACAGAACGCGGCATGGCTGCAATTGCCGGCAGCACTTCGTCGATGCCGTTCACGAAGGCGACATGGTCGAGGTGCGTTCGTTCGGCGAAACCGCCTTCCACGACGTTGTGCAACAGGGCGGCGAGGGGCTTCCAGTAGCCGCCCTGGTCGATGATCACGATCGGCTTGCTGTGCAGGCCGAGGGTGCGCCAGGACAGGACCTCGAACAGCTCTTCGAGGGTGCCGAGCCCGCCGGGCAGCACCACGAATCCATCCGACCGCTCGAACATCTGGAGCTTGCGCTCGTGCATGGTTTCGACAACCGCCGTCTCGGTCAGGTCCGGGTGGCCTGCTTCGCGCTCCAGCAGGAAACGTGGGATAATGCCGATGACCTTGCCGCCGCTATCGAGAGCGGCATTGGCGACCAGGCCCATCAGGCCGACGCCGCCGCCGCCGTAGACCAGCGTAACGCCTTGATTGGCCAGCATTTGGCCCAGGGCTACGGCGGTTGTACGGCTGGCAGGATCGGTCCCGAAACGGGCGCCACAGAAGACGCACAGGGACTTGGGATTGGGGGAGGGGGGGCTGGACTCGGGCACGAAAGCTGCTTCTTTTGAGACGAACGGGTGCCTTCACGGCTCGTGATGGCATGGTATCATTTCGCGAAGGATGGTCGCGACGCCAATGGGGATGGTCGTCGCACCGTTGGGAGGGCGATGTCACGCACTGTTTTCGGGCTGGTTGCCATCGGCGCGATCGTCATTGCGATTGCGTTGGGAGTCGCATGGCGCGGTAAACTCCGGGAGCAAGCCGCCATAGACCATTCGGCCAAGGCCGCATCGACATCGCCGGCTGCTGCACCGACCGTGCCGCCGGCTTCGAGCACGCCGCCCGCGGATACCGCGGCCGCGACGGCGCCGAGCTTCGACATCGCCCGTATCGGGCCGGACGGACGAGCCGTCGTTGCCGGGCGCGCAGCGCCGGGCGCCAAGATCGTGCTGCTGGATGGCGGCAAGGAAATCGCCAAGGCGGAAGCCGACGCACGGGGAGAATGGGTCGTCATCGTGCAGGATCCACCCCTGGCGGTGGGGCAGCATGAACTGCGCGTCGTTCAGCATATCGAAGGGCGGGCGCCTCTTACCTCCGAGCAGGCCGTCGTTGCCGTCGTGCCCGAGCAGCCGGGCGCGAGCGACAAGCCGCGCGAGGACACGCTTGTGATGATCGCGCCGCGTGCGGGCGCCTCGACACTGGTCCAGCCGCCGTCGCCGGCGGGTGTTCCGAGATCGGCAGACCTCGTGCTTTCGACACTCGACTACGACGATCGCGGACACGTCACCATCACCGGCCAGGCCAATCCGGGCACGGTCGTTCGCGCCTACATCAACGACCGGATGGTGGCCGAGGGAACGACAGGGACGGACGGCCGTTGGCGTTTGAAGCCGATCGATCCGCTAGAGCAGGGCAAGTACAAGCTGCGCCTTGACCGTATCGCCAAGGATGGCAAGCCGGTGGCACGCCTGGAGCTGCCCTTCGAGAAAGTTACGATCACGCCGGCATCCGATACCGATTCGCGGCGCCTGCATGTGGTGCGCGGCGACAATCTCTGGAACATCGCGCGGGCGCACTATGGCGCCGGATGGCAGCACACGATCATCTTCGGCGCGAACAAAGAGCAGATTCGTGATCCCGATCTGATATATCCGGGACAGGTCCTCACCCTGCCCAAGGTCAACTGACGAGCCTGGGCCCAAAGCGAGCTCTTTCATCATGCTGGCCAATTTTCTGGTGCCGATCCTCGACGACGGTTGGCGCTTCATTGCCCTTTTCGCCGGTGCGACCTTCCTCGCGGCGCTGACCGGCGCCGCATGGCTGTTCTGGCCGCTGTTCGTGCTGACCCTGTGGTCGATCTACTTCTTCCGCGATCCGCCGCGTGGCGTGCCACAGGAAGACGGGCTGCTGATCGCGCCGGCCGACGGTCTGGTGCAGATGGTGGTGCAAGCGGTACCGCCAGCGGAGCTGGGTCTCGGCGATCAACCGCTGACCCGCGTATCCATCTTCCTGTCGGTATTCGACGTGCACATCAATCGTGCGCCCTGCGCGGCCACGGTCGATGTCGTGGCGTACCGGCCGGGCAAGTTCCTGAACGCGGCTGCCGACAAGGCGAGCGAGGAGAACGAGCGCATGGCGCTGGCGTTGCGTCGAGCCGATGGCCGCGTGATCGGCTGTGTGCAGATCGCAGGCTGGGTTGCCCGTCGTATCGTCTGCTACGTCAAGCCGGGGCAGGCGGTCGCAGCGGGGGAACGTTTCGGCCATATCCGCTTTGGTAGTCGTACCGACCTTTATCTGCCCGTAGGCGCGCGTTTGCTGGTCGCGGCGGGGCAGCGCATGATCGGCGGAGAGACTGTCATGGCTGAGCTCGATCCCGGCAGGACGGAACCGCGTACCGCTATCGAGTTCTAGGGAGTCCGATCATGGACGACGATCTGCGCTCACGCCGAGGACGGTTGCGCGGCTTCTCGATCAATCGCCTGATCCCGAACGTGCTGACCTTGGCGGCGCTGTGTTCGGGCCTGACCGCCATTCGCTTCGGGCTGCAGGGCGAGATGCGGCTTGCCGTGATCGCGATCATCGTCGCGGCGATCTTCGATGCGCTGGATGGGCGCGTGGCGCGGCGACTGGGCGTCACCAGCCGCTTCGGCGCCGAGCTCGATTCTCTGTCTGATTTCCTCTGCTTCGGCGTCGCCCCGGCCCTCGTTCTCTATCTCGGCTCGTTGCGCGAAGCAGGATCGCTGGGCTGGATCGTGGTGCTGATGTTCCCAATCTGCTCGGCGCTGCGCCTTGCCCGGTTCAACACGGCGCTCGTCTCCGATACGCCGCCGCCGGCGTGGACCGGGTCGTTCTTTACAGGCGTACCGGCGCCGGCAGGGGCGCTTCTGGCCCTGATGCCATTGATGGTGAGTTTCGAGATCGAGGCCGCATGGCCGCGCCATGCCCTCGTCGTCGGCATCGTGCTCATTGCGGTCGGCGGGTTGATGGTGAGCCGCCTGCCGACATTTTCATTCAAGAAGGGCAGGGTGCCGCGCCACCTCGTCCTACCGGCCCTGCTGAGCGCGGCGCTGGTGATGACCGTGATCGCGAGTTCACCCTGGATCGGCCTGTCGTTGCTGGGGTTGGGGTACACGGCGCTCATACCCTTCAGCTGGATGGCCTATCGCCGGCAGGCGATGGCGGATCGTCAGGCTGCGGCGGCGCCTGGCGAGGTGGTCCCGTTGCGGGCGGTGGACCCTCACGACTGACGCTGCCGCGCCGGCATGCTCGACCCTGTCCTGCGGCACTGGATAGATCCGCCGCTCGATCGTGCCGGCGCCTGGCTGGCGCAACGCCGCGTTCCTGCGAACGGTCTCACCCTTGCCGGCCTCGCCATCGGACTGCTGGCGGTGCCACTACTGGCCTACGGGCTCTACGGGGCCGCTCTAGTGGCGATCCTGGCCAATCGGCTACTGGACGGCCTCGATGGCGCCGTGGCCCGGCACGGGATGCCGACGGCCTTCGGCGGCTATCTCGATATCGTCTGCGACATGGTCTTTTACGCTGCAGTGCCGGTGGGCTTTGCGCTGGCCGAGCCCGGCAATGCGGTCTGGGCGGCGCTGCTGTTGGCGTCTTTCGTCTGCACCTGCGCCTCGTTCTTGGGGCGGGCGGTGATGGCTGCGAAGCGGGACGAGCCTGACGACGGTCAGAGGGGCGTGAAGTCGTTCTTCTACGCGGCGGGGCTGGTCGAAGGGACGGAGACCGTTATCGCCTTCGTCCTGTTCTGCCTCTTCCCGGCGTCCTTCCCCTGGTTGGCTGGCGTCTTTGCCGCATTGTGTGTCTGGACTGCAGCCGGACGGTTGGCAGCAACCTGGAAGTCAGAATCAGAATCCGGTTTGTAGCCATTGTGTCGACCACAAAGGACATCCACTATCTCTAGAGAATGCTCTCAAGATAATTGTTATATCTCAACGAGTTACAAATAACGGCCGTTTTACGGCTTATTTGAATTGACCTGATGAATTACTTTAAGTACGTTGGCTAAGTTGAATCACAATTCATATTGCGAGGTGAGGCTGAGCTGCCTCACCGAATTGCGTGGGGGCAGATATGCTGTCGATCTTCCGTCGCTTGATGAAGAACACTCAGGGCGCCACGGCAGTTGAGCTCACGCTGATCACGTCGATTATCGCCGTCGCGGCCATCGCCTCCATGCGCTCCGTCACCGGCAAGGTGACGAACGTGCTGAACGCAGTGGGTCCGCTGAACTAATGCTCTCGAGCGCAGGTGGCGGATGCCATTCCTCGCGCTTCTCCAGACCGGATGCCTGATCGTCCTCGCCATTCTGCTCGTTATCGCGGCGTGGCAGGATCTGCGCACTCTGAACATCTCCAATAGCCTGCCGCTATCCATCGTCATCGTCTTCGTGGTCTGGTCGATTCTTGGCCTGGTTACAGGGACGCTGATCGCGGGAGAGGTCGCCTTGTCCGCCGGATGCGCTGTCTTGCTCTTCCTGGTGGCGGCCGCGGGCTTTGCCGCGGGAATGGTGGGGGGCGGCGACGTCAAGCTGGCTACGGCTGTGGCCTTGTTCGCTGGCCCGTCTCTGCTGGTGGATTTCCTGCTCGTCGTTGGCATTGCAGGCGGTGTTCTGGGAATCATCGTGCTGGCCGGCGTGCCAGTCGGGCCGGTCGCCAATGCCGGCGAGGCGACGGTGCGTGGCCGTCTACACAGCAGACTGTCTTACGGTCCGGCTATCGCCGCTGGTGGCCTGTGGGTCGCCGCCGGACTGGCATGTGCGCTGAAGTAATCCAAACTTCTTTCCTCGATCGGGGAGAGGCGTCTAGGCTAGAGCAGCGGAGGGGAGAGATTGACCATGCCTATGGCCTCGATTGTAGCGAAGCGCGTTCTGTTCGGTTTGCTTGGCGCGGTGACGGCGACGGCGGCGATCGCTCAGACGCCCGCGCAGGCACCTGCCCAGGTGCCGCGCAGTGTCGTCGAAACGTCGGCGACGCAAGCCGTCCCGGAATTCCGTGACCCCAAGACCGGCCAAGTCTGGAACCAGAACAATGTCGGCACGAATCCGATCGGTAAGCCGACCGCGGCTGATCTTGCCTTCGATCCTCTGGCGCAAGCCGCGCGCATCGACGGTGTCGTGATCCAGCGGCCGACGGCTGTGCGACTCGGCTGGTCGCAACCGATGGCGGGACCCAACGTACCGCTCGTGTCCCTCGACAATGCGAGCCTGAGTGCTGTCGCGGGCAAGCGTTGGCAGGTCGTGCTCTACGTGAACAACAACGCCAACGGCACCATGGTCCCGATGATCGACTGTCGGTTCAGCAACGCGGGCAAGACAGTCGAGGAAACCCGCGTGCTCGTCCCGGCGCTTGGAGCCGGCGTGCGCGCCGGTCTCGTGATCTACGGGCCAAAGACCGATCTGTTCGTCGATCGTGCCCAGTGCCGGATTGTTTCGCCCTAAGACGATCTATCCCTGCACCGAATAGCCGCCATCGACGGTTATGGCGGCGCCGGTGACATAGTCCGACGCCTGGCTGGCAAGAAAGACGGCGATGCCCGCGAAGTCGTCGGGCGTTCCCCACCGTCCGGCCGGTGTGCGCTTCAGTACCGAGTCATGTAACGCCGGCACATCGCGACGTGCGCGTTGCGTCAGGGCGGTGTCGATCCATCCGGGCAGGATGGCGTTGACCTGGACATTGTCCTTGGCCCACGCGGTCGCCATCGCCTTCGTCATCTGCACGATGCCGCCCTTGCTGGCGGCATAGGCCGTTGTGAACGAGGCGCCGAAGATCGACATCATGGAGCCGATGTTGATCATCTTGCCGGCCCCGACCTTCTTCATTTCGGGATAGGCCGCGTGGCTGCACAGGAAGGCGCTGGTCAGATTGCTGTCCATCACCTGATGCCATTCCGCCAAGGTGTATTCCTGCGGCTGCTTGCGAATGTTGATGCCGGCATTATTGACCAGGATGTCGAGCCGGCCGTGCTGCTTGACGGTGTCGGCGATCAAGGCGCGACATGACTCTTCCTTCAACACGTCGACCGCAATGGCACTCGCCTTGGCGCCCAGCGCTTGAAGTTCTTTGACGGCGGCATCGTTCTTGGCGGCATCGCGTCCAGCGACGACGACCGCTGCGCCGGCCGCTGCCATGCCCTTTGCCATCCCAAGTCCAATACCACCATTGCCGCCAGTGACGATGGCCACACGGCCCGAAAGATCGAACAGTTCCATTGTGCCGCCCCCTCCCGTTACAGACCGGTCTGTATAGCGAACCCCTACAACCGGAAACAGTGCAACCGGGGGCAGTTCAAGCCGTTGATTTCAGCCAATGAGACGAGTTCGCGGCTCGGCGGCCGGGCTGACCGACGGGCAGCGGACGAGGGTGGCGGCGGTCGAAGGGCCGCCGCCATTTTCTCTGTCGCTGTTCAGGGACCGGCCTTGGTCGGTGCGCCATCTTCCTTGAGTGGCGGTGCTTGGAGGCGTTGCTGCGCCTTCTTTACGTCGGCAAACAGGCTGTGCTCGCCGTCGGTCATGCCTTCCTCGGTCGCTACCTGGAGGAGGCGAGCGTCGAGCTCCCACTGTTTCAGGATCTTGGTCTTTTCGACGACATCGAGGTCGCGGCTGTCGACGACATCGGCAGGATGCCGGAACACGCTGCTCGGATTCGAGAGGGCCTTCTTCTTGTCTTCAGCGCTAATCATCATTGCCTCCGCTTGCTGTCTGCACAGCAACGGAGATTTGACGAGCGGAGTTCCCGAGATTTACGCCTTCTCGCCAGGGGGCTTTTCGGACGCGCCATTCTGCTTTTCTCGAGCAGCGTCCTTGTCGATTAGCTTGAGCAGACCGTCGGGGAGAGGTTCGTTCGTGATCTCGTCGTACATCGCATGAAGCTGCTTATGCAGCCACATGTCGAAGGGACGGTCGCTTGCCTTGGGCGCCGAGCGATCTGAAGGCGGGCGCCCGCCGCCCGCCTTGCTGCTGTCATCGGCCATCACATGCTCCCCGGAGACGGAAGGCTCCGCGGGACCTTGCCTGACCCATGCCACTCTCCCCCTGAAATCGCCCATCAGCTATTTCACACTCAACTGAAGTGTTTGAAAAGGGGCACGGTTAACGCGTCGTCGCCCGGGCCTCTTCCCCGGACGGCAGGGCGTCGCCACGAACTTCCTCGGCGGGCTGACGCGTCTCGCCTTCGAGCAGCAACCGCTCGAGCGTATCGCGTGCGCGGGAAATACGGCTCTTCACCGTACCAACCGAGACGCCCGTATGATCGGCAATCGTCTCGTAGGGCAGGCCTTCGAGCACGGCCAACAGCAAGGCCTCGCGCTGCGCCGCGGCAAGCTTGCCGAAAGCGCTCATGAACTCACGCATGATCAATCCGCTGTCCTGATGAGGAGGGTGGGAAAGCGACTCGGCAACTGCCGTGTCGACCGGCACGGTCGGGCGTCGCCGGCGCAGGCCGGAAATGAACTCGTTGCGCTGAATGCGGAACAGCCAGGCGGCCAGATTGGTGCCAGGCTGGAAGCTATGGCGGCCCGTCAGAGCCTTGACGACCGTGTCGTGCACGAGATCGTCGGCTGCATCACGGTCGCGCGTGAGCGAGAGAGCATAGATCCGCAGACGTGGCAGGACAGTCTTCAGCTGTTCATGAAAGTCGAGAACGGTCTGGTCCTGCTGAATCTGCGCGGTCATTGTTCTCTCTCCTCGGTAATTGCGTCCTACCTCGAACAAATGACTGAGCTCGCGTTTGGTTACACGAAAACGGCGTCAAATTTTGTAACTCGTTGATATCAATGAATAAATTAGTGAAAATTTACTGTAATTTCTCCGAAAGATACTTGCGTGCCCGCGATACGCGCGCCTTGAGCGTGCCGACCGAACAGCCGCACAGGCTGGCAGCTTCTTCGTAGGAGAAGCCTCCAGCGCCCACGAGCACCAGTGCCTCGCGTGCTTGCGGGCTGAGCTTCCACAGCTCCACCGAAAGCTCCTTGAGCGCGAGCGTCGCTTCCGGATTGTCCACGGCGGGAAGCGGAGCGGCCATCTCGTCATCGATGGTCTGCGGTCGCCGCCGCTGCGTGCGCAAATCCGAATAAAAGCGATTGCGCATGATGGTGAACAGCCAGCCCTTGAGGTTGGTGCCTGGAGTGAACTGCTCGTGCTTGTCGAGGGCTGCAAGGACGGTGTTCTGCACAAGATCGTCTGCCGCTTCCCGCTCACGGCACATGAAACGCGCGAAGGCGCGAAGGTCCGGAAGAAGGGCGACGATGTCTTCTTTCATCGTTGTCAATGTGGGGAGCCCGTCGGCGAACGAAAGAGAAAATCGAGGATGGCAACCGCATCCCGATGGCAGGCGTTGCCAAACACAGATCGGGTAGTCGTCCAACCATCGAAGGAGTCAGTCATGAACTGGGATCGCATCGAAGGCAATTGGAAGCAGGTCACTGGCAAGGTCAAGGAACAGTGGGGCAAGCTCACCGACGACGACATCAAAGTGATCGACGGAAAGCAGGAGCAACTCGTCGGCCGAATCCAGGAGCGCTACGGCGTCGCCAAGGATGAAGCCGAGAAACAGGTCAAGGACTGGTTCGGCCGCATGTGATCGCAAAGGTTCGGAACCTGTCATTGCATTTGGCGTTGTTTGAATAGAAGGTTTGACGCCTCCCAGGGAAACAGAGAGCCTTGGGAGGCGCAGCCATGTCCGGCGACATCGGTCCGCCCTTGAAGGGCCGTCAGATGGCCGCGGGGCATACTGTGAGCTTCCGAGTTCGGGTGCTTCTCAGGGATTGGACTATCGAGCGAGAGGGAGAGCGCTGTGGCGGAAGGGCAGGTAGCGACCAAGAGGATGTCCGAGGCGATCACCAGGACATTGCCGTTTCTGCGTCGCTATGCGCGGGCGGTCACTGGCTCGCAGCGGCAAGGAGATGAATGGGTCCGGCTTTGCGCCGAGGTTGCCGTGCAGCAGCCGGAGCTCATTGCCGAAGCCGAGGATACGAAAGTGGGCGTGTTCGCCCTGTTCCACCGACTGCGCCAGCCCTTCGGCGACATAGAGGTGGCGGCCAGCGGCAGTGAAAGCGTCAGCGGTCGGCTGAAGGAATCGCTGACCGATATGGCGCCGATGCAGCGCCAGGTTCTGCTGCTCACTGTTCTCGAAGGCTTCACGGTAGGCGATGCGGCCCACATTCTGGGAATAAGCGTCGACGCCGCCGAGCGCAGCCTTGAAGAGGCGCGGCAGGAACTTCAGCGTGTGGCCTCGGTGCGTGTGCTGGTGATCGAGGACGAGGCTGTCATTGCACTCGACGTGGCGGACATCGTGCGCAACGCGGGACACGAGGTCGTTGGTATTGCCGCAACCGAGAAGGCGGCGATCGATCTCGCCGTGAAGCACTCGCCTCATCTCGTGCTGGCCGATATCCAGCTTCGCGGTTCCGACAGCGGCATCTCCGCGGTCAATCAGATCATGAAGTCGATGTCGGTGCCGGTAATCTTCGTCACCGGCTTCCCCGAGCGGCTGCTGACGGGCAAACAGGTCGAACCGGCGTTCGTGATCTCCAAGCCCTTCGATCCTGATCTTCTTCGTGCGGCTATCGCTCAGGCGCTCGATACCGTATCGATCTGACGGCGAGATCGGAGAAAATGCCGGCGCGATGGTCTCTCCGGTCGACGCTGGTCGCGATTGCAGCACTGACGCTCCTGCCGATCCTCGGACTTGCCGCCTGGCAGGCCGATAGGGAGCAGGAGGCGAAGGCGACGCTCCAGGAGGCGTCGCTCGCCGCCGCGGCCGACCTCGTTGTTGCCCGCTATGGCGAGCTCATCGAGGCGTCGCGACGCATGCTTTCGGCGGCCTGCGCGGCTGACGCCGTGCGCCAGAGCGCGAACGTGCAGCCCGAGCCAGTCGACGTCAGTCGTTGCGAATCTTACTTCACGCGCGTGCTCGGAACCTCGCCTGCGCAGTATTCCGTTATGCTGGTGACGGACGATCAGGGTGTCGCCCGTTGCGCGAGCCAACCGACAGCGGTGGGCATGAGCTTCGCCGATCGCGATATCTTCCAGCAGGTACGTTCCACCGGTCAGTTTGCCATCGGAGAGCAGGTCGCAAGCCGTCTCGGCCCGAACACGATCATTCCGGTGGCATTGCCGATTGCGAGCGACAACGCCTTTCGCGGCATGTGCGCCGTCGGGATCACCCTCAAGGCTCTTGCCGATGTCGCCGCTGCCCCGCCGACAGGCTCGATCGGGGCCGCAGTCGTTGCTCGGGACGGGGCCACGATCGGCGGTGATCCGGCGGCGATGCGCCGGCTACCGATACCGTCTCGCCTCGCAGCATCGATCGCCGGCAATCAGGCGGACTTCTCCGAGTACGGGCGGGACAGTTCGCTTTATCAGTTTCGCGTCCAGCCGATCACCGGCAGTGCACTTTTTGCGGTGACATCCATGCCGATCCCAGAAGGGATCGCAGCATTGGCCGAGCGCTGGGCGGCGTTCTGCTTGATTGGTCTGGCGTTGATTGTCGTGCTGCTGGTCGTCTGGTTGAGTGCCGATCACTGGTGCGTGCAGCCGCTGCGTTACATCCAGACCTTTGCCGAAAAGGTGGCGCGCGGCGAGGAAACCAAGTTCGCACCGCCCCATTCCTGGTCACCGGAGATGGCCTCGATCGGCGCCGGCGTTTCTGCCATGGCAGAGGCGATTGCCAGCCGTGAAGCCGAACTGCGGGCAAATCTCGAACAGCGCGATCATATGCTGCGCGAGATCCATCATCGCGTGAAGAACAACCTCCAGATGATCTCGAGCCTGCTCAACCTCCAGGCCGGCGAGATCAGGTCGCCGCGCATTCGCCGTTTCTTCGGCGATGCACAAAACCGCGTCCTTACGCTTTCGATCCTGCACCGGCATCTCTACGAGCGGTCGAGCTGGTCGCTGGTCGATTTTCAGCAGTTCATCAGCGATCTGGTGCGTCAGATCTCGGTGGGGCGCCGGGGTGCCGAGCGGCAGGCGCCGCGCTACCATATCCGTGCTCCCATCATGGCGGTGGGGCCCGATACGGCAATTCCCGTCGGCCTGATCGTGACTGAAGCGGTGAGCATCGCGCTTACCCACAACTTCGAGGGCGTTGCGGCACCGGAAGTACGGATCGAGACGATCGAGAGAGAAGGACAGGTGGAACTCGTGATCGAGGACAACGGGTTGGGACACGATACCGGCACACTCGGCCCCGATGGGCGCGGCGGCTTCGGTCTCACGTTGATCCGAGGGCTGGCCATGCAGCTCGGTGGCGAAGCCACGATCTCCGTCAAGGAAAGTGGGGGCAGCCGCGTCGCCGTCACCTTCCCGACACCCAGTGTCGACGAGGGAGAGGATGCCTAGTCTTCTCAGATCCGCGCGCTCGACCGGTATCGTCGTCGGATTGACGATTGCCGTGTTGATCGCGAGCGGGATCATGCTTGCTATTACCCATTCGAAGTCGGCGGCTCGGCAGCAACGGCTCGTGGTCAGCAATTACGAGACCATGGCACTGATGCGCGAAATGGTGATCGCGCTGCAGGACGCCGAGATCGGCCAGCGCGGCTATTTGCTGTCTGGCGACGCGACCCGGCTGGAGCCTTATGAGCGAGCGCGCGTGCGCATCGAGTCGGGGCTGCGGCAACTCGAGGCGTCGGTGGTCGGCAATCTCGATGCCACGCGACAGTACCGTGAATTCGCCGCACTCGCCGGCGACAAGCTCGAGCAGCTCAACGCCACAGTCGGCGCCTATCAGCTCTACGGTCGCGATGCCGCGCTGGCGCTCGATCGGACGGGCGCGGGACGTGCGATGATGGGGCAGGTGCGCCTGCTCGGTGATTCCTTCGTCGAGGGGCAACGCCTTCTTCTGGCCAGCCAGCTCGCGGCCCTGCGTTCGGAGCAGGAACAGGCCGACATTGCCGGTCTCTTGGTGATGGCAGGCGCCTTCATGTGCCTTGTTGCCGGCATCTATATCATCGTGCGCGGTGCCGGCCGGCTTGAGCGAACGCAGCAGGATCTGACGGCGAGGTCGCGGCTGCAGCAGATGACTCTCGAGAGCCTGCAAGACCCGATTTTCGTGCTTGATCCGCAAGGTATGGTCGTCGCTTGGAACCGG
This sequence comes from Alphaproteobacteria bacterium, assembly GCA_017307275.1. GTDB lineage: Bacteria > Pseudomonadota > Alphaproteobacteria > Reyranellales > Reyranellaceae > Reyranella. The sequence continues at coordinate 15,923 of JAFKFK010000018.1, read as the reverse complement.
GCGTTCACTCAGCTTGCAGCATGGGATCCGGTCAGGCAGGCGCCACTGACGCGCGATCAGTTGCTGTCCGAGCGCTCACCGGCCACCCGCGCCTTGCTCCAGCCGCTCGGCTTGGGATCGGCGCCGCCCGATGCCGCTTCCGCGGATCGCACGTCGATGGTGCGCGTATCGCACGATGGCAGGGATTTCGAAGTCTATCGTGGCGAGATGGAAGGCGGTGGCGACGTCATTCGCTGTGTCGATATCACGGAGAAGCTGCGGGACGAGACCGCCCTGCGTCAGGGTCAGAAGATGGAAGCCACCGGCCAGCTCACCGGCGGCATGGCGCACGACTTCAACAACATCCTCCAGGTCATCCGGGCCAACCTCGATCTCCTGAAGGGCGAGCTTGGTGGCCATGAGGCGGCGCTGGCGCGTGTCCAGACCGCAACCGCCGCTGCCGATCGCGGGGCGCGGCTCACGCTGCAGCTACTGGCGTTCGCTCGCCGCCAGCCGCTGGCGCCGCAGCCGACGAACGTTGCTCACCTGATCGGCGATCTGGCCGATCTGCTGCGCCACTCACTGGGCGAGCGCATCGCGATCGAATTCAAGGTCGCCGACGATCCTTGGAACGCCAGGATAGACCCCAGCCAACTCGAGAACGCTATTCTGAACCTCGCCATCAATGCACGAGATGCCATGCCGGATGGCGGCACCGTGCGGGTCGAGGTCTCGAACGCCACCTTGGATCGGCGCTACGCCGCGCTGCATCCCGATGTAACGCCTGGCCCCTATGTACTGGTGGACGTCAGCGACACCGGCATCGGCATGCCGCCGGAAGTCGTGGCTCAGGCATTCGATCCCTTCTTCACCACCAAGAGCGACGGCAAGGGGACGGGGCTGGGGCTCAGCATGGTCTATGGCTTCGTACGCCAGTCGAATGGTCATATCCGGATCGACAGCGCGATCGGGCAGGGGACCAGCGTGAAGCTCTATCTGCCTCGGACCCAGGACGCTGTCGTCGAGGACGATGCGGTCGCCGCGACGATCCTGACGGGCAGCGAACGCATCCTGGTTGTCGAAGATAGCGACGACGTCCGGCATGCCGTCGTCGATATGCTCACGGGTTGGGGATACCGCGTCGTTGCCGCCGAGAATCCCGATGTTGCAGCGGCCCTGTTCGAGAAGGATCCGGCCTTCGATCTGTTGTTTACCGATGTCGTGATGCCCGGAACGATGACGGCGATCGAGCTTGCCGAACTGGTTCAGAAGCAGCGACCGGGGATTGCTGTCCTGTTGACCTCCGGCTTTGCCCGCGACCTTGTTCCGGATTTCAGCCGAACGGGCTATCCGCTGATCACCAAACCCTACAGCAGCGAGGCACTTGCGGCGCGAGTACGGGCAGTTCTCGCCGCCCGTCGGCCGCGAGCAGCGGCCAGGCCGGAGGCTGCGCAAATCGCGCCGGCTCTGAGAGGGCCGGAGGTAACCGATCGCCCCAGACGGATTCTCCTGGTCGAGGACGAAATCGTGTTGCGCATGTCGACCACGGACATGCTCGAGCAGATGGGATGCGTTGTGGCCGGCGTCGGGACCGGAGAGCAGGCGCTGGAGCTGCTGGCGAATGACGGGAAGTACGATCTTCTTCTTACCGACCTTGGTTTGCCGAGCATGAGTGGGGAGGAGTTGGCGACCCAAGTGCGGCAGCGGTTCCCGGCTCTACCAGTGATTATCGCCAGCGGTTACGGTCCGTCGGCGCCTCTCGTCGAGGGCGCGCAGTTCATCTCCAAGCCCTATTCGGCAATCGACCTCCAGCAGGCCCTGGACCATGCGGCAAGGAGAGCAGCCGCCTGATTCCGCGTGGCGCGTGCAACCCCAGGCCGTTTTGTGGCGTTTCTTTGGCAAGAGGGGATGTCCAAGGCTGGAGGGGCCAAATGAAGTCCAGACAAGTTCCCGACGCCACGCATGCGTCGAACATGTCGTCAGATGAAGCATCGCGCAGCCCGCTGGCAGGCGAGCTGATGGATCTCTATGTCGCGATGATCGTCGTCATCCCGTTGGCATTCCTTTTGAAATCGTTGTGGCCTTCCTGAGGCGGCAACCTGGGCTCTCGTGCCTCGTTGTTGATCCGACGATTTCACAAGGAGGTTTCGATGCGTTCGCTCGCCATTCTCGCCGCGTGTGCCGGCCTTGCCATCACCGCGCTACCAGTCGCGGTCAATGCACAGGCGTCGGGCCAGACAACCACCCAGAACGACGTGAAGGCGATCTGGGAGAAGTTCAAGGGTAGCTGGACCCAGACCAAGGGTGCGGTGAAGGAGCAATGGGCCAAGCTCACCGACGACGACCTGCTTGCCATCGAGGGGCGCCGCGATCAGCTCGTCGGCAAGATCCAGGCTCGTTACGGCATCTCCAAGGAAGAGGCCGAAGCTCAGGTGAGCACGTGGGAGCAGCGTCGCTATCGAGACATGTAGGACGGTTGAGACTGCCCCTGCATAATGCCTAAGGAGAAAAAACATGAAGCGTCACATCCATCTGGCGACGCTTGTTGGTGTGGTGGGGGTGATTGCGGCAAGTGCCGCCGTTGCCCAGGTCCCGCAATTCCGTGACGAGAAGACGGGCAAGGTCTGGACGCCGGAAAACGTCAGCAAGGACAACCAGAGCCCTCAGCAGCAGGCTGCGACGCCGGCAACGCCGGCAGACAAGGCGTTCGATCCGAACAGCCAAAGTGTGACGCTGCCGCCCGTGATCCAGCGGCCGCACGGAAACCTGATGGGGACCGTTCCCATCACCGCCGGGCCGACGGTGCCGATTGCCACCCTCGATGGCGCCTGGCTTCAGGCGGTGCCGCAGCAGAATTGGCTGTCCGCAATCTACGTCACCAACAACAGTGCCGGTGTCGTCGATGCCGTGGTGAGCTGCATGTTCACCAATGGCGGCCGGCCCGTGCAGGAAGTAAGTGTCGTGGCACAGCCGTCAGGACCCGGTGAGCGCTGGGGGATGCCGGTCTATGGTCCGCGCGTTGAGATCTTTGTCGATCGCGTGACGTGTCGATTGGTGTCGCCGCCCTAAAGCGATAGGGCCCCGTATCACCGCACGTCGAAACGGGGCCAAACCGTTCCACTTTCCGGCAAAGCCCGCTACCTTCGCCTCTCGGGGAAGAAGGACAGCGAATGCGTAGCATTGGAATTGGACGTCGGACAGCACTTGCAGGCAGCGCCGCATTGGCGGGAGCTTCGTTGATCAGGCCACGGGAAGCGCGGGCGGCCAAGGCGCTGACGGTGGTTCTCGAGTCTGAGGTCACCATCCTCGATCCCCACGTCATCACCGCGACGATTACGCGAACGTTCGGGCTGCATGTCTTCGACATGCTGTTTGCCATGAACGAGAAGGGCGAGATCAAGCCGCAGATGGTCGAAAGCTACGAGGCGAGCCCTGACAAGCTCACCTGGAGCTTCGTACTGCGCGACGGCCTCAAGTGGCACGACGGTAATCCGGTGACAGCCGAGGACTGCGTCGCATCGCTGAAGCGCTGGTCGGTTCGCGATCCGCTGGGCAAGATGCTGATGGCGGACACCGAAACGCTGGAAGCCAAGGACCCGAAGACGATCAGACTGGTCCTGAAGCAGCCATTCCCATTGCTTCTCGACGTGTTAGGCAAGCCCAACGCGCCGCTACCGGTGATGATGCCGGCGCGGCTCGCTGCGACCCCGGCGGACCAGCGCATCGGAGATCCGGTCGGCTCGGGGCCGTTCCGCTTCCTCAAGGACCAGTGGCGGCCGGGCAATGCCATGGTGCTCGAGCGCAACCCGGCCTATGTGCCGCGCAAGGAAGCGCCGGACTTCCTGGCCGGTGGCAAGGACGTGAAGATCGACCAGCTCGTGCTCCGTGTCATGCCCGATCAGTCGACAGGCGCCAACGCGCTGATCGCCGGCGAAATCGACTACATGCAGTATCTGCCCTTCGACATGCTGCCGATCCTCGAGAAGGAAAAGAACTTAAAGCTGATGGGCCTGGGCGGCATTCACCAGTTCCAGGGCAACTTTCGTCTGAACCATGCCTTCCCGCCGTTCGATAATCCGGCGGTGCGCAAGGTCCTGTGGAAGCTGGTCGATCAGCACGCGACGCTGACGGCCATCGGCGTGCCCGACAAGTACCAGACCAAGAACTGTTCCTCGTTCTGGATGTGCGGTACGCCACTCTCGACCGATGTAGGAGCGGGCGCCGCAAAGGTCGACCTGGCGGCGGCCAAGGCCGAGCTTGCAGCCTCGGGTTACAAGGGCGAGCCGGTCATCATCCTCGAAGTCGCCGGCTCGATCAGCCAGACCGCCTCGCGTGTGCTCGTCCAGAACATGCGCGACGTCGGTTTCACCGTCGAACAGCAGCCGCGCGATTGGCCGACCGTGCTGGCACGCCGTGCCAAGAAGGACGGCTGGTCGATGTTCCCGGTCTACTCCAACGGTACCGACATGTACTCGCCGTTGACGCACTTCTACGTGGCGGCAACATGCAACGACTTCCCGGGATGGTCCTGCGACAACCGGATACCGGATCTGCTCAAGGCATTTACTCGGGCCAGCACGCTTGAGGAGCGCAAGAAAATTGCCGCCGATATTCAGGTGCTTTCCTACGAGCTGGTGCCTGCTCTCATGTGGGGGCAGTTCACCATTCCGGCGGGCTATCGAACGGAACTCAAGGGGCTGATCCAGTCGTCTTACCCGATGTTCTGGCAGGTCGACCGGTAGTCGCCGTGCGGGAACTGACGATACCTCCTCACGTTGTCGTGCCGGGATGTGAATTACATCCCGAGGAGGTATCGGATGCTGAAGCGGTTGTTGCCCGTCCTTGTCGCAGCGATGGCCCTCGGCGCGTGCGCGACGGAGACGCGCGTTGTCATGGCATCGGATGATGCGTGCGCGGCATATGGCTTCAGGATTGGAACGGCGGCCTACGACCAGTGCCGGGCGCGTGAGTATACGGCGCGCCAGCAGGGCAGGGTGGTCGTCGGTTATTCGGAGGCGCAGATCTACTCCGATTCTCAGGCAGCCTGTCGTGCGTATGGCCTCGTGCCCTACGACCGGAGCTACGACGTTTGCGTTCAGCGGGAGTATGCAGCGCGGCGTCCGGTTTAACGCTTCATCGATTGTAGACGGAGTATAGATGTCAGTAACGCATAACGCCGTCCGCAATCGCTATGAAATGCCGACGGAACACGGTCTGGCGATCGCGGAGTATCGCCAGCAAGGTGACAGACTCATCTTCACGCACACGGAAGTGCCTCCTGAGGACGAGGGGAAGGGTTTGGCTGCGAAGGTCGTCCATGCGGCTCTCGAAGATACCCATCGCCGCGGGCTCAAGATCGTGCCAGCGTGCAGCTACGTCGTCGCCTATGTGCGCCGTCATCCGGAGTTCGACGACAGCGCGCGGTGATTTTCTGCTCAGCTACTAGCCGCCATATGGAAACAGGAAGTACCAGGCTAGCGCCAGCGCCACGACCGCGCCGATCGACGAGATCAACAGGATCATGAAGATGCGACCGCTGATGATGCCGCTGCGCGCTTCGGTTGGCGATAGTTCCGTCGGGGAGAGTTCGCGTTTCATCGGCCCTCCTTCAGGGTTGTGAACTGCTACCTAATCAACGTCTGCCCCGCCGAAGCGGTTGCCATTTCAGCAACCACCTTGAATCACCAAGCGTTATCAGCTCGACCTATCAGACAGGGAGAGAGCGATGCTGTATTGGGCGCTGATGTTTCTGGTAATCGCGATAGTTGCCGGCGTTTTCGGCTTCGGTGGAGTCGCCTCGGCGGCAACAGGCATGGCGCAGATCCTGTTCGTCATTGCGCTGGTGCTGTTCGTCGTGAGCCTGTTCGCAGGCTTTGTCCGCCGCAACAACCTCTAGGGCAATGCGGTGGCGGTGAAATGGCGGCGAAGTTCGGCGCGCGCGGCGTTGCCGGCTTCGCGGTCCCAACAGTTCACGATGGCCACCCGGAACCCGCCGGGTGGCATGGCATGCTGCGCTGGCGCCAGCTTCTCGTGAAAGGTGATCTGGACGCTGGAGATGCCGGGCCGCCGCTCGATGCCACGCACCAGCTCGGCAGGCGGATGACGGTAGCGCGGGCCGTGCGGCAGGAAGAGAACTACGCTATAGCCGCGCCGCCTGTCGTGATCGTCGTAGCGCCAGACCTTGTGCGTGTAGAGTTCGATCACGGCTTCGACCCAAGGATCACCGCCGTAGAGATCGGGCCATTGGTCGGCAAAGCGCAGGTGCACTTCGATGATGCGGCCGCCGATCGTTTCGAGATTGACCATGCCGGTGTAGCCAGTGAGGTGCTGTCGGCACCAGTCGCCTCCCCAGGCTTCGACGGCAGGCTCGGCTCCAGAGGCGACCTCCCAGTAGTCGAACGTGCCGTCGCCCGAGGCCATCCCGCGCGCGTGGCGCCACCACTTCGGCGAGCCATCGACCAGCGCAACGTCACTGCTGATATGATCGCCCTCGAGCAGAGCCATCCACATGTGCCCGGGCTGATATGCAGCCTCATAGTCGGTGTGCGACCGTAGGGTCCGGCTGCCTACACCCATACCCTTCAGGTTGTAGAGCGGCTTGGAGAAGACCGGATAGCGTTGCGGTGCCACGCCGTGCGGTGCTGCCTGCAATCCCTGGCGGAGCGCGACTTCCAGCTTGTCGTAGACCCAGCGGTGCCGCGGGTTCCAGTTCCAGGCGTCGCTGTCCTCAGTCGGTATGAGAGTGTTTGCCGGGCAGGGCACTCTCTCGAAATATTGAGTGCGCCAGGGATCGATCTCGCAAATCGGCACTTGCTTGCCTCGGGTGGACGCGTCGACGCTGCGAGCGTGACGGCCCAAATGCGCTCTTGCAACCGGGCAGTGCGCTACCAAGTTAGGTCCTTCGGAGGTTTCGTGCCTGATCCGACAATGCCTGCACTGCAAGCACAAGATCTCGACGGCCTCCGCCGGTTTCTGTCGATTCGGCAGCATACCGAGGCGCTTGCCGCGCCCCTGTCGGCAGAGGACCAGACGGTCCAGTCCATGCCCGACGCCAGCCCCACTAAATGGCATCTGGCGCATACGACCTGGTTCTTCGAGACCTTCGTGCTGCGACCCAACGCCGGCAGCTACAAGGTCTTCGATCCGGCCTACGAGTATCTCTTCAACTCATATTACGAAGCTGTCGGCCCGCGGCATCCCCGGCCGCAGCGTGGTCTGATCACCCGCCCGGGCGTCGACGAGGTGATGGCCTATCGCCGTCATGTCACCGAGGCGATGGCCGACTTTCTCTCCACCGGTAGTGTAGGCGATGCTGGCATCGTCGTCGAACTTGGCCTGCAGCACGAGCAGCAGCATCAGGAATTGATCCTGATGGATATCAAGCATGCCTTTTCACTGAACCCGCTCAAGCCGGCCTATCGTGTTACATCGGGGCGGACAGGCGTTGCGGGTGCCCTGGGCTGGCGCGAGTTCGAGCCTGGGCTGGTGGAGATCGGCCACAATGGAAAGGGATTCGCCTTCGACAACGAAGGGCCGCGCCATCGCACCTGGCTCGATGCCTTTGCGCTGGCGCTTCGGCCGGTGAATTGCGGTGAGTTTCTCGGCTTCATCGAAGACGATGGTTATCGGCGCCCTGAATTCTGGTTGTCCGCGGGCTGGGATTGCGTGGGGCAGCGTGGCTGGCAGGCGCCGCTCTATTGGGAGCGGCACGACGGCGTCTGGATGGTCCATACGCTCTCGGGCCTCGAACGTCTCGATCCGTCACGGCCGGTCTGTCACGTCAGCGGCTTCGAGGCGGCGGCCTTTGCCAAGTGGGCAGGCAAGCGCCTCCCGCGTGAAGCCGAGTGGGAAGTGGGGGCGCCCTCGCTCGATGGCGTCGGCGAGGTCTGGGAATGGACCGCCAGCCCTTACGTTGCCTATCCGGGCTATCGCGAGCCGCCGGGCGCCATCGGCGAATACAACGGCAAGTTCATGGCCAACCAGATGGTGCTGCGGGGCGGTTGCACCGCGACGCCTCAAGGCCATGCCCGCCCGACCTACCGAAACTTCTTCCCGCTTGATGCGCGCTGGATGTTCGGCGGCATTCGCCTTGCAGAGGATCTTCGATGAATCTCCCCATCGCCACGCTCGAACGTCCTGGCACAGCCGACCGCGCGGAGTTCAGGAATGCGGTCCTCGCCGGCCTCGGCGCAACGCCGCGCGCGATTCCGGCGCGTTTCCTCTACGACGCTCGTGGCTCCGCGCTCTTCGACGCGATCTGCGAGTTGCCGGAATATTATCTGACGCGCACCGAGACAGAGATCCTCGGCCGATGCGCAGCGGAGGTCGCGCAACGCGCCGGGCCGGATTGTGCGCTTGTCGAATTCGGCAGCGGCTCCAGCGTGAAGTCACGATTGCTGCTGGATGCCATGCCAGACCTCGACGCCTACGTGCCCATCGATATCTCGCGCGAGCATCTCGACGGGACGGCCGCACGGTTGCGCCGCGATTACCCCCGGCTGCGCGTCGAGCCAGTGTCTGCCGACTACATGGTGCTGGATAGCTTGCCGGCTTTCATCAACGGCGCGCGGCGGATTGGCTTCTTCCCCGGGTCGACCATCGGCAATCTCACGCCCGAAGAGGCGACGGCTTTCCTGCGCCGGGCCCGCCGGCTGCTGCGCGACGACGGCGCGCTGATCCTCGGGATAGACCTCAAGAAGGACCCGCAAAGACTGCACGATGCCTACAACGACGCGGCCGGTGTGACGGCTCAGTTCACGCTCAACCTTTTGCGGCGGATGAACCGCGAGCTCGATGCCAACTTCGACCTCGCGGCATTCGCTCATGAGGCTTTCTACAATCCGGCTGAAGGCCGCATCGAGATCTACTTCCGCAGCTTGCGGCCCCAGAGCGTGACCGTAGCGGGGCGCCGTTTCTCCTTCGCCGAAGGAGAGCGAGTTCATACCGAATATTCGTACAAGTACGACGATGCCGGGATTGCCGCTCTTGCAGGAAGCGGCGGCTTTACGATTACCAAGGCCTGGACGGATCCCGAGCGGCTATTCGCGGTAGCCTGGTTGCAGGCCACCGCCTGAGGTCCCCAGAAGCAAGCAGCCCGCCCTCAAGGTGACTCGAGGACGGGCTGTGGACCGGATGGGGAGAAAGGCGCCGCCATAGCGGGGGCAGAGGCGGCGCAAATTATCCAGTCACGCCAAGTCAACGATACTGGCCCTGTGGAAGTTGCAGCCGGGGGCCCAGAAAGATCAGGTCCTGCTAAGTCGCTGATTTCTCGTATTCAATTGCTTTTCAGGCGGCCCCCTAAAGAGGGTGCCACCATTTCCCGGCCAGGACGACACCGACCGACAGCAGGCGTTTATCACCTTCCAGGCGCTCACCGATCGAATCAGCATAGTCGAACTTGCCGGCGGCAACATCGATCACCGTGGCTTCGCCCACGCTGCCGACCTTGAGCGTGCCGAGTTCCGGGCGGTTGATGGCCTTGGCGGCATTCACAGTGGCGAGTTTGATGACCGTCGGCAGGTCGACGCCGAGGCAGAGGAACTTCGACATCGTGGTCAACAGGTCGAAAGCCGGCCCCTCGATCGAGATCGCATGGACGTCGGAGGAGATGACGTCCGGCAGGAACCCGGCGGCCAGCATCTTGCGCGTGGTGCCGAAACCGAACGAGCCGCCGCCATGGCCGATATCGAAGATTACGCCACGCTGGCGCGCCGCCAGGATTTCGTCGCGCACCTTGCCGTCGGGGTGGACAGGCGCATTGGGGAAGGGCCGGAAGCAGTGGGTCAGGATATCGCCCGGCCTGAGGCGGCTCACCACCTCGTGCCGCGACGGCGGCGGCGAATCGAGATGAGCCATCAGCGGCAAGCCGGCTTCCTCGGCGACGTCCAGGGCGATGTCGAGCGGCATGATGCCGGAATCGCCGCTGGCTGACTTGCCGACACGCACCTTCACGCCCAGCACCAGATCCTTGTGCTCACGCGCCACCCGCACCGCTTCGCGGGCATCGAGCAGGCGCATGTCGGCGCTCTCGCCCACCATCACCGTCTTGGAGAAGGCGAAGATGCCGGGGAAGGAGACGTTGAGGAACGGCAGGATGCGGACCGGCGAGGTCTCGATCACGTGCTTGCGGAAGCCGTGGAAGTTGCCGGGACCGGCGCTGCCGGCATCGATGAAGGTCGTGACGCCGCCGGAGCGGGCCACCAACTCCGCCTCGACGCCGAGCGACGTGCCACCCCAATAGACATGCGTGTGCAGGTCGATCAGGCCGGGCGAGACGATCTTGCCCGCGACGTTGCGGGTGTCCTTGCCGGCGAGGCCGTCGCCGATCGCGGCGACCTTGCCGCCCGAGAAGGCGATGTCCGTCACCTTGTCGATCCCCTGCGAGAGATCGACCACGCGACCGCCCTTGAGGACGAGGTCGTTCATCTCAACCTCCGACCTGGTCGACATCGCGCACCGCGCCATGCGCGGCCGACGTTGCCAGGGCTGCATAGGCGCGCAGCGCCGCCGATACCTTGCGGTCGCGCTTGGGCTTCCACGCCTCGCGGCCCTTCGCCTTCATCGCTGCCCGCCGGGCTTCGATCTCAGCCTCCGGAACGGCCAGCGCGATGGAGCGGGACGGGACGTCGATCTCGATCGGATCGCCATCCTGAACCAGACCGATCGTGCCGCCCGATGCTGCTTCCGGCGACATATGGCCGATCGACAGGCCCGACGACCCGCCGGAGAAGCGGCCGTCGGTGATCAGCGCACATTGCGCTCCAAGCCCGCGCGCCTTGATGGCGCTGGTCGCTGCCAGCATCTCCTGCATGCCCGGCCCGCCCTTGGGGCCTTCGTAGCGGATCACAACGACGTGCCCGGCCTTGACCTTGTCGGCATGAATGGCTGCCGTGGCATCGTTCTCGCTGTCGAACACGATCGCCTTGCCCTTGAACTTGAGCACGCTCGGATCGATGCCGGCGGTCTTCACGATGCAGCCGTCGGTCGCCAGGTTGCCGTAGAGCACGGCGAGGCCGCCATCCTGGCTGTAGGCGTGGTCGAAGTCGCGAATACAGCCATTGGCGCGGTCGAGATCGAGCTCGGGATAGCGCTTGTTCTGCGAGAAGGCCTGCGTGGTGCGCACGCCGCCAGGGGCAGCGCGATAAAAGGTCTTCACGCCTTCGTCGGCGCCGTTGCCGACGTCCCAACGCTTCAGCGCGTCGCCCATGGTTGCGGAATGGACCGTCGCGACATCGCGATGGATCATGCCCTTGCCGTCGAGGATGCCGAGCAGCGCCATGACGCCGCCGGCGCGATGCACGTCCTCGATGTGCCAGAGCTGGGAGGAGGGGGCGAGCTTGGACAGATGCGGCGTCACGCGCGAGAGCCGGTCGATGTCCTTCATGGTGAAGGGGATCTCGCCTTCGAAGGCGGCGGCCAGCAGATGCAGCACAGTGTTGGTCGAGCCGCCCATGGCGATGTCGAGCCGCATGGCGTTCTCGAATGCCTTGAAGTTGGCGATCGAACGCGGCAGCACCGAATCATCGTCCTTGCCATAATGCTGCTTGGTCAGCTCGACGATACGGCGGCCGGCCTCGAGGAAGAGCTCGCGGCGGTCGGCGTGCGTGGCGAGGACGGTGCCGTTGCCCGGGAGTGACAGGCCGAGCGCTTCGGTGAGGCAATTCATCGAATTGGCGGTGAACATGCCCGAGCAGGAGCCGCAGGTCGGGCAGGCTGAGCGTTCGTAGACCTCGACGTCTTCCTTCGCCACGCCCGGCTTGTAGGCCGTCAGCATGGCGTCGATCAGGTCGACCTTGATATCCTGGCCCTTCCAATTGACCTTGCCGGCCTCCATCGGTCCGCCGGACACGAAGATCGCCGGCACGTTGAGGCGCATCGCGGCCATCAGCATGCCGGGGGTGATCTTGTCGCAATTGGAGATGCAGACCATCGCATCGGCGCAATGGGCGTTGACCATGTACTCGATCGAATCGGCGATCAGGTCACGCGAGGGCAGGGAATAGAGCATGCCCTCGTGGCCCATCGCGATGCCATCGTCGACGGCGATGGTGTTGAATTCCTTGGCGACGCCGCCCGCCCGTTCGATCTCACGGGCCACCATTTGGCCCAGGTCCTTGAGGTGGACATGACCGGGCACGAATTCGACGAAGGAATTGACGACCGCGATGATTGGCTTGCTGAAATCCTCATCGGTCATGCCGGTGGCGCGCCATAGGGCTCGGGCGCCGGCGGCGTGCTGGCCATTGGTGGTCTTGGACGAACGATATGCACCCATGGTCAGGCTTCCTTCGGTCTGAGGGCGTTCTGAGGATCGTGTGACTTGCCGGGTCTGGAGCCGGAAGCCAAGGGTTCTGTTTCGCAGGGAAGCGCTATTTTGCCGCGAGCCCTAGCGTTTGCTGCTCCACGCCCGGCCCAGGGCGCCGGCGCGGGGCAAAACGAGGCCTTCCAGGCCGAGCCAATCCGCCATCAACCGGAGTTCCTCCCGCAATGGACCCGCGACCGTCTTGGCGTCGACGCCGGGTTCGAGATGGGCAGCGGGGACCAGGAGCTTCGAGTTGGCCCGGTCGGCCTTGAGGTCGACGCGGCCGACCAGTCGGTCGCCCAGCAGGAAGGGCAGCACGTAGTAGCCGTGCTTGCGCTTGGCGGCGGGCGTGTAGATCTCGATGCGGTAGAAGAAATCGAAGATGCGTTCCGTGCGGTCGCGTTCCCAGACCAGCGGATCGAAGGGAGCCAGCAGGGCGCGCGCCTCCACATTGCGTGGCTGCCGCGCTTCGGGATCGAGGTAGGCCGCCTGCTTCCAGCCTTCGACCGACACGGCCAGCAGGTCGCCGGCTTCGACCAGTTCGGCCAAACGCGCCTTCGTGTCGGCGACGGGCAGCCGGAAGTAGTCGCGCAGGTCGTACTCGGTCGCTACGCCCAGCGCGCGGGCAGAGATGCGCAGCAGCTCGCGCTGCGCCTCTTCCGGCGAGGGCGTCGGCAGTGCCTGCACATGGGGTGGCAGAACGCGTTCGGTGAGATCGTAGACCCGCTCGAAGGTGCCGCGCCTTGTTGAGGTCGTGACGATGCCGGCGAAGAACAGCCATTCGAGCGCAAGCTTGCCGTCGTTCCAGCCCCACCAAGGACCACGGCGCTCGCCGCCGTTGCCGAGGTCAGATGCCGCTAGCGGTCCTTGCCGTTCGAGCTCGCGGCGCACCTCTTCGATGTAGGCCTTCTTGTCGCTATAGAACTTGGGCAACCAGCGCTTGTCGGTGCCCGCGGCGGCGCGGGCCATGCGCCACCGCAGCAACGGCTGCGAGGCGAGCGGCAGCAGCGACGCCTCGTGCGCCCAGAACTCGAACAGGCCGCGCCGGCTCTTGCGTCCCCAGGCGAGGCCATCGAGATGGGCGCTGTCGTAGTTCCCCAGCCGTGAGAACAACGGCAGGTAGTGGGCGCGGGTCAGTACGTTCACCGAATCGATCTGCAGCAGGCCTAGCCGGTCGATGGCGCGCTTCACATGGCCGAGATTGGATGACCCGTCAGGCCGGGATGTATTGAAGCCCTGCGCGGCGAGGGCGATGCGGCGGGCGGAGGCGGCCGACAGTTTTTCACGGGAGCGAGGCACGGCGCGACACTAGAGCCTATTCAGCTCAACTGTCATCGACTCTTCGGTGGACAGATGCATCGAGTGTCGGTGCTAGCAATTTGCCAGCAGGTCGTTCTACGGCGCCATCGACCTGAGGGCTTTCTCATCGATGAAGTCGGCGAGGAGGCCGGCGCCAAGATCGGACCAGTGAACACCGCTGTCGGAGAACAGGTCGTGCTTGTTGCCCTTGTAGGCGGCCACGACATCGTTGGAGTCGAGCACCAGCACGCCCATCTGGCGCGCGACCTCGGCACCCTGGCGGGAGTAGCGCATGAGCTGCGTGTTGCGCCCAACCTCCGGCAAGCCGCCGACGATGACATAGACCGGCTTGGCACCGTTCTTCCGGATCAGCTCGATGAACTCGCGCAGCGTGCGGTCGAAGTTTTCGGCAACGACGGGATTGATACCGGGATCGACGGGCGGCGCTTTCGGCGCTCCGGTATCGGTATGGCCGGCCGAGAAGAACCAGTCGGCGGCGCCCGTATATTCGAGGAAGCGCACGATGGTCGAATTGCGCTTCAGCCATCGTCCCTGATCGAGGTGCTTCGAGAAGAGACCATGCTTACCCTCGGCAAGGGCGCGTTCGAGGCTGATACCCTCGGCCCGCAGCAGCTCTTCGTTGGCCTGCTCGTTGATGCCGGAATAGATGATCACGATGTCCGGCTTGAGACGCGGAAGGTCGCGCTTCGCACGGGCGACCTCCTGACCGATCGACCACATGATGGCGCCGGCGTTCAGGACCTGCGATTTCGGGTTCGTCCGCGCGCGAAGGTTCTCCTGCAGGCGCAGAGGCCACGCGCGGTCTGTTTCGAGATTGTAGCAGAAGGTCGTCGAACCGCCGTAGGCGATCACTCGATAGGCGCCCGGCGGCTTGGGCTCGATCACGTCTTCCTTGTTACGGAAGCCGAGACTGTTGGTTTGCGAATTCGAGTTGTAGGCGTTGGCGGCATGGATCGCGCCGAGTTCTTCGTCGTAGGTCCAGAGCCCGTAGGACTTCCCGGGAACGCCATGCTTGAAGTGAAGAATGGCGTATCCGGCGCCTTCGATCGCCAGGATCAAGGCGATCGGAAACCCGACGACCAGGATCAGGCTGAACAGGACCTTCTTCCAAAGTGGGAGATCCGGGCCTTTGGTCGTCTGCGCCATACGATACGTCACGCCTTCATGCTGTCGACCGACTATCGGTCAAGCCGCGAGGTCGTTCAAGTTCGCGCGCGTTGCTCGATGCGTGCAACTGCCTTGGCAACGGCTTCGGCCTGCCGATTCGAGATATGACCGTTGGCTTTGTACTCTTGGCAAACCTTGCGCAGGAACGGGCTCGTCGCCGCATGCGTCTCGGCACGTTTCATCAACGCGTCGTGGACGTGCGGCACCTCGCGCTGGGCGGCGCTTCTTGCCCGGTACAGCTTGATACCGATGGCGACGACGGCCGCCACGCCCACGACGATCAGGATCTCCGTTGGAATGCCGGTCAACGGAGTGCCGTTTCCGCCCGCTGGGCCATGGCGAGTAGGGGCCGGTCATGCAGGCGCGGCGCGACGATTTGCAGGCCTACTGGTAACCCGTCGCGGCCGGTGCCGCAGGGGACTGAGATACCAGGCACCAGGGCGAGGTTGAACAGCGGCGTGAAGACGGCATGTCCGCGTGGACCGGCCTGCTTGTTCTCGATCACCTTGGGGTGGACCTGTTCGACAGGCCACGACACGCAGGCCGTAGTCGGCGTCAGCAGATAATCGTACTCGGTGAAGAACTGGGCGACCGAACGCGCGCAGGCATCGGCGAGGCGGAAGGCCGATACGACATCGGTGCCGGGCACGTCACGGCCACGTTCGATCAGGCTCGCGACATTGTCGCCGAACAGGTTCTTGTCCGCTGCATGCTGCTCTCCGTAGAGCAACGCCGAGGCCGCGGCATTCACGGCAGAAAAAGCCGCCTCGCTCGTACTCTCGGGCCACGCCACGTCGGCTTCTTCGATACGCCAGCCTGCCGCGCGCAGTTTGCCGATGGCTGCCTCGAAGGCCGCCATGACATCCGGGTCGACTGCGACGTTGAGGCCGAGGCGTGGGCTCACCGCGATGCGCGGTTGAGAGGGCGGCGGTACGTCGAGCAGGGCGACGGAGTGCGGGTCACGCCGGTCGGGGCCAGCCATCACCTCAAACGCTACGCGCGCATCGGCGACGGAGCGGCCCATGGGCGCCGTCACACCATAGAGGGGCCCGTAAGCGCCGCCGAAACCGAACGGCGAGGGGATGGCGCCAGCCGATGTCTTGAGGCCAACGACGCCGCAGTGCGAAGCCGGCCGGCGGCCGGAGCCGCCGCCATC